>NZ_MWTG01000006.1:0-39409 GCF_059752555.1 Halorubrum sp. B52 | reverse complement strand
GCTTATCTGGATTATTCCGATAGAGTCCGACATCCTGTATCTGAATCTCTGGACGGAGTTCAGTCGTGGTCTCAACTACTGTCTCCTCGCCTTTCAACGCGAGTACGCGGTACTCACCGGGCGCATACGCGGTGCCAATCTCGAATGAGACCTGCTGAGCACCTGCGGCTACGTCACGCTTCCCGAATAGCTCGCCGTTCGGTTGGATAAGATTGACTTGGTCGATGTCGGCCTCTCCGGAGAGTTCGACGACGAGTGTGGTTCCCTCGACAGCGACACGTGTGAGTGGGCCGTTGCCATCTGGAGAGGTCGTTCCGTCACCAGGCGTCCCAGAACCGCCATTGTCGTTCAGACAGCCAGCGACGCTTACGAGGGCAGCACCTGCGACTGTTCGGAGGGCGGTTCGCCGACTGATGTGTGGGTGGTTTCTAGTCATGACTATGGGTTCCGTTGGAAGATGTCTTCTGGACCGAGCATTCGGAGGATCCGCTTGCCTGCGTAGAACATCACAATAAACGGGATGAGCTGCCAGCCGACCTCGAAAATGAACGCGAACCAACCGTCGATGGTGCCGAGCGGATGCCACCGAGCAGTTGCCGTCGCACTCACATACGCGGGGTCGTGCCCGAGCCACGAACCCGGATGGTACCGAGCCGTGTAGATGCCCGGCTCGTCGATCGTCACAATCGCCACCCCGGAGGCGTTGGTCTCGACACGTTGCTCCGCGATGGTGATGTAGCCGTTGCGAGTGCTCCCGCCAATTGGATATCGTCGGTCGGGATCGCTGAGCACGATTGGTGCGCCGGTCTCGTTGTCTCGGAGTTCGATGCGGAGTGTGGCCTGACTTTCGTTCTGCTGGAGAACCTCAACAGTCAGATTACTGCGCCGGAGTTGCCGCTCAGAGCCAGCGTCAGGTGCCACAATTGAGGCGTTCACACCCCGCACGATCCCCGCTACCTGGAGCGCGTCGCGGTCGACGCTCTCGGCGCGAACCGCAACACCGTACGTCGTCGTGTACGACTGGTTGACGATGTCGATGTTGATGTTCTCACCGAGAGTGCCGTCCGGAGACGGTCGGTCAGTGCCCCAGGTGTCGATGATCTCTGGGCCATCGCGAACTGGTTCGGCACGCGGGCCAATTCGCGACGGATACGCGTGAACATAGACCGGAATCGCGTCAGACTCGACGGTGGCGCTGTCGGTCCGGTTCGACCTGACGAGTGTATCCCAGTTGGTGTTCCGTGCGGTGTAGAACCGCCAGACGCCACGCACTCGTGCGCTTCCATTTTCCGTGAGCGTGTACCCCTGCCACGGTCTGGACTGGAAGATAGCCAGACCGGCGTCACCATTGGGGTACTCGGCGTAGTAGGGGTACGCCGAGAGGTCGTAGATCTCGACGGCGATCGAATCCGAGACGTTGAGCGATTCGGTTCGGTACGTGACCTCGACATCGGTCTCGTCGCCTCGGTCGATTCGCGTGGTCTTCTTCAACCGGACGCTGATCTCGGCTTCAAGCGTGAGGTTTGCACTCCAGTCATCCTCGATCTGGTAGTCGAGGGCCGGCGTGTGCGAGCCGTCGCGCTCGACGATGGTTTCGCCGTCCTTCTGCAATCGAACCTCCTCGACCTCGTTGCTCGTGAGCGACCACTCGATCGTCGTGTTCCCCGAAGAGCTTCCGTTCGGGACGCGAACGCGATAGTCGACGAACCCCCGCATCGTGCCGTTCGGCGCGATATAGAGCGGTGTGTCACCCGACTCCAAGTGACCTCGCGTCGACGGCTGTACTGCGAACACCGTGGCGTGGGCGTCCTCGATAAACACGCCATCTTCGAGCGACGCGTGGCGCGGATGCACGGACGTATCCGACCCACCGGCTTCGAGATCAGCGAAATCGTTTCGCGTCCACGTTGCAGCTGTCGCCGGCGGGCGCGTGAACGTGATGTCCGTCCCGTTTGCGAGCTGGTGCATCGCGGTCCGACTCTCGCCGTAGCGCTGCTGGTACTCTTCCTGGGTGATGTAGTTGTCCGCGTCGCGAGACCACAGCGTCGCTGATTCATTCTCAGTGAGCCCATTTCCCTCCGTGCCTGGCCGTGGCGGGCTTGCAGTGACGAGACCTGTGACTAAACTCGTCACGAACAGGGCGGCCATTAGCACGGAGAGCTCTCGTTGTGTCATGGGGGCTCGCGACGGGGATGGTAGTCGCCTACCAGGGGGCGAGGTCGACGCACTGCGCCAACGGGAGGTTCATCATCGACCCAGCGACGGTGTAGAGTGGGCCGAGGGCGACGAGGACGACCGCGGACTTCATCGCCGACCGTTTGTGCCGCTTGAGGCCCTTCTTCTGCTCGGGCGTGATCGTGAACATCTCGATAAGGGAGTCAGCCTGCCACACGACTGCGAGGCCGACAATGCCCAGCGCCGTGGTAAGCTGGAAGAAGCCCTCGATCATGCTGGGAAGGTTGTCCGCACTACAGACGGCATTCGTCTGTGCGGCGGCGGGTTCCACAGCGAACAGGCTCAGGGCGACGACGATGAACATAGCTTGCCTGGGAAGCCTACTCGATGCCGTGGACTGGCTTTCAGCGCGATTCGAAGCCGTCTCGGAGGGCGTATTGTCCTGTGACATAGCGGGTTACTCCTCTGCGTCGTCGACGAGTGCTTTGAGATCGGCGTAGCGATTGGTCTCTTCGACGATTTCTTCTTTCGTGTAGCCCTGTTCGCGGGCCCGTTCGAAGAGATCTCGAAGCTCGTCAGGGTCGACGTCGCGAAGCTCCATCTCGTCTCGGAGGGCGCGGCGATAGAGGGCGGAACCGTTGATATGGCTGTTCCACGTCAGATACAGATCATCGATGTCTTCGATGGTGACTGCCCGTGTGATCATATGTGCGGGGTGGGTATGCACCGGTTGAGCCCCGGTCCATGGTGGTGCGATAGCTAGAAGATCGGTATATGCTTTCTGGCCACCAACTGGCGCAAAAATCTAAAGTAAATTATAATCCGAGAGCTCGTTCACCTTGCAAGGGTTCCGTTAACCAACAATGGAGTTAGATGCCGTTGGCTGTTGGTTAATATTGGTATGGGATTCTACTCGAGTTCCACGACGTCTCCACGCCCGTTGTCGAGGATTTCTCGCACCTCGGCCAAGAGTTCCCGACCTTCCTCGTGGAGCCTTGTACCTTCATCGAGGCCACACTCGTCCGCATCGAGCTGCTCAATGATTTCTTCGACACGGGTCAGCCGGTCATGGATCTCTTGATCGTTTGCCACGCTTAGATCACCCCCAGCCAAAGCCCAGTGATGACCAACAACAGCAACAGCAGCACAGCGATTGCGGTCTTGTAGTAGACCGGCGGGAGGCCCTCGGGTGCGGCCGCCTCGTCGACAGCTTCGACGAGTTCCTGTTCGTGTTCGTGCTCCTGCTGGAAAGTTTCGTACGCAGCCTCGAGTTGCTGCTCCAGCGGTTCGACCTCACTCGCAAGGAACTCCTCGCGAGAACTCACGATATACTCGCCGGCGGCGGTCGGCGTGATCGTCGCGACGTCCGCCACCTGGTCCGCGATGAGCCGGTCATCGGTGTGTCCAATCGCGGTGACTACGGGGGTATTGGCGGTGAAGATCGCCTCCGCGACCCGCTCGGTGTTGAAGGCTTGGAGGTTGGAATCACTCCCACCGCCGCGGCCGACGATGATCGCGTCGACGTCCTCCGAGCGGTCCAGATGGTGGATGCCGTTCGCGATGGACGTCGGCGCCTCCGATCCCTGGACGGTTGCGTCCTTCACTAGGATGTCGACGGTTGGATCCTGCTCGTGGATCGCGTTCTGGATGTCGTACCGGGCGTCTCCTCGGAGAGAAGTGACAACACCGACTCGCTCCGGGAACGCCGACGGGCGCTGTTTCTGTTCGTCGTCGAACCAGCCACGCTCTTCGAGTTCGCTTCGTAGTCGCTCCACGGCAGCCGCCTGGTCGCCGTCGCCGACGACGATCACTTCCCACGGTTTGAGGTCGATTTTCCCACCTTCGACCCAGTACTCGATATCGCCCTCGAGGATGACCTCGGTTCCGTCTTCGAGTTCGGCGTCCATATCCCGGTAGCGGTTCGCCCAGATCATACAGGGGAGCTCGGCTTCGCCATCCGTGAGCGTAAAATAGAGCGCAGTACTGTTTTGGTGGAGATCGGTAACTTCTCCGATACAGCGGACACTGTGGAGGGCAGACGTTTCTTCGATAGCCGATGCAATCCGCTCGTTCAGCTCCTGCACTGAAAGAACATCCCCGGAGCGAACTTCATCTCCCTCGCGTTCAGCATCAGCCATCGATCCGACTTAAAAAGTGAGTAGGAGAGACAAAAATGTACTCCCAGTGGCGGCGCCTCCGACGACCTGGTTTGAGTCCCCAAATCAGTCCAGTAGCCCGAGATCGTTGAGCTGGTCTTCGATCTTCGTGAGGGCTTGTTCGGCGTCATCAAGTTGCTTGCCGCCAGTGATGACGAGCTTCCCACTGCCAAAGAGGAGCGCGACGACGTCCGGATTGTCGAGCCGGTAGACGAGTCCGGGGAACTGTTCGGGTTCGTATTCGATGTGTTCGAGCCCCAAGCCGATAGCGATGGCATTCAAATTGAGTGTGTGGTCGAGGTCGCCACTTGAGACGATATTCTGGATTTCAATCGCCGGAGAAGCAGCGACATCGACGCCCAACTCGCGGAGTTCGTCGAAGACGTGCTCAAGGGCGGTCGTAACGTCGTCAACGCTTTTCGCACCTGTACAGACGACTTTCCCCGAGCGGAAGATGAGTGCTGCGGCTTTTGGATCGTGCATCCGATACACGAGACCAGGGAAGTTATCGGGATCGTAGTCGGTCGCCCCTAGGTCTTCGGAGAGCGTTTCAAGATCGAGTTCCTGGCCGATATCGGACGATGCAACCACGTTCTCAACTTGAATTGACTCGGTTGTGACACTCATAGCTGTACCTTCCAGTCACGAACATCTTAAAACAGGGAGTGAATTCGAGCAGAGGGATAGTTCGTTCCGAGCGACCTAGAGATCGCGGGGCTGGACAGTTTTCCGATCGTTTGCCTCGGCACGCCGGGCTGCATCTTGGAGCACTTCAGTTACCTCATCGTCCAGCGCCTCGTAGAAATCCGCCGAGACGTTGTGGTCATTGAGCGCTTCTTTCACGGCCGATTTGACGATCAGGTCTGCCATACGCAGCGACATTTCTCCCGTCCTCTGTATAAACATACAGGTATCTGATTCAGTATCTGTGGGGTTTTACTGCGCTTTGAGGGGCAACAGACGTATGCGATAGTGCTTCGTATCAGTGAGCGGGACGATGTACGACCTGACCGGCTTCCAGCGCGACCTCCTGTACGTGATCGCTGGCCTCCAGGAACCCCACGGCCTCGCCATCAAGGAGGAACTCGAGGATTACTACGAGAAAGAGATCCATCACGGACGACTTTACCCGAATCTCGATACGCTCGTCGAGAAGGGCCTCGTCGAGAAAGGCGAGAAAGACCAGCGGACGAACGTCTATACGCTCACGCGGCGCGGCCGCCGTGAAATCGAAGCCCGCCGTGAGTGGGAGCATCAGTACATCGAGATTGGAGAGTCTGCGCCTGCGTAGGTTCTCTCGTACAGATCAGCTACTCCATTGTCCATGAATTATCTGAAAATCCGCGATGGGTGTGATTTCCATCTCGGAGGATGTCGGTAGTAGCTCTCCTCTTCGGTAGCGACGTATGTTAGCGATTCGTCGTGAGGCGGCCACGGCGGCGTTCGAATTCTTCGTCGTCGATCTCACCGCGGGCGTACTGCTCACGGAGAGTCACGAGGGCTCTATCCTCGGCGGGCCCGTCAGTCTGAGATCGGGTAGCCAACCAATAGACGAGATAGATGGGTAGACCAATGATGAGGGCCATCCAGAGGAGGCCGAACAGCATCATGCCCCATCCCCATAGCCCCCAGCCGGTCATGTGGCCGTCGTCCCACATTCCGTAGTGCCAGTCCCACATCACCGCGTCCGGGACGGCTGCGTGCGTTAGGGCCATACCCCCGATAACCGCGACCGTCAGCGCACCGACGACGATCAGTCCGAGGGAACGAGTACCGCGTGGTTGAATTGAGTTTGTCATGTATATTTCTCCTGAAATGGTTCGGCGTGGTTAGCCGAGGATGTACTCGAGGACGGGGTAGCGCTCGACGAGCGCCTCGTCGCTGACCTCGTACTGTTCGATGTACTTGTCGAGCCCGAGGATGCGGCCCGCACCGAACGCCGCAACCGCGAGGAACACGAGCATGTACGCGAAGTCGCCATTGATGACGCCGTGAGCGATGTCCCAGTTCCCGAAGTAGAACATGACCATCATGAGCGCGCCGAAGAACGCCGCAAGGCGGACGAACGCGCCGACGAGCAGTCCGAGACCGATGAACAGCTCGCCCCACGGGACAGCCACGTTAGCGAACTCGACGAACCACGGAGTCGAGCCCATCCACGCGAAGACACCGGCGAGTGGGTTTCCGTTGGTCGCCGCGACGTTCGCCAGATAGCCACCCGCCGAGAACGGTTCGGCGGCTACGATCTTCGTGAATCCCGAGTACGCGAACGCGTAGCCCATCATGAGACGCAGCGCGAGCACGAACCACGCGCTGAGGCTGTGGACTTTCCCGCCGACGGTCAGGCCGCCGACTTTGCTCTCCAGTTGGTTAACACCAGAGTTGATTGTAGACATTGTTAGGTCACCTTCAACTACGAGTACGCGAACAGAGACAATATAATAGAGAGCCGACGTTCTGAGTCAGAAAACTGGGCAGCTATTTTACCCCACTAGACGAGTATGTAGATGTGACTGAGGAGCTGAGCCCACCAGCCGTTTTCGCCACACTCGACGATGAGTACGCCCGGGATATTCTCGTGGCGACGAAAACAAAGCGACTCTCCGCAAAAGAACTCAGCGAGGAATGCGACATGTCACGTCCAACCGCCTCTCGTCGCCTCAACACGCTCGTCGAGCAAGGGCTCCTCGAAGAGTACACGCACGTCGATCCCGCTGGTCGGCACTATCGGGAGTATGAGGCACGTCTCGAACGTATCGAAGTCCTCCTCCAAGACGAGGGGTTTGACATCCAGATCGATGTCCGGCCGGATCCCGCGGACCGGATCACCTCCATCTTTGAAAACATGCGGGGAGACTGATTCATGGAACACACATTATTCGTCATCGCCAAGTTGTTCATGACCGCGTTGGCTCTGGTTATCGCGTACCAAGCCTATCGCGGCTACCAACGCCACGGAACACAGCTGATGCTCTACGTCGCCCTTGGGTTCGCACTAATTGGCCTCGGTGGACTCCTTGAAGGAGTTCTATTCGAACTGCTCCAGGTATCGATCTTTCAGGCGGGTCTCGTGGCTGCACTAGTCGCGGCGGCGGGAATGCTTTCCATCCTGTATGCGCTCTATGCGCCGAATCCCTGAATATCCCACTCGACAAAGTGTTTCGGTATGTCCTCATCTGACTTCCCTCTGGGATACGTCAAGTTCGACGATGTTCGAGAGTCGGTCCCAGAATCGACACCCATTCAGGTGTCAGAATCAGTCACACTGGAGACACTGCATCTTCCTGGTCCAGACCCAGCAATCGTATTTGTCCACGGTGGTCTCGGGTCACTTTGGAATCCGTACCCACAGCTTGACGCTTTTAAAGGGAGGCACAAACTAGTCACGTACGCGCTCGCCGGCAACGGAGAATCGACCACACGCCAAGAGCAGACCCTTTCGGGACATGTTTCCGATCTCGCGAATCTCCTCGATGAACTCGACATCGAGTGCCCTATCGTCCACGGCCACAGTTATGGTACCGCCCTCGCAATCGAGTACGCGAAGCGCAACCCGACGGCCGGGCTCGTTTTGCATGCTGGGGGTGACCACGACCTAACACCCACGTGGGAGAAACCGCTCTTACGACTGTTTCTCGCACTACAACTCTACAAGATTCCCGCGAACGACGCGCTCATACGGCAGTTAGCCTACAGCGTAGGCTTCCACGAAGGGACGTCACGTGCCGTTGTCGAAGATTTCCTGCAATCGAACCCACTTCCCCACCGTCGCTCAGCGTGGACGACTGTCACCGAGGCCTTCTGGGGGTACGACGGTCGCCTCGATATTGAGCGAGTCGATGCCCCAACGCTCGTCATCCACGGACCAGCCGACGGTATTGTTCCCATCGAGCGGGCACGCGGAACCGCGAGGCGGATTCCTGAGAGCGTTTTCTGCAGGCTACAGCGTACCGGTCACGTCGCTATGATTGAGCGCCCGAATGCGTATAACAGTCTGCTTGAAGCACTCATCAAGACGGTTCGAGAGGACCGGGATTTGGAAATGACGGTTCGAGAATCGGTCGACGAAAACGGTAGCGAAGTATCCGAAGTTCGCTAAGGAATCACGATCGTTCTGCTGCTTTATTCGCCCGTTCGAGATCGAACTGAAGGTCGGTATCGTCCTCGAGACCGACGCTCAGCAATTCCGGGTCGGCGACCGTCAGGTTGAACTCACCGACGGCGCGGCCGTAGTGCAAGCGCGGTACCATTACGCCACTCGCATCACAGAGGTGGGTCGTGGCTCGTCGACGAATCGCTTCGGGTGCTCTTCGAAGAAATCACGACAGTCGGACGAACAGAAGTAGAACGTCGTCCCCTCGAAATCGGCGGTGATTTCGCTTGAGTCGCTGGCTTCCATACCGCAGACCGACTCAACTGGCATACTGGCAGTACGCCTCGCCCTTCCATAAACGTCAGTCGGCCATTTGCTACTGTGCGTAGGCTCCCTACTCGGTGTATACTGCGGGCTGTTTCTCGAAGCGCTGTCGACATTCTTCGCTACAGAGATAGTACGTCACCTGGTCGTGCCGGACTGAAGCTACCGCTTCGTCAACTCTGAGTTGCATACCGCAGACGGGATCCCTCGGCATTCTGTTCACAGATCCGTCTCCAAGCCGATTGGGTATTTCGAAGTAGGTCGACGGGCACGTATTAAGGGCCGTCGGAAGAACTCTATGACAACGCCCATGGTTCGATTTCTTCTCCGTCTAATTCGTATTCTTGGGACGTTCACCCCGTTCATCCTACGCTTTCTCCGTGATCGGCATCGGTTTCTGATCGTCGGTGGGTCACGCACTGTGCCACGGGACCAGCACGAGCAGCGTGCCCGCCGTCTACGGGAGGCGATGCTCAACCTTGGGCCGACGTTCGTAAAGATCGGCCAAGTTCTCTCGACGCGCCCAGATCTCGTTCCGCAAGTGTACGCGGAGGAGTTCGCAGTGCTCCAAGATGCGATTCCGGCGGGTCCGTATCGCGAGATGATTCCGGCTCTCGCCGAAGACGTCGGGTATCACTCGTACGACGACTTCGATCCCGAACCCATCGCCGGCGGATCGCTAGCACAGGTCTATCGGGCGACCTATCAGGGAAAACAGGTGGTCGTGAAAGTAAGACGCCCCGGAATCAAGGACCTCATCGAGACCGATCTGCGCATTATTCGTCGCCTCGTTCCCCTTGCATTGTTTCTCGCACCTGATCGGTTCAGTTTCTCACTCCGGAACATGGCGGACGACTTTGAGCGCATCATTCTGGAGGAACTGGACTTCGAGCGAGAGGCCCAGATGATGGAGGAGATTCGGGAAAATTTCGCTGCCGACGAGAATGAGACCGTTACGATCCCACGCGTGTTTCGTGACGTCTGCTCCGAACGTGTCCTCACCATGGAGTACGCCGAGGGAACGAAGGTTACTGACCTCGAGGAACTCGAAGCGAAGGGCTACGATCCGGAGAACGTCGCCCGACGAGTGGCGAATGCCTACTTCACGATGGGACTCGATCACGGTGTGTACCACGGCGATCCCCATCCTGGAAATCTCGCTGTCGACGATGATGGCCGCATCGTCTTCTACGACTTCGGGATGAGCGGTCGGTTCACGCCGGCGATGCAAGCGAGCGTGATCAACCTCTATCTGGCCGCTGTCAACCGGGATGTCGAATCCCTCATCGACGAACTTGTCGCCCTTGGTGCACTCGATCCCGACGCCGACAGGGCCGCCGTCGGCCACGTTCTCGAGTTAGTTATCGATGACCTCGAAGGGAGTGGTGATGTGAACTGGCAGCAGATAATCGACGTGGTCGTCGGAATGCTCCGAGAGTTTCCGTTTCGTATCCCGCCAGACGTGATGTTAGTCATTCGGGTGGGATCGATCGGTGAAGGTGTTCTTAGACAGCTCGATCCCGAGTTCAATATCCTCGCAGCTGCGCAGGCGTTCCTCCGTGAACACGGCTTCCTCCAGCGAGCAGCCCGGATGAAACTCGCCGAAGCTCAGTCTGACATCGAAACCTCCCTCTGGGCCCTCCTCCGGCTACCCACGAAATTGGATCGTGAACTGGACGCACGAGAACAGGAACGCACAGTGATACCTCAGGAGATCGCACAGAGCCAACGACGGCAGACTCGTTCGATCGGGTACGCCATCCTCGCAGGAGGAACATTTGTAGCGAGTGGTCTCGCATTATCCGTAAGTCAGATCTCTGCTACTGTTGGGGTCGTCGTCGCACTCGGCTTCACCATTTTATTCATTCATTCATCAAGGCAACAGCGTCGATAACTGATATCTCGAATACGGAGTACCTCCACGACGCCTCAAACTATTTTGTGGCGTCTATGCGAAGTACCTGATATGCTCAAAGATAAAGTTGCGATCATCACTGGTGGTGCAACCGGGATCGGCAAAGCAATTGCTTCGAAGTACATTGATTACGGAGCCGAAGTCGTTATCGCAGGTCGCACGGAAGAAACCGGCCGAGAGACTGCCGAAGAACTCGGCTGTGAATTCCACCAATGTGACGTCACGGAGTATGAGCAGGTAGAGACCCTCGTCAACAGTACGGTTGACGAATACGGACAGCTTGACGCAATCGTAAACAACGCTGGAATTGGCCAAGTAGGGTCCATCGAAGAAATGTCGCTCGAAGAGTGGGATACGGTCATTCAAATTAATCTCACGGGGGTTATGTACGGCTCGCGGGCGGCGATCCCGTATCTCAAAGACAGTGAGGGGTGCATCATTAATGTCGCGTCGATTTATGGCCTCGTTGGTGGTCCTGGATCACCTGCCTATTCGGCAGCAAAAGGTGGTGTCGTGAATTTCACACGAGAGCTCGCCATCGACTACGCCACAGAAGGGATACGTGTCAATAGTATCTGCCCTGGATTCGTTGAAACGCCGATGACAGACGACTACCTCGACCAGGAACAGTTCTACGAGTTCGTCCGAGACGAGACACCCATGCAGCGAGTGGCCGAACCCGAGGAGATCGGCGGCATTGCGATGTTTCTCGCCTCTGATGAGGCGACGTACATCACAGGCACAAACATTCCTGTCGACGGAGGCTGGACTGCCCACTAGTAACTACGGTCGCACATTCACCACACTTGGTTCCAACATTACGCGGGAGACCAGTCGGATAGTAGCAGCGCAAAACGTGCTACTATCTACCGAAGGCAAGCACCGTAACTCCCTGAGATGCTTCTATGAAGTGAGGAACTGCCGCCATATTATTTAGTCTCTCTAACCAATCCCCCAGTGTGGAACAGAATCGATCCGATCTCACACTACGTGTTGGGAGTATCGCCGACGAGTCAGTTGGTCGCGTTATTCCGGATACGTCGGTAGCAGAGGTCGCCCAAACGATGGTCGCCCAAACCAAATGTGCCCGCTACGTCGTTGTGGAAGAAAACGACCAGCTCGTGGGCATCATTACAGATCGAGATTTGATTGGCGCGCTCCTCACGCCAGATAGTGAGTTCAACGTTCTCGCAACGGATCAGAGCGAATCCAACATAACCGCCGGAGATGTGATGACCTCCGACCCCCTCACCGTAACGCCTGAGGCGGAGGTACCGAGGGTACTGCGACAAATGAACGAGGCGGCTGCCCGCCATGTTCCCGTTGTCGAAGATGGCTCAGTTGTGGGGATCGTCACCCTTGACGATCTCATCACTCACCTCGCGGGAGAAGCTGCCCATGTCTCCGCACAGATGGACAATCTCTCCGGGATCATCCGGTCAGAGTCCCAGAGAAAGTAACCCCGCATCTGAGACTCTCGATACGTGTCTTTTTCGTGACTGACATCAAAAGAGAGACATGGCCGAACCACGGATTCTAATCCTCGGTGGACCAGGCGCAGGAAAGGGGACGCAGAGTAGAAAGGCTTCTGAGGAGTTTAATATAAAGCATATCACTACCGGGGAGGTCCTTCGGGCAAATAAGGACAGGGATATTTCAGAATTTGAATCAGAGTATGATGTCCCGCGCACATATATGGATCAAGGTGAGCTTGTTCCGGACGAGGTTGTCACTCTGCTCGTTAAAGAGGCTCTATCGCAAGTCAATGGCTTTGTTCTGGATGGGTATCCCCGCAACGTAGAACAGGCTGAGGAACTCAATAATATGACCGACGTTGACGTTATTCTATATCTTGACGTAGACGAGGAGGAACTTGTTCAACGACTCACGGGTCGCCGTATAGACCCAAAAACAGGGGACACTTATCATATAGAATACAGTCCGCCTGAAGATCCTGAAGTTGAAAGACGACTTGAGCAGCGGGATGACGATACCGAGGAGACAGTCCGTGAACGTCTACGTGTATTTCGTGAGACCACTGAACCAGTTATTGAATACTACGAAGAACGAGGCCAACTGGAACGTGTCGACGGAAAACAGTCTCCTGATGAAGTCTGGGTTGACGTAAGGAAAGCGGTTGAAAACGCGCAATAGGTCGCGAAAAAGTTGGGGTGAGCGTTACTATACCGGGCATCACCTAGCAGATCTGTACAGTTTACACACTGGTACCCGGCGAGTCTGTAGTTGAGAGGGCACGATCTTGCTGAGGTGATCTCGACGATGTTCGATAAAAGCCGACCATCATACCGTACGAATTAGAACTTGGAACGGTTATTGGCCGAAGAACGAGCCAGTAGGCAATTATGGGGGGTTCTCCGAACCGATGAAGAGCCTGTCAGCAGACGCTGGCCCGTCAAGAGAGCGGATCTCGTCCTTCATACTCACCGCTCTCACCATATTCCGGCCGCTGGAAACCACCCTCACGGTAGACATCGAACTCACCCCGCTCGATGTCGTCCCGGATGATGTCTGCGGTCGTTTCGTCGACGCTCACGAAGTGACACAGCGGATGCCCCGGGTACGCGACTGCGTTCTCGAGTACACCGACGACGAGGCCAGTTGACGGTGCACGAACGACTTCGACCTCATCTTTGAAGTGATCGGAGATAGTGAACAGCTGCTCCCCGTCCTCGACGAGCGGCTGTGGGCCCCACTTCATATCGACGAGTCCGCCGGTGGCAGCACGAAGCCACGTCTTCTCACCGTCGCGTGCGACCACACGCGTCCACCCAGGCCAAGAGACCGGCCGGTCTGGCAGAACCTCATGTTCAGCGAGGACACTCGCCACGCAGTGAAGGGCGCGTTCGAGATGCGTCGATTGGAACCGGTGGGCGCGCCCCATCTCCACAGTTACGGTCGGAACCCCCGTCTTCGATGCTGCCTTTCGGAGCGTCCCGTTTGAGCCTTCACCGTCGAGAATCACGCTCGTTCCGAATGCACGGGCGATGCGTTCGACGTCAGAGTCGCGCATATCTGCCCGAACGTGATACATCGTCGTCCTGTTGCGCGTCGAGGTGTGGAAATCCAGCCCTAGGTCGCACTTCGAGACGAATTCCTCGAAGATAGTATGGGCGAGACGTTTCGCCATCGTTCCCTGTGGATTCCCGGGGAACGACCGGTTGAGGTCCTCGTCATAGATCGGGATGTAGCGCTGTTGGGCCATGAATCCCGGGACGTTCAGTACGTGGAGGCAGACGAGTGCCCCGTGGATGTCCGGGGGACCGTAGGTTTCTGCGACCTCTTGGACGATCTTGATGCCGTTCAGTTCGTCGCCGTGCACGGCAGCACTGAGGAACATCGCCGGGCCATCATTCTCTCCGTTGACGACCGTGACCGGAATGTCGATCGGGTCGCCGTGGAAACTTGTTCCCACCGAATAGCGGAACTGGCGCTTCTCTCCGGGTGAGATGGTTCGGCCGCCGACCTCAATCGGTTGTGTCGCGGATCCAGTCATTGAGAATCACTCTCGGACTGCTCTGAATGTGTCTGCGCTGCACGTCTACTGGGTTTACCAAGGAATCGTGGAACCGCCTCGCAGTATGACTCGTATTCGCCCCCGTACTGCTCGCGGAGCCACGGCTCTTCGGCGAGTGGTGCGAGCAGGAACCACACGATTCCACCGATAGCGAGAATGACCGTTTGAATCGAACCTGCGAGGAGGCCTCCGCTGGCGAGCATGGTGATGAACCCCACGTACTGTGGATTGCGAGAGAAGCGATACGGTCCCTCAGTTTGAAGGTGGCCTTCGAGACCACTGCTCTCCCAGAATCCGAGTGTCCACATCGCCCAGATAGACAGCGCTGTGCCTGCTACGAAAACAAGCACACTGACGAGTTGCACCACCACCGGTGGTTCGTACCAGTGCCACCAGTCGAGGTATGCAATGCCGACCAGACCCACGACGTATAGCGTCCAGGCTGTCCAGCTGACCCAGAACGTCCAGTTCCGCGTCCCGTGCGGCCAGAACCGGAATGTCGGACTGACGATGGTGGCAAGGAGGCCACCCAGTAGGAGTCCCCCGGATAGGAGACTGACGCTGAACAATGTCTGTGTCGCCTGGAGTGCCATAGGGATCACGCACCAATGTCGGGCACGGAAATATCGGCGCTGCGGAGACGACGGGCGTTGATAGCGACGATGATTGTCGAGAGAGACATGAACACCGCGCCGATCGCCGGCGACAGCAGGATACCGATAGGCGCGAGGACTCCGGCAGCGAGTGGGAGCGCGAAGACGTTGTAGCCGGTCGCCCAGACCAGATTCTCCTGCATCTTCCGGTAGCTCGCCTTCGAGAGCTTGATGAGACGGACGACATCCAGGGGATTGTTGTCGACGAGGATGATATCGCCCGACTCGATGGCGACGTCGGTCCCTGAACCGATGGCAATACCGACATCTGCTCGCGTGAGCGCCGGCGCGTCGTTGACGCCGTCGCCGACCATCGCGACCAGTTTCCCCTCGGACTGGAGCGCTTCGACTTTCGTGTCCTTTTCGTCGGGGAGTACCTCCGCGAAGTACTGGTCGATGCCGAGTTCCTCCGAGACAGCCCGTGCGACGTCCTCCGAGTCACCGGTCAGCATCGCCACCTCGATATCCATCGCGTGTAGCGCCTCGATGGCCTGCCGGCTTTCTTCCCGAATAACGTCCGCCAGCGCGAATGCTGCGACAACTTCGGATTCGTCGTGAACCAGGTAGATAACCGTCTCTGCGTTCGAGCCAGCTTCCTCCGCGAAGGCAGCGATTTCGTTGGACCGCTCGATACCGAATTTCTCAATCAGGTTCGGTCCACCGATATGAACCGTCTCGCCGTCCACAGTGGCTCTGACGCCGAGACCGCGGAAATTCTCAAAGTTCGAAACCTTCGCTCGCTGGATATCCCGTTCCTCGGCGGCGTCTCGGATGGCGCGAGCGATCATATGCTCGGAGTCACCCTCGACACCAGCGGCGACTTCGAATGCTCGCTCTTCAGTCCAGTCGCCTGCCGTCTCAACACCGACGACGCCCTGTTCGCCCTTCGTGAGGGTCCCGGTCTTGTCAAACATCACCGTGTCCAGATTTCGAGATTCCTCCATGGCGATGCGGTCGCGGATGAGCATCCCGTTTTGGGCAGCCGTGGAAGTGTTGATCGCGACCACGAGCGGGACGGCAAGTCCAAGTGCGTGGGGACACGCGATGACCAGGACCGTCACGACGCGCTCGAGGACGGTGATGTTGTACCCGACCGCGACGACCCACGCGACGGCAGTAATCGCCGCGACGCCGAGTGCAATATAGAACAGCCAGCCAGCTGCCTTGTCGGCGAGCAACTGGGTTCGAGATTTGGACTGCTGGGCCTCGTCGACCAGTCGCATGATGCCCGCCAGCGTCGTCTCGTCGCCGGTCTTCGTGATTTTGACGCGGAGACTCCCGTCCTGGTTGACCGTCCCGGCGACCACCTCTGATCCGGGCTCCTTCCCAACTGGTCTGGATTCGCCGGTAATCATCGACTCGTCAACGGACGACTCGCCCTCGACGACTTCGCCGTCGGCAGGCACGCTCGCGCCCGGGCGAACGAGCACGACATCGTCCTCGCCGAGTTCGGAGACGGGCACTTCCTCGGTATCTCCACTCTCGGTGATACGCTCGGCGGTATCGGGCATGAGCTTCGCGAGTTCGTCCAGCGCCCCCGAGGCCGCCCGGACCGACCGCATCTCCACCCAGTGGCCCAGCAGCATGATGTCGATCAGCGTGACGAGTTCCCAGAAAAACGGTGTCGTCCCTTCGAGAAACAGACTCGCGATCGAGTAGACGAACGCCACCGATATCGCCAGCGAGATGAGCATCATCATCCCCGGCTCGCGGTTTTTCAGTTCCGTCCGGGCCATCGAGAGGAAGGGCACGCCACCGTACGCGAAGATCACGACCGCAAGTACCGGCGTTATCCACGTACTCCCGGGGAACGTAGGGGCCGTATAGCCGAAGACGTCCTGAATGAATTCGCTGAAGACGATGACCGGAATCGAGAGGACGAGCGACACCCAGAACCGCCGCCGAAACATCGCCTCGTGGCCTGAGTGATCCGTGTGATCGCTGTGATCCCCGTTTCCACCCCCGTGTCCCTTCTCGTGGGCGTTACCACCATGGTCGTGCTCGTCGTGTACGTGCTCTGCTTCTGTAGAGTGAGCGTGCTCGGCCGCAGCGTGGCGGTGCGCGTGTTCGGCTTCGTGGTCGTTATGTGCGTGTTCGTCCGTGGATTCGGACTCCGTGGTGGCGTCTGCCGCAGTGTGAGTGTCGTCCTTCGGGAGTTTGGACTCCGGCTCGGATGACGCGTGGGCTGTTGCTCGCGCTTCAGCATCTGCTTTCAATCGGCAAATTCGACAACAGTAGACGGGTCCTTCGGATTGATGCGAGGGGTGCCCCTCTTTAGAGGGATTTTCGGATGTCTCGTGGTCTGGATTGTTGCTCATGGCGTGGGTATTGGTGCCGTCCCTTATTATGCTGTCCAAACCCTGATACTGCGCGGCGCAATCGAGAGGGCCAGAATCGAACGAGAACGGCGGGGCGTTCGTTGGCGTGCGTTTTGTCGTTTCTCAGGCGGAGGCGGTGTAGCCAGCGTCTTCGACGGCTTTGACGAGTGCTTTGATGTCAGCATCGCCATCGACGCTCGCCTGTTCGGCCTCGCGGTCGGCGGTCGCGTCGGTCACGCCACTCACCTCTCGAAGCGCGTCTTCGACTGTCTGTTCACAGTGACCGCAGGTCATTCCTTCGACAGTGATGGTCTGCGTCATACACTGGTACATACGGGAGGGGAATCTTTGTCAGTTTCTGCTTCGAATCCAAAGTCTATCTTGGACGTGAAATGGCATTCAAAGCTTGGAGTTGGGAAACAATATTGTGGTTCGGGGGTTCAATGGGGAGATATGCGTGATTTAGACGAGACAGACATGGAGATCCTCTCGCTACTAGCAGAGGACGCGCGACGCCCGTTCAGCAGCATCGGTGAGGAGGTGGATCTCTCGGGGCCAGCCGTATCAGACCGCGTGAAACGGTTAGAGGAGGCCAATATCATCAACGGCTTCACCATCGACGTGAATCGCGCACAACTGCGAGCTGGTGTTCCGGTATTCATTCAGGCTGAGATTGGATCTGAGTCGCTGGAACCAGCCCGCAAGCAGGCCCGAGAGTCAGATGGTGTCGAACACGTCTTCATGACCTCTGAGGGGGATCTCTGGTTTTACGCACGTGTCGAAGCTCATAACGTTCGTCAGTGGATGAATGGACTCTTCGATGAGATCAATATAGCAGATTATACGGTCACGCTAATCGACGCAATGGAATGGACGCCATCCGTTGATGGTGCCGAGTTTGCCCTTACTTGTGCTGAATGTAACAATACCGTCGATACTGAAGGAGAGACAACACGGATTGACGGCGAGGTTTACCACTTTTGTTGTCCATCTTGTCTCGCACGCTTCGAAGACCGCTATCAGCGACTCGAAGAAGGGGCGTAGTATCCTTTTAGATTTCAAACTTTCGCGGGTCCAATAACCACCCTCTCGAAACAGTAAATCGCGTAAATATAGACCCCGTATAGTAATACGAGCATGACAAGCCAAACAATACATCTCGACATTACGGGAATGTCCTGCGCCAACTGCTCGGCGACGATTCAGGACACTCTCGAATCACTTGAGGGGGTATCGGAGGCGGATGCGAACTTCGCCACCGATGAGGGGTCTGTTACCTACGATCCCGAGACAGTATCGCTTCACGAAATCTACGACGCAATCGACGAGGCGGGCTACGGTGCAGTCTCGGAGACGGTGACCATCGCCATCTCCGATATGACGTGTGCCAACTGCGCCGAAACTAACGAAACTGCTCTCGAAAGTACACTCGGAGTCATTACCGCGGAGGTAAACTACGCGACTGACGAGGCGCAGGTGACCTACAATCCGGCAGAGGTGTCTCTCGATGCGCTGTACGATGCCATCGAAGACGCCGGCTATTCGCCAGTTCGCGAAGACAGTGGCGATGAGGGCTCGGGGCAGGATGCGCGTGATGCCGCCCGCCAGGCTGAGATACGGAAACAGCTCAGGCTAACCCTCTTTGGGGCAGTATTATCAGTTCCACTGCTCTTCTTCCTCATCGACAGCTATCTTCTCGGTGGCGTGTTCGTCCCTGAAACCGTTTTCGGCGTGGAACTCGGCTGGGTCGAGTTCCTGCTCGCCACGCCGGTACAGGCGATCCTCGGCTGGCCGTTCTATAAGAACTCGTACAAGGCGATCGTGAAGAATGGCCGCGCCAACATGGACGTGCTGATCGCGATCGGGTCGACAACGGCCTATCTATACTCTGTGGCAGTCCTTGCTGAACTCATCGCGGGTGGGCTCTACTTCGACACGGCAGCCCTCATCCTCGTGTTCATTACGCTCGGTAACTATCTCGAAGCTCGTTCAAAGGGTCAAGCGGGCGAGGCCCTCCGGAAGCTCCTCGAAATGGAAGCCGAAACGGCGACCATTGTCCGTGAGGATGGTAGTGAGGAAGAGATTCCACTTGAAGAGGTCACAACGGGTGACCAGATGAAAGTCCGCCCCGGTGAGAAGATCCCAACCGACGGGGTCGTCGTTGACGGGCAGTCCGCCGTCGACGAGTCGATGGTTACCGGTGAGTCTGTCCCTGTAGAAAAAGAGGAGGGAGATGAGGTCGTCGGCTCGACGATTAACGAGAACGGCGTTCTTCTCGTGGAGGCCACTAACGTCGGCGAAGATACTGCCCTCCAGCAAATCGTTCAGACCGTCAAGGAAGCACAATCGCGCCAGCCAGATATCCAGAATCTAGCAGACCGCATCTCGGCGTATTTCGTGCCGGCAGTTATCGCGAACGCTATCCTCTGGAGCGTTATTTGGTTCCTGTTCCCGGAGGTGCTGGCTGGCTTCGTTGACTGGCTCCCGCTATGGGGGCAGGTGGCGGGCGGCCCGGCAGCGGCGGGCGGCACGGTCACCGTCTTCGAGTTCGCAATCATCGTCTTCGCGTCCTCGATCCTCATTGCCTGCCCCTGTGCGCTGGGGCTGGCGACGCCCGCGGCGACGATGGTCGGGACGACCATTGGGGCCCAGAACGGCGTCCTGTTCAAGGGCGGTGACATCCTCGAACGCGCGAAAGACGTCGACACGGTCGTCTTCGACAAGACGGGCACCCTCACGAAGGGTGAAATGGAACTGACCGACGTGGTCGTCTTCGATGGCGATGGAAATGCGGTGACTGACGGGGGCGAGCCGACACCAGATGGTGGACAGCTCAGCACTCGTGACCGCCTCTCAGAGGACGACGTGCTGCGGCTGGCGGCGATCGCAGAAAGCGGAAGCGAACACCCCCTCGCGCGGGCAATCGTCGAAGGGGCCGAAGAACGCGGTCTGGACGTGACTGAGCCTGACGACTTCGAGAACGTTCCGGGCCACGGGATCAAAGCAGTCATTGGTGACAGCGAGGTGCTGGTCGGCAACCGCAAGTTGCTGCGAGACAACGACATCGACCCGTCTCCCGCCGAAGAGACGATGGAACGCCTCGAAAACGAGGGGAAGACGGCGATGCTCGTCGCTTTCGAGGGCGAACTGGTTGGTGTAGTGGCTGACGCCGACACAATCAAAGAGAGCTCCAAGCAGGCCGTTACGGCCCTACAACAACGGGGCGTTGACGTGATGATGATTACGGGCGACAACGAACGAACTGCTCGTGCGGTCGCCAAACAGGTCGGTATCGATCCGGAGAATGTCCGAGCAGAGGTCCTTCCCGAGGACAAGTCCAACGCCGTCGACAGTATTCAGGACGAGGGTCGGCAGGCGATGATGGTCGGTGACGGCGTCAACGACGCGCCGGCGCTCGCGGTCGCACACGTCGGGACAGCCATCGGCTCCGGCACGGACGTCGCCATTGAGGCTGCGGACCTTACGCTGATGCGCGATGATCCGCTCGACGTGGTGAAGGCGATCCGGATCTCGGACGCGACACTCAAGAAGATCAAGCAGAACCTCGTGTGGGCGCTCGGCTACAACACGGCGATGATCCCGTTAGCATCGCTCGGCCTGCTCCAGCCCGTACTCGCTGCAGCAGCAATGGCGTTCTCCAGCGTGTCGGTGCTGACGAACAGCCTGTTGTTCCGGCGGTACACCCCCGATCACGACTACAAGCTCTTCGGTCGCCTCCGCTGAACGTCACCTCTATATCAATGTCAAATATTTCCCGCCAAACGGTTCGGAGGTACCTCGTCGAGACAGCCAGTAGCGAACCGACATACCTCCGGGCTCGCGAGATCGCCGGCGACCTTGACGGATCGCCGAAGGCCGTTGCACAGTACCTCAGCCAACTTCAGGACGACCTCTCAAACGTCTCACTCGAACAGTGGGGGCGCTCGAAGAGTACGACGTGGCGATTGGAGGTGAACGAGTCGTGAGTACTGTCACCCGACGCGTCGAAACCGTCCTTCCGGAGACCGGCTCACGCGAGTGGTGGGCGCTGTACCTGCTCGCCCCGCTCGTCCTCGTCGGTGCGGGCCTCCTTGTGTTCCCGACGCTGGTCTACGACCGGTTCATCTGGCAGTACCTCTGGGGGCCAGTCGTCGCCGACGCCGTTAGTCAGCCAGTCACGCACGAGGGGATTCGTGCTGTCCGGGGCTACAATGCGGTGAACACGGTAACCTACCTCGCGGCGGTCGTGTACAGCCTCCCCGGACTGCGGGCGTATCTCGACCAGCTCGATGTCACGTTCGACGCACGCCTGGCTTACGGATTCGCTCCGATCATTATCGCCGGCGGCGCGATGCGAGCGCTTGAGGACATCGGCCTGCTGGGAGACTACGCGGTGTGGTTCATTACGCCGTCGATCTACTTCGTCGTCACCGCTATCACCGTCCTCGCGCTCGGCGTCGGTGCACTCGTGCGTGACCAAAATATCGGTTCTATCCCGCTAACAGTCGGGCTTGTCGGGTCGGTGTGGGCTGTCAGTGCCGTCGGGTGGGCAGTTTGGCACGGCCTCTCGACGTCGACCCCACTTCGCCTATGGGTTCCTGTCGCGACGACGGGAATAGCTCTCGGAGTGACCGCGCTCTACTACTGGGGCGCGAGTTTCGTCAACGTCACACACCTTCGACACCCGCTAATTCTGCTGGCCGTCTTTGGCCAGCTGTGGGACGCTGCGCAGAACCTCATCGGTGTGACGTTCATCGGCTACTCCCCCAAGTTGTTCGTCACGAATCTCGTGTACCAGGCGACTGGATTCTCCGGATCGACGTTCGTGCTGAAACTTGTCGTGACTGTCGGCATCGTGTGGTATCTCGCTGATGCGAAAGAGGAGATGAATCACACGTGGTGGTGGCTTATGACGTTCTTCATCGGAGCGATCGGACTTCCGATGGGCGTTCGGGGATCACTTCGGATGCTGTTGGGAGCTTAACGATGGTCTCAAAGATTGGTACAAACCGATGACTCGAACATGCAGAATTGCGATAATAGGTGGAGGGATGGCCGGGCTTGCAGCAGCTGCTGGATTTGACGACGCTGGGTTCGACGTCGAACTATATGAGCGGCAGTCCTACGATAGCAAAGGCGTTAATTGCGGAGAAGCGATGACAGCGGTATCGAAGATCCCACTCGAGCCGACTGTAGAGAACGGCTTTCTCAATCCGCTGCCAGCGATGGAAGTGGAGGTGTATGACGGAATCGACGCCGATCGCCACCGCACTGGAGCCGGCACCTTTCCTGCTGCGGATACATATATAACGGACCGAAATGTCGTTGAGCAGTCCTGGGCAGAACAACTCTCAGAGAAGGGTGTTGACATCCACGAAAACCAGTCTATCACACGGACAGATTTCCACGAGTTCACCGATGAGTATGATCTCGTCGTTGATGCAACCGGTCAGCCATCACTCTCTAGTAAAGCGCTCGGAACAACCAACGAGTATTCAGGATATATGGTAGCGCTTAACAGTGATGTCGAAGGGGACTTCACCGAGTTGTACCCGAACAGCCGGATAATTCTGGAGAACTATACAGGGTACTCGTGGGCATTCCCGAAGACATCGCAACGAGCCAACGTTGGTATCGGCTGGACGGTCAGTGACCGGCCTAGTGATTATATGAAGGCATTGAGGGAAGCCTGTAAGCGGAATGGGTGGGCAGTCCCGTCGCAGGAACGGACGAACGTCGCAATCATTCCCGAGGGACCAAGCCTTGATCCCGACAGAACCCATCTACCGGAGCATTCCGTCGTACGAGTGGGTGATGCTGCAGGTATCGCAAACCGACTCACCGGAAAGGGGATCTCACAGGCCGTTGAATCCGGATTCTTGGCCGCAGAGCTGGCTAACAGAGGCCAATTACACAGTTATCCTGACAGATTATATCAGAGGATGAAAACGGAGTACATTTTCGCCACAGTTGTGAGATACTTTCTTGAAACTCGTAATCCCAAGGTTCTGGGAGCAGCAATTCGTGCCGCTGCCGGGATCGATATTGAAGACGTTGACCGGTCTCCGAGTACAGTTCTACTGCGTCTCCTCCGCCACCCTGTTTTATTTGCCCGTATTTTCTCGAGACGACGAGTTTTAAACCGTGTCTATGGAGGAATGACCAACCAGTGGGAATTAATTGATTGACTTCCTGTTCTGTTTGGACTTCCGACAAAAAGTATACGGGTGCTTTTTCAATTCAGCTGTCCTGCGGTTAATCGTCAGAACGGGGTAATCTGCTTCCTCGATCACTTGAGCTGCGACACTTCCCTGTAACAGTCGGCGAATACCAGTCAATCCTCGTGTCCCCATTGTAACAAGGTCGATGCCATTCACCTCAGTATATTTGAGAATCTCCTGTTGAGCTTGACCATAACTCAACGTAGTTCGGACAGGAACGTCTAAGGTCGCTGCCTTCTCCGTAATGTCCTCCAAGAGCCGAGTTCCCCGCTGTTCCCAAGAGTCAGTAACTTCCTCCCACGTGAATCCAGGCCGACTCGAATAGGACTGTTCGGAAATAACAAGAAGTCCATGTAGGGTCGCATCATACCGTTTAGCAATTTGTAGCCCATGTTTGAAAGCCACAGATGCCTCATCATATCCATCCGTGGGCACGAGAATGTCTGTGAACTGGCTAGTAGATAACTCTCCAACCGGATCAGGTGGATCCCTATCAGGTATCGTCAAGACAGGAAGAGAGATATTTTGAATGATCTGGCTGGAGACATCTCTCCGGAGAATTCGTGCTAATCTAGTCTGTTTAGGTTTCTGGTGAACAAGCAAATCAATATCATTCTCTTCAGCGTACTCCCGAATAACACCTGGAGAGTGCCCACAATCCACTGCTGGTATCACATTGAGCCCGAGCGAGTGGGCCTGATCCACCACGGGTTCAATTACCGCTGCTGCGTCCCACTCCTCTTGTTTAGTGACTTGGTCGGATTCCACCTCCGTGCGTTCCTCATCTTGAATAGATAATACGTGGAGAGCCGCATCATACATTTCCGCAAGTGATAGACCATATTGGACCACTGAATCCACTACATCAACTCCGTAGAGTGGAATGAGGATCTGGTTGTACTGGTTGATGTCCGGACCTTCTCGAACTTCTAGACGGCGTGGGGAGCTCATACATATCTATACGTAACGATGATTTACCGCGCTTTCTGTTAAGAATCGAAACCGGCCAAATGGTCTCTGGGATAGTGATTTGAGAGGGTCACCGCGCGTAGCCCTTGCTGGATCACTCCCGTTTCGAAAGAAAACAGGGGGCGAGAGTGTAGGACTGACGTGTCTTAGCTCATCAGAATGTAGCTGCTGCGAGCAGTATGAATCATATTTTCGCGAGAATATCACCGGCTTCGCTGGCTCGACGTTCGTCCTGAAGCTGATTGCCGTGACGGTTGTCGTATGGATCCTCGCAGACGGCGAGGGAGAGATGGACTACACGTGGTGGTGGCTTATCGCGTTCGTCGCGATGGCCGTCGGCCTTCCGATGGGTGTTCGTGGATCGATTCGGATGATGCTCGGAGTCTGACAAAGAGATGGATGCGACTGCCGTAGTTTCTATCCCTGCAGTCGGACATTCGATTCAACGAATCACACGGTAGTAAAGCAGCATTCTTCAAAGAACACACCGCCCAATTCTGTCGTATTATAATAGAAACTCACGTGAAAGAGGAAGGTGTATGATATGACGACGATGAGTCTCCAGATCACTGTCAAAGGAATGACCTGCGACGGATGCGAACAGACCGTTCGAGAAGCACTCGAAGGCGTATCAGGAGTCGAACGTGCGACGGCCGACCGAGCGACTGATACCGCAACGATTGACGGTGATACCGATCTCGAGAACCTTCGGCAGGCCGTGGAAGACGCTGGCTACTCCGCTGTCGGCTAAACAGTCGATAGCGAGCGCCCGCCGAGTCTCCGATCCAGACACGATATCCGCCAATGATACCCCCAAACACAGCATCCACATCCATCCGGCGTCAACCGGAATCCGAAGCAGAAACATCCCCTACGCACCGCTCCACATGTGTCGAGTGTGATGGAACGGTCATCTATTCCGAGGATAAAGGGGAGTACCATTGTGACGCATGCGGGTTGGTACTCGAAGAGTCGAACATCGACAGAGGGCCCGAATGGCGAGCGTTCACTGAACGCGAGACTTCGCAGAAGTCCCGTGTCGGTGCTCCCATAACGCACACCCTCCACGACAAGGGACTCTCGACGATGATCGGCTGGCGTAACGAAGATACGTACGGAAATGCGTTGAGCAAACGCCAACAGCAGAAATTCCAGCGACTCCGAACCTGGGACGAACGCTTTCGCACGCGGGATAGCAAGGAACGGAATCTCAAGCAGGCGCTCGGCGAGATCGACCGAATGGCATCCGCACTCGATCTACCCACCCCGATTCGTGAGACTGCGAGCGTGATCTACCGCCGTGCCCTTGAGAAAGACCTACTTCGAGGACGATCGATCGAAGGGGTTGGTGCTAGTGCATTGTATGCCGCAGCTCGGCAAGCGAACACGCCCAGGAGTCTCGATGAGGTGGCTGCAGTCAGCCGCATCGGTAAGAGCAAACTTGCGCGAACCTATCGATACGTCGCTCGCGAACTCGTGTTGGGGATTGCGCCGGACGATCCAACCGACTACCTCCCACGATTTGCATCCGACTGTGAGGTTTCGGTCGAAACCGAAACTCGTGCCCGACACCTCCTTGAAGTGGCGGCAGAGCAGGACGCATTGAGTGGGAAAAGTCCGATTGGGCTTGCGGCAGCCGCGATCTATGCAGCGACGAGACGTACGGAGGACAGTCTCACCCAGGCCGACGCGAGCGAGGTGACCAATGTGAGCAAAGTCACAATCAGAAATCGCTATCAAGAGCTGCTCGAAATTGCCGATGATGCGGATCCAAACGAACTAGAGTCATGAAAAGACGAACGTTTCTGCAAACGGCGGGAGGACTCGCAGCGGCGAGTACTCTCGCACAGCCGACAGCCGCACAGGAAGCCAAGACAGTCCAGATTACCATGGAGGGGGGAGACTTCTTCATCGACCCAGTAGGCCTGTTCGTCGAACCGGGTGAGACCGTAATCTTCGAGATGGGAGCGGCGGCCCCACACTCCTCAACCGCCTATGAAGACCGCATCCCAAGCGATGCAGATCCCTGGGACAGCGGGTTACTGCAAGAAGGAGAGACGTTCGAACATACGTTCGAGGTCGAGGGGACATATGATTACAACTGCACCGCTCACGTATCATTGGGACAGGTCGGGCGAATCGTCGTCGGAAGTCCCGGTGGACCGGCAACAGAGAGCTCTATCCCGACCAACCCTCCGAGCGGACAGATGCCAGATAGCCAAACGATCGTCGATCAAGGGTCGATTGCGTACCCGTTTACTGGCACCGCGAGTGGTGGCAGTGGCGAGAGTGGTGGTGGACAACCAGCACCACAGGTGCCGGACAGTGCAAAAACCCTAGGTATCTTAGCGTTCGCCGCGATGGTGAGCACGCTCGGGTTGACTTACGTCTTCATGAAGTACGGTGGTGATTATGGTGTCGAGTAGAACAGTAGAAGGCTTCTGCGAGATTCCTTCACGATCAGCGGTTATGAGCGAGAGTAGTAAGACTATCGTGGCCCTTTGAAAACCATGCCCGAGTCAAAGGACACCCTCGAAATCCAGAACGTGGTCGCTTCAACCGAATTGGGTCAGGAACTGAATCTGAAGCCGTTAGCCGACGACCTCCCCACTACAGAGTATCAGCCGGAATCCTTCCCAGGACTTGTCTTTCGCACCCAATCTCGAAAGCTGACACACTTATTTTCCGCTCTGGGAAAGCGGTCTGTACTGGCGCAAAAAGTGTTCAAGACATTAATAACGCGTTAGAATTCGTGTTCAACGAACTCAGTACATCACAAAGCCGGTTAGTTGAGACGTCTGCTTGCTGAAGGTGTGTCTAATACCAAGCAAGCAGACGGTGAAATCCACGAGGACCAGCTTCTTAACTTCCTCGTCAACTCTCTTGACGAGGAAGTTGCTCTCACACTCGCTGAAAACGCTGAACTCGATGCTGAAGACATCTACGAGGTCCTCGTCGGCGCACGCGCTGACGGGACCTCGGTCTCAACGCCCTGTGAGAGAAGTGAAGATGCACCCCACGAAAACTCGGTTCTCTACCATCTCCGCACCAAGTTCGACCTTGAGACGCTCGAACAAGTCGGAACCGCGCTCCTTCAGAAAGACGTTCTCGACGTCCTTCCCCAGCAGGTGGAGGTCGTTTCGGAGCACGACCGCGAGTCGCGCTCGCGTGGCCTGTCCACACGCGGACGAGGAACGTACGAAGACGACAAACCACCCGTGTTCATTCCGGTCGATCGGGGCACCAAGCAGCGGTACGTGATCCCGGCGAAAGCCGCAGACGAATCGACTCCTGCTGGCCGACCGCCAGCAGGAGTCGCTCACCGTCTATACCGACGGCTTTCGAGCGTACGAACCGCTTGAGGGGGACGACGAATTCGACCGCGAATACGTCGTCCACGGCGACGGCGAGTACGCTGATGAAGAGATCCACGTCAACACTTGCGAGAGCCACGCGTCGCTGATGCGACGGTGGCTCTCGCCGCCTCGAGGTGTCTCAAAGGACAAGCTAACACAGTATCTCAGAGCATTACAGCTCCGACGAGATCTCTTCGTATACCGGGACGAGACGCTCTCAAACACGCTGTTCCAGCCACTCTCTGAAATCAACAACGTGCTACACATGAGCGTTGATGGTACTACCACGTGTATCTCTACTGCTAGCACACATAATCGGAGGAGTCAATTTGCTGGCCCAGCAAATTGACGACTCGCTTAAGATACGTAGCACACAACCTTCGTCCTATGGAGATGTCACGGCGGCAAATACTGGCAGGAAGTGGCGTGGCGCTGATCGGTTCGATCGCTGGCTGTCTCGGCGGCGACGACGCTACCGGGAGCGATGGAAACGGTGGGGACACGCCCACTGACGAAGAAACCGACGGCAACAACAGCGGGAATCAGGAAGTCGCCGACTACCTCTCGGAGATTGCGAACTACGACGGAATCAACGACCGTACCGACGAGGGATCAGTGACCGTCAGGAATGGTGCTGTCGACGGTGCCGGCCAACAGTTCGTCTTTGATCCGGCGGCGATCCGTGTTTCCCTCGGCACGGACGTGACCTGGGAGTGGGTCGATAGTAACAGCCACAGCGTCACGGCCGAAGACGAGACGTTCGACAGCAGCCTCATTTCAGGTGAAGGGGAAACCTGGGCGTACACCTTCGATGAGCCAGGTACCTACTTGTACTATTGTATAGCACACCGAGCACTCGAGCAGAAAGGAGCAATCGTCGTGGAATAGCGACTCTCTCTGTTTCCCGCCCGATGAGAATTAATAACACTATCGTGTGTACATGGGTCCAAACGGAACTATTCATGTCGTCACAATGGACTCGTCGCCATGCTCTCCAAGTAGGAGGGGCTATCGGAATTTTCGGTGTAGCCGGTTGTCTCGGGTCATCTGGTACCGACACCAACTCACCCAACCTCAATCAGGCAGCAATTACCCTGCTAAACGGTGGCACGCTCGTAACGTCTCCGTCGTGCCCGTGCTGTCACGAATACGCGGATATCTTGACCGAACGCGGCGTAGACAGGCTCGATATCGTGGAGCAAAAGAACTACGCCGAACCGAAGCAGTGCGCAGGCATCCCACGCGAACTGTGGGCATGCCACACGATTACTACTGAGGGCTACGCGTTGGAGGGACATCTCCCAGTAGAAGCGATCGAAAAATTGGCAATCGAACGACCAGCAATAATCGGGGTTGTATTACCAGGAATGCCAGCATGAACTGGGGAATGGGTGGCGGGATGGGGACCGGTATGGATGACGGAATGGCCAGTAGCATGGGATCAAATATAACCGCCGGGATGGGATCTTGGAATGGTCGCCCTCGCGGTGCTGATGCTGATCAGTGGCATCATCATGACGAACCGGCACGGTGCTGAATCCGGAATGTGTGACCTGTTTCGAGAATGACCACGACAACACGTTCAAGCCGCCTACCTAGCTATCTCGCACCGCTACCAGAGCGCGTCGAGGACCTCGCACTTCGGTACGCGTGGGTCATCGTCGCGATCAATCTCGCCGGAACGGCGTTCGGGTTCTGGTACTACCGCTTCCAGCTGGCCCAAACCCCAGTCGTGATGTGGCCGTTCGTCCCCGATAGCCCCGCCGCGACGCTGTTCGTCGCGCTCAGTCTCGCCGCGTGGAAACTGGACTACGACGTCGAGTGGCTCCACATGCTCGCCTTCTTCGGCAACATCAAACTCGGTCTCTGGACGCCGTTCGTCCAGCTGGTTCTCAACGGACCGGGCGGTATCGAACCCTGGCTCTACTGGTTCCTCATCGTAAGCCATCTCGCGATGAGCCTCCAGTCGTTCCTGATCTATCGCTACGCCGAGTTCACGGTCGGTGCGGTCGCCGTCACCACCGTCTGGTACGGCCTCAACGACATCGTAGACTACTTCGCGCCGCTCGTCGGGGAGTTCCACCACACGTTCCTGCGGGCCGAACTCGTCAACGGCGCACTCGATCACTCGATGCGAGCGCACGACCTCGCGGCGGCCGCGGCAGTGACGCTGACGCTCGCCGCGACGTTTCTCGCACTAGCGACACGGGTGAAGAAGCTCGAAACAACTGAGGAGTCCTCCGCACGAGGGGTGCGCCGATGAACGGCTATTCACGACGGTCGGTACTTCGCCGGAGCCGGAGTGTGCTAGCAGTCGGGGCAACCGCGATTGCTGGCTGTCTCGGAGGTAGCGGCCCGTCGGGTCCGACGGTCACGATGACGGGCGACCTCCGATTCGATCCGGCCGAAGTCACAATCGACCCCGGTCAGCAGGTCACCTGGGTGAACGAGAGTGGAGTCCCCCATACCGCATCGGCATACGAAGAAGGGATTCCCAACGAGGCGTCGTACTTCGCAAGCGGCGGCTACGAGTCCGAGCAGGCCGTCCGGCAGAGTACGTCAGCGAGAGGGTTTCTCGAACGAGGCGAAACCTACAGTTACACGTTCGACGTCACGGGGACGTACCAGTATTTCTGCCTGCCACACGAGGAAAGCGGGATGGTCGGACGTGTCATCGTCGAATGACCACGAGACTCGACCTCACTCGATCACTGACGGTGGATCGATGGGTATCCCGGCATTCCATCGGCCATCCATAGCCAGAGCCCCAGTATCGTGACGACGGTTTGTCCGAGTACATACGGGGTCGGAGACACCAGCGCGAGCAGGTCTCCGATCGTCTCGACATGGTGATAATCAGTTACGACCGGCCAGAACAGAAACAGTAGCGTCTCCCCGGGGACGAACAGGTAATCCACGAGGTCCGCAGCGAGGTGTGATATATATCCGAGCGCGTACGCCGCGCCGACCTCCCACCGGTCTCTGTGTTTCGTGACGTAGAAGACAATCAGGACGACGAGTGCCGCGGTGAACACCGAGTGCGCGACCGACCGACTCGGGAGCGATGGAAGTACAAACGCGAGTGGTTTGTCGACGAGATCCGGGAGCAACGCACCTCCGAACAGGGCGAAGATCGGGACATCGTCACATCGGTCAGTAGGGCCACCAGAAATGCCTCGGTAAACGAGATACGCGACTGCAGCGTGGACCCAAAAGAGCACACTCGACAATATTGTCCAGGTTACGTAAACCGTTCACGCACTGCTGCCCCGTCAGCATCAAACGCCATCGATTTCGGAGCGAATAGTCTCGCGCTCGAAGTAGAGGATCTCCAGCCCCAGGAGGACGACCGTCACAACGAGAACCACACTGAAGACGGCGGGTTCCATCACGGCGAGGTGGTACACTAACGAAGGGAAGAACAGTACTGCACCCACCACGCCGACGGCGGGGAGGATACCTGTTCGAAGCCCCGCTCGATGCCTGAACGCGAGGAAACTCATCGATCCAAAGACGGTGATGAAGGCAAGCGACGCGAACGACGTGATTCCCTGAAGACTACCGTAGGCGGTGAACGCGGCCGTTATCAGGCCCAAGACGAGAAGTGTTCGCGTAGGAGCACCGTCGGCATCGGCATCTCCGATCCGGTCGGGAAGTAGGTCGTCTTCAAGCATTCCCGTCGCAAAGTGGGCCGCCGAGAACAGCGTGGCGTTGATCGCGCTCCCAGTCGAGAACAGCGCCGCCACGGAAATGAGGATGAACCCCATCTGCCCCATGAACGGTTCGGCCGCGATGGCGAGTGACACCTCGGGGTTCGCGGCGATCGTTTCGGGCTGAAGCAGACCCGTCGTGACGACTGCTACGAGGACGTACAGCCCGAGAGACGCGGGAATTGAGAGATAGATCGCCTGCGGAATGGTCGTCCGAGCGTTCCGAAGACTTCCCTCGTCGTAAAAGAGTAGCTGCCAGCCCTGAAAGGCGACGAACGAGAGGGCAGCGGACATGAGCAACCCGCCCGTCGCGACGGAGGAGAACCCGGTCGTCAGCTGTCCTGTCCGCGCTCCAAAATAGAACCCCCACACACCGAAAATGAGGAGAATCCCAACCTTTGCCGCGACGAGGAGCACCTCGGTCACGCCACTCGCCCGGGCACCGAGGACGTTCAGTAGTACAAACCCCAGGACGCTGAGAACCGACACGACGGGGCGGAGTGGAACCCCGAGGGCTGTTTCGACGCCGAGGAGTTTCGTCGCAAAACTACCGAACGCGAACGCGTACATTCCCATCGACCCGATATAGCCGAACAGAAGCGTCCAACCGACCATCCCAGCGACCGTCGTCGACTCACCGAACTCCTGTAAGAAACTGACCGAGCCGCCGGACACGTCGCCAAGCCGCTGGAGACGAACGTACGAGTAGCCAGCGCAGAACGCGACGACACCGCCGCCGGTAAAGGCGAGCCACGCCGCAGGCCCCGACATTTCCGCAACGACGCCAAGTACGGCGAAGATCCCACCCCCGATCATACCCCCGAGCGCAATCGAGACTGCACCGAGAAGGCCCAGCTTCTCGCTCATCGTCTCTCCGTTGGGGTGCCATCTTTAGACGTCTTGTCGTTACGAATCCAAACCACCTCAGCCCGGGGAGTAGAAATCGTCTGCTTCGATGCTCAGGTTCCGAAGAGCGAGTAGAACCACGCTTCAGTGTCCGGATGGAGACCGTTATGGACTGTCCGGACCGCCGCAGCGATTGATACTGCGAAGATAGCGTGAAGAAGATGTGTCGGAACCCAGCCGACCACTACCGCACTCGCCCCGAGGACGGCAGCACAGAGCGCTCCAACGCCGATTCTGAAAAAGAACGGGCGCTGAATCACCAACACGGTGTCCCCGTAGAGCAGGATGTAACAAAGGAACGCAAGCCCACTAGCGACGACTGCCGAGAGTAACGAGAACAGGAGTGCCGTCATCGGGGGTCTCCCTCGGAATATCTAAGGCGCGGGTGAATGTATCCGAGTGCGCCGAGTACGGCCACGAGACTAAGGAGAGCACCGGTTTCCACTGCAGCGAGCAGGCCATGCGGAAGCGGCGTGAGCATCCCGAGATGGGCGATCCCGAACAGTAACCCAACGAGCGGTACGCCAACGAGTAGGTACCCATATATTCCCTCGTACTGGTGCCAGATAGCGGGCGTTTTGCTCACCGTGTACGCGGTGCTCGCGAGAATGATACCCGTCAAGAGAAGTTCGCTGTAGGACGTAAGCATACGACTATCCTCCCCAGCCAGCCACAAGTCAATTACTCCGCCCCCGAAGTGGCATACCCCTTGATTCTAAATTCTGCTAGGGTTGTGATGCTGGTATCCAAAGGCTCACAAACGATATATCCCACAGATGTAGCCACAACCGCATTAGGAGAGGAGCCCCTAGATGTAGGCCACCAAGACAATGGACAGATCAGATTACGCGATCCTCTCGGTCATCGCCGTAATCACCGTTGCCATCGGCATCGTCACGACGACGAAACCGCTCGGGACGTTTTTCGTGGAGAGCACGAGGCAGGCCGCGACGACGACCGCCGCGATGGCGTGGATCACCTGGTGGGCGCTCGTGATCGGGTTCGCCATCGCCGGCGGCGTCGAGGCGTGGGTCTCGACCCAGCAGATTTCGGAGCTGCTCGAGGGACACGGGCCTCGCTCCATCGGCCTCGCGACGTTCTTTGGGTTCGTCTCCTCGTCGTGTTCGTACTCGGCGATCGCCACGGCGAAGAACCTCTACAAGAAGGGGGCGTCGGCTGCGGCGGCGCTGGCGGCGTTCCAGTTTGCCTCGACGAACCTTGTCATCGAGATCGGCATCGTCATCTGGCTGCTGCTGGGTTGGGAGTTCCTGCTTGCCGACGTGGTCGGTGGACTGCTCCTCATCGTCCTGATGTCGGTCGGTTTCGTCTACGTCGTCCCCGACAAGATCCTCGATGAAGCACGCGAGAACGTCACCGACGACGAGGGCATCACGGTACAGGACCCGGTCTGTGGGATGGAGGTCGATCCTGAGGAGACCGACTACTCTATCGAGCATGATGGGCAGACGTATTACTTCTGCTCGCAGTCCTGCAAGGACTCCTTCGACCCGGAGGAAGCGAACACGTCGATTCCGGAGAAAGCGACCTCGTGGTCCGGGTGGAAATCGCTCGCGGACAAACAGTGGAAGGAGTGGGCGATGCTGTGGGACGAGATCGCTATCGGGTTCATCTTCGCCGGCCTCATTGCCGGGTTCATCCCCGAAGCCGTCTGGACGAGCGTCTTCTCCGGAGCCGTATTCGGCTTGCCGGTGTACGTCCTCTGGACGGCCGCGCTGGGTGCGATCATCGGCGTCGTCACCTTCGTCTGTTCGGTCGGGAACGTCCCGTTCGGGACCGTCCTCTGGACGCGCGGGCTCCCCTTCGGGTCGGTGCTCTCGTACATCTTCGCGGACCTCATCGTCCCGCCGATCATGAAAGCCTACGACGAGTACTACGGGACGACCTTCGCGGCGGTGCTGTCCCTGATGATCTTCGTCACCGCCGTTATCGCCGGGTTCGTGGTCCACTTCCTGTTCCTGGGCCTGGGCCTCATCCCCTCACGAGCCTCCGCGCAGATCGCCGAAGTGTCCATCGAACTCAACTACAAGCTCGTGTTGAACGTCCTCGCGACGGCGTTCTTCGCGTTCCTCTACTGGCTCCACAAACAGGATTCGGTGGCTGGTGGGGAACGCGGTGACGAGAGACATGCGGCAATGACGGACTGACGGGTATCTACCTGCTCACGTAGTTCACAATATGAATTTCGTCTATCAATAATTCGACGACACAGACAAGGAACATCTACGGTTTCGGGCAATTAATCCCTGACTCCCTTCCACTGCCCAACCACAGTTTCGATACGAATACCATTCATTCCAGAGCGGTCTCGTCGAAGTCATGGGTCTTTGAGATCGTCACTGCTGCTACGAGACTCAGCCACGAGATCGCGCCACTGCTCCCAGCGGGGGATAAACATCGGCACTTTGCGCTGATAAGTGCGGTAGTCCTCACCGAATGTATCGATCATATCACGCTCTTCTCTCCGTGCAAGCCACGTAAAAATCACAACGACGAGCGGAAATAGAGCGACAGAGAAGATTGTCGGCCAGTGAATGATGCCCTCGCCAAACAGAGCGATGAACAGACCGGTGTATTGTGGATGGCGGACGTACCTGTAAAGCCCGTCTGTGACCAGTCGGTCGTCCTGTCGGGCACGATAGACTTGTCGCCATCCCTGAGCAAACAGGCCGATGCCGACAAACGCCACAGCGTAGCCGAGGAGCATTGATACGAACATACCCGTTTCGCCAAACCCGATCAGTGTAGACCAGAGATTGGTACTGACGTACTCGCGGTCCAGACCAAAAAACCGGACCAGCAGATAGATCGTCAGTGGAAACCCGTACATCTCCGCATATAATGCGATGATGAACGCCTGTACCACTCCTGCGCCGACCCACTCCCGCCAGCTGTCAGGAGCGAAGTACCGATAGAAGAACCAAGAAACGACGACAATGAAGATAATCGCGAGGCCCCAAGCACCGGGATTCGTAATAGTGGTATCTATTGATGACACGCTTACTTACCCGAGTAGATACTGAGTCCAGGGATGCCGTTCGACAAGCGGCACTCCACCAACCTCGTACTGTTCAATGTACGCGTCAAGGCCGAGTATCCGTCCCGCACCGAACGCGGCGACTGAGAGGAACACGAGCATGTACGCGAAATCACCGTTGATGTAGCCATGTGTGACATCCCAGTTGCCGAAATAGAACATGAGCATCATAAATGCCCCCCAGAACGCAGCGAGCCGAGTGAGGGCACCGAACAACAACCCGAGGCCGATAAGCAGCTCTCCCCACGGTACTGCAACGTTCACGAAGTCAACAAACCACGGCGTGTTCCCCATCGCGACGAACAGATCAGCGAGTGGACTCCCGCTATTCGGAACGGCCCCGGTGAGATATCCACCGGCACTAAAACTTCCCGAGAGGACCTTGTCGAGACCACTCTGGAAGAACGCCAGTCCCATCATCAACCGAAGCGCAAAGATAAACCAGACACTCAACGTGTGTAGTCGACCGCTTGCGGTGAACCCCCCGATCGTACTTTCTAATTGAACTTCTTGAGATGCCATATCGTGCTAATTCCCGGGAAGGTGTTATAAAATCGCGGTGGGATCTCGCCATACCGGAATAGAGAGCCCTTTTCGGGGTGATCTCTCCGATACCGTCATACTGGCTGAATAGTATCGTATTCCCAGGCGTCTGTGACGGCGGCATACGTCTGCTTGATTACAGCCGGGTTGGAGAAGATCCGAGCAGCCACCCGTGGATGCCCCAAGAAGCGACGAAGAACCGCCCGTGGGGATCGATCGATGTCTTCGATGTCGATTCCAGACACCACTTGGACGGCATCACCGAGAACGGTCATCTGACGCGTCTCGACGAGGTGCCGCATAATCCGGGCGAGCAGGTACTCCCCTTTCATCGTCCGATAGAGTCGGTCTGGATACTCCTGAAGGCTTCCCTCCGCCGTCAACTTGGCTGCGAGATACGACGACTGAATTGCTTGCGAGATCCCCTTCCCGGTCAGCCGATTCGCGAGTCCAGCCGCATCCCCGACACGAACGACGGGCCACTCAGGTAGATAGGTCAGCGCAGGATCGAGACTCGGTCCTTCGGGGATGATAGCGATATTCGTCTGACTCCGAGATGGTATCGGCCAGCCGTTTCGTTCACACGCCGCCTCAAATGCGGCTATGTAATCGGCTGGGCGTTCGCTCTCAGTCCACCCGATGCCGACGTTTGCCCGCTCGGGCGATTTCGAGAACGCCCACGCGTACCCGGTATAGCCCTCAAGAACGATCTGGCTATTCGGGTAGAGATCTGAAAAGTCGCCCTCCACGTCAGCATTGAGGGCGATCATCCGACCCGCGTACTCGTCCGTTCTCCCTCGAACTTTGCTGGTAATCGACGGTTGGCCAGTCGCGTCGACCAAGAGGTCGTATTTATCGGCCAACGTCCGGAACTCCGCCTTCGTGATCTGGTGGTTTTCGTGAATCGAAACGCCCTTTTCAGCGAGGCGTTCGGACCATCGTCGTTCAACGATGTTTCGGTCGGTGATGTACGTATCGGAGGCCGGGAATCTCCCACTCCCGGTGTGCTGTCTGCTGGATGTCGTTCCTCGTAGATATCCACACGTAACTCCGGAAGAGCATTGACGAACCCATTCGCCGACATCGAACGGAGTGGAATCTTCGAGACGGCCGTCATCGCTTCCCCACAGTTGACTCGTTTGTCGTCGTACGACTGACGTTCGAAAAGGTCTACTTCGAAACCTCGCTTGGAAAAGCCTTCAGCAGCGGCGAGACCGCCGACTGCTCCACCGAGTACTGCCACGCGTTGGATTCGCGGTAACGGTTCAGACGACTGCTGTGAGCGAGAGTGGAAACTTTCAGATCGTGAAGTGGTTGTCTCTAATACCATTTGTCACTCAGGATAGTTGCCCCTTATTAGTCCTCGGTGAGCAGTCGGCGGAGTACTAGATGCAGGATTCCGCCGTTCTCAACGTATCGAACGGCTGCGGGCGTCCCAACTTGTGCCGTGACCGGGAACTCGACTCTCGAGCCGTCGTCCCGCTCTGCGACGACGGTCAACTCGTCGTTCACGTCTAGGCCGTCGTCCAATCCACGAATCTCAATCCGCGCCGACCCGTCGAGACCGAGGGATTCCCACGAGTCACCGTCAGCGAACTGCAGCGGGAGGACACCCATGCCGACGAGGTTGTCACGGAAGATGCGCTCGTAGCTCTCCGCGATGGTTGCGCGAACGCCCAAGAGGTCAGTCCCTTTTGCGGCCCAATCGCGGCTCGACCCGGTGCCGAGTTCTTCGCCGGCGAACACCACCAGCGGCGTATCATCTTCCCGATAGCGGCGGCTCGCCTCGAAGACGGTCGTCTGCTCGCCCGTCGGCTGGTGAATCGTGTAGCCGCCCTCGACGTCGTCGAGCATCTCGTTCTCGATGCGAACGTTGGCGAAGGTGCCGCGCATCATCACCTCGTGGTTGCCCCGGCGGGCACCGTAGGTGTTGAACTCGTGAGGTTCGACACCCTGGTCGACGAGCCACTCGCCGGCGGGCTGCTCCCGAGAGAACGGTCCGGCCGGGCTGATGTGGTCGGTGGTGACGGTGTCCCCGAGCAGCATCAGGGTGCGAGCGTCGGCGATGTCGCTGACACCGGGCTCCTCCAGCGGGAAGTCCTTGAAAAAGGGCGGCTCGCGGATGTACGTCGAAGAATCGTCCCACTCGTAGACGTCACCGGTCGGCGCGTCGAGTGCCTCCCACCGTTCGTCACCCTCGAACACTTCGGCGTACTTCTCCTCGAACATCGAAGCGTCCACGCTCTCATGGATCGCCGTGTGGATTTCGTCGGCGTCCGGCCAGATGTCGGCGAGGTAGACCGGGTCCCCGTTATCGTCCGTCCCGAGTGGGTCCGTTTCGAGGTCGATGTCCATCCGACCGGCCAGCCCGTAAGCGACCACCAGCGGCGGACTGGCGAGGTAGTTCGCTCTGACCTTCGGGTGGATGCGCGCCTCGAAGTTCCGATTGCCCGAGAGGACGCTCGCCGTCCAGAGGTCCTCGGCGTCGATGGCGCGCTCGATGGGTTCGGGGAGTGGCCCGGCGTTCCCGATGCAGGTCGTACAGCCGTAGCCGACGACGTTGTAGCCGAGGTCTTCGAGATACGGCAGTAATCCCGAGGCTTCGAGGTATTCGGTGACGACGCGGCTCCCGGGCGCGAGGCTAGTCTTGACGTACTCGGGGACATCGAGGCCATGCTCGACGGCGTTGCGGGCGAGCAGGCCTGCGGCGAGCATTACCGAAGGGTTCGACGTGTTCGTACAGCTGGTGATGGCGCTGACGACGACGCTCCCATGCCTGATTTCGGTTGTCTCGCCGTCGAGGTCGACGTCGACCGTGTCGTTTAGTTCGCCCACGTCCGGTTCCGGGAGGTCGGCGTCGGGGCGGTCGGCGGCGACGCTGCTCTCTCCCAGCCAGCGGGTGAGCGCGTCCTCGTCGATTTCGTCGAGTTCGTCTTCGAACTCGCCGTGGACCAGCCCCCGGAAGTGGGTCTTCATATCGTCCATCGGGACACGGTCCTGGGGACGCTTTGGTCCCGCGAGACTCGGCGTGATCGTCGAGAGATCGAGCTCGACCGTCTCCGTGTACTCCGGATTCTGTTCGCCGAACAGCCCCTGCGCATCGAGATATTCGCGAACGAGTTCGATGTGTTCCTCCTCACGACCCGTGAGTTCGAGGTAGTCGAGCGTCGCTTCGTCGACGCCGAACATCGAGATTGTCGATCCCTGCTCGGGGGCCATGTTCGCGATAGTGGCCCGGTCGGGGACCGTGAGGTTCGCCACGCCGGGGCCGAAGAACTCGACGAAGCGATCGACGACGCCAACCTCGCGAAGCTGTTCGGTGACGTGAAGCACGAGGTCAGTCGCAGTTGCACCCTCGGGGAGTTCTCCGGTAAGGCGGACCCCGACGACTTCGGGCAGTTTCATCGTGATGGGCTGGCCGAGCATCGCGGCTTCGGCCTCGATGCCACCGACGCCCCAGCCGACGACGCCGATGCCGCC
>NZ_MWTG01000005.1:0-65536 GCF_059752555.1 Halorubrum sp. B52 | reverse complement strand
GGCGGCATCGGCGTCGTCGGCTGGGGCGTCGGTGGCATCGAGGCCGAAGCCGCGATGCTCGGCCAGCCCATCACGATGAACCTCCCCGAAGTCGTCGGCGTCAAACTTACGGGTGAACTCCCCGAGGGTGCGACAGCGACCGACCTCGTACTGCACGTCACCGAACTGCTCCGGGACGTCGGCGTCGTCGACCGATTCGTCGAGTTCTACGGCCCCGCCGTGGAGACGCTGACCGTCCCTGACCGGGCGACCATCGCCAATATGGCCCCCGAGCAGGGCTCGACCATCAGCATGTTCCCCGTCGACGAGGCCACCCTCGACTACCTCGAACTGACGGGCCGCGACGAGAAACACATCGAACTCGTCCGGAACTACCTGGACGCCCAGGGGTTGTTCGGCGAGCAGAATCCCGAATACACCGAGACAGTCGAACTGGACCTCTCGACAGTCACTCCAAGCCTCGCCGGCCCCAAGAAGCCCCAGTCCCGCGTCGAGATGGGTGACATGCGGGGCCACTTCCGGGAGTTACTCCACGGCGAGTTCGAAGAAGCCCTCGATGAAATCGATGAGGAGGCGCTGGCCCGGTGGCTCGGAGAGGGCGGCAACACCCAGGCCGAGTTGACCGGAGAACCAACCGACGCCGAACGAACTGACGGCGGCGTTCAACAAGCGGGCGACACTGAAAAACAGAATCTGGGACCCCTCACGAAGCGCGCTACAGTGAACCTCGACGGCAACGAAATCGAGATCGGGCACGGGAGCGTCGTCGTTAGCGCCATCACCAGCTGTACGAACACGTCAAATCCGTCCGTGATGCTGGCAGCCGGGCTCCTGGCGAAGAACGCCGTCGAGCGCGGCCTCGACGTCCCGGACTACGTCAAGACCAGCCTCGCACCCGGCAGCCGCGTCGTCACCCAGTACCTCGAAGCATCGGGACTCTTGCCGTACCTCGAAGACCTGGGTTACAACGTCGTGGGCTACGGCTGTACGACCTGCATCGGAAACGCAGGGCCACTCCCCGAACCGATTGAGACCGCGATCGACGAACACGACCTCTGGACGACGAGCGTACTCTCCGGGAATCGGAACTTCGAGGCACGCATCCATCCAAAAGTGCGGGCGAACTACCTCGCCAGCCCACCGCTGGTGGTGGCATACGGGCTGGCCGGTCGGATGGACATCGATCTGGAGCACGACCCGCTGGGGTACGACGAGGACGGCAACCCGGTCTATCTGTCGGACCTCTGGCCGGACAGCGACGAGATCCACGAAGCCGTCCACGACTTCGTCGACCCGTCGATGTTCGAGGAGAAGTACGCCTCCGTGTTCGAGGGCGACGAACGATGGGAGGCGTTGGATGCGCCGACTGGCGAGGTCTACGAGTGGGACGAGGACTCGACGTACATCCGGGAACCGCCGTTTTTCAAGGACTTCCCACTGGAGAAACCTAGCGTCTCCAACGTCGAGGATGCACGGTGTCTGTTGACACTGGGTGATACGGTGACGACCGACCACATCAGCCCCGCAGGACCGTTCGGCTCGGACCTCCCCGCCGGGCAGTGGCTGATGGACCACGGTGTCGAGCCTCACGAGTTCAACACGTACGGTGCCCGCCGGGGCAACCACGAGGTGATGATGCGGGGGACGTTCGCCAACGTCCGCATCGAGAACCAGATGCTCGACGACGTCGAAGGCGGCTACACGATTCACCAGCCGACGGACGAGCAGACGACCGTGTTCGAGGCCAGCCAGCGCTACCACGAGGAGGGGACGCCCCTCGTCGTGATGGCGGGCGAGGAGTTCGGAACCGGCTCGAGTCGTGACTGGGCGGCGAAGGGAACCGACCTCCTCGGCGTTCGCGCAACCATCGCCGAGAGCTACGAGCGCATCTACCGGGACAATCTCGTCGGGATGGGCGTGCTGCCGTTGCAGTTCCAGGACGGCGACTCGTGTGAAGCGCTCGGACTAGACGGGTCAGAAGTCTTCGCTATCTACGGGTTGGACGACGGGCTGGAGCCGATGGCCGAGTTGACGGTGACTGCGGAGCGGTCGGACGGGTCGTCGGTCGAGTTCCCGGTGACGGCCCAGGTCGGGACGCCCGCCGGTGTGCGATATGTTGAACACGGCGGTATCCTGCACTACGTGCTTCGGCAACTTCTGACCGACTCGTGACGCGTTCCGGGTGAAATCGCGTAGGATCGACTGCTTTCAGGTATCTGGTTTTGTATTTGGAACTACTTAGAATCGAAAACAGCAGTACTGTGTTGAGGAGAAGTCCGATTTGGTTGCGATCCTCATTTCATTCCAAACACATTCAGCCGTAAAAGTTCCCTTCTGTTCTAATCAATCACACACCCAATATAGCTCAAGCCACTCATACTACGTTCAGCCATTCACACAGCCTCAGATGCCAATCATCAGTTATGAGTTCTCATGAGAGCCGTGTTTGTTATTGCACCGGCGATGGGTGCCGGCGCACACGCGCCGGCGAGTACCGATGTCGACACGAAGTCAACTCCGATTCGTGCAACGAGTCGAACAGACCGGTGAGACAGATGGCGGCGCCGACCGCGTCGCGCAAGTGTACCGGCATTCGGATGGCTACCCGGGCAGCGTCCTCCGGGATCTTGCACAGCTGAAAGAGCTGCTCGATGCGACCCGGGCCGAGCGCGAACCGGGGTACACGGCGGCGACGTTCGTGTTCCTCGACAAGCTCTCGACGGTCGACCTCTATCTGGACGGGGACCCAGAGCGAACGATCGACGCGGCTCAGCCAGCGGATCTCCTCGAGCCGTCCAATATGGAGCACCTCGACCAGCCGCTGTTCCTGCTGGGCCACGGCGTCGAGAATCCGGCAGACGGCATCCATGGCGACGAGGAGTACCTCTACGTCGTGGAACTCCCGACGGAGAACCCGTTTGACGAGCCGACCGAGTGGACAGTCAAAGTGAGCGGTCACTCCGCGTTCCCCCGCTGGGACGGTCCGACCGACGAGGCCTTCGAGCGGGCGAGCTGGCAGTTCCACGGGTCGCTCGGGGATGCACTCACAAACCTGGTTACTGGATAGCTATTTCGTCAAGCTAAATCCAGAAACGTATTTATACGAGTGGGTATTAGGGTATACATAGATGATTTCAAAGGCCGGACTCACTGTGATCGACGCGCTGAGTACCGGTCGCGAGGCGACGCCAGTAGCCCTCGCAACGGAAACCGGGTATTCACAGGCACACATCTACGAGGTGCTCGATGACTTGCTGGACGCGGGGCTCTTGGTCGAACGCCGTGGCCCCAACAACCAGCGGCACGTCCGTGTCGCCGACCACCCGGTCATTGAAGCATACCGGACGTTGCAGTCGGAACTCAGCCACGTTGAATGGGCCGACCTCCTCTCGCCTGCGACCCTCCAGGTGTGCTGGTTTCTCGACGAGCCCCGCCGAGTATCCGAGATTGCAGAGCGACTCGGGATTACGCGCCAAGGCGTTCATAAGGCGCTGTCGCCGCTCAAACATCGGGCGATGCTGTCCCCGTCCGGCCCCGAGTATGCGGTGAGCGAGGACCTCGCACCGCTGCTGGCGTTCGCGCAGGCCGTCGTGACCCACGAGCATCGGTCACGAGCACGGGAGATCGCGCCGAGTGCGACTGTCGAGTGGTGCGATCCGAAACACGCACTCGTCCGCGTGCAGACCACCGAGGATACGGACACGCTCCTAGACAGACCTGATTGGCAGGTCACTGGACTCGGTCGATACGAGGAGTACGAGCTACAGTTCTTCCTTGCAGGTGAGCCCGCGTTCTGGTATGCACCAGACGAGGAACTCACACCTGCCGACGTGGTGTGTCACACGCTCGCTCTCGATCGCGGCTCCCGCCGCGTTAGCTATGCAATGCTGTTGATCGAAAAGTTGGACATCGACCAAGAGACGCTCACGGACACTGCAACGTGGTACGATCTGGAATCCACGATCGCTGCGATGTACCAGGCACTGCAGGAAGGGGTTGAGGACGCGGACGAGCTCCCTGTCGTCCTTCCAAGTGAATCAGAATTTATGGCGCTCAAAGAGCAGTACGGAGTCGCATGACTGTATTCAAGGGTGGCGAGGCGATCAAAGAGTTCCTCGAGGAGTTCGACAGTTGGCTCTCGGAGTCCGTGACGGTGTATCTCCTCGGCGGATCTGCGATGACAGTGCGGGGATTGAAAGACCAGACCGAAGATATCGATCTCGCAGTGGGTGTGGTGTCCGAGTTCGAGCACGTCCACCAGACGCTCACGTCGCAGGGATTCACGGTTGTCGATGAACCGACGGAGTCGTTCGAGGGCGTCGGAAAAACCGTCGAACTACATCACGAAGATCGCGGGTTTCGGATCGATCTCTTCGAACGGCAGATCGTCGGAAAAGTCTGGATCACCGACCGAATGCACGACCGGGCCGAAGAGTTCTGGACCGGGCGTTGCGTAACCGCGTTCATCCTCTCGGATGAGGATATGTTCCTGCTGAAAGCAGTCTCCGGCGGTGACCTCGCGAGTGGCCGGCGCCGCGACATCGAAGATATGCGGAAATACGCCCAGCGTGGGCTGGACTACGAATCGGTTCTGACCGAGATCGACGAACAGCGGCCATTCAACACCGGATCCACGGAAGCACAACAGATCCGTGACCGCTCGCATCCGCTGTTCACGGTCGAGATGGCGGTAAACTCGCTCTCAGGACTGCCGAACACATTCACGTCCCGTATCGAAGAATTTGCGACAGAATTCGAGATTGAATACACTGTTCTGGGAGCGGTCGACGACGGTATCGACACCGTCGACGCCATCCGGGAACGAGTCCTTGCGAATGTGCGAGCGTTGTCGGACGACCAGGAAGATGCCGTCGACGACGCGATAGAACGACTCGTTGCAAAGCAGGTTCTCAAGCGCGACGGGGATACGATTCGACCCCGGTAAGACGGCACGCCGACTCCGGGTGTTTTTCCCGTCCCGCAAGGGGTGCGGGACGGCACGACCGTCCCGGGTCATCGATGAGTTCTGCAAGCGACAGCGAAAACGCACCTGACCACTGGTGGCTGTATCGCCGAACAGACGACGAGCACTTCGTCTTCGCATACGAGTTCTCGAAGTCCGTCCTCTGCCACGTTCAGCGACCCTCGGACTGGCTGGTCCGAGTCGACCGAGCTGATGGGATGATCCTCTTCAGCCAGCACGACCTCCGGTCGCGGGCGGCGGCATTCGACCCCGCCGAGAGCGTTATGGAGCTCTGCACGATGCTCCATCGGGAGGTCGTCACGGAGCGGAGTCAAGCGCGAAAGCCGATGTACGTCGGTCCCCGGCCAACCGGGGCCGCGACCGACAATAATCAGAGGATGGGGAACAGTCCAGATACTGCACGTCGTTTCCAGCCCTCGGAACAGCTACGCCGCGGCCGATATCAAAGATGGTAGCTTCGAAAACGCTGAAACAAGCGTACCGAGCTCCTATTCCCTGAGTCCGGAAACGGCCGAGTAGAACGCTCAGCCATTCGACTCTGATACAAACAGCTCGGTCCAATAGATCTCACCGTCGTACCGGACGATGTACGAGCCGGACACTGACGAATCCGACTCGTCGTCCTCGTAGACCGGCGTGGCCTCGGATTCGCGAGCAAATCGATCAACGAGTTGGCTGAATGCCTCCGGAGGATCACCCTCGTCAACCTGATACCCGTGGTCGTGTTCAATCGCCGTCGACACGACCGAGGTCTGCTCTTCGGAGAGATCAGTGAGGACAAACGCATAATCGGCCCGTACCGACCGGCCAAATTCCGCCGCGGATTCGTGGACCTGCTGGGCAGTATACTCGTAGGTGCGTTGCTCAGTTCCGCTCGATTCCTCAACGGCAACGCGAGCCGTGGTGCCGCTACTCCACTCAATAATCTCATAGTCGGGGGACGGAACCAACACGGAGTCAGCGATCTCGTCATCGGTATAGACGGTCTCCACGCCCTGTGCCTCAAACGGACCCCCGTCGTCCCATCCGAAGCGCCCAAGGACGCCCTTGTCGACCGTTGGTAGATTCCGGTATCGGATCGAGTCCTCGTCCTGGCTAGCACTCTCGACTGTCGAGAGCGTGAGGCGGAATGTGGTTGCTGATTCCGCGTCGAGGACCTCGTACGAGAGTTCGTAGACCGACCCGTTGTAGATGAAGGGGCGGTTTTCAGGAGCCGGTGCGTTCGTCGCGGTAACTGTCTGCGATCCGTTCGAAATCACGGCCGTCGCCAATTCACGCTCCGACGTACGGTGCTCTAAGTCGATTCGGTACGTGACGCGTCGTGCGATCTCGGTATCCGAGACCGGCGTCATCGCAAGATCCGCCACGGGCGAGGTGCCGGGATCACCACCGTTCCCGGGGGTAGCACCGCCTCTGGTGTCAGTACACCCGGCGAGTGAGAGCGCGATTCCGCTCGAGATCGAAGCGAGGACTGCTCGCCGGTCCATATCTCCTCTTATTCACCACGAAATTATAAACTGCCGGTAGGCTAAACCGGGTGTTTGAGTCTTATATCGAGAAATCGTTCATCCGTCTCAATTATCCAGTCTAAATCCCCTGTATCCTAGAATATCAGATAATTCCTTTTCACGTTCTGTTTGTTGACCCCCCGAGAGGGGTGCGGGGGCTGCTCGAACGAGCAGCTCCCGAACAGACCGATGAGTAGACTTAGCGACACACACTCGCACGAACAGACACGCCCACCGAGCGACCGCGACGTCGCCTACGTCGGCTATCGGCAGAGCGGGCGGGCTATCGTTGAGAAACGTCCCGGCCAAGAACGGGTCACACCAGAGCGGAGTCTCGCGCTGGTGAACCACAGTCCCTCGGGGTTCGAATGGGGATACGGTGGTAGTGGTCCGGCACAACTCGCGCTCGCACTCCTCCTCGATTACACGGATGACGAAGCGTTCGCTCTCGACCACTACCAGGCATTCAAAACCGAGGTCGTGAGCCAACTGGGCTGCGCGGGGTCCGACGAGTACTGGCGACTCACCTCTAGCGAGATCGACGCAGCCCTTCGTGAGACGACTGACGAGCCAGTCGCACCGACCATCAACTAACGATCACAGAGAGCAATCCATGGCAGAACCCACTCGGCAGTCGCACACGCCCGCCGAATCGACGGAGAACACTGAGCGACAGGCACCAACCGAGTACGTCGAGCGAAGCGATGTCGGCGTCTCACTCACCGTGAAGCTCACTCGCGGGACTGGCACCCGCGATCAGGACAAAATCGTGGCCAAAGCGAAAGGCAAGACGCTCGAAGATGCCCGCGAGGACATGGAAATCCTCCGGGAGTACATCCACGATCTTGCTGAGGACGCTCGCCAAATCCAGCCAGCAGATCTACACGAAGAGTAATTCTTTTGCGTGTTGCACAGAATTGTGTAAGCATAGGATGTACGAAGTATGCGGTGAAAAGGAACTCAAGGTCATCCTCGCGCTTGACCAAGGAGATTCCATCTCCGGCGTCGCGCGAAAGATCGACGAGAACCGCGAGACGATTCGGCGCGTCGTGAATCGCCTTGAGGAGGCGGACTACGTCGCGTACGATGATGGCCTCCAGCTCCTCGATCAGACGGTCCGCGACGTCGGTCTCGAGTTCCTGACGGCCGCAGCAGACATCTCGCCGCCGTCGATCTCGGAGGCGTACGTCCTCCCCCAGTTCGCCGGCCTGAACTATGCATTCACATCCATCGATGCAGTATACGTCTGGACTCGCGGTGGCTATCAGGTCGCTCGCGACCCGGAAGATTATCCCCTGTTCATCGCTGTTCGCGAGCAGGACGTCGACGCCTGGAAGACGTTCTTCGATCGGTTCGGAATCCCGACTGCGGAAGAACGCCAGCCCGCTGAAGACCTTGATGGTGCCATTCAGGTCGTCCTCGAGCCCCGGCCACAGATCGATGCCGAGATGGTCGACGGACGGCCTGTCATCCCGCTTCAGGAAACCGTGGCATTCGCGAACGAGTACTACGCAACCTTTCAGTCTGCCCTCGACATGCTCGGCCGAATGTACGACGACGTCGACACCGATGCGAATTATCGCCGGGAGCCCGCCTGAGCATGAGCCAGGAAGACCGCAGTGAGACGCTCATCCAAGTCCTCGATGAACTGGAGCAGTCAAACATTGGATTCGTCCTCATTGGTGGGTACGCGATCAGCCAGTTCGAACCGCGGTTCTCGACTGACCTTGACCTCGTCATCGCTCCGGACGACTACGATGAAGTCGTTGCATTCCTCGAAGCGCGCGGGTTCGAACGGCAGGCTGACCTCGAAGTCCCACCGGAGGAAACCATCTATAATCGTGAAATCGAACTCTTTGAGCGCACTGAAGGGCTGCCACATCCGGTCGGCGTGGATATTCTCGTGAACGGCCTCGGCTGCCGACAAACCAAGGCAGAGTGGTCGTTCGACTATCTGCGCACACACAGTTCTCCGACGGTGATTTCAGGCGGGACTCGATCAACGACCGCACGCGCAGCGGATGGAGAAGTGCTCGTCGCCGCCAAACTCCATAGTGGTCGAAAAACGGATCTCGCGGATGTGCTTGCAGCGATTCCCTCAATTGACCTCGACACGGTCGAAACACATCTGCATCGCGGAGACGCTGATGCGCTTCGTGAACAACTCGGTGATGCACAAGCCTTCATCGAAGAAGGCGGGTTGGATCACCGATTCAAGAGCATGTTCGGCCAATCGTCAGCATCAGCCGAAGACATCGAGACGCTCCTCGAGTTCCTCAAACGACAACAAACGTGAGACAGCCCCCACGTGAGTCCAGCACCGACGGCATCTGTGCATAGCTGTCACTGAGAGAGAAGCGACCAGGGAGAACTGATGCTGTTTGTCCTCGCCTCAGCAGGAGCGGAGGCGACCATCCGTGAGCGACACAGGAGAACAATACCCAGACCCGAACGAACTGTCGCCAGCACAACGGCTCGAACCGCCGAATACGCGACTCATCAACGCCGGTATCGTGACGATCACCGACATGGAGACGCTGCAAGCGTGCGTCGCCTACGAGAACGCGAATCAGCAACGGCTCCAAATCCTCCGCCGACTCAAACAGCGGGCCACCGAGATCCGCTCACAAGACGACTGACGCGACACTCGGAGGTGTCTGTCGGAGCCTCGGTGGGTGGAGGCTCAATCCAAATGAGCGAGCGGCCCGAGATCGAGATTCAACAGCAGACCGCGTTCGGTGATGATGGCCAGCTCGAAGTGACCGAAACGAGCGTCGAGACCTCACTCGAGGATTACGGTGCTGACGTGGATCATCGCGACCGGGATTCACGTCTCGATCGGCCCGAGGCGAGTGAGTTCGGCGTCGACGACCGGCCTGAAGTTGAGCAACCATCCGAGGGTGAGCAGTCCAGTCTCTTCGCCGACACAGCCGAGGACCAGCAGACGCTTGCCGGCGACGACACAGCTGCTCGCTGTCTTTTCGAGGAGTAACTATGACACGACTGATCAATTGGACCCGAGAGAGCCGTACTCCGACCCTGACGTACCGGAATACAGAAACCACGGCACACGCGGTGCTTCATCGAGCGCCGGACTCGTACGTGCATACGTGGCGGGCCGCGATTCTCGTCGACGGCTATCCCGTATGGTCGCGCGGATTCGTGACGAAGGAAGCCACATCACTTCGTGACGAACTCGAAAAGCGTCCCGAGCCCGTGCTACGCTGCCCGGAGTGTCCGAACGACGCGGTCGTCGTCGGCCAGAAGAATGCTGACGACGCGAAAGTCCAACGGTGGTTCGAGTGTCGGGAGTGCGGCTACGAAAGCCGCTCAGCAATCGTCTACGGCGCCGAGTGCTAATTCCCCCAGTAGAACAGACAAAGCCTTAGAAAACCGGCGTCGTGAGATCCACCATGGATTGTACAGAGTGCGGTGAGCCGGTCGACGAAACAATGGATCTCGATGTTCCTGAAACAATCCTTGAGCACGGAACAGCGAATGTTGACCCATCAAAGTCCAAGGTCACCCAGTTGGATCAGTACGCGGATGAGATTAAGGAACCCGTCGAGGCGAAGAACGGCACCGAAGACCTCTTGCCCATCATCAAAGCCATCGAAGATGCGGATAGCTACTGCGTCGGTACAGGCCTCAGCATGGGGGAGAGCCCGGACAAGATAATCTTCTACATTTACTGACCGTTCAGCGAGAGCGTATCAGTCTCCTCGAGTACGCTCGTCCGGCAGAGTTTTTCGACCCCCAAGAGGGGTGCGGGGAATCCAATAACCCGCATTCGACCTATGAAGACGGATTCAACCAACCATCCACGAGCGGCAGTACAGGATGATAGTGAGCAATGCCAGACCAACGCAGACCACGTCGAGTACGTGGGTATGCGCGTCGACGGAACTCCGGTGGTGCTGAAGCTCACAGAGCACGAGCGTCTCACCCCGGATCGAAGCCTCGAGCTCGTGCGACACAGCCCGGCGGGATTCGACTGGGGCTACGTGGGGAGCGGGCCGGCGCAGCTCGCCTGTGCGCTCCTCCTCGATTACTATGACGACGAGAACGTCGCTCACCAACACTACATCCAGTTCCGAAACGAGGTGATCAGTCAATTGGCGTGCGATGGCCCGGCTGATTGCTGGCATCTTACCGGTGACGACATCAAAGCTGCACTCGGTGAGTTCCAGGACCACCACGCCCTCACGCCGGACGGTGGCGGCCCGTCGGCGTCACTGCCGGCGAACTGGAGTGCGGTGAGCCGGACAGATCGGACAGTCTTCCAACGTCGGGATATCGACCACTACGTCGTCCTCGCCGAAGGGAGCGAAAAGTGGTTGATCATACTTTGTGCGCAGGGGGACCGGGCGTATCCCGCCCCACTCGACCATCGAACACTTCCGGTCGAGAACGATCCTGCTTCAGCCGTTCAGGCACTCGTCGCTGAGAGTAACGACCTCATCGAGCCAGAGGAGGGGACCTGATGGAGAACATCCGACTCTCGCGGGCCACGTACCAGCTCATCGAACGCGCCGTCACGGGGCTGGAGCGTATCGGTCGAGAACTCAAGCGATACAACGACCGGCATGAGCGAACAGGCGGGGAAGACACCGGCGAGACGAATCCCGGCGAATCATGACTGACGAAGCGACGCTTGACGACTTCGAGACCGAGAATTCGGCCGGTGAGTCCCGCTCGCTCACGCTGGAAGAGCGACTCCTCACCCCAATTTCCCCGTCCATCGGTCTGCGGGTGATTGCCGGGCGCGGCGATCCGCTCTATCTCCAAAATCGGGGAACAGAACGGTATCTCTTCCGCGACGATCATGACCGGTGGTTCATCCTTCAACCCTCGGCGAAGGACTCAGAAGAGGCGTTCGTCCGGTGGGTGTATCTCCCGGCGGACAAGCCCGACCGGCTGGCGCAATCGGCGCTTCGTCGACGGACAGTGATCGGCTATGACTACGTTCAGCGGTCGGCCGCACCAGATCCAGTCAGGTCGACGGTGACGGCAATGTTCGTCACAGAACGCTGGCCCGAGACCGCCTACGAATGTGGGTCGTGTGAGGCGCTGTTCGACACGGCACGAGAGCACGCCCTCCATTGCTGGGACACACATCCGTGGGTACCGAATCCTGAACAGGTGCGCCGTCGACGCCAAGCCGACGAGTGAACCTGAGAGTCGAAGCCAGGTGTTGAGACCGTCCAGATGTTTAACCAACAGTACTGGATTCGTGGGCGGGATGTTGGTTAAGAGGTTGTTTTTGCGCCCGTGAGAGGGGCGCAGGGCGCGTGATGAGAGCGCCGTCGCTGGTGACGAATTCAATTTCGAGGTGATTGCAATGAAAGACCCAGAATCCAAAACCGTATTCGCTGGCGTCGATGGACGAACCGATACAGAACTACCTGACTGGTACCGCAGGAAGAAAACGGTCGACGAACCGAGAACCTTCGCCGAGGCGATTCGTGACCTCCCGCAGGCCGTCGAGACAACAGTCGCATACTGGAATCCCTACTCCGACGAGTGGGTCGAAACGGAGCGCTTCAACGCCTTGGTCGAGCCGACGAGAGCGCGCGACCACGCGACAGACGATGAGCCCGACACAGACCCACTATTTCACGTCCCTACGGACAGTTACGCGATTATCAATCCAATCGACGTCTACGGGCCGTTGGAGGAGGTCCTCCGCGAGGAGACCATCGACGAGACGCCGCTGGGCGAGGTGATGTTCGGCGAGATTCGGCGCTACCGGGGCGGCGGCGAAGTCCATATGGACATCATGTTCGATGGCCTCGAGGTGCGCCTCCCCGGCCGGTCGGACCCGATCACGATGGGCGTCACGTCGGGGTACGACTTCTTCGGCGAGCACGCCGTCTACGTGGAGGGGTTCGCCCAGGACGGGTACTGTTCGAATACGATGCGCTCGCTCACCGACAAGGAGGTCATCAAGCATGTCGGCGACGTGCGGAACTTCCGGACCTGGTGGGAGGAGATCCTCGCACAGGTCGAACTCGTCGCCGACGACCTCTTCGAGTTCATCCGGGACGCCCAGGACATCGACCTCGACTTCTCGGAGCTCCCGTTCACCGTCACCGAGTTTTACAGCCTGCTAGGATTCCCGGACTATCTCGCAGAGCGTGCTGCCGAAGATGCCGAGGCGAACGCAGCGTCGCCGTTCGAAATCGATATGTGGACACTGCACTCCGGCGCGACATACGCGCTCACCCACTTCTTCCAAGGCAAGGAGGGTGCGTCGCTGGACGGCTACGTTCGCACGGCCAACGACATCCTGTTCAACCCAGAGGGCACCATCGAGCGGGTCGAGCGAGCCTACGAGGAGCAGTTGGAAGCGGATGGCGATGATGGGTCGCAGGCGTCGCTTGCCGGCGAGCGGGCGCTCGCGTGCATCGAGCGCGTCAACGATGATCTACAGGAGAAGGTCGACCAGTTCGAGGAGCGTGAGGATGCGCTCCGTGAGCGGTTCCAAGATGCGATGAGCTGATTGTCGGAGCGGCGTTCACTGAAACGATCCTCAAATAGCAGTTTACGTGAGAGGTTCCGGTTCCTCGTTATATTCGACTACTAATTCGACATCCTCAGGACCGAGTTCATCGCGTTCCGCTTCCAGCGTCTCAAGAGCGTCTTTGACAGGGAAGAAATCCGGCTTCTCGAGTGCATCTTCTGTCGCCCAGGCGTATCGAATCGTTTGCTCGGAGTCGATAAGGAACACGGCACGCTGCGGGACGCGCTCGTGGTTCTCCCATTCGTCATAACAGACATCATACGACTCGGCAACCCGCCCGGAACTATCACTAAGTAGCGGGAAATTGAGGCCGTATTCCTCGGCGAATGCTCGATGGGCGTAGACGCTGTCACCTGAAATTGCCCAGACATCGAGCGCCGGCGTCAGCTGAAACCACTCTGCATCGCGAATCGCACACAGTTCGTTTGTACAAACAGGACTGAAATCAAACGGGTAAAATACCAGCAACGCAGCCCGATCATCCGCAGTTGTCTCATCCAGGCTGTACTCGGTTTGTTCTCCGTCACGGAGACCTGGAAGAGTAAATGACGGTGCAGACGCTCCCTTGTTTATCATGCGTCACAGTAGCACACGAAGAAAGGATAGTCTTGGGGCTAACACCCCCACCTGAATGGAGGAGCCTCAGATGTGGGATGAAATTCACTGGAGTCCGTACGTCAGGAGTTCGCCGTCGCCCACTCAAGAAGGGGTTCTAATCTCGAACGAATCTCATCCCCCTCATCAGTTAGCGTGTATTCGACGCGTGGCGGAATTTCGTTGTACTGCGTCCGTGAGACGAGTCCTGCTTCCTCGAACTCGTCGAGGCGTTTCGAGATTGTCGACGTGCTCGCTGTCGGAAGGTGGTCTTCGATCTCCGCGAACCGCAGTGAGTCGTGTGCGCCGATGATGCTGACGAGTTGCATCGCGTATTTTCGGCTCAACGTGTCGATAACTCCTGTGAGCGGGCAGTAGCACGTCCCGTCGATATCGCACGCGGGCGCCGATGAAGTAGTATCTGCCATAGCTTCGTGGCCTCCAACCTACTCCATAGCTTCGGACTCTGGAGTATAAGAACTTCCTGTCGTAAAGTATCGGTATAGATGACTCACACCTCCGACTATGATCTCGTGATTCTCGGTGGGGGCGCCGCAGCCTTCGCCGCGATCACTGAAGCAAGCCGGCGGGACCTCTCGACGGCGATGGTGAATACGGGCTTGCCCATCGGCGGGACGTGCGTGAACGTCGGCTGTGTCCCGAGTAAGCATCTGCTCGCCGTCGCCGAGAGTAGTGCTGCAGCGTCGGAGAACCCCTTCGACGCCGTCACATATCCCGAAGAGCCGACTGTCGACTGGGCCGACGCCCTCGACGGCACCGGCGAACTCATCGAACGGTTCCGGCAGGAGAACTACGTCGACGTCGCTGAGCACTTCGAGACCGACATCTACGAGGGGTACGGCCAGCTGGTCGACGATACGACCATCGAGGTCGTCGACGGCGCCGACGAGGGCGCGCGCATCACTGGGGAGAAAGCGCTCGTCGCGACCGGCAGTTCACCGTGGGCGCCGCCCATTGACGGCCTCGACGACGTTGACTACTACACCAGCGAGACCATCCTCGAGGAGCGCGACCTCCCCGAGAGCATGGTGATGCTCGGTGGCGGGTACATCGCGCTGGAGTGGGGCCAGATCCTGCACCGCGTCGGCGTCGACGTGACGGTTCTCCAGCGCTCCGATCACGTGCTCTCAGATATGGAAGGTCAGCTTGGCCGGGAGATGCAACGAGCCTTCAACGAGGAAGGAATCGACGTCGTGACCAGTAACGACTTCCAGCAGGTTCAGGATGTGGCTACCGACAGTGGTGCTGACCCTGGTCAGAAGGGCGTCGCGGTGGAGACTGTCATCGAGGGCGAGAAGCAAGCGTTCACCGCCGAGGCGTTATTCGTCGCGACCGGCGTCCAGCCCAACAACGAGGACATCGGCTTGGAAGCAGTCGGCGTCGAGACCGAATCCGATGGGGCGATTCGCGTCGACGAGCATTTCCAGACGACCAATTCCGACATCTACGCGGCGGGGGACGTGATCGGCGAGCCCGAACTGGAGACGGTCGCCGCCAAGGAGGGCAATCACGCCGTCAAGAACGCCTTCGGGGACGAGGGGGTCAGCATCGACTACGACGTAGTGCCAGCAGTTGTGTTCACCAGTCCCGAGGTAGCAGCCGTTGGGACAACTGAACGCGAATATATGGACGAACACGGTACCTGTTCCTGCCGGACGGTTCAGATGGAAGATGTCCCTCGGGCAAAGGCCGTCAAGAACACGGATGGACTCGTCCAGGTGGTGAAGCACCACGAAACCGACGAGATCGTCGGCGTCCACATGGTCGGGCCGCGTGCCGCCGACATGATCATGGAAGCCACGCTGGCGGTGAAGTTCGGACTGACTGTCGACGACATCATCGACACCGTCCACCCGTTCCCGACGTTCAGCGAGGCGTTCAAACACGCCTGCCAGGCGTTCCGTAGGGACACATCGACGATGAGCTGCTGTATCGAGTGAGCGTCAGTCCTCGGTCGAGAACACATCGTCGAGCGTGCCGCTCTCGCCTAATTCGATGAGGGCACGGTTCAGGAGTTCGCGAACGATGAACTCCTCGTAATGCTGGGTGTCGCAGTACTCGCAAGGCTTCATTTCGCGGGCAACCGCCTCAATCTCGGTACCGTGGTCCGCATACAACGTCTCGATGAGGGCAGTCAATTCTTCGGACGCGGTAGACTGCGCCTGCGCGAGGTTATTGTCGGCGCCTTCCGGAAGATCGTAGGAGAAGACTCGCGTGTTCGACTTGTAGTACTTCCGTGTCCCTCCACCAGCCTCTTCCAGACGAGCGATTTCCACCATCCCCGCATCCTTCAGGACGTTCACATGGTGACGCACTGTCGTCTCGGCCTTCTCCTCGCCGCGACGGTGCAACTCGTCGTGGATCTCCTCGATCGTCATTTCATCGGTCGCGAGCATATCGAGGATCTTCGCCCGAACGTCGTTCTCCAGTGCCTTCGCTTTCTCCGGATCCGTCGTCACGACTTCACGAATCGGCACATCAGATTCGAGGAGCGCCATTCTTGTGACGACATAAGCGGACGACAATAGTAAGAGTGACGCCACTCTCCCGACAGCAGTATTAGTATCTCGAAACCGCTATAACTTTTGTCGTAATGGTTATCCGCGTCGCACGATAACCAACAGGCAAGATGGGAACGACACACGAACAATTCAACGTCGGGGGGATGTCCTGCTCGTTCTGTGCCGAAAGCATCAAAAAGGCCTACAGCCGGACCGACGGCGTCGAAGACGTCGACGTGAGCCTCGCCCACGAGGAAGTTCTCGTCGAATACGACGACGACCTGCTGAGTGAGGTCGAGGTGAAGGACACGCTCCGGGATCTCGGGTACACCATCCGCGACCCGGACAAGGCGAAGCGGTACGAGCAACAGCAGGCCGAACTCGCCGACGGGAAGCGAAGCCTCCTCCTCGCCGGCGGTGCATCTATGGTAGTCGCTGCCCTGATGGGGTGGATGATTCTCGTGAAGGGACGCTTCGAGTCGGCATCGCTCGCGATGGATCTGGTGACGCTGGGGCTGGCGCTCGGGACGATGTTTGGCCCCGGACGGTATATCAAACAGAAGGCGTTCCAGAGCCTGCGCCGGGGGATCTTCAATCAGCACGTGCTCCTGGAAGCGGGCGCGTTCGCCGGGCTCGTCGGCGGACTGCTTGGCCTGTTCGTCTTCCCGAGCTTCCCGACCGTCCACTTCTTCGCCGTCTCCCTGTTCATCACCACCTACCACATCCTCTCGGAGTACACCAGCCTCATCGTCCGTACACGGGCTTCCCAAGCCGTCCAAGGCCTTCTCGACCTCCAGCCCGATACGGCACGCCGTATCGGTGATGACGGTAACGTCGAGGAGGTCCCGGTCGACGACCTCGACATCGGTGATCAGGTCCGGGTCAAGCCCGGCGAGAACATCCCCGTCGACGGCGAGGTCGTCGAGGGTAAATCCACAGTCGACGAGTCGGTTGCCACCGGCGAGTCCATCCCCGAGGAGAAGGCCGAAGGCGACGAGGTGATCGGCGGCAGCGTCAACGAGACCGGGACGCTGCTCATCGAGGTAACTGCAACCGGCGAGGACGCGTTCCTGAACCAGGTGGCCCGCGAGATTGAGGAGGCGCAGGCGATGAAACCCGGCATCATTCAGCTCGCCGACCGCGTCCTCAAGTACTTCGTGCCGGGCGTCTTGACGATCGCTGCTTTCTCGTTCCTCTTCTGGGTGATCGCACCGCTCGCGTGGGGCGGAGGTCCGAACGTCCAGCGCGGGGCCTTCGCGGCGCTGGCCGTCCTCGTCCTCGGCTATCCGTGTGCGCTCGGGATGGCGACGCCGCTCGCCCTCATCCGGGGCGGCGGAAAGGCCGCGAACCGCGGCATTCTGATGCGCTCCGGCGACGCCTTCCAGATCTTTCCCGACGTCGACCACATCGTGCTGGACAAAACTGGCACCATCACCGTCGGCGAACCCGCCGTCAGTGAGGTCGTCGCGTTCGACACCGACGAGGTGGATGTACTCACGACTGCGGCCAGTGCAGAGGCCTTCTCCGAGCATCCTCTCGCTGATGCGATCCTCGAGTTCGCTGACGAGCAAGATGTCGAGTACGCAGATCCCGACGCCTTCGACTCCGTGACCGGCAAGGGCGTCCGGGCAACCGTGGCCAGCGACGGCGTGCTGGTCGGGAAACCGGGATGGCTTAGCGACGAGGGAATTGACCTGTCGAAAGGGGGCGACGACATTGAGCGACTCCAAAGCCGCGGCCTCACCGTCTCTGGGGTCGTCCGTGGCGGTGACCTACTCGGTCTGATTGGTATCGGTGACGAGGTCAAGAGCGACGCCGTTGCGACCATACAGCGGATGCGAGACGCCGGCATCACGCCCGTGATGATCACCGGCGACAACGAACGTACCGCACAGGCGGTCGCCGAGGAGGTTGGCATCGACCGCGTCATGGCCGACGTGTTGCCCGACGAGAAACGCGAGGAGATCGGTCGCCTGCAGGAAGCCGGCCACCGCGTTGCGATGGTCGGCGACGGCATCAACGACGCCCCCGCACTCACGCAGGCGGATATTGGGATTGCCATCGGCGCTGGGACCGACATCGCCATCGAGTCGGCGGATATCGTCCTGATGGGTGACCGGCTTGGTGGCGTGATGGACGCCTACGAGATCGGGAAAGAGAGCTACCGGAAGACCCGTCAGAATCTCGCGACGGCGTTCGCCTTCAACGGCGTCGGCGTCGCCGCCGCGACCACGGGGCTCGTTCACCCGGTGTTCGCGATGCTCGCAATGGTGCTGTCCGTCTCAGCCGTCCTCGCCAACAGCTTCGCTGGTCAACTCCTCTCCGGCGAGGGTGTCAACACCGAATTCGCTCTAAAAGAACGTACCGACGGCGAGCGGGAAGACGGTCGAGTGACGGCCGATTAAGCCACTACGTCGTAGCCAGCCTGTTCGATTGCCCCGTTCACATCGTCGTCTGCGACTCCATCCTCAAGGACCACGTCGACCGTGTCAGCTTCGTGGTCGGCCTCAACCCGATTCACACCATCGAGGTTTCGCAGGGCGGTCTCCACGTTCTGTTCGCACCCGTTGCACGACATCCCGGTGACTGAGATAGTCTTTCGCTCCATACGGGCCTGTAAACACTCGCTGGGGATGACCATTACGGTAACTATTGTATCGGTTTCATCCCTATTAGAGGTAGAGCGTTATCGTCCGGAGAGTTGTTTGTGTCGGCCCCAAAGGGGTGGAGGCTCTTCGAGATGGAGACTACTGACGACGAAGAGAGTAACGAATTCCCTCCAGAGAAGCGTCTGGAAGCACCGAACACACGCCTGATCAAGGCCGGTATCGCGACGATCCCGGATATGGAAACCCTCCAGGAGTGCGTTGCCTACGAGAACGCCCATCAGAATCGGACGCAGATTCTGCGCCGGCTCAAGTGGAAGGCTGAAGAGCTGCGTGAGGACGAAGAGTAAGCTCTGTTATTAACCAACAAGCTCCGCGTGGGTTTCCCCATTGTTGGTTAACAGACTGCGCCTCGGTTTTTCAGGCCCCTGAAGGGGCGCGGGGCGGCCAACAGCGGCCTCGTGACGCCAATCATGTCCCTCGTGAGTACAGACTCCAGAACGGCTAGCGACATCGCTGCCGCCAGACAAGCCGACATCGTGGCGTTCCTCCATCGAGCCCCGTTCACTCTGGATGCCTATAAGCTCGGTTTCCTTCCCGGCTTTCGGGAGGACTGCGGGTATCAGGAGAACCAATATCAGAATCTCACCCTCCCCGTCGGGATGCTTGACAACGACTTTCGGAACCCCGATCTGGATCGGTTCGTCGATCGGTTCTTCGAGCACGAACCACAGGTCGGCGTCATCGGCGACATCTACGAACGCGGCGACGTCGATGACCACGTCGCTGCTGCTCGTGAGATTCAGGCCAGCTATCCCGAGGCCGAGCTCATCATCGTCCCAAAGTCCCAAGCGGTGATCGACGCAATTCCCAAGGATCTCGTTCTTGGCTATTCGCGTGGGTACGCCGACCGGTTGGCCCACGAGTTCTCTGATCCGGCCGACTGGCGCGGTCGGCGCGTCCATATCCTCGGCGGGAGCCCACCAAAACAACTCGAAGCCATCCGACAGCTGACCCGGCCGACACTCACCGACGAGCCACCAGCCGACATTGTGGGCGTCGACTGGAACGGGCTACATCGCGGCGCGCAGTTCGGGGAGTTCTGGACGGCTGACGGCTGGGATGATAGTGGCCGTGACGCCTCCCACGTCACAGTTCGGAAGACAGTCCGACACAGTCTCGCCCGCATCAAGGCCTTCTGGCATTCTCACGGTGTCTGGCCCGACTCGACACTACATAACGACACTCTGGAAATCGAGTACGAGGGGCCGTCACCGACCGATCTCGAGAGTGCTGCGTGTACCGACTGCGGAGCGAACGTCTGGACGACCCGGCGCGGTCCCTTCGTCGCCGAATACGATACTGGCGCTCTCTGTGGCTACTGCAGCTACGACTGCTATTTCGCGCACCGGCATCGAAACACCCTCGAGGAGATCGCCGGCGAGCAGAGCGTCTACCTCCCACCTGCGTGACGCTACGAGTTGGTTTTTCGCGCCCCGGAGAGGGCGAGGGCTCGATCCAGAAAGCCCTCCGAGAAGGTGATTTTCCGTGAGTCAACAACAGCGCCCGAACGATGTCTCGATCGACGATATTCCAGTCGACGTATCGAACACGCAATCAGGCGAGGTCGACCCTGCTGAGGTACCCGAGGAAATCCAGTCGATCACTCGTGGACTCGCAAGCGAGCAACCGCCGACGAATCCGCTCGTCGTCCTGAAGGCCGCCCGCTGGTGGTATATACATGGTAAGGGCGGGACCGATCCCGCGTTCCAGTGGGCGATCGAGTGGGCACGACACCTCGCGACGGACACGCCGAGCGATGTCGACCAGTTCGATTCGTTCCTCGAATATCTCGTCACGGTCGGCTTCGCTGACGAGAAGGCAGCGCTCCGATAACCAGATCCCCCCATTCACACCGAGGGGGGCTGAACGGACACGACCACACAAGCAGTGCCGACAACGAGTGCAGCGGTCCGAGCAAGACCTCCTTAGAATCGGTAGCAGGCGACGTCCTCGCCACCACAGGTCGGACACGTCTCAGTATCTGCCGAGAGGGTCGTGCCACAGTGGCGGCACTCATACAGCGTGGCCGTGACGGCCGTGCTGGTTCCAATGACCCCGCGAAGCACATCGACGAATCCCATGCTCTCGACGGTATTCTCGCACCGATTGTTAATCCCAGCCTCCGATAGCGGCCCCGATATCCCTCTCAGGAGCACCGTCGTTTGTTGTGCGCCCCCGAGGGGTGCGGCGCGTCTGAACTGACGCACTCGCCGTGAACTCGATTCGGTGAATACAATGGCTACAGCCAGTAACTCGTCGGTCTCGTTCGATGAGACTGACACGCGGCACGACGAGATGCACAGTACCATCGAAGCCTGGATCGACGAGCTCGTCGACGACGTCGACGAGGCCCAGGCCAGCGAGGAATTTCAGGAGTGGCTCGACGTCCAGAGTCGCTTCCACGACTACTCCCATCGCAACACGCTGCTCATCAAACTCCAGTGTCCCGAAGCGACGAAGGTCGCCGGCTACAACACCTGGCGGAACGAGTTCGACCGGTACGTCCAGGAAGGCGAACAGGCGATCTGGATCTGGGCACCGATCATCGCGAAGCAGTGCCCGGAGTGCGAGAACTCGCCCAGCTACCACGAGGACAGTGAGTGTGAATACGACGAGACGCCGCCCGAGGAGTGGTCGAAAGGACTCGTCGGATTCAAACCCACAGCTGTCTTCGACGTGTCCCAGACCGACGGCGAGCCGCTTCCCGAACTGGAGACGGAGGCAACCGGGGAAGCCGAGGACCTGGTTCCGACACTGACCGACGCAGCGTCGGACCTCGGCGTGACGGTTCGTATCGTCGAGGCCGACGACTGGGAGCATGGTGACGCGATGGGCATCTGTGAGGACCGGAGCCTCCATGACCTCCAGCCGGTCGTCAAGGCGAAAGCTCGCGAGAATCAGGCCGACCTCGCCGTCACGCTGATTCACGAGTACGCTCACGCACTACTGCATTTCGACGTCGACGACGACACCGAGCGAGCGAAACGCGAAGTCGAAGCGGAAGCCGTCGCGTATATCGTGGGTCGGTTTCTCGGACTGGACACGAGCGGGTCGGCATTCTACCTCGCCGCGTGGGAGAACGACGATGCGGAAGTGATCCAGGATCGGCTCGGTCGGATCAGTTCGACCGCCCAGGAGATTATCGGGACGGTCGCCGAGGGCTGAACTCGTGGTCCCTTCCAGTTAACCAACAGTCGAACGCTAATACGGGTCTTCGTTGGTTGCGTTTATCAGCGCCCGCCGAGGGGCGGAGGCGCACTCCCGTCTCCATCGACCCATGACCGACCAGTACCTAACTACCGTTCTCAAGGAGGCGGAGCGAGTCGCAGAACACCACGACCAGATCGCCCAGTCGACCGACCATCCGGAACACGAGTATCTCCGGTACGCCGTGCTCCGACTGCTCGAAGGCGAGGCAGACGAGGTGTCGATGGACGTGCCGCAGATCGACGGCGTGACCGTCGGATACGGAGAAGACGATGCGATGTTCGACAGCTGGGGCGACCACATCGAGTGGTGGGAGACCGTTCCGCTGCAGGAGGAGTGTACCCGCTTTCGAATCTTCTACCCCGACGAGTACGAGACCGTTCCGCAGATCATCGTCGACGTGATGGCCGCCCTCGGGGCGTGGCGTGTCTGGAGCGGGAGTGCTGCCGCCTGTGGCTCCTACAACCATCGCGAGCGTCGGGAAGTCCAGTACCTGTGGCCGGAAGGCCATCCGGTGGAGGAAGTGCTCCACGAGCGGCTCAGTGGCCCTGCGGAAGCCGTCGCTCCGGACGGTGGCCGAACGGGCGACGTTCGCGACCGGATGGTCGTCACGGAGCACTCGACCCAGACCGACGGCCTCGAGCCGCGAACCAGACGCGCCGTCGACGAAGAGATGGCCGTCTCGCTGCTCGAAAAAGGTGGCCGGTACGAGGTCCAATCAGCATCGGGGAATCGATACGAAGTGGATGTGATCAGCGAGTCGTGTACCTGCCCAGATTGGCGGAAACGAACGCCCGAGGGCGGCTGTAAACACCTCCGGCGAGTCGATCACGAGATCAAACAGGGGCAGGTCCCACGACCTGATGGTCGACTCCCCTCGAACTCGTAGGATCGCCCAGCGTTCGAGGATCCTCGGAGGGCTGTAACATCAGACGAAACTCATTGATAGAGAGTTTTGAGTAGTGTTACAGCTGCTGTAAGACCGTTGTGAGCGGTTGGTTACGGATTTAACCAACAAAACTATGCTCCTTGCGTTTGTGTTGGTTAACAGAGATCGGCCCATGTCCTACGAGCCACCGACGCCCCCAGCGGACCTCCCCACCGACATCATCGACACACTCAACGAGTATTCACCCGAGCTGCTCCGAGACGTTGCCCGCTATGCCGAGGACCTCGCCGAGTATCGCGAGCGCGAGGCCCGCCTTGCCGAAGCGGACGAGGAAGACGAGATCGACGAGCGCCCCGACGATCTTCCCGATGACGTCCCCTCGAAAGCGACGATCACGATCAAGGAGATCAACGACAACCGCTACTACTACTGGCAGTGGCGGGAAGGCGATCGCGTCAAGTCAAAGTACAGATCCCCAGTGAATCCGGACGAGTAGACGAATAGTACCTCAGTCGGATGGCCAGTTGTTCGGAGGACACCCCATCTGCGAAGTGAAAGACGGAAGCTGTTAGCGCTCTGGTCGCGGAGCAGTCTCGTATCGTTTGATGTCGTCGGTCTTCTCCACTCGGTCGTAGATCTCTCGGAGCGTGTCTTGTGCCCGGAGGAGCTTGTGCTCTGCGAGGAACTGCCGACCACTCTCGCTGATCCCGTAGAACTTGTACGGTAGGTCGTTCTGCCGACGGTCCTCGGGTAGGAGCACTTCCTCGACGATGCCGGCGTCAACGAGCTGCTGGAGGTGCTGACGAATCGTGGTCTGGCTCTTGCTCGGGTTGACGTAGTCGAGTTCCTTCAGCGTCGGCAGTTCCGCCGGATGCCCCAGGATGTCCTGGAGGAGCACGAATCGCGTCTCCTGGGTGACGACGTTGAGCCGCTCTCGAACGGACTCCAGGTCGCCTGGTGTGTGGTCGGAAGTACTCATTACCACAGCATTCGAATAATGCATAAAAAGCGTTTCGCTCAAATACGCATCGGTTTGAAGCGAATTGACTGAATCGACTGGCTGTGTACGGTAGCATTGCTAATACAGGGGACCAGATATCGAGATCTCTGAACCCGATCGAGTAGCTAGGGAGACGCACCCCTATCGACTTGTTCAACGAAACCACCTGCATGCGGAGGGTCACCTCTATCGATTTGTTCAGCGGGAAGTCATCCACGGAAGACCAGTATCGAACCAATAGAGAGAAGATTCCGAAATTGAGCACGGAGTCGGCTCTATACGTGATCAGCTGCATCTATCGCGACCGTGTCGACAGGACCACACACCCACCCCTATCGATTTGTTCTGGCGAGTAAGGGTGGGGAGGGGAGAGTTGATCACGAGAAACTCACGAGAAGATGGCACATCAGGATGAGGTCCTTCGACCGGATCGGTCTTTATTAGCTCGATTCTTACTGTATTCGGTAGATGGGATGGGTATTAGACAAATCGATAGGGGAGAGTGTAGAGTAGTTTGCCGGGGAACAGAGGGAATGACAAGACGTCCCGCCATGGTACCTATAAGATGTCCAAACCCGCTCTTTATCTCCTGATTTCTCAATCCATATTCATATACTAAATCAGGAGGGAAATGAAGGGCAGGCATGTCGTGAGAACAAGTCGATAGAGGTGCGTTCTACTAGCTAGCTAGTAACTATAACTAGAAAGAAGAGAAAGAGAAGGTGAAAGCAGCTCTCGATTCCGTGCTAATCGTGACGTAGATGGAGCGTTAGTCCGTTCGGGATTTCTCTCACCCCCACCCCTCCTTTGTGGTTAGAACAAATCGATAGAGGTGAGAGGGTGTTAGAGAGTCCTATTGGATTGGTTGAGGCGAAGAGCTCCTAACAAATCGTCGGAGGTTGTGGGATACTCCGGTGTAACCCTCTAATACACCGGATCTGACCGTCGTACCGGTAGAAAAGAAATCGACAGGGGAATCTTTTAGTATCGTGGTAGAGTGAGGTCCGGTATGCCAACGGATCGTGGTCCCGAGGAAACCCCCGAGTCCACGGGTTCTATCAAAGATCTCATTCTCGAGCAGGAAGAAGCCGCGAGTCTCATCAAGAACCGTTATCTCCTTGAACCGAACGAAATCGTCGATGAAGAACGCATCGTCGGTCGTGACACCCAGCTCACCGATATCACTCAGCACCTTCGCGTCGCAATTAGTAACGAGCGGCCGCCGAACCTTCTCCTCTATGGCCCCTCCGGGACCGGGAAATCTCTCATCATCAACGCTGTCTGCCAGAACATCGTCGAACTCTGCGAAAGTCGTGATATCCGGTTCGGCGTCATCCAGATGAACTGCCAGAATGTGGGAACCCTCGGTGCAGCCGTCTACGAACTTGCGCGAAAGGTGGCGAGCGACATTGGAACGACTGTCGATGTCCCAGAACACGGGGTTCCAAACAAGAAAAAATGGCGCGAACTCTATCGTCTGATAAACGACCACTACGATACAGTCGTGTTCATTCTCGATGAACTCGACATGCTCGTCGGTCGTCGCGATAAGGATGAGCCAGCCTTTTCCCGTCTTCTCTATCAACTCTCTCGTGCTGGAAGCACCGATGATATCACCGCCCAGGTCTCCGTGACCGCCATTACTAATGACACGAAGATGATGGAGAGTGTGGGGAGTCGCGCTCTCAGTTCGTTTACCCCCGAAGACGTTCACTTCAGTGACTACGACGCCAACCAACTCCGGGAAATCCTCTGGGCTCGAGAAGACGCTTTCCACGAGGATGCGCTCAGTGACGACGTCATCCCGCTCGCAGCAGCATTCGCCGCGCAAACCAATGGGGACGCCCGAAAGGCGATAGACTTGATGCGAACAGCGGGATCGATCGCAGAAAAAACAGGTGCAGATAAAGTCCGTGAGGAGCACGTTCGAGAGGCCCAAGATAAGGTCGAGAAGAACCGCGTGTTAGAGGTAACTCGTGGAATTAGTACGCAGAAGAAGCTCTGTCTTTTCGCAACTGCAGCTGTGGCCCGTGAGGCCGGAACTGGTGCAGCGAAGAGCCCGATTGGATACCGGGTATATCAGTACTTGACGGGTACCCTAGATTCGGATCAGTACCACCAGGAAACGTACGTGAACAAGATGAAGGAACTCACGACGTATTCGCTAGTTGAGACAGAACGGAAGAGTCAGGGGCCACACTCGGGCAGCTACCTCGAGTTCACGTTTGGTGAGAATCCGGAAACCATCATCGAAACGCTCCGAGAAGATTCGCGGCTAGACGACGTCCACGATGACGAACTCCGTACCGTCGTGAACGCACAGCTCAATCAGTAGGTTGTTCCTCGAACAAATCGATAGGGGTGAGGGTGTTATCGATGATTCAGATCCATCGGTGACAGTAACAAGTCGATAGGGGTGGGTCTACAGATCATGGTGGTTGCTCACACAACAAATCGATAGAGGCGACCGCCCAGGAGATCGCGTCACCGATTTTCTGGAGGGTTCAGTGATGCCGCCATCGGATCTTGCGGACCCTACACACTGTTTTTCCTGAGTGGAGACCCTCCTCTACGTCTATGTCTTTCGAGGCTTCTGATGGAAGGACATCGCGAAATATACACAGGAGCGGCAACATCGGCTCGGCAGCCTCCGTTCGATTCAGGAATCGGCGATCAGCGGGGACCGCTCATCTCTCTTGTCAAGTGCTGCTCCCTAGCCGGTGTAGTTCATAGATGCCTGTTCCGCCTGCACTGGACGGAATCATTCCAAACGCTCAAGCGAGCCATAGAGCTCTTCGTTCTGAATGTGGGTACAGAACTGCGCGCACAGTCGGCAGCAATCTGCGGCATCGGTGAACGTCCGGACGCTGGCGTCCCAGCGCGCGTGGACTGCCCCGAGCATGGCGCTTCGAACCGATGGTTCGGTCGCGACCATCACCCGTCGCGTGCGCTCTGGTGGGGTCGCGTCAGTCGCCGGCCCCTGCATCCCGTCTGTTGACAGTAAATCCTCGAGGACGCTCCCGATCTCGATCCCGACGCCGAGATTATCGCCGACTTGTGGGGCGATGAAAATCGTTGCATTGCTAGCTTGTGCGAAGGCAATACTCTGTGTGGCAGCATCCATCTCATCGAGCGATATTCCGACGTCAATCGCGAGGAAGGAATTGAAGCCACGGTCGCGAAGACAGTCCCGTGTCTCCTGGAGGAGGCGCAAGACCTCATCTTCGGCGTACTCGCCACTGGTCTCGTCCCACGTCGCAAACGATGGGGCGTCGGTTTCGACATCCGCGTCCGCCGGTAGCAGCGCGTCGACGTCGAACGTTCGGTACGGCCCCATCAGATAGACGAGAAACTGTTCGCGCCGGGCTGGAGTGAGGGCGTCCGAATCTTCAGTGGCCCGGGAGAGATTGTCGATAATCCGTTGCCGCATTCGAGTCGTCGATTCGGAACAGTAGTATATAAATATCGGTGTTCTCAGGAATATTCTAGTAGAGAACGACTAAGTATGTGGCGTCCCAACTCTCGAACCGAGGCATCCCTCAATGTCCGAAACCGATCGCCAGCCAACAGAGGACGTTCGCCAGCCGGAGCCGCCGCTCCCTGAAGAGAGCGGGCTGACGCTCGAGGAGTATCTCACGATGCAACAGGCGATCGGCCACCCGACGCGGTTTCGCATCCTGCGAACGCTCGTCGCCAACGAGGAACTGAGTGCTGCCGATCTCAAGGCCGCGGTCGATGTCGAATCCCACAATTTCCACTACCACCTCGACGAACTGGTTGATGTCGGCCTCGTCGACAAGCGCCAGCGACGGACCGCCGACAGCCAGGGCTTTTACACGTACTATCGGCCGACAGCAATGGGACGCGGGATCCTCGAGCATGGTGTCGAGGAGCTGATGCGGCGTGAACGTGAGTTCAACGACGCCTATTCGTAAGCTGTCGTAGGGTTCTTTGCCCCCTGTCAGCGATCCTGTTACCCTTCGATATCTTCGCTGCGATTACCGTACCTCATAGTATTAACCAACAACTACGGTTTTTTGAGTCGAGATGTTGGTTAATTCTCTTTCGACGTGACGTTTTCAGATCCCATGTGGCCGTACGAACAAGAACACATCTTCTCACGTTCAATCGCGGTAGAACGGTGACTTCACCGCACTACCCGTCAATACAGGAGGTCGCTGTCTCGTGCCGTTTCCATGGAGTTAAGTTCTCTACCAGCCGAGTATTGGACCATCGAATGGTCGAAATTCCGGACTCGCTTCGCTCTGTTTTCAGCGCGACTGTTCACGAACGGGACGGGACATACGTTGTCGAGGTTCCGTCCGGGGAGCTCAATCATGACGCTGTCTCCCTCGGCGAAACGTATCGGATCTCTGTCTTCGACTCACCCACGACGGCGCAGGACGAGCACGAGCCCGCGTCCGCAGATCGTGCCCAATCTGACCGACAGCGTGGATCTTCTGGGCCGCCGGTTGAGGAGGGCGAAATTCGGGACGTGACAATTGAGACAATCGGCGACCAGGGTGATGGAATCGCGAAAGTTGACCGTGGATACGTTGTGATCGTTCCTGGTGGCCAACCCGGTGATGAGCCGACCGTCGAAATCGAGCAGGTTCAGGAGAACGTTGCCTTTGCCAGCGTCGTTGATATTGATCCGCGGGCTCTCTAAGCTGTTTCACTGCAGCTGTTCGATCTGATCAGACAGATACTGCTGGAGTGCCGTGACTGTCTCAACAGAGACAGCCGATGCCCCGAAATCACTCCGAGAGCCATGCTTGAGATCCTCGCTCTCTAGTGACACCGAGATCGAGGTCGTCGTACATGCGGTCAAGCATCGCGAGCGCCGACTGGAACTGCGCGTAGTGCTCGCGCATGTACTCGATCGTGTCTTCGCGCGGTATAACCGGGTAGCCTTCGACGTCCTCGATTTCGAGTGACGGCTGTGGATCGAGTACGATCTGCAGTGGTCCATCGATCTCGTCGCTGGGCTGGCGCTCGAAGGTGGTTGGTAGCCCGAACGATTCGAAGAACGTCTTCCAGGCGTCGACATCCTGCTCGCGAACAGCGATGAAGAGCGGGTAGTCGTCGGGTTCGCGGCTGACCTGGTAGCCGCCCTGAATCCAGACGTAGATGGCGTCGATCCGCGTGAACGCGAACGGCCAGTCACCGAACTGCGGGATGATGTATGCCTCCTCGATGGAGGGTGGACTCACGCCGGCGCTTGCCGCGACCAGCTCGCGCGCGGCTTCTCTCACGCGCTGGTCGACAACAGAGAGGCCGTCGTCATAGTGGACGTAGGTCTGCGTCTTCGAGACGGTTGACGGCTTGTCTCACCGTCTCGTACGGTCTGTGGAGGTGCTGAGCGAAACGCCGGCTGGAGTCACCACTTTTGATGGCGAGGATGACCTGGGCTGCCATGTCGTCGAGCACCTCGTACATCTGGTGGTTACCAATAATTCGGTAACAATTGAAAGCCTTACTAGATAGTTGGTTAGAGCGTATCTGGCTGAGTTCCACCACTCAGGTTTCACTTCATGAACGACTGGACCGTTCGTCTACAGTGTTGGCAAGGGTATGCTCACAAGTCTGTATATTGACGACGTCAAGGAACAGTTCGAAACCGAATACGGAAGCACATCGGTTCAGTTGTCATACTGGATGCCCCATTCTTCAGCCATCTCGAAGATGTCATCGAGGTGTGCGAGGCCGTACACCATCGCGAACTCACGGAGATCGGCCTTTGTGATATTCGTGCCATAGCGGTCCTCGAACTCGGTTTGGGCCTTCCGGACAAGGTTGTCGACGTCCGGGTTGAGTTCGAGCGTGGTCCGGTCGCGTGCCGTCGACGTTCCATCTCGCCACGTCGCGTAGGGGACTGGCGGCGATTCGGAGTGATACTCCGGCCGCATGAGTGCTCTCGCGAGCCGCTCGTTCGAGTACCTGCGGCCGGACTCAAGGTCGCTAATGTAGTCGACTCTGGTCTCGGATTCCTGTCCGCTACCGGCCCCACGTAAGTCGTCGCGCCTCGTAGTACTCGACGCCTGCCCAGTGGTGTTGTTGGTCGATTCGTCGTCCTCGACAGGCTGCGTGTCTTCTATGTCCATCTCTACTGATTCGTCGGCTTGAGTGTCGTCGCCTTCGTCATCTGCGTCCTCGAACGGGTTCTCCATATCGCCGCCTGACTCGAAGCTCATTGTGACACCTCAGCGGCGTCGGGACCGCCAGTCGTCAGCTGGGAGAGGTCGACTTCTCCCCAGATGTCGTTTCCGTGGAATAGATCTTCTCGCGGCCACCCCCCATTAGGAAGGTCTTGGCCCGCGCGATGGTAGATGTACGATGCGAGCGTGCGGAACTTAGGCATGATGTCCGCGTTGTAGTCACGGATGCGGCCGTCCTTCAGCTGAGAAAACACCGTCTCGTAGTTCTCCTCAGCCTTCTCGAACGCACCGAGGTTCTTGAAGTAGACTGGAGCCGGATACTGCTCGTGAATCTTGGTGAGGTACTCTTTGTGAATCTTCTTTCCGACGTCGACTTTCGATGGAACGACACCGCTTAGTGTGATATTGATATCCATCTCATCGGCGAAGTTGCGGGCGCTGTCTTCGACGCCGGCGATGCTCTCGATGCCGCCGCGCGTGGGTTCGGCAGGGATGAGGATGTTGCGGGTGGCGTAGAGGGCGAGATAGTAGCCTTCGTCGGCTTTCGCGTTCGGGTCGACGAGCATGACGTCGTACTCGTCCTGAATGTCGTTGTCTTGGAGGACTTGGAAAAAGCGTTCGTATCGGGGGTACTCCCACTCGGGGGGTTTGGACGCTTCGAGGTAGTCGGCGTGTTGGTCGAGGCGTTGGTCGACGCGGTTGAAGCGTTTGTGTGAGGGAATAACGTCGATACCGTCGTCGGCCGTGCGGATGAGGTCGCGGAACGGCCCTTTGCCCTGGTCGATAAGGTGCAGCGTAAGGTCGTCGGCGTCGGGGTTGTGTTTGTCTTCGTCGACGCCAAGGTAGTTCGAGACGCTTCCATTTTGGGCGTCGAAATCCGCGATGAGGACGTTGAGACCGAGTTCGGCGTAGGCGGCGGCGAGATCTCTGGTGATCGTGGATTTGGATTGGCCACCACTCTGGTTATAGACCGTTATTGGTAGCATGTACGCACCATCATTCGCATCGATAATAAGAGTTAGTCAGACACACGCCACATTACGTACTGTAACAATTACAGACCACGCCTTGTGATCATACTGTACGTTCATAATGAGTGTTCACAATGGACGTTCATAACGGACTGCCACAACTGATGTATGTGGGTGAGTGAAGCAAAATTCGCCGGACGTCGGCACGCTAGGCAGAACAAGGTCGGGCCGTCGACCATTCTTCTCCCTCGATACGGCGAGAATCATTCAGCTACATCAGGTACCGACGCTCTGCATAGAACTCGTACCGTGATCGACGGGGTTCAGATGATCTCCCAGCCAAGTTCCCAGCTCCGTAATCAGTCGTGAAGATGTCAAGAAAGGCCATCCGCTATCTCCCTTGGACGGTTGATTCCCTGAGTTCGCCGAAGAAGACTACACTCTCGCGGCGTTGCGGGGGCGGCAGAAAGTGTGATCTCGCCAATGTGGTCAATACAACCGTGGCGTGATCTCGCCAGGAATAGATGACACGAGTGGGAAGGACAATCGACTCAGCCCCAGTATTTCCCGATTTAGCTTTGACAATGAATCGGCAACCGCCGGTTGCGATTTTGGTATAGCGGCATACGATTTATTATTGACTCATATTCGGTTATTAGTGAGTAGAACCCCTCTATCGCAGGAATATAGGAGATGAGACTTCTGTCACTGGTGGTCCTGATTACGCCGGTAATCACGACCACTTTGAAGTGCCCCGCCGCCGTCGGTGAAGCACGAATGCTGCAACCCCCTCACAACGGCGCTTCCCCCGGGGTAGAGCCGACAAGACCGGGCTCCGAGTTTGCTCTGACTCTCCTCAGCCGAGGTCGAGGCGATGGCGAAGAAGCGCATTCGATATAGGACTAATGACCTCAATCTATATTAAGACACAGTCCGAAGGGTGTTGTATGACCGAAGACGAATCGAACTCCGAGGGCCTGATGGAACGCCAGACCACGGGTGAAGACCGCGTGCGGATGGTTGCTCGGCAGCTGTCGGAGCCGCGGACAGCCAACTGGATCGCTTCCGAAGCGGGCTGGTCACACGAACCAACTAAGCGCGTCCTCGAACGGCTCGTCGACGATGGCATCCTCCATCGTGACGAAAGCGGTACTCACACGACGTATTACCCTGATTATCGCCGCCAAGCGATGCAGGAGGCGATGCGTCTTCGAGACAGCGGCCACACTGTCGAGGAGCTCACGGACCGTCTCGCCGATATGAAGACCCAGATTCGCGACTGGGAGGACGAATTCGGCGTTGAGTCACCGAACCAGCTTCGCGGGACGCTCGCTGACGAGTCCCTTGACGCTGAGGAGGAAGATAGTCGCCGTGAGATTGCCCGTGAGTGGGAGCATCTTCAGCGGCGTATCCAGATCGTTGGGTTCGCCATCCGAGAATGGGACTTCCTCGCTCCGACAACAGAGCCTGCCGAGGCCAGTAGCTGACGGATGTCGGTCCCGCATCCCGGTGGTGACCCGAACGCAAACTTCTACGCCCAGCTAAAGCGGGACGTCCTCGACCGTGTGCCACAGATCACGACAGTCGAGTTCGTTCCTGATGATATCGAGGCCAAACAGCTGCGGGCACGGTTTGATCCAGCCCGTCTCGACCCTTCGACAGGGCCTGAGTCGCCGGAACTGTCCATCAAGTGGTACCGGCAGGAGCCACATGATTGGTTCCGTATCAATTACACCGATCCGAACACGGGCTTTCACGCCGGCTGGCACCAGGACGAAGACCATCCCGATCTGGGACGGACGCATTTCCAGTACTCAGTCGCCGATACGGAGGACCGCTGGGGGATCACCTTCGAACACGAGACTCCCTCCCTGATTCTCTGGGAAATCGTCGAAGAGCTCCTTGAGGACGTCCGTCCGACCTACCAGTACGCGAACGAGGAACCATGACACCCCGAGAACGCGCCGATCGGTCACTCGCGAGCTCCTTCGAACGGTATCTCCAGGACAAGGGGAAGGGTCGCGGTGGCGACGGTGGGAACTATCGACGAAACGCAGCCCGCGAGCTCGAGCGGTTCGCCGAGTGGGCCGCCGGCGACCGCGGCGACGACGACTGGACCGGGATCGTCCCCGACGACGTCGACCGGGAGCCCACCTTTGACGATCTCGACGAACGCGTGTTCCGGGAGTACGCTCGGCATCTCGGGGGAGATCGGGGACTCAAGCAGAACACGGTACAAACCTATTACCGCTATATCTCTGCGTGGTGTGGGTGGTGTGTCAACGAGGGATATCTTGAGGCCCACTACGCGCAGCGGGCCAGTGCGATGGCGCCGCTGCCGGAGGACGACGGCCGCAAGCCCGGCGACCAGCAGGCCTGGACGTCTGAACAGCGCCACGCCCTCACCCGCCACGTCGACGAACGGGCCCGCGACGCCGTCGAGGCGTACACGATACTTCCGGAGGATACTGACCCCCTCGACAAGCAGCGAGGACGCTACGCGGCGCTGAAGGCGGCTCGTGACCGGGCGCTGGTGTTCGTCCTCGCGTACACCGCCGTCCGCGTCGGCGAACTCCTCCGGGACCCGAATGACCCGCGCCGACGCGGTGTTCGCTGGGAGGACATCTCCCTTGACGACGGGAGTATGGACGTCTACCGGAAGAAACAGCAGTGGGACGCCGCCAGTCTTCCCGACCCGGTGATCTCGCCGCTCCGGAGCTACCGCCAGCTGATGGACCCACCGACGGAGCGGTGGCCGGTGTTTCCAACGTTCGACCAACGGACGCTCGCAGGGCTCGTCCGGGAAGAGCTATCCGAACGAGGGGAACATCCGGAGGCAATCGCCGAACGCCGTGAGGAGTACGCTCGCGACCTCCTCCTGGCGCTTGAGGAGGATATTCGGCCGCCGTCGATCACGACGGATGGCGCACGGTCGATTCTCCAACGACTCTCAGAGGCTGCAGAGATCGACATCGACCATCCGAAACACGATTATCTTGCTCCGCACGGTGGTCGGCGTGGGATGGGTGAAGTTCTCGTTCGAGCATTCGGATATACTGTCGCCGCCCGGTATCTCGATAATTCGGAGGAAATGGTCCGTGAGCGGTACTCGCATATCGAGGCCGGCGAACTGGGGGATGTCGCCACCGAGGCGCTCAACGAGATCGACAGTATACCCCGGTAACTCGTATTTCGAGTACGAAGGATACACCGCCGCGTTCACACCGCGTCGACGGTGAACACCGAGTCGTCGCTGAGAACGACTTGCACGCGGCGGTGCCAGGCGTCAGCGAAGGCCTCCCGTTGCTGGTCGCTTGCCGATCCGTCGAGAATCCCCTGGAGGTTCCCGATCGCGGGTCACCGCCAGGAACGTCGCTGACGTGGTAGGCCACTTCGACGGTCTCGTCCGTGTCGGTTCGCCGGAATCGGAACGTCAGCTCCGCCGTGTCCGGGTCGAATGCGTCGAAGACGAGGAGGTCGCGGCGGCCGCCGTAGCCGCCGGCGAGCCCGTTGAATCCGTCATCGTCGGTCGCGCAGTCACGTACGAGATGATGCGGCTCATCACGCCGTACGCAGCATCGTCCTGCGGGCCGGCCGCCTGCACCTCGGTTTCGCTCCGAACTGGAAAGTCGTCGGGATACAGGGCGTCGAGCCCGAACCGGACGATCCGATAGGCGTTCGAGGCAGTCGGACAGGAGTGTCCCGCCTCTTCCACTACATTTCTATAGGTGGTGACGAACGGGTCGTCCGGTTCGAGGACGCGCTCGAACGCCTCCGCGGCATCGACGGCGTGCGCGAGATCCACCTCACCACCGGCGAGTGGGACATCATCCTCCGCGTCGTCGCGGCCGACACGGACCGGCTCCGGGAGCTGATGTTCGAGCGGATCGCGGAGACCGAGGGGTTCTCGCGCTCGCAGACGATGGTGATTCTCGGCACCGACTACGAGCAGCCCGGGCCGCCGCTGTAGCGGAGCGCGTGGCGCCGCCGCCCGCGCTACGGGACCGGAACGCTCAACTCGGGACCTCCCCGAACGGTGACCATGAGCACAGGTGTGGCGGACGGGTTCGACCCGTCGCCGGAGCGCGCGTGGGCGGCGGTCGTCGGCGGCGTCACGGCGTTGTTGGCGGTCGGATCGGTCGTCTTCCCGCGCGTCGTCTACGACCAGTTCCTCTGGCGCTACTTCTGGGGGCCGGTGGTCGCGGACGGCGAGGGCGCGCAGTGCGCGGTCCGCGACGCCGGCGGGACGGAGCTGCTTGGCAGCACCGCGGCGTGTCAGGCGGCTCGGGGCGCCGGGGAGGTCGTTGCCGCCCCGGGGTACACCACCTTCTCGACGGTGAGCTACGTGGTGATCCTGCTGGCGATGCTGATCGGCGTCGTCTTCCTCCTCCGCCGGCTCGACATCGCCACGGAGCTCCGCTTCTTCTACGCGCTGTTCCCGTTCATGCTGTTCGGCGGGGCGATGCGGACGGTCGAGGACGCGGGCGTCGCCGCGACCGCGGCCGGCGTCGAACCGCTGATCGCGTTCCCGGCGAGTGCGGTGCTGATCAGCCCGTTCATCTACTTCACGGTGTTCCTGTTCACGCTCGCGTGCGTGCTCGCCGCGTTCGGGCTCGAACGCCGTGGCGTCGTCGACGACTACGCGCGGCCGCTGTTCGCGTCGGGCGCCGCGGGGCTCGCGCTCGCGGTCGGGTATCTGTCCTATCTCGCGGCCACGACCGGTTACGTCACCTTCTATCCGCAGGTGCTCGTTCCCACGCTCGTCATCGCGACGGCCGCGACCGCGGGCACGTGGGCGCTGGCGACCCGGCAGATTCCGACGATCCGACAGGGGACCGGCGCGGCGGGGATCGTGATCATCTGGGGGCACGCGATCGACGGCGTCGCGAACGTGATCGGGCTCAACTGGATGCCCGCCCTGACCGGCACCGCGAACCTCGTGCCGAAACACGTCGTCAACGCGCTGATCGTCGACTGGACCGGGCGGCTGCTGCCGGCGTCAATCGTCTCCGTCACCGGCGACGCGTGGCCGTTTCTGTTGGTGAAGCTCGCGGCCGCGACGTTCGTCGTCTGGGTGTTCAACGGGGAAATGTACGAGGAGTCGCCGCGGTACACGCTGCTGCTGTTGATCACGGTGCTCGCGGTCGGGCTCGGCCCGGGCACGCGGGACATGCTGCGCGCGACGTTCGGCGTATAAGTACCGGACTCTCGTTCCGTCGTTCGTTTATTTGGCTACTACCGGTGACGTCGTCTGAGTCGCTCTCACTTCCCGTAATTGCCTGGTAGAGGAGGTAGGCACCGCCGACGAGGGCAGCTAAAAAAAGGAGCTGCATGATGATACCGGCGATAAACATCCAAGTTGGTATGGTCCCGTCTCCCCACATATGGCCGCCCATGTGCCACCCATCATCGGGCCAACTCCCATCATCCCGAAGCCCATGAAGAACATCGGGAAGAGGACGAACGCACCGATGATAATGAGAACAATCGTAATGAGTCGTGTATCGTCTGTTTTGTCAGACATATTTTCCCTCCGTGAAATGCGTCTCCAGTTCTCAATACGAGTTCCCTATTCAATGCGATTGTGTCTTACCTTCTTGTGGGCTACCTCGGGAATACTTTCGACATCCCATCTTTGCAACAGTTCTGCGTTCGAATCCAATCTCATTCTGGGAGCCTTCGCGCTGTCACGCTGACTCATCGGGCTGGATCGTGCTAAGAGAAGGGTTCAGTAATGGGTCAAACCCCGTGCCGTGGTGCTTTTTTGTCATCATATTTTGGCGGGTAGCAGTTTGATGTAGCCGGTTTCGAATCGTATCCACAAACTCAGTGAATTACCCGCTCGTAGTATCTCATATGAGCACTCCACCCGAGCAAACCGGCGTTCGTCAGATCCCGGAATCCAGTCAGGAATCACCGCGTCTCGATCCGCTTCCATTTGCTGCGGCAGCAGCTACTGTCGCAGCTGTGATTATGCTTTTACTCGGCCTCTTCGGGGCGATCGGAATCTACGAAGGTGGGGTCGAGATGATGGAGCAGTGGCATTTGTTCTTCACGCCGACACCTGCTGGGACTATCGCTGGAATCCTTGAAGCAGTGGTCATTACAGGTGTATTCACCTACCTGTTTGCTGAGTTGTACAACCGCTTTACCGGTTCACTCTCATGAAACTCGCTGTGTTCGGGGCGACTGGTGGGACAGGACGACGTTTGATAACGCAGGCCCTGGCCGCCGATTATGACGTTCGGGCCCTCACCCGATCCCAGGCTAAACTCCCGCCAGGTGAGCAGATCACAGCTATCGAGGGAAATGTCTTGGATCCAGGGGCAGTCTCTGAAACAGTCGAGAATACAGACGCCGTGGTTTGTCTCCTTGGACGAACGCCGAACAACCCACCGGATGTCGTGTCGCGGGGAACTCGAAACATCATCGAGGCGATGGATGACCGGCCAGTCAGCCGATTACTCGTGTTAACGTCGATGGGTCTCGGTTCGAGCTCTGAAACCGTTCCGTGGTATGTCCGAATTGCAAACGCAACCGCTCTCCACGATCTGATGGCAGACAAGGCCCGGCAAGAAGAACTGGTCATGCAAAGCGACCTCGACTGGACGATCGTACGGCCCGGTGGATTGACGGACACACCGCGAACCGGAGAATACGTCCACGGTGTCGATATTGATGCCAGTGCTCGGCCGATTTCACGGGCTGATGTCGCCGATTTTCTGCTTCAAATCGTTCAAGAGGACCTATACGTTCGAGAGACGCCGATAGTCACCAGCCAAGAGAACGCCGATCTCGGATTTTTCCTGGATCAGATTGCGACGATCGCGAAGCGACTCAAAACTAACTGAGACAACAGCTGTACGAGTCCCGCGACTGATTGCGCAAAAGCGAGTTGCTTCCCGAGCGAATTACCCAAACAGGACATCACGATACTGCCACCCCAGGACAATAACGACCAGAAGTGCCACTACACCCCCGATTAGGAAGCTAAAGCCACTTCCATCATATCCGTAGGGAACCGGCAGGTCGGTGGTCTGATCCAACACCAGCAACACTACAGCGAGGCCGGCGACACCGAGACCAATCACCCGACCGAGTGGGGAATCACTCCGTTTACCGGGCATAGCTGTACATAGCCGGCGTCTCCTTGAAGAGTGTACTGCAAGACCGGCTGCTCCGTCTATCGCGCTGAAGGGTGTGTGGACTGTTCTTTGCCACCCGCTTAGAATGGGAATCGATCACGCACAGATTGAATCGCGAGGCGGGTCAGGAGTCGCGCAGGGCCACGCTTTGGGAGGTCCCGTACTGTCTCGATGCTGGTGGGAGGTTCACTGCCACCTACGTGTAGCTCCCAGCCAGTCTCGTCCACGAAGCGTTCGACAGCCTGGTTTGCTCGCTGTCGCACGTCGTCCGAATCCATCGTCTCGGGTGCGCCGTCCCGAAGAACGATGTCGCCGTCGACGATCACTGTCTCTACGTCGGCCGGGACCGCGTTGTTCACGACGTGTGCGGGAACGTTGGTCAGTGGCGTGAACTTCGGTTTGTCGACGTCGAGGAGGATAATATCCGCGCGCTTTCCCGCTTCGATACTGCCGATCTCGTCGTCCATCCCCAGCGCGCGTGCGCCCTCGATAGTGAGCATTCGTATCAGTTCCATCGAGTCGAACTGCCCAGCTGAACGCTTGAGATTTGCCGCCAGCCGAGCTTGCCGCGCTTCACCGAACATGCTGTACGAGTCGTGCCAGTAGTGGTCGTCAATCCCTACTCCGACGTCGACGCCGGCGGCTCGAAGCTCGGGAACGGGCGTCCACTGCGTCTCCCCGTTCGGATTCCAGTAACAGAAGACGGACGGGCAGTGCGCAACAGCCGCGTCCGCCTCGGCGGTTCGCTGGATGTCCTCTTCGTCGGCGAGGCGGAAGTGAGCAGCGACCAGTCGGTCGTCCAGGAGTCCAACGTCGTCGAGCAATCCCACCGAGTCCTCGCCACCGTTCGCTCGTGCCATCGTGTTACTCTCCTCGAGTTCGAGCAAGTGCGTGTGGACGAGCAGGTCCGGGTACTCTGCGGCGAGGGACGCGGTCCGTTCCCACAGCTGCCTGGTACACGACCAGTCGTCGTGCGGGCAGATCGTCGCCCTGATTCGGCCCTCGTACGTGTCGTGGTACGTTTCGACGAACTCGCGAGCACGGGAGAACTGCTGATCGACTGGTTGGTCCCAGAAGAGGTCCGAGATCGCCGGGCCGAAAAATCCGCGGAGCCCTGCTTCCCCGAACGCCTCTGCACCTGCGGCAGGCCGTGCGTCCATCGAGTTCACGGTCGTGACACCGCCCAGGAGGAAATTGAGCGCTGCGAGCTCGACGCCTGCCTCGACGAGGTACTCGAATTCGCCGTTCCCTAGTCTGTTAAACAAGGCCGTCCCACTCCCGAGCATCTCCGTCAGATCGAGTTCGCTAAACGCACCGATGAGCGGTGTCATCTCCAGGTGCGTGTGGGCGTTCACCAACCCCGGCATCACCAGTTTCCCGTTCCCGTCGATAACGGTGGACGCTTCTAATTCTCCGTCTCCTGCACGTGACGGTCGGACTTCTTCGATACAGCCATCGGTGATGCATACTGTGCCGCGCTCGTACAGGCGGTTCCGCTCGTCGGCTGTGAGAACGAGTGCATCATGGATTGCCAGATCGACAGCCATCGTAAATTAGGAAGTGGATGTGACAGTTACCGTACTGGACAACCGAGCAGGCCGGCGAACGCTGTTCTTCCAGGTGATGTTCCCCTCATTTGGGATATCATCGGTCTCTACTGGTCCCATTAGCCTCTAATACGTCGGCGTGATTTAATCAGATTCCCCTTTTGAATCTGAAGTCGGAGTCCGCGGAGCTTGTGGAGGTTTGCAAGGTTTTTCCCTCTTCACAATAGATCATCTATGGCCGACGGTTACGATACCATAGTACTGATACCCTCATAGGCAGCATATTCTAATCAAAACCGCAATAGATGATCCCTACAATGATACACCTATGCAGGCGACGATAATCGACGGAGTTCTTGAATCCCTCCGTATCGGTGTCGGATTTCTCTGGACGGCGGCGTGGGCGATCATCATGGGCCTCACGATTACGAGTCTGGTCCAGGTCTACGTCTCGAAGGAGCGGATGGCACAGGTGCTAGGTGAGGGCGATCTAACTGGACTTACCAAGGCGACTGTGTTCGGAGCAGCAAGCAGTGGCTGTAGTTTCGGCGCCGTCGCCATCGGGAAGGGGCTGTTCAAGAAGGGGGCGCACGCGGTGAACTTCCTCGCGTTCATGTTCGCGTCGACCAACCTCATCGTCGAACTCGGGTTGATGATCCTGATCCTGCTCGGGTGGGAATTCCTTCTCGCGGAGTTGCTCGGCGGCCTCATCCTCATCGTTGTTATGGCGGGTATCGTTCACCTCACGCTTCCCGAGAACCTCTTCGATGAGGTTCGGGACACGCTCAACGAGCGCGACCGTGAGGCGGGCCTCACCGAAGACCCGACCTGCGGGATGGAAGGCAAAGACGAGTACACGCTCACGACTGACGGCGGTGAGACGCTCAAATTCTGCTCGGAGGGCTGTATGGAGACCTACCGCCAGGAGACGTCGAGTCGCGGCGGGTGGCGTGACGAGTTGCTGTCGTGGGGTGGCTGGTACAAGGTCGGGAATCAGTACCGCAAGGAGTGGTCGATGATCTGGAAAGACATCGTCGCCGGCTTCCTTATTTCTGGGTTCGTCATCGTCTTCGTCCCGCAGTGGGTGTGGAACACGCTGTTCATTCAGGGCGACGGCCTGTTCGTGACTGCCGAGAACGCCGTCATGGGCGTCATCATCGCCGTGCTCAGTTTCGTCGGCAGTATGGGGAACGTCCCGTTCGCCGTCGCGCTGTGGGGCGGTGGCGTCAGCTTCGCCGGGATCATCGCATTCGTCTATGCCGATCTCATCACCGTGCCCGTGTTGAACGTCTACCGGAAGTACTACGGCTGGAAGATCATGCTGTACATCCTCGGCGTCTTCTTCGTCACGATGGCGTTCACCGGCTTCCTCATGGAGTTGCTGTTCGACGCCCTCGACATCGTCCCAGATCTGGCCGGTGGCGAGACGGCGACCGAACAGACGTACTTCCAGCTCAACTACACGTTCTACCTCAATATTATCGCCTTCGCACTCTCTGGATTCCTCCTCTACGTTTACCGGCGCGGACTCGGCGCACCGGGTCAGTATCGTGATCCAGTGTGTGGGATGCGAACCGACGATGAGGCCCCGAGTGCATCCCATGATGGGACGACGTACTATTTTTGCTCAAAGAAATGCAAGCGTACGTTCGAAGAAGAACCCACGGAATTTGCTGATCAAAGCCCGCAGATATCGAGCCACGATCATGACCATGACCACTGATGATCGCACTGTGACCCATCCGCTGTGAAGGGGTTCATCATCACAGTTTCAATCCGCAATTGTCACAACTACTGTACCCAAATAAACGGTATGAATAGTCAAATCTCGCAACTCGGGGCCGTCATATGAATCGCCGTCGAGCAGATACTGTCGTCGGTGTACTTGTCGGGTTCGTTCTCCTGGCCGGCGGGGTACTCAGTTGGCGAGCCTATCAACAGCGTCGGGCTATCGAGCAATCGATGGGGTCGATGATGGGTTCATCTATGGGGACGATGCACGGCACAGACCCCCTCTGGTACGTGGTTGGAACCCTGCTGGTCGCTGGCGTTATCGGTAGCGTCTATTACGTGGTCCGGGGAGAACTCACCGATCCAGAAGTGGCTGACACAACGACGCCTGTCGATTCCGTACAGATATCGGCAACGGCTACGTCGATGGACGATGAAGCCTCGCCGGCGACGTCTATCAATCCTGAATCGGACCCACAAGCACGCGTTCTCGATCTCTTACCGGATGATGAACGACGCGTTCTCGAACCCGTCTTGAACTCCCCCGGAATAACGCAGATCGAACTTCGGGATCGATCTGAGTTCTCGAAGAGTAAAGTGAGCCAGACTGTGAGTTCACTCGAGGAGCGCGGGCTGCTGTATCGGGAACGACAGGGTCGGACCTATCGCGTGTATCCGAGTGATGATCTACAGAACCAACAAACCTAGAACTTCATACACACACTACCCCATCATGCCACAAGCAACACTCGAAAGCGATCATGTGAGCCGACTTCTCAAGTCAAGTACGTGGCTGAATCTCCTCCTCGCCGCACAGTTGATTGCCGGGCTGGTGTATGCATTTTTCACAGGAGATATGGGGAGTCGGTGGACCCATTTCGTCCTTCCGTTCATTTGGTTCACCGCCTCACTCTGGGCGATCTGGCACACCCGACCTGAGACGACACGTCGCGTGTATCGTCTTGGTGCCGCACTTGTCGTTGCTCTATACCTCATCGTGATGTTTTATTTTTCAGGATTACTTGGACCGAGCACCTCTCATTTCGGACAGCTCACTGGACCAAACGGCTTCGGAATAATGTGGGGTCGATCTTTGGGGTGGAGTCCGGTCTTCATCTATACAGGTGACCTGATCACGGTCTCGCTCATTCCTTACCAAGCGGTTGGCCTGTTCGCGCTGGCGTATCTCGTCTATGATGCGTTGCTTGATTTCTCGCAGTCGGCGGTCGGAGGAATTGTCGGGATTGTAGCGTGTCCTGCCTGCGTTAGTCCGTTGTTTGCTGTTCTACTTGCAGGCGGACTAAGTGGTTCTTCAACGATGCTATTGCTTGGTGCGTATGGCTACGAGATTGCGACCGTTCTGTTTCTCGTGACGATTGGAATCCTCTACCATCGTCAGGCACTCACGAGGCAGTATCACCAGTTCCGAGGGAACTGACCCATCTCGTTCGTGGTTAGCAATACCCGAGCCTCCCTCGCCGCCTGAACCGTGGTTATTGTCTGGATCGCCGCAATGAGGTGAACAGTCTCGACGGATCCCCTTTGCTCTCACCATTCCTCTGATCCCCTCGAATTCGGCAGGTATGAACGATCCCGTCAGTAGAAAACGTTTAGATGGCGTTATAGACGTTCTTGAACGCTCTCCTGTTTGAGTTCACTCCCACGAAGATAACTCCGAACCCACCGTATGACTACGTGAGGCGAAAGACAATGACCAACCGAAACCTCGGACGATGGCTGCTCGTGGCGCTCGCGATTGTCGGACTCGCGTTTGCCGCCCCGGTAGTTAGCGCACACGGTGACGAACCGATCCAGGGGAACGAGACGGCAGCTGAAGGGACGCCAGCCGGTGGTAGTGCAGCAGACTGGGCGGCCTGGATGGAAGGTCACATGACCGACTACATGGGCCCGAATGCCGTTGACGAGATGGAAGCGCACATGGGCGTGACCGTCGACGAGATGGCCCAGGATATGGCGGATGACAATCACACCGCTACGGGGATGAACGGACAGGGGTACGGCTGCTAACGATCCCTGTTCGGGTCCTCGTCTGAAACGATCGATATTCGACTTACTGACTCACCGATCACAATGACACACTACACCAACACTCTCGGGCGGACGATTCGTCGAATCGCAATGCTTACACTTCCGCTGTTGATTGCAGTTACGGGCACCGCAGCAGCTCACGGTGGTGGAGGCTACGGCGGCGGTATGATGGGTAGCGGCGGTTGGGGGGTCTTCAGCGGTGGAATGGGCCTCTGGAGCTTCCTTTGGATGGGGCTCCTGATCGTCGTCCCGCTCTATCTCGTCTACTCACTCCTCAACAGAGATTCTGAGAGGAGTGATAGTCGGCCGCTTGCGATTCTCCGTGAGCGTTACGCTCGCGGTGAACTCTCCGATGAAGAGTTCGACCGTCGACGAAAGCAACTCGAGTAGTGCCCATGACCGAAATAGAAGGAGCATCGTCGAGAAAAATTCTCGTCTGCCAGTTGGGGCGACGGGACCGAACCCTTAAGTCCGTAAAAAGAATACAGTATTACATGAAATACACAATACAAACCAAGATTGATGGAGAGTTCGACGATATCGTCGACGCAACAAATGCCGCGCTCAAAAACGAGGGATTCGGTGTTCTCTGTGACATCGACATTCAGGCGACGCTCAAGGAGAAACTCGGCGAGGAGTTCCGCCAGTATCGCATCCTCGGTGCGTGCAATCCCCCGCTGGCATACGAAGGGTTGAGTGCAGAAACTGAACTCGGTGCGCTCTTGCCCTGTAACGTCATCGTCTATGAGACTGATGACGGCGTCATCGTGGTGAGTGCGGTCGATCCGGAACAGCTAGTCGGGATTGCTGACAACGATGCACTTGACTCCATCGCGACCGAGGTCAGCGAACGATTCGACCGCGTACTGGCAGCCGTAACAGACGAGTTTGAACCCGTATCGGAGGCCTGATCTCTGATGGCATCATCGGATCAACTGGATACGACGACGATACTGCTCATCGTCCTCGGAGCGTTCATCCTCCTTCCCTTGCTCACAATGGGTATGGGGTTCGGAGGGATGATGGGATACGGAGGAATGATGGGCCAGTACGGTACCACAGGTGGTTGGTGGCCCTTCATCGGTATGCTCGTCCCGCTCATCTTCCTCCTTGCGCTTCTGGGCGGTGGATATCTTATCTTTCGGCAGATGAGCGAGACACAGACGTCTCATAATCCCGCGATGGAAGAGCTCCGTCTGGCGTACGCTCGTGGCGATCTCACGGACGAAGAGTTCGAAGCCCGACGAGAAAAGCTCGAACAATCAGAGTGACCACTACCCAAACCGCGTTTCACCCGTTTGAACACCTGCGGATCGACTCGAGGGTATCGAAACCAACCGTTCGGCAGCATCGTTCCGTTACATCGAAATGGTGTGCTCGATTCAGCATATGGTTATGAGTAGTAATGGGAACAAGCGACAAGTTCGGAGTGAGTCACGTCCGAAGTCTTCGTACCAGTATCGCGCGTAGCTACCCCCTGACGAATGATACAGACCACATGACACATCACAGCCGACGTCAATTCTTAGGCATTGTCGGTGCCAGCGCGGTCGCCGGCACCGGCTTTGCTCAGTCAGCGAACGCACAGGAGACGCCCATCGTGGAGATGGGAAACAATTATTTCGACCCAATCGGCCTACGTGTTGATCCCGGGACAACCGTTCAATTTGAACTCGCAGCGGGGGCACATTCCGCTACGGCGTACGCAGATCGTATTCCGGAGGGCGCTTCCGCCTTCGATAGTGGGACGATCTCAGACGGGAGCTTCGAATATACGTTCGAAACGCCAGGGACGTATGATTACTACTGCATCCCGCACAAGTCGATTGGGATGGTCGGACGGATAGTGGTTGGCAGTCCTAGCGGACCGGCAGAGGAGGGTCCAATCCCGGATGGTGAGGTCCCATCGAGTGAGACGATTGTTGACCAGGGTACAGTCGCCTACGGCTCAAGCAGCGATAGAAGCGGGAATACTGGTGGTGGAATGATGGGACGAGGTGGTTCTGGAATGATGAGTGGCCGCAACGGAGGAGTTGGAGGGCTACCAGCTGTTGGTGGTGTACTCGGAATGCTGGGCGTTCTCGGTGGGGGGCTCTACTGGCTTGGAAACCAAAATTCTCCTCGATCGGCTACCGACGACTCAGCCAGAAAAACGCTCCAGAACCGCTATGCCAGGGGCGAAATTGACGAGGAGGAGTATAGACGCCGCCGTGAGCGATTAGATGCTACTGATGAGGACTTCTCCAACTGATTGCCACCGTGAGAGGGTGAACTGATCGGGGTCAAGTGATTCGGGGATTAGAGAATACCGTCCTCACCGATACCTTTGATTTCAGAACGATCCCGTGACCTGTTTTGTTCTATTTATGACTGATCTCTCTTGTGATCAACTCGCCTGCGTGACTCTGTAATATATACCAATTGCGAGCACGGCTACGAGGAGAAGATATCCAGTAGCCCACACCAACGAGAGAGCCGTATCTACGTCGGTTGTGAGTCCGGTATCGACCATTACACGGACTGGCCAATAGCCCGGAAAGAGTTTCATCCACCAATCAGGTTCAGATTGAATGAACAGCGGATCCTGAAACAGTCCGATATCGAGCATCGGGAGAATCAGCATTAGCCACATCCCGGCTAGGCGGTTGAAGACGGCCCCGACGAGCATCCCGATGAGGCCATACGTGAGCGAGACGACGAGCATCGCTGCGACGAACCACCAGAGATACTCGGGCTGGAAATCGACGCGCATCACACCAACTGAGACACCGGTGACGATGAGAGTAATTGCTGCGAGAACCCCAAACCGGGCAGCGATTACCTGTCGTGCACGATAGCCCGCGACTGCCAGACGACCGTCCGTGTCTTTGGCTTCTCGCATCAGGAACAACCCGGCGAGTCCGGCGATGAGAGCACTCGTAATCGGCGTCATAATCACGCCGTGGACCTCCGGCATTCCCCGCATCACCGTCACCGTCTCACCGTCGACGAGCGTTCGAACCGGCATCTCGACATTTTGGGTGACTGCGAACGCCAACGTGATGAACGAGACCGGTAAGACGACCAGCAGAGCGACGAGGACGTAGTTTCGCACCTGTTCTTTGATACCGATTGAGAACGCCGTTGTCGTGCGGTTCATGCGGACCACCCCCCACTGGTGCGCATCGTCATTCCGAACACTACGGTGACGAGTACGAGCAAGACCAACAGGTATCCGGCAACGAAGCCGAGATTACCTGTCGTATATGTGCCCTGGAACATCGCCTCCTGAAGGAGTTCCTTCGGATGATAGAGCGGGAAGTATTCCACGAACTCAGGAATGTCAGCAGCCAGCGGGCTGTCGCCACTGAGGAACGCATCCATCATCGCGAGGAACACCACGACGAGCGAGCCTTCGAACAGTCGTGGAAGGAGCGCACCGACGAGTGCGCCGAGAAACGCATAGACGAGGCCAGCAAGGACGAGGAATACGAACGTCAGGACAGGGGCTTCCGGTGAAATTGTCAGCCAAAGCACGCCGTAGTTCACGGCAGCCACGACGACCGTGACCCCTCCGAGCGTCGCTAATCGAGTCGCAAGCAATGTCCGAGGTGGATAGCCCGTCTGGACGAGCCGACGATCGGCTGTACGCGCACTGATCATCTGGGTGAGTCCCATCAGGCCGGCGATGATAGCGATCCCGAATATCGCTCCGAGGAGGCGACCCAGATCGATCGGAATCGCCTCAACTGTCGGCATAGTTGGCAACCCCGCCATCGCTTGTCCCCAGCCTTCGATAACGACAACCGGAAGTAGGAGTGCTAAGACGACATCCAGGGGGGTTCTGAGGAAGGTGGAGACGTTCGATCGAATCCCTGTTCGAACCCTATTCATCGGTCGCTTCCCCCCGTTCACTGGCCGTTGCATCAGTCTCGGCTTCTTGATCAGTCACGTCGTAGACTTGTCCGTCACGAACCTCGTAGATGCGGTCGAGACGACTTTGTTCCTCGATCAGGTGTGAAATCATCGTGACAGCTGTTCCGTCAGCAGCGAGTTCCTCTGCGAGATCCCAGAACGTGAGATACGTCTCCCAGTCGAATCCAGTGTAGGGCTCGTCCAGCATGAGGACGTCCGGGTTGTGCATCAGGGCGATACTGAGATTGATTTTCTGCCGGTTACCACCGCTGAGTTGGTCGATTCGGTAGTCAAGGTACTGCTCGAAATCGAGTTTCGACGCCAAGCGGTGTTTGGCCTCGTCGATTTCTTCGGCGGTCATTCCGTATCCGGAACCGAACAGTCGGAACGTCTCTCCGACCGTCAAGCGGTCGTAAAGCAGTGGTTCCTGTGGACACCAGCCAACGGTTCCCGTCCGTTCGACTGTTCCGGAATCCTGTTCGAGGACACCGACGAGGATGTTCATGAGCGTGGATTTGCCCGACCCGTTCGCGCCGACGATCCCGACGATTTCCCCCGTCCGAATTTCGAGATCGGCATCGGTGAGGACGGTCACTGACCGCGTAAATGGAAAACTCGATCCGTACGTTTTTTCAATCTCATTAGCACGGACGAGTACCTTGTTGCTTGTAGCTTCTCCTGTGGTGGTTGTGGACGCTTCCATAGGTGTATACACACGCTCCTAATTCACTACGATTACTGTTTCAAATCCAAACTATTAGCAGCAAACTCGTGAGTAATCAGGGATTGAGTACACAGCTAATGCTAGACTCTAAGCATCAGATTTCTCTTGACTTTCTGTATACTGTTCCCTATACGTTGTTTCACAGTTCTCACTGCAAAACTGCTGGAGTGAACCACCGACACGGGTGGCTAGTCCGTCTTCACCGACAGTGGTTCCGCAATTTGCACATTTGAGTGCGGATTCTGTCCCCTCGGCATACGCTGAGTGAGCAGTGCTCGACAGCAGTTGTACGTCGTATCGCCGCACGTCAGTCAGTGGTAGATATTGCTGTGCCCAGTTTCCGACTGTAGTCCGCGACGGCGTCGCAACAGCTACGATTTCGCCCTCCGCAGTTGTGAATACGTGTTCTACGGATGGGGTCTCGAGGATCGATTCTCGAAGAGAATCCGTCTTTCCGAACTCAGGCTGGAGGCGTACCATGACGTGTATCCGGTTTTCGTACTGTGTGAGGTCGAGATCAACGGTGAATCGACGAATGACACCTTCTTGCTCCAGTTGACGGACGCGTGCTGAAACCGACGGGGCTGAAAGATTTACTGCCTCAGCAATAGTACTGTATGGTCGTCTCGCGTTCTTCGCTAAAAGACGGAGGATTTCGCGATCCGTGTCGTCAAGTTCTGGTTGGGTCATCGAAAGGCGGAATGGGGGTGGGGGGATCGGGTGAATGGGGGTGGGTGTGGGGGGAGCTACGACGCAGGTGTGGGGTGTGACGGTTAGACGTAATCCTCCGGTGTCAAGGTGAACGTCTCCTTGCAGCCCTCGGCACAGAAGTAGTACGTTTGACCGTCGTACTCAGCTGTGGCCGCCGCATCCTTTTCATCGATGTCCATTCCACAGACTGGGTCAGTTGCCATTCGGTTTCACCCCACATCATACGTACGAGGGCCTAAATCAAGCAATTTGTTCTTAGTACTCCAAAGTCGAGATATTGAGCGATTTGAGCCGTGCTGCATAGTTTGGCTTGTCCGACCCCGGAATCAAGGATTAGTACCTCACAATACCGAACTATCGTCCGAGCATACCAATGGATTCCTATCCGTGTTTTTTTATAAATACTAGAGTCTGGACCAATTCTAAATCTATGGGTCACGATCCAACACCGACAATCACGGGCGATGAAGATCCCGCAGGTCCATCCAAGTCCGGAGGATGCTCAAGCGTCGACATGACGATTCGATTCTTTCACGTCGTGTGAGTAGCAGTCAAGTGGCCTCTATTTCCGCAACGAAGATAACGTGCCGCAGGAACGGCAGCGCGTGGTGAGCCTTCCTCACCTGCTCAGTAATCGCTGCGGGATCGAGATCATACGTTCCCAACAGTCGTTCAATGAGTGCCCGGAGCGGGCTCGTGAGTAGCTGGAGGTACAGCGTCGTCCACTTTCGGAAGCGTCCGACGCTGTGTTTCGTGATATCTTCGACCGCTTTGAGCTCATAGCTGGTATCGTCGAGAGCGGCTTTGTATCCTTCAACAGTACCTAACGGCGGCATATCCCACGCATCCGAAAATGAATCGACTAATCTCCGTTCCGTTTCAATCGCGTCGGATTGTGTCACGAGATCGGAGACTACGAAAACCCCATCGGGTACGAGGGTATCTGCGACTGTAGCGAAAACGCGGTTTCGGTCGGGGAGGTATACAAGCGCGTCGATTGCAGTACACGCGGTAAACGAGTCCCTGGTGAACGGGAGTTGTGTCGCGTCGCCAACGACGAACTCGGAATCGAGGTGCATACCCCGTGCGTTCTCGGTTGCCATCTGGATGTTGTACGGAACGAGGTCGACACCAGTGGCGTTGAAGCCGAACCGATCGGCGAGATGGAGCGCTGGACCACCCCGACCGCAGCCGACATCGAGAAGTCGTACTCCCTCCGTTGCAGGTAGGTGCGATACGACCCTCGAGCCGACTTCCGTGACGAGGCGACGCTGACTCGAGCCGACAATATGTGGCTGGTACCACTCCGAGTAGCCGAGATTGAGGAACTCGTCAGTGTCGAGCAGGAGATCGAAGATCCGCCAGATATCGGCTCGCTCGCCGCGGTAGGAGAACTGGTCGGTGACTCGGTTGCGTAGAGTACTCTGATCCATCGGTCACCTACTCGAGTTCGAAAACCTCTGAATAGCAGTACTCGGATTCGTCGCAGTACGCGAGGTCGGTACACCCGCGAGGACGCTGGTAGTCGATTCCTTTGTGCCGTCGGAGATACGTCACGTAACCGTCGTCGACGCGGTCGAGGATGTCGTGACAGATCCACTTCTCCCCGTACCAGGTGGTGCCCAGATTTCGGTACGGCACAGGAAGATCGTCCGCTCGACCGAATCGACCTGTGGCGTCTCGACGATCCGGACACCGACAAGGCGATACGCAATGCGAAGACGGGTGACGACCGATTCTGGCGTATTCGCACCGAGGAAAAGTACGTACGCGAGCACATACCCGGGATCGTGGAGGAGTCGTCGAATCATCGTTCTGGGTGTGGACTGCCGTCCCAAAGTATCTTGACCAGGTCTTCTCTGTTCAGATTTCGGTGTACACGTCACCTGTCTTTCCGCCGCCGAGTTTGTAGACGGTGAATGTATTGGACTTCGTCCCGCCCATCCCCGGCGATCCGGACGGCATACCGGGCAACGCGATGCCGTCAATCGCCGGCTCTTCATCGAGCATCGTCGCGATAACCTCGGCAGGAACATGTCCTTCGACGACGTACTCATCGAGGACGAGTGTGTGACAGCTCTGTAGATCCGATGGAATCTCGTGTTGGCGCTTGAGATCCGTCACGTCCTCGATTTCGGTTTCCCCGAGCGACGTGTCGAGATGGTCACGGAGATACGACGCGTACCGTCCACAGATTGCCCACCACACGACCCAGAGACCTGACTCGTTACACCGACTCCGACGCATCGCTCCTCGAAACAATCGGCAACACCCCGATCGTCGAACTCGACGCGACGCCCAGCGACGTGTCCGTCTACGCGAAGCTGGAGATGTTCAACCCCGGCGGCAGCGTGAAAGACCGAATCGGCAAGCACATCCTCGAACGCGGCGACATCTCTCCCGGCGGCACGATTGTCGAACCGACAGCCGGAAACACCGGCATCGGAATGGCGATCGCCGCCACTCGACTCGGCCTCGAGACGGTCTTCGTCGTTCCCCGCGGATTCAGCAAGGAGAAAGAACGACTGATGGCCGCGCTCGGTGCGGAGATCGTTCACATCTCCGGTGATGCGGGGATGGGGGAGGCTGCCGAAACGCCCCACGAGATTACCGACCGGCGCGACGATGCCGTCGTCCCACAGCAGTTTGCGACGCCGTTGAACGTCGAGGCCCACTACGAGACGACGGGCTGGGAGATCCTCGATACGCTCGGCGAGCACGTCGGCACAATCGTTGCGGGCGTCGGTTCCAGCGGGACGCTGATGGGCGTCACCCGGGCCGTGCGTGAGCGTGTCCCCGACGTCCACGTCGTAGCCGTCGAGCCCTCCGGTTCGACGTTTGGCGAACTCCTGAACCGAGAACGCGAAGAGGCACCATACAAGACCAAAGGCATCGGCACACACGACCCGGACGTGACCGGGCTGCTCGATCCAGACGCTATTGACGACATTCGGACGGTTAGCGACCGGGACGCACACGCCGGAGTGACTCGTCTCGCCGCTGAAGAGGGGCATCTTGTCGGCTCCAGTTCTGGTGCGGCGAGCGTCGCTGCACGCGAGGTCGCCGAAGAGGCCGCGGCTGGTGAACTCGATCTCCCGGCACCGGCTGTCGTTACGGTGTTTCCCGATGGCAGCGAACGGTACCTCTCGAAGAACATCTACGGTTCCTTCGAGGCCTGGGAGGGGAAAGCATGAGCGACGACCAGAGAGACGAGACGCACGATGCTGGCCGGTTCGACACGCGGGCGATCCACGCAGGCCAGCGCCCGGACTCGGATACCGGCGCAGTCATGACGCCCATCTACGCCTCCTCGACGTTCGCCCAGGACGCGCCCGGCGATCACCGTGGCTACGAGTACTCGCGAACCGACAACCCGACGTGAGCGGCACTGGAAGCGAATCTCGCCAGCCTCGAAAACGGAGCGTACAGGCGGGCGTTCGCCAGCGGGATGGCCGCGATCAACACGGTCCTGAATCTGCTCGAAGCAGGCGATCACGTCGTGGTCGGCGAAGACGTCTACGGCGGGACCCATCGGCTATTCACGCAGGTCTACGAGGATTACGACCTCACGTTCGACTTCGTCGACACGACCGACCGCGACGCAGTCCGAGAGGCGGTCTCCTCGGCGACGGAAGTCGTGTGGCTCGAGACGCCGACGAATCCACTTATGTAGGGCGTCGATATCGCGGAGACCGCCGAAATCGTACACGAGTACGGCGCTCTCTGTACCGTGGACAACACATTCGCGACACCGTATCTCCAGCGCCCATTAGAGTTAGGCGCAGATATCGTCGCTCATTCGTTGACGAAGTACCTCGGCGAACACTCCGATGTCGTCGGCGGCGCCCTGGTCACGGACGACGAAGGTCTGGACGAGCAGTTGGGGTTCTACCAGAACAGCGTGGGAGCGACACCGGACCCGTTCGCGTGCTTCCTCGTCCTTCGCGGAACGAAGACGCTCCCCGTCCGGATGGACCGACACAGTGGGAACGCCCGCGACCTTGCGGCGTGGCTCGACGATCATCAGTCACTCACGCTCTTGATTTGGCTCGGACGTACGATCCGACACCTCATGCCCCCTACATTCACAGCCTCGGAGGATGGAATTGATGCGTGCCTTCTGTTACGATTCATCTGTTCTGAATCGAAATCGAGACTGATCTCCATTGTGGGCTTTGCGCTGGTTACATTTCCAGAATATCTCGAATGTCGAGCTCTCCGTTCAGCAAAACGCACGCTCCGCGGTCTATTTCAGTTCCGTTCATCTGGACGGTCGACGTCTTCGGCGGTCTTGATTTCGTCCGTTTTCTCGACTTCGGCGAATAGCTCTCGGTACGCATCGGGCTCGAAGAGGTTGTTCCGGTCGAACAGCTCGCGGGCGGCATTGGTGAGCTGAAAGAACCGGTATGGCTGGCCCCGCTCGAGCCCCTCACGATCTCGCTCGATGGCCTTGATCAGCCCCACCTCCTCCAGCCGAATGAGGTGGTCGGTGAGCGTCGACGCGGCGACGCTCGGGTTGTAGTATTCGAGTTCTTTCTTCGAGGGCGCGCCTTTCGGATGACCGACAATCGTCCCGATGATATTCGCGCGGGTCGTGTCGTCGAGGGCACTCAACGCTGCGATCGGATCGAGGCCGGCCGCGTTCTCGGCTGGCGTGAGCGGGGTGGCGTCAGGCCGGGACATTGTGTCTCAGTGTTTGTCCCCTGGTCAGATAACCATTTCGGTGAAACTCGAAGTGGTACCCAGAGTGCCGGGGCATTCCACTTCCGGTCGTATTTCCGTACCGTTAGGTGGCGGTAGTGAATCCTACCCAGTATGACCAACGACGACGCTACCCGTCCCGTCATCGACAAATTGGGTGACCAGCCGGGCGAGACGCTCACACCCGAACGGGTCGAGGCGATCCAGACCGCGATGCACGAGGACCTCGGACGATTCATCAACAACACGTCCTACTTCGTTCTCGGTTCCTACGGTGAGGAGGAGCGACCACGATTGGAGGCTGTTCGCGACCAACTTGCGAGCGATGCCGCAGCCTCAAACTCCGATGATGGTGTCGACGCATTCCTGATGGACGATATTCTGGACATCTCGGAGTTCTTCACGTCGAAATTCAAGCTGTTGGTCAGCTACGCGGATCATATCGTCGGGGTGTACGAACACTCCCAGGGCGGACACGCGTGGGAAGCGGGCTACATCGATCAGCCGACCTATCGGGAGCGAACGCGAGCCTTCTATCGAACGTACGAGACTGAGGAGGAACAGTACGCGGCCTACGACGGGATGTTCGCACACTATCTCCTCTCGATGGAGCGGGTGGATCGTGCGTACACGTGGACGACGCCCGATGACCTTCGTGACTATATTGAGGATGCTTACGCGCCGGACTGACGGCGTGAGGAACGACTATTTGCGTCGGATACTGAATCTTCTCGTGATGGTCGACATCCCTGATACACTTCGCTCGGTATTTACTGCGACTATTGAGTCCGAGGACGGAAGCTGCACATTCGAGGTTCCAGCGAGTGAGGTACGTCACGACGCTATTCAACCCGGTGAAACGTATCGAATCGCTGTTCTCGAAACCGGGCATACAACGGCGCTATCCGATACACCGTCCGCGGACAGATCGTCTGAGACCTCCCCGACCACTCAGGAGCAGGGACCCCCCGAGCCGCCTGTTGAAGAGGGTGAGATTCGGGAGGTGACGATTGAGACGATTGGTGACCAGGGCGACGGCATCGCGAAGGTTGACCGCGGTTACGTCGTGATCGTTCCGGAGGGGCAGCCCGGTGACGAACCGACCGTTGAGATCGAACAGGTGCAACAGAACGTCGCCTTTGCTACGATCGTTGAGCCGGACCCCCGAACGCTGTGAGTGCTCCTCTACCAAATCGTTTAGTTGATGCTGTCGGTAACGACGGAACCAGTGGAGTGTTCTACAGGATATGAAGAATCGTACTGTTTTATCTGACGGAGTATCCGTTTGCTTTGAGAAGTTCGCGGACGCGTTCCTCGTGATCGCCCTGGAGTTCGATGTGCCCTTCTTTGACGGTGCCACCAGTTCCAAGTGTAGATTTCAGTTCTGAGGCGAGTGAGTCGAGATCGGTGCCACCTTCGAACCCCTCGACGACGACCATTTTCTTTCCATACCGGCGTTCTTCCGTTCGGACAGTCACCTGTTCTGTCGCCCGATCGAGATCAGCGAGCGGATTGCCCCATCGAATCAGTAGCGTAGATAATTTCGATGAGATGGTGCGAGAGCGGTATTCTCATATCAGGCTGGAGAGTTAGGAGACGTTGCTATCGAGGCGCTCGAAGATATCGACAGTATACCGCAGTGAATTCATATAGCGTACGAGGGCTGCACTGTCGTGTTCACACCGCTTCGACGGTGAACAGCGAATCGTCGTTGAGGACGACCTGCACGCGCCGGTGCCAGGCCTCGGCGAATGCCGCCCGCTGCTCCTCGCTCGCGGACCCCTCTAGAATCCGCTGGAGATTCCCGATTGCGGGGCCGCCGTCGGGAACGTCGCTGACGTGGTAGGTCACTTCAACAGTCTCGTCCGTATCGGTTCGCCGGAACCGGAACGTCGGTTCGTGCGTGCCCGGGTCGAACGCGTCGAAGACGAGGAGATCACGACGGCTCCCGTGACCACCGGCGAGCCCGCTGAATCCGTCGTCGTCGGTCGCGCCAGTCACGTACGAAATGATGCGCCCCATCACGCCGTACGCAGCATCGTCTCGCGGGCCGGCTGCCTGGACTTCGATTTCGCTTCGGATTGGATAGTCATCGGGATACAGGGCATCGAGCCCGAGCTGGACGATCCGGTAGGCGCCCGAGGCAGTCGGACAGGAGTGACCGGCCTCTTTCACCGCGTCCGTGTAGGTGACGACGAACGGATCGCCTGATGTGAGGACGCCGAGGGCCTCCGCGACGGGGTCGCGGATTTCGATCGGGTCGGCGTCGTAGTCGACCTGCCAGTCGGTGCTAGTGTGCGTCGCGTCAGTCGCAGGTGAATTTGTTGTCATTGGTTGTGGAGATTAGTGTCGGAGCAGTCGCATCCCGTTGAGGATGACGAGGAGAACGCTGGCTTCGTGGACGAGCATCCCGGCGGCGAGCGTGACGTAACTGGTGAGCACGCCAGCGAGCAGGACGGTCACGGTCAGCACCGCGAGCCCGACGTTCTCGAGGACGTTCCAGCGCGTCGCTTTACTGAGTGTGACCGCGTACGGGATGCGTTCGAGATCGTCGGCCATCAGCGCCATGTCCGCCGTCTCGATGGCGGTGTCCGTGCCGGCAGCGCCCATCGCGATACCGACGTCGGCGGTCGCCAGCGATGGCGCGTCGTTGATGCCATCGCCGACCATCGCAACGACGTGGCCGTCGGCCTGGTATTCTTCGATGACGGTCTGTTTGTCCTCGGGGAGGAGTTCGGCGCGGTACTCGTCGATGCCCACTTCCCCTGCGACGGCACTTGCCGTCCGCTCGTTGTCGCCGGTGAGCATCACCGTCTCGATGCCGGCATCCTGAAGCGCCGCTACGACGCCAGGAGCGGCCTCTCGAAGTTCGTCGCGCATCGCGATCACGCCGATGATGCTGCCGTCTCGCACGACGTGGACGACCGTCTCACCGCGTTCCTCGCGGCCACGGACGTACTCGGCGATGTAATCCGGGATGTCGATGCTGCGGTCGTCGAGCAGCGCTCGGTTCCCAACGACGACCTCGTGGCCGTCCGTATGGGCGACGACACCCTTGCCGGCGACCACGTCGAAGTCATCCGGATCCGGAACCGACCGGTGTTCGGCGCTCGCGGCATCGGAATGGGCGACCGCAGTTCCGCCATCGGTTGCGGCGGTCGGACGGTCGCGTGCTGCGTCGACGATGGCGTCGGCGAGGTGGTGTTCGCTTTTCTTCTCGGCAGTCGCCGCGAGCGAGATTACCTCGTCGTCGTCGACGCCAAACCCCTCGACGTCGGCGACGGTGGTCTCGCCCTTCGTGAGGGTGCCGGTCTTGTCGAAGGCAACGAGGTCGATCTTGCCGGCACGTTCGAGGTGTTCGCCACCCTTCATCAGGACTCCCGACCGGGCGGCGTTCCCGATGGCCGAGACGATGCTGACCGGCGGTCCGATGACCAGCGCGCCCGGACAGCCGATGACCAGCAAGGTGAGCGACAGGATCGCGTTCTGCGTGACTGCGTACGCGCCGATTGCGAGCACGATGACGGCTGGGGTGTAGTACTTCGCGAACCGGTCGATGAGACTCTCCGTGGGCGACTGGGCCTCCTGGGCCTCCTCGACGCGGCGGATGATGCGCTCGAGCGTCGTATCCGAGCCCGCACCCGTCGTCTGGACCTCCAGTGCGCCTTCCTGGTTGACCGTCCCCGCGTAGACTTCGTCACCGTCGGTCTTGTGAACGGGCGCGCTCTCGCCGGTGACCGGGGCCTGATTGACGGCACTCTCGCCGTCGACGACGCTCCCGTCGACCGGGATCTTTCCGCCCGGTTTCACGATGACAACTTCACCCTCCTCGACGTCGCGGGCAGGTACTTCTTGGAGGTCTCCGTCGCGACGGACGGTCGCCGTGTCGGGCGTCATCTCCAGAAGTTCCTGGAGGGCCGTCCGGGTCTTCCGCATCGTCCGGCCTTCTAGGTAGCTGCCGAGGCTGAACAGGAAGACGACGGCGGCAGCTTCCCAGTATTCGCCGATGACGATGGCACCAATGGCCGCCAAGGTCACGAGCGTCTTGATGCCGAGCGTTCGGTTGGTGACCTCGTAGTAGGCGGTTTTGGCGATGTCGTAGCCGCCGATGATCGCCGCGAGGATGAGAATACCGGCACTCGCTGTATCGAAGCCGGTGAAGTGGCCGAGGCTCCAGCCGCCACCGTAGAGGAGGCCGCTGGACGCCGTGACGATGGCTTTCCGGTTCTTCCGGTAGTACTGTGTGATCGTTTGTGCGTTCATTGGTCTAGGCGGGCTGGGGCGTGTAGCCCTGGTTTTCGATGGCCTGTGCGAAGGCGTCGGGGTCAGCGACGTCGTCGTCGTACTCGATCTCGACTCGGCCGGTCGTGTAGTGGACTTTCACATTCTGGACGCCGTCGACGTTCGAGAGGGCGCGTTCAACGGTGCTCGCGCAGGTCGGGCAGTCGAAGTCCATCACACGGAGTTGGGTCGTTTCGTTCATCACAGTTCTACGTAGCACCCGGACCGCCATATACATTTTTTAGATGATATGTTTGAATAGAGATATAGGTCGTTGGAACAGTCCAATAGGTCGTCTAGGGCTTCGACTCGATCCGACCGCAGGCCAGTCGTCCGGTCGAAGTGCTCGACAGCAGTGTTCGCCGCTACCTTTTCCCGCACGTGTCTCACAGTCCCATTATGAGCAGTTCCGGTGCCGACCACCATCTCGACGACATCGCGATCAGGGATACCCGCGTTTCGGACGCCATCGACGAACCAATGCGAGCGATGATCCTCGACATACTGGCCGATGAGGCACGGACGGCAGGCGAGGTTCACGACCGACTCACCGATCGAGGGATCGAGCGGACCGAAAACACCGTTCGGCACCACATCAACGAACTCCGCGATTCCGGACTCGTAGACGTCGTCCGCTTTGAGGAGGGGCGTGGCGGCACGACGAAGTACTACCACGCGAACACGATCGTCCTCTCGTACTCACTACCGGGTTCGGCTGATGCCGCCGTGGAGGAGATGACGGATGCTATCCAGCCGCAGGTCACGGAGGCACTGAACCATCTCACGGAGGAGTACGAGGAATCTATCGAGGAGATCACAACGGAGATGCAGCCGTGTGACCACTGTCGGAACCAGAAGTACGAGACGTACGTCCTGCTGACCGTCCTGCGGCGAGCGTTCGTCCGCGCTCAGCGGGAATCGTAAGCGACGCCAGTGACTCATAACGATATTTACTGACTCGGTCCATGGTGAGAGACTCCGTTGTTGTTGGATCTTCTGGTCACCCCATTCAGGACCCGTGTTCCCCGTGTCGCGCACGATCACCCGGGTGAAACGAATTGGCAGATGAAATCGCACGCCGTGAAGAGAACGTTAACAGCGTCGACATCGTCGAAACACGAGTGATTGGGGGCGTTAATCGTTGTCGAGTTCGGAACCCGCGTCTCCTTCGGCGAAGATTCGCCGGGAGATGATCGTTCCGTCAGAGATGGAATCAGGTTCGTCACGGCGGACGAAGCGTTTCTTGAGAACGTCGTAGGCGAACAGACTCGCACCGATGATAACGAAGCCCCAGTGGTAGCCTCCGACGTAGATCGTCCTGTCGACGCCGTCGCCACTGCCCGGGAGATTTCCAACGCATCCGGAGAGACCTGCGATGCCGGCTCCGAGCGCAGTGAGAAACTCGCGTCGCTGTACTGTCGAGGACATGATTGCAGACTACTGCGACTCCTCGCGGGTGAGTTTCGCACGCCGTTCCTCGAACTCCTCGTCGGAGAGGTCGCCACGAGCGTACGCCACTCGGAGTTCCTCGAGTGCTCTATCGCTGGTCAGCGACGACCCGACACCACCGACGAGGCCGCGATAGAGGAGGTAGCCGATGCCGACGAGGACAACGAGCCAGACGAGCATCATTCCGATACCCCACAGCGGTGAGAGGCCGCCGGCCATGCCACCACCCCACCACCAGCCCATCATGCCCATCATCGGCATCGCGAACACCATCATCAACAGCGGGAACAGGACGATCACCGCGAGGACGATCAGGACGATGCGGAGCAGGCCGTCGGACGTGCGCTCTTTTGACATAGTGAACCACTACGGACTTCGTTGGCTGCATTCATAAAGTTGGACGGCCAGTACTGCTCCGTTGGTGGTTCCTAGGTTGGGTGGCGGCTAATACGTCGCTCTGTGTCTTGCTTGGGGCGAATCCACTCAGCAGCAGTCGGGGTCGTCGGGCGACCACTCACACGCGTTGCCAGTCGTCAAGTTGTTTTCGTCAACGTAGGTCGAGAGACACGCGTAGTTGCAGAAGTAGGTCGGCGACCCGCAGTCGTCGGTACAGTCGCGCACACAGATCGGGTCGTGGTCGAAGATACGCGACCTGCAGTAGGCGCACGTCTCATCAACGTTGGGGAGTTCGACGGTCGTAGACATACCTGTGCTACGGGCACGAGTCAAAAACGCATTTCGCCAGCTGACCATCGATATACTCCGCCTCCGGGCTGAAGGCGGTGTGTGAGTGACAAGGAACGACTAGAACTCGATCGCTCCGATCATCGGCTCGCCGACACACTTCGGGCAGACATCGGTGTCGTATTCCGCCATACAGTGTCGGTGGCAGGAGATCCCGCAGTGCTCGCAGACGAACACCTCATCGTCGCGAGCGCATTCCGAGTCACAGATGTAGCACTGAACCATGGATACTCGAACCTTGACTTGAAAACCGCATCAACACTATGTTCGGGGCCTGATAGATGTCTGATTTTCATGACGGCTACCGACCAAGTCTACTCCTGTTTGGAGACAAAAGGAATGCCAAATCGTTGGCTATCCATTGCTCTCTTCGTGATACAACCCGATCTCAGGGTAATTTGACGGGGTTAACTTTCGATTCTTAACAACAATTCGATTGAATGAGTAGAACGTCTTTCCACGTATGGAAATGACCACGGCGCCCACGGAGACGGTCGATGGTAGCAAGACGCTCGTTCGAGGCAACGTTCTCGAGAAAACCTACGGGTCACGACTTCCGTTGGGACGGTCGACGCCCGTTCTCACCGGTGCGGATATCGAGGTCCGTGCCGGCGAGATCGTCGGCATCGTCGGCGAGAATGGGTCGGGCAAGTCCACGCTGATGAAGATTCTCGTCGGGGTTCTCGACCACGACGCGGGCACGGTCGAACGGTATGGAACCGTCGGATGGTGTCCGCAGGAACCCCTGCTCTACGATCGGTTGACCGTCTCTGAAACCTTCCGGCTCTTCGGCGCCGGGTACGGGATGAGTCGCGAGGAGATCGACGCGGCGAAGCAAAGACTGGCGGACGAACTCGACTTCGAGCAGTACCTTGACTACCGGGTCGACCAGCTTAGCGGTGGGAACCGACAGAAGGTCAACCTCAGCATCGCGTTGATGCACGACCCGGACGTTCTCATGCTCGACGAACCCTACACCGGGTTCGACTGGGAGACTTACCTGCGATTCTGGGACATGGCACAGGACCTCGCGGACGACGGCACTGCCGTCGTCATGATCTCTCACCTCATCGAGGAACGGAGTCGCCTCGACCGCGTCTTCGAGGTGCGGAACGGACTGGTTCACGACGTGACCGACGACGAAACTGAGAGCGAACTCCGAAGCGACCGGGAGGGAGACGATGAATAGGTTCGCCGTGGGCATTCGATCAAACGTTAGGACGTTCCTCAGGACGCCCCTGAACGTGGTCCTCGCGCTGGTGCTGCCGCTCGTGGTCATCGAGGGGTGGGGACAGGCGATGGCGGGGCTACCGCCGATGCCGACCGTCGAGGCGATTCCGCTCGATCTCGGGCGCGTCCTCGGCGCAATCTTCGGCGTCGCCATCATCGCTGGGCTGATGGGTCTGGTCCAGATGATCAGTGCCCGGGAGGCCGACCGACGGCTCGTCCAGACCGGGTACTCGCCGAGGACGTTACTTGCGACGCGGCTGGCGACTCTCGCGGGTGTCACGATTGTCGTCGCGGGGGTGAACTTCGGGGTCCTCTGGCTGACCGTCGAACCCGAGGCACCGCTGCTCGTGTTCGCGTTCCTCGCGCTCGCGGGCGTCGTCTACGCCTTCCTCGGTGCGCTCGTCGGCGCAGTGCTTCCGCGGCTGTTCGAGGGGTCGCTCGTCGTCGTGTTCCTCGCGATGATGGACGCGTTCCTCAGTGGCGACAGCCCGCTCGCCGCGGATGTCCCCGACTTCGTCCAGTACTTCCCGCTGTATCATCCGAAAGAACTTCTCCAGTCGGCCGTCTTCGACGGCACGTTCGCGGCGGGCGACCTCGCCTTCGTTGGCGGATACGTTCTCGTGTTGCTCGTCCTCGTGACTGCCGTATTCGGTGCGACGATGCGCACGTCTGGGGGGTGGTCAGCGTGAATCGAACGGCCACGGCGTTCGGTATCGGGCTCCGGGAACACGCCCGTAACTACGTCCTCGTGGCGCTCCTGGTGATTCTCCCAGTGTCGTTCATCACGCTCGCCTTTGCGGTCACCCAGGACGTCCAAATGCCGGTCCGGACGCTCGTCGACGGCGAGACGACGACCGTGATGCGAGGGATGCCCGAGGTCCATGGCGTGATCATGACACCGATCACGAGCTCGTTTATCGCTGGCTTGGCCGGCCTGTTCCTGATGCGCGAGGCGAGAGATACGGACGGCCGCCTCGCGGTTGTCGGCTATCGCGCCCGCGAGGTTATCGCCGCACGGTTCGGCGTCCTCGCCGTGATCACGCTTGTCGTTGTCGGCGTTTCCGTGGGCGTGATGCTCGTTGACTTCCAGCCCGAACAGCTGTGGTGGTTCGTCGCCGCGATGGTCATCCTTTCAGTTACCTACGGACTTATTGGGATGCTCGTCGGCGCCGTCTTCAACCGTCTGGCCGGCCTGTGGATCATGTTGATCCTCCCGATGATCGACATCGGTCTCTTCCAGGACCCGCTGTTCGTCCAGTCGGAACCCGAGTGGTGGATGAAACTCTTCCCAGGGTATCATCCTGTCCGGGTGATGGTCGATACCGGACTCACGACGGACCTCGATACTGCTATGTCGCTCGGTTGGGGATTCGGCTACCTCCTCGTCGTCGGACTCCTCGCTATTTGGGTGTACTACCGAGGAACTCGAGCGACGTGACGACGCAATCGAAAGAGGGCAACCTCCGCAGACGGACGAATTTACAGACGTCTCCCCGAAGGGGTTTGTTGACTCACCTCACAGGGAACGGTCGTCTTGCCTGTCCTCCAACCGTTCACGACGCTGCTGGAACTCTTCTTCGTCGATCTCACCTCGTGCGTAACGGCGTTGGAGGGTTTCCATCGCAGACGTATCACTCCGGGAAGGAGCGTCACCTCGACCCAGTGCCCAGTAGAGGAGTCCACCGATCAGTCCCAGCATTCCGAGTGCCCCGCCGACGAACGGGACGCCGCCCCATCCGCCCCTCGAGCCACCCATCATGCCCCCTCCGCCGGGCCCCATCATGCCGCTATCGGTGCTCCCGCTTCCGTCGACGTCCGAGCCGATGGCCACGGCGCCGTTCTGAACAATCGTCTCGCTGTCGGGGACCTCGCCGTCCGGTATCGGGCTGTCTTCAGCTGGACCGCCAGGGCTACCAACGACGATGCGACCGACCATGCCGACCGTCTTGTGCGGGATGCAGTAGTAGTCGTACGTGCCTGGCTCTTCGAACGTGTGCTCGAAGCTCCCCTGCGAGATGGTCCCGCTGTCGAATGCGCTGGCGTCGGATGGAATCCGGTCCTCGTAGGCGGTCGCCGAGTGGGCTCCGGCCGCTAGCTCGAAGCGAACGGTCGTGCCGGGTTCGACGTGGAGTCCGATCGGGTCGAAGTAGTTGTTGCCCATCTTCACGACGGACGTCTCCTGTGCGGCGACTGGTTGGGTGAATCCCGCACTCGCGACTGTGCCAGCACCGAGCGCTCCCAGGAACTGGCGTCTACTGTAGTCTGTCATTGTAGCTGGTTGGCTTCTGTTATCCACGGATGATGCTGGCGAGCCGGTTCGCGAGTCCGGGCGATTGCTGGCCGGCGCTCTCGATGGCAGCCTCCAATTCGTCCCGGTCGACGATGCCGATGAACTCGGCCGTCTGTTCCCCGTTCGCATACACGAGCGTCGTTGGCGTCTTTCGGACACCGTACTCTTCGGCCGTCTCCAGATCGGTCTGAATGTCGACCTCCCGGAACTTGACACCCGGATACGCATCTTCGAGGCCCTCGTTTTTCTCTCGTTGCGTTGCGCACGCTCCACAGGTCTCCTGCGTGAACAGGATAACTTCCGTCATAGTAGCTAGTATGGTCTTGTGCCTTTAGCACATTTCTATTTACATCCGAAAGCTGTGAGGGTCACAGATTCCGGATTCCAAGGGGGCGGACGTGAGTAACGCCGGAGGTTGGTGGTCGGACCGTCACTCCGAGCGTTCGAGCTTGTTCCGACGCGCCTCGAACTCTTCCTCGGTGAGATCTCCGCGGGCGTATGCCATACGCAGCTCCTCCATTGCGGGATTCCGCGACGACTGCGATGCCGTCACGCGACGGAAGACGAGATATCCGCCACCAAGCAGGAGGAGGAGGAAGACCAGCTGGACGAGCATCCCGACGAGTGGCCACCAGCCGCTGGTGGTCCCGCCGTAGCCCATCATGCCACCGTAGCCCATCATGCCACCGAACCCCATCCCCATGGTGAGCATGGGGAGGACGATGATTGCCCCGAGGATGAGGAGGACGATGGTCGTGGTGTCGAGTTGATTCGACGAAGACATTGTTACTCCTCCTCCTCCGGCACCGTTCCCAACTCGTCTGAGACCGTCGCGATGACACGCTCGAATCGTTCGTGCACGTCGACCGCGATCTCGTCGAGGTCTGGATTCTCCGTGATGCCGACCAGTTGCTGGGGGTCGACGGCGCTCACGACGATGTCACCGGCGTCCGTCTCGTAGACGATGACGTTACACGGGAGCAGGGCCCCCAATTCCGGCTCTTCGGCGAGGCCTTCGTGGGCGAGTGGCGGGTTACACGCCCCGAGAATTCGGTATTGGTCGACGTCGACATCGAGTTTTTCCTTCAGGGTTGTTTTGACGTTGATGTCACAGAGGATCCCGAAGCCTTCGTCCTGCAGGGCAGTCGTGACTGCGGTTACGACATCGTCGAGCGGTGCATCGATCGTTGTGGTGATGGTGTACGTCATCGGTCTATTGAGTGTTTTTGGCTTCCAAGCTCGCGATGAGCTTCTTTGCTTCCTCTTCGGTCAATCCAGCGCCGCCAGACGCTTCTGAGGCGGTGAATGCACGGAGTCGTCGGCGCTCGGCAGCCTGTCTGCGTTGGTCTCGTGAATCGGTCCGGGTGTTGTGTTGCGAGTTGTTCATTGTGGTGGTTGGTTTTGTTGTGGGCGCGTTTCGAGTCAGTACGTGACTGGGGTCAACGCACGTTGGGTTCTGTTCAGATCGCTTGAGTCATTCCAGACGGGTTCAGAGAGATCGTGTCGTCGGGTTCGCTAAATCTCTCATTCTATTTTTTGTGTGTCCGTTCCTTTTCTACACAATACTACGGACGATTGCTGGATACATAACCAGCTGAGTCCATTTGCTGACCCAGCAAATCGCTCCATCGTTTAACGATACTCTCTTGTGTTCCTCTCCTCCCGGAGGATGCACGCCGGCGATACGAATCCATGTGGAAGACACGGAAAAATGTTAGGGGTAGAAGGCCTCACTGTGTGAGCGAGCTCCGTCGGGTCTCGAACTCCTCGTCCGAGAGTTCACCACGGGCGTAGCGCTCGCGGAGTTCGGCGAGCGCAGTATCCGGCCCAGAGGCCGGTTCCTCGCGGTTAGTTCCGTACACGAAGAGCAGGATGAGTCCGATCAGGAGGAGTGGCCAGAGGAACATCCCGCCCCCGAGCATCCCGAAGCCGCCAAGTCCGCCCATACCGCCCCAGCCGCCGCCCATCATACCGCCGCCGTAGCTTCCACTACCGTGGGCAGCAGCTGTTCCAGT
>NZ_MWTG01000004.1:0-13590 GCF_059752555.1 Halorubrum sp. B52 | reverse complement strand
CCCCGCGAGTCCATCTGAATTTTACTCGACTCCTCAGGACCGAGGAGCCGGGTCTCAGCCGCTCTCCTCCCGAATCCGTGATTCGCGTTATATACTCCCGAGCGTAGCCGTTGAGAGAGTCCGCCGCGAGTCGTGTCGCACCCCGACGCCGTCCGGACTGATCCGTAGTGAAACGGAGGTGGTCCGGTGATCCGTCTCCACCCGGAGCCGATTCACGACTGTCTCAGTTGTGGCGCCCACGTTCCGACGGACTTCCGTCGGGTCCACGGTGACGGCGACGATCGCGCCCACCGCTGTCCCGAGTGCGACTCGTGGGTGCGGATCTGCGAGGGGAGCGCGGCCGGCAAGGACGTGTCGACGCCCGACCCGCGGACGAGTCCCGCCCGCAACGCCGGCGAGCCGTGGAACGGAGGGCTGTCGGGATGACGCCGTTCGTCCGGGCGTCCGAACTGTACGATCCGGCTCGCGGTCCACGCGTTCACGTCGCCGACGCCGCCCGGCTTCGCTGGCAGCTTGACGCCGAACGGAGGGGATCCGCGTGAGCGACGATCCGGCGACGATCCACCGGCACCGGGTGATCGTTCGCCTTCGCAAACAGACCGATCTCACCTTCGAGGAGATCGGCGCGATCGTCGACCGTTCGCGGCCGTACTGCGTTCAGGCGTACCTACTGGAGGCGACCGATGCGTGACCGCGCCGGAGAGGCCGCCGCGATCTTCACGAGTCACGGCGTTCTCGACGCGACGACGACGGTCCTCGCCGCCCGGGCCGTCGGGCTCAACGCCGAGGCGAATCCCGTCGTTCGCGAGCTGCTCGCGGCCGGCGAGCTCGCGACGGTCGTCGGGATGTGCGCTTGTGTTGCGGTCGCCGCCCTCGCGTGGCCGGTCGCCGCCGACGCCCTGGAGACGCCCGAGTGGGTCGGGCTCGGAATCGCCGCGATCGGCGCTGTCGTCGCAGCGGTGAATCTCGTGGTGGTGTTCGCGTGAGACCCACCTGCGAGACGTGCGGCTGCGAGCGTACCTCGGTTCGTGTCCGCGGAGGTCGCGTCGAGTGCGCCGGCTGCTATCTCGACCGAGCAGGAGTCTCGCGATGAAGGCGGTCGAGACGGCCCCGCACGAGTACATGGCGAACTACGTGTACGACGACGGGCTCGGGCCGTGGTTCGGCGCCGCGCGTCTCTGCGACGCCACAGGGAGCCGCAGGGGCACCTTCCGGTTCAACGGCGAGGAGTGGCGCGTGACGCTCTCCTATCAGGAGTCCGGGCTCGCGCCTCCCGACGGCGGCAAGACGCCGGACGGGACGCGTGTCGAGTTCGACACACTCCGGGAGTTCCGGTTGAACGCTGTCGCCGACGACGAGACGGGTGAGCGCAAAGTGAAGGCGCTCATCCAGCCACGATGGCGCGGGCTCGAATCCGAATCGGGGAGTTCGGTCGCCCGTCCCATGTGGGATCTCGGCGACGCGGTGAACGTCCGGGTGAACGCGTCGAACGTCGAGTTCGATCGCGTCGAGACGGTGATCCACCGGGCGGCTGGCGCCGTGACGCTCGACCCGATGCACTTCGCGAACCGCAACGAGGAGTACAGCGTCGTGATGGATGCGGCGCGGTACGTCCGGCTCGACCGGGACGTGTCCGGCGCGATCCACTCGCGAGAGGGACCGCTCGCGCGGATGGGCCACCTCCTCGAAAGCGACCGGTCGGGCTACCGGAAACTCGTCCAAGACGACACGGAGCGCGCCGGGTACTACCACACGGTGACGCTCGGACCGAAGCGGGTCCGCGAGTGTTTCCCGGACCACCGAATCCCGAAGGAGTTCAAGCACTACTACGCGCGAAACGCCGAGTCGCTTCCCGACGATCACCCGCTCGCGCACCCGAAACTCGAAGCGTCGTATCAGTCGAGTCGGTGGAACGAGACGCTTCGACCGGTCGACCACGAGGAGATCTCGGCCGAGCTCGAAGAGGCGATCCTCGCGACGCTGAACGAGGCGGGGCTCCCGACGCAGCCGCTCGACGACGACGGACCGAGCGGCGGTCGCACGTTCGTCGAGGACGCCTACTTCGAGGCGGCGACGGTCGATTGGTCGCGGGTGCTCCCGCTGAACCTCGAACGCGTCGAGAGCGATCAGCGGAACGTGGTCGTTCGCCAGCTCGCCGACGGGCTCTCGCCGGTCGAGTGGGACTCGCTGAAGACGCTCGTCTCGGACGGCGGGGACGTCTCCCCCGCGGAGATCGCGGAGGAACACGACTGGCACCCGGACAGCGTGCGACGGGGGCTCCGGCGGATCGAGGACATGGTCGTTCGCGAGCAGGGGTCGGTGGCGTTGCGGTCGCACCACGTCGCGGAGCAGGTCGTCGAGGCGCTCGACGCCGCCCGTGAGGGCGTTCGGAACGCGATGAGCACGGCGGCGAACGCGGTCCAGAACGCGGAGCGACAGTCGCTTGACGAGCGCACGGACGAGCTGATCGCGTTCTGCCAAGCGAACGGGATCCACGTCGACGAGCGCGAGGCGCAGCTCCGGGTTCGGATGGGGAACCTCGCCGGGGAGTCGTGGTCGGACCTGGTGACGCGACTCAAGCGGTACTGGACCGACGCGGGTCGCGATCCGGAGCGGCTCAAAGAGGCGGTGACGCACTACCGCGACGACGCGGGACCGAAGATCCGGCCGGCGCGGGGCGCGTGGGGGAGGGGTCAGACCCTCCGGTAGCGCGGCCCCTCGTGAGTGGCAACACTATTCAGATCCTCGTTTTCCGACTGTTTTCGCCGCGATCGACCCTTCCGACCGGCGGGTTCGCGATGATCTCGACCGCAACACAAGCGCCGATCCGGTCTCGACGAGCTCGGCGCCGTCGTCGAACCGACACCGGGGGGTCGGTCGACAGTTAGGGGTGTGGCTAAGGCCACAGATTCTAAGGAACACCACATTTCATAGGAGCGACTGTGTGATACTGATCGTGTTCTGAATAGATGAGAGACTACACCTTACCTCATACTGTATTCGCCAGCTCCGGGAGAGCCAAACGAAGCCATATGAGACTCTAGATCGGCGATTGCTTCGTTTTCTAATTCATTTGCTGTATCCCTCTTTGAGTATGCCTCTTTTACTTTCTCGCCGATTTCCTCTTCTATGCTGCTATCGTCTGGGACAAATATGGTTAGATCATCAACAAGCTCTCCAGATTCCCCGATCTCATCAACAACTCCACCATAAGTGAGACGCTCAAACTGTACCTGCCCGTATTCACTTATCAGAAATGCTGTAAGGTAGCCTGGGTGGATAGAATCGTTAGGTACGGCTCTGATAAGATGATTTGTGGCAGCCCAGCCGTCCTGTTTTTCACTAACAAGGCAGGTATCCCCCACTGTCCCAGAACACGTAACAAGAATCATATCTTCCTCGATTATGTATCTATCTAGATTATCCATCTCTTCCCAGATGTACTGGAGTCCTTGTGGTTCAATTTGATCAACATGTGATCCCTGCAACATTGGAACTCCATCTGAGGGATCATCAACATAAATCCGAGTGAACCGAGGTGGGACAAATGATTCTGCGAGTTTTTTAAGAGGTACTCTACGACCGATTCCTTGTTTCTCTGACTCTTCCATCTGATTAATAGCCGCATGAACACTTGGCGTATGATAGGAGGCATCAAACCGCTTTTCCAAATTTCTGTAACTAATATTGAATGAGTCAGAATCCTCAGTATCGCCTAGAGTTTCTAGCTCTGTCTGAGACACTCGGTCAAGCGAGCAGTCACTGTAGACTTGTTCTTCTGCTTCCTCCAGTAGACGGTGAGCATCTTCTCTTAGAGTATTCACTTTCTCGATCTTGTCCTGAATAACCGGTTCAACCTCAGGGAACCGAGGAATTCGCACCTCTTCTAGTTGGTGTGGATCGATATGTTTGATTGCCGAACCAAACTCGTCCTTACTTAATAGAGCTTGGCCAATCCAGGAATTCAAGTAGGCGTAGAGGTAGCCTCCAATGCCTTCTTGAGGAACAGCACGTATCAAGTCATCAGACAAGATATACTCTGAAAGGAACTTATTAGATACAATAGTGCGACCTACAGTTCCCGAACGTGTAATAAGAATCCATCCAGGATTCGATTTAAGTTCATCCGGTGGGTTCTTAACATATTTTCGTTCCTTGATCGGGAACATAAACATGTCTGTAGGAGTGAGATATGGCTCTCCCTCAGAACGGGAACAGTAGTCTCTCTTGAATCTCGGCTTTTTAAATAATCGCGATGTTAAATCACCTATTGTATCTAGATGTACACCTTCCTCCTCTATTTCGTCTAATAGTACCCGCGCTTCGATCCCTTCTTGAGAAAAGTAACCTGCGTCTAGCCGGTTACTTTCCTCTACCCATTCAATAGGAACTTCTGTCGATGCAACTGAACTGTTCATCGGGTAACCCCCTTTTCATTTGCCCACTGCTTGAATTCTTCAGCAACTTGAGGTAGATCGTCATCAATCACTGGCTGACCATCTTGTGATACACGTATATCTCCGTCTGGCGTCTTTTTGAATACGGGATTGCCTCTTCGATCATGTCCAACAGTCCCTGGAATTGACATAAATATGTTATAATCTTTGGGTGGAATTGAATTCTCTTTATGCTTCTGTAGTATTAGAACACTGGTTTGGGTGCCTGTGTGTGGCTGGAAGGTTTCCACTGGCAAATCAATACTCGCCAATATGCTCGCTTCTTCAAGCAGCCACTCTCTCAGCCATTCTAAGCCTGGATTACTCAGAATACTATCGGGGAGAACAATACCCATGATACCACCCGGTTTCAGAAACTGTAATCCTCGCTCAATGAATAGTTGCTCCGGGGGCAAGGAGTCACGCTTACTGGCAGAACCAGTAGTCGTCATCTCAAATTGATTCAAAATATCAGCATTATCAACTACTGCTTTTGTCCCGAATGGTGGGTTAGCAATGATTGCGTCAAACGATCCTAATGGCACTGTTTCCTGTGCTTCAGAACTCCAATTATCTGGGTTCTGCAAGGAATTGGCGTGCACAATATTTGAGGATCCATCTCCGTGCATCACCATGTTCATCTGAGCAACCTTAACAAGAAAAGGGTTGAAATCGATCCCGTATAGATTCTTATTAGCGACTCTTCTAACCCGGTCTCTAATTTGGTCCGAGTGTAGAGAACGCTGCTCAAATAGTTCAGAGATATATTTCACAGAGGAGATTAGGAAGCCACCCGTCCCAACAGCGGGGTCAAGAATCCGTATTCCGCCTGGACTTGAGATCTGCTCTTCATCAAATAGAGAGAAAACCATCTCTACAGTCATATTACACACATTTCTTGGAGTGAAGAATTCTCCCCTGTCTCCTCGAAGATTTGGACCAACCAATTCTTCATAAGCTTCTCCTTTGACGTCAGTTGCAGTGTCTACGAAAGTGAATCTCTGTAATTCAGATACAACATACCGAAGAACTGTATCGTTGAGTTGTATTTCATCACTCCCCTCGAAAATATACTGATACTCACTCTTAACCTTAGAAAACAAGCTATTTAGACGGGAACGCACTGATTCGATATTCTCTCCATCTAGCACATAGAATCGGAGTGAAGGGCTGTATTGTTCATCGTATACCTTGACAAATATAACTTTCAAAATCTCTTCAAAAGCACGATCTTTTTGAATCCCTTGATTGGCATAAACATAGTTATGGACCCTTTGAAACACCGATTTCAGATCTACAGCGGGAACCAAAGATCCTTTAGTGGGTTTAGGAACGTCAGTATCTCCACGTTTGGGAATATCCGGAATTTCCTTCAATTTTCGATTACCAGTTTCAGTGATAACATCGAACGCCAATCTTTCGCTACCAACCCAAAGAGAAAATGAAGCGTTCATACAAGCGGCAGTATAACTTTCGAGTTGAGAAACACCACTACCTTGGTCTGAAGGTTTTATATCCTCCTTCTTTGTTTCAATTGTGATGTATATATTTTCTTGAGAATGTTCAGAATCTTCCTCAAATACAACTAAGTCAGCCCTCTTTTTTTGACGTCCCATCTGAACAGTAAATTCAACACCAATATCAGATTTATAATACCCATATTCATTAACAAGGCTTCGAGCAACAGTTTGTCGGACTCTTTCTTCGGGTGTATCCTCTCGCAGATTACCGGTGATGTAGCATTTTATTTTATCCTCTGGAACAGCCTCTGTCTGGACTTCCTTTTCAAATTCGGGTAGATCGGACTGCTCTGCCATAATCGATTGAAATCCCCTCGGACACTTAGTATATTCGTAAGACGCTACTGCTAAACAATATTATAAATTGAGTAGACCTGCCGGAATTTGCGCCTCCCGCGAGTGGGATCGATAGTGAGTCTCACCTGGGTTCGTCCAGTTGTCGATCTCCAACGCTCTAGCACGAACGCTGCGCGACGACACGACCGTAATCTCCCGCCCCTCCGCTCGGTACCACACAAGCACATAGCCGCCGTCCTCACGACCCAGCGTCCGATGCTGATCCTCCCAGAATTTGAACGTCGGCCGGACTCCATTCGTCATCGAGCCCTTCACGTCCCACGGCCGACCGTCCTCCTCGTCGGTCGCGTCGAACTTGAGCCCGCCAACCTCGGGGTAGTCGAGCTCGATCGGATAGTTGTCGGCCGCCCACGTCTCGACGAGCTTCCCGTAGTAGCCGACGATCGCAGGGTCGTAACTCATCGGTCGATCCGTTTGGGTTGCGGTTGGAACTCGAGGTCTCGCCGCGAATCGAACGTCGATCGATCGAATCCAGCCGCGATCCCCCCGCGCGGATTCGCACCCCCCGCCGCGATCGCCCGCGTATAAAATAAGGTATGCGCCGGGGTGGGCGAGTGAATGAACGAGTGAACCGGCTCGCAGTCTAACGATTCACGCTTCGAGCTCATTTACCGATCCTCCGTGGTCGCCGTCGCGGTATTCAGCGATCCGGTCCGACACCCACGCCGCGGAGTAGCCCACGAGGTCGCCCGCGTCCGCGTAGGTCATCCCGTGACGTTCGACCGCGCGGATCGCCTTGTCGATCGCTTCCTGTCGCTTCAGGTCGGCGGCATCGAGCGCGTCGTCGTCGTCGTCGTCCTCCATCACGATCGCGAACTCGCTCGCCTCGTGCTCGGGATACGTCTCGGCCGTGTCGGTGAGTCCCTTGTAGTCGCCCGCCTCCGCGAACTCGTCTTTGCCGCCCTCGGATTCGAGGAGCCGCGCGATCCCCGGATCCGACCGGCTCGGCTTGTTGATCGCGAACGACGCGACCCGCCGGATCGACTTCGCCGTCTTCGTCCTGGTGTGACCGACGAGCAGGACCGATCCGCGCTTCGGGTGCGGCCCGTGCTGCGCCTCCTTCTTGCGGATGAAGAGCAGCGAGTCGGAGAACTGCTCGGCGGCCTTGTTGCCCGAGCCGAATCCGGAGAGTTCCTGCGCGATCTCGTCGAGCAGCGCGAGCACCGGCCCCTCGATCTCGGCCATCGCTTCGAGCATCTCCCGGTCGGATCGGACCACGCGGTCGAACCCGTCCCACGAGGTGTTTCCGATGAGCGCGCCGCCCGTGCGGACCTTCCAGGCCTGCGCCACGTCGAGCGTGGTCGCGGTCTTCCCGGAGCCGGGCGACCCAAACACAAGCCCGATCGCGCCCTCGTGGGTGAGTTCCGCGGCCGCGTCCGCGTAGAGGTCGCCGCCCTCGCGTTCCTGTCCGGTGAGCCCGGTCGCGGACTTCATTTGCGAGACGCTCCCGTGTCGGACCGCCTCGTCGATCGTCCGCGTCGCCGCGTTCTGGATGATGAGCCGACCGATATCCGTGTCCTCGATCGGCTCGTCGATCAGCCCGTCGTAGTAGTTGAGGAGCCGGAGTGTCCGCCGGTCGTCGACGAGCCCGGCGAACGACCGCACGTTCTCGCCGGGGTCCTCGCCCCGGAGCTTCGATCCCAACTCGGCCGCCGCGTACGCGCCTGTCTTGTCGTTTCCCATGTCAGTCGTTCCTCGCGAGTGGTTCGTCCACGTCGTCGAGCAGCTCGAAGCCGACCGTCTCCTCGTCGTGTCCGTTCGCTTCCTCACCAATCGCTTCCGCAGACGTCATGGACTCCGGGAGCAGCTCGTCGGGGATCTCCTCCGCGACCACCTGCGACACGGTTGCGTCGTCCCGGTCGAACGCGGGCGTCGTGGTCGGGTCGATGATCTCCTGCTGGTCGAGCAGCCGGCGCCGGTCGAGCTTCCGGACGATCGACCGGATCCGCCGCTGGAGGTGCCGGCTCTTGCGCGCCTCCGGCTCGAACTCGTCGCGGAGTTCGGCGATCTGGTCCATCGCGTCGGCCACCTGGGCGTCGCCGGCGAGTTGGCTCCCGGCGATCGACTCCCGCCAGTTGCCGACTGCGACGTTCTCCTCCGGCCGGTACTCCTTCACCTCGTACACGCGCTTCGCGACCGGCCACTCGAAGAGCGTACCATGGACCACGTCCATCGCCGCGAACTGGTCTTCGCTGAGCTCGTAGATCGCCCCGCCCGTGTCGTCCGACGACTCGAACGCCACGAGGTAGATCCCGTCCTCCTCGGGGAGTAGGTCGTCGAGCCGGCCGGCGGCGAGGAACCCGGCGACGAGTGCCGCGACGGCCGCGGTCGCGACGACGCCCGAGCCCTCGATCGCCCACGGGTACGGAACCACGTCGTACTCCGCGCCGGCGACCCACGCGCACCCACCGACGAATAGCAGCCGGCGGTTCTCGCGAAGGCTCTCGACGAGACTCATAGGATCCTCCGGTAGCTCTTCTCCTCGTCGTCTCGTCGGCGACGGACCACGCCGACCGCGGCGCCGGTCGCGCCGATCGCGGTGATCAGGACGATCGCCTGTACGCGCTCGTAACTGATCGGCGGACGGTTCGGGCTCGTCTCGCCGGTCGACACGTAGCTAAAGCGATTCCGCTCAATGCTCGCGGGCGTCGTCATGGTGACGGCCGCTTGTCCGCCTCGACGCGGAACCGCGACGAACACGTCGCTCACTCCCTCCGGGAGCCGTTCCTGATAGATTCGTCCGGAGCCGGCGCCCTCGGAAAACTGCACGGCCTCGGTGAGTGTGATCCGCGTCGACGAGTCGGTTTCAAACCGGAGCTCGAATCCCTCGCGCTCGTCGTTGTAACTCCATGAGACGAGTCGCGTCTCGGGGTCGATCTCCTGCGCGTAGGATTCGGGCGCGTCCGACTGCGTCGCTGTCGTGTTGATTTCGATGCCGGAACCGGCGCCAGTCGCACCGGCGCTCCCGACCGCAACACAAGCGACGACGGCCACCGCAACACAAAAAACAGCGATTCGGCGCATTAGACACCCACGAGGCCGCGGAGGTACGATCGAATCCACGACTCCATGATGCCGATCGGGTCGTAACCGAGCGCGGCGGCGCCGGCGAACACAACCACCGCGAGAAAGAACAGCTGCCCGAGCGGCGCGAGCGATTTCACGAAGGACGTGATCGCGTTGATCGCGATTCCGATCGGCGTGACTGCCATTAGGAGTCCTCCCCCGTGATGTACCCCCATCCGAGGGCGGCGGCGCCGGCGCCCGCGGCGATGACTCCCCAGTTCTGATCCGAGCCAGTGAGGAAGCCACCGCCGCCTCCGGCCGTTTCCTCTTCAATGAGGGCGTCTCGCTCCTCCTGAATCTCCTGCTGATACTCCGCGAGCTTGTCCAGCTCCTCGTTTAGGGTCTGAACGTCGGTCGAATATCGTTGATTCGTCTTCTCCTCGAAGGTGACATTAGACACGGGCTCGCCGTCGTACCCCTCCGCGTCGATCACTTTGAAGGCGTCCTGTATTTGATATACGTCGCCTTCCTCCTCGCCGGACTCGGTCGTCCGGTTATACATCAACCAGACCGGCCCCGGTATGTTATCCGGGTAGTACGTGTCTCCGACGATAAACCCGTTCTCGGGCGGATTGCTCACAGATAGGTTCCCGTCGATTACCGTTCCCGAGTTCTCGCCGGCCACGATCTCGACCGTCAGCTTCGTTTTGTTGTTGATCGGGATACCGAGCGTTGCGAAGTCCGCCGTTACGTTCGTGAAGTCGTTTTGTTCTGAGGCAGTCGCAGCGAGCTGGTCGGCCGTCACTACGTTCGACAGATCGATGTCTCCCGTCGTGTAGTTCGGGTAGATCGTAGATACCCACGTATCTAACTCGCTCGTCACCGTTGAGGCGATGCTTAGAATCTCCCCCATCCGCGTTCCGTACGGAGTCTCATCGAACAGGGTGACCACTTCGGCGTTCACGTCATTCCGCCACGTTAGGGTATCATCCCCGTTTTCGGGAATTGGAGAGACTTGCGGGCTGAAGTCTATGTTTTTTTCCTCGTACGTCGTATAAGCGTAGCTCGTACCATCAACCAGATTCCGTCCCTCCTCTACGGTCGAAACCATCACTTTCGACGTATCTGAGGAGGATTGAATCTTAGACCCATTCCGCCATTTTGCGACCGCCTTCCCGATATCCAACCCCGATGTGTTCCGTACCGCATTGGAGAGTCGGACGATTTTACCCACCTGAACCCCCCAGTGATCGAGGAGATTCTTTTCGGTCTTTGCGATGTACGCTCTCGCCTTGTCCTTCGCCTTCGTTTTCACGTCGGCCTCAGCATCGCCCCCATTCATGGCGACGATCGCTTCTTCAATTCCGCGCTGGTACGCGCCTCTGTCCAGCCCGTTGATGACGTTGCCCATCGACGTGAGAACGTTGCTGTCGACCGCTACAACGTATTTCCCGTCTTCGACCACCGATGCGTTCGTTTCCTCGGCGTTCAATTCCGACAGCTCGTCATCTACATCTTCGCCGGTCGCGGCTTCGTTTTGGCCGATTCTACGACCCACAAGATAGGCACCAGCGAGCGGTGGAGAGATAGCGACCCCTGCCGCGGTGAGAACGGTCTCCCGGCTCGGTAATTGGATAGCCGCCGCGCTCGTCGAGGCACCCCCGCCAAGGGCAGCTGCGGCACCGACCCCGAGAGCCGTCCGACGCATGACCTCGCGACGAGAGTAGCGCCGCGAGGAATCGGTTTGTGTTTGGGTCACGGATTAGTCCTCTTTCTTGAGGAGTGCAGCGCCGATCACCACGACGACCGCGACGATCAGCCCCGTCGAGGTCGCGCCCGAGCCGAACCCGCCGCCACCGCCACCGGCGACCTGCTCAAGCGTCCCCCAGTCGATCGAAGCGATCAACGACTCGTCGCCGTCCGTGTCAACCTCTGCATTCACGACCAGCTGATCGTAGTCGCGATCGGCGTCGGTGAGAGTATAGTCATAGCTCGAAACGTTCCCCTCACTCACTGAGATCGTCGACGTGTCGAGGTTGGTCCCGTTGCCCACCGATTCGTTTTCGCTGAGGCCTTCGACGGTGACGGTCACGTTCACCGGGTCGCTCCCGTTGAAGTCGTCGACGCCGGTCGCGTCGAGGTAAATCGACTGCGTCTCGTTCGTCGGCGTCACCGTCTCGTTTTCGACGAGAGTCGGCGAATCCATCTGTGCCGCGACCCCGGAGAGACCGAGACCGAGACCGGCGACGAGAACGACGAGAGCGAGGGCGTACCTCGCGAATCTGCTTGTGTTGCGGTTCATCAGTCGTCACCTCCGGTGACCGAGTCGACGACCTCGGTCACGTCGTAGACCCCCATGTGGTCGGCGAGAGTGACCACGCCGGCGACGGAGACGGCGCCGTAGACGATCGTGGCGGCCGTCGTCGAGCCGAGGGCGGTCCCGAGCTCGGCGACGGCGTTGTAGTCGAAGAACTCCAAGAGCCCCCAGTTGATGGAGCCGATCGAGGTGAGGATCCAGATCACGCCGGCGATCGTGTCCTCACCGTCCCAGATCGAACTCACAGCATCCACCCCAGAGCGAACTGCCCGGTCGTAACCACAACGGTGTAGACGAGCCCCCACAGGTCGGCCGACGTGAAGAAGTCGGAGACCTGCGGGAAGACGACGAAGGCGACAGGGAGGAGGAGCGTCCCGCCCGCGGCGAGGGCGTAGTAGCCTTGAAGTCCCTGAATGTCGTCGCTGAGTGTCGCCCACTCGGTGTTTTCGTTGGTGACGATCGTCCCGACGATGGATGCGTAGCCGAGCACCCACGCGGTCGAGAGATCGAATCCGGCGATGGAGAATAGCGTTTCTCCGAACCCAACGTCGAAGAGATTGAACGTCGCGATCCCGACGAGCATGAAGGCGCTCGCGAGACCGACGACGACGAACGATGCGTCGATCGCGTCCATTTGCATTTTCGCCATGCCCGTGAGCGGGCCACGGTGACTATGGTTAAACCCCGGATCGTGGGTATGCTGTGGATACGCCGGTAGCATTTTGTACCCCACCGTGCCTGCGAGAGTCGATGTCCTCACTACGCAAGCTCGTGGACTGTGACGGAACGCCCCGCGTGACGCTCGACAAGGGCGAGCTCGGGATGGACGGAGTTCTCGACGACGGCGAGATTCCGGTCGAGCAGCGAATGCACGTCCAGCGACTCGGTCGCGGCGTGTACGTCGTTCGGGCGGTCGCCGACGGAACGATCCCGGATCTTCCGGAGGGTATCCGATGAAACCCGCTGGAAGGGGGTTCTCGACGCGACCCCGTGGGGTTCGACGCAGATGTATTCACGATCCGCGATCTATGCACTTCGCTGAAGGCCGTCGGCGTGGAAGGTGCATCAAATTGGGTGGGGTTTCGAGCCGACCGGTGCCGCTCGTCGTTGTCGACCAAGAGGCTATAAGAGTAGACTTGGATCAGTCGGACCAGATCGACGAGATCACATCCCCCGTGCATACAGAGGGTTATGAATGACCCGCCGCACTAGTCTCAAGCTCACCGATGAGCGTGAGCGACAGCTCGAAAAGGCGAGCGATATCGTGGCTTGCGGTCCCGACGACGACCCACCGATGAGCGTAGTCCTCGACGCCGGGCTTGCGCACCTTATTGAAAGTGAAGAAAATATTCGAGACGGACGCGACAAGTACAACCCGATGACTATTCAGGAGCTCTGTAACACGTCAGTTATCGGATTAGAGTATCGAACCCGGATAAAAAGCCGGTGGAGGTGATTCTATTTAATTGATCGTGAACGCGTCCTGGATACCGAATGCTTCCTGTGCCTGAATGGTCCGGTCCAGGATAATGGAATCACTCGGTTCGTGGATAATTCGAACCCGGTAATCCTCATTTGCAGCAACTTGGAATCCTGCATCAGCATATTCTGCACCACCAGTTAACGAATCACCAACAGACACTCTCGTTCCCACATCTCCAGTTGCTTGGGAATTGTTGACAGTATTCGTAACTGTCACGCGTAGAGTATCAGCTGGGATAGAGTCACCGCCATCGTGACTGAGAGTAATAACGTCACTAGCTGCACCCTCGTCAACATCAACACTCAGCTGTGCTGTGGGCTGACTGTCGCCGAGCGAGTCGCCGAGCCCGAGCACGAAAGTCCCGATGACGGCGGCCAGAATCACAGTAATCGCGACCATGAGTATGACTCCGATAACGGGACTCACGGCACGGTCGTCCGAGTTGAACAGGTTGCTTGGTTTCATAGTTTG
>NZ_MWTG01000003.1:0-116739 GCF_059752555.1 Halorubrum sp. B52 | reverse complement strand
TGACAACCGTATTCAGCAGCGCCAAAATTCACGCAATTTCGTACGCTCGTCCGGTAGTTCGAGAGTAAGGATTCAAAATCGATCCCCGACTGCTGAGAATCACCACGACTTGATGGCGATTCGATCCAAAACTAGCCCATCCTCCGAAACTGTGAACTTCACGGGAGAGAGATTCTGTATAGCGTCATACACTTTAAAAGATGTATTTGTTATCTCACGCGGGCTGAGAAGGGCGATTTCGCCGGAATTGGCGATTAGGTCGCTACTTATGATTACTTGGATAATCACGACCACTTTGAAGTACCCCGCCGCCGTCGGTGAAGCACGAATGGTACAATCGGCTCAGAAAGACGCTTCCCCCGGGGTAGAGACGCTACTAGCGGCTGTCCCCCAGCCTGTCTCGGATCTGTTGCGAACTCCAATCTGTCGCCGGAAGCCTTATCATGAATTATCCATAATTCATAACCAAGATGGCGCAATCACCTCCCCAATCGGGCCAGCCACCCATTCAGCAGCTCCAGACGGTGGCCGACCTTCTCGAAACTCCCGCACTCGCCCGCATCTACGCCTACATCTTGCAGCACGGCCCCACCACTGTTTCCGAGATCCTCGACCAGCTCGAGATCCCGCAGGGAACTGCCTACGACTACGTCCAGAACCTCGAAACAGCGGGATTAGTACAGAAAACTCGCGACCAGCGCCCGTACGAATACGATGCTGAGTCAATCGCCCTCACGCTTTCGGCCGACGGCGAGACCCAAACAATCACGCCAGCACTTATCGCCGCTGTTGCCCGCCGCGAGAAGGACACAGACATCGACGTCTACATTGAGCGCCATGGCCTCGACGGCCTTGCTGTCGCACTTGAATATGCCTACGAGTACGTCGACGGGACAGTCAACCATCGAATCACAGCCCGGGAACTTGACCTCTCTCCGCTTGAAGCTGAGATTATCCTCCAAGCGCTGGAACCAGTTGCCACCGAGTACGCCGACGCGGCTACATGACAACGGTCTATATCGCCGATACTGGCGTCTTCGTTCGGTGTGGTGGACCGGACAACAACAAATTTCAACGGCTTCGTCGAGCTCTCCGACAGGCCGATGTCTCGCTACGGATCTCACAGCGCGTTTACGAGGAACTCGGGGGCGATCCTGTTGCAGACGAATATCCCTCCGGAAACATACCCTATCCCGATGGATTCGAAGAAGGCTGGATCGTTGTTGCGGACGAGCTCGACTACGCCAACCCCCTCGTCTCGACGGTAATGGACGAAACGCGTCGGTTCATCGCCAGCGAGACCGACCGCGACGAGGACAGCATCGAGAAAGCGGATACGGCACTCGTCGGACTTGTTGCCCAACTACTCGACACTGGACGGGCCGATCACGTTGTGCTCTTAACGACCGACAAACCCGCAGGAGGAGCCGCCGAGACGCTTCTTCCGCAACATGGCTTCAGCGACCGTATCGACTTTCGGTACGTCAGCGTCGAATATCTCGAAATGATCACAGCCGACGAATTCCGGTAACACACCAACGAGGTGAAGACCGATGAACGACGATCGGTCTTCCCAGTCTGAATACGCTCTTGACGACAGCTTCGAACGTTACCTCCAGGACAAGGGGAAGGGCCGCGGTGGCGACGGTGGGAACTACCGACGTAACGCTGCACGCGAACTCGAGCAGTTTTCCGAGTGGGCCGCTGGCGACCGCGGCGGCGACGACTGGACAGGAATCGTCTCGGACAATGTCGATCGTGATCCCACCTTCGACGATCTCGACGAACGTGTCTTCCGCGAGTACGCCCGGCATCTCGCTGGTGACCGTGGCCTCAAACAGAACACCGTCCAAACCTATTATCGCTATATCTCTGCGTGGTGTGGCTGGTGCGTCAATGAGGGGTATCTCGAAGCGCACTACGCGCAGCGGGCGAGCGCGATGGCGCCGCTGCCGGAGGACGACGGCCGCAAGCCCGGTGACCAGCAGGCCTGGACGTCCGAACAGCGCCACGCCCTCACCCGCCACGTCGACGAACGGGCTCGCGATGCCGTCGAAGCGTACACAACACTTTCGGAGGATACTGATCACCCCGACAAGCAGCGAGCGCGTTATGTAGCGCTGAAGGCGGCTCGTGACCGGGCTTTGGTGTTCGTCCTCGCGTACACGGCCGTCCGCGTGGGGGAACTCCTCCGGGATCCGAACGACCCGCGCCGGCGCGGCGTCCGCTGGGAGGACCTATCGCTCGAGGACGGGAGCATGGACGTCTACCGGAAAAAACAGCAGTGGGACGCCGCCAGTCTCCCCGACCCGGTGATCTCGCCGTTGCAGAGCTATCGTCGACTTATGGACCCACCGACGGAGCGCTGGCCGGTGTTTCCGACGTTCGACCAACGGACGCTCGCAGGGCTCGTCCAGGATGAGCTAGCCGACCGAGGGGAAAGCCTAGAAGCAATTACTGAGCGCCGTGAGGAGTACGCTCGCGACTTACTGCTAGCGCTTGATGAGGATTTTCGGCCGCCATCGATTACGACGGACGGCGCACGGTCGATTCTCCAACGGCTCTCGGATGACGCAGAGATCGACATCGACCATCCGAAACACGATTATCTTGCTCCGCACGGCGGCCGTCGTGGGATGGGTGAAGTACTTGTCCGCGCGTTTGGGTACACGGTGGCGGCCCGCTATCTCGATAACTCCGAAGAGATGGTCCGAGAGCGCTACTCACATATCGAGGCCGGGGAATTGGGCGATGTCGCTACGGAAGCTCTGGAAGAAATCGACCGATGAGGGGATTACTCCGAGACGAATTGCCCTTGTTCGATGTAAGCCCTACTTCCCCATGCTTGAGGTTCGGTGCATCGACAAGCTTTATACGACGCTTCTCGCCCAAGGTCTTCTAGATCTGGAGACGGAACGGAACCGAGTGGTCGACGATTGCTCCTCCGTAGGATTCTCCTGAGGAATCAGTTGCGTTCGTAACCACCACGGCAGCGTTCTTCATATCACTGAACCGCATCAAGTCATGGAGATGCGAGTGATCGACACTTACGGAAAGAGATTCGACTGAGTGTTACACGAACCATGATCTACAGATGAGCAGGTCGAGTGCCTCGGGGCTTGATCCCGGAATTGTTCATTCTGAGTAGTAGAGGGATATTGAGTTAGAATGTCAGTTCCCTGTCGGTTAAATTCTAGCCCGAATATTGCCTCAGCACCCCCCAAAAGACTCATTTAACCCGGTTGTGTCGAATTTTTTATGGTGAGTCAAAAAGACAATCACCGGGAAGGCGATCCTCCATCACCTGGAGGACCCGCCGGTCCACAGGAACCTTATGAAAACCAGCCGTATCCCTTGAATGAGAGTTCTGACAGCAGTGTCGACAGCAGAACCTCGGCGCCAAATGATCCATCTAACAGGCAGGAAGGAAGTCCCACACCGAAGAAATCTGAAGGCGAGTTCGATATCTTCGAGGACGCCTCAAACAATTCTCCTGACTCCAGACTCTCGGAACTTCCAGCAAATTATGAGTCATCTGCCGACCCCCAACTTAGTGGGGAACTCAACGGTGACGAAGCGGAAGACTTCATCGAACAGATCGAATCCGAACAAGAATACATTCAGATAACTCCGGTCCGTGAGGAGGTGAACTCAGAGACGGTCAAACGAGAACTGTACGGACTCCATCGATCTGGCAACGGACGGAAGCTCCCGCTTGATATGGATCTCCATATTCCCTTCATCGAATCCTCCCCCAACTTCGAATTCATCATCTACAAGCCCGAGGATGAAGTCCAGTTCAAGTTCTTCATCGGGCCGGGAGAGCGTGGCGAAGTCACCTGTGACCGACTCGAAAGCACTACGAGATCGCAGTATCCAGAGAACTTCGAATTCGGACGGGAAAACTTTGACATCACGAACGTCTTCGATGATGTCCCCGAGATGGTTCGCTGGGAGGGCGTTGAGGAGAAACGACGAGACTGGATGACGACGCTCTCATCGTTCGACAACGAAACGATCGAACGCTCGCCACTCTCCAATCTCCTCGAAACCATCATCCAAACGGAGGGCTCGGTCGTCTTTCAAGCGGTTTTCGAGCCACGCGCAGACTGGTCTCCGAAGGCCGAACGCCAGAAAGGAAACCTCAAACAGGGCGTCCACACGACCGGCGGCCTTGTCCTTCGGACGCTTCTCGACGGGGTCCTTGGCGTCTCTGACGAAGAGCGACAGGAGCGCCATCGTAGTGATACGCCCCACGAGATCGGCGGCTCAATCCACGACTCTCAGACAGCAGGCTACCGCTCAGGTACAGGACGGATGGGGCAGATCGACCTGAAAGACCCATCTCACACGTACAACGTCACGCTCCGAGCGGCGACATCAGACACCGAGTGCGCCCGGAATCTCCAAGATTCGCTCAACCAGCTCAGTGGGAAGTTCTACTCGATCGAGGGGAACTACCTCGGCACGAACGAACCTGAGTACAAGCGGATGCTCCACCACGGCATCACCTATCCCAACGGGCTTGAGTCCTGGTCGCGGCGAAAACCTATCCTCGTCTGTAACATCGACGAGCTCTCAAACTTCATCACGGTCCCGTCAATCGACACGCTCCCGAAAGCGAGTCGGGGCGGAACCGGTGGGAGACCGACGGCTCAGTCCCCGCTCACCTCCCCGAACGAAGAAGTCTTCAAGGAGTTCTCGACCGGGATGACGATCGGTCACGCCGTCACAGCACTCCGAGATAACTCTGAGGGACCAGAGAAAATCAGCGCCATCGAGGAGAAAAACGAGTGGTGGGACTACCTCGCGAAGCGAGACGCACTGTCGCTATCGGCAGACCATCTCACCCAGCACTACATCCGCGCAGCAACGACTGGGAGCGGGAAAACGGTCGCGACGATTAACGACATGCTCACCACCCACCACAGTCTCGAGGGGCCGACAATCCTCATCGATCCCAAAGACGGCGAGATGTGTGAGAACTACCTGCGGTGTCACCGGACGCTGTTCGGCAACGTCTCCGAGGTCGAATACATCCAAATCCCGGAAGCAGATGGGATGGTTCCGGGGATGCCTTTCTTCGACCTCAGACCGCTCACAGAGGGCGCAGGACGGGCACGAGAGACAGCCAAACAGGACATCATCGACCACTACTTCCAGCTGCTCAGATTCGTCCTCGGGAAGAAAACAGTGGAGCAGGCGTTCGTCGCGAACGAAATCCTCACCAACCTGATCAAGGCGCTGTTCGACAGCGAACACGGGAAGGATTACTTCTCGATCGGCGAACTCATGGAGGCCGCACAGAAGTTCCAGAAGTTCGGCAAGCAGGTCGAGGATCTCGACAAGGATTACGAGACGGTTCTCAAGGCCATCCCGCGAACGGTCGACACGCAGGTGACGTCCATCCTCGAATCCCACCTTGAGAAGGACGCGCGCCAGTTCATGAACACGACCGACGCGGTCCTCAACCGGATCCGGAAGCTGAAAGAGCGCGACTTCATCTGGGATATGCTGTCGTACACAGTCGACGAGGAGTACTGGAACGAGGACACCAACTGGTACAACCAAGAGCAGATTCCGATGCTCGACATGAAGAGCATCCTCAACTCGAACAAGGTCGTCCTCATCGACACGGGGAGTCTGCGCGGGGCCAGCAGCGAAGTGTTCACGGTCCTGTTCCTCTCACACCTGTGGACTTCGGCCCAATCCATCTGGACGCCAGACGATGATGAATACATCACGAACGTCATCATCGAGGAGTCTGCGAACATCGCTCGCAACGAAATCGTCTACCGAGAACTCCTCCCGAAAGGGCGTGAGTTCAACCTCTCGCTCGGGCTCATCATGCAGTATCCCGAGCAGGTTCTCGGGGACAACCCGCAGGATAACCGACGTGCGTACAAGGAAATCCTGAACAACATCAACACGAAGATCATCGGCAACGTCGCGACGGACGACCTCTTAGCCGAGTCGCTGTTCCACGAAGATCTCGAAAACGACGAGATCAAAGACCGCATCGCAGGGCTCCGCCGAGGGGAGTGGATCGTCCAGCTGCCGTCGACGGGCTTCCACAAACAGAAGCCAGAGATACTCACGCTCCGACCACTTCCCATCCCGCCAGGGCACAGCGCGGGACCGTTCAACGTCAGCTCTCGCGCGGATATGGTTCGTGAGAGAAGCCGAGATCGCCACTGCGTCAACCGGCAGCACGAAGCGATCGACATGGACAGCGGCGTGAAATCTGGAGGAGATGACGACGAAGACTCGGACGATGGAGAGGAAGCTCCGGAAGATTCCGAGGAGTTCACAGACGACCACGCGGCGTTCCTCGGGATGGTCTTCGACGCTCTCACAGACGGGCTCAATGGCTACCACATCAAGGACTCGATGAAGGTCCTCCCGTACAGCGAGACGGCACCCGATCTCATCGAGTGGGGGTTCTTAGAGAAGTTCGAACTCGGAAACAGACAGGCGTACTACTGGCCGACAGACGAAGCCACCGTCGTCGCAGGAAAGAATCTCGCGCCGCGAGACGGCGGTGAGTACGGTCGGGAAAGCCCAGAACATCGAGTCGGCGTCAAGCTCATTGACGCATACTACGACGGGCTCGGCTACGAGACATACATGTACTACACCCCTGAGGGCAGCGAACTCAAATTCGATCTCTACGTCGAGGCGACAGAGGAATCTCCCGACGATCGGGACAAAGTCATCGAAGTTGAGCTGTCTCCGGAGAAGCGACGACACGTCGTAGACGACTTCTTCAAACTCCGAGACGCAGATGCCGACGCCATCTGGGTCGTTAAAGATGTCGACGGGATGCGGAAGCTGCTGTCGTCGCTCACTGGTCAGCTCGGCTATATTGAGGCACGAGAATCAGACAACTTCGAGAAAGTCAGTGGCGAACTCGACGCAGATGGCGCGCAGAAAATCTTCGGCATCAACAAACTCAGAAAGGATCTAGGAGACGACTAGCAACTACCTCAGCAATATCTCGCGGTCGTCTCGGCAATATCTCACGGTTGTCTCGGCAATATCTCGCGGCCAACTAGGGCCGTGTAGACCACAATCTGTGACCATCTAGAACAACAATCTGGGGCCATAGAATTGTTTTCACCCACACTCTGAGAAGCTTCATCCATCACTAATACAACGAACCCTCATCTGGCAGAGACCAAAACAAACTAACGAAGAAAGGCGACCCAGATCGTATCGTGTGCGGATACCGCCCACGCGACAGGACCACCGAGCGTCAATTCTCAGACCCAGATACACAAACGAAATCGTTCCATATATAATAAATAAGACAATAGCTGGGTAGAGAATCTAATTAATGACAAGACGGGACCGCGAAAGTACCCTCTCCTCATTAAACCCTTAATGACAAGACGGGGGGCGATATTAGGAAGATTATCATTAACCAATTTCTTGATGATCCAAGAGTCCGGCCCAATCTCATCAAAGATGTAATGACAAGACTGCACCGTAGAATCGGGAGCTGTTCATGAAATCAATAATGACACGACGAGAGCCAAATACAGGCATATTGTAATGAAACAGAAAATGCCACTCACAAACATATTGACACTTCCGACAACAAGAGTTAATGACTAGACGGGGGCGGGTTAGGCGTATTTTTTCATTAATTCCATAATGACCAGACGGTGGGCAGATGCGACCCTTCTGTAATGAACACTGTTGAATCCAAAAACACAGCTAATAATGACACGACAGGAAGCGAGTTGGGGTACTTTGTAATGAATACTATTTGTTTGTTGATATATGAAATAATGACAAGACGGGAAGCTCATAGAGGTGTTTCTTCATTAACTAACCCTATCCGATAATCCCGCTGGTTGGGTTCTGAGGGTCTGAGAGAGCTTTAGAGATGCTCTAATATGCCTCTCCTCCCCTGTGGTTAGGTTCCGTGAATTCACAATGTTAGGGGCTTTGAGAGCAAATTAGCCAGAAGGTCGGTCGCGTGGCGAGGAGACGGGCCGGAGCCAAGAAGTAGGGAGAGACAGATGAGATCGGGCGAGATGTCGCAGAGAGTGTATCAGAAATCAGATACTGAATTAGCAAGGGAGAGACGAGTCGGTCAGAAGTTGAGACAGACGCCGATCGGGAGGTGGCCCGTCCGGACAGAGTGGCTATCGCAACCAAGCGAGTAGATCATCCCGGCGGGCACACCCACGGAGGAACGACGACCGACGTCCGGTAGAGACAGTCGCGTCAACACAGCCACTCACTTTCAGTGTGGGGACAGGCAGAGACAACGAGCTGCGGGCAGGGCAGATACAACCAGGCGGGTAGCGATGACCGCCTCCACAGTCCGGTTGGGAATCGCGTGAGGACACTCGCTGCTAGGAGAGTCATGACTAGTCCCTAGTGTTATTGAGGATGTCTACTGATTATCAATCCTTGTTACTCACCAGACACATTGATTACCCACTACGCGAGAGACATCGCGATGCCGACGAAAATCTCCGGCTACGTAGCCGACGAATTAGCGGACCTCATCGATGAGATTGCAGACTACCACGACATCCCCAAAACACGAGCACATGAACTGCTCCTTCGAGAAGGTGTGAACAACCGCCACCAGCGGATCAAGATGGAGCAGATCAACATCAAGCTGGAGCGGATGCTTCGAGAGTTTGGTATCAACTCTAACATGGAGTTCAGCAGAGAGATAGCAGAACAGAGTAAGAAGATTGGGAACATGCCACTGCCTGAAGGAACGACCGGTGTTGACCTCGTCACACCACATCCATACTTCGGTGGCGACGGCTGGTACCACGACACGAAAACCCACCCCTACAACGAGTAAGGGAACTCGACAAACCACGACACACAATTTCACCAGAGGATGTAGAACTGTACTCGCACTCTATCTCACGACCGAGACCACATGGGAGGTATCGACGCTTTTCGTGTGGTATCATCCTCTTCCCGATATTTTCGAGCTTCTAACCTTTATCAGTCCGACCTGCGTATCTACACGTGGTGTGTTCACATGAAACTCGCATTGATCGGGGTCGGACAGGCGGGTGGGAAGGTGGTCGACGAGTTCCTGGCCTACGACGCACGGACAGGCGCTGATATCGTTCGGGGAGCGATCACCGTCAACACGGCGAAAGCAGATCTCCAAGGAATCGACCACCTCCCGACAGACCGCCGGATCCTGATCGGGCAATCGCGAGTGAAGGGTCACGGCGTGGGCGCAGATAACGAGTTGGGCGCAGAAGTGGCCGAGGAGGATATCGACGAGATCCAAGGAGCGCTTGACGAGGTGCCGGTCCACGAGATCGATGCGTTCCTCGTCGTTGCGGGGCTTGGTGGCGGGACGGGGTCGGGTGGGGCACCCGTGATCGCCAAGAACCTCAAGCGAATCTACACCGAACCTGTGTACGGACTCGGTATTCTGCCCGGCAGCAACGAGGGTGGGATCTACACTCTGAACGCCGCTCGGTCTCTCAAGACGTTTGTCGATGAGGTGGACAACCTCATGCTGTTCGACAACGACGCGTGGCGCAGTTCGGGTGAATCCGTTGAGGAAGGGTTCGATGCGATCAACGAGGAGCTAGTCCAGCGGTTTGGCGTTCTCTTCAGTGCGGGCGAGATAACCGAAGGAAGCGACATCGCCGAGAGTGTGGTCGACTCCTCGGAGATCATTAACACACTCAAAGGCGGCGGGATATCCTCGCTAGGCTATGCCGACGTCGAGGTGGACGAACCAGAGCGGAAGGGGTTGCTCTCGCGATTCCGTGGCGATTCGAATGCTGGGATCGACAGTACAGAGGCGACCAACCGGATCACGAGTCTCGTCCGGAAGGCGACGCTGGGTCGACTCACTTTGCCCTGTGAAGTGAAGGGCACGGAGCGGGCGCTGCTTGTGGTTGCCGGCCCACCAGAGTATCTCAACCGGAAGGGTATTGAGCACGGTCGCAAGTGGCTCGAAGAACAGACCGGCTCGATGGAGGTCCGTGGTGGTGACTATCCGCAGCGTGGAGAAGGGACGGTCGCAGCGCTCGTACTGCTCGGCGGCGTGACGAACGTCCCGCGCGTGAAAGAGCTCCAGCAGGTCGCAATCGAAGCGCAACAGAATCTCGGGGAGATCACTGACGAGAGTGAGGACCGTTTCTCGGAGTTGATGGATAGCGACGGGGAACTGGAGTCACTGTTTTGAGATTGTGGTCGTCTATTCGCGATATTGGTCTTCAAGATCGTCGAGTGCTCGCCGGAACTGCTCGCTGTTGATTGCTGACTCTGTCGATGCCCGGGTTTCCAAAACACCCGCGTACGTCTCGAAGTCCTCAGGGTTGGGATCAGTCGCCAAGATACAGTCGATGTATCCATCGAGAGCGGTCTGGAGCGTCTGTGCGTAGTGGTCGTAGGAACCGTCGATCCAATTGAAATTCTCATCCACTTCCTCAAACACTGCTCGATAGACAGTCGTAGCGGCGAGGTATCGATCGCGCTCACGGTACTGTTCAGCAATATCGAAGAATCGAGAGAAGTCGATCGCTTCGAATACAACCGGATCGGCGTGTTGCTCGAATAAGTGTTCAATCTCTTGTCGATACTCATCGACCGATTTGTGTTCGTCACCGAACTGCGCGAGAAACTGTTCTCGGACCGTACTGTGAGTGGCAAGAATCTCGTGGACGAATGCACGCAGCTCTTCGACAGGGACGTCCGCAAGGAGAGCCTCGATACGCTCACTCTCATCTTTTGGCGGGTCACCTGCGATAGCTAGGAGCACCGCAACAATATGTTTGCAGTCGCCTTGGCCGTCGTATGGGCAGGTACACTGAGTCTCGAGACTTCGGCCACTGAATTTGATAGTCACGTCGTACGGGTTCGATCCGCTGACAACGGCTGACACGAGATCGTCGAACCGGTCGAGCTGCTGGATCCGTCCCTCCCTGCGATAGGTTTGTCCCCGCTCAAACACGGGATCGGTACATCGGTCCTGGATGGTTTCTGTATCGACATTCATGCGGAGCCCTTCCGAAATCACTCTACTGATCTCGATACTCTTGTCACACTTGTGGCCGCCACCTCTCAAAAGCGTCTCTTTTGAGGTCTTCCACAGTTACGAGCACGAACGAATACTTGAGTGAGGATATCGTGGAAACATATCGGAGACTTCCACCACTTGCTGGTGTTCGACCACCGTTGGTGAGCTCGCCTGCTGGACCCGCTGTGCCATTTGGTAGATGACCGAGTCCGTTTCCACATTTGGGCAGTCAACTGTTTCTCACGGCGCTGTCAGCGGCCTTGTGGTCGAGGAGCTGTCAACACCTCCCCTCGACCATGTCAAATTCGAGTCGCTACGCTTGTGCGTCGGCTCGAGATCAGGCCTGACTCACTTGGCCTACTCCGTCTATTGAGTAGATAGAGAAGAGTCGCCGCAGTGACGGATTGTTTTTACCCACCGGTGGTGGATGGAGCGTAGTTTAACAGGTGATTAAGAATACAAGGTAATTCCGACTGTAGAGGCCCTCAAATGGCCAAATAACCGACTCCTAGTTTGTGGTACTCATATAAAAGTTACAAGCAGTTCTCCACAACTCACGCACGACACGCACGATTCCTGACGGAACCCTCCGGCGTCCAAGCGCCGGAGGAGTCGTGCTGCCAGCCAATGACAGCAACCAACCCAAATAGGGCCAGGAGTGATAACTCTGTTTCCCAGAGTGCCTCACTCGACACTGACCCACTGACACACCGCGTTGTACAGCCCAGTTCCAGTAACCCACCGAACCGTCGCCAGCGAAACGCCGGTCGAACAGTCATCGTGGGGTCGGTCTAAGTGACCGAAGCCACCGACGATCCGACCTCGTTCGCCATCCCGATGGATCCAGACCGTGCGTTCAACGCAATCTCAAACAGTCGTCGCCGGCGCGTCTTGCTCTCACTCTCACAGTCGCATGGAGCAATTACCGCAGGTGATCTGGCCGTCGAAATCGCCGCCATTGAGAATGCGATTGACCCCAGTAAAATCAGGAGCAACGAACGCACCTCAGTCTACATCTCGCTGACCCAATCGCATCTCGAGACGCTCGATGAATGCGGCGCAATCGCGTTTGATGACCGATCGAAGTCCGTCTCTCCGACAGACGCGACCGAACCCCTCGCCGAACACATCCGCCGACTCCAGACTGCGTGTTACAAGCCGGACTCGGAGGGCGCCTAATGGCTGACTCCCAGCGTGAACTGGAGACGCTCAGAGAGATCGACTCCAACTTCCACCGGCTGTTCGAAGCGGTCAACGATGGTGACGACGTCGTTTCGATGCCGGGTGGCGATCCACTCGCAACTCTCCGGCGGGCACAGGCACAGATCGATGCCGCACTGTTCGCGTCTCACCGCAGTCGCGATGACCTCACGCTTGCTGACGACGGTGCCTGCCTGCTTCAATGGAACCCACCGAGTGCGCCACCGCATCGCCTCCGCTTCGAACCCGACAGCACAGGCGAGTCTTGGACACGCCGTGAACTCGAGTGGACTGGCACGGGGTGGCGCTCCTGTGGTAGCGACCGTGTCGAGGACGTCGCGATACGCGCGCCAGCAGCCGCCCGGTACCCTGATCCTGTCGACCCGACACCGCTTGAAACGATGGTTGAGTGGATCCGTGACAGCTGGGCGCGCCCGGATCCACCAGCGCTCGTGTTCGCGAAGACGGCCACAACCGAACAGGGCGTAGTCGTCTCTGTCGACGACGAACTTCGCTACCGGGAGCGCGATAGCCCACAGTGGTATCCTGCGACGACAGACGAGTTCTACCACCATCTTCGCACTCACGGACAGCCAACGCTCCTCCCGCTTTCAGAGACAGCGCTGACTCGCCAGCACTTCACCCCTAGTCCACTCTCCAAATGACGGACGAACCACTCTCGCTTCCACCGGGATTCGATCGTGAACTCACCCAACTCATCGACACGATCGAGACCCTTCGGGACGCTCTCTCAGAAGAGGAGACACTTACGACCGTCCAAGCTGTCACCACACGGCGGCGGTTGTTCCTCGCGCTTTACGCGCTCAAAGCGATCCGTCGACAGCTCGCGGATACAGAGCATCCCCTGTCCCAAGGCGATCATGAGGTGGTGACGTGGGATGGCCCTGCTCAGGTACTGTATCACATCGAACTACGTCTCGATCGGCTGCTTGAGGATCTCTCCATTCAGGGGTACGACCACTCCTCACAAGAGTATTCGATCGAGCAAACACTCGAAACGATTCAAGACCACATCGTCATCCTTCAGGACGCACTTTCTGAGGGGTCGACGGACAACTCCACGCTGCCTGAGCAACTCTCCAGTCACCGATCTGTCTATGTAGACGTGGCTGGGCGTGGGGTTGGCGATGGGCGATGGCTTGAGTATCAACTCCAACGCGCGTTGATGCGGTGGGGGTATCAAGCAGAGACGCGCCAGCACCTGTTCGGTCTCGAGGTCGATGTCGTCGCCAAGCGGAAGCCAAAACAACAGCAGCCGACTGATTGGATTGTCGCTCAGTGTAAAGACTGGACGAGCGACACGATCACGCCGTCGACGATCTTCCGGCTGTGTACGATTGCGTTTGCCTGCCGGGCCATGCCGGTCCTCTGTCATACGACCGATATCACAGCTCGGGCTGAGGAGCTCGCCCGCCACTTCGAAGTTCGGGTCCTCGATCTGCGGGATCTTGAACGGGGTGCGCTTCCTGCGCCTCACGTGTACAAGCCGTCTGCTGAACTCAACGAATGGCCTCCACAGTACAACGCTCGTGACGGTCGAGGCACTCTCCCCGTGATGTTCTACGGAGAGCCTGGCAAACGGTTTAGCTACGTTCCTGGCTTCACTCCCGTGGGGATGGACTACGACTACGAACCGATTGATACCGATCAAGACGACGATACGCATCCCGCAGCCGGCCACTGAATAGTTAGTTCATGGCTTTTCAGTTCTCCGTCAACTACACCGATTTGGAGGTCTTCGAACGGGTGCCTACGCGGAACCGTCGCGGAATCGTTCGATCGGGATATCGGAGACATCGTCATAATCGTCGTCACCGCCAACGAAGAGCGTCGCGTCGACATGTTCAGCCGTTGCCAGCGCGAACGAGTCGCCAAGCGCAGGATTATACCTGAGCGTATACTCCGAGGCGTCCGTCCAAGTATCGCCGACATCTACCGTTTTGATACCGAGATCAGTCAGCCAGTCGAGATACTCGTCGGCTGTGTCGCGGTCGTACTTTCGGGCGATTGTGTACCGGATCTCAGCGAGATTCACGTAGCTGGCGTAGCCGACGGTGTCCTCGACTGCGACCGCGTCGAGATACTCTTCTACAATCTCGCTGCCTGGTTCATCGTCGGCGTGTGCTATCAGTGGCTCGGCGTCGAAGACAACGCGGTCAGGAACCGACATTACTCTTCAGTTGAGAACTGCGAGTCACGTTCTTTCCGGTCCTGGTCGCGTTTCTCTTTGAGGATCTCGGACGCAGGCTTGTCCGTACTCGCTTCGCTACGGGCGGCAAAGCCGCGCATCTCGCTCGGTGAGCGGACCTGTTCAACGATCACCTCTCCATCTTCGGTTTCCCGGAACAATACCTTCCCAGGCGCTTCGATCCCGAGCTTCTCGCGGAACCGTTTTGGGATGGTCGCCTGGCCGTGCTTAGTGACGGCGACGATCTCTTTTTCAGAATTATTTGACTGTTCTGTCTTACTCATAGTTCATAATTAGATCTCGATCATAATCAAATTTTCTTTTTATTGGCAAACAGTTGTTGCTCCTCTGTCGGGTGTTTAGTCGAGTTCGAAGTTTGGTTCGGCTTTTGAGGGACGTGAAGTACTAGAGTCAAACAGTCCTCGAACGTAGCGGTTCGATCACGCGTCGTGGTCAATATACCTGGCTTCCCATTCAGCTCGGGCCTCGATCTCTCTGGTGCCTCGACGAGTGGTGGTGTACTCGTTAGTTCGTCGATCGCGCTGACTTTTTTCGACAAGTCCCTTCTCAACGAGCGTGTCGAGATTCGGATAGAGCCGACCGTGGTGGATCTCTTTTTCGTAGTAGTCCTCGAGTTCGTCTTTGATTGCGAGCCCGTGTGGGTCATCAAGGCCGGCAATTACGTACAGCAAGTCGCGTTGAAAGCCCGTGAGATCATACATACTCCACCTAACGTATTCAAGTTTTGAAATAACTACTGATCTTCGAAATGATGTTCCAATGATAGCTTCTCTGTCAGCATCGAACACAGTAGAGTAGTAGCTCAGGAGATCATAATATCTGAATTAACCAACACGCACTCTTACTCTCCAATCTGTTGGTTAAGAGTATTTAGCGGCCGCTCGTGTACGAAGGCCCGGAGTCGGTTGAGTGAAACGAACACCTCACCGACGGCGTCCGCGTGAACGGTGCCGTGTATGTGCTCCTCGCGCTTTTGGACCGTCGGCGTCGAAAGGAGGCATGACCGACAATCTCTCCGACCGCACGATCCTTCTCACCGGCGGAACGAGCGGATTCGGGCGGGTGGCAGCGGTTGACCTCGCAAAACGAGGTGCGACTGTCGCAGTCGTCGGCCGCGACGAGTCGAAGGGAGCCACCCTCACAGAACAGTCCGAAGACCTTGCCGGAACAATCGCATTCCATCAGGCTGACCTCGCCTCCCAATCCACCGTCCGGTCCCTCGCAGCAACCGTAAAACACGAGTATGACCAGATCGACGTCCTCGCTCACAACGCCGGACTCTCGGCTGGGTCACGTCGTGAGAGTCCAGACGGAATCGAGATCACGCTCGCGGTGAACCACTTGGCCCCCTACCTCCTGACATACGAATTGCTCGACCATCTCCGTGACGCACCCGATCCGCGTGTTGTTGTCACCGCCTCGGACATCCATCGGCGGGCGACGCTCGATCTGGACGACCTGCAGCTGACGGACGAGTACGACCCACTTGACGCGTACGCGCGCTCGAAGCTGGCGAATATCGCCTTCACGGTCGAACTGGATGCCCGGCTCCCGGACGACGCCGCAGTCACGGTCAACTGCGTTCATCCGGGATTCGTTCCGTCGACGGACCTGTTCCGTGAGGCGTCGCTCCGAACGCGGCTGCTGGTTCGGATCGCAGGGCTGGTTCCGGGTGTCGCCACCTCAAAACAGGCGGCCGCCGAACGCCTCCAATCGCTTCTGGTGGAGCCGAAGTACGGCTCTTTGAGTGGGAAATATATCGGCAGCGATGGTCCCACAGATCCTGCACCCGAGGCAACGAACCAAACGGTGCGACGGCGACTCTGGCGAATGAGTGCCGAGCTGGTCGGCATTACATCCGACTGGCCGACGTCTAGCACCAACTAAGATACGCTCACTGTTAGTATTGGTGACGATCACGGTATCCTCGTTATTGTATTAAAACGGAGCAACAGAAGTTCAGTACAACTCAATAGTTGTACTCATTCTACTTCCTCTGTGAAGTGTCCTATTTCGTCGAGAGCAAGCTCAAATCCCACGGACCAACATAAGTGAATCTCCTGTATCGCTCACGCGATCCCGCCCACAGACAAAGAGATTGAACGGTTCAAACTACTCGTAGTAACTGACGCGATCGACAACTTCCGCGAAGGCGACATTCTCGCGGACATCAGTGATCTCGATAGTGACACGCTCGCTTTGTTTGGTGTCGGGAACAATAACGACGAACCCGCGCTCAACACGGGTGATGCCGTCGCCTTGGTCACCAATGTCTTCGATTTCGACAGTGCGTTGTTCTCCTTTCTCAACAGGGGGCGTCTGTGACGCCTGCTCGGGTTGTGGATCGGTGTCAGTAGTGGTGGGCTCGCTGGTCGGGGGTGACGGCAACACAGCGATACGGTACGTTTCGTCCGCCTCTAGGTTCCCCAGGCGGAGCTCTTGTTCCGGTATCTCAATCATATATGACCCGTTATGCTCTTCGACTTTCCCTGAGAACAGACACTGAAGTTGATCTGAAATATCCATTTGTAGACCGTACACCGCATACGCGACGAATCACACATTACTCTGCTGTCTCTCTACTCCGGGGCTACAACGTCCTCACAAGCCGGACACTCGGTCCACACGCCCTCTGTACCGTCGTCCTTCTCGTACTCAACGAGAATCCATGCTTCCGATATGTCCTCACCACATTTCGGGCACCGACCGAGGGGCGATTCGTCAGCGTTCATGAGGGGTGGAAGGAGCGTGTGACAGTCCCTTCCAAATGAATATCACCCGGCTTGAACCTAAGCTTTTGGCGGCTTTGCGGGCCAAACGCACCAGGTTTCCGGTGGAGTAGACCACCACCACGATTAACCAACATGCGCTTTTCACCTTCAATTCTTGTTGGTTAAGAGTATGCTCGATCGCTATCCAACTTCCGAATATTTGGCCCCCCACGAGTGGACCGATCTGTCCCTTTTTATCTGTTCCTAAACAACCCAGCGTGAATGTCTCGACGACAGGGAGCCCGAACCTCAACCGACGCGATGGAGATTGCCATTCTCTCTGGGGTAGTTGGGGTCCTCGTCACTGTTCATTTCCTTCTCCCCGAAGCACTCCGCTCGCAGTTCCTGTTCACGTACGGCGAGCCCACTGTTGTCTCGGCGTGGACCGCGGCAATCCTCCACGATAGCGCTTCGCATCTAGTGTCCAGCGTCACGTGGTACGCAATCGTGATGGCATCAGCATACGCACTTACCACGACCTGGAAGCGTCGACGTCCGTTCTGGCTTGCTGTAGTCGGGTGTCTCGTGCTCGCACCGCCGATGACAAAACTCGGGGATTACTGGCTGTTGAAGCTTCAGTGGAATCTCGTTGCGGACGCGACGACGGCACGCGGGTTCTCTGGAGTCGTGAGTGCGTTCGGTGGACTGCTATACGTCTCACTGGCACGCACAGCGACCGCCAAGTATGGCTATGCCGCCGGCGTCGCGACGACTGGAATAATTGTCCTCGGAGCGCTCTCCGCGCTCGCATTCACGTCTGCTGTGTTGTCTCCGTCTGTGGCTGTCGTCCTGTGTGCGATTGTTGCCTTCGCGATCGGAATCGGGATTGTCAGCACCCGACCGAAGATTCCGACGTGGCGGGCATGGGCTTGGTCACAGCGTGATGGACTCCTGCCTATCGTAGTTGGCTGTGTAGTAGTGGTCGTACTCCTTTCGCAGTTATTCCAAGTCCAACTAGATGAAACGGGGCGATTTGTCAGCGTAATTGCTCATGGAACAGGGTTTGCGACCGGCATGATCGTTACTGTACTCGTGCTCATCGCGGAGTACGTCGGCCAGCAATGGACTAAGAAACCGGGTAACCACCTTGTGACGTAACCTGAGGGTCCTACGAGTCCTCTTCTGACGGCGGTCGTTTTGAGAGCCGATCAAACCGATTCTGAACTGCGTCTGATCGCTTCGTGGTCTGCTCGGGTTCGTACTGTACTGTCTCCAAGTCGCCGTCGACGACGGTGGCTGTGAGGATCGCATCAGCATGTTTTCCGTCCTCAGGGAGTCGATCAGCTTCCAAGACAGCATTCCCTACCTCCTCGCCATCGCGTTCGAAAAACACGGTGGCTAACCCATCTTCGATTGAGTCCACAACGGCTGTGTATTCGCCGTCTTTCAGATCAACTAGATCAGTCATGAATATGTCTCCTCTAGGACACGCTCCCCGTTAGGAGTACTGACGATCACGGTGTCCCCGTCGTTGTTCCAAATCGGCGACCCAGAACCCCAGTACAACTCAGTAGTTGTACTCGTTCCACTCCCTGTATGAAGTGTCACGGTATCACCGGCAGCAAGCTCGAACCCCTCGGGAACAGTGTACCTCTGGCCTGCTTCGTCTTCGATCGTCCAGCCAGACAGATCCAGCGTCTCGTTACCGGTGTTCTCAAAGACAACGTATTCGTCGTTCAGATTGTCTCGGTCATCACCAGTCGCGTCCGCGTGGATTTCGGCGACTGTCAGGCCAGCCTCAGCCGTCGTCTCATCAGTCTCGCTGTCCGTCTCGTCGGGAGTGTCGGTGCTGCCGGTGTCGATACTGGTTGTCCCATCGCTCTCAATGCGGGCACGGTCACTAACAGCGTCAGGCACTCCAACGTCGATCGGATCGCCCTCACGGAGCGTACTCGGATCAGTCGGGGCGTCTCGCTGGGTTTGGACAGTAACGGTCTGTCCGTCACTAGTCAAGACGATGTTGCCGTGCGTGGCGGTCCAATACGCTGGGTGTGAACGCTCAGCGAGTCGTTCGAGGACCTCCTCGTGGGGATGTCCGTATTGGGAATCATACGCGCTCGAGATTACGACTGCTTGCGGATCGACCGCATCAAGAAATGCTCCACTTGACGAGCTCGCAGAGCCGTGGTGGCCGGCTTTCAGAATTGTCGACTCCAGCTCTGACCCGTATTTGTCGACGAGGTATGCTTCCTGATCGTCCTCGGCATCGCCTGAGAGCAGGAAGCTCGTTTCGCCGTGGCTGAGCTTGAGGACAATGCTGTTCTCGTTGCGATCTTCGTTTTCGAGGTACGGGTCCGGTGGTCCGAGAACATTGACGTCGACATCACCAAAGTCGATCGTGTCGCCTTCGCGCGTTTCGTACAGTGTCACGTCGTGTGCTTCGATCGCGTCGAGATACTCGGCGTAGGTTTGTGTGCTTGACGCGATACCGGGGTCGTACACTGCGCCGATCCCGTCGGCTTCTGTTTCGTAGTACTCGATGATCGCGGCGTTTCCACCGATGTGATCCGCGTCACTATGCGATGTTACGAGGTGGTCGATCCGCGAGATATCGTGACGTTGGAGATACGCTAGTACGTGTTCGCCGTCGTCGTTATAGTGGCCCGTATCGACGAGCAACGTCTCACCGTTTGGGCCCGTAATGAGCGTACTAACTGATTGACCGACGTTGACGTAGTGGACCTCAACACTCCCGTTGGTTGTGATGGTTGACGAACCGTTGGCTGGTTCCGTATCAGCAGGGGCTGGATCACCAGGGACCCCGCCGGCACAACCGGCGAGGACAACCATCCCAGCGATGATGAGAAGAGTAGTGAGTTTCCGTGGCGATTCCATGGTCACAGTCGTCACTGGTGGGGTGTAAAGCTACGCCACTCTCTCGATAAGGTCGTATTTTCACACTAACTCACAGATCCTCGATAGAATATTTTGAGAGAATCTGACCGGGAGATATCTCGAAACAGAACAAAGATGGATAAGGGTGGGGGAGGGGGTCTATGAATAATGGAACGGGCTGAGAAGGTACCACCCTCTCGGCAGATGTGACTTAGAAAACGAGGACGATTCCACGGGAGAGACGCCACCACCACAGAAATCGGGAGAAGACCGACTCAGATCTCACGGAGATGTGGTTCTGTCATATACTAATCGTGTTGTTCACTACACAACCCGATTGAAACTCATCGCGGATATTGTTCGCGTGTATCCTATAAAAAACCCTAAGTTTCAAAGATCGATTTTGGGATTTGAGGTTATGAGAGACTCACGAGCCTGATATCGTGGTTTGACGCGGTCGAGCGGCATAATTCCAGGACCCCCCACCCCCACCTTTTCGGCCGCTTCCATTATTCATAGACCCCCCCACACCCCCTCCTATCCCAAAACTGGATTCCGGAACAGGGTCTAGTCTGGAAGAACCGAGAAATAGACAATTATATGAAATACAGTCAGACTGGCTTCAAGCTCGACAAGAAGGGCAGTCAGACTGTGCTGTCACTCTCCAAACTCGCGGACATCCCGATTCGAATTCACCGCCCACCCGGACAGGTTCGAGGCCGATCTCACGGACAAGCCCTTCTCTCAACGAGCGAAGTCGAGAGACTGAGCGAAGTAGGGTGGGGTAGTTGACAACTAGGAGTGAGACACTCCGAAGGAACGTCTGTGGAGATCGCGCTCCCTACGGACACAGTTATGTCCACAAAGAGCGTCTTGAAAGCAGGAAGCCTATCTCTCAAGGAGCGAATAGCCTCAACCGTGAGCGAGTAGGAGAGGGTAGTTCACAGAGTGGATTCGATCGGCGGTTTCTGGTTGTAGGTCTGGGCGAAGTGCTCTTTCTGATCCCAGAGGGACTGGAGCGTTTCGAGTTGGTCGATGCCGTTGACGCAGTACCTATCGTCCTCGCGACTTCGCTTAAGAAAGTCCCGACCGGTCTGGAGTGAGTAGTTCTCGGAATTATCGTACGGCGCGTTCACGATCTGGATGTCGGTAAGGTCCGATTCGTGGAAGAACGACAGCACACGGAAGGCAGTCTCTCGCGTGTCGAAAAGCCAGCGGACGTATTCGTACTGGCCGCGAATCCGCATCAACTTCTCGGCGGTCTCGACGAGATCGTCGTGGCTGGTGATGATTTCCCAGCTGGTCCACTCGTTGGCGGTGCCGACATCCGGTCGAGTGTGTCTGCGATTGCCTGGGTACATCACAATATTCTCCCACGGGTGATCTTTGAAGTCTCCTATTGCAGAGATCGGGTGTCCACCAGCAAAGTGACAGAGCTCCACGCCCGTCCGGTGCGTCAGCGTCTCGTCCAAGTACCCGACGAGCCCGCCGTCAGAGCGGATGATTCCTTTGTACTTCTCGATGAACTCCTCGCGGAAGAAATCACCAATCGCCGCCCGACCTTGGCGCGTCGGAGCCCACTTCACGGGCTTGGACAGGATCCACTCAGGGTCCTCACTCCCGCGAACCCAGCCGAGAGATTCTAACTCATCGAACGCGTCTGCGTAGCGGTAGTCCCAAAAATTGTCGCCACAATCGATGAGTGTCTGAAGCTTCGGCGGCTGTGAGGTCGCGATCGAGAGCAACTGCCCATCCCGATGGAACTCAGCGCCGTTGTACCACTCGCCAATCGCGTACAGCAGATCCAGCGCTGACTGGGAAACCGTCCCGTCGTCAATTTGTCTCTGTCCCCTGTTCGGTGTGGTGAGCATAGAAAAGCCGACTCAGAGTTCTGATAAAAGCGTACCGGCGGGGTGGTGATCTCAGTTATCACCAGTCGAGTAAGACTTTCATCTGTTACCGAATTATTGGCAACTACCAGATGTACGAGGTGCTCGACGACACGGCGGCGCAGATTATCCTCGCCATCGAGAGTGGTGACTCCATCCGCCGTGTCGCCCACCATCTCCACACGCCCTACGAGACAGTGAGACAGGCCGTCAATCGGTTGGAAGACGCAGGCTACGTCACCTATGACGACGGCCTCACTGTCGTCGACGAGCGCGTGCGCGACGCAGCGCTCGACCTCGTCACTGCCAACGCCGGCGTCAGTCCACCCACCATCGAGGAGGCCTACGTCATCCCACAGTTTGGTGACTGGCCGTTCGCATTCACGCGGATCGACGCCGTCTACGTGTGGACCCAAGACGGCTACCAAGTTGGTCGCGACCCCGACGACTATCCGCTGTTCCTCGCTGTTCATGAGCAAGACATCGACACCTGGGAGGCGTTTTTCGAGTCATTCAACCTCCCCACTGCATTCGAGCGACAGTCCGGAGACGAGCTGGACGGACCGCTGCAGATTGTCCTCGAACCACGCCCCTCACTCGACATCGAACACGTCGAGGGGTACCCGGTGATCCCGAGAGACGAGACGATCGAGTACATGCGCGAGAACTACGCCCAGTTCCAGTCGGCGCTGGCGATGCTCGACTGGATGTACGAGGACCTTGACCTCGGCGTCCCGTATCGAGAGATGGAACAGGCCTAGACGTGAGCTTCACCAGCAAAGTGCTCAGAACAGTCGCCGTTCGACTGCTCGGCGAAGTTGCCCCGGCTGGCTCACCCCATAGACGATGAGTGTCCCGTGCTCCGTTCCAGCTGTCACAGGATCCGACCTGCGACTAACTAATCGATCGACGAGGTTGCGCTGAATACCGCTGACAATGAGAATATCGGAGTTGCTGGCCGCGAGCTTAATTGCATCATCAGTGCTCGATTCAAGGATCTGAGTCTCAACCGGGGATTCGCATAGCGCCACCAGCTCTGAGAGATAATCGTCAATGGTGTTTCGCCGGCTGTCAGGTACAGCCGCATTGACAGGGAAGTAGAATGTGATTGTTGCACCGGCCGCGGTAGCGACTGCGTCGGCTAGTGCAACCTTTGTTGGATCGAATGGTCCCTCATCGGTAACCACACCGATGTGGTTGATTGTGTCGTGATCGAAATTCGAGACCTCGATAACGTCACAGGGTGCGTGATCTTCAATCCAATCCGTATCACTGCCAAGGATCGTTTCTGACCCAGTCGATCGCTCGATGATTAGGGTATCGGTGCCAACTTCAGCAGCGTAGTTGACGATGGCATGTCGAGTGTCGTGACTGACGACCTCTCCGTATCGGATTGGTATCTTCGACTCGGTAGCTCGGTCAGTCATTCGAGCTTCGAACGCTTGGTCGGCCTCCGTGAGAGTTGAGGCTGACTGTGGAAGTGGTGTCTGATCGGGTATCTCGTCGAATTGAGCGACTCGGACTCCTCCCTCCCGAGTACGGGCCAAGTCTGTCGCCAGTTCGATGAGAGACTGTTCGACAGCAGGTGCCGTCCGCTCGGTAACCGCTACGAGGACCTCGTTACTGTTGGTGTTAACCACTTCTTCTGTTTGTTTGACCACGTCTCTCCCGACACTCCGGCGAACCGCGTCAGTCATCGCTCCCTCGCGGTCGACTCCTCCGCGGCGATAGACGAACAAATAGTACCACGCCATGGAGCCAACAATGATGACAACAGCCCCGACCAGCGGAACGAATCCAATGTACCGGAGTAGGACGAATCCACCGATGATCCCAACAAGTTGAGGGACGGGATACAATGGTGACTCGAAACTGGGGTCATACGCCTCGATAGATCCCTGCCGAAAGGCGATCAATGCGACATTAATCAGGATGAATACCAGAATCTTAAACGCGCTCGCAAGTTTCGCAATATCGTCGATAGGCACAAACGCGATGAGGACGAGCAGCACCCCACCAGTGATTGAGATCGCATTGACTGGGGTCTCGAACCGATCGCTGACGTTCTCGAAGATGTCAGGAGCCAGTCCGTCACGACTCATCGCGAAGGGATATCGCGATGAAGAGAGAATCCCTGCGTTCGCAGTACTGATCAAGGCGAGTAAGGCAGCCACTACGATAGCGGCGACGCCGATTGCGGGTAGCGCATTACTGGCTGCGACCTGCATCGGTGTCTCCGTGTTGGTGAGTGCCGCCTCGTCTGCGACCCCGACCATCACAGTGACGATCGCGACGTAGATGCCAGCGGTGATAATAAGTGAGCCGAGGATGCCGAGCGGTAGATTTCGGTCTGGATTCTCTACTTCTTCGGCCACAGAGGCAATTTTGGTAACGCCAGCGTACGAGACGAATACAAACCCTGTCGCACCGAGGATCCCCTCGAATCCACTGTCAAAGAACCCCTCAAAGCGGTCAGGTTCGACGCTTGGCGCGCCGACAACGATGAACCAGACCATCACAGCTAGCATGATCGCGACGATAGCGATCTGCATCCGCCCGGTCTGTTTCGCGCCGACAATGTTCAAAACGATCAGCAAGGCTGCGACCGTCAGCGCGACGGGTGTCACCGGCAGATCGAACAACAACACCAGATACGGAGCACCGCCAACCAGTGCCAGTGCCCCCTTGAACGTCAGTGAAAACCATGTCCCGACACCGGCGATTGTCCCGAACAACGGGCCCATCGCTCGCTCGATGTATAGATAGGTCCCTCCAGCCTCGGGCATCGCTGTCGCCATCTCCGATTTGCTTAGTGCCGCCGGCAACACTAACACGCCTGCAAGGAAGTACGCGAACACGACTGCGGGGCCTGCCATCCCCATGGCTAACCCTGGCAGAATGAAGATCCCGCTGCCGACCATCGCCCCAATGCTGATCGCCGTTACTGCTGGGAGGCCCAAGTCGCGTTCTAACTGTTTCCCCATTACGGCGTGAAATACTCAGCACTTTGGCTGTGTCCGAACGATCCCCTAACAGATAGCCTCGGATCGAGAACCCAGAAACCGTTCACGTGTATTCTATAAAAATTGAGTTTTCTATAAAAGTCCGATCATTGAAGACCTATTGAATGCCAAAATTGGCCAAGAGTATCCATGCTGACTACACTCTCTATATTCGGTACGGAGTTCCTATCAACTAACAAGGGTCGTTCACGCGTAGCGCTCAGCCGAAGTCGTAGTCGCTGTTAGGGGCGTTCACGTACTCGTCGTTGCCGTCTCGATCTGGCACGTAGCACGGTCCGCCAGCGATGAACACGGGCGCCTCGATGTCGAGGTCGCTTCGTCGCTTCAACAACTGCGGCATGTCACCTCGTAGTTCGCTCACGCGCGGTTCCCGGCGAGTGCAGAACGTCCCTCGTGGTGGCCGATGCTCCGTGAGCGGCGGGAGCGACTCCTTGAACAGGTCATCAATGGCGACGATCCGGACATCGAGTAGCTGGGCGAGACACCACGCTGGCGTGGTCACCCCCCACGCTACCACAAGAACGGGCATCGCTCGCGCGAGCAACGCCCGGTGAGAGATGGACGCAACGGCCTCGCGACCGACGAGGGTCGTGTGCCAGTCTTTACACTCGGCAACGATGTAATCGTCCGGCTCGTCGCGCAACCGCGCCCGCCGCGCGACGACGTCGGTTTCGAGCCCGAAGATGTGTTCGTTCCGTGCCGTCTGGTAGCCCCATCGTTCGAGGGCGTCTGCGAACTCCTTCTCGAGCCACCGCCCATTCGTGGGGTCGTGATCGACATCGATCTCTTCCTCAGTAACGCCCAGTGCGTCGATCTGTGCTTGCAGTTCGTCTCTGAGCTCACTCATCTGTTGGCCCCTCCGAGTTTGCGGCGGCCGCCCGCACAGCGGTTTGTTCAAGCGCAGTCGCGATAGCGCGGGCTTCCGTGGGTGTGAGTTCCGCGTACGTCGTTCCCCAGGCGCCACCAAAACTGAGCGTGACGAGCGACTCGTCAGCCTCGTCTTGGCCCACTTGGATAGAGCCCTCCGCCAGGGTGACGGGACGGTCGCGAGTGACGCTCGTTTCGAGATCGATCGCGGGGTGTGTCACTGTGTCTCATCTCCTGTTTCGTCTGGAGAGTCAGTGGGGTGACCAGTGCTGTCGTCGGATGGGTGGGTGGGATTTCCATGCTGTCTTGGGGTGGTTGCGGAGGGAGCTGAGCGGTGTGATGTTGTGGAGGCTGTACTTGTGATCGAACTAGTGGGTGTTTCTGGATCTGTAACATGTGATCGGCCCTGTGACGTAATCGCAGATTCAGCGGAACCGAGGTGTCGGAGCGCCTGTTGGTGGCAGTCGCTGTCGGGTGTAGAGCGCCCGTGTCTGCGTGGACAGAGACGCTCTCTCGATTCAGGAGCACCGATAAGGGTTCACAACGCTTTCCGGGTCGGTCGTGTCTCGATGCGACAACAGCGGCGTAGATCGTGACGATGCTCCGACGGCTGTCGGCCACCACGATCCTGACTCGTTTTTTCGTCTGAAACAGCCGGTCACTGAAAGCTCTATATTGACCGTAACCAGGACAATTACATCAAATGCGGATGATTTCAACGAGCGAAGTCGGTAGACTGAGCGAAGTAGGGTGGAGTAGTTGACTAGCCCACCACCAGCATCTGTCCCAGGGTCTGTCTAGACGATCGGCTCGACGACGATGTGCTCCTGTGTCAGTCGGGGACTCTTCGCGTTGCCGTTCTTTTCATACCGAACGATACCTAGCTCTGCAAGCTTCGCCAGATCTTGACTGACCTGCGATTTGTCTCGATCCAGTTCCCGGGCGAGCCCTCGGACAGACTCGATCTCCTTCTCGCGGAGCGTCTCGATAATCTCACGACGCTTCGGTGTGAGAGCGATCTCTGCGCTTTCCCAGCTGATCACTTGGACACCTTCCATCCCACCTCGGGCGAGCGAGCGGGCCATCTCACCGCGAAGGTGAGTGCGATCTTCCCGCCCTTCCATATCAATGGCAGTAGTTTCTGATTCAGTATCGGACATGTGTTAGTCTCCTTATTGTTGTCTTAGAACCACAACGAGTTAAATGTTTCTGAAAGGCTGAATTGCGACGAATAGAGGCAGTTTTGATACCACAACGATCAAAATCAACAAATTTAATATTATCCGACACGTATACATTAAATGTAGGGACGTTCTGCGTCTCTGAGACTGATTCACTACATACATGACTCGACAATCAGACTTTGAGTATGTCTACGAGGCGGATCGTGTTGGAGGAGTTGTGTTCCAGATCGGCGCGCGCGCCGATCCAAGCACAAACAATCCGGAGTCTTTTGCGGCCATCCTGTTTTTTCAATTGGCAGATGGGTCTCGAATCGAGGTGGCAAAGGTGGATAACTCTGAACACGATGAGGGAGAAATCCACCTAGATCGGTTCTACCGGGAGACAGGTGCAGAGATCAAGGATTTCGAGGTACCCATCTCAAATCTCTGGGAGGCTGAGGATCACCTCAATGAACACGCTCGAACGTACGGCCAAACCTACCTCAAAAACCACGGGAAGGGACCACGGGACGAAGGATAATCCGGTGAGGAATATTAATCGTTGAGAATCTGTGGGGGGAAGGGGACTTTCCACGGACCAACTTGGGGTCGTGTCAAGATGAGGCGGCAGATCTGTTGAAATATCCAGTAATTGATGTGGTTTGACCTAGCTACGGTCAGTACAGGATATTCTCGGAGCAAGTAGCAGTGTCTGGTGAGATGACAGCTGTCGACCAATGCTCTGTCCCACCGGTCTTATGATGTACCCGATGGAACCGGTGGATATGCGCTGGTTCGTTCGAGGCCTTGTATCCGCCTTACTCGGATTATCTGTCGGGTTTTCTGTCGCGTTCATCGCTACTCCCGACCCGACTGGCCTTTTGCCGATCGTTGTTGGACTAATCCTAACTGTCGCGTTGACGGCGATATTCTACGCTGGCATCGATAGGGTAGCACCTTCTGAATCGGAGTAGCTGCCGTTGTGTTCGCACTCTTCAGCGACAGCTGTTTCGGACGAGAATGTACCTGAAGAATTGGGTTTCAACAGGGTAGAGACGCGGGCATACAGCCCGATATTCGTCATAATTCTGGATCGCTCGATGTGATTTATAGATAACGGGGAGTTTTGGGAATACTTCAAAAAGGACTACCTTCTCGACACAATTTGAGACCAGCTAGCGCACACTAAGGATAATAAAACGGCAGTATATATTCAGGAGTCGGTAGGTCGGTCAGTGGAAGACTCAGAGGGTGAATGCAGCAGAAAGCGTATTCTCTATCCCACTAAAACGACTGACCCAGCCGTGAGGACACGGTTACATACTAATTTCACTCGCAAGAGATTGATTATCCCCGCATCAAATTCATCATTCACATGCACGGGGATCAGACGGTTCGGAGCATCTCCTCTCTTTCCGAGCGTTCAGTGAGCGGATTTCGACCTCATTAGCGATCGCGGAGAGCCCTAACGCCACTCCGAGTAATAGCGTCGGCACTACAACGCTGCCGCCACCCGATGTTTGGAGCCAGCTCGATGAAACCAACGCGGTCGCGAAACAGGATTTAATGAACTGAGCCTGACGCATACCGCCTCCGGTGACACTTCCGACGACGAGATCGATCCGTTCGGACTCTTCGACTGTTGGCAGGGTTCCGATGCCCAGTAGTGTAACCGTGCCGATCGCGGGGGCTACACCGGTATCGTGGCTTAGCGAGTCCTCGAGGAGGATCGAAGTGATACTACACCCGACGCCGACTAGGTGGAGGTACGCGGTGGCACGAAGCGATCCCTTCTGCTTCATGATCCTCGTCTCACGGACTTATCTCGGGTTTCACAGAACGGAGCATCCGATCGGCACTTGCGACCAACCGGTCTTCACCTGCGTCCCCGACCACTGTCACGCCGAAGCTAGGGCCTTCAGAGAATTGTCCGACCGAACCGATACGGCTGATAGGTCGAGCAGATTCACGTAGTCCGTGTAATACCCCAGATTCGAGTTACGTTCAATCGGTCGTTCCCTAACCTCCGAGACGGTATAGATGGTTCCCACTATCGGAGTGATCAGTAGATCGATATCCTCGGTTGCGAAGAGGATCTCCCGATGTCGTTTCAGCGCCTCGAGTTCGTACTGGGCATCGAACGTCTCGACTGCCGAATACTCTACACCGCGCTCTAGGATCTATCGAACGACCGGATGGATCTCCTCGGCCCGGTCTGTGACGAACTCTTCGATGGCTGCGAGCCGTTCAGCAACCCACCGTCCGCGTAAAGAAGTTCCGCTGTCTCGGTGAACACGTCGAAGTCGACGCCGATGACATCGAGGACGCGCGGCACGCGCTGAACGCACTCCGGCGTCTCCTGGAGGACGAACTCGCGCCGGTCGCCGGCGTCGAACCATGGGCTCGTCACCTCCATCGATTCCCCTCGGCGCTGCCCGCAAGTACTATCACATAGACGACTGCGACGCCTCCGCATCGGCGGCGCCAGGAGACGACTAACCGAGCGCTCCCGATGAACCGCGTCATGCTTCCATGCTTGGACACGCGGAGAGGGTGGATCGCGAAAATGTGGGTGCACCCGGCGTCTGAGGGGGTCTCGGGGCGACACCGACCGTCGCAAGGCGGCTGATCACCACTAACGACATGCGCCGTCGGCGCGTCTGCTCTCAGGCTACTCGACGGCACTGACGATCCCGGTGACATCCGGAGTGGCGCCCGAGCTGAGGGCAAGCCGTTCCGCAGTTGAGTTAGTCGCGCACGTACTGTACCACCGCGTAGATGAACACCCCTATGGCGACGAGGATAATTTCCGGGCCGAACGCACTGATGAACGCGTCGATGAGCAGGTTCATGCTCCAGTTACAGAGGCGCGCGAAAATAGCATAAAAACCCACGCGCCGGTGAGACCCCAAGGGCGCAGACGAAGACCGCCCACGCGCCGAGGAGGAGCCCGAGAGTCGCAGCCGTCGGCCGCAACGTGAGTACTCGACCTTGTCCGACGCCTTCGCCGCAGTGTGCTCAAAGAAGACCTCGCACCCGCCGCGGGCGTCAAACCGTTGGGAGATCCAGTCCCCTAGATACCGATGGGCGTCATGTGGGTGCTGACCAAGCACTCGAAGGCCGGGGGCGTCGATCCTCGCGAGTACATTGAGACCAGAGAGGACGCCGATAGGTAGCTGGCTTCATACCATCGGCGCTAGTGGATGATCGGCGCGGGCGATGGGCGATCGTCGGAAGAGCTCTTCTGACCACAGAGACAATAACGCCCGACCCAGAGGGATTATAACTCGCAATCTACATCCAATTCGGCGGAGAATGCTGCGTCCTCAATCCGCTGATTCAATTTCTGGATCGGGATATCAGTAACCATGTCGTACAGCATGTACGTCTGGATTGTTATGCCTAAGAAGTACTGCGCGTCAGCCGCAAACTCAACCGAACCATACCCCTCCGACTCAAATTCAAACGCGTCGTCGTCCATGATATCATTCAGCTCTCTATCACTGTGTACGATCTCTCCCCGAGCATGATACATGCTCTTGAAGAACTTCCGGACTCTGTCAGTTGTCTCACACACGATATTCTTGAGAAGAATACTCGGCCGCAACTGTAACCGGAAACTGTACGAACCGCTCTTCTCTCCACTCATAATCAGGTTCTCAAAGCCAATAGCGCACGACAACACGCGGTCCTCAACGCTGAACTTCTCGTGCGACTCATTCAACCGTGTAAGTGGGGAGGTGAAAGCCCCATCAGACTCAGTTTTCACCGCCGATTCAACCGCATGGAAGAACTCAGGGAACCGGTCGCATTCACCGGGCGTAAACTCACAGAACTCTCTCCCACCGTACTTCCGCCGCTTAATCACATTCATCCCAGTCGTTCCTTCGGTGTAATCCCACGTTGACTCGATAAACAAGTGCCCAGTATTCACCGTGCCGTCCGGCTGAAATACACGAATCGCTGTTAACAACCGGTCAAGCTGACTTTCAGCATGATCATGCCGAGTGCGAAGTGCATCCGCATTCGATTGTTCGAATCGGTATTCAATCACACAATTTTGATACACGTCGTCACGGCGAATCGGCCACTGATTCGCCTTATTTTGCATTTTGTCATAAATCGACTCGCGCTCCGAAGCGTTCATCTTCCGGATCGTAAATCGGGGGTCAATGTCGATCTCGGTAACCGGTATGTCGAACCCAAACAAGTACGTCCACGCTCGCATGGGGATTTTGTCGGCCGTGTGGAACCGGACAAAGTCCTGATACACGTCGTCGAACGTGTCCTGATCGAACTCTCCGATAGCCGGTGAGCGGTCGATTATTGCCTGAAAGAACTCCGAGAGCGTGTAATCATATGCTGCAGCCTCTGGTGTCTTTCCGATATCATAGAACGAACACGAGTTCAAAGCATCTTCTACCTCTTCGTACCCATCCACAAAGTCAAACCGGGCAAACGAGTGCCGCAGTGCCTCTTTATTTGGAACAATCGTGTCGTAGTACGAACTATCAGCGTAATCCTCGTCGCGGAATTTGCGTTTCCGCTGTAGCGGCACCTGATCGATCACCCCCGGATGTAGCAATGTTTGAAAATACTCACGGAGCGCGTCGTACACGTCCCGATCACGCACGTCACCAGGACAGTCAACCGAGTCGTCAGTCATGCCCAAACCCGTTCACGTTTCACGAAGATTCCTCAAGTTGATAGACATGATCACTACATTACCATTGAGCACTTGTTCCAGTTCGTGAGCGGCCAACTTAAAAATAGAAGACGAAAGCAGCGTTTGTGGGTTAACGCTGGGCACTGGGCGGGACACCCGGAATCTGGCTGGCCGTCTCTCCCCAGTCATCACGCAAGGCTTCGATCGCCGCCGTCCGCGAGGCGTCGCTATGGTCACTCTCCTCGGGATCCTCATCGAGGTGGCGACTGGCGAAGATCTGCGCCGCGTGGAGGTCATCCAGATACATACACCGTGCTTTGACAGAGCTATATCTAAGCACGTGAGCAGCCCAAATTCGCTTGTGACCGTTCAGGATGGTGAAATAACCGTCATCGACGGCTTGAAGAAGTGCCGGTTTGGGGAGACCGTCTTCCCGATCCAATTCGGCTATCAGGCGAATTTCTTCGTCGACATCGAATGTTCGAGAGTGGTAGGGTGATGGGAGAACCTTCGAGAGCGGAACATCGTGGGGTCCGAGCTCCCCTACTTTCCGTAGCCGCTTACCTGGGAATGAATAGAATTTGACGCCTTCCTTGCTGAGGTTTGATAAACTCAGTGGCTTCACACCGCTGTAATATGGAAACTCTTCATCCAAGGTATCACCAAAGAGGATACAGACGACATCGTCGTCTTTGGGGTATTCCGGATTGTCCTCTGACAGGCGACCTCGGCCAGGAACGTTCCACTCGTCGGCATTCTTGTTCGGGAGAGCAACGACGACACCCTCGTCCCACGGATTATCTTGATCGACCACGAGGTCGCCCGGAAAGAATGGGCTGTCAGCCCATCGTTCCTCTCTCGACATAGGAGGAGGTTTCTCCCGCAGCTTATTGTAGTTCTGTGCCGGCCGGTAATCGGCTGGCGCGAGCATCGCCAGCAGCGCCTATCGAGTACACTGGCTGTTCGGCGCCGGTTGAGGGATGATCTCCTTACTGTGAGTTTACCACGAGCGCCGCGCTACTGTATCACGTACATCGGGCAGCACGCCGACGTGCTGCTCGGGAAGTTCGAGATATGGGACGATCTGAATCAGGATTCGACTGGCGGGGCGAGTCCATGAGCGACGCCGAGCTCGAGGCGTTCGAAGATGCTGCCGGCGACCTCGGCGAGCGCGTGAGTGAGTTCCTCGCCGAAGAGTCGGAGTCTCTACGGAGGAGATCGAGGCCGACATCGAAGACCTCCCGATGCCGAACCCACTCGACGACCGCGCCGTCGACGAGTAGCGCCTTGGTCTTAACCAACACTAGCGCCCTCGATGGCAGTTCTGTTGGTTAAGGACCTTACTTCCTCTATGGTTTCCCGACACGTTCCACCGTCAGACAAATTGCTGGCGGTTTAGATGAGCGATCGAACACGGCAGACAGCGACGCCGTCGTGTCCGTCGACGGGGGCCAATGTATACCCACCCGCGGGGGATTGCGGCCCCTATCTCGACATGTAGTCTGCCCGTCCAGACACGTGACCGTTCTCTACGAGGAGCTCAGTTGAGTCGCTATCTCATATCGAGCCGATGCGTGTCACGCTCCGTCGTTTTCACTACTGACGTTCGAGCAGTTCAAGCGCCTCGCTGAGTTGCGAAATGTACTCGTCGGGCGGGAACCGCCACCAGACCTGTCCACTCATGTGGGCCAGCGGGAGTACGTAGGTATTGACCGGTTCGGAGATCCGGTGGAGTGTCCCATGGATGGACATAATGCTCTCCGGGTCGGCGTCGGTATCCATGACGGGTTCAGGCGCGGTCGAGCGTTGGAGTGCCGGCCACGCGTTTCCGCCGAAGGTGATCACAAGCTCCGGATTCAACGCTCGGAGTTCCCGTTCGAGGAGGTGTTGATACGAGGCGCGCTCGGCGGCAACTCCGAAACCGTCGACGCGGTACTTCACGACGTCGCCGAGGTAGAAGTCTCGATAGAACTGTCCGGAGTCGACGTACTGGTGCCAGCCATTTGGGAGCGAAATAAGATCATGACGGGCGAGCGTCTCGAAAAAACGCTCCGAGAAGTCAGCATTTCGACCGGTCAGCCAGCTCTTGGCAAACTCGCGGTAGACGCCGATCTGATCGCGAGCCGAACATTCGCCGGCGAGTGGATTCTGCGGACGCAGTTCCGACAGGTGACGTTCATGGAGGTTCCCTGGATCCTGAACGAGGAGGACGATGTCCGGATCGTCAGTCTCCCAGTCGTAGTAGTACGTGTATGAGAGCCGCCGGCTGACCTCCTCTCGAATAGGGAACCCAGCGTCCGAAAGGACCGTCTCGACGCTTCCGATCGCCGTCTCCTGTAGCTCTTGAAGCGTTGGCTCTGTCGGCTTGTCGATCTCCGAGAGGAGCTTGCGAGCGGTCGTTACGTCCATCGTCTCTGTGTGGTATCTAGCGGGCTAATTGATAGTTCGGGTTGTCCAATTAGAATAAATCTGGCTCCGTTGAAATCCTTAAGAACTGATGAGTTCAGCGTGCGAGATACAGAAGAAAGATTCAGTACCTCCCTTACGTTCTGAGGCGATGTATTCACCTCAACAAGTGTTAATTACCATTCATACCAACAAGCAGGTATGGATTACGTAAGTGGAGATGATGTTACAGATAATACGCACCTTGCAGAGGCGATAGATATGACACGTGAAGGGAGCGCTCAACCCGGATCGACCGGCTACGATGAGCCGGATAGTGCGGGTCAAGGAGTGACGCTCCGCGATTCGTGTTTTTACGTTGCGATTGAGGAACTGGAAAAGATTCAGTCCGCACCAGAAGAGAGTCAACAAGAGATCGACCGTGTGTTGCGAATGCTCCGAGAAGCACAGCATGCCGATAATGAACGCCGCGCCCAGGTTATGGCAGAGGCGCACAAAATCCTACAGGATGTGTGGGTACCTCCGGCGTAGAGGTATACGGCACTGATATGCGACTGATTCGCGCTCTGTATTCAGCACGTCTCCAAGAACATATCACCTACTGAGGATTTCAACAGAGCCGCCTACAACAAACAGAGCGAGAAGTACGTCTTCCCCCACGGCGCGTACCAGGAGTTCGCCGAAATGGTCAACATGCTTCTCCAAAACGTCAGTTGCGAGGATCTCATCACCGAGTCAGCGTCGAGCGAGTCCGACGACGTCGACGACTACACTGGTACGACGCTCTCGGCGATCAAGGTCCTCGGTGAGGCGCGCGATGTTGACAGCTGGGGGGACGCGCTGACGGCGGCCGTCGTCGCGCTCCTTCGTAATGTAGAGGATCCCGAGCGTATCACCGACATCGACGGCCGGACGCGGAGTTACTTCGTGGAAGAGGAGCGACAGTCCGAGGTTGTCGCGCCCCACAAGATACCGGACACCGATCTATACCTCGAAGCCAACTTTTCCGCAAATACGGTTGTTCGGGTCATTGAACGGGTTCCGGACACATACGAGTACGACAGGGCCGAACTGGGGATATTTACTGAAGAGAGCTGACTGGGTTGTCGGCTACGTGAGTGTCCCCAGACTGATCCTTTCTTGAAATTAAGCCTACACATTCATTATGATAGGCTAATATCAATTCGCATGGGATCAAGTGAAGCGACACTTGAATTTTGTAACCGGCTCTGGGACAATTGGACACCAAGAGACGGAGATAATCAGTGTGAAGACTGTCCAGCACACTGGTCAAATCGATCTGACTTTCCGGGAGATCGCGACACGCGACAAAGCTCTCACGGTCACCGCCCTTGGTACGGCGATGGAGATCTTGACGACGTTGAGATTGTGATTCTTGGTCATGAACCCGGTAGAGGTAGTATCGGGGACGAAGGGGACAACGAAACGAACCATACAAAAAACTCATTCGAGGATGTTCGGAATCCCAAGATAAGCGAAGTCCCAGATAACGCGGGAAGCCTATCTCTGACCAAGCCTCTGTTCGAGCGAATTGATTCCGAGTTATCGGCTTACTGGACTCAAGCTAAGAAATGTAATGAACTGGCACAGAATAACAGTTCAGCAGAGAGACAGTGTGCGGGAATAGGAGATAACCACGAGGGGTATCTTGCTGATGAACTCTCTGCGGTAAATCCGGGTTACGTAGTTGGACTTGGAGCAGATGTCTATCGTATCTTCTCCGATGTATTTGATATCGACTCACTAGGAGGCGAATTTAATAGACCGATCGCGACAGGTAACTCAGAATCCGGCCTTAGAGTGCTCGATGTTGACGGCTACAGTTTCAAATACATCCCAACTGCACACCCGTCTCGGGGCGTCCGGTCAGAAACGAAGGAAGAAATCGATCTGAGTGGCCTGAGTGGAAAGAACGATTCCGAGCGCTATTACAAATTATTCGCGGATGACCTAGTTTCTCAAATACAGAGTGGTGAAATCTGATCCGGACTAACAGCCGGTCGGGCCGCACCATCGCGACCGAGGTCAACGATCCGGACACGTCAGTCGTTGTAGAGTCCGGATGGGAGTAGTGAGGTGACAGTCGCGTTCTTTACTGACTTCGAAGAAATTGACGTGCTTCCCATGGGACTAGCGGACTACTGTGCGGATAACGGCATAAAGTGCTACACGTACGAACACCCGGAAATTGAGTTCTCCGTAGAAGAGAACTGAGCCCGCCGACGCCGGCGACGGCCAGATTGCTATCTCTTCCTACTGTGAGGTCGTTTTCTCATAGTTTTCCTGAAATTCAGTAAACCACGAATCGATAAGGTCTATGTCGAGATCTTCAATAACTTCACCGTCGCTGCTCACTCGTCCGATTTTCTCGTTACGCGTCCACCCACAGACAGTGGGGCGTTCCGTGACTGTCTCTCTGAATTCAGCCTGCCGCACTAACCGCCTTGGCTCATCGCTTGTCTCACGGAGCGTCTCAATCAATTCACGGAGGAGAGGGTTCCCTGGCGCGAAGTGATGTATCGATGGGAATTCGTCGGCGCAATCTGACGAAAACGTCACAGCAACCGAATCCTCGCTTGGGGCAATAAACTGGGCAAACGTCTGCTCGCCGTCTGGCTCCGGTAGTTCCATACCGTTCCATCTCAGACAGTAGGTCGTTTCTTCGTGTTCGAACTCGCCCCCATATTCGCTGTTTGTAATGTCGATATCAATCTCAGTGACCGGAGTGAAAGTCACCCCAGTGTCAGAAAGCGTCTCATTCTCGACGAGAACAGCTTCCAGACTTGATTTTTGATACGGTGCTGGATATCGATAATCCTCTTCTCGTGTTTCCCCGATGTCCGGATGGCTGTACGACTGCCACGCGTCGAGTCTCGCCTCGTCGATAACGTCCTGTGCGACCAATGGCTCCACCGTCTCAAGGGACTCCCCTACATCCACACGGTCGCTCTGATCTTGGTTCTCTATCTGTTCGGAAAACTCACGGTCAGCTTCCGCGACTGCCTCGTGGCTCTCATCTCTATCCTTTTCCAGAGTCGCTGTTCGAATCTGTTTGCTCACTCCAGAGAGGACAGGCTGCATCTCACCAACGACGTTCTCGAAGAGATCGATCCGGTCGTCAAGGCGCTCGTAAATGTCTGTCTCGACAGTGTCCTTGTAGCTGTAATTGAGGATTTCGACCTCATCGTATCGCTGTCCGATGCGGTCAATGCGTCCAATACGCTGCTCAACACGCATCGGATTCCACGGAAGATCGTAGTTGATGAGGGCCCCACACTCCTGAAGATTGAGGCCTTCACTGGCTGAGTCCGTACAGACGAGAATGTCCACTTGACCTTCATCGGTAGCGAATTCGCGTTTGACCCGCTCTTTCCCGACCGTTCTCCACGACTCTTCATCCGCGTCGTACATCTCTCCTCCACGGCCAGAGTAGGTAGCGACGGTTTCACCGTGTATCGAGACGAGACTGCTGCGAATGAAATCCATCGTGTCCGTATACTGGGTGAAGATGATGACTCGGTTGTGGCCCTCGCGATCAAGTTCACCGAGGTCGTCAATCAGCTGATCGACTTTCGGATCACGATCGATCTGCCGCAGATCACTGACGAAGGATTCGAGCTCCTCGATCTCCTGTTCAAGTAGATCCACCCCTGCCTCTGTGACATTCGGAATTATCTCGGTGAGGTCTATATCCTCAAATCCACCGTCAATATCGTCCAAGCTATCGAAGTCTGAGAGGTCTTGCTCCGACAAGGAGTCCAGTAACACTTGACCGGTGTTCGAATCTGAGCCAAACGTCGGTCCTCTTGCTTGTTTCACAGCCTGCTGTTTCTGTTCGAGAACCGCTTGTTGTGTACGAAGTTTTTCAAGGCGGTGCTGGAGGCTCTGTGAAATCGCGTAGATGCTGCTAGTCAGTCGCTGCCGATACGTCGTCATTACGAACCCGATCGCCCGATTTTCGACCTCGTCAGACTGCTGCGCGAGTTTGTAGAACTTCCGTGTGTAGTCGTCGATCCGGTCGTATACGCGACGCGTCTCGTCGGTCAGCTCAATCTGGCGCTGTTCAGGGTCCCGGTTCGGGACCGTCTCGTCGAGTAGCCCAACCTGTTCGTACTTCCGGAGCGTGTCTCGTGTGTTCCGGTGGATAAGCGCGTCGACAGGCGTGGATCCGGCGAGAACATCCTGAACAACCCTCCAACCAGATTCGGAGAGATCATCGAGGGCGTTCAACCGGTCGTTCCGCCCATAGGTGAGCCATTCGTCGTCCGCTTTCCACTCCGGATACAGGAGATATTTGAGCTTCTCGTCTTCTTTCGCCTCGAACGGGTCGATGTCATGCTCATCGAGAGCCGTCTCGAAGACCTCGATGTATCCGTCGAAGTGTTCACCGTACCCTGCGGCAAGCGTACATGCCTTTAGCACGCGTTCCTTCGCGATAGAACGTGCCTGGCTCCCATCTGCTTTGATTTCGAGTAGTCCCGCCACTTCATCGAAGATGTCGTCGGAGAGGGTTCGTTCGGCGGGCAGTCGGTCTTGATATCGGTTCTCGTCAAGCGTCGCTTGCGCTGACCAGGAGGAGGTGTCCGATTCAGATCCATCCGTATCGACGACCGTATGGATCGCCTGAGAGAGCGCCTGTCGAGTTTCGAAGAAATCGACGAACCGGTCCTCGTTGTCCCACTGTTCTGGGAGGTCGAGAAGAGCCATCAGATCGTAGAGCTCGCCAGCGTGCAGTTGCATCGGCGTCGCAGTAAGGAAGTAGTAGCACTGCGTGTGGTCCCGGAGCCGGTCGAGCATACCGTAGAAACTGCTGCCCTTCCGAGCGTTGTGGGCCTCGTCGACGATCACGGCATCCCAGACGCCCTCACGATTGTTCGGGCCCCGTCCGCGTCCACTCGCAGGGACACTATCTCGGGTTCGGACTCGGCCGCTGTCACGAGGCGCAACTTGATCCCAACGGTCCTCGAGTCGCGCCGTGTGCCACGACATGATGACAATCGTCGGCGTCTGAGACACGGACTCAGAGTCCGTGGTCGCAGACTGTCGATTGATGAACCGCCATATCGGACTCTCAACCCACGCGCGCTCTCGCTCCTCATCAGAGATGTTCAGTTCCGACGGAGACGGCGGCGCGTGTTCCTGCCCGAAGGCGTCGATGAAGGCGTACTCGTTGGTGCTGCCACGTTCGAACCGGTAGGCGTTGATATTGAATTTCTCCCATAGCTCTTCCTGCCACTGCTGTCGGAGGCTTGCCGGGACGAGGAGGAGACCGGTTTCGAGTTCGTCCGTGAGCCCAAGCCGGGAGAGCGTGAGACCGGCTTCGATGGTCTTCCCGAGGCCGACCTCGTCACAGAGGAGGAAGCTGTTCGGGTAGGTGTTCACGAGCGTGTCGGAGACGACGCGCTGGTGAGGCCAGGGGGTGATCGTACAGGCCTCTTCCGCGAGTGCGAGGCCACCGGGCGTGAGCGGACCGTCGGCGATGATGTTCGCTTTGTCCAGTTCGGTTGCTGGTGCCTCTCCTCTCGCGATCTGAATCGCTTCCTTGATCTCAGATTCCGAATCGGGATCCTTCCAGTCGATCAGCTCTCTCTCGATGGCTTCCGGCAGGTCGTACACCTCGACGAAGGGGTGCTCGTTCGACCAGAGCTGTTCGAACGTATCGACGTCGGCATCGACGTAGGCGTCCTCGCCATCCTCCCACGACCGATGGACTTTGAATCGCTCGTAGTTTCGCTTCCAGCCCCCGATGGTCTCGTTGACACTCCCTTCGAAGGAGAGCGCGTTATCATCGTCATCACGGAAGATGCCCATCTTCGGGTGGAATATCTGCCAGCTCCCTTCTCGGGGAACGGCGACCTTGATGTGGAGTCGCTCCTCCCGGAGAAGCCGGGCGAGAAGTTGAAGATGGGCATCGAGCTGTTCGTCGTCAAGCTCTTCGAGGGAATCCCGAAGTTCGTCGCTTAGTCGTTCGAGGACCGGTTTGTCAGATTTGTACAGGTCGGTTCCGACGACGAGTCGCATCTCGCCGCCGTGTTCGAGGAGGGCATCGATTCCTTGGGAAGCAACAGCGAGGGCTGTACTCGAAAAGTATCCGGCAATACGGTCGTACTGGACGCTCCGTTCAAGCGCCGGAACGTAGAACTCGTCGACAAGATATGTCCCGCGACTGTTGGGCCTGCTTTCGTAAATCGGGGACCATGACCGATCGTTGAGATGCTGCATTCTGTGAGTCGTGTATTGACTCGACACCGTTCCCCCTTAATCTTGCTCGTCACTAACAAGGTACGTCATCAGTTACTCTCGGCACTCTACAATAACAGACCCCGTATAGATACTAAATCGTGCTCCTTCCCGGATTTACACAATAATTATATTAGTCAATACATATCTTCGAATAAGAGGCTAACCGGCCTGTAATGACACACAGATCTCTCTATATTTGTGTCGACGAAAGCGGATCTGAGTCGACAGATGAGTACTTTACCGTCGCAGCGTGTTGGTTTGTCTCGTCAAATGGGCCGCGCGCTGCACTCAATGAGACACAGACTACTCTCAGGAGTCTGCTCATAGATTGTGAGGAGCTACCGAGTGGTGTTGACGAGCTAAAGGGGAAGAACCTACAGCCGACGGGAACGGACCTCCTGTTCCGGAGCTTTCAGCAGACGGTTCGAGGGGACAATACTATCGAACAGAGTATTTTGCCGTGGTCGGGATTCCCGGTTCGGTATCGAACCGTCGAATTAGACGTCTCCGTCGGCCGAAACGCACTGAGGGATCTTCACGGAGACATTCCGGTAGAAATGTCGATGCGAACACTGCTGTTGCTCTCTGTTCTCAATCCTATCCTGTACAACTCCGGATTTACGACCGAAACTTACGATGACGTTCGAATCGTTTTGGACGGCGATATCTGGTCTCAGCCGAAGGAATCGCTCGAGGCAACGGACCGAGCCGGTGAATTCGACTTTTCGATCAAAGATAGCAAGAAGGTACCAGGTATCCAGTTCGCGGACGTCGCAGCGAACCTTCGATTCACTGCTCGACGTGGATCCGACTTCGATAACGCGCTCGATACGCTATCCAGTCTGGAGTTTTAGAAAACTTCAGCGGTGCGGGAAGACTCATACCCCGTCTAGCGGAATCATCGTCTTCCGTACCCGCTGAAGCGGTGCCGAAGGCCTCATGCCCCGTCTAGCGGAATCATTGGCCTTCTTACCCGCTTACACCCATACATCTATCCTATACGTGTATAAGCTTTTCCAAGAAACACCACCGACAGCGAAAAACGTAGATAGACGGCCGAAATCCCCCGCCTGCGTCAGAACTCTTCGAGACTCTGCTGTGACGTATCCTCGCGATCGTCCGCGAAGATGTTTGGACCGAAGTCGAGGTCGAGCACGTCACTCGTACGACCGACAGCCAAGTCGCGAGCGAGCTCCCAGTCCTCGTGGTTCTTCGGCAGCACCTGAAGCAGCGCCTTCAGCGTGGCCTTGAACTGACTGTCCATGTCGTAGTTCCGTTCCCGGAGCCACTCGATAGTCACCGTTTCGCCCTTCTTGTCGTAGACGTGCATCGCGGCGTGAACGGCGTCCAGCGAGCGCGGGAACGAGAGGTCATCCGGGTCGATCGGCAGCCGGCTCGACCGGTCCTCGGGCTTTTCGTTGATATTCTGGACGCGACCCTCGTGCCCGCGGAGGCTGATGTCGCCGCGGCTCTTGCGCCAGGTCTTCGTCGAGCGCTTGATCTCGTCGATGTCGACGCCTATACCGAGACCGAGCTGGCGGCCGTCATCGTAGGAGAACGTCTCGGACTCATGGACGAGCCAGCAGAGGACGTACCACTCGGTGACGTCGTCGAGGGTGTCGACGTCCATCCCCTCCAGGTACTCGTCGACGAGGATTTGGGTCACGGCCTCGCGTGCCGTTTCGAGGGCCTTCCGCGGGGGGACCTCCTCGTCCTCGTCGTCGACGACGGGGTAGGCGTCGGCGAAGACCCGGAGCGTCGGCCCGAACGCCGAAATGATGACGTCGGTCTTCGTCAGGGAGATGCCGGATTCGAGGAGGTCTCGGGCAGCCTCCTTCGCGGCCGCTCGCGTGTCGGCCTCAACGTCGCTCCAGAGTGTCGGGACCGCATTCTCGGGATCGCGCTCTTCGTGGGGTTTGCGGCCCGTGAGAAGGAGTGTAGTATCTGCAGATGCACTAGATCTCATACCCGCTCGCTGCGGCATTTCACTTGTAATCGGGTGAGTGGATGTGATTGTAAATCCAGAGTTGATCAAAGACATAGTAAGCGTATCCCAGGCCGCTGTCTCCTTATGAGTAAACATTACAGTCATACTCCCGCCCGGTGAAAGCACCCGATATAGCTCCTGGAATATTGAACTCATTTTATTCTCATAGAACTCTTCTGCTAGTTCTGACTTTGAGGTGTTCCCGGCAAGGTCATCGAATTGGCTGGAATTCGCTACAGCCTCATTCGCCTTCTTTGTGAGTTCAGAGTCAAACATATCCGGGAATATGTCTCCTAGATATTCTTTATGCCAGACATAAAACACGTCAGATAGTTCAGAATACATCACGCTGCTATAATACGGTGGATCAATAATAATTGAGTCAACATTAGAGTCAGCTATCTCAAGATCTGCCGCATCAACATTTGACAATTCTGCAGGAGTCGATTCATCTGGCATATAGGAAGCCAGTTCATCACATGAGTCAGTTATTTTTCGCAGATGAGACTCATACCCCATCGTTCCAACAGTAGGATTATTATCAACGAAAACTCTCTGAAAAGCGTAGTTTTTTCCTTTGGAAATATGGTTTGGATAACCTCTATTCATATTCCAGCTGGACAACCGAGTATTGTAATCGACTGTTTTAGCAGAGACTAAGCTGAGTATTGTTAGGATTCCTTCTGCTTTTTTCTGGCTATAATTTTCCACAATTTCTTCTTTATACATCTGGAATGCTGATAGATATTCATAGTGAGCTATCAGTTGCCTTGGCGAGAAGAGATCCTGCCAGTCCTCAATCCCATACCTTAGCGCTTCTTTAGTCTTGTTACCGGAAGGAATATTCGTTCGAAGTAGAGAGGAAATTTCATAATCAGACTCTATCCGTTCTGCTGATTTCTCCAGAGCTCTTTTATCTTCCTCATTTGGAGATCGATATCCGTAATCCCCATCTTCGGTTATGTACTTCACACAAACAATACTATATCTGAAATTTCCTTTCTTGATCTCCTTTGTTATTTCTTCACTCTCCATGACAACGTTGCAATTGAGGCACTCTGCATCTCCTCCCCTAGAGACAGTCCCTGTTGATGGGTCAAAATTGGAGAATTGGCCATCTTTTGGGTCAACTATACAATTGTAGCTAACAGTTCCATCTTGATCGATTTGGGGCTTCACAACAACATCTTGAGAGCTTCGTCGATATCGAACAAACCACTTAGGCATGAGAGGGATATCACAGCCACAAGATTTGCACTCCACAACATACGTACATGGAGAACTTTCCGGTGTTTGTCGCTCAGATACAGATGGATAATACTCATTGATGCTTTCCTTTGCCGATTTGTTTATTTTCCCACCCCAATGTCGAACATCATCGGAGATATCTCCGAGATCGGGCACATATTGAAGTAAGACCTTGAGTATCAACCCAGCAACTGGATTAATTTCGTTTGCTTTTGTGGGGAGACCATATCGGACGGACTCAAAGGGTATTACCCCTCCACCAGCCGTAGGATCTAGAACTGTAGGCAGTTCTCCATCCCAGTACTCACGAAGTTGTTGATGTAATTCATTTATCTCAGAGTGGCTAGGAGTCTTGGTGAACGGTCTGGGATATCCATAATGATCCTCAAGAGAGCCACCGCGTTCATCTTCGGTTGCTTTCTTTTTTTCAACGTATTCAGATATGTCCTCGATATGGCTTTCCTTAGGTCCTATCTGCATCCATCGGAGGAGTTGATTTGCATCTGTACCTTCAGGCAGCACTGAAGCCAATATGGCCAATCTTGATGCCGGGGTTGGGCGTCGTGCATACCATGGATGAAGATATCTGTGGGGAGGCATGTGCTTCGGATTCGCTTCCTTCAGATTTTCAATACCTACCGCTTTTAGCGGAAGCTTCCCCTCAATAGCGAGCGGCTTCAGGTCGTCGTTGTGGTCTGTCATAGGTGGTCAGTCAGCAGGGTTCGCAGGGCTTTCTCGCCATTTGGACTGGACGGGGACCGACACTTCGCGTGCCAGTAGTAACACTCCTCGTCGCCCATGTGAGCGACGCCGCGACAGAGGGACCGCATCCTGTCGACGCGCTGGAGCGGCTTGATGCCGCGGAACGCGAGTGCCAGCCGGACGCCGACGGTTTCCGGGAGGAAGAGGTCACCCGCGCCGCTGGTGGTCACGGCTGACGAGTCGAGTTCCGCGCCGTCGACCGTCTCCTCGATAAGGGGAGAGAGCGCACGAAAGCGCCCACCGTCGATACGCGCGACCTTCACCGCAGTCCACCCGTCCCAGTCCCAGCGCGTCGCCTCCTCGGCCGTGGGGTCCTCGAAGACGGCCTCGAAGGATTCGACGCTAAGCGAGCGTCCGCGGCGTTCGAGCCGGACGCGACGCGCGGCCGCCTGATCTTCGGGAAGAAGTTCGTACAGCGTCACCTCGCCGCCGTTCGAGTCTTCGCGGCGTACCATCGCGAACGTCGGCCGCCCGCCGTAGACACTGCTCCCGAACGAGGACACGGGAGCGTCCTCGGTCGGTGTCCCGGCGTGCGGTGAATCGAATTCGGTAGTCATTGAGTGGCCTCGGGGGGTACTTCGACCGGTCCTCTGGCTTGAACCTTCACGTCGATGCTGGTCTGGCCGAGCCCCGCCTGTAACTCTGCGAGCACGTCGTCCTCGTCGTCGGTTAGGGCTTCGGGTTCGTCGAGATCGACGCGGAACTTCAGCGTGACGTTGATCGACTCGCCGAATGGATCGGGCTGGTTCGTCACGCGGGAGAAGTCGTCGAGTCCGCCCTGATACTTCGCGTTGTAGCTCGTCCCGGTCGACGTCTTCACGTCGTAGCTCATCCGGACCGAGACGGCGTCCGCGCGGTCGGTGAACGCCTCGCGCTGAGCGATGAACGACCCTTTCGAGAGCCGGTCCTCGCCCATCACCTCGACAGTGACCTGCGAGACGCCCGGCGTTCCGTCCGCAGACGCCTTCGAGAGTGCGTGGGTCCGAACCTCGTTGAACGCGCGAGAGGCGGCCATCTGACTGGTCGCCGTGTCCCAGCCCGAGGGTCGCGCGCAGTCGGGACAGATTCCTTGCGCGTTGAGTTCGCTCTCGTCGTATTTATCACCGCAGCTCTGACAGCGAGCTTTCTCAGGGGTCTTCTTGTGGTTCTCACAGTACACCGGCCCGTCGCCGGAGGGCTCGACCATCGTCGTACAACCGTCCTCAGCGCACTGGACTTCCTCCGCTTCGGGCGGCCGAATCGAGTCGTGGTGAACGTCGAGGAGAGACTCGATACCCGTGTAGACCACGTACTCGTTCCCGATCTTCACGTCGGTGTCCCTGATCGACGTCCGTACGTCCGGCGACTCCGCGAGGGGGCTTCGCTTCCGCCAGTTCTCGGGATGATCGTCGGCGTCGGCGTCCCAGTACACGGTTTCGGACTCCGCGTCCCAGTAGGTGTATCCCCCGTCGTCGACCATCTTCGCGACGGTCTTCCGAAGCGGCTTCGTGCTCAGGAGGTAGGGGAGCCCCGGCTTCTTCGCGAACTGCTCGACGAGCTGCTGGGTCGTCATCGAGTCCTGGGTCTGCTGCCAGAGCTTCTGCTTGAAGAACGCGACGCCCTTGGGGCCGGCGTCAGCCCGAATCAACCGGTCATCGAGCGTCTCTTCGACAGCGTTGACGAGTGACGTCCCGCCGTTGGCCTCGGTCGCGTTGATAGTAATGTGCGTGAGGCCGTCGCGGTCGACGTAGTAGAGGTGGCGGTACACCCCGCGGACGAGCTCACCAAGTAGGCCGTATTTCGTCTTCTGACGCTCCTTGAGGTCCTCAATCTGATCCGCAGAGAGGTCGGCAGTCTGTTGACTGTCGTCGAGGAGCGCCTCGATGGCCTCTAGGTGGCGGGCCTCGTCGACAGCGCTTGTGACACGCTCGTCGTCGGGTGCGAGGAACAGGACGTAGTTTTTGTAAACGCGACTCTGGGCATCTCCGCCCTGTTTCGACGCCGACTTCTGATAGAGCGACTGGACCTTCTCCGGAATCGCCTGCGGATTCGAATCGTCGTTTAGCAGTTCCTCTGTGACCGGTGCCGTGTCCATGTGCATAACCGCGAGCTGAGGCGTCGATGCCTTGTCCGGGAGATCGGCCGGCGACTCCGGATGCGACACCGGATCGAACGCTCCGGTCCCCGTCTCGCTGTCGAGCCGAGCTTCGAACCGAGAGCGCGCCTGCGCGTCGGGGGTGTTGTCGACCCGCTGGTCGATGATGCGAATGAGGTTCGGATCGGACTTGAACCGGACGCGCTCCTCGTCGTAGAGGTAGTAACACGCGACGCTCATGTCGCCTCCGGCCAGCGCATCCAGTGCCGAGTCGTAGTTGTCGAAGCGGATGTCGGGATGGCCGAGCGCCGCGTTCATTTCCGCTCGTGTGAGTCCGGTTGCCTGCTCGCCGTAGGCCAGACTATGCCACAAAACAGTTGTTGTCAGGTGGCTTCCGAGCGGTGGAATCCCTTTTTCCGTCCACTTGCGGTCCTCGAGTTGTGCGTGGGCGTTCTCGTCCTCACTGTAGATGTCAGCAGTGACGGCAGAGCTGAGATCGACGAACTCGAACAGCGTCTCTCGGAGGGTCCCATCGATGCTGCCGCCCGGAGCATCGTCCGCCGGCGTCAGATCGTACAGCCGGATCCAGTGTCGGTCGTAGTTGGCCGGCTGGTGGTTCCAAAGGTAGAATACGGCCCGAGCGAGGAGCTTCAGTGCGCCACGGGTGCGCTGAAACTTCGGGATCGTGTCGATCTTCTCGGTGAGGGTATCGATGATCGTCGGATGGAACGGGTACTCTCGTTCAAGTCGGTCGACGAAGCTCGCATCAGTAGCTTCCTGTGGGAACTGGCGGTCTCCGCCGGTGTAGAACTGGAAGTATGACTCTGCGGCAGACTGAGCTTGGTCATGGTCAATCTCCTCGAAGAGCCTGTGCTGAAGGACTTGTCCCACCTCCGTTTCGGAAGTAGGCGTGACCGTCTTGTGTTGTCGACGGCCGATCTGATTGAGTTCGTCGACGAGCGTTCGGATCTCGTCAGCCTCCTCTTCGAAGGCCGTATCAGCGATACTGTACACGACGGTAACGTCGTCCGTCTCCGACGCCGTCTCAAGGAGTGATAGAACGAAGCTCAGCGTCTGGCTTGCTAGCGTTGCGTTTCCGACTTCGACGGCGGACGCTGCTTCGAGATACGCCGCAATTTCGTCGATGAGGACGAGCGACGCCCCGTCGCCGATCTCGAACAGTCCTTTCAGCGTATTTCCGCCCGGAGCGTTTCGGTCTTGATCGTACTCCTTGATGTACTCGTACCCCTCCAACCCGTAGAGCTGATAAGCGATCTCCCCCCACATAGTTCGGGTGTTCGGGGCGTCCGGATCCGTGCGGTCACTACGTGCGTTTCGGCCGTCGACGTGCCCGCCGACGAAGACCGCAGTGTCGACATCAAGATCACCAGAAACGGTGGCATCGTGATAGGACGACGCGAGGTCCTCATCGCCGTCGTTGAGATGATCTTCAAGATTATCTATATCACCAGGATGGGTCGCAAGGTGATACGAGGCGATCAAGTCGTGTGTCTTACCGCCCCCAAACCGCGTGTCTAGGCAGAGGATGCTGTTCGAATACCCTCCGCTGTCGTGTCCACTGCTAGCAAGAAATCTTCCAGTGAGGTTGCTGAGAAGTGTTTGTAACCCGTCTGTCGGGTAGGTCATATCGAAGAAGAGGCCCGCATCACGATAGACCGGAGGGGCCTCGTCAGAGGAATGTGCGACTGTGGCTAGACTAGCCGCAAATTGATCTTCTTGGAGCGTTCCATCGAGAACGTCATCTCGCGGTGTACAACTGTCGAACAGCGTTGGAAATTCTGCGTTACTCATTCTGATCTCCGACGTTTTCGGTCCTGTTGGCTTCGGGGCCGTGAGGAAGCCGTCTTGTTGTTCCCCACTGTTTGCCTATGATAGATTCGTCGACTCCGCGGGTCCGGTAGTCCTCCATCTCCGGTGTGCGTGTATAGCTTATCAAACTCTGGATCGGATAACTTTGGTCGTCCGAGGCTTTCCGCGCTTTTCCTGATTCGCTTCCGAATCATCCGGATGATTCTATCACCTTCGCGAGATATTATAACTGTTACCGAGTCTGTCTGAGTAAAAGAAACCCACTCTCAGCTTAGTGGCTGTTACTTGCTCGCAACCCCACCTTGTTCTCGGAGAACTTTTGCTACATCCACCAGACGCTCCGATTCTATCCGAGTCAGATTATAAGATGTCTCCTAGTTGATTCCGTAGAGATTCGAGACGGCCCTCAGTTTGTCCGGTAGATTGACGGGGTGGGTTGTTTGCGCGGATTATCGTATCGCCAGTAGTGAGTATGTCTACAACTTCCTTAGTGCCAATGTCTCCTCGCTCATAGTCACACAGAATCTGATAGAGATCAACTGTAGTGAGCAGTTTGCTGTCCTGTTTCTCTAGTCGATCTTTGAAATTTGACGTCGTCAACTGTCGGTTGGCGGGATCTCTGTTCTTGAAGTGATTGAAAATGAGGAGGCCTATACGATTCGTTCCGTATCCTTCGCTCGCTGCGTTGTCCAGATGATCTTCCAGCTGTCGTATCTTTCCATGGTCGACGCCGTCGTTCTGACCTGTGATTTCCAAAATGAATGTTTGATCCTCCAGCTTGATGGCACCATCCCGGTCACCCGAGATCTCACCATCTACGTCCAGACCCAATCTACGGAAAACCTCGGGTACTAGCTCTTCCAATTCATCGTCTCCCTCAAATAGAATTGATCTGTACTGACGAGCATCCTGTACGTCGGCTTCGAGAGTGGAGAGGTCTGCCTCCAGCTGCTCAATTCGATCTTGAAAGTTACTCTCGTTAGGAAGGATGTAGTCGTCAACCCAGTCCGGTCGGTGCTCTACATCAATATCAAATTCGTGTTCTAACATCCCCCGGATGAATTCTCCGGATTCACGAGACGGGTGAGGGGGCAACAGGTATATTTGACCATCCGATTCTTCGATCTCCCCGTCGCTATATCTCTTAGAACGAAAATTCACTATCGCCGCAAGAAGGTCTTTCACGTTGTTCATCGCCAGTCCTTCAATAGCAGGTCCAGGGAAGTACGCAGACGATGGCGGCAATGATTTTGATCTGGGAACTGGGCCAGATTTTGGCGGACGGGGGTCGTGATATCCAGATCCAGTATTCTTGATTGCTGCACCGAGTCGGAGAACAGTCTCCCATTGGAAATCATCGTCAAAGTACCACTCCCACACTGTTTCCGCTGTGACGAGATCCCCACTCTTGCCTTCGTCAAGTCCAACATCGATTGGGAGCCACGCAAATGGATCGAATTCAAACCACTCCTTATCACCATCGTGGTCTTCGCCTTCCAGATGGAACTCAGACTTGGTAGGCAACCGAATCACGATGTTATTGCCACCGTTGAGATAATCGATCACATCACCCTTGCTTGGGAGTTTAATTGGCTCCTTGTTCAGTGACTCAAATGTCGGATAGGCAACTTCGTGATTCCGGTGTTGTAAGTGCTTCAAATCGTAGAATGCGAGGTTAGTGTCGATCAGATTTTCTTCCTCATCCCAATCAGCATGAACATCAGCAAGAGCGGTTTCCGGTCCCTTCACCAGCACACGAGTCATTTACAAGTGAGTTTCAGCGCCGATACTTCAATTGAGGCCATTTTTATCTGCTGACCTATATAATAAAACGACGGCTAGTTGCTGTATACACCCTCTGTACTCACCACGGCTCCGAGAACATATCACCGGATGAGGATTTCAACAGAGCCTGATGTCCTCGTTTTATCGACCACGTAAGGCCATCAAGCCGATTCCAAACGCTCCGGGAATCATAACGAGAATCGCGACACCAGCGACACACTTGGTGTAGGGCAGAAGATCCAGAACTCCAAACCCTCCAGTTACAATATTCCAGATTACAGCGGGACAACGACCAACAAGAGGTCCTGCGGCCTCGTTACGCGCGGAGCTTACTCTTAACCCGACAGCAAAGAATAATATGATTGCTAATGGGATTCCGATTAAGGCTGTTCTCGGGTCTATATCGGCCATCTCTTACTTTGATTGGATTCTCGTTCGGGATATATTCTCTTGGAAGTGTATCATAGAAAACTGATTGACTTTCTCAAAATATAAACCAGCACAAGATACGGACACGTGTATAACGAAACTACGACGACAAGGCTCCTCAGGTTGTTTAGAATTTGCCGAGGGTGGTACCGACCATATGATGTTGGATAGAAATTAGGCTCGATCTCATCAGGTAGTTTCTTTTTTACAGGCTCGCAATGTTTGTTCCCGAGGATGGCGACCACCCTCCCACCTTCCATAGTGGCTCCAACAATTTCGTCTGTGATTTTTTGATCCCTGTTGTTGGTGTTCCGATTTGACTCCTCAATCCTGAGCAATATTATTGGACAGATCATTCCCAATACGAATAATAATATTCCGATTAGCATGAATAACAATTCTCTGAATAGAATACCTATGGCGATACTACTGGTGGTAAGGAGAGCAAAGAGAGCAAAACTGGTCACGGTGTCAACACGACTTGCGTTCTCAATAAGTGCTGAATCTGCCGTTCGGGTGTAGATCTTGTTAGCTCCCTGTTCATCGGCAATGTCCTCTAAAACACTTGAATCAGTATAGACTAGCCGGTTCATCACAAATAGATCGAAAAACCACATTAGTACCTGAAACCAGATACTTTGGCGATCGTAGTCCGACTTCTCTTCTGAGTCTTCAATAACATAATGATCGACACCCTGATCAAGGATGTCCCGACCTTCGCGGAGGTCCGCTTTGGAGTTATGATATTCGGCTTTAATTACTACTTCTGCCTCTGTATCGGCCATCAATTGGATAAAATGTCAAGGGGTATTGGTTTTATTGGTGGGTTCTCGTTAGGTGCGATTAAATTTCTAGCGGCCGGCGTCGACATCGATTCGCGGCCTAGAAGGTCTGACGTTACACCGAGCGCGGGTCGAGGCGGATGCCCGGCGTCGGTGTCCTAGCAGTCGCAGTCGTGATGCTTTCGAGGGTGCTGAATGTGCGTAATCTATTCAGCACGGTATCAACAAGCTCCCCGACAGCTGTCAGTAGCGGGTTGACCGACACAGAGAGCATATTTAGGACGCTTGGACACCGAGGATTGCGGTTGTCTGATTCAGTCAGTACAGCGAATCTATAGGTCAATATCGTCACATCGAGGCTCTCACAATGTAATATCAGTATAGCATTATATTTTCATCCCCCGTCAGCGTATGTCGACTATGAGTTCGATACGGGATTTGGTAGAACGGTTGGAGCCTGATGATAAAGTCCGCTGGTATGCGGAAACAGACAGCACCCAGCGTATTCCATGTACAGTGAAGAAAATCCAACTTGAGACAAGAACCTCTGTCGTAGAGTTAGAAGGGTCTCGGGGAGGAAAATATCGAATTATAATCCCTGATCAAAACAAACCCACAATCACATATGTTAATTCTAATGGAGATGAAGATAACTACGGTGAATTGAAATGGTTGTCAATTGTTGCAGGGGGTGATTTCAGCCATAATACTCTGTACAAGAGCGATTCTTGAGGTTTAACGTAAGAACGCTCTTGCGTAGCACATTGTTGATAGAGGGCCGCCTTACGGTTTCACGGGAACTATCGCAAGCTGAAATATAAGACAGGAGTCTCTCTACGTACAGAACTCAGTCAACCAAGTGAGAGAACGAGGGTTATCAACAATCTCCTACAGAAGAACGATACACCAATATTGGCTTGCTAACTACATCCACTGTATCTCGCACACCAATCCTATCAGCTCCTTAGGATTTCAACAGAGTCAATGGAGTTGTAGCCAATTATTTGCTTCCAACTAGTGATTTCCATTCAAGCATGACCGGGATCGTGATCCTCCCCGCTGGTCGCGACGACGCGTTTGAGGACTACAAACAGTTCATCCGAGATGGGCACCCAATTGAGGATATTGAGTCCTACCTCAATGACGAGGATCTCGAACTGTTTCAGACGACATCTGACGACGATCTCGTCCACGTCTGGGGTACCTCAGTAGACGGGACGTGGCGGAACGTCGAGCGAAACGACATCGCGCTCGTCTACCACGATGGGGCGTTCGTCGCGAGGGGGCAAGTCCTCCAACTCCGACACGACCCCGACCTTGCGGAGTATCTCTGGAAAGAGAACGTTGAACACGGTCGCTGGAACGAGGAAAGCCCCTGGGAGTACATGACTTTCCTCACCGATGTTGAGGAAGTCGACGTCGACATTAAGCAATTCAACGAGCTTGTTGGCTATGACGAGACCTATCGCCCGCAGGGATTCACCCGGGTCGCTGACAAGCGCCTCAACCAACTCTCTGGCGAGGAATCCGTCGAGACCGCCATTGCTGACCTGACCGATGCCGGCGAACGTGTTCACCCCGTCGACGATGAAGACGACGGACCAACTCCCGACCTCGCCGACCAGCTCCGGGCGGCCAGCACGGACGGGAACGCCCACGAGGAGTTCGAGAAACTCGTTGCGAAGGCTTTCTCTCGGCTGGGCTGTGCCGCCGACTGGATCGAAGGAGGGGGTGATACCGACGTGGAGATCCGATCCCCCGAACACGTCGTTGTCGAAGTGAAGGCCCGAGGGAACGGGCGAGTCAACTCTCTAGAGGTCACCAACGTGGACAAACACCGGCGCCAGCGTGGGGCTGATCACGCCATCGTGGTCGCCCCAGGCTTTGCTCCGAAGGTGATCGATAACGCCGAAACGACCGAGCTAACGACCATCGCCGTTGACGACCTCGTCGAGCTCCTCGATCGCCGGGGCGAGTATGCCGTCCCACCCGAGGAGATACTGGCCCTCTTGACACGCTCAGGAGCCTTCCAGGACGACAGGCTCGACCGCCTCGATGAGTACATTCAGGACCGTATCGATGCTGGAGAGACCCTGCTTGCGATCATCCGAGCTCTCGAGCGTGCCGACGGAGCCGTAGAGACAGCGGAGGACGTCCGGTGGATCGTCGTGGGCATGGAGGACTCGAACGATATCCCAACCACCGAAGAGGTTCGATCCGCCCTCCAACTTCTTGCGCATCCCAGCGTAGGTGCCGTCGAGCAGGACGAAGAAGGGTATCGGGTGACGACTGGCTACGAGAACGGGATCCAGTTGGTCCGATCCCTCGGAGATATCGTCCAATCACCGAGAGAGGAAGAATAGATCGGGGCATCCTGCCCGGCTTGATTGCTTGTAACGGAGTGGGAGAATACTGAGTAATAACTCCATGGGTTCAGACGAGATCGTCGCTATTTGAAGTCGTCAAGCGACGTTCCACGTGTCCGATCACGAGAACCTGACTCTGTAGATCCACCCGCAGGCTGCGACATATCGATCGTTCCGGACGAATTGCCGAAATTAAGGAAGTTACGACCAGATTCGGCAACTGGCGGTTGAGATCTCTCTCCGAAATCGCCAGCTATCCAGTCTTCCACCGCTTCGACAACAGTCGGTGCTGTCCCAGTCGATATATGATCGGCGCCGAGAACGATATTCTCCTTGAAGCCTGACGGGGCCTGTTTTTGTTGGTAGGCCAGTTTTTCGATGGTTGTAGCACGACCCGGCGGCGTGTCTTTGTCGAGGCCCGACCACGCGGTCTGTATCTGATCTTCGAGCGCCATCACCCGTCCCCGAGCAATCCCATCGTAGGACGTCAGATGGAGATCTTTCACGGTCACCCCATCCGCAAGCTGTTGTGCGAGCGTCTCCACCCACACCGGTTCTTGATGAGGTGTCGCGTTGTATAACTCGCTGATCACCCCGATCGCCTCGGAGAGATTACTGGCGGTCGTTGAAAGGTACGCCACGTCGATGTCCACTCTATCTTCGATCAAGTCCGCATTGATACCCTGACACCAGAGCCACGTCATTACGGCCGCCGTCATCGACGAGTTGGACTGTTCATAGCCGTGTCTCTCCAGTAATTCCCACAACGGATTATCCCCACTCGGCGACTCGCCAAGATCGCACGTGTATGAGACCGCCGCGAACTCTTTGATTAACCGTTCGGGCGAGATAGGATGGTAGTTCTCGAGCATCCTGACAACGCCCTTGAGCGCGTCAGGCGTAGCTTCAAGCCGGGTCGCATGGTCGTACTCGAAGACAGCCTCACCAAGTTCAGTGGATGTAATCTGATTGTCCGACTGGTAGTTGATGAAGCCCTTCTCGTCGAGTTCCTCTGTGAATCGAATAACCATCTGGGCGACCTCATCATTACCAAGAGCCGGAGTCGCGGATGTCGACCCGCCCTGATAGAACCCGTACAGCGTCATCGAAACGAACTCGATCAACTCATCAAGTGTATTCCACCCACTGACGACAAGTTCAATTAGTAGCCAGCGGAGATTCGTGTCGGCGTTCTCTGCGTTCGAGATGTATTCATCACTTGGGAAGTCATCGGGTACAGGCCCGAAGTGCGACCCAATTGATTCAAGTGATTTCTCTTCAACTGGCGTTCCAAACTCAAAGTACTCTTCAGCCTCTTCATTTGTGTAGATGGGGTAAGCAAACGCCTTCTCCATATCTCCACCCCGGCCAGCGCGACCGATCCATTGTATATACTCATACTTCCCAATAAACTGCCCAAAGCGAGCGAGGTCAGCAACAATGACTGACTGAATAGGTGAGTCAAACCCGTACGCGAGCGTGGTCGTACAGGAGATACACTTGATGTCGCCGTTCTTGACCCCCTCCTCTACGAGCTCTTTGATAGAGTTCTCGAGCCCGGCATAGTGAAACGCAACTCCGTTCTCCAGACAGCTGATCAAATCATGGTGGGTATTCGTGAGAACTGTATCGACTGCAGCCTCAACCTTTGTCCGGTAGTCTGTATCTGGTCGCTCGAACCGACAGTTATCTTTGATCCGCAGCGCCCGAGTCTGGGCATTTGACGTCGAGAAATTGAATATCATGAACGGGCCCACCTCCCGATTATCCATGATCAGATCGCCGATGAACTCGCCATAGGATTTCCGTGAGTCACCTTTCTTCACCGGTCTTTCAACGATCGGAACGCCTCGCTTCGCAGGGCTGATGACAAGATCGGACTCTAACCAGCGAGCAATTTCATCAGGATTCCCAACCGTCGCACTGTTCGCAAAGATCTCAGCCCCGTTCTGCCGGGCGATGGTCAGGCATTTCTCGATGGTATCTCCGCGGAAGTCTGAGTATATCTCGTGGAAATCATCGAAAATGAGCGTATCCACACCCAGGCCAACACCGCGAATCGCTGCTTCATAGTATGAGTCGAAGGTCGCAACGATCACATCGGCATGCTGGTAGCCGGCTGTGTCACCCCACGTCGCATTTGCGAGCGTATATCCCCCGTCGAGCCATTCGCTGATGGACTCGTACTTCCCATTCGTGAGCGAGACACTCGGGACGAGATACGCAACCGATTTCCCGTTTTCAAGCGCCCGCTGGACGACGGTTTCAGCACAGAACGTCTTCCCATTCCCTGTCTCTGCGCAGAGTAGGGTATTTCCCTCATTCATTCCACTAGCCTCGAGGAAAGCCGCCTGCGTTTCATTCACCGAGTCAAATCCTTTCCGCAGAAGGAGTGATTCAACCCGCTCAATATCGGGCTGGGAGAGATTGTCTGGAATATCAACCATTGCTGAATTATGATAAGAATACGCGGCATCTGATAAAAATACGATCCTGGTAATTAGGTAGTCCGGAGGTGACCCTGTTTTGGTTCGTACAATTTGCCCTGCGTCCGAAGATTTTCTATCTCCTGTTCAACTTGCTCCGGACTCATCCCGATTTCGCCGGAGCGGTCAAGGACCTCGTCGATGGGTGCGCCTTCCTCATATTCTGTTTCTATGTTTGCGATTAGCCGCTTTACCTCATCCTCAGGTTCGAGTTCCTGTCCAGGTTTGTCCGTTTCAACCACGTCATCATCGAACTGTCCTAGCTCTGGGTCGACACCAATATCCTTGAGACAGGATTCGACAAGTTCAGTCGCCCGCTTGGCGTCCGCAATATCAATCTTCTCCGAGAGCCGGACCCGCGCACTCGCCTCTGAGAGACGCACTAGCGCTTCTAATTTCCGGGCCGTAACTGGCACAGGAGCATCCTCATCTGTTCCCTTCGACCGAAGATCAACGTAGAACTCCGTGATCCAGTCTTTGGCTTCAGGCGTCAAAACGGGATGAACCTCCCGAGCATGGGCAATGTATTTCTGGATGAACGGGGCATCAAACGGGGCTTCGGCCGACTCTGGGAGTTCAGCCTCGGTGTCGTCTTGTCGTTGTTCGCCCGCCTGATTTATATCCAAAACGTGAGTGGCAGTCTGTTCATCTTCATCTGGGTCGGGTGAATCAGTAACAGTAAAAACAAGATCAAATAGGGTTAGCAGTTGTGTGTTTACAGGCAATTGATCGCCGATAGGTTCGTACTGATCGAACCGTCCGTACTTCGGGGCCGCAGCGGCAAGAACGCCAACCTGGGTGTCAATCGACTCATGAATAGATGCTTTCGAGATCGTGATCTGCTGCTGTTCCATCGGTTCAGTTAGCGCGCCCATCACGTCGCCATCAACCTCAGAAAGATTGTCAATCGCGGCGAGTCCACGATCTGCGATCGGTAGTGCCCCCGACTTGAGCTCCCATGGCCCGTCTGTGCCGCCCGTTCGGGCCGCAGCCGCCGTTAACCCTGCTTTCGATGTTTCAGCCCCATTGCTATACGTCGAGCGCGGCGAGAGTTTTGCTGCCGATCGGAGGATCCGACTGAGGCCAACTGCGGGATCGCCTGTGAACAGGAGATGGAGTTGCCCTCGGATCAGCTCTCCGCCGTCTGTCTCCTTTTGGACACCACTGAACAGTTGAAGCAGCACTGCCAACTTCTCCTCCTCTAAGCCACGGATCGAAGGCGCAATCGAGTCGACGAACTTCTCATAGAGGTCATCGCTACTGCTAACTTCGATGATCTTGCTCCGATCTTCGTCGGTCAATTTGGTGGGTAACTCGTCGCTCTGAGTTATCGAGACGCCGTCGACGTAGAGATCGAACAGAGGTGTCTTGTTGTTCCCGTCTTCCAACTGTTCAGCCCGGAGAATGCCAACAACTGTTACATGATCGCCTGGAGTTACCTGACCACACAGATCGTCTTGGAGATCGACGTCGATCGACTGCGGCGTTTCTCCAGTTCCAAGCCCCTTGGGTGACTCTTGAATTCGGATCTTCTGTGAATCGACGAGTTCCGATTGGTCAGTGTTAATCTGGAAAGGCCCCTGACGCTCACACCCCTGGCATTCGTGAGGCTCTTGATACTCACCGCTATGCTGTGGGATGTAGGTCATTGTCCCACATCGCTGGCACTCGAAGGCGGCTTCTGTGAGTTGTGGCCGAACGTCGGTCGCCTTTCGGACCACTCCACGGAATGAAATCAGACTTCGAACAAGGTCGTCGTGGACGCGAATGGATCTGATTGCGACATTTTCGGGGAGGCTTTCGAGTCTGACGTGCGCTCGGCCAAGGGAGACATCAGCCGGAAGATCGTAGAGGCGTAGTGCTTCTTCGGCGTACTCACGTATCTGTTCAGGTTTGTTCTGGAAATCCTCAGCGAGGTCCCGATCAAACTGAAAGAGGTCATCGTACGCGATGTACAGCGAGCGCTGTTCGTTGGGGTACCGTTGCGCAAGTTCTCCGATTTCCTCACGGTAGTAATTACGATAGAACTGGATGAATCGCTCTGTGAGATCCTGAGTTCCCATACTGCGTTCCATACAGACAGGTATAATCAAAGTGAGGTGTGGGCTGGAATTAGAATGGTGTAATAGGCCGATCGATCCTAGATCTATCTTTTTCGTTGACCGCATCGATACTCTACTGAACAAGACAGGTTCGATCGGTACAGAAACTTCGACTAGGTTCCTTTTTTATATAGGGTACTAGTCAAGTATTATCAGCTATCGGGTCATTCCACCCGGTGTAATGCTAAGCCGGGTACATAACTTGATAGATGGAAGTGAGCACGATAACTGGCAGATCTACCTCCTAATCACAGCTTTGGCAGTGGCCTTCAGCGAACACTCTAATCTATACTTCATTACCGGACTGCTTCACTCTCTTGACGGCACCGTCGTACTGACGTACACAGTAGAGGAATTACTGATCTCGGCCTGTCAAGGCTCTTTTATCGCAATTCTCGGTAATTGGATGTTTTCGCAGGGTGACTCATATTTCGCGTTCTGGACAGATTCATTCGACACGAAGGAGGTAGCTGTTTTGGTCAGGGTAGGCTTGATGACTTTACTCGGTGTTCTTGGAGGATTGGTGATCCCTGACTTGATTCACAGCTACGCCGAGTTCGTTGTGGTACAGACGTTCGGTGTGGTGATCTTAATCGGTTACGGACTGGTTCATTCTGATATTGTCAATTGGAAGATCTCAAACGAGCTGCCTGTGATTTTTGCAGGAATGGTTCTGGCTGGATTCCCGTACGTAGTCTAAATAAGGTAATTCTCCGCCAGTAATATGAGGTATGCCGTCGCCATATTACTCAGCTAGCTATGGACAGGTGCCAGATCTGATTACTCCCTTACCTATTCCAGATACACCTTCCGCTTCCCCTCCGTCGATCGCCAGCTATCTCTCCATGTAGATTCCTTCGATCAACTGGCTCTGTTGAGCCCTATCTTCAGATATATTCTCGACTGAAACAGCCGGTTGATAAAGAGTACGAACTGGCTGTGCGGACCGGACTACTAATCCCGCAACCGTCTCTTCACAACCTCCCCAAGTTCTTTCGCAGGAATCTCTTGGAGTCGCTCGTCCTCGCTCAATGTATCTAGAACAGCCCCAACGGGCTCGGTGAACTTGAAAACCAAGTGAACACCCGATTTGAATCCACCACTAACCCGTTCGCTTTCCAGAACACCGTACGTTCCGGCTTTATTGATGTGGCTGTTGACTGTTTCTTGTGTATAGATTTCCATGTCGCTTCCCTCACAGAGAATTTTGTAGATGTCGTACACCACTGGGCTCGGAGCCGCTCCTTCATTCTCTTTCGCGACAAGTGCGGCAGCGTACAGAGACAGTTTCTTTTGGACAGACATCCCACCAACGATCTCAAGGACCCGATTCTTCACCACAGAGTCGTTTGCCGATCTGACGTGGTCCTGCGTCACCACCGGGTCGCCCGCCCGGTTCGCGATCTCTCCAGCATCCCGGAGCAGATCGATCGCGCGACGCGCGTCACCTTCGTTTTGAGCACCGTACGCAGCCACGATCTCGATTACTCCGTCTTCGAGGGCGTCTTGTTTAAACGCATCTCGACGTCGTTCGAGAATTTCGATGAGCTCGTTGGCGTCGTAATCCGAGAAATGGATCCCGTTCGGGTTGTAGGAGCTGTCAGTCCGGCTGTCAAGGTTCTCGCGGAATTTCGGGTAGTTAGTGACAACCACCGTTGACAGCTGCGTATCAACATGCTGTTCCGACATGACTCGGCTCAAACTATAGAGCAGTCGAGAGTACGCCGGTTCGTCTGCGCCTGTACTGCCGGTCAGCGCGTCGATCTCGTCGAGGATGAACACGAGTGAGTCGAAGTGATCGTCGACGATCTCGTAGAGCCGGGTGTATTTCATATCGGTCGAGACACCCGACCGAGGGACATCCCAAACCACACCCGCTTTCCGTGCCGTCTGGTGGCCTAGCTTCCACACAGCGCGGTCGAGCGTGTGAGACTCCATCGTTTTGAAATTGACTGCCACAAAGTCGAACTCAATACCGCTCTCCTGAGCGCGTTCTTTGACTTTGTTCGCGACGGCTTTCACGGTCAGGGTCTTGCCTGTGCCACTAGGACCGTACAAAAGCAGATCCGGCGGTCGCTCACCATCGAGAGTGTCCCGAAACGCCCGAGCTTCGGCAGCGAGTTGCTCGTCCCGGCCGTAGATCCGATCCTGATCGACAATCGTACTCGAGTCTACGAGGTCCTTGTTTTCGAAAACAGTCTGTACGTCGCCATCGAGGATGCTATCCACGACAGATGATCCGGATTCTTGTGACCCACCAGACTCGGTATCTGGCTGCCCCGAGTCGGTTTCGTCGCCTTGCATAACGGTCATTGTGATCTAACCGCTAATAACCTTTGTCGAAATGAAGGGGGTAGAGTCGAAATGAAGTGGGTGTTGTCGATATGAACACCCCTCCGTCGAAATGAATTTCCTGCCTCTTTCATATCATCACACACCAACTTCGAAGTGAAGACCCCGCCATCGATATGAAATCTCAGACAGCAAGACAGACACCCCTTCTTCGAAATGAAATCCCACCTCAGAGTCCTGTCCGCAGTAGATCTTCTTCGAAGTGAGCACCCCTCCGCCGATATGAAGCCATCTAACCCGGAAATCGGCCCCATCCACACACCCCGTCATCGAAATGAAATACAAAAACACTGTGTCCGAGCCCGTCCACGAGATTTCATCGTGAGGAATGGCAGCAGGTTCTTCGAGATGAAATGCTCGAGCAAAACACTAATACTGCCGTATTAGACCGTGCAAATTAGATTTAGAGCAATTTTCTCTGTGGAAGAACCAATTTCATATCGAAGACGGTGTGTGAGAGTCATCTTACTACTACGTCAATTTTCGATTTCATATCGAATATGGGGTGTGAGAGCTACCGATATTATCTCTCGTTGTCCGCTCATAGTAGATACGCCGTTTGTTTTCACATTATACATTCTCTTCATTTCACAGAACTAATCCGCTGTATAACCCAACTAATATCTCTCGATAATAGTCCACATGGTACACACGAACCAGTCACACTAGACATCACTTGGCTCCCCGTCGGTGGCAGGCCCAAGGGAGATCGTTGACGTCAGTTCGGCGTCGACGTAGAACCAGTCGGCATCTCGATCTACATGGTAGTATCCGTCAGGTCGGGAATTCTCTGGATAGACATCGTCAGCCATCGATATCTCAGCGCTCAGGTGTTCGCCTTGCGCTCGCGTCCCGACGCCTATATGAACGGGAGGTCCGCGTCGGTCTCGTCGTACCACACGACGGGGCGCTTCGCGCAGCCGTTCTCTTCGAACTCCAGAAGCCCGTAGTCCGCCAACTCATTCACGTTGTCGAGGACCTCCAGTGGATTCTGGTCGATAAGGCGAGCGAGTTCTCGGATGCCCTCTGGCTCGTGCTCAACAATTGCTTCGAGGATTTCGAGGTTGGTCGACCGGAAGACGCGGCCGAACGTCTCGAGGTCTTCGATCGACAGCGTTGGCTCGCTGGGTTCGACATCGTCGCCGGCATCAATTGCTTCGAGCCGTTCCTCGAGGCCGCTACGATCCGCGGACTTGATCCCGACGTGGAGTGTTCGGGTCATGATTGTTGTAGTGTGGGGCTGGGATTTCGATTATGCGTCGATCAGCGTGCTCGGGTCACCAAGACGGCCGCCGTCGCGGTCGGACGGTGGTGAACCATCACCCCGGTTTATTCCTTCGCAATAAGTAGAAGAAGACATGAGCCGCGAAACCCCTGCCGACACCGACATCATTTCCGACGAGGAGCTCACCGCGCTGCTCGCCGAGGCCGAGGGGAGGACCCCTGAGGAGATCGAGCGCGGTGCCGCCGAGATTGGGATCGCTCCCCCCGAGGAAGCGACTGTCGTTGACAAGTGATATTGTTGTCTTAAGTAGAGTCACCAATTATCACGTCGACGACGAGGGGGCGAATCGTAGCTACGATTCTCTTTACAACAACAGCCTGCCGTGAGGCGAATGTATTAACTGGTCAACTCCCCCGCTCAGCAACCGACAGATAGAGAGCATAGTTCCCGGTATACTGCTTGGTATCTCGAACTTTCGTCCGGCTCAGGTTAAGCTCGACACGCGTCTCGTCATCCTCAAAATCAAGGAGACACGTCAATAGGCCCGCGAACGTTTCCACGAATCTCGCATCGCCGGAGATTCGAATGTTCGAGATATCGGTCTCGTGAGTGCTGCCTTCGAACCCCGCCGGCTTCGCAAGAACTGATCTTTTCAGTTCCACTTGATTGGGCTTGTCGAGAGAGTTGAGCCACTTCACCGCATCTTTCTTGAGTATATGACCGCTTTTTGTTGACTGAAGCCCCTCAAGCGACGATACTAGATCTCCCTTCTCACGAGAAACGGTTGGAGCACCATCCGGAGCGCAGTTATCACAGCATTCCTCGGCATTACCTGGTGCGAGTAACACACCACAATCGGCGCAGAATGTCATCTGAATCCCAGAGGACGCGAATCTATCTTATAGCTATCGTAGCGGGGTGAGAACGTCCCAGCGTTGCTGGAGTCCAGTTGCCGAAGGTGCCAAGATCAACGCCTGAAGACACTTACTGGGTGGCAGTTACCGAGAGAGACCGATAGCATGCTCCAAACGCCACGGATTGTTCAATACGGCTTGCTTGTCGTCTGTGCCACCAGTAGTGAGGATGCCAAGGTGGTAGAGCTGATACTTGAATTGGAAGTGGATGCCAGATTTATACACGGTAGGGTCAGCAAGCTCTGATTCAGCAATCTCTCCGTCAGCGGTGAGGACAGCATCACGACGATGTTGTGTGAAGAACACCTCAACGGCGAGTGGCTGATTAATACGCGTAGCTTCCAGAGCGACATCGGCAAGCGTCGGCTCAGAGACCCCGTTTTCGTGAAGCCGTTCGAGTGCGGTGATGATGAGTCGCGTCGGCTCGTACTGGATAGCGACAGAGCGTGCGAGCTGTGCCCATCGCGGAGCGAGCTCAGTGAACCGTGTTCGACTACCAGTCCACGTGTCGAACTCGGCCAGCGCAGCCGTGACACTACCGTGTTGATTGCGGGCGAATCGCACAACTTCTGCGCCAAGGTGTGTGAGTGAGTCCCCGTTGGGTTGATCGTCGACGAGGTTCAACAGAATCGCTCCGCGTCGCCCACCAGAAATGGCGTTGATGACATTTTCAGCGTAGACAGCGTCAGTGTCGCCGTCGGCAGCAAGCGCGAGCGCGTACCCCAGATAGTTTTTCGGGTGGTTTACCGGAAAGCTCCCCTCGGTGAGCTGGTGCGTGGATGCTTGTAGTCGCACCGCGTCGATCGTGGTTGAGAACTCACCGGCCCCAGTAACCCGAGCGGGCTCGACGACACGGGCCGATTCCGTATCGTCGACAGCGATAACACCGACGTTAAGATTCCGCGCTTGTGCGCGTGCTGCGTCGGTGATGCTGGTGGCCGGTGCCGCGACGTAGCCGAGGTTAACTTCAGGAAGGTGAGCGTGTGCCTGGGTAATACCGCGAGCGACGTCTGCGGCGGCCGGGTCAGCATTGTGACCTTTCGCTTCGATCACCGTGACTGGTTTCGTCGCCGCATCACCGTTCAGAACATCAGTGGCTGGCATCCCGACGCCGAGTAAGTCGGGTTCGCCGGCAGCGAGCCGGATCGTGTTATACGGCGCAAGCCGGTTACGAAGCGAATCAGGAATGGTCCAGCCGCCCCACGTGGATTGAGTGAACTGCGTCTCCGTGACCGCGTACTGATCCGGGCTCGTGTCAATATCGGGATACAGTGTGTCTTTCGCGGCAGCAAGCACCGTTGGCTCAGCGAGCGTGACTGCCATTATCCTGTTTACTGACGGTCAGATGATATAGTTGGGGGGATCGGGACACTCGGTACGTAGAGCGTGTTGGCAGGCAGCTCATCGAATACGATTATAGGATCGACAACACAACAGCCCTGTATGGAAGTCGGGCTCGTCAGCTGTACAAAGAGTAAGCGCGAGGAGGCAGCGAAACCGAAGGATCTGTATCTTGAGTCGGCGTTTTTCAGGAAGGCTCGCCAGTACGTGGAAGCGAATCACGATGCGTGGTATATTCTCTCTGCAAAACACCATCTGCTTGGCCCGGATGGAGACCCGATCGAGCCGTATGACGAGACGCTGAGTGGTGCGTCCGTTGATACGAAACGTGAGTGGGCAGAAACCGTGTTTGAGCAGTTACGCGAAGAAGGCCTGCTTGGTGACGGGAATCGGCTCGTCTTCCACGCTGGACGAGATTACCACGAGGAACTCACACCGTTGCTTTCCGAGACGAGTGTTGAATTCACAGTCCCGACCGACGGGTTACAGTTCGGTGAAACCCTCGCGTGGTACAACGATCGCATTTGAACACGGCGCCGTCATAACAGCTAACAGCTATTAGACATATCTGCCAATATGCCAACGGAATCGGTCAACGGGGCGAAGTTGTACTACGAATCAGATGGAGACGGAGTACCAGTTGTCTTCCTCCACGGCGTGTTAATGAGTAGCCGATTCTTCAGCGAACAGCAGTCGCTCAGCGATGACCATCAGCTGATCACGCTCGATTTTCGAGGACACGGTCGCTCGGAAAAGACCGAAACGGGCCATACACTCCCACAGTATGCCCGTGACCTGGAAGCGTTCCTTGACGCACAGGATCTTTCTGACGTTGTCCTTGTCGGGTGGTCGATGGGATCGCTTGTGGCGTGGGAGTACGTCCGCCAGTTTGGGACAGACCGGTTCCGGGGCTTCGTGAGTGTCGAACAACAGCCACTCGATCTTGAACAAGAGGATTACGAGCACGGTGTATTCGGCTTTGATGAACTTCGCGGACTCATGGAGCTCGCACAAACCAGCCCACACGAGCTGGCGTGGTCCCTCATTGACGAGATGCTCGTGGATGAACCAGATGCTGTCGAACAGATGCTCTTCGATGAGATCACACGAGTCCCGCCACCGATCACGAGCGCGATTCTCTTCGACCAATCAGTACGCGACTACCGAGAAGTGGTTCCCGACGTAGATGTTCCTACCCTCGTGTGTCTTGGTGAAGATGAAACGATGCTAGAGAATGGTGGTGTCGAATTCGTTGCCGACAAGACACCTGACGCCCAGTTTGAGCGCTTCTCCAATAGTGGTCACTGTCCGTTTCTTGAGGAGCCTGAGCGGTTCAATCACGTCCTTTCGTCGTTCATCACAGCACGCTGCTAATAGAGTGTCCGGCCACACGAGTCAGCGTCTCATCTACCAGGCTCATCCACTCACACCAGACAGCACTCCACGATGGGCTACATACCACAGACGCCGAGGAAGCAATTGTGACAGCCGTCAACCGAGGTGGAGACACCGATACGATCGGCGCAATCACAGGTGCCATCGCAGGTGCCCGATTTGGCGCGTCTCAGCTCCCGGACCGATGGCTGACAGCGATTGACGAGGTAGACGAACTCAAAGCACTAGCGATGGAGTTCGAAGGACCAGAGGAATAAACTAAACCACCCGACATCATAGGCCGATTCGAATGGCCGTCGACGACGATACCGGAAGTGGGCACGTGGATATAGACGAACCGGCCTGGTCTGTGTCTCGACTCAACGACGAAATTGCTGCCACTTTGGAATCCGCCGCGGAACGGTTCCCAACGTACGTTGTCGGCGAAGTCTCCGATGCGACAGCGAAGGGCTACGGGACGTTCTTTACACTCCGAGACGTCGACGGCGAGGAAACTATCCAGTGTATCGTGTGGTCGTCCTATCGCGACCGCATCGACGAGCCCATCACCGAAGGCGAGGAGGTAATCGTCCGGGCAAACGTCGATTTCTACGCCGAAGGCGGCCGGACACAACTCAACGTCAAAAACTACTGGCCGGTCGGCGATTCCGATCGATCACAGGAATTGGAGGCATTGCGTGCCAAACTCAATGAGGAGGGCCTCTTCGATGCCGACCGAAAACAGTCACTTCCACCGTTTCCATCAAACATCGGGATCATCACCTCATTGACTGGATCGGCTCGAGAAGATTTCCGTGAGTCCGCCTGGGGACGCGCACCCGGAGTGACGCTCACGTTCTTTGGAGCGACCGTTCAGGGCAAAAACGCCACAGCATCGATCGTCGGGGCGCTCCAACAGGCAGATCGAGATCCAGACATCGACACCATCGTCGTAACGCGTGGTGGCGGCGCAGACGACACGCTATGGTGTTTCAATGAAGAGCCCGTCGTCCGAGCAATCGCGGACTGTGTGACCCCAACAGTCGTCGCTGTGGGCCACGAAGACGATGAGACCCTCGCCGAAGCTGTCGCAGACAAGCCAGCAATGACACCGACAGATGCGGGGATCGTGGCGACGCCTGAGATGAGCACCATCCGAGAGCGCGTCGAGACTATCGAACGGCGACTCCAAATCGGGTACGAAACAGTCGTCAGCGAGCAGCTTGACGCGCTCAATCGACGGATCGAAAACGCCGTTGTGAGACTCGAACGGGCAGCAGAAACTCGGCAGGCACATATCCAGCGAGCAGCCGATCTCGAACAGCGGATCGATACCGCCTACACGACACTTACAGCATCACGCCTCGATGCGGTCGACGACAGAATCGAGACGGCACTCCAAGAGATCGAACACGCCGCGAAAACAGAGGCCGTGACGGTACGGGCAGCGCGGGGACGCATTGGCGGACTTGAGAGCCGTATTGATCGGGCGTACGAGACACACATCACCCAAGAGACCGAAGCACTTGAGCGCCGGATCGAAAGCGCGTATCGAGACATCGAGACGGATACGGACGTCCAAGAAGCTAAGCAGGAAGCTCGCCAGCTTCGGATAGTCATCCTGGTCCTCGTTGGGTTGCTACTGCTCTGTGTCGCGCTATGGGCAGGCGGAATTCTGTGAGCATGACAGGGTATTCAAGGACACTCCAAGTGACCATCAAGTATGAGTGAGACTGAGGTTGACATCGCCGAGACAATCGATCGACTTGAAGAGATAGCCGAGATACTCGAAGATGGAGAGGTTGATCTCACCACCGCGAAGGAGCTCCGCGAGGAGGCAGACGACCATCTCGAGAAGCTTCGTGACGCGCTGGACGTCGGCGACGGTGATATCATCGAGATCGACGGTGAGGACGCCGAGCTAGAACGCGCCGAGTGAGTTTTCGGACGTTTCCGGAAACAGAGCGTTTCCACAATCAGAATTAGGGGACAGCGACGCCATAGAAGAATCAATCTAACGGCGATGGGGATCTTTCCGGAATTGACCCGGTGAGGTTTTTATAACCTGAGCGGAAATGAATCTGTCAGACCCAAATGATCCGTGATGCTCGCGTCCTCCGCGCCGGATTCGTCCCTCGAGAAGTCGAGCATCGCGACGCCGAAGTCAACCACCTCTCGAGCGTTCTCGAACCGATCACGAACGGCGAGCCGGCTGACACGGCCATCGTCACTGGCCCGAGCGGTGTCGGTAAAACCTGTGTCTCGAAGTTCGTTACAGAACGGCTCCGCGAGGAAGTGCTCGACGTCGAGGCCACCTACGTCAACTGCTGGCGGAACTACAGCCGCTTCCGAACGCTGTACCAGATCCTCGACGACATCGGGGCCACGATAGACATCCATCGCCAGTCGACACCCCACGACGAGCTCATCGATCGCCTCCAACAGTACGACGGTCCTCGAACCGTCGTCATCCTCGACGAGGTCGACCAACTCGAAGATCCGAGCATCATCTACGACCTCCACAGTATGGAGCAGTTCGCGGTGATCTGTATCGCGAACAAAGAAGAAGAACTGTTCAGCCGCGTCGACGATCGCCTTGTGAGCCGGCTGCGCTCCAGCGAACACGTCCGGATGGACAAGTACCACAACGAGCAACTCTACGACATTCTGAGTGCTCGAACGAAGTGGGGCCTAGAAAACGGCGTCATCACCGACGAGCAGCTTTATCAGATCGCTGATGCCGCTGCTGGTGATGCCCGTCTCGCGATCGGGATGCTTCGCAGCGCAGCCAGCACAGCTGACCGCGAAAATCACGAGGAGGTCACCAACGACATCCTCCTAGACGCTGCTGAAGATGCTCGGGCTCAAATTAAGCAGAAGAGTCTCGACTCGCTCACGCCGCATCAGCGAGTCGTCTACGATATTGTTCGCGACCACGGCCCGCTTGGACCCAGCGAGATTCACGACCGCTATACTGAGGCGGTCGACGATCCGCGGACGAAGCGCACCGTCCGGACCTACCTTTCGAAGATGGCCCAGTACAATCTGCTTGAGGCAGAAGGCACGAGTCGGGACCGGGAGTACTCGCTCGTCGATTCAGCAGCTGCGTCGCCGATGTAGTGACTGGGAAGCCGCCGAGTAGATATCTCTCGGCTTTGTGAAAGTCCTCTTATTAGGACACATTTTCCTTCGAAACAGCAGCTCACTGAAGACTGCCCATTGAATGAATCGTACTTTCCGTTCCGAGAGATACCTCAGAGTGTTGTTCACTATATTATGATGGAAGATCCCAGATAGAGCGGTCAAGACGTTGAAAGATTTTATCGATAGTCAAATAGACCCGAAATAATCTCGGTGACCAACGCATTTCTATTCTCAACCTTTCCTTCAATTCATCTTGGCGATTTGAAATTGTGTCAAATCTCGACTCCAGCAGAGTATATGCAGCTGGGGGCATCTCCACTCCGTCGTGTATTGAATCAATTAGCCCCTTTACATAATCTACATCCCGATAGTAATTATAAACATCATCAGCAGTATCAACATCGAATTTGCTTATTTCGGTCCCACCACTTTGCAACCCTACCGTACTGAATCGCGAGGCAGGTGGGACCAGACCTTCTTGTATTCTGATCGGTTCTTGATCAGATATTTGTTCACGCTCGTTCTGCGGTTGTCCGGGGACGATATTTACCTGTACAAGATGTCGACGCAGACCCGCACATGTTGATTCGTTCTTTTCGATGTCGTTCAATATTGTCTTAGCAACGCGTTGTCTGGTCTTTATTTGGCGTACTACGTAGATTGATGTCGGTATTAGAACAGGGATTGAGAAAGACAGTACCAGCACCCAATCGACCATGTCGGTATGCTATTAACTCTCAATATAAGCCTTCCTCTGTACTGACCACAAGGGCTCAAAGTGTATTAGTTGTCAAATAGTTCAACAGAGCCGCTACAAAATAAGTGAGTTACTGATTGTCAGTTTCAGGCGTGTGTCCCGGTACTGGGCTTTGCTGAGAACTCATCCAGTAACTCAATTGCTTGGTCTAATGCGTACTGAGACTGCGGGTACACCGGTAACGGGTCACCGGAGTCAGGTGCTACAGGTACTTTGATGTCTTCCTCTTGGTCAAAAATTCCGAATGGAAACAGTTTCAACTGCTGTGATTCGCTTGGCTGGCTCATGTTAATACAGACGAAGTCAGTTACTTTGTCGCCATCGCCGAAGCAGTCTCTGTACAGTTGGGCACTGTGGTCAACACGTTCAGCTTGCTGCTCTCCCAACCCTTTCTCACCGGAGCTTCCGGCCTGTAGTCGTTCCTGAACCTGATTGTACCACTGGTCGCAGGACGAACCATCGCCGTGTTCAACACCAGCCGCCGGCGACGACAACACACGGTTGACGTGGTTTTGTAGCAGTCGGAAGGCTTCGTACTGCTCAGTCAGGTCTGACCGCGGAGGAACATCAACTGGGAGATCCTGTAAGCGTTCACGTGGGAGAACCATTCCGTCGTCCACGCCGTACCGTGATCTGATCTCGATCCTAGACAGTTCAGCGAAAGCTGCAATTCCAATACTTTCCCAGAGGACTTCTCCGATCCGGTTCTCAAGTTCTTCTGGAACACTTTCTGGAATTTCGCCTGCGATATCGTAGCCTTGCCGTGGAGTTTCCCCAAGTTCAATGTAGACGAATTCTCCGTCAGTGCCGAGCACCTCGTTACTCCCAGTTACATTTTCAGATTGTTCGAACTTTTTCGTACGCAAAGCCTCTGTTTGGAGGTAGGCGGAGAACGCGGTTTCTAAGAGTTTCTCGGACGGCCACCGGTAGGTGTTGTACTCCCGGATAGTTTCGTAGCAGTAACCGGTTTCTTCGGAGATAGTGCGCACCAGCGGTTCTAGGAAGGCCGGTGATTTCCCGGTAAGGTTGAAAATCCATTCGGCAGCATCTCCCTCAAGCAATTGCCTGACACCGTGAGTCTCCGCGATCTGGATCGCAACCTGTACACGGTCTTCAAGTGAGAGTTCTTTGACCGCCCAGTCCAAGTTACGGATCTTCTCAAACCCGGTGTCTTCAGTATCAGTTCCCTTTGTGGAGAGGTGACCGAGGTCATGAAGCAGGTAGAATAGTTCGTCTGGGAAAGATTCCTCTAGTTCGCATCCGCTGCTTAGGGCTATCTCAGCTCCTTCGTCGGTGACTTGGAAGGTATTGACGGGGTTGGCGTCACCCGGTTTATGGATGAAGTATCCTCCATCCTTTCGCTGTTTCAGCTTAGGCACTCTGTGATTGTTAAAGAATGACCAGATAAAAATCCCGACACACTAAGCCTAGTTCCTGAATCTGTACTGAGCAATCCGTACTTTACGTGTATTGACGATAGCCAGTCAAAGTGACCCACCTACTGAGGGTTTCAATAGAGCCTGAATCTGGCAATTAATTACTCTCCAAGCGCGGCGACGACGTCGTCGATCGTATAGAGGCGGACATCGTCGCGCTTGCGGGCGGCGTCGCGGATGCTGTCGGTAAATCCACTCCGGGGGAACAGCGCGTATTCGACGGTGCGCGAGCCACCGCCCGACGGCTGCCACCGGAGTTCCTCGACGTGCGTCTCCAGCGATGCCAGCGCGCCGTAGTCGAGTGGTGATTCCTGATACTTACACTCACCGACGACGAGCGTGTCTTCGTCAGTGAGCCCGACGACGTCGATCTCGTGGTCCTGATACCACCACTGCCCAACATCGACGATCGGCGTCTCGTCGTACAGGGTCCACAGGGCCTCACAGCACAGCTGCTCGAAAGCAGGAGCGACGAAATCGGCCAGTTCGGGGTCGACGAGTCGGTCGTAGGCCTCCTCACCGAACTGGTCGTAACGATCCGCACTCCCGTACAAGAATCGGAACCAGAATCGGAACAGGGGATCCCGAAGTCGGTACTGACTCCGCTTGGATCGTTCAGGTTTCTCAGTCACGGGCACATGCCGTTCAATGAGTCGGAGCCGGGAGAGCCGATCCAGATACGTCGATAGCTGGTTGTAGTCGATACCTGTCACGCCGGCAATCTCGTTGCGGCCTGTTGCCCCGCCAGCGATCGCTTCGAGGATCGAGAAGTAGCGCGTCGGCTCCGTTAGTTCCATCCGGAGAACGTACTCCGGCTCGTTACGGAGCGATCCGTGGCGAGTTAACACCGTCTGCTGGATGTTCTCGCCGAGGGACCGATCAGCGTCGAGTTCCTCGAGGTAGTAGGGAACACCACCGAACACGCTCCACGTACGCACGGCCTCGTCCGCCGTCGCATCATCCGGGAAAAACTCCGTCGCGGCGTCGAACGAGAGTTCACGGATGTCGAGTGTCAAGAATGTCCGCCCGTATAGCGGACTGTCTCCGAGCAGCGTCGCTTCCTCCATCATGCTGATCGACGACCCGACCAGCACGAACGTCGTCTCCGACTCGTCGAACTCGTGGTCGAACAGCGCCTGTAACACCGACGGGAGGCTCTCGTCCTGTTCAATCAGGTACGGAAACTCGTCAAGGACGACGATCGCATTCTGGTCGCCCAGATATCGGAACAGGCGCTCCCAATCAGGACGGATATCTTCGATACCGGGAACCGTGTCGGCCGCAGCCTCGACAAACTGTTCCAGTTGGAGCTCCCGCGTCTTCTGTCGTGCCTGATAGAAGACCGCGTTCTCTCGTCCCTCAAGCGCCTTCTTGACGAGTCTCGTCTTTCCCAGCCGCCGCCGCCCGTACACGACAGCGAGATCCGCGGTCTCCGAGTCAAACAGGCCGTGAAGCCGATCTAACTCCTCCGAGCGGTTCACGAAGTCTGTCATGGCGCTGAATTAGTGAGGATGGAATAAAAATATTCTGAATAATCATATTCTAGAATATCATATCTACAGATATTATCGACGGGCTTGGTACAATGAGGATAGCTAAATTAACCAACAATCTGCCGGGACATACCGAAATATTGGTTAATTCGGCGACCAAAGGCGACGGCCACCTCGGAAAGAGTCCTGGAAACAGTTTACCACTCCTCAAGATCCGGTGACAGAGTTCGAATTGACGTTTTGTAAAGTCCTTTCTGGAAGTCCGGAAGCGCCGCGCCGTCGCTTATTGAGAGCGTGACGAGTTATCGAGTATGGGAGATCACCCACCATCGAACCGAATGGCGGCCGACAAGCCGACACGGGGGGCTGACCGCAATCGGACCTTGGCCGATCAAGCCGACCCAGCCACAGAAGAGATGCTCCTACCGTCACTCGACGACGGCATCACGCTGCTCGACGTTGACCGCGGCCGTGGCGTCCCAATCCTCCAGTCGCTCGTGCTTGACCATCTCCTGGTACACGATGGGCCCGCCTTCTGGGTTGATGCGAACGGTCACGCGACGACGACGCCGCTGGCTCAGATCACACCGAGCCAGCGGTTACTCGACCGGATCCACGTCGCACGCGGATTCACCGCGTATCAGCACTACGGCGCTGTCGACGATCTCCCGACGGCAGTAAACCAAGTCATCCAGAAATCAACCACCGTCACCAGCACATCCGGTCGACAGTCATCGACTCATAGCGAAGACTCGTCTGCACACACCCCATCGCTCATCGTCGCGCCGGCCGTCGACGCCCAGTACCGCAGCGACGAGACGCTCAGCGAGCAGTACGCAGAAACACTCCAAGCGAGAACCCTCGCTCGACTAGCGACGTACGCCGACAGCTACGACGTCCCGGTACTCGTGACCCGGAGTACGATCGATGAATTCACAGCACCGGTCGCGACGGCCGCCAATCATCATCTTGAGTGTGAGCAAACCCGGATGGGGCCGCGACTCGTCGGCGAGGACTTCGAGACGCTCGTCTATCCCGTCGACGACGGCGCGTACTACCAGACGACGTTCGCCTACTGGCGACAGCTGCTCGCGGCACGCGCCACGCAGGTCGGCGTGGAGCCGACGGCGCCGTCGACGCCGACTCCGGAGGGTGTCGGAATAGGAGTGACCGCTGACGGTGAGACGACGTCGCTCACCGCGAGTCCCTTCCTCGATGCGTGGACAGCACCTGGAGGGTCATAACAATGGGACGCACGAACCCGACATATCGAGATGCGCTGCGGGCTATCGAAGACCGCTGGGCGGAGTTCCGGCGGGCGCTTCGTCGTCACGACCAACCACGCTTCGACCAGCTGTTCGAGTACGCTCGCGAACACGCCGACGCGAGCGGGCTGTTGAACCACCAGAATCCACTGGTACCGGCGCTGTTCAGTATCGATCTCGAACAGGAGGCCACATTAGAGGACCATGAGGAACGCCTCGAAGCGCTCGAACACCGGCTCGACGAACAGCGCACCGATACACAAGTATCCGATGAAGAAACCAGCGAGGAACCCCAATGAGTACACTCGCGACGATCGCATTCGACATCGAGACGACGGGGTTTTCGACAACGGACCAGCTGACCGTCGTTGGCTTCGACGCTGAGATCGGATCGCGAGTGTTCCTCAATACAGACGGGGGTGCGTGTGCCTCAGATATCCAAGAACGCGTGAACGACCATCTCACTACGCCAGTGACGCTCTCTGTTCATGACGATGAGGGCGCGCTGTTGGACGCCGTCAAGACGTTCGTCGATACCACGATCGCACAGCGAGATGTCAAACTCGTAGCGTATAATGGGGAAACCTGGAAAGGAGGATTCGATCTGCCATTCCTTCGAACGCGGTTAAGTCATCACGAACGCGAGTGGCCGTTCGCCGAGCTACCGTACATCGACGTGATGGAGGTCTTCTCCTCACGGTTCAATACGAGCGAGAACAGCCTCACTGGAGTGTATGATGAGCTCGTGGCTTCCGGCCACGGCACAGTCGATCCATTTGGGGAAAGTAGCGAAGCCGTCGACGCGTGGGAGACTGGTGATTTCGAAGCCGTAATACTTCACAACGTTGCCGATATTCGACGTACACGAGCGCTGATGGACGTCGCCGAACGATACTGCTCGAAATCAGATTTTTCGATGAAATCGCTTGACCCAGTGATTAGTGAAGGGTGAATGCGCAGAAACTGTCGAGCGCCTCGGTCACGATCACTTGCTGTATTTGTCTTCAAGAGCGGCTTCTTGCCGAGCCAGTATTTTGACACCCTCGCGGATCCCTTCGGTCAACACGATCCGTCCTAGCTCTGTCAGTTCGTAGTATGAATAGGTCTCTTCAGTCCCCGTATTCGGATCGCGTCGGTTCTTGATGAGTGCGACATCCTTGAGCGTCCGGAGCGGATAGTGGAGCGCATTATCCTCCTCACCAAGTACCATTGATAGTTCGCTGGTGCTGAGTTGATTATTCTCCGCAAGCGCCTCAAGGATTAGATATTGCTTGGGCTTAGACGCCACTTCGTACATCTTCAAGTAATCGTCAAGATCGAACAGGCTGTCTTCAGGGAGTTCAACGTCTAGGTCGAACCCGTTATCGCCCTCATTAGAGTCGTCACGCCGTCGGAGCGAACCGCCGTCAGGAATTGACGTTCGGTCGGGCGAGTTAGTCATATAAGTAGTTGGTTCCCTACCATATTAAAATTTTTTACTATGGTTGCGGCGAGACCATCCAACTATTTGATCCATCGAGGTGAGTAACTCACAATGGAAGAGCAGTTGATTGTGCTGTGAAAACACGGATCCTGTACCGGTAGAAGAACCCGTGCCGACAAGGCTTCTATGGCGGATTTTCTGCGTCGTTGATCTCATCGAATGTTCCATTCGTGTAGGCATATCGCCACCGTTGGAGAATCGCTCGCGTCACAAGGCTTGTCTCAGACACAGCAATACAGGATGGGTCAACGGGACGGCTCGGAGCATCGGGGGGTGAATGGAAGTGTCGTCGCGGCGCGTCGGGTTTCGGGTGACAGTCAAACCGAAAATTTCGGTCTCGATCATCTGTGTAGTGTGCGACGTAGTTCCCGGTGAGACTCCACCGGACATCTATCCGAGCGGTTGACGCCGCTCCGACGCCGTCGGATAGTTCAACCGAGAGTGTCTGTGGATTCAGGGAGTCGTCTAATGACGCGGTCTGGACCAGCGGCTCAAGGTCCACAAACAGGTCTCGTATCTCCCGTAATGCCCCAGCGTCGATAGGACCAAATACCTCAGACTGCTCGTCTGGCTGAATATGGTGGTCGGGGTCTCCGTCGTCGGTCATACGACGATGGATGTATCGCCATTACCATCGTCATCTGTGTCCGTGCCAGTAAGGTGACCAGTTTGACTCACTTCACCGATCGCGAGTGTTGCCTGTGCGAGCGCGAGGTTACGTCGCGTCGTTTGCCATTCTGTGAGGAGCGCGCCGTGGTCGCTGTCAGCGTCGTCGATATCCAGTTCTCGGGCGAACTCTTCGGGTGAATCAACACCGTATTCCTCGCGCCACGCCTGTATCTGCGCCTTCATATCAGCGATGCCGGACGCGATCTCTTCGGGCGTCCGTTCTGCGAGGAGCGACTGGGCGTGTTCGGTGACGATAGCCGTTTCCGACCGTCGGTAGTGCGTCGTCTGGCCGTCCTGAGACGTCGTTACCTCACCAGCGCTCTCGAGCGTTCGCAGGTGCTTTCGCGCCGTGGTCGGTGAGACGCGGGCACGCTCGGCGATCTGTGCTGCAGACAGCGGATCGTACACACGAGAGATGACTTCGTACACTCGTTCAAAGGGCGTCGCCTCCTCGATCCATTCCTCTTCGACGACGTCGTTCACGTCACGGTGTTCGGTGCCGCCATCCGGGCTCACTCGGTGGGGTGGGGACGGCTCTTCGGACATTATGTGCCAACCAACGGGAGAGCGGTATAATAATCTGTGGGATAGTATATTGATCACCAAATCCTAGATATGGAGGACTATCCACAGCAGTCTTAACCAACAGCGATCTGTAGGACGGTCGTTTTGTTGGTTAACACGCTACCGGATGTTCAGCTAACAAACCCGGAAACGATTCTGAAAGTGGGGTTAACAGAGCGAACCCACGAGAGTACGCTGTTTCTGTCAAGGCGATCTCCATTCCCTGAAATCCGGAACAGACACGCCGGCGATTATGCGAGACTCCGGTGTAGAGACGGGAAGGTGGGTAACTTACGAAAATGCCGTTCACAATCGATTTCCTTGACGATGGTCGCGTCCTCGAGTGGGAGGCGACCAACGACGGCGCGACCGCGACCGAACGCGACGACTACACGCCCCGTTTCTTCGTCGCAGCACGTGACCCTGACACCGACATCGATCTTACACAACTTCATTCACTATACGAACGGCATCCTGACGTCGTCGCGACCGAATCCGTGTCGCGGCGCTCCGGCTTCAGGCGTGACGACGAGCGCGCTCTGGCTGTCGATGTCAACCATGTCGACCGCGTCACACCGCTTGCGCGACAGGCACACCAACTGTCAGCGTACCCCGTTGGAGATCTCGCCTGCTTCAACGTCGATTTCTCACGGGAGTTTCGCTACTGTCTGGAGACGAATCGCGATCCAACGCCGGCGGCGGAACTGTCGACGCTCCGGCTCGGTATTCCAGTGACCGAGACAGGCCAAGACACGTACAGCGAGCTCACAGTTGCCGGGGAGACTGTTACCGGATCATCGGGAGACATCCTCACCACCGTTCAAGCGGCGATCGAGACACACGACCCAGACATCCTCGTCTGCTCGACGAGCGAGATCGTCCCGACGCTGTACGAGATGGCGACGGCTGCCGGCGTCGACGACTTCTCGCTGAGTCGGTGGCCGGACGTCGACTACCAGCAGCTCGCAAGCCGGTCAACCTACTCAAGCTACGGTCGCGTCGGTCACTCGCCGGCGCGGTACAACGTTCCCGGCCGCGCGATCATCGACGAGTCGAACACGTTCTTCTACGGGGAGACGAACCTCGATGGCGTCCTCGATCTCGTGTCGCGATCGAAAAAGCCCGTCCAAGAGCTCGCATGGGCGTCGATCGGGAACGTCCTCACCGCGATCCAGATCTGTGAGGCCCACGACCGCGGTGTCCTCGTGCCGTGGAACTCTTGGCGGCATGAGTTCTTCAAGCCGATGGGGACGCTCCACGACGCCGACCGTGGCGGCTTCATCTTCGCACCCGAGGTCGGCCTCCACGAGAACGTCCACGAACTCGACTTCTCCTCGTTGTATCCGAACATCATCTGTACCCGGAACGTCTCGCCGGACGTCATTCGGTGTAGCTGCCACAGCGATCGCGACGATGTCCCCGGCCTTGGATACTCAATTTGTGACGACCAAGGCTACCTCGTCGACGTCCTCCAGCCGATCATCGACGCTCGCGACGAGATCAAGGCGGCCATCCATCGCGAGAAGGAACGGAACGACCCCGACAACGACCGGCTGGCGGAACTCAAGGGGCGGTCGGGAGCGCTGAAGTGGATTCTCGTCGCCTGCTTCGGGTATCAAGGGTTCAGCAACGCGAAGTTCGGCCGTATCGAGTGCCACGAGGCAATCAACGCGTTCGCTCGCGAGATTCTGCTGACGGCGAAACAGCAGCTGGAAGACGGCGGCTGGCGCGTCGTCCACGGTATCGTCGACTCTATCTGGGTGACTCCGGATCCCGACGTCGACGACGAGAACCGCGAAAACCTCGAAGCGCTCGCGACGGCGATCACGGAACGCGTCGAGATTCGGCTCGAATACGAAGCCCACTATGACTGGGTGGCGTTCGTTCCCCAGCGCGAGAGCAACGCCGGCGCACTCACGAAGTATTTCGGCAAGGTGGCTGGCAACGATGAGTTCAAGATCAGAGGGATCGAAGCCCGCCGGCGCTCAACCCCGCCGTTCATCGAGGACGTCCAGCGGGACTGTCTCGATCGACTCGATGCGACTCGTTCTCCAGACGCCGTCCTCGACTGTCTCCAAGACGCCATCAAGCGCCTCCACGCTGGAACGGTGCCGATTGACCAACTTGTCGAACGGAATCGTGTCTCTAAGCCACTCGAAGGACATACGCAGAACACCCAGAACGTGGCGGCACTAAGACGGGCTCGCGATCAGGACCTCGCTGTTCATCCAGGACAGGACATCGAGTACATAGTCGTCGACGACGAGAAAACATCGCGAGAACGGGTCGCGTTGGCTCACGAGGAGACCGAGTCGTACGATGCGTCGTACTACGAGACGCAACTCATCAGAGCTGTCGAGAGTGTGCTGTCACCGCTTGGCTGGGATCGGGCGGAGATTCGTCGAGAACTCACGGAGACGAGGCTCCCGAAGTTGACGGCGTATGCGAACACAGAGAATAATTAACCAACACAGGAGCCATTCGGAGTGGATTTGTTGGTTAACTACGGTCCCTATGAGGTCGAACCCCCACACCCCGTGTGCGATATGAAATCGCGAAGATGGTGGGAGGGGTGGTCGAGGAGAGAGACCACGAAACATCGAAAATTCGCGATATTACGGGGAAGAGGTCTCAAGGACAGCGATATCAAGATAGGCTATATTTTGGAAACCTTTACATAGCCACTCTGTCAACCATAGCCGCAATGGGGCTAAGATCGGTTGAAACGAAACAGTATGTTTCGTGATATAACCGAACTTGTCCGCGGCTTTACTCCTTCGTGAGCTGGACGTCTCTGTCGGTTTAACGTCTTCTCGTGGGTTCTCTCACCGAATCCCGACATCTTCGGATGGTTCGTCCGTGCCCACCTTCTCGTCAAATTCATATCGCACACGGGGTGTGGGGGTGGCTTATCGACGAGATCAGACTCCACTCGGGATATTCAAGAAGTATTTCGGCAAATCTGGTCGAGAATACGTCCAGCGTTTCATCTTGCACACGGGGAGTACCTCCGCCGAGATCTTCTGTCTCGCCTCGACATCGACAGTTGTTCGATGGCCTGATCGACATTTCATATCGCACACGGGGGGTCACTACGATTAATTGATTTCGCCCGTGGTTACGGTATTACTTCGTCTACCCCTCTCGAAACCGTCTGTATCGGTAGAATTCAGCAAATTTAATCTCGCACACGGTACCCATATTTATTTATAGTTTCGACCTAACTGCGCAAATATGGCTGACGGCGACGATCAACAGTCCCTCTCACAATCTATCAAAGGTCGTCTCCAGGAGGGCGTTCAGAACTCGGTTTTTCGAGATAAGGGTCTTCTTGACCCGGATGCCGTCATCGACGAGGACCGAATCGTCGGTCGTGATGACCAGCTGGACGACATCATCACCTATCTCCGACCGGCATTACAAGGGAACCGCCCGCCCAATATGCTTCTCTACGGGCCATCGGGGACGGGGAAGTCACTCATCATCAATGCGGTCTGTCAGCAGGTTCTTGAACTCGCGAACGCCCAAGACGACCGTTTTGGGGTCATCAAGATCAACTGTCAGACGATTAAATCACACGATAGGGCCGTTTATCGTCTTGTAGAAAACGCCGCTAATGAAGCCGATGTCGAAGTCGGTGTTCCACAAAGTGGCGTCTCGACAGACCAGAAACTCAACCGATTCTATGAGATCCTGAGTAACAATTTCGACTCGGTCATTATCATCTTGGATGAGGTAGACCTCCTCGTGGGACGACAGCGGGACCCGAACGACGAACCAGCATACTCAAAGCTGCTTTATCAGCTCTCACGGGCATCACAACTCGGCCAAATCGAGGGACACGTGTCCGTTGCTGCGCTCACAAACGATCCCCGGTTCATGGAGAACCTTGACGGCCGGGCTGAGAGCTCGTTCAATCCGCAAGACGTCGTCTTCTCAGACTATGATGCGGACCAACTACAATCCATTCTAAGACGGCGTCGTGATGCGTATCGGGACGATGTTCTTGAAGACGGAATTATTCCACTTAGCTCAGCGTTTGCGGCACAGGACCACGGCGACGCTCGGAAAGCGATCGATCTATTCCGGAAAGCAGGCGAGATTGCGGACCGGGAGGGTGGAGATACGGTCCATGAAGGACACGTTCGCGATGCCCAGAAAGAAGCGGAACGCGATCGGACGTTGACTCAGATGCAGGGACTGTCGACCCAAAAGAAGCTCTCGCTTTACGCTACTGCGATTGTCCCCGTCTACTCACAACGCAACCTGAACGCTGTTCCCAGCACAGTTGCATACCGTGTGTATCAGTATCTTACTGATTTACTTGACGCCGATACAAAATCACGCGATTCCTATCTCCGCTATATGAGTGAGGCGGAGACATACAACTTTGTCACATCAGAAAAGCGAGGACGCGGCTACGGGAGTGGTGTTCACAAAGAGTACACGTTCGTTGACGACCCTGGCGTGGTTGCTGAAACCCTTCGAGCTGATATACGGATCGAGGAAGCAGATAATGAAGGTGATCTTATCAAGTCAGTTGTCAACGCCCAGATAGATGATTTCTTTGAAGGAAAGTAACTCGGAGCGACACAGTCGCTGCTATTTGATTCATTTCGCACACGGGGTGTGATTCTACCGGAAGAATTGTTATATGTTCTAAATATGTCTGACAACCGTACTCTCAATTTCATTTCGCACACGGGGTGTCCCCACTCGACTCGTCAACTGATTCATCTCTCACACGGGGTCTGCTTCGGTAGAGGGTAGAATCATTTCGCACACGGGGGGTGCCAACTAGATCTCTCTGGGGATTTCATTTCGCACACGGGGTGTGTTGAGCTCAAGATCGGGCTAGCCGTCCGTTCTACTCGTCAGGATTGACTGGAGACTTATACTTGGATTTGACTTGGTCTCCATCCCGCCACTGCCAGTAGTAGTAGCGATTCTCGTTGATATTCTTGATCGTGATCGTCGCTTTGGTGGGAATTTCGTCCGGGAGATCGTCTGGTCGATCTTCCACCTCTTCTTGATCTGCCGACTCCTCGAGACGGGCCTCTCGTTCCTTGTGCTGGGCGAGCGCTTCAGCGTACGTCGCGATGTCTCGGAGCTGCTCCGGGTCCGACTCGTTGAGCGTGTTGACAATCTCCGTCGGAAGGTTTGCCGGTGGGGTCGGTGGTTCGTAGGACATCGGCTACTCTCGTGTTAACCAACACGACCCACGAATCAATAGTTTTGTTGGTTAAGACGATGGAGACGATCCGTGCTTGCTGGACGTAACACTACTCGAAACTTTTTATATATAAGTTTCGTACTATGTTACAATATGCTCCGGCGTATCGAACTCGAGGTTCTCGCCACGGTCGACCGCGGCGACACGATCTCCGAGCTCGCGACGAAGCTCGACCACAGCGAGAGCTACCTCTCTCGTGCCGTCGGCGACCTCGTCGAGAAGAGGCTCGTCTACACGGAACGCGACGGCCGGCGAAAACGAGTCGTCCCGTCAGCTGCTCGCGCCGTCGAACTCTACCAGGACCTCGTCCGCCAGTACTCCCATATCGACTTCCCCGAGCTGTTGACCGGGAAGGCACTTGAGGTGCTCTACTATCTTGACCAACCGCGAACCGTCGCCGAGATCGCCGACCGGAGCGACAACTACCGTAATACGGTCAATCGTGTCCTGAAGCGGTTTCGTGACCGCGGCCTCGTCGGGACGGAAGACGGCCGCTATGACTTCAACGCCGACTTCGACCGCCTCCACAAGTTCGCCAGTGAACTCACCCATCATCTCCATCGCCAACGCCTCAAAGCCGTCGCCTCGAAGGGCACGATTCTCTGGGAAGACTACGACGAATTTCTCGCTCAAACCGAGACGGAGATCGACGCAGACGGATTCCACGAAACCGGCCTCGCTCGATTCGCCGCGTTCGACCTCCAGTTCCTGCTCACCAGCCATCGCTACTACTTCTACTCCGAGGAACCCGACGCCCTCTCTCCAGCGGAGCTCTGCTGTCACACGCTACTGATCGACGACGGCAGCCGTTACCGTTCGTACTGTCTCCTCCTGCTCAGACACCTCGACGTCGACGAGGACGACCTCCGAACACAAGCTGCGAAGTATGACCTCGAAGACCAAATCAACACCTTGCTGCGCTACCTCGAGACGCACGGCGATGTTACAGACGATCGTCTCCACAAGTGGGACGAGTTCCAGAAGCTGGCGGCCGAATACGAAATTGACCTGTAACAAATTTTTGATTTTATATGGACTCAGAGGCATTTCTTGTCCTGGACGCCACACCACTCACAATTAGTGAGAACTCATTTAGCAATTAGGTTCAAATAGTAACGCCTAGAATTAGTTTACAATGAAAACAGATACGAACGGTACTCTTGCTGACGGTATCCAGATATCCATCGATCTACCACTCCAAGACGACCGTTTACTCAGTGGCGATGCGACAGCAGATATTCTTCTCTTTTTAACTCGACATCACGATGAGTCGTTTTCGATGACAGACCTTGCTGACGCAATTGGCTACACGCGACCGACGATCACCAAGACGGTTAATACACTCTCCAAGAACGATCTCGTTATCGAAGAACACGACGGACCCCGCCGACTTGTCCAGATCAACCGTGACCGGCTCACTATCCCAGACGATCCATTCCTCGGAATTCCCCAGTCGGAGTTTCACGCGCCGGTACAGGATGCGACCGACCAACTCCATACTAAACTTGATGACGTGCTCGCTGTCGTTCTGTATGGAAGCGTTGCTCGCGGTGAGGCTGACCGTCGCAGCGATATTGATATCTGGGTGTTGGTTCGTGAAGACCGGGCGAGCAACCAACGACAGGCGAACCACATCAGGCAGTCACTTGAGGAAGACACGTTTGGCGGGGATCGATATGCGTTCGATATTGATGTTGAGGCTCTCCAAGGAATCCCGACGTACGCTGAGGAGCTCCAAGAAATTCTTCACGATGGCATCGCAGTCTATCAAACAGATGAATTTGACACCGTCCGTAGTATGATTCTTCACGGAGATAGGTGATCCGGAGGCTCTCTGGGCGAACTCGTTCACTAGAGCTAATTTAAAGTTCAAAGATTTCGTACTAACGAGTATGACTCCCCACCCCGTCACGGAGACACCCCCACATGATCTCGAAACGGGGATCAATCACCTCGCAACCGTCGGGCGGTTATTGGATCATCCAGAACTGGCGCGTGTCTATGTGTACACCTGCTATTACGGGCCGGTCACCCGCCCAGAGATCAAGGCGGCACTGGATATCCCAAAGACCACGGTCTACGATCACGTAGAAACGCTTGAGGCCCTCGGAATTGTCTCTCTGGCGGGAGATCGACCGGTGGAAGTGACCGCAGATCCGGTTCGAATCACAACTGACGGGATTGTTGTGACGCCGACGATCCTCCATGCTGTTGCACTCCAAGAAGTCGACGAAGATGTCTCATACTTCGTTGAGCGACACGGTGTTGGCAAACTCGCTGCTGCTATCCGACAGGCTGGACTCCATTATGCTGGTCAGATCACCCAGCGAATGGCTGCTGATCCACTTGGTATCCCATCTGGGGAAGCGATCAGTATTGTCCTCGCGCTGAAGCCCGTGCTCGCAGTTGGGCACGAATATGATCCCTACTTCGACGTGATTTTCCCGGAAATTTCGGATGACATCGGATTCGAGAGCGACCATGACGCGGCAGTACCTCGTCAGAATACCGAGTCGTGACTGAGTCCATCACAGCAGTCGACGCAAACGAATTGGGGCATCGAAAAATAGTACCCGTATCTCTCGAATGGCTGTTCTAGACGAGCTCTCGGGATTCGAGTTCGAGGATGTCATAGAGGATGTCTTCCGCAACCTCGGCTACGAGAACGTCCGGCAGGCTGAGAAGACAGCCGACGAGGGGCGGGATGTCATCATGGAGGAGGTCGTCGACGGCACGCGGCGCGCGATCGTCGTCGAGTGTAAACACACGGGGACGGTTGGGCGACCGGTCGTCCAGAAGCTCCACTCGGGGATCGCGACGTTCGACTTCGATGGCCCGAAGCGGGGCATGGTCGTTACGACGGGTCGGTTCACGAGTCCCGCCCAGGAGTACGCCGACCGTCTCCAGCAGAACGACGATCCACACCCAATCGAGCTGCTTGATGGCGAGGACCTCCGGGAGATCGCCGACGAGATCGGCCTCGACCTCTACAACGGTCGCATCGAGATTCTCTGCGACGAGACCCTCCGTCCCTACGACCCGGCAGCTGACGTCGACGCCCCCGTCCAGGAAGCGTTCCGGGATATCGAGAACATCGAGGCCGCCGACCTTCCGACACCGCATTCGGCGGTGACGTTCCGACCGGTGGTCGCGGTTACCGCCGACACGAACGCTGTCTTCGAGACGTCCGTCGGCGCCATCCACCGGATCAACGATCGGACGCAGTTCGTGGTTCACGCTGAACGCGGCCACCCTCTGGTCGTCGACGAAGATGTTGCGGCACTGGTCACCGAGAACTTCCATACGAGGATCGAACTCGACTCCGAACAGTTTGGGGAGATGTTCGATGACGTCGAGGAGCGCCGCTTCGGACAGACCCAGACCGAGTACAAGGAGTGGGCCGTCGAGCGGCTCCAGCAGCACCACACGACGACGGTGACCTACACCGGCGACAACAACGTCACGTACAACAAGACGTGTGAGCCGAATCTCTCGGATATCTCAGTGCGATCGATTGAGTCGGTGTATCTACCTGAGATTCAGCAGACGACAGAAATTCTGGAGTATTCGTATCCGTACGAATACTATGCTGCTGGCCCTTCACGGGTCACTACAGAGGACGGGATTCGCCGGTGCGTCCACTGCGAGACGAGCGGCGTCGACGAGACGTACACCTACTGCCCGAACTGTGGGGCTATCGCCTGTGACAACCATATTAAGACTGAACGACTTGAGTGCGAGCCGGTCTGTATAGGCTGTGCGGTGACGGAACGGTTCGCGCTGAAGACGAAGTACTTCTACGACGAGGAGAATCTCGAGGCGTTCCGCGAGGAGTACGCCGAGATGCCGCTTCACCAAAAGGTGATCGAGAACAAGTGGCTGGCCGGGGGGAGCGTGGTCGCGACGTTGCTGCTCATTGTCGGTCTCCTCGTGGTTACTGGCATCATTTAATTCTCTGTTCTGTTTTGAGCTGTGACAGTGCTGTATCTGTGGTGGCCACACGGTTTCTGTAATGAGGCTAGAATCAGCGTCTTAACCCAGATGATTATAGTATATCTCAACACATGTGTGAACATGACTAAGGTCGATTCCAAGGGACGAATCGTTCTCCCACAGGAGATACGCGAATGTCTTAATATTACTCCGGGTACAGAGGTTGAGGTCCGCGAAGAAGACGGAAGAGCGATTGTTAGGCCTAAGGACAATCCTGCCGAAATTCTCGACCGGATGGAACACCTCGTTGAGAGCGCATCCTCGAACCAAGAAGAAACGAACCCACCTACTGAAGGATCTAACCCAATCGCTCAAAAGCATAGAGATGCCGTTCAACAAGGAGCAGACAATCCCAGTAATGGTTGAGGTACTGGCCCGTATCTGTTCTGTGTCGGGGTAGATAGGAGCGCACCGCGATAGTTACAGGATGCCGATCGACAGGGAAATTCCGTGTTTCTTGCTAGACGTCCTTATTGTATTTTCTGTTCTGTCTTACTCGTTGGCCTTACTAATCAAACTAACTAGTTGTACTTTCTAGTACAACTAACCATACTAACTGATTTGTCTGACGCAAATTTATGACGAATGGGTCTAACAGGTAAAACATGCTCACGTACACGACATACAGCGAAGCCGGCGGCGTCGGGAAGACGACGCTCGCGTCGAATCTCGCCGACGCGCACGGCCAGCACGATCGCGATGTTCTCGTAATCGATCTTGACCCACAGAACGGCTCGTTAACGTACTTACTCGGCGTTGACGCTCCACGAGATGACAGTAACGCAGACAACATTGCGCGCCACCTCATCGACCGACCAAAGGGCGCATTCGAGGACCTCATCCTTGAAACGCCATTTGGATTCGACCTTGTTCCAAGCCACAATATGCTAGAAAATCTCGCCGATCTCCTTACTCGCGCTGCCTCAATGGCGGAAGACCTCGGTGAAGAGTTCGAGCGCCACGATCAGCTGCGACAGGTACTCCTCAACGCGGATATCCCCGAGAAGTACGATACGATCGTCGTCGATCCGCCGGCAACCGCTGGCCCCCATCTCTACAACGCCATTGGCGCAACCCGTTCGCTGGTGATCCCGCTGGAACCGACAGGGAAAGGGATGCAATCGATAGAGGGGCTACAAGATGTCGTTCAGGGCTTCGAAGAGACGGTGGGTGTCACCGTTGGTGTCCTCGCGGTTGTGCCGAACGGCGTTGGACGGACGACGGACCAACAACACTACCTGACGCGTATCCGCGAGTTGGGGTACGACGCGCCAGTCGCAATTGGTGAGCGATCGTCGCTGTTCGAAGGCTGCTGGGACAAGCAGACGACAGCATTCGCGTACGTCAATGAGTATCGATCTCGGAAACGCGATCATGAAATGGAGACGCTCGAGCAGTTACACGAACTCGCCAGCCATCTTGAGGAGGTGAGTGCCTAATGCCGAACGGCATGAAATCTGGCAGCGGCGATGATCCGTTCGCCGAGGACGACGATGCCGACGATGATCCTGTCGACGACGTCGCGGATACGGACACAGATGCTGGTGATCCGTTCGATGAGCAATCAACAACGCCAGAACCTGATCCGACGTCGACGACGCTACCAGGCATCCCTGACCATCCTGCTGACGAATCTTCCCGGCTACCGTGGATCCACCGTCGCGATGGAGTGAAAGACGATCGGGACCACAAGACGATCCACTATACGGAACACACGGTGAAGAGGGAACGTCGGGAGCTCCGGCCTGCGCTTGAGGAACAACTCGGAGACGATGTCGAACTCACTGACGCCCGAGAGGCGGCGTATCTCGTCGGAATGGACCATCTAGACGAGGTCGCCGACGTACTTCGAGAGTGGGGCTACGATATCGAATAGTCCTCTGTTGAGTTGCGAACGCTACGAAACGTTCACGAGCTCTTCCTAAGTGGAGGGCGATAAGTTAATTTCCTGCCTTCTGTCGGGTCATCCCGAGTCGTTAGTCCTGCTCGGTGTCGTCAGTACTCTCGATCCAGTCCTCGGGGGCCGGCTCTTCGGTGGCACTACTGTCCTGCCTTGCTTCGGAGTGTGCGTCGCTCGTGGAGTTTTCACCTGTTTGCTGGATATCAGCGGGGTACGTCGTCGGGCTCGACTCGTCGTCACCGAGATTGAGAATCGAATAGAGGGCTTCGACGAGATCATACGCAGTTCCAGCCGAAAGGTCTGTGAGGCTCGCGATCTGCCGGATTGTGACATTCCCCTCACTGTGTGCTTTCACGAGATCGTATGCGAGTGCGAACGTGACGATGCCGTGGTCTTCGAGAACCCGCTCGATCGCTGGATACTCGTTTTTCTGTGCGATCACTTCGATAAGTTCGGGCGTAATCGAGACTTCCGTCTCGCGGACCGTCAATGTCAGTTCGAACTCTTCAGCGGTGTATACGGCGGTCCCGCCATCGTCGTTAACCTTGCTGATCAGGCCCGCCTGTTCCAGTTTATGGAGATAGTCGTACACCGTTTTCTTCGAGACGGTCGTTGTTTCAATGAGTTCAGGCCCCGTGGCAGCCGTAGACCGCCGAATCGATGTATAGAGACTCGCGAGGGACGGGTTCTGGAGTAATTCTGTGAACGTAGAGATCCCGGTGATCGTCCTCGGTGTGTCCCCCGCGTTTCGCACATGTTCTGTATCGTAGCTCATCTTGTATAGAGTTACGAAACTAGAAACTATGAACGTTTGCCATGGCAATGAGGTCGACTTAACGGCGAACGTGTGCTCGCCGGACAGCCCATCTGAAACGGCGTGATCACGCCAGCGTATAGCGTCGGTGCCGCCGGAGCGCATAGCGGTAGGAACCATACGAAACGCCGCTCGTCAACAGCAGATACGTACCGAAGAGCACGCCGAATACAGGCGTCAACACGACGTTTCCGGTGACTGCGAACCACGTCACGAACAGCCCGAGAACCGTTCCGCCACCCACGACAAACAGGTACACCATCATGACGAGCGTCGACGGGACGACCGTTTCCGTCCCCCAGAACTCGCGCTCCTCGTAGATCGGGTACGCCGAGCCGATTCCGACCGCGAACATCGCCGCAGCGAGACACATCACAACTCCGACGGCGGCGGTCGCCACCGCCTGAAGCACCGTTATCCCGAAAAGGATCGAGACGAACGAGCTGAGAACGGCGACCGGCACTCCAATCGCAACGCCGGCGAGGAGCCGTCCACGGACGAGAGCCGCGGATGATGTCTCAGTGAGAAGGAGGAACGGTAGTTGCGGCCGCTCGTCACCGAGCGGGTTCAACCCGAAGGTAGCGCCTGAGAGGTATGTCGCGAGAACGACGCCGCCCCCAGTGATGAGGGGTCCGATGGCGTCGCCCGAAAACTCGAGAAACATCGTCCCGAACGGTGCGATAAAAAAGACGGCAATCAGGAGATGACTCAACTCCGCCGGATCACGGCGACCGCGCACGAGAATTCCCCACGCGATACGACCGGGTTTAGTCCATGCGAACGGTCGTGGGGCAGAGAATCCGCCGCTCGATTGCCGCACCTGCGTCGACGCGTTGTTGCCGACCTGATCGGTAAACCAGAGCGTAGAAACCTGCCTGGTCGAGACGGCGAGACCTACCGGCGTGAGAGCGATTAACGCCCCGAGCACCGCCACCGCCCCTAGGGAGGTCGGTCTGGAGACCGGTGTTCCGACGAACGCGAGCGCAACGTATTCCACGAGGGGATCGAACGCTACTGTCGACAACAGCCGCTGCACTGAGAGGTCGGATTCGACGATGAACTGCCCAGCGAACTGCGATGCAACAACGAGTCCGACCATCGCGAGGATACCGACCGCCTTCAGGAGACGGCGAAGGCTGGGGAGTTGCCGCAGGAGTCGCAACACAGCAATTCCTCCGGCGTACCCCCAGACGGCGGCACAGCAGACGAGTGGCAGCGCGACCGCCCCGGCCGAAGCGACGAGCAGCGGCGAGCCCATTCCGAGTGCGAACGTGACAACCACTGCTCCGACCGGGATCCCGAACCACAGGGAGAGCCGTCCCATCTCCGCTGTGATGAGCCCGATAACGACTGCTCGCGGGTGAACCGCCAGCAGGACGAAATCCGCACCGTCGATGTGTCCGAGTCGTTCGAGGGTCCGAAACACCGATATCGACAGGAGACCGAGAGGAACGAGCGTCGCAGCGGGCGCGAAGAACGGGACCGCCGTCACGGAGCGCGCGGTTTGCCCAAGCACATACGCCGTCGGCAGCGCGAACAGGAGCGCGCCGCCGAAGAACAGCGCCGTGATCAGGAGTCCGAGGACTCGACGGGGGTTTCCGAGGTACCCACGGAGGCTTCGGACGAACTCCGCCCGCCCGATTCGGAGCCCGTGGCGAACGTCCTGTCGGAGGCTCATTCTCTCCGAGAGGCCGCGCCCGTTTCGGGTTCGCTGGTGACGGCGAGGAACGCGTCTTCCAGGGATCCACTCTCGCCAGTCTCCGCACGGGCCTGTACTTCGGTAGGCGTCCCCTCGGTGACGAGTCTCCCGTCAAACAACACCCCGACCTCGTCAGCGACGGCTTCGACCACCGGAAGAATGTGTGTTGAGAGGAACACCGTGGTTCCTGCGTCGGCGAACGCGGTAATCGATTCTCGGATGGTGCGCGCCGCTCGGGGGTCAAGCCCCGATGTCGGTTCGTCTAAATACAGGACGTCCGGTTCGTGCAGGACACTCTGTATGAACGCGGTCTTCTGTTTCATTCCCTTCGAATACCCGTCGATCCGCCTGTCCGCGTCACCGGCTAACCCGAATTGGTCGAGGTACTCGCCGATGCGCTCGCGGGCAACGGACCGCGAAATGTCGCGAAGATCGGCGACGTATTCGAGCTGTTCGCGGGCGCTGAACTCGTCGTACAGCGGCGGCGTCTCAGGGAGATAGCCGACCCGACCGGCGATCGCACGCCGGTCGCTCGGGCTGACGCCACAGACGCGTACCAATCCGCTGTCCGGATCGCTGAGACCGGTAAGGAGACGCATCGTCGTCGTCTTCCCCGCACCGTTCGGGCCGAGAAAGCCGTAGACGCTCCCGTGCTGGATGTCGAGCGTGAGACTGTCGAGAGCGACTTCTGAGCCGTAGCTCTTCCGGAGATCGGTCGCCAGAATGGCGGATTCGTCGTGGGTGGAGGGCATACGTAACGGATGTCATTTTCCGAACCAGTCGTCTATGCGTTTCGGAATCATCTTCCGGTCACACGTATCGGGGGTGATGCCGCATGGGTAGATAGCGACGCGAATAGGCGGCGTGATCGCTCCGCCGAACTCTGTTAAGTTGCGAACGACACGAAGCGTTCACGACTTCTTCAATATCGGTTTTCCCCCGAGCAACAAGTTGTAACAGTTATCTCTCTGCCTAGGCCGTTCGGCGTGAACAGCCCCTACAGCCAGTGAGATCGGATGATTCCCCCACCGTATTAGAGTTCGAAATATTATAGTTCAAACTATTATAGTCTAATTTCTAACTTCAGAGCATATATGTATCTCCCACAACGATAGGAAGTATGAACCAGTTTGTCAATCGCATCGATGAACTCGATCGGTTACAGACTCTCTATGAGAGTGGCGCTGCAGAACTCGCAATTGTCTATGGCCGTCGTCAGATCGGCAAGAGCGAACTCATCCGTCAATCGATTGCTGACCGCGACGATGCCGTGTACTATCAGGCAGTCCAAGGAACTGCGACGACACAGCTCAGGCGGTTCGTCGAGGCCGCAGCGACAACCTATCCGGACATTACGGCTGTCAAAGAGGAGTGGGAACCACTCTTAGCGTACCTCGTCGATAGAGACGCCATTATCGTCATCGACGAATTTCCGTACCTTATCGAATCGAACGAGGGGCTCCCGTCGATCATTCAGCACCTGTGGGACACCGCTGTCGACGAGAGCCAGGCAACACTCGTACTCACAGGCTCTGCGATCGGCATGATTCATACCCACGTCCTCGATGGCGGTGCGCCACTCTACGGTCGGGTATCCCAGACACCGAATGGCCGCCTCGAACTCACCCAGCTCCCGTTTCGCTCTATCCAAGAGTTTGTGCCGACGTACACTCCCGAAGAACGGGTGTTCGTCTATGGCGTCTTCGGCGGTACACCCCGATATCTCAGCCCGCTCGATCCAGCACAGAGCTTCGGGGAGAACATCACGCGGCTGCTGTGCGATCCCGATGGCCCACTCCACGACGAGCCCGAAACAGTCCTCCAGATGGAACTGACCGAGGTAAACACGTATTTTTCGCTTCTGGAGTCGATGGCCAGCGGGAACCACAGTCGAAACGAAATCGCCCAAGGAGCCGGCATCGAGAGCACCAACACGTCGTACTACTTCGACCGGCTGGAAACGCTCCAGATCATCGAAAAACATCATCCGGCGCTTGCTGACCCGGCGCGCAGCAAGCGGACTCGGTACCAAATTCGAGATCCCGTATTCCGGTTTTACTTCCGGTATCTCTACGGCCGCGGAGGTCAGTACGAACTCTACGGCGAGAACGCCTACGCGGATCTCATCGAGCCGGAACTGCCCGACTTTGTCAGCGAAACGTTCGAATCGCTCTGTCACCAGGCGGTGCCGGCGCTCTATACAGACTACCAGCTCACACAGGTGCCAAGCCAGTGGTGGTACAAGAGCCGGGAGATAGACGTTGTCGCCCCAACCGACGAGTCAACGCTGATCGCTGGCGAAGCGAAATTCACCAACACCCCCCTCGGCTATGACGTGCTCGCGGATCTCGAAGACGATGTCTCCCATATCGACTGGACACCCACCGGTGGTGGCGAGCCGACGTATGAATTCGCCTTGTTCAGCCGCTCTGGGTTCAACCGATCCGTCGAGGAAGCTGCAGACGAACGAGACGATCTCCGTCTCTTCGATCTGTCCGACATTGTTGCTGTTCTCGAGAGTAGAGTCGATCCTTGATATTCTCTTATAGATCCATTACTTGATAATATCTTGTACTCACAAACTTGGGTGACACTAACAACTGATATTAGCTCCGTTGAAATCCTAGGGAACAATTTTGATGGAAAGCTCATCGAGCTACGGTGTTTCGACGATCGCGAGAATCTCTGGCGCTCGGTACACCCTCCCACGTTCTTTCCCAGTAATTTCATCGATGATCCCGTCGCCGGAGAGCATGTCAATCGCGTTGTAGACGGCCTTCTTCGACCGACCAGTCGCTTCCTGCGCGCGGCTCGCCTGTAGATACGGTTCCTCAAAGAGGTGGGTGACGATGTCGCGAACAGCTGGGTAGTCCTCGTACTGCTCAAGATATCTGCCTCGAAGGTCTAAGAGCTCTTGGCCACACTCGTAGGCGTCGTGGGCTTGGTCGCGGATCGCCGTCAACGCGAATCGTACCCACTCGTCCCACGCCCCGTCTCTGCTGACGCGCAACAGTTTGTCGAAGTACTCGCTCCGGTTTCGGTTGAAATACGCAGACAAGTACAGGTACGGCTCATCAAGCAAGCCAGCGTCGTACAACTGAAGCATGATGAGGAGCCGTCCGAATCGGCCGTTCCCGTCGCGGAACGGGTGGATCGTCTCGAACTGGTAATGAGAGAGGACGATATCGATGAGCGGCGGGTAGTTATCCATCCGGTTGTACGCGATGAGCTGATCGAGTAGCATCGACACGTGGGCCGGGTGGGCCGGGATGAACTGTGCGTCCTCGGGGTTCTGGTTCGGACCGATGATGACAGGGGTATCTCGGATGGTGCCAGGACGCTTGTCTTCACCACGAACATCGAGTAGGAGCGATTCGTGGAGTTCACAGAGGAGGGTGCGGTCGATACTCTCGCCCTGTTCGAGCCGATTGAACCCCATCTGGATAGCTTCGACGTAGTTGTACGCCTCTCGGATGTCTCGTTCGGATGCTGCTTCCCGTTCAGGGTCGTCGTCTGGCTCGTGGAGGATGATGTCCGAGACGGTGACTGCGGTGCCTTCGATCTGCGAGCTCATCGCCGCTTCTCGGGCCACGAACGGGGCGAGCAGGAGGTTCTCGTTTTCGATGTGGTCGTGAAGGGTCGAAAGCTGGCCGAGCGCGTAGAGAGCGTCGCCGTAGGCATCGAGAATCTCCGAAGTGAGTTCAAGCTCTGGAGGGAGGCTTGCCGGATTGTAGCAGGGGAGTCCGTTGTGTGGCTCGATCCGACCAGGTCCATCTTCGAACTCAGCGGGGTTCATTACAATACAGATGATTCTCAACCCGGATAAGTGTACTAAACCCCGATCGAATACACTTACAGTAGATTCAAACCGGAGTAAGTGTACTGAATCCTGATCAAATACATCTACATCAGTCCGAGAGAGCTCTTAGTGCAACCACCAGGAGCGTGGTAGTTGAGACTGGCCGTCTCAATGTATACGATTCTCGAACTGCTTCGACGAGGCTACGGGCGGAGTATCCCCTTCAGCAATTTCGTCGCTTTCGCACCTAACACTCATTACGATTGACACCGTATTTCTGTTCAACGATGTCCATCGACCGAGATACCTTCGAGAAGACGAGCGAGGACGAACTCGAGGAACTTTCCGTCCCGGATCAGGTCCTCGGATTTCTCGCCGCCAACGATGATCGCGCGTTCAAGGCCCGCGAAATCGCCTCTCAGATCGGTCTCGATGAGGGCGCGGTCAGCACCGCGCTCTCGAGACTGAAGGACCGCGATCTCGTCGAACACAAAGCGACGTACTGGGCGATAACCGACGACACAGAGCGACTCGACGGATACAGCGGGTACGAACGAGCGACCGCCCTGTTCAACAAGCGACTCGGTACAGAGGACAAGGAGTCCTGGCGCGAACACGCACCCGAGGAACCACATCCGAGCGTCGAGGACGAACAGTGACCGACGAAGAGAGACCGATTTTCGAGCGTGGCGACGTCGTCTACGGGGATGATCCGTTCAAAGGCGAGGAAGATGCTCGGCCCTGGCTCATTCTCTCGAATCATGAAGGACGTCCGTTCTACGGCGATCAGTATATCGCGCTCACGTTGACGTCGAAATCTTGGATGGACGGCCTAATCGACATCCCCGGTGAGAGTTGGCTTCGTGGTGGGATCCCGGATGAGAGTCGGATTGTTCTGTGGGGAGTCCAATCGATCGTCCGCGAGGATATCGATTTCTGGCAGGGCCGCCTTGACAGCGATCTATGGGAATCGCTGATAGTAGCGATTATCGTTGATCTCCTTGATCGTGATCTTCGACGGGACATCATCTGGGAAGTCGTCTAGTCACTCCTCACCTTCGTTTAAGCTTGTCCCCTCTTCAAGCCAATCGACCTGAGCCGTGAGTTCCTTTCGCCGTTGGCGTTTGATGATCGTTGAGTCAAGTACATCTCCGATGATCGCAACGTCAAGCGCGAACTCCGTCGTTGCGACCACTTCGCTCCCGTTAGGATCTGATGTGACGGTGTACGCTGTCCGCATCTCCTCGAAGATGCCCTTGCGCTGTTCGTAGGCGAGGTCGGCGTCAGGACGGTCAACGAGTTCAAGCGTGAGTTCGATAGTCGCGATCCCCATTTCGTTCGCGACGCGAACCGTTTCGCCGTCTACGTGAACCTCATCGAACCCCGACGCTCGCATGAACTGATCGAGTTCGTTCATCGATTCGCGGACAACAGTCGGAGGCGCGTCGATCGTTCGCGAAAGCGTTACCGAATTCATGGGTCGGACTTGTCTTTCGAAAGCGGCCGAAACTCTTGTACTGGATTGGTGAGCATCCGATAATTCAGATCTCAATTCCGTCTCGTTTCACGGATGTCCCGAACAAGTTCGGCTGAGGGACCATCTTCCTTCGCGACCGTACTCGATCCGAGAGATGGTTACCGAAATCGACCTGCGGGATTCCTCGCCTCGCGAGTTCCAAGACCGGATCGACGACGCGTTCGACGAGATTGAGACGGGTACCGAAGTCCTCGTTATCTCTGATCGAGACATCGACGCTCATCTGCTTCGGTACCAGATCGAACGGAACCGTGCCCTCGACTGGGCCCACGAGGATCCTGACGCCGAACCGCGCGAGGTCGGGGTGTCCAAACAGGAACCACTCGGTGACGGGGAGTTAGGGACGTTCGACGTGCGTGATCTGATACCGCAGCGGCGACACGAGGTGTTACTCGATACGTTCAATCGCCTCGGATCTGGTGAGGGGTTCGTGCTGGTCAATGACCACGACCCGAAGCCGCTCTACTACGAACTTCGATCGATGCACGGCGATGTCATCGACTGGGAGTATACAAGTCGTGAGTCGGGTGAGTGGCGCGTCAAAATCGTGAAGACCGACGCTTCGATAGCCGACAACGAGGGCGTAATCACGCGATACGATGTCCGGGAGATCCCGAAGCCGGATCGCCACGAGACGATCCACCACCGGTACGGCATGATACCCGATGGCGAGACGATGGAACTCATCGCTCCGCACGAGCCGCGACCGCTCCGTCGCGAGTTTCGGGAGCAATATGATGACACGTTCGACTGGGAGGTAGTCGAAAAAGAGCCCGGTCGCTGTCGGGTACGGATCACAAAGTCTGAACGAAGTGAATCCACAGCTGACGGTGAGGATCCCACATCCGCGATGTCTGACAATGACGAGGTGTCCACGGAAGCGTCCGTCGAGATCCCAGAGAGTACGGCTGAGCTCGACGTCCGCGACCTTCCACCCGCGCAACGACACGAGAAGATCTTTGAGACGTACGCAGATATCGACGACGGAGAAGGATTTACCCTCGTGAACGACCACGACCCGAAGCCGCTGTACCACCAGTTCGACGCCGAGGCTGGCCCGGAGTTCTACTGGGAGTATCGCAAGCGTGACCCCGGCGAGTTTAGAGTATTGATTGGGAAGGCCGAAACGCATGACGACGACCCGACTGCCGCGGAGGATCCAAACGCACCGTTCTGACGAGGCTGTTTCGAAAACGGACTGATCCGGAGCGAGACCCGAATCGCGGTACCGATCACGCAGTGGCCGTTGCCCTGGGGGGACCAGATCCTTTCAGAACGGAGCGTCCGGCGATCCGCGGCTCGGTCCCTCGTTTTTCATCGAACGTTCCATCGGGTTCGACCCGATTTCGGTGTCGCCCTCCGGATCGGCGGTCACGTCTCCCGTCTCGAGATACGTCTGCTCGAGGTCGGCGAGCTGCTCGTTGATCGCCTCGCTCTGGTGGTGCATGGGTGCCGCGCGGACGCGGATGAGGTCGTACTCATGTCGTTCAGAGAGCCCATTCCACGCGCGGAACGACCCGATCGTCAGCGTGTGGGTCTGTGGACAGAATGGAGTCGTCGGCGTGAACTCGGCACGGAGTACGCGGTCGATGTCGTCCGCCTCGACGGCGTCATCAGCGTCGTCGCGTTCGACGGCGTAGCGGTAGCCGGCGCTCGTGTGCCGCGTGTCGAGATTCAGCCGGGCGAGATTGTAGTTGAACGTCATATCGTACACCTTTCGGTCCTCGAAGCAGTCGCGCGTGAGACGGTGAAACGCGACGTGGTCCGCCCCGGTGAGCAGATCATGAGGTTCGAGGAACTCGCCCGGCCTCGGGACGTGATCCGAAACGAACTCGTCGTACCCGTCGAACAGGTCGCTGTCGTCGGACCCGAACAGCGACGGAAAGCTGGGCATACCCAGTTGTTCGAGATCGTGAGGGGTACTCCTACTCCCGTACATGTTCGGATGGCGGTCTCCTCGTCCGAAAACGGTCGGGTATCAACCGTTCACAAACCGGCATCCGAGGAGGTAGCCACATCCGATCGCACCGATTACCGACCCGAGAATTCCGATCACGCGTACCGGTTCGTACTGAAGGGCAACTCCCACCGATTGTACGGCGACACCGGCTCCAAGCAATGCGATCGTCACACGTGCCGCGCGTGGGTTCGCCCCCGTGAACTGACCGCCGGTAATTGGGAAGAATAGGTACGCGTATCCGACGATTGTGAGCGGAAAGAATCCGGCGAGGATGAGCGTTCGATGGACGGCGAGCGATATCGGATCCCCGAACCCGAACGCCACCGGAACGACCGACACGACGGCGGTCCCTCCTGCGATCGCACCGAGTGCGATCCCGGATACACCGACCCGTCTGCGATTCGTTTTCAGAATAACGAATAGCACGAGGGCTGCATACCCGAGCATCGCGAGTGTCGCGAAAACGCCGCCGACCCGGAACCACGGATCGATCCAGAGGAACGTCCCCAGAAAGGCCGGCGCCAGGGCTCCGGCCACGAGCACGATCCAGACGACGGGGCGAGGTAACGAGACGTGGAAAAACGCCGTCAGCAACCGCATGCCGAGCGCGTAGATTAGCAGCGTTGCGAACCCGGTGAGGTAGTAGTGGGTGACCTGTGCTACTGTGACCGTCCCGATTCCCAAAGGGGCGACGGTCATGAGGAGAGCAACCGTTCCGACGAGGAGATAGCAGACAGCAACCGGAATCATCGCTGTGGCCAGTCGAGTCGAGCGTTGGGATCGTCCACTTCCTCCAAGTGTTCCAGCTACTGTGCCGACCGCAGCTGGACCGACAGTCGCCAGCAACGACCCGACGAAAATGAGGACACCGGTCGTCCAGAGCGTCACACCAAGGGGTCTCAGGAGAATCCCCGCCGTAACGAACTGATCCGCCACGAGAAGGCTGACACCGACATAGGCGAGCCCGAAGTGAATCCCCGCGAGTCGCTGATCGACGAGGGTCTTGCCGACGTACGAGGGAAGCAGAAGGTACGCCATTCCGAACACCATCGGACAGACGAAGCCGAACACGCCGATCAGGACGGCAACCTTGTTTGCCCCACCGAGCAATGCGAGAAGCGAGCCCACGAACGACCCGACGCTCGCCACCGTGAAGCGTTGTGTCCACGTCCACAGTCCAGTTGGTCCCGTGTTCATGAGTGTTGACCTACGCTCAGGACGATCCCCGGGCGTTCTGCTGGCAAATCTAGTCGTCGGCCGCCTCATCGAGATCGTGCGCTCTGCGCGGCGAGAATGACCCCAACACGATCCGATCAATCGAATGCGGGCTGTGACGGACCAACATGAGGACCAAGTTGGACACGAACGCCACGACGCCGACGCCCACTAGCAGTCCGCCGAGGTGCCCCGGCGTTCCGGCGACTTCCAGTAGGTTCGCGCCCACGATCAGTGCGCTTCCGCCCCCGAGGAGTACCCCGTCGATCGCGGCGATCCGATCGTCGTAGAGGTCGTCGATCATCGGGACGTCCTCTAACCCTAACAGATCGCTGTACCGGTTGACCCAGATGACAAAGGGAATGATGTGATACAGCGTCCCCACGACGACGAACCCGATTGCACCCAACAACAGCAGATGACCAGCGTTCGCCGCGCCGAGCAGGTGATCGCGCGTCAACGGGTCAGATATCCACGCGGGTACTGTGACGGCGATCCACAGCGCGAGCGCTCCCACTGCCACCATGTACCGCGTGTGCATCGGGGTCCGTTCGACCTGCATCTCGTACAGTTTGCGTGCCAAGATGAGAGAGAACGCCGACGCGGCGAACAGGATCAGCAGACCGCCGACCCGCGCGGCGGGGGCGTGACCCACGAGTCGACCGACCGCGAGCACGACCACGCCGATGGGATGCGCGATCTCTTCGATGGACCGGAGACGGTGGTCGATTCCGTGGAGTTCCGTCTGCGTGAACATCGTTCCGAGCTGGTACAGCGCGCCGTACACCGTCGTGAGAACGGCACCGAAGACCGCGAGGGTCGCGTGGGCGCCCACCACCCTGGACCGGCTGACGCCGATTCGCGAGAACGTCGGAACCGTGAAATCGATCGCGAGGAGGACGCCCAGAACGGTCAACAGGAGGAAGAAGCCGAGCGCGCCGAGGAAGTGCCGTTCGGTGACATCGTACTCCTCGACCGTGGCGAGCGTTCGGATGATGTTGTACGCGAACGCCCAGAAGCCGACGAGCATGAGCGTGGCGAACGGGATCAGCCACGCTGTCTCGACCAGGAGGAATGCGACGACGAACCCAGAGAGACCGGCGACGACCAGCCCCAACTGTACGTTTGCGAGTCGCTGCGAGTGGAGGGTCGCGCCCGACCAGACGGGCACGAACTGCGTCATCGCCCCCATGATCGTGATACAGATCCAGCCGGCTAACAGGAGATGGACGTGAGCGAGCCGGCCCAGTCCTGGGACAGCGTTCAGATGTAAGCCAATCCCCAATCCAATTCCCGCGACGAGAAATACGAGACCGACAACAAAATGCCGTAATGGGACCGTCATTGGGGGCTGTTGGTCCGCTTCGATATTCCCCGGGATGGCACCCATAAATCAGGGTACGTTCTCCATATACCTGACAGGACCACCGAACATGTTCTCCTGTCGCCGACCGTGGAACACGTTTTAATGGTGGAGAGCACCTCTGGATCTGGCTACGCGCTCCGGTTTCGAGCCGGAACGACAGGCGACGGTTTAGCCGTTGGTGATAACAAAAATGAATATCAACACGCACCTGTTCGTTCCAATTTCACGATAGTGCCGGCCCAGCGGTAGCTGAAGCCGCAGTACTCGAGTTATACTGCGAGTGTTTCGACGAGAATTGCCACGAGGACGGCCCCAAGAAATGCATTCGAGGCGTGGAAACTTCTGTAGGCGGCCGCCTGTTCGTCTTCGGAATTTCGCTCATTGACATCATACTGCTTGACCACGCTTCGAACAAACACTGCTCCGAGCACCGTGGTGGTGAGGGCATAGAGTACACCAAAACCTGTGATGACCCCCAATAACACCGCGACGATCAGAGTGAGTCCGAGCCAGGCGAAGATCCGCTGACGTGCGGTCCGCACACCGGCGACGACCGGTAACATGGGATACTCGGCCCGTGCGTAGTCCTCACGGTGGGCGATGGCAAGATTGTAGAAATGTGCCGGGGTCCAACAGCAGACCACGAGCGCGAGGAGAACCGCCGAGAGACCGACGGTCCCGGTCACGGCACCGTACCCGATCAGCGCGGGCAGCGCTCCGGAACCGCCCCCGATCACGGTGTTCCATCGGGTCGTCGGCTTCAACACGACTGTGTAGACGTACGCGTAATAGATGATTGCCGCCACCGTGAGCACGGCCGCGAGCGCGTTGACGAACGTCACCATCACCGCCATCGAGGCGACAACAAGCGCGACGGCGAAGCCGGTGGCGCGTCGAACTCCGACCCGATCGGTCGCGATCGGTCGATCAGCGGTCCGTCGCATCTTGCGGTCGCGGTCGCGCTCGTACACGTGGTTGAACGTCCCCGCCGCACCGATCCCGAGGACACCGCCGCCGAGGGTCGCCACGACCGTCACGCCGTCCAGTTCAGCGCCGGTCGCGACGGCCAGTCCCATTCCCGCCAGCGCGAGCAGGCACAACAACCACATCAATCGGGGCTTCGTCAACTCGAGATACGTCCGCATCCGATCGCGGACCCGAGTTGACCCAGGTTCGGACACCGGGGACGGAACGTCACCGTCAGACGCGATCGGCGTTACGCCGTGATTCGGCCCGTTCAGTGTTCCGCTATCAACCGGTCCCCCCGCGGTCGTCTCTACTCTGATTACGAGCGTCGCGAGGAGGAAGGAGAACACCGCGATCCCGCCCAACAGGTGGACGCCGTCGAACGGCACGACGTTGGTTCGGCCCGCCAGCCCAACACCGGCCTGTGCCACGTACGTGATCACCGCCACGATCGTTCCGACGCGAACACCACGCGAGGCCGCCGAGTACTGGGCGAGAAGCGCCGTGGTGGCGAGCAGGCCCCCGACGGCCACCGCGGAGGCCTGGTGGACCGCGGCGACCAGCGAGCCGCCGTCCGCGGCGGCGGTCGCTCCGAGCGCGACGAGCAGGTACGTCCCCACGACTGACCAGGTCAGCAGCGTCGTGAGGCGTGGTCGATCCATACCTCCGGTCCAGCTTCGGACCCTGCGTCGTTTCCGCCGAACATATTCGGAGGTACCCTCATGTCCGGTGCACGTCGGACGTACGATAATGGCTATCGACCACGCACAGGCGGACGTCTGCGGCTGCGTGCGGCCCACCGCCTGCGTCGATCGCAACGGCGGGCTGTACCTCGTCGCGATCAGGCGGATCGGAACAGGTCGCGACGCTCGAGTTCGGACCGGTGAGGTGAGCGATCGCCTCGACGTCTCGCCGTCGAGCGTGACGGAGATGTTCGATCGATTTGCCGCTTCCGGACTCCTCCGATACGAGAAGCAAGCCGGGGTCGAACTCACCGATCGGGGGAGGGAGGTCACGCTGGAACTCGAAGCGTGCCAGTGTGCCGTCCGGACGTTCTTCCGCCGTCGAACGGGGTTCGATATGTCCCTCGAAGCGGGCTACCGTATCGGATACGTCCTTCTGGACGAGGCGATCGAACGCCTGCGAGCGCTCGTCGATGGTACGGCAAACGCGTGTTCCGCGACCCCGCCGAACGGAGCCGACCGATGCCCGTTCGCGGGAACCGAGCATTAACCGCCGCGGACGGTCGCGTCCCCGAATACGTTCGGGGGAACACGCACCTCCCCGTCGATACTTGAACGGATATGGCCACTGAGCGAAACGAGATCGATCGTCGCCTGGATGTCCGAGAGATCGACGGCGAACCGTTCGGCGACATCATGGCCGAGCTCGAAGCGCTCTCCGACGACGAGACGCTACTGTTGATCAACAGCTTCGAGCCGGAGCCGTTGTATCAGGTCCTCGAAGAACGCGGGTTCCAGTATGAAACGATGTCTGACGGGTCCGACGTGTGGTATATCGAGATTCGACACGAGTGACCTGATTCCGAGGGATCTGTCGATTCCCAGTATGACCGCTTCAGGACCGGTACCCACGTGAATTCGATTCCCCTCGAACATGTTCGTGTAAAGCTTATCCTTTGGACAACAAGAAATATATCCTGATGGTTGAGCATTCAGATACTGCACCGCTGTTCACCGCGACGCACGGAACGAGCGATCACGAGACGTTCGAATTGGAAGACCACCTGGGTGACGGACCGATCGTGCTCGCGTTTTTCCCAGGCGCGTTCACGCCACCGTGTACGAACGAGATGGTCGCGCTTCAAGACAATCTCGAGTCATTCCAAGAGGTCGGAGCGACGGTCTTCGGCGTGAGCGCCGATTCACCGTTCTCTCAGGGTGCTTTCCGTGATGAACACGGAATCGAGTTCGATCTCGTTAGCGACATGAGCGGTGATGTGATCCAGCAGTACGGCCTTGAGATCGATATCGAAGAGCTCGGACTGTACGGAATCGCGAACCGAGCGGTGTTCGTAGTTGATGAGACGGGAACGGTGACGTATCGCTGGGTCGCAGACGATCCAACAAATGAGCCGGATTACGAGGAGCTGCTCGAGGCCGTGAAGACGGCAACCGAGTAGAGCGATTCCACTACGACAGACAGATCCTTGCTCATGATCGCGTAATTCTCCTTCCAAGGCTACTCTACATTCGACTATGACCTCTGAACGGCATAACACGGAACGACGGCGAAATCGTCGCGACAACGTATCTGATACTGGGATCGACGTCCGCTGCGTCCGGAGACGGTTACAACATCATACGGCACGGATCGAACGCCGTCAGGTCGGAGAGGCGCTCTCCAAACTCGAGACGCAGGGTGGCCTCACCGACGAACAACGGCAAACCGTCCGGCTGCTCGGGGGTACTCTCGCTTGGCGGCTAATTTCGAACTTCGAGTCACCACTGAACGGACGTACTCAAAACAAGCAAGCAACCGCCCGCGCTGTCGCACGATTGTTTAATCTCGTTCCAGAGAGTCATTTTGATGATAAGTGCGAGCAGCCGTGATACACTCATCTTCGTGTGGCCCGGGTGTGTTCATGGACCGCGGCTCGAAATTCACTTCCGTCCGATTCCGTACTCGACATACTTATTAAGTATTTAAAACCCCGTATATGGTGGTAGATGGCCGTTTCAACCCCGATATTGGGGAACAGTATATATTATATATGTCACTACGATGCCTCTGTTGAGATGGGAAGCATCATGTCACAAGACCTCAGCAGGCGGAAGATGGTTGCAGCGCTCGGGATCGGAGCGGTCGGCGCGGTGGCCGGCTGTATCGGCGCGCCGGTGAACGCGGAAACGCCCCCACCGGAGGACCCGAACGAAGAAGTCGTCCCCGAACTGGACCCTGTACGTGACGTCCACGTCGACCGGATCGCGGCCGATCCGACCGACGTCCCGGCGCCTGTGAACTGGGACGAGCCGCGCGAACACGACGTCACTCTTCGAACAAAGGAGCTTGTCGCGGAGGTTGAGCCCGGAGTCACGTTCAAGTACATGACCTTCGAGGGACAGGTTCCCGGGCCGATGATCCGCGTCCGGCGGGGCGACACCGTCAACCTCCGGTTCGAGGTCCCGGCCGACGACAACAGCGACATCCACAACGTCGACTTCCACGCCGTGTACGGCCCTGGTGGCGGGGCCGTCGACACGACGCTGGTGCCCGGTGACGACGCGGCGGAACTGAGCTTCCGCGCCGAGTTCCCCGGCCTGTTCACCTACCACTGCGCGGTGCCGGCGATGGACCACCACGTCAGCTCCGGGATGTTCGGCGCGATCCTCGTCGAGCCAGAGGCGGGACTGCCCGCGGTGGACCGCGAGCTCTACCTCGGTCAGCACGAGCTGTACACCAAAGGCGACCTCGGCGAGAAGGGCCACCACGCCTTCGATCACGGTGCGATGCTCGCCGAAGATCCGACGTACGTCGTGTTCAACGGCGAACACCACGGCTTCACCGAGGATCGGCTCGGACCGATCGGCGCCGAGGTGGGCGAGACCGTTCGCGTGTTCTTTGTGAACGGCGGCCCGAACCAGTCCAGCTCGTGGCACCCGATCGGCAACGTCTGGTCGCGGCTGTACCGCGACGGCGACCTCGTCTCCCCGCCAGCGCGATACGTCGAGACCACGCCGGTCGCGCCCGGCACGGCGACCGTCGGCGAGATGGAACTCGCGGTCCCGGGCCCGATCAAGATCGTCGACCACGCGCTCTCACGGGCCGGACGCCGCGGCGCACTCGCGGTCGTCGACGTCGAGGGGGAGCCGAATCCGGACGTGTACGATCCCGGATCCGACGAGTAGGTTCGGATAATTCGTTGGGTTTTGTTTCCAAGAAGCTTGTCCGATGTCTTGATTCAGGACGGTCGAATGAAGAGGATATTCGTGGGCTCAGTTGTCAACAGAGGAGTTTCGGCTCTGACATCCCGTCTTTGTCGGCGAACATGTTCGGACTAATTCCCATTAAACAGGGTTTGTCCGGTCCCCTATTTACATGAACTGGCTAGCGCGTACATGGTTGGTGACGAGACTGGACGATCCCAGAGTGATGTTGCACGGCGGCGATTTCTCGCGGCCGTGGGTATCACCGGTACCGCGGCGTTCGCGGGCTGTTCCGCGAAAAGTATCGGCGCTCCGGTAGCTGCGGGCGACTCAGAAGACGCCGAAGGAGTGTCCGACGGGACCCATTCCTCACCGGATCTCGAACGGTGGGTCGACGAAATACCTCGTCCGGGTGTTATCGAACCGAGCGGAACGAAAGATGGCCAGCCTCATTACGAGGTGGAGATGGCCGAGATCGAACAGAAGCTCCACCGCGACCTTCCGCCGACGACCCTGTGGGGCTACGGCGGGCAGTTTCCCGGCCCGACGATCGAAGCCGAACAGGGCGAACCGATTTACGTTCGGTGGCAGAATCACCTCCCGGACGAACACCTGCTCCCGGAGGATCCGACGATCCACGGCGATATCATCCCGTACGACGAGCCGGGTGCCCGCGTCGTCCCGCACCTCCACGGTGGCAATGTCGAACACGAGAGCGACGGGAAACCGCAGGCGTGGTTCACCCGCAACTTCGAGCGGACGGGCCCCGACTTCGAGAAGAAGGACTACTACTACGCGAACGACCAGCCGCCCGCAACACTGTGGTACCACGATCATTCGCTCGGCATCACGCGACTGAATGTCTACGCCGGCCTCGCGGGGTTCTATCTGATCCGGAACGACCACGAACGAGAGCTCGATCTTCCGACGGGCGACAACGAAATCCCACTCGTGTTGCAGGACCGGAGTTTCAACGAGGACGGCTCGTTATACTACCCGACGGACGTCCCAGCGACAGAAGAGGATGAAAACGATTCACATCCCGACCCAAGCATCGTTCCGCAGTTCTACGGTGACACGTCGACGGTCAACGGGAAGGCGTGGCCCCGACTGTCCGTCGATCCCGAACAGTATCGGTTCCGCCTGCTCAACGGGGCCAACAGCCGATACTACAACCTCAAGCTGCTCGAATACGACGATGAATCGGGCGACACGGGTGAGGCGGGGCCGCCGTTCGTCCAGATCGGGAACGACGGCGGGCTCCTCTCGAAACCGGTCGAGACCGCTGACCGTCTCGAACTCGGATCGAGTCAGCGCGCGGATGTCGTCGTCGACTTCAGCGAGTACGCGGGCGAGACCCTGCTCCTGCATAATAACGCCCCGGCGAAGTATCGCGGGACGAGCGGAATCGGGCCGGAGGACTCCGAACCCCTCCCGGAGGTCATGCTTATCGACGTGGCAGCCGCGGAGAGCGAGCAGGAGCCAACGCAACTCCCAGACGAACTGACGCAGGTCCCCGAGATTCCGATCGAATCCGTCGACACCGAACGCTTCCTCACGCTCGCCCGACAAACGGACGAGTACGATCGGCCCCTCTACGCACTCGGGACTCGCAACGAAAAGATCGGGTACGAACTCACGGACCCGGTCACCGAGACCCCGACGCTTGGGGACACCGAGATCTGGAGTCTCGCCAACTTCACGGGGATGTCCCACCCGATACACCTCCACCTCGTTCACTTCCAGGTGTTGGGACGGCAGTCGGCTGCTGATTACGATCCCGCCGAAGACGACATCGATCTGGACGCGCTCGATGCCCCCGAGTCGTACGAACTCGGGTGGAACGACGTGGTCACCGTCGACCCAGGTAATGTGGTACACGTGATCGCACACTTCGGGGAGTTCAAGGGGCTGTTCTCCGATCAGACAGGTGATTATATGTGGCATTGTCATATGATCGAACACGAGGACCACGACATGATGCGACCGTTCAAGGTCCGATCGCCCGATGACGAGGGTGGAAGCGAGTAGTCGTCGACGGGGCCGATCTGACGGGAACATGTTCGTCCCAACCCTGTTGTCGATCCGTGCCACACGTTGAGACGCATGAATTTAGGCAAACCTAAAAACTATCGAGCGGACAAGTCATCCATAGCCAGCGCCCAAGCGGCGGTCCAGACAAACGACCGCGGCGCCTGCCGAACGGGTGATTCGGTATGACGGCCGTTGACTTCGACGCGGAACGGACGTACGACGACGAGAAGTTCTCGACAGTCGAAGTATTTCGGAGCGAACAGATGAAAGTCGTCTGCGGCTATTTCGAACCGGGACAGTTTATCCCGGTTCACGCTCCATCAAGTGACGTGGTGATCGATGTCCGTTCCGGCACCGGGCTCATCCGCGACGGGGATGCGGAACACCGCGTCGAACCAGGAGATGTCGTGACCGTCGGAGCGGACACCGACCGCGGTGTCAAGGCCGACGACGACTCGCGGCTCGAAGCGCTGCTCGTCACCGCTCCACCGCCGACCGACGCCGAACACGAACCGGTCCGCCGAGGACTCCGAACCGACGAATTCGATCCGACCGATACATGACGACGATACACACCCTCAACGAACTGGACGGACAGCCCCACGCCAACGTCTTCCCCGACGCTGAACCGAAGACGATCAGACTCACTCTCGACGCGGGCGGCGAAGTCGCTCCTCACTCGCATCCCGACCGCAAAATCGTGTTCCATCTCATCGAGGGGGCGATCGAGTTGGAACTCGACGGCGAGACACATGAGCTGTCGGCAGGCGACGTGGCTTGCTTCGACGGGGACCAAGAGATCGCTCCCCATGCCGTCGAGGATAGCACTGCACTAATCGTCTTGGCGTCTCGGTCAGACGAGTAGCCAGAGGAGAGTGGTACTGCCTCTGTACACGGAAGACTACCTCTGGTGAAACCTCGGTCTTCAGACGCACTATGGTAAGGAACTACCGGTCGCTGAAGACTGCAACCTTGGTCTCAGAGGGAAAATGCGTCGCGTCTGCCTCTAGATCGCCAAGGCAGAACGCTTGCTCCAGTATCTCAACTACATCTGATCCGTGATGCTATGGAACTTTGCCCGAGCAGAGACACCTAACTTCCGCTGAAATCTCCACTTTTCGAACTTATACTAGAGGCGCGACGAAGAACACTTTATTCCGCTGTCTGCGACTACTCCGGTGCTACAACATCTTCACACACTGGACACTCGGCCCACACGCCCTTGGTGCCGTCGTCCTTCTCATATTCAACAAGAATCCACGCCTCCGAGATGTCCTCACCACATTCCGGGCAATGACCGAGAGATGATTCGTCAGCGGTCATGGAAAGGGATGGAAGAGGCGTGTGACAGTGTTCCTTCCAAACAATTGTCAATCGGCCTTGAACGTAAGCCTTTGGCGGCTACTCGGGTCGAACGCACCGAATTTCTAGGGAATACAGATCACCAGTAGGATTAACTCACAACCACCAGAACTCTGGATCCCATGAGTGTCCGCACAGTACTTACACGGCTACTACTCGGTGACAAGACTGAGGTAGTCGTGGAGAGCCGCCAGTGCGGTGAGAATCTTTCATCGGGGGCAGATGAGTGTCCCACATGTGGGTCGGATGAAATAGAGCGCCTCCAGATTTGAGTAGACTACCGCGGTTGGGATACATCGGTTAATGTCGTCAATCAGGAGAATTTGCGTGGCTGCGAGACTCTTCTCGAAACCGTTTCCACCAGTGACGTGAATGGACAAACGTGACGTACCTCCGTTTGATCCTAGTTTACCTGAATTGAGCCGCTAAGGCCCCTTCCTCAACGAGCGACCGGAGGGAGCGAGTAGGGAGGGGATACAGCGCCGCACGATTCTCAGACACGTTCGACGCTCGGACCACAGGGCCACCGCCACATTTATGTTGAAATTAAGTGTAAACACAGGCGATGGATAAACACGAAATCGAAGGCCACGAAGTCATCGACGGGACGGCCAAAGCCACCGGCAACGGCGCTCACGTCCTTGTCCCGAAACGATGGCGTGGCGCGGACGTGAAAGTCGTCAGAACTACCGACCCCGACGAGTAGCACCACCCGATGAACTACAACTACAGGTATCGACTTCGACCGTCCGACGCCCTCGAAGAACAGTTAGCGTGGACTGTCGATACCTGTAGACAGGTCTACAACCACTTCCTCCACCGCCTGAATCGGAACGACGACACCTCGTCGTACTCTGAACAGAAACTCCTGCCGAGTCGGCTCTGTTGAAATCCTCAGAGAGTTACATGTTCACCGTATAATTCGACGAGATGAAGCCCCTCCCGAAGTCGCAGATTCTCCGGTTTACTGAGAAGGCGATCCATCTGGCCCGCCGAGCAGTTTCTCGGTACTCCTCAAAGTTCTCCAAACACCGCTATACACTTCCACAGCACGTTGTTCTGCTGTGCCTCAAAGTTCGGAAGAACACGACCTACCGTGGACTGCTTGACGAGTTAATCGAGATGCCACGTATTCGTCGAGTTCTTGGATTAGCTGAACTACCGACGCCATCAACGCTCTGTAAGGCGTTCAATCGCCTTGATATGGCTGTCTGGCGTGTCATACTGACTCTCTCAGCGGCGTTACTTCCAATGAGTGGAATTGTTGGAGTCGATGCTTCGGGGTTCGACCGCAGTCACGCCTCGAAACACTACACGAAACGAGCCGAGCTCACAATTCAGCAGCTCAAGGTGACACTGCTGGTCGATACGAAGGTGAACGCCATCCTTGATTTGCACGTGACGACGACTCGAAAACACGATAGCCAGATCGCTCCGTCGTTGATCAAGCGCAACCCCGAGTGTATCGATATTCTCCTCGGAGACAAAGGCTACGACGATCAGAAAATCAGGCGGCTCGCCCGGCAACACGAGGTTCGGCCACTGATTAAGCATCGTGAGTTCACATCACTCCACAAGGCATGGAACGCACGCTTAGACGCTGATCTCTACGGACAACGAAGTCAATCCGAGACTGTGAACTCAACACTCAAGCGAAAGTATGGTGCGTTTGTCCGGTCACGGCGCTGGTGGAAGCAGTTCCGTGAACTCGCTCTTAGGTGTCTTGTCCACAATATCAATCGATCACTTTGAGGACGTAACAGAAATATCTCAACAATCGTATGGCGAATCAAAAATCTCTGTGCTTATGCGGTCTCCCCACATCAGAACATGAATATCGATACAATATCCGTCATACTCTTCAAATATGCTGGTCTCAAACGCTTTTTCAAGAGTATTATTCCCGGACTGAACGGTTACATCTATCTTACACCGCTCGTCGGGAAATTCATCGGACACAACAACTGGTTCTCGTTCAGACGGTTGCTCTATTGGTCGAGCATGCGTAGATGTATGAACCTCTTCACCGTCACATTCGACGATTATTTCGGCATTATCAGCGATTTCCCCTTGACCGGTCTCCTGATCTATACCAGAGACTTCTGATAATATCAGTCGATTCAAGATGTACCCATTTTGAAAACGACCGATACAGCCAGTGAGTGAAGTTATAGCTACAGCAGAGGTTCCGAGGAGGGCTCGTCTCCGCATAATACATTCTATAAGTAGAGCGATTTATTATTCCATCGAACTTAAGTTCTACAATCGGACTGATGACTCTGACTGTTGGGAGGTAAACGACCCCTCTGAATTAATCACACCATGAGAAATGTTTGAAGAAGAGGATTTCAACAAAGCCGCCGAGTCTCAAGAAGTGGTGGAGCGACCTAAAAACCGTTCACTCGAAGGTGCTACAGAAGGTCGTTCAGCGGTTGTACGACAACCTCTCGACACTCCAGGGCCGGAAAGAGAACGGCTACCGCGTTGGGACGCTCAAGTGGAAAGCACCGGGTGAGTACCGCAGTTTCACCTACAGTCAATCCGGCTTCAAGCTCAAGAACACGAGCGGTCGGACCCGACTGTGGCTCTCGAAGCTCGGAGAAATCCCCATCACCTTCCACCGCGACCTCCCCGACGACGCCGAAATCAAGACCGTCACCGTCAAACGCGAACCGACCGGTAAGTGGTACGCCATCCTCGGTGTCGAAACCCCAAACAACCCACCGGAGAAGCCGGAGAATCCCGAGAAGTGCGTTGGCATCGACGTGGGGATTCTCAAGTACGCCCACGACACGGACGGAACCGCCGTCGAATCTCTCGACCTGTCCGCCGAGCGGGAGCGGTTGGAACGCGCCCAACGCAACCTCTCGCGGAAACAGCACCGGTCTGCGAATTGGGAGAAACAGCGCCGAGTTGTGGCCGAACGCTACGCCGAGTTGAAGAACAAGCGCCGCGACTTTCTTCACAAACTCTCGAACTACTATGCCCGCGAATACGACCTCGTGGCCGTAGAGGATTTGGACGCAAAGGGGTTGGTCGAGCTACCGGGCAACTCTCGGAACCGCGCAGGTGCAGCGTGGGGGACGTTCCTGCGGATGCTGGAGTACAAGTGTAAACGCGAAGGGACACACTTCGTCGCTGTGAACCCGAGAGGGACGACGAAAGAGTGCGCGTCCTGCGGCGTTTCAACCGAGAAGCCGTTGTGGATCCGGGAACACTCGTGCCCGGCGTGTGGGTTTGAAGCGGATAGGGACGCGAACGCGGCGTGGAACATTCTTTCTCGCGGTATCAGGAAGCGGTTAGGAGCGGGACGCTCCGAATCAACGCCTGTGGAGACTGCGCTCCCTGTGGATACCTCGGTATCTGCAAAGTGCGTCGTTGAAACAGGAAGCCCCACCCTCAAGGAGCGAACGGCGTCAGCCGTGAGCGAGTAGGGTGGGGTAGTTCACTAGAAGTACCCCGTTTAGATAAGACGATTTGATACGGCCGAGTTGACCGAGAAGATCATGTCGATCGTGCCCTGAACACACTCGCGATGAGGTACGCGTACCCGAACGCACCAAAGAGCGTGAGCCAACGGCCGAGAGTGATCGCTTGTGTCGAAAGAGACGCCGTCGAGGAATTGAAGACGGCGATCACAGCGGCACCGAGGATCTCAATCCCGAGTCCGCAAGCGAGCGCAGCGATCGCTACGCTCGCGGAACGGTTCGACGACCCGGGAAACGCGCCCAGCCGCGGCGGATAGAACTGAAACGATGTTCCGACGATCATCAGGCCGAGAAAGCCGAGCAGGTTGACTCGGAGGTGGGTCTCGATCAACGCCGGAGACGTTCCGCCGACTGCGAAGAGACCGCCGAAAAGGACGCCGATGACGCCGAACGTCGCGCTTGGGAGAAGGGCGTACAATCCGATTCGGCGTTTGTCGGACTGGAACCACATTCCGAAGACGACGAGCGCGAAGCCGACCATCGCGATCACCATCAGAGCGGCACCGAGTGGGAGCAATCGTTCGTCGACGAACCCGCCGGCGATGATCCCGGGGGCAGTCGCGGCAACGGGTAGGACAAGGGCGGCCGACGATCGGGTCGGATGTGCGCCGAGGAACCGCGGAAGCAGTCGAAAGCCGAGCGTGACCACGAGCAACGTCGCAGCCCCGGCGGCCAAGAGATGCGTTGCGGCAGCCTGGACGCCGATCAGCGGCGGGAGTTCGCTGGCCTGTCCGGCGACGTTCTCGTAGCTACCGGCGAGGAGATACAGGAGAACGATCGGGACGAAGCGATTCGCGAATCGGTCGAGCGGCCGTCGGTCGGCGTTGTGATCCCCGGTTCCAGTCGTCCCGCGTCGGAGTGGTCCGGCGATCGTCAGTACGATTGATCCGACGAACACGGCGACGCCGACCGCCCAGAGCACACCGCCGAGAACGCCGAGGTCGACACGGAAGCGACGAACGAGAAGCGGGTCGAGCGCGAAACACGCAGTCCCCATAACGATGAAGGGAAACTGGACCATCGGGGCGTGTTCGAAGACGAGATCAGCGTCGAAGTACGCCGGCACGAGGGCGTAGGATTTGCCGAAGATGACGTGGAACACGAACCCGAACACGCCCAACGCCACCGTCGTGCGTCGCGGGAGGCCAGCAACAGTGGCAACCTGCCAACAACAGAGTGCGATCACCCCGATGAGAACGTATCGACGCGACCAGCGTGAGATTTCAGCGGCCATGGTTCACTTCTGCTATTCTCGAGGTACTTGATCTGTTCTGTCAATTGCCCGTTACTCGTCGGCAACCGATTTTGTCCGAACGTAGTATGGCCCATCCCAATTTCGGACCCACTCCGGAGCAGCAGGGTGCGATTGTAACTGATTCGCCTCGTACGATTCGTCCGGGAACACAGTTCCCTCCTCGTCAGTTCCGTCCTCCCAGGGTATTTCGAACGTTACTGGTTCCCGATTTTTGGCGGGAGTCAGTTGTTTGTCTGCCCCATCGTCTAGGTGGTACGGTCCGTCGACCCATTCTTGTGGATTGAATGTGACTGCTATATCTGATTTTGTATTTGTCATGGTAATCGATATTCCGGTGTGTTCTCATATTCTCGCAGAAAGACCGAAAAGGGATAGGATGACTCTCACTCCGTGGGATACGAAGCGGCACTCATCTCCAAATCCACGTGAGAGTCTCCGTTCGCCTCCGATCTGACGAACCGATATCCACTGAGATCGGGGTACGAAGACGAATCCATTTCCCCGGTGACAGCGAATGGTGAATATGGCACAGGCTCGACTCAACGTTGATCTCCCAGACGGACCGTGGGTCGGTGAGGTCTCTCGGGAGTTCCCGGAGGCGCGGATTCAGGTACTCAGTGCGACCCCCGGAGACGGTGCGGGGTTCGCGCTCGTGAAGATCACCGCTGACGATATTGATGAAATTCTGGACGCGATAACGGTCCACGACACGATCGAGGAAGTCTCGGTAATGGCGTTGAGTGACGGGGTTGCCACCGTCCAAGTCGAGGCACATGCACCGCTGTTGATGGCGGCTGCACGGCAGGCCGGCATCCCGATCGAGATGCCCGTTGAGATCGAGAACGGAGTGGCCCGAATCGACGTCACCGGCGCCCACGAGCGCATCGCCGACTTCGGGAAGATGCTTCGAGGCGTCGGTGCGGAGTTCGATGTCGAGTACGTTCAACAGCGGCTGAACCCGGCTGAATCGCTCACCGAGCGGCAGCGAGAGCTGTTGTTCGAGGCGGTCGAACGCGGTTACTACGACGTGCCACGCACCTGTACGTTGACAGAGGTCGCCGAACACGTCGGGATCGCGAAATCCACGTGCAGCGAGACACTCCAACGCGTGGAACGAACGATCGTCCGGGAGTTCGTCGACGATCTCCCTCGAAATCCGCTCGAATTCGATCCCGGCACAGACACCGATACGTAGAGCGTCGGTCTCAACGATTCGTGACGAATGGGAGGTCGTCGGGATTGCACCCGTGACCCCCGACCTGGCTCTCCGCAAAGCGGAACGTAGCGAACATGTTCGCACAGACATGGAGGCGTGTCCGTCTCATACATATTCTCATGTCCACACGGAACCAGCAATCAGACCGCGAACGTACCACGGCTGCCTCCGAAACCAACGAGTTGGCACCCTCATTTCTCGATGAGGAGCATGATGCGTCGTGGTCCGCAAACCTCGAACAGGAACGGTACGCTGACGATCGAGAGACGCTAATCGAGCACGCCCTTGCGGCGATCAATCAGACGGAACCTGACTACCACGTCAACCTCGTCACGCATCCGAACCACGGCACTCCCGAGGAGTACCTTGAGGCGCCGATCCACGACCACTACCCGGACGCAGAGACCAGCGTCGTCGATCAGTGCGGTTGTGGCGGCTACGTGTATCGCGTCCAGCAGTGAGTTGTGAAAAAAGCTCCTCAGAAAGACCTCTCGACTTACATGCGTTTACTGGGCCACGACATCCGGCTTGAGCGCACCGACTTCATCGAGGATCGCGTCGACGTCGTCCTCGGTGACACCGTTCTCTCTGAGCGCTTCGGCGAGGTATGTCGCAACGCGACCGAAGGCTTCCCCGGTGATTCCCATTCCCTCGTGAGCAGCCTGCATATCGGCGCCGTCGTATGATACCGGGCCGCCTGCTACGGCACTTATGAATTGTACTTGGTGAGCGTACAGCGCATCACGGTCGATATCTTCGAAATACGGCTGAAGAAGTGAATCTGAGAAGACACGATCATAAAAATCGGCCACGACAGATTCGACAGCTTCATTTCCGCCGATCCTTGCGTAGATTGTTTGCGTTTTCGCCACTACTGTCACTTAATATCTCAAGAATAAGACTGCTCGGCTCTGTTGAAATCCTATTCTTCAGACACATTTTCGTCTGAAACGGGTAGTCGATGAAGAGTGCTTATGGTGTATTGCCTAGCATAAATATAATTAGGAATATCACCAACCCAATTCCTACGGCGATGGCCATTAGAAAACCGATCCTCAGAAGAAGTATTAGGTTTTTGTTGTTATCGGGAATAAATCCGGAGAGACCGTACATGGCGAGGGCTAGGCCAAACAAAAATGGAAGTGATGTACTTAGTGAGGATAAATAGAATTCTACTGAACCTGTACTAAGCGTAAATAAGCATACACAGAGGCCAACGAACGTCATAATTCCATACCCAACCTCTCCACCCCGTTTTTTAACGATCGTATCTCTTATGCCCAGTAGATATCCTGTGAAATCAGTCATATGTCTGGAATCGTTGGACTCGGTATATGTCTTGGGGAGCCTTCTAATAACCGGCTGAGTTTCCATTTCAAGTGTTTTTTATTGCTGTACTGAGCGCTCTTTGAGTCCCCTGTATTGACCGTTCAGAGTGATCGGTCGATGTTGTGACTGAGACAGGCGATGGTGAGCTCACGGAACTGCTTCCACCAGCGTCGTGACCGGACGAACGCACCGTACTTCCGCTTGAGCGTTGAGTTGACAGTCTCGGATTGACTCCGCTGGCCGTAGAGATCAGTGTCTAAGCGTGCGTTCCATGCCTTGTGGAGCGATGTAAACTCACGATGCTTGATCAGTGGACGAACCTCGTGCTGCCGGGCAAGCCGTCTGATCTTCTGGTCGTCGTAGCCCTTGTCACCGAGCAGAATACCAATATCTTGGGGATTGCGCTTGATCAATGACGGCGCAATCTGGCTATCGTGGCTCTGTTGAAATCCTATTCTTTAGACATTTTCACACATGAAACAGCCGGTCGCTGAAGGGTGTGAATCTATCCGTTCAAAAATAGATCACGGCGAACCAGCAAGAATACGATTGCTACCAGCGGTATTGCGATATAGACTACCGGGACTAACCCAAAAGTAAAACTGTCAAATGTCGCTCGAATTAGCGTAAATACCGCAACTACGAGCGTCCCATACCAACCGATACGCCTCTGCTGATATATTCGAACTGCTAAGAAAATGAATATAGCCCCTGCGACAACCCATTGTAAGCCGGCAAGTACCTGATAGCTGCTTCCCGCTTCAATGGCCGGCCCTGAGAATGGAACCAGAAAGGCTAACCAAAACGAAATGACTGCGAACACCACTAATCCAGCTACAAAGCTGAGAATATCTACTGGTGGATGATTCCTGTCCTCATTTTTAAAAAGATCAGCAATGTTCCAGCTCATCTGGGTGAGGGTAGCAGTACAATCTTAGCGAACCCACTTAATTACCTGTATTGACCGTTCAGAGTGATCGGTCAATGTTGTGACTGAGACAAGCAATAGTGAGTTCACGGAACTGCTTCCACCATCGTCGGGAGCGAACAAACGCACCGTACTTCCGCTTGAGGGTTGAGTTGACTGCCTCGGATTGACTCCGCTGGCCGTAGAGATCAGCGTCTAAGCGCGCGTTCCATGCCTTGTGGAGCGATGTAAACTCACGATGCTTTATCAGTGGCCGAACCTCGTGTTGCCGGGCAAGTTGCCTGATCTTCTGGTCGTCGTAGCCCTTGTCACCGAGTAGAATGCCAATATCCTTGGGGTTGCGCTTGATCAACGACGGCGCAATCTGGCTATCGTGTTTTCGTGTTGTCGTCACGTGGAGATCGAGGATTGCGTTCACTTTCGTATCGACCAGCAACGTCACTTTGAGCTGCTGAATCGTGAGTTCGGCTCGTTTCGTGTAGTGTTTTGAGGCGTGACTGCGGTCGAATCCTGACGCATCAACTCCAACGACACCGCTCGTCGGAAGTAG
>NZ_MWTG01000018.1:541646-551117 GCF_059752555.1 Halorubrum sp. B52 | reverse complement strand
TGACAACCGTATTCAGCAGCGCCAAAATTCACGCAATTTCGTACGCTCGTCCGGTAGTTCGAGAGTAAGGATTCAAAATCCATCTCCGACCGCTGAGAATCACCACGACTTGAGGCTAATTCGACCTGAAACTGGCCTATTCTCCGAAACTGTGGGGAACTCACAACATCGGAGGATGGAATTGATGCGTGCCTTATTTTCAATCCGAATAAAGATGGGATGAGGGTGGTCTGTAGGTTCTTTACTGTGCTACGTTGAGAAATCCCCAAAACGACTCATTAGAAGATCTCCAGAATAAATCCGACTCCCATCACGATGAGGATTGTCGACGTGAACGCTGGCAGATACTCCGCGTAATCTTCAAGCCGATTCTCGTAACGCTGGTAGCCAGTCACGAGTACCAGCGACACACAGACGAGTGACGTAATGACGGCCAGCGAGTAGAGGAGCATCAGTTCGAGGCAATAGGTCGAGCCGGTGTAGATCGCAGTATTATCGTACTCCTCGTTGTGGGTGAATCCGAGGGCGAACGCGGGGGGTGCCATCCCGTAGAGCCCCCGATCCGACGTCTCCTCGAGTACGGTGTGCGCGTCCCTCTATCCCGAGAAGGTCAGCAATCTCGGCCTCATGGCGACGGGATTGTGTTTCGACGATACGGGTGGTATCCTCGAACAATGGGGAAGCGAGGAGTACTTCGATCCAGGAGCGATTACCGAGACGTACGGAAACGTCCCGGCGGAGTTTCTCGCGACGGGGTTCGCCCAGATGAATCCTATCGAGAATTACGCCGGGAAGTACACGATCCTGTTCGACAACCTCGAGGACAAGACTGCCGTCGAGAACTTCGGCCGAATGGAACGCTGGGTGCGCGATGGGGTTGACGTTGCTGGTGAGGCCTACCGCCAGTTCATCGAGGAGATTTACCAGGAGAACGCGCTCTACCAGAACGAGCTCGTCCTGGATGGCGACCACGTCGACATCGGGAACCTCACGATGCCGGTGTTACAGATTATTGGCTCGTTCGACCACCTCATCCCGCCGGAGTCGAGCAAGCCCTTCACCGAGGGTATCCCGAGTGAGGACACCGACATCTACGAGTTTCCGACCGGCCACGTCGGAATGGCCGTTTCGGGGAAGGCCCACGCGGAACTGTGGCCTCGTGTCGCGACGTGGTTCCGTGAGCGGTCGGTGACTTCGACCGACGGATCGGACACGACCGACGGGAACGATGTTACAGAGGGGACCGACCAAGAACAGTCGCTGTAGCTGCTCGACGGCATCGGGCCGGCCTACGATGAGAACCTTCGGGACGCAGGTATAACCGCGGTGAGTCAGCTCTCCGACGAGGACGCCACTTCCCTCGCCACGCGACTCGATCTCAGCGAGGCACGAGTCACATCTTGGATCGAGCAAGCGAGACAGTTGATAAGGGACTGACTGGCGGGGATTCTACGAGTGTATTGAGCAATCGGGGAGTGGCTACTGGGCTTCGGATGTGTGCCGGCGTTCGATTAGTGGGCGTGAGAGTTGAGATGGGTCCGACGGTCTCCGTATCCCGGACTCAATTCGATGGTGGCGTGATCAACCCCGTACTCCTCGAGGACGTGATGGATTTGTTGGGTGACTGTGTCGGCCTCGCTCATCGTCTCGACCGACGTTTCGACGTGTGCCGTCACGACCGTGATCTGACTACAGATCTGCCACGCGTGCCAGTCATCAATGTGGTCGACACCGTCGACGGCTTCGATATCCTCCCGGACGTGCTCGGGCTGGAACGGTGTCTTCATGAAGAAGATAGCGCCGCTTCCACGCAGGACCTTTCCGGCAGACCACAGGACGATGCCAGCGATAAGCGCAGCAGTGATCGGATCGATTACGGTGATTCCGGTGACTTCGACCACGACAACGGAGATGATGACGGCGATCGACCCGCCGGCGTCGCCGAGGAGGTGATAGAACGTGCCCTTCTCGTTGAGACTCATCTCCCCACCCTGGAGGATGAAGACACTGCCGACGTTCACTGCGACCCCGCCAATTGCGATCACGATCGTCGGGACAGTCCCGATCTCGATCGGGGTCAGGAACCGTTGATAGGACTCCCAGAGGATGTACCCGGCCATTGGGATGAGCAAGATGCCGTTGAGGAAGGCAGCCAGCGGTTCGAGCCGGTGGAGCCCGTACGACCACCACTCTGACCCCTCCCCTCGTATCTATCCGCGATGTAGGAGGCGGTAAACGCCATCACGTACGCCAGCGCGTCGAATAGCATGTGGACGGCGTCGCTGATGAGCGCAACAGAGCCGAAGAGGAGTCCCCCAGCGAGTTCAACGACGAAGCCGACGATGTTGATGGCGGAGACGAGTGCCAGCTTTCGACTGCTACCGACCCCCCGTGCCCGTGGCCAGGATCGTGTTCATGCGAGTGCCCATGGGCTTCGTCCCCGTGGTCGTGATGGGCGACGCCACTCTCGTCGGTCATTCGTGACAGGTCGTACTCGAACGAGGTTTATTAAACACCGTATCAGCTACCCGGCCATCTATCCACAATATCTAGCATATTATTGGCACAAAATTAGCAACTACGGCTGCATTCTCCGTTTCAGGAAGTGTGTTTCGTGGTCAGGTTGTTCGTTCCATCATCTGATGACGATGCCACCGTCGATTTCCATGTAGGCGTGGCGTAGCCACCGTAGGTCTGGCAACTCAGCGTGTAATCGCCCCGTTGCGTCGCCCCTAACTGTCGAACCATGGGTCTGGTGGCATTTTGCGGAAATACAACCGGGTGCATCATCATTCCGCCGCCCATGTGAACCTGTCCGGAGGGCATGATCGCGAGGCTGTGGTCTGGGTACTGCTCGTTCGCTTCTTCGAGTAGCTCGTGGAAGTGGCCGTCGGCCGGGGTCGGGATGCGTTCCGCGTTTCGTTCTTCGAGGGCCTCGTGGTCGGGGAGGGCGTCTCGAATCGACGCTGGGAGGGATTTGACGGCCTGACTCGCGAGCGTGTTGAACGATACGACACGGAGAACATCGTTCCGTTGCAGGCTGATGCGGTCCTGTTCCTCGCCGGACTCGTCGACGATGATGAAGCCCCAGTGATACGCGCCGACGTAGATCGTTCGATCGACCCCGCCGCTGCTTCCCGGGAGATTGCCGACGCAGCCCGCTAGACCTGCGATGCCGGCTCCGAGCGCAGTGAGAAACTCGCGTCGCTGTACTGTCGGGGACATGATTGCAGACTACTGCGACTCCTCGCGGGTGAGTTTCGCACGCCGTTCCTCGAACTCCTCGTCGGAGAGATCGCCGCGTGCGTACGCCACTCGGAGCTCCTCGAGCGCCCTGTCAGTGGTCAGCGACGACCCGACACCACCGACGAGGCCGCGATAGAGGAGGTAGCCGATGCCGACGAGGACGACGAGCCAGACGAGCATCATCCCGATGCCCCATAGTGGCGAGAGGCCGCCGGCCGTGCCGCCGCCCCACCACCAGCCCATCATCCCCATCATCGGAGCGGCGAAGACCATCATTAACATCGGAAACAGGACGATCACTGCGAGGACGATCAGGACGATGCGGAGCAAGCCGTCGGACGTGCGCTCTGTCGACATAGTTAACCACTATAGACTTCGTCGGCTGCGTTCATAAAGTTGAACGGCCAGTACTGCTCCATTGGTGGTTCTTAGGCTGGACGGCGGCCAATACATCGCTCTGTGTCTTGATTGGGGTGAGTCCACTCAGCAGCAGTCGGGGTCGTCGGGCGACCACTCGCACGCGTTGCCAGTCGTCAAGTTGTTTTCGTCAACGTAGGTCGAGAGACACGCGTAGTTGCAGAAGTAGGTCGGCGACCCGCAGTCGTCGGTACAGTCGCGCACACAGATCGGGTCGTGGTCGAAGATACGCGACCCGCAGTAGGCGCACGTCTCATCAACGTTGGGGAGTTCGACAGTCGTAGACATACCTGTGCTACGGGCACGAGTCAAAAACGTATTTCGCCAGCTGACCATCGATATACTCCGCCTCCGGATTGTCAGCGGTGTGTGAGTGACAAGGAACGACTAGAACTCGATCGCACCGATCATCGGCTCGTCGACGCACTTCGGGCAGACATTGGTGTCGTATTTCTCCATACAGTGTCGGTGGCAGGAGATCCCGCAGTGCTCGCAGACGAACACCTCGTCGTCGCGAGCGCATTCCGAGTCACAGATGTAGCACTGAACCATGGATACTCGAACGTTACCTCGCAAGCCGCATCAACGCTATGCTCGGCGCCTGATAGGTGGCTGATCTTCATCACGGCTACCGACTAAGTCTACCCCCGTTTGGAGACAAAATGAATGCCAAATCGTTGGCTATCTATTGCTCTCTCCGGTATACAACCCGATATCCGGGTACTTTGACGGAGTTAACTTTCGATTCTTAACAACAATTCGATTGAATGAGTAGAACGTCTTTCTACGTATGGACACGACCACGGCGCCCACGGAGACGCTCGGTGGTAGCAAGACGCTCGTTCGAGGCAACGCCCTCGAGAAAACCTACGGGTCACGACTCCCGTTGGGACGGTCGACACCCGTTCTCACCGGTGCGGATATCGAGGTCCATGCTGGCGAGATCGTCGGCATCGTCGGCGAGAATGGGTCGGGCAAGTCCACGCTGATGAAGATTCTCGTCGGGGTTCTCGACCACGACGCGGGCACGGTCGAACGGCATGGAACCGTCGGATGGTGTCCGCAGGACCCGCTGCTCTACGATCGGTTGACCGTCTCAGAAACGTTCCGGCTGTTCGGCGCTGGTTACGACATGACGCGCGAGGAAATCGACGCCGCGAAGCACCGACTGGCGGACGAACTCGACTTCGAGAAGTACCTTGACTACCGGGTCGACCAGCTCAGCGGTGGGAACCGACAGAAAGTCAATCTCAGCGTCGCGTTGATGCACGACCCGGATGTCCTCATGCTCGACGAACCCTACACAGGGTTCGACTGGGAGACGTACCTGTGTTTCTGGGACATGGCCCAGGACCTCACGAACGACGGCACTACCGTCGTCATGATCTCCCACCTAATCGAGGAGCGGAGTCGACTCGATCGCGTCTTCGAGGTGCGAGACGGACTGGTTCACGACGTGACCGACGAAGAGACCGAGAGCGAACTCAGGAGCGACCCGGAGGGGGGAACATGAATAGGTTCGTCGTCGGCGTTCGGGCGAACCTCCAGACGTTTGTCCGGACGCCTCTGAACGTCGTCCTTGCGCTGGTGCTCCCGCTCGTGGTCATCGAGGGGTGGGGCCAGGCGATGGCCGGACTGCCGTCAATGCCGACCGTCGAGGGGATTCCGCTCGACCTGGGACGCCTCCTCGGCGCGATCTTCGGCGTCGCCATCATCGCCGGGCTGATGGGACTGGTCCAGATGATCAGTGCCCGGGAGGCTGACCGACGGCTCGTTCAGACCGGGTACGCGCCACGAACGCTGCTCGCGACGCGGCTGGCGACTCTCGCGGGTGTCACGATCGTCGTCGCGGGGGTGAACTTCGGCGTCCTCTGGCTGACGATCGACGTCGAAGCACCCCTGTTTGTGTTCGCGTTCCTCGCGCTCGCGGGCGTCGTCTATGCTTTCCTCGGTGCGCTCGTCGGCGCAGTGCTTCCGCGACTGTTCGAGGGGTCGCTCGTCGTCGTCTTCCTCGCGATGATGGACGCGTTCCTCAGTGGCGACAGCCCGCTCGCCGCGGACGTCCCCGACTTCGTCCAGTACTTCCCGTTGTATCATCCGAAGGAACTCCTCCAGTCGGCCGCCTTCGACGGTACGTTCGCTGCGGGTGACCTCGTCTTCGTCGGCGGGTACCTTCTCGTGTTGCTCGTCCTCGTGACTGCCGTATTCGGTGCGACGATGCGCACGGCCGGGGGGGTGGTCAGCGTGAACCGAACGGCCACGGCGTTCGGTATCGGGCTCCGGGAACACGCCCGCAACTACGTCCTCGTGGCGCTCCTGGTCGTCCTCCCAGTGTCGTTCATCACGCTCGCCTTCGCGGTCACCCAGGACGTCCAGATGCCGGTCCGGACGGTCGTCGACGGCGAGACGACGACCGTGATGCGGGGGATGCCCGAGGTCCACGGCGTGATCATGACCCCGATCACGAGTTCGTTCATCGCCGGCCTCGCCGGTCTATTCCTAATGCGCGAGGCGAGAGACACGGACGGCCGCCTCGCTGTCGTCGGCTACCGAGCACGGCAGGTCATCGCCGCACGGTTCGGCGTCCTTGCAGTCATCACGCTTGTCGTGGTCGGTGCCTCCGTCGGGGTGATGCTCATCGACTTCCAGCCCGAACAGCTGTGGTGGTTCGTCGCCGCGATGCTCATCCTTTCAGTTACCTACGGACTTATTGGGATGCTCGTCGGCGCCGTCTTCAACCGCCTGGCCGGCCTGTGGATTATGTTGATCCTCCCGATGATCGACATCGGGCTCTTCCAGGACCCGCTGTTCGTCCAGTCTGAACCCGAGTGGTGGATGAAACTCTTCCCAGGCTACCATCCCGTCCGCGTGATGGTCGATACCGGACTCACGACGGACTTGGACACGGCTGCGTCGCTCGGCTGGGGGTTCGGCTATCTCCTCGTCGTCGGACTCCTCGCCGTGTGGGTGTACTACCGCGGAACTCGAACGACGTGACGTTGAGCTCGAACGAAGGTGGTATCCGCGGCCGGACGGATCGATCGAGGGCTCCCGACGGGATTCGCTGACTTACCGAACATCGACGAGGCGTTTCACCTGTCTTCCAACCGCTCACGACGCATCTGGAACTCTTCTTCGTCGATCTCGCCTCGTGCGTAACGGCGTTGGAGGGTTTCCATCGCGGAATCATCGCTCTCGGGAGATGCGTCACCTCGTCCTAGTGCCCAATAGAGGAGTCCGCCAGCTAAGCCGAGCATTCCGAGTGCCCCGCCGACGAACGGGACGCCGCCCCACCCGCCCCTCGAGCCACCCATCATGCTCCCTCCGCCGGGCCCCATCATGCCGCCACCGGTGCTCCCGCTGCCCTCGACGTCCGAGCCGATGGCCACGGCGCCGTTCTGGACGATCGTTTCGCTATCGGGGACCTCGCCGTCGGGGATCGAGCTCTCTTCGGCTGGCCCGCCGGGGCTGCCGACGACGATGCGACCGACCATCCCGACCGACTTGTGCGGGATGCAGTAGTAGTCGTACGTGCCTGGCTCTTCGAACGTGTACTCGAAGGATCCCGACGAGATGGTCCCGCTGTCGAATGCGCTGGCGTCGGATGGAATCCGGTCCTCGTAGGCGGTCGCCGAGTGGGCTCCGGCCGCTAGCTCGAAGCGAACGGTCGTGCCGGGTTCGACGTGGAGTCCGATCGGGTCGAAGTAGTTGTTGCCCATCTTGACGATGGGCGTCTCCTGTGCGCTCGCTGGCTGAGAGATCCCGACACCGGCGACTGCGCCGGCATCGAGTACTCCTAGGAACTGACGTCGGTTATAGTTCGTCATGTGGTTTGAATCAGTCTGTTGGTCGTTATTTTCGCACGACATCGGCGAGGCGCTGGACGAATCCAGACGATTGCTGGGTCGCGCGCTCGATGGCTGACTCGAGGTCGTTCCGGTCGACGATGCCGATGAACTCGGCGGTCTGCTCTCCGTTCGCGTAGACGAGGGTCGTCGGCGTCTTTCGGACGCCGTATTCTTCGGCCATTTCGAGGTCCGTCTGAATGTCGATCTCTTTGAATTCCACGTCCGGATACTTGTCCTCGAGACCGTCATTTTTCTCCCGCTGTGTTGCGCATTCCCCACACGTCTCTTGGGTGAAGAGGATTACCTCAGTCATACTGTACGCCATGGTATTGTTTTTAAACACATTACTATTTAATCTCGTAAGCTGAGTGCCCCTCATTTTTGATTCGAAGTCCCGCTCACACAGTGGTGATGGAGAATAGTTTGCCGAACGAAATCGAGTACACAGGCTCCGGGTATACGTACCTGGGTGTGTACTCGTTGCGTTTACCCCGACCGTTCGAGTTTCTCGCGGCGGGATTCGAACTCTTCGTCGGTGAGGTCGCCGCGAGCGTACGCCGTGCGAAGTTCCTCCATCGCGGGATTTCGAGCCGTCTGGCTTTCATTCGCACGTCGAACGATGAGGTAGCCACCGCCGAGGAGGATGAGGATGAAGATGAGCGGGACGAGCATCCCGACGAACGGCCACCACCCGCTGGTGGTCCCGCCGTAGCCCACCATCCCACCGTAGCCCATCATGCCACCGAACCCCATCCCCATAGTGAGCAACGGGAGGACGATGATCGCCCCGAGGATCAGAAGCACGATAGTCGTGGTGTCGAGTTGATTCGACGAAGACATCGTTACTCCTCCTCCGGCACCGTTCCCAACTCGTCTGAGACCGTTGCGATGACACGCTCGAATCGTTCGTGAACGTCGACCGCGATCTCGTCGAGGTCTGGATTCTCCGTGATGCCGACCAGTTGCTGGGGGTCGACGGCGCTCACGACGACGTCACCGGCATCCGTCTCGTAGACGATGACGTTACACGGGAGCAGGGCCCCCAATTCCGGCTCTTTGCCGAGCCCCTCGTGGGCGAGTGGAGGGTTACACGCCCCGAGAATCCGATATTGGTCTACGTCGACATCGAGCTTTTCCTTCAGGGTCGTTTTGACGTCGATGTCACAGAGGACGCCGAAGCCTTCGTCCTGTAGTGCGGTCGTGACTGCGGTTACGACATCGTCGAACTGTGCATCAATCGTTGTGGTGATGGTATATGTCATTGGTCTATTGGGTGTTTTCGCGTTCCAAGCTCGCGATGAGCTTCTTTGCTTCTTCTTCGGTCAATCCAGCACCGCCAGACGCTTCCGAGGCCGTGAATGCACGGAGTCGTCGACATTCGGCAGCCTGTCTGCGTTGTTCTCGCGAGCCGATTCGAGTATTGTTCTGTGAGTACTTTATTGTGGTGGTTGGTTTTGGTGTGTCCGCGTTTCGAGCCAGCACGCGACTGGGGCCTATGTACGGTGAGTGTTGTTCATATCGCCCGATTCGTTTCTCTCGGGGTCGGGGAGACCTTGTCGTCGGGTTTGCTAAGTCTCTCATTCTGGTTTGTGTGTCAATTCCTATTCTTCACAATACTAAGTAAGATTGCTGGATACATAACTAGTCGAGTCCATTTGCTGACCCAGCAAATCGGTCCATCGTTTAAGCATACTCTCTCGTGTTTTTCTCCGCCCGGAGGATGTACGTACGAATCCATGTGGAAGATACGGAAAAGCACGTTAGGGGTAGAAGTCCTCACTGGGTGAGTGAGGATCGTCGGTTCTCGAACTCCTCCTCCGAGAGTTCACCCCGCGCGTAGCGCTCGCGGAGTTCGGCGAGTGCTTTATCCGGCTCAGAGGCCGATTCCTGGCGGTTAGTGCCGTACACGATGAGCAGGATGAGCCCGACCAGAAGCAGCGGCCAGAGGAACATCCCGCCC
>NZ_MWTG01000018.1:338548-541631 GCF_059752555.1 Halorubrum sp. B52 | reverse complement strand
AAGCCGCCGAGTCCGCCCATACCGCCCCAGCCGCCGCCCATCATACCGCCGCCGTAGCTTCCACTACCGTGGGCAGCAGCCGTTCCAGTCGCCGCGACCAACAGCGGAACAGCGAGTATTGTGAGTCGACGAGCAGTGCGTCCGATGGGAGTGGTGAGTTGTGTCATTGTCGTGGATTGGTGAATTGCGTGTTCAGTCGAAGCGATCGAAACGGCCGGGGGCCGTCAGCAGTGGCTCTGACCGTACATCCCGCCGTTGTATCCGTCGGTAGCACCGTCGTGGTATTCCTCCTCAGCCATGTCTTGGGCCATCTCGTCGACGGTCACACCCATGTTCGACTCCATCCACTCGACACTATCAGGGCCCATGTGTTCGGTCATTTGTACCTCCATCCACGTGGCCCATTCATCTGCGGTGGCATTGTCCGTGGGCGCGTCGTCTGCGGTCGTGTCAGTGCCGTGTGCGCTGACCGCGGGGGCGGCGAACACGAGTCCGATGATCGCGAGTGCCACCAACAGCCAGCGGCCGAGTTTGAAGTTGGTCATCGTCTTTCTCCTCGGTTACTCCTAGGACCGCTCGGGAGTTATTACATTGGATGTGGATCCACGTAGGAGAACGTTCGAGAACGTGTATCGGACGTTCTAACTGTTTTTCACAGATGAGATCGTTCATACCCACCGAATTCGAGGAGCTCCCCGCTTTTTGCACGTTTCGTGGACCGCCTCGGAACTTGACCTCGATGTACTCGGCCTGTTCCGTCTGGTAGAAGGAATACCCCGTTATTGTGCTTGATTCTCCTGTAAATGATCACTCGGATAGATACGATACGTTCGCCCCTGCCGTTCACGATATAACAGCCCACGTTTCTCGAGGGCACTCACTGTCTGACTCACCTTGCTCTTCGAGAAGTTCGATCGGTCCCGCAATTCGATCTGGGTGATGCCGGGTGAGGAGAGGACTGGCTCGAGGATACGACGTTCGTCATCGGGCAGCAGGTCCAACACACGTGCCTGCGGTTGAGATTCTGGATTGATAACACCGCTCGATTGGGCCGCTTCCTCGGGCGAGTTATCCGTCTCGGAAACAGTTTGACTCTCCGTCTTGGCCTGCGTGTCGTCGGGTACAGCTGTGTTAGTGAGGTCGTTCCGAATCAAAAGATATCCCCCAATAATGACAGCTGAGACGAGAAGAGTCCCAACGATGTACCAGATGGGGTTCGTCCCATGCATCGCCCCTACCGATGAATCCATTCCCATCATCGACCCCATTTGCTCGATGGATTGTTGTTGCTGGTAGGCTTGCCAACTGAGCGCACTGCCGATGAGGAGGACAGCAGTGACAAGGAGACTGGCGAGGATGTCCGCTCGCCGTTTATTCATATACTCCACCTCAGTCCGGAATAGCTACCATTCATTATCTGGTGTTCACGAGTCATTACTGTACCAGTTTCGATAGATACGAACAGTTCAGTGTGGCTGTCTATCCCCTCTGTGTGTCCCACGACCCGTCAATATTCTACCAGCTAACCGTTGTAACACTGGCGCAAAGTGGGTAGAACGCATTCAATCGAGTTAGCTTCCCTGTGACTGCGAGACTACTATCGCAAGCCGATTTCGATGATAGAGAATGGCTAGCCCTAAAAGAAATAGGACTGTCGCAAATTCATATCCATAGGTACCGAACAATATTGTCGTTGTAGTGCCACCCACTCCGCCCACAAGTGCCAGCGCGATTGGGCTGACGCAGGCCGGACACGCCACGATTCCTATAACGCCCCCAACCGCTGACTGAGAGAAGCTCAGTAATGCGTCATATACAAGATATGCCATTGCGAACAGGCCGACCGCTTGATAGGGTATGACTGTAGCTGTAATTATATTCCCAGTGTAGAGTAGAACGGGGCTCCAGCCTAGTGAGCGCCCCCACGTCAAGCCGTAATCGGTGGCCCCAGTGAGTTGCCCGAGGTGAGAGGTAGATGGGCCCACTAACCCTGAAAAATATAACATAACGAGAAAGTAGATTGCGACAAATAATCCGGCACCGACTCGGTATATCCAGCCCGTTGTAGGGGGACGGGTATGCCATAAAACCCATCCAGATGCGGTAAACCAAATAAACGGTATAACGAAGTGAGTCCATCGTCCCACGGTATCTCCTGTCACATACACGTAAGTGATTCCAACCACCAGCTGGATGGCTAGTATCAAGTTAAGCCACGTACTCGATTCGAGAATCTGACCGAGAGATTGGATTTCGCTTGTTGTTTTTGTCATAGGGCTAAACAGGCTGGGAGCGGTTTAAGTGTTGATTTGTGAAGCACTCTCCACTGATAATGAAAAAGAGTTCGAATCTAGACAAATGACTATCCCACTCTACTGGCGTTAGTGGTCGTGACTGTGATCTTGAAATTCTGGTTTCTGATGAGCGAATTCATTCGGCTTCTTTTCAAATTTTCGCCTACAGGTTTGAGAGCAGAAGTAGTACGTTTCCCCGTCGTGGGTCACGGTCGGTCCCTTCTCGTCGGTCCGCATTCCACAGACCGGATCGCGGTACTGGCCGGGGGCACCGAGGCCACGCCGGTGGACGTAGAGGAGGAATCCAGTGAGCCCGAATGCGATAATGTTCAAGTAGAATGTGTAATCGAGTTTAAAATATGTCTGCTCAGTCGCCGTTTCTCCACCAGCGAGGTTTGGAACAATTCCGAGAACATCAAACAGCTGTTCCATGAGGAAGCCTGTGAAGGCCATCGTCACGAAGAAGATGCCGAGAATGTACAGCATCACCTTCCAGCCGTAGTATTTCCGGTAAACGTTGAGGACAGGAATCGTGATGAGGTCGGCGTAGACGAACGCGATGACGCCCGCAAAGCTGATCCCACCGCCCCAGAGCGCGACGGCAAAGGGGACATTGCCCATACTGCCGACAAAGCTGAGAACAGCGATCGTCACGCCCATGATGGCGTTCTCTGCGCTCACCAGCAAACTGTCGCCCTGAAGGAAGAGCGTGTTCCACACCCACTGCGGCACGAAGACGATGACGAACCCTGAGATCAGAAAGCCCGCGATGACGTCCTTCCAGATCATTGACCACTCCTTGCGGTATTGGTTCCCGACCTTGTACCACCCACCCCACGAGAGGAGTTCGTCACGCCACCCACCGGAACTGGCGATTTTCTGTTGATATGTCTCCATACATCCTTTCGAGCAGAATTTCAGCGTCTCACCACCGTCGGTCGTCAGCGAATACTCGTTTTTGCCCTCCATCCCGCACGTGGGGTCCTCGGCGACGCCGTGTTCATGATCACGTTGATTCAGTTCTTCCCGAACCTCCTCAAAGAGGTTCTCCGGGAGTGTCAGATGGACCAGGAGCGCCATTACAGCGATAAGGATGAGGCCACCCAGGAGCTCGGCGACGAGAAACTCCCACCCCAGCAGAATCAGGATCATCAGCCCCAATTCTACGATGAGATTCGTCGAAGCAAACATGAATGCGAGGAAATTCACCGTGTGTGCTCCTTTTTTGAACAATCCCTTACCAATCGCTACTGCACCGAAACTACAGCCGCTACTCGCAGCACCGAAAACCGTTGCTTTCGTGAGCCCGCTCAAATCTCCCTCTCCAAGAACCTGTGCCATCCGCTCTTTCGAGACGTAGACCTGGACGAGGCTCGTGATCGTGAGGCCCATAATTATCGCCCAGGCCGCTGTCCAGAGAAAGCCGACACCGATCCGTAGCGATTCGAGGATTCCGTTGATGAGGGCGGCTTGCATACGTAGACTATTACAGGCCTGTGTTTTGTCGATTTTCCTTAGTAATGTGTGCTTTTGGCTCTCTATAAAATTTGAATTCGAAAGCACAGGCTGCCAGAGTGAGCAACTTCCCGCGTGACATACTATCCCAACCAATTGATTACAGAACACTCGGGTTCTAGTTGGTAAACCGTTAGTGCCCTTCGGGCGACATATAAGGCAGAGAGACTCTATATCCTGCTTCTGTCCCGTACCTTATCGTGGCATGTTCCCACCCAACTAGTCTTTCGAATTGTAAGAGAAACTCAATTGAATGAGTCCTGCGTATCTCTACGTATGAGCACGACCACTAGAACTCAGGACGCGCATGACACGGAATCCGAGCCCCGCACGATGTCCTTCGATGTACTAGCGCTGGCAGGTGCTGCTGCCGTCGTCTCTGCCATCGTGATGCTCCTCTTCGGTGTCATCGGAGCGATTGGAGTCTACGAGCGAGGGATTGAGGCAATGGAACAGTGGCACCTGTTCTTCGAACCGACCGGCGTCGGGACGGTAGCAGGTATCGTTGAAGCCGCGGTGGCCAGCTTCGTCCTCGTGTACGCCTTCGCCTGGCTTTACAATTCCTTCGCCCGGTGAACCGCTTTCTGAGTCAGGCCTAGGAATCTGTCCCGACAGCCCCCAAACCTCTTAATTTTGTTTTGAGATCCTTGCCTTTCGTTTTGCGAGAGGGGTCTGGAGCTACCGGCGAAGCGAGATGAGAAGAACCACGAATCCGAGGCCGATAGCGACTGATTCGATGACGTGGACGATAGCGAGGTCGACTCCCGCGAATTCGTACAGTACTCCTTCGATGAAGACACCGAGAGTGATGATCCCGAAACCGATCGCGGCGTTTCGCATATAGTACGTGCCTGTTCGTCGATACGCCTCAAAACTGTAGTACGTGATCAGAATACCGAGTGTGAGAACGAGCAAGCGAACGGCCACGAGTACCGCTGTTGTTGCGTCCACCATTCTTAGTCCTCCAGTTTCCGCGAGTTGCGTCCGTATAGGGAGTACAGGATCGTGAGCATCCCGAGCGCGACAGTTGCTGTCGCTACCATTCCAGCATTGTGTAACGTCAGGCCAACAACGTCGAACAAGACTCCTTCAATAATTGCACCGAAGCTGATAATTGCGAACCCGACGGCGAGGTACAACATCGATTGGCTGTTGGATCGACGGTATCCCCGATAGGCTTGGTATGCGATCACGAATCCGAGTGTCATGGTGACGAGTTTTGCGATGACGAGACCGATGTGCATGGTTAGTCGTTCCTCATTGTATCCCACAACCGAGAGAATCTGTCGGGGGCGTCCTCCCGAAGTTCGATGCGGACATCGAACCCAGACTTCAGAAGTTGAACCTCAACCCGGTCGAGTTGGGCTTCGTATTCGCTGTAGTGATGGCCGTCGGGATCCATGTGCGTTCGTTCGACTAGCAGGTCGTACTTAAGCAACGTATTAACTCGCCGGGAAACCGTCGAGACGGACATATTGCACTCTTCGCTGAGTTCTTTAGCAGACATCTGTGTTTGGCGAGTCGCCTCGAGGATCGCCCGTGCATAGTCGTCGTCGAGGATGGCGAGGACGCCCGAGATGTCTCGCTCTTCACTCACATTCTACAATTTTGTTGATGGGTATATAAAGAAACGCCGATTTGCTGACCCAGCAAATCTACGTTCCGGACTATATGCCCCGAGTGCGTATGTTCACGTGTAAGGTGACGGATGACATGACCGATTCACTCACACGTCGACGGATACTCCAGTTGACTGGCGGTACAGCAGTCGTTGGCCTCGCCGGTTGTACCGGGACTCAGAACAACGACAGCGAGGCAGCGAGCGGATCGCCGACTGAGAGTGGTACCGACGAGACCAGCACGGAGTCTGATCCCAGCGATGAAGAAAGCGGCGGTCACGATGACGATGGGGGCCATGACGAAGCGGTCGGAGCGCCGTCCGATACGGCCGAAGTGAACATGATTACCGAAGACGAGAGCTACCACTTCGAGCCACACGTCGTGCGGGTGAACGTCGGTGGAACCGTGACCTGGCACAACGAGAGCGGGAGTCACTCGACGACCGCGTACCACTCCGACAACGACCAGCCCCAGCTCGTCCCCGACGGAGCGACGTCTTGGGACAGTGGCATCGTCTCTGAACAGGGGGCAACGTTCGAACACACGTTCGAGACCGAAGGGGTCTACCACTACTACTGTACGCCCCACGAAACTCTTGGAATGATCGGAAGTGTCATCGTCGGCGAACCGGATCCCCACGAGGAGGTTGCCCTAGAGGATCCGCCAGCCGACAAGCCCGCTAGCGTCCGCGAGAAGCTCGAAGAACTGAACGGGATGATTTCGACCGCCCTCGGCGACGACCACTAATCACCCCCGGACGTTTTCAGCAGCGCGACCCCTCTCACCGTACAAGTAGATTGTACCCGATATGGAGTCCGGCGAGGCCGAGATACCCGAGACCGAGTACCGCCAGATGTCGTCGCGACAGCGACGGGAGGCCGACCTCGTCGGTATGATGAATCCGCTCGCCGAGCGCGTACGCGAACCGCCCGGCAATGAGTGCGAACGGCAGGTGAACGAACAGCAGCGGGAGCACGAGCGAGTCGAACTGGGCTGTCGCCTTGAGACGTGACAGGTATTCGAGTTTGAGCACCAGTTCGAGGAAGGCGACTGTCAGACCGGAGGCCACGGTGGCGAGTAGTCCCTCGTTTTTCGAGAGGAGTTGGCCTTGCCAGTAGCTCCAGCCGTAGAAAACGAGTATCAAGGGAATGAGACGGACGAACGCTTCCTCGATGAGCCCAACCAGAAGAGTCCACGTGCTTGCGGTCGTCACCTGAAGCAGGACAAGTTCGAACTGATAGGCACTCCACACGCCGATACCGGTCACGACGCTACTTACGATAGTCAACCCGACCAGTGACCGGTACTGTGACGGCATATGTGATGACGACCGTTTCATACGTGAGAGCGCAGTCAAAATAGGCGTACCCGTTCGAAGTCCACACTGTGAAGAGCCTTTATTACCCTCGGCCTGTTACTGACTCACACGAATACTAACTGTAGCCGGTAACCGTACTACCATGCCACCCGACGAACCCGCTTCCGTCTCTCGGTCAGCTGATACGGAGCACGACGTAATCGGCCGGATTGAAGAGACGGCTCTGTCGCGTCGGGGGTTTCTTGCCGGACTCGGCCTGGGGAACCTTGGGGGCGCCGGTGCGGTTTTCGGGCTCACGCGAGCGGGGGAGGGATTTCAGTCGCTGGCGACGCTCGCTGGCGGGGCCACACTTCCCGCAACAACACGGTACTATCTTCCAGCAGTCGACGGATCCGATAGCGGCCTCATGGTCCCGGTGACATTCGAGTTCACCGACGGCGAGGGCGAGTTGTTCGTGAATTTGGATGGAATCGAAGTCCGCCACGACCTCCAGCTCGCGCTCCGTGAAGCGATTGCGACGGCCACGCGGCTCACCGATAGCTCGTTGGCCGGAACGGCGACGCACGTCACGTTCGATTCTCCCACGGACGGTGTACTCGCGCTTCGCGGGAAGAGCTGGGAAGCAGGACTCACGGTCGCCCTCGTCGCCAGCCTCCGCCAGCAGTCACTCACACCGGAGACGCTCATCACGGGAATCGTCGATGACGGGGGCGCGTTGCTTCCCGTTGGGGAGATCGAGACGAAAGCCCAAGCAGCGCGAGCACTTGATGCACAGGTGCTGGTCATCCCCGCAGACGAACCGACAGAAGTAGCGGTTTCAGGGCTCCGTATCGTCAGAGCCCGCACAATCTCGGAAGCGCTTAACCGAATTCTCTGATAGAATCCCTCTGCGGCATTTAGATAACGTATGTACAGTAAATAGCTTATTCTGGGACAAGAATTCAACATCTGGGCGGGTATAGCTCACTTCATGGACAATCCCCCTTCGACACGATACGTGAATTCGAGTTCGACGGGGTACCTATCAAATAGCGGAACTCATCGCTCTCGAAGAGGCCGGCCTGTGTAAACTGGATCGCCTTCCGGTTATCGTGTCCTCCTCCGAGCCTGTCCTCTGGAACGTCGACGGCGACACCATTACTACCGAGAACGTTCGGGACGTTGCTTCGTGGCAGCCTGACGTGCCGGATGTCGAACTTCCGTTTACGCCATCGCGGGTCGTTCTCTAGGACCTTACCGGTGTCCCCGCCGTCGTCGACTTCGCGGCACTCCGCTCGGCGGTTGAGCGCAAGAGCGAATATCCAAGCCTCGTCGAGCCGAATATCCCGTCCCATTTCGTCATCGACCACAGCGTTCAGGTCGACTACTTCGGCCCTGAGGACGCGTATGAGAAGAACGTCGAACTGGAGTACGAGCGCAACGGTGAACACTACCGAGTGCTCAAGTGGGCCCAACAGGCCTTCACGACTTCCGCGTCGTGCCGCCGGGAACGGGGATCGTCCAACAGGTGAACCTTGAGTACCTCGGCCAGGTCGTCCACGCCCGAGAGCGTGATGGCGAGCAGTGGCTTCCCCGACACCCTCGTCGGAACCGATAGCCACACGCCGATGATCGGTGGTATCGGCGTCGTCGGCTGGGACGTTGGCGGCATCGAGGCGGAAGCCGCGATGCTCGGACAGCCCATCACGGTGAAGCTACCAACGCAACGGAGGACAGACCTTCCTACGGGGTACGGAGAGACGTCTGGGATGTCGTACTATATTCCCACTGATTGGTAGCTGCTCTATAGATGCGCCGGAGAACTCTTCGGTTGCCAACTATCTGAACGAACAAACGCGGATGCCGTGCGAGTCGGGTCAGTACGTCCCGCGGCGAGCGATCGACAGCTTCGATGTCCATTCCAGAGCCGGTTTGAATTGCTTTACCGAGGACCCGTGGCTGCCGTGTCTCGGTGAAGTACCGAATAACCGTTGCTAGCAGGTATTCAGGTTTCATTTCCCGATACAGCTGTTCCGGATATGCTTCCAATCGATCCTCAGACGCCAGTTCCGCTGCGAGATACGACGATTGAATGGCCTGTGAGATTCCTTTTCCCGTAAGCCGGTTTGCAATCCCGGCAGCATCACCTACACGCACAATAGAGTGGTCGGGGTGATAGGTTCGCTGGGGATCGAGACTAGGGCCTTCCGGGATAATCGCGACGTTTGTCCGTTTCCGTGTCGGCGTGGGCCATCCATTGCGCTCACAGGCACGTTTGAACGCTGCCATGTAGTCGTCCGGGCGGTCACTGACAGCCCATCCGATTCCAACGTTGGCGCGATTCGGTGTTTTGGTGAACGCCCAGGTGTATCCGGTGTAGTTTTCGAGTACAATTCGGCTGTTGGGGTATACGTCGCTGAAATCCCCCGTGACATCGGCGTTGAGTGCAACGAGATGTCCAGAATATTCGTCAGTGGAACCAAGTGCCTTGCTGGTAAGCGAGGGCTGGCCAGTGGCGTCGACGACGACATCGTACCCGTCTGCGAACTCGAATAACTCAGTCGGTATGATCGACCGATTCTCGTTGACGTCTACCCCTCTCTGTGTCAGGCGGTGTGCCCACGATTGTTCGACGACGTTACGGTCGGTGATGTAGGCGTCTGATGCAGTGAACTTCCCGCGTCCAGTGTACTGACGACCCGGCTGGACGCCATCGTACACTTCGACTTCCATCTCTGGAAGCGAATTAATGAACCCGTTTTCTGCGGTCTTCTCAAGGGGAATTGTAGAGGCTGCGGTCATCGCTTCGCCACAGTTGACGCGTTTCTCGTTGTACGTCTGGCGTTCGTAGAGCTCGACATCAAATCCGCCGCTATGAAACCCCTCTGCAGCCGCTAATCCGGCCATTGCGCCACCCAGTACCGCGACTGTCGGTGTCTGATTCATCGTACCGGTAATGGTAGGAATGTCCGGTGATCGAGGGACCAGCTATTGTATTGTCCCAGGGGTATGCTATCAGCAACCATAGCGACGGCTGGGCACTGCTCTGAGACGGAGCCGACTACTGTGATGTATTGGTTTGAAAACATCCGTTTCTCTATCGTTCTGGTATTAGACTCCGAGCATCATCCGAAGCGACCCACGAACACCCATCGGGAGCCCGATCGCCCCGATGAAGAACGTCATGAGCCACCACCAGGTGTGGTTCATCTCGTCTTTCGCGTCCGCAAGAATCCAGACGATTCCGCCGGTCACGAGGAGTTTGAGGACGAACGTCGACCCGGAGAAGCCAGTCGCTTGATACACGAAGTTCGTGATGACCAGCTTCGGGGAATAACCGAGGAACGTGACGCCGATGAGGTTCTGTGCGGCGTCCCACGTCTGTCCGAAGACGGCCAGCAGAAAGAGCGGGTGCCGGAGCTGTGTGCCGTCGATGAAGCTCGTCCCCCAGTAGTAGAGCGCGGTCACGGCGAGGGCGATTCCCGTCGTCGCGACGGGGACCCACAGGCGGAGCGGGGTCGCCGTCGAGAGTCCGTGCCAGAGTGCCCATCCGACGGCGCCGACGGCCCAGACCGCCCCGACGACGCCGACCGTCGCCGGAATGGACCCGATGCCCCTATCGCGCACGAGTGCGCCAACGCCGAGCGCGAAGACGGTGACGCCTGTGACGACGAAATAGATCGACGGGGTGATGAACCACACCGCGTAGTCACCGAGCAGTCCGATATCCTCGAATGCACGCATCGCCCCGCCGGCGACAATTATCGGCGCGAACCCGTATGCGAGTCGCGCGTCGAACGTGACACCGAGGTGGTCGAGATACGCTCGGAGGCCGGGGAGGCTGTACACGACCGCAGCGAGATAGGTCGCCGTGTTCACGACAGTATACCCCCGGACGGCCCGTATTCCCTCGTGCGTGACCGGCTGGCTGGCGGCGTCGGCGACGACTGGGCCCCAGAGATACTGCCAGACGAACCGATCGTAGACGAGCGTCGGGAATGCGAGGAGCGCTACACCGATGAGGACGACCGGGGCAAGCAGATACAGCGCCCACCACTCGCGAGTCCCCGTGTCGGGGAGGACGGTTTCGACGCGCTGTGTGGCAGTGCTCACGACTTGTTCACCTCGACTCGCCACGTTGTGCTCTTCGAGCGCCCCCACTGTTCGAGCGAGACATCGGCGAGGTCGTCCTGAAGTTGGCTCAGATACTGTGCGACGGCTTTCGGCGATCCGTCGAGGTCGCTGGCGATGTCATGCGCCCGGAGGTAGGTGGGCTCGGTATCGGCCGTCTCGACGAGGTATGCGTGTACCGCACGACGGGAAATGTTGGACATGATAGACTGGAACGACGCGTGATTACCGGAGCTTCCCAAACAGTTCGTAATCGTGGTCGGGCGTGTACCGACGGAACAGCAGGCTGTTCGACAGCACCGAGATACTGGAGAATGCCATCGCCGCCGCAGCCAGAACTGGTTGGAGCAGTCCGAGAGATGCCAGCGGGATCATCGCGGTGTTGTAGCCCAGCGCCCAGACGAGGTTCTGCTTGATCTTCTGTAGCGTCGCGTCGGAGATACGGATCGCCTTCACCACGTCCAGCGGATCGTCCCGCATCAGCGTCACGTCAGCCGCCTCGATGGCGACGTCCGTCCCGCTCCCGATCGCCGTACCCACGTGTGCGACGGCGAGTGCGGGGGCGTCGTTGACGCCGTCACCGACCATCATCGCCTGCCGGCCCTCGTTCTGAATGGACTCGACGGCATCGGATTTGTCCTCTGGGAGTACCCCTGCACGCACGTTGGTCGGGTCGATACCGACCTGCTTCGCGACCGCACGAGCGGTCCGTTCGTTGTCTCCCGTGATCATCATCACGTCGACATTGCGCTCCTGGAGCGCGCTAACCGCATTCTTCGCGGTTTCTTTGACCGTGTCGGCGTCGGCGACGACACCCACCAGCTCACCGTCGACGGCGATCAGCATCGCGGTCTTGCCCTCGTTCTCGAGGCGCTCCATGGTCTCCTCCGCGGGCGCAGGATCGATATCGTTGTCGCGGAGGAGTTTGCGGTTGCCGACCAACACCTCGCTCCCGCCGACCGTCGCACGGATCCCGTGACCGGGGACGTTTTCGAAGGCCTCCGGGGCGGTGACGTCTAACCCGCGCTCTTCGGCACCCTCGACGATGGCGCGGGCGAGGGGGTGTTCGCTGCCGCTTTCGGCGCTGGCCGCGAGCCGCAACACGTCGTCCTCACTGAGTCGGTCACGAGCCGTCAGCTGGCCCCCATCGGCAGCAGGATCCCCACCGTCGGTGACAGGCTGGCCATCTCCGTCGAAGACGACGACATCAGTCAGCTCCATTTCACCCTCGGTGAGCGTGCCGGTTTTGTCGAAGACGACGGTGTCGACGTCCTTGGCGCGCTCGAGAATGTCACCACCCTTGAACAGGACACCGTTCTGTGCGCCGATTGTGGTCCCAACCATCGTCGCGGCGGGCGTCGCCAGCCCCAGCGCGCAGGGACACGCGATGAGGACTGCCGAGGCGAACACGATTATAGCGAACTCGAACACCGTGACGGTTCCGCCCACGGGCCCCCCGGCGACCTGCCCCCACAGCGGGAGCCAGTCGACGAAGCCAGCTAGTACCTCCGGGAACAGGAACCAGACGACGCTCCACAGCACGGCATTCGCGATGACCGCCGGCACGAAGTATGCGGAGATGCGGTCCGCGAGATTCTGAATGTCGGGCTGACGGGACTGGGCCTCTTTGACCGTCTGGACGATCTGCTGGAGGGCGGTGTCCCCCCCAACTTTCGTGGCCTCGACGACGAGCACGCCGTTCTCGTTGATCGTCGAGCCGACAACCTCATCGCCCTCGCCTTTCTCGACGGGCACGGACTCGCCGGTCACCATCGATTCATCGACGGCCGACTGCCCGTCGACGACGACACCGTCGGTCGGGATCTGCTCGCCGGGCCGGACTTTCATCCGGTCACCGACTTTGACGTCTTCGAGCGGAATCTCCTCTTCGTTGCCGTCTTCGTCGACGACTGTCGCCGTCTCCGCCTCCATCTCTAGCAGCTTGCGGAGTGCTTCACCGGCCTGTCCCTTCGAACGGGCTTCGAGGTAGTTGCCCAGCGTGATGAACACGAGGATAAGCGCCGCCGTGTCGAAGTACAGACCGCCGGCGATCACCTCGAGTAGCACAGTAACGGAGTAGACGTAGGCGGTGGTCGATCCCAGCGCGATCAGCACGTCCATGTTGGCACGCTTGTTGTTCACCAGCGCATTGTACGAGTTCTTGTAGAACGGCCAGCCGAGAAGCGCCTGTACCGGTGTCGCGAGCAGGAACTCGACCCAACCGAGTTCCACGCCGAAGACGGTCTCGGGGACGAAGGCGCCGCCGAGAAGATAGTTGTCGATGAGGAAGAACAGCAACGGCGCAGAGAGGACTGCCCCGAACAGTGTCAGTCGGAGCTGTTTTCGTATTTCGGCCTGCCGCGCGGCGTCGCGCGCGTCCTCACCGGAGTCGCCGTCGTCGCCGTCCTCTCGGACGGGCGAGTAGCCCGCGCTCTCGATGGCATCGTAGAGCGCATCCAGCGACGTGTCCGCGGGATTGTACCGGACTTGGGCTTCGTCGGTGGCGAAGTTCGCCTCGGCTGCGATGACACCTGGCGTGTTCTCAAGGGCAGTCTCATTGGTCTGTACACAGTTGGCACAGGTCATATCGGAGATGCCGATAGTCACCGTGTCAGACACTGCCCCGTACCCGGCATCTTCGATCGCCTCGTATATCTCTTCGAGCGTTACCTCGTCAGGATCGTACTCGACGGAGCCCTCATCCGTGGCGAAGTTCGCGTTCGCCTCGCTGACGCCGTCGAGGGACTCTAGCGCGTCGCCAACTGTCGCCGAGCAGTTGGCACAGGTCATCCCTGTGATATCGAGATGTGTAGTTCGGCTTGTCATACTCATTCTACTATAGGGGGTCCATATTTAGACGGTTTTCTGTTACGAGAAAGCTGGTTTAGGCCCTGTCAAAATTAAGATTTCAAAGTCGGTTATACGCCTTCTTCTAATCGCTGATATCGGTCTTCGAACCGTGACAGACAGGACGAACAGCAGAAGTGATAGATCTCGCCGTCGATCCTCGTCGTCTCACCCTCATTATCGACGGTATTGTTACACTCGGTACACGTAAGAGCGAAACCAACCCCATCGACGGATGGTGTCCACTCGACGTCGTCAACGAGTGTGACTGTATACTCCGTTATCTCGATCTCGTCGAAGAGTCCATTCACCCACCGACGAATGTTCTGTGCTTCGACGCGAGCGTAGAACCAAAGTTCTCCCTCAGATGTCGTAAAGACGTGTTCGACGCCGTCTGACTCGCGAACCTGGGTACGGGCTGCCTCCAGCGATCCCGGACTGATCTCGGCTTGGATAAACACTGGAACACCGGCCCGGAGGTGGGCCCTATTGACATCGATCGTGAAATTTTTGATGATGTCCGCTTCCTGTAACCGTTTCACTCGATCAGAAACCGCTGGCCCCGACAGGTCGACTTCCTCGCCGATATCGCTAAACGGGCGGCGAGCGTTTTCAGCCAGTAACGAGAGAATTTCAAGATCGGTTTCATCCAAGTTGCGCATACTGATGCCTCGTCTCGCGGATTACATTATTGTTGTCCACAAGACGCCTTCGACACTACTGATCTACGACATAATTCACTTTGGAATCTAAGCAGAAAACCACATAGCATATCCTCCCCTATTCATTAGTGGATATGAGTCAGACCATCACCGTCGAAGGGATGAGTTGTGGGCACTGTGAACAGACCGTCGAAGATGCGCTCCGAGAGGTTAGCGGCGTAACTGATGCGAGCGCCGATCGCGAGGCTGGACAGGCGGATGTCGACGGCGACGCTGCCGTCACGACACTCGTCCAGGCCGTCGAAGACGCTGGATATACGGCACACGCCTGAAAACCACCGAACCGTCGTCACCAGAGGCCCAGCCGTTCCTTTTGACGTCGGGCTTTCTTGACCTCCTCCGCGATGTTGGGGCAGGACTAAACCATGGGGGACGACATCAATACCCAATAAATGAGCAACAATCCAAATCACGAGAAATCCGACACATCCGCATCGAATTCCCAGACATCCCCCCAGACCGACGGTCCCGTCTACTGCTGCCGAGTCTGCCAGTTACACGCAGACGAAGAAGCGCGTCCAACGGCTCGTGCGACATCCGAGCAGCACTCACATTCCCCAGAACACGATACTCACGCGACAGGGGACGAGGCTCGTACCGAACCCGACTCCACGGAGGAACGCGCACAGCACGATCACAACGCCGAACACGGTCACCATCACGCCGACACTGAATCGCCACCTTCTACAGAGACAGAGCCTACTCACCACGGGCACGACCACGGTGCAGACGTCAACGAGGACGGACACGACGATCATAGCGGACACACGGATCACACTGGTCACGAGCAGTTGTTCCGGCGGCGGTTCTGGGTGTCACTCGTCCTCTCGATTCCAGTCATCGTCTTCAGCGAGTTCATTCAGGACGTCTTTGGGTACACTGCTCCGTCGTTCCCAGGCAGCGTCTGGATCACGCCGGTTCTCGCGGTGATCGTCTTCGCGTACGGTGGCGTGCCGTTCCTCTCGATGGCACGTACCGAACTGAAGACTCGCGAGCCAGGGATGATGATGCTCATCTCACTGGCGATTACCGTCGCGTTCGTCTATTCGGTTGCGAGTCTGTTCCTTGAGGGGACGACACCGTTCTTCTGGGAACTCGTCACGCTGATCGACATCATGCTGTTGGGCCACTGGGTGGAGATGCGGTCGGTCCGGGCAGCCTCCGGCGCGCTCGACGAGCTCGCGAAGCTTATGCCTGATACTGCAGAACGCGTCACTGAAAGCGGGGATACGGAAGAGGTCCCCGTCTCCTCACTTGGTGAGGGCGACGTTGTTCTCGTCCGGCCGGGCGCGTCGGTTCCCGCAGACGGTGATGTCGTCGAGGGCGAGTCTTCGGTTGACGAGTCGATGATCACTGGTGAGTCCCGTCCTGTAGACAAGGAACCTGAATCTGAAGTCGTCGCTGGCACGGTCAATCAGGACGGGAGCCTCCGTGTGCGCATCACGAAAACCGGCGACGAAACGGCGCTAGCGGGTATCATGCGGTTGGTCGAGGAGGCTCAGCAGTCGAAATCACGGACGCAACTCTTGGCTGACCGGGCCGCCGGTTGGCTGTTCTACGTTGCACTCGCTGTCGCTGCTATCACGGCCGTCGCGTGGGTCGTCGCGGTCGGATTCAACATCACGGTCCTCGAACGTGTCGTGACGGTCCTCGTCATCGCATGTCCTCACGCACTCGGACTCGCTGTCCCGCTCGTCGTCGCGATTAACACCTCCACAGCTGCGCAGAACGGGATGCTCATCCGCGACCGCATCGCGATGGAGGAATCCCGCAACCTCGATACAGTGATGTTCGACAAGACCGGGACACTCACGAAGGGCGAACAGGGCGTCGTCGGTGTCGAAACGGCAGGTGACTGGAGTGAAGAGAGAGCGTTCGAAGTCGCCGCTGGTGTCGAGGGTGACTCCGAGCACATGATCGCTCGCGCCATCCGGGACGCCGCCCAGGAACGGGACATCCAGCGAGCGAGCGTTTCGAACTTTGAGAATTTCCGCGGTCTCGGCGTCAGAGCCACCGTGGACGGCGAGACGGTTCATATCGGTGGACCGAACCTGATTGAGAAATTCGGTATCGAACGATCTGACGACATCGCTGCCTTCGCGGAAGAAGCTGGCTCTAACGCAGAGACGGTTATCTACCTGGTTCACGACGAATCCGAAGTTGTCGCAGCATTCGCGCTGGCGGACGTTATTCGGGAAGAAAGCCGGCAGGCCATAGAGGCGCTTCACGGGATGGATATCGAGGTAGCGATGCTGACTGGTGACTCCGAGGACGTCGCGAAGGCTGTCTCCGAGGAACTCGGCATCGACCAGTACTTCGCGGAGGTCCTGCCTGAGGAGAAGGACACGAAAGTCGAACAGCTCCAATCAGAGGGGAAGCTGGTCGCGATGGTCGGCGATGGCGTCAACGACGCCCCCGCGCTCACCCGCGCCGACGTCGGCATCGCCATCGGCTCGGGAACGGACGTCGCCATCGAGTCAGGCGACATTATCCTTGTCGACAACAACCCCCTGGACGTCGTCCGGCTCATCCGGCTGTCGAAGGCGAGCTACCGGAAGATGCAGGAGAACCTCGTGTGGGCGACCGGGTACAACGTATTCGCCCTCCCCCTGGCAGCGGGGATACTTGCGCCCATCGGCATCCTCCTCTCACCGGCGATCGGTGCCGTGTTCATGTCGCTATCGACGATTATCGTCGCGATTAATGCGCGCAGACTGCGGAACGTCGATCTCTCGGTGGCTGCGTAGCCTACTATTACAACCATGCCCGTCATCACGACATCGCTGTTCGGTCTGGGCCTCCTGTCTGGAGGGATACTTCTCGGTGGGCTCCTCGTGAGTATCCAGAGCCAGTCTCACCGGTTCTGGCCCCACGGCACCCGCAACTGGACGTTCTGGCTCAGCTGGACTGCCTGGGTCGTCTACGGCGGCAGTCTGTTCGGTGCTGCGTATCTCGACTTGTGGAGTTGGTACCGGCCATCGATACTGATTCAGATGGCCAGTCTCCTGTTGCTCTTGGTCGGTGCCACCGTCTCACTCTGGGCTGTGTGGCGGCTCGGGTTCCACGAGAGTGCCGGTCTCGAAGGGCAGTTGAACACCGCTGGACCATATCAGTATTCTCGGAATCCACAGTACGTCAGCTACATCGCGATGCTCGTCGGCGGGGCGGTTCTCGCTGGATCCTAGATGACGGCGGTACTCGCCCTGCTCGGTATCGTTTGGTTCCTGCTTACACCGCTCGCAGAGGAACCGTGGCTCAGCGAACAGTACGGAGAAGCGTACGAAACGTACCGTGAGTCAGTTCCCAGATTCATCGGTCGTCCGAACCAGCGACAAAAACCACAGGAACGCACCAACACCTCACGGAGAGATGGTCCATGACTGTCGACAGCCACCAGTCGCTCGAAGTGGGGGACCACGTGGTCCCTTCAGGCAGGAAGGTTCAGTTCCGGTACGCCGTCGGAACGACATTTAACGACGATCCGATTGAGATTCCGGTCACGGTCATCAACGGCACACGATCTGGACCCACAGGTTTTCTGACTGCAGCAGTTCACGGCGACGAACTCAACGGCATCAAAATAATCCAGGAAGTCGCGGGCCACTACGCTCCCGAGGACATTCACGGAGCGCTCGTCTGCCTGCACGTGTTGAACGTACCAGGCTTTCTCGCCCAACAGCGCTATATCCCCATCTACGACGAAGATCTCAATCGCTCGTTCCCCGGCAACTCACGGAGTACGACCGCAAAACGACTCGCCAACGCCATCTACGAGGAATTCGTTTCGAAGTGTGACTTCGGTCTCGACTTCCACACGTCGACGCGCAACCGAACGACAATGTATCACGTCCGCGCCGACATGAACGACCCCGCTGTCGAACGACTCGCCCGCGCGTTCGGCACGAGCGTCATCCTCGATGGCGAGGGTTCAGGAGGGACACTCCGACGCGTGGCCTGTCAGGACGGTATCCCCACGGTCACGGTCGAGATGGGGCGCGCCCATCGATTCCAGACCGCGCACCTCGACCGAGCGCTCCACTGCGTCGCGAGCGTCCTCGCCGAACACGAGGTGCTTCCCAACCAACCGGTTTCCTGGCCCGGCTGGACACGCGTCATCGCCCGTGATGGTGAGAAGACGTGGCTCCGCGCCGACACTGGTGGGCTCGTCGAGATGAAGTGGGGCCCACACCCCCTCGTTGAAGATGGCGAACCGCTGTTCACGATTTCTGATCACTTCAAAGACGAAGTCGAAGTCGTTCGTGCGCCGTCGACTGGCCTCGTCGTGGGGGTCCTTGAAAATGCAGTCGCATATCCGGGCCACCCGCTGTGTCACTTCGTGAGCGTCGACGAGACGACCGCTGACATCATACGAGACGACATCGAGCGGGGCGTTTTCGATGTCTACCGTGAAGGCGGTTTCCAGTGGCCCGAGTCGCAGTGGTACGCAACACATGGACATGGAACTGAGTCAAAACATGCAAGAAATATATCAGAAACTGAACGGGAGGAAAACAGATGACTGACCCATCTCATCCGATATTCGCAAGACTGTACGATCCGGTGATGAAGCCGGCGGAGCTATCGGTACTTGCCGACCATCGACGCTACCTCGTGGACGAGCTCGCCGGAAGGGTTCTGGACCTCGGTACGGGGACGGGCGCGATGTTTCCGTACTTCGCAGAAGCCGCTACTGATGGTGACGATCTCACGCTGTTCGCGATTGAGCCAGACCCCCACATGCGCCGGCAAGCAGTCGAACGAGCACGCGAACTGGGACTCGATATCGAGATAGAGAGTGCCGGAGCGGAAACACTCCCGTTCGCGGACGACTCGTTCGATGTCGTCATCGCATCACTCGTGTTCTGCACCATCCCCGATTTCGATACTGCGCTCTCCGAGGTTGCACGGGTACTGAAGCCGGGCGGCGAGTTCCGGTTCCTCGAACACGTCCGCGGAGATGGTGCTATCGGTGTCGCACACGACGTACTCGCTCCAGCGTGGCATACCGTCGCTGGCGGTTGTCACCTGAATCGCAACACCCACGAGATATTCCGGGACGACGAGCGATTCGAACTCGTCGATTACACGCGACTGGAGAACATCCCGCAGGTCGTTCCAACCGTCCGTGGAACGCTCAAACGCCGACGCGGAGGCTCGATTCTTTCTCGGTTCGTGTGAGGAGCGAAGGTCACCTCTTCACAACAAGGATGACGTGCTGGAGGAACGGCAACGCGTGGTGCGCATTTCTCACCTGCTTGGTAATCGCCGCTCGATGTTGTACGGAACGAGGTCTAGTCCAGTGACGCTGAATCCGAATCGATCGGCGAGGTGGATCGCCGGACCACCCCGTCCACACCCCACACCGAGGAGCCGAATGCCGTCCGTGGCGGGCAGGTACGACGCGACCCTCGATCCGACCTCCCCAACAAGGCGACGCTGACTCGACCCGACGACATGCGGTTGGTACCACTCCGAGTAGCCGAGATTAAGAAACTCGTCAGTGTCGAGCAGGAGGTCGAACGCCCGCCAGATGCCGGCCCGTTCACCGCGGTAGGAGAACTGGTCGGTGACACGCTTGCGGAGGGGGTTCTTATCCATAGAAGGCCTACTCGAGTCCGGAAACCTCCGAGTAACAGTACTCGGACTCGTCGCAGTAAGCGAGGTCGGCACACCCGCGGGGGCGCTGGTACTCTATTCCCTTGTGCCGGCGGAGATACGTCACGTATCCGTCGTCAACGCGGTCGAGAATGTCATGACAAATCCACTTCTCACCAAACCAGTTGGCAGCCAAATTCCATTATGGACACAGGAAGATCGTCCGCTCAACTGAATCGACTTGCGGCGTCTCGACGATCCGGACGCCGACGATTCGGTACGCCACGCGGAGACGCTTGACGACCGATTCCGGTGTATTCGCGCCGACAAAGAGAACATATGCGATCACATATCCGATGTCGTAGAGGCAACGAGGACCCTCGAGTCATAATCGTTCCTTTCGAGCCCGTGGGTAACCGGGCAGTTGATCCGCGCGACACATCTGTACAAGGCGACCCAGCGAACGTCGGCTCATTGTTTGCTGTCACTATTGACCGAGATGATAAGCGCCGGGCGGCAACCGCCTTCGGTATCGCTTCTCACCCAACCCTGTCGGGGGCAAAAACAATCGAAAAGGTCAATAACGGTACTTCAGATGCTGAGCAGTTTCAGGCCGAGCTGATGACGTTCGGCCAAGATCAGAGCACAAAAGAGCCCGCAATGGTCGGAACCCGGACGACCAACCTTCCTATTCGAAACGCTCGCCGCCCGAATAGGGACCAGAGCGGTTCTGCTTCTGTGAACTCAGTGATGGGTGCCTCTGAGGCTTTCTCTACTGCTCAGGTCTCACAGAGTTCGCTGCTCTCCTGTTTCCAATGTACTACGCTGGTCGGTATCCTGTGTAAACTCGGGGGCGGCCGCCTCAGCCAAAGTACCTGTTTGGTTCGATGTCTACCCTTGATCACCACTATCGGAGGATATCTGATCTGTTCCGGGGCCTGTTTATTAGTCGTCGAGGCGATCTCACGTGATGGCTGTGGGCTTTCTTTGGGGTACGTCTGTATTGTCGCGGGCTATTGTAACTGAACGCTTATTTTTCCTGCGAATACAGCTAAGACATGACTCAGACAAACACAGATTCTGCGCGGTTTCGCACGGCTAAGATTGCCCTTTCTGTCATCGGTGTGGTGGCCGCCGCTGCCCTCGGTTACCTGCTTCGGGGCCCAGAGGTTGCACTCGCTATTGGCGCTGGCGTCCTCGTCTCGGAACTCTTTGTTCTGCTATATGGACAGGTTCGATCAAAGTAACAGTTATTTGATCTAGCTCATATACTACTTATTTTTAGCCGTCCGATTATATAGTACATTATCGATCTTACTACCTTTCCAAGCTAACGTATGGTCACTTCGAACGATTCATCCTCTACTGAAAATCCTCAAATGCGCTCCCTGTGTGAATCGTACCAGCTAGGAATCGCCATCCGGAACGAACTCAAAGAAACTGATCTCGTTACTGTGTTCGAGAACCTCGATCACGCGATAGACGCGATCGAAGACGGGTATCCAGCGTGGCATCCTGCGCCACTCTCCTTTCGCGCGATGATCCTCTCATTCGTGTTCATGGAGATCACTGGGGATTCGTACGCTGACTTCACTCGACGACTCACCCGGCAACCGGAAGTGGCGACTATCCTCGGTTTCAGCCGAGTGCCCGACGAATCGGCGTTCTCGCGGGCATGGCGAAATCGATTCGACGACGCAACCCACGAATACATCCACGCTGCCGCCCACTTCGTCATCAAGGAAGTCCACGATCGCGACATCTCAGCGCCGGAGGTGCGGCCTAAGGCAGAGATCGTCGACGATGAGCAAGAAGCCGCAGACCCAGTCGAAGACAAATCCTTCTCACAGGAGGAGATCATCCAGACAACGCGCCTCGCGCGTGATCACGCCTATGGACACTTCGACTCTGGTCGGGCGTCGAACGCCTCGTACGAGGACACGCAATTTTTCGAGTTACAGACGTTCATGGGGATGGTTCGGTGCGGAACCGGGCAGGGAGCGACTCGCTTCCAATACCGTCGTGGCGAGGACTACGGCCCGCATGGCGATACCCACCTTCGCACCGTCAAGCAGTTCGATCCTGACGAACTCGTCGACGGCTTCAACGAGACAACGGATCGCTTGCTTTCCGAGATCGCTTCTGAATCCTCATTCCGCCGTCCAGTCACTGCGGCGATCGACATCACCACCATTCCCTATTATGGAGATGTCGAGGAGATGCCGATGGTCAGCGGGACGAAAGATAGGGACGGTCGAGCGTTCAAATTTGCGACGCTGTCGATCATCGGGCAGAACATCCCGCTAATTTTGGCTGTCGAGCCGGTTCGAGAGAGCTCTGAGTGGGATGAGAACCCGTCGAATCAGATCCATCGTACTGTGCGACGGCTCGTTCGACGAGCAAAAGAGCACGTTCCAATCGAGACAGTGCTGTGTGATCGAGAGTTTGACTCGATACAAGTGTTCCAGACGCTCTCAAACCTCGATGTGAACTACCTCATTCCGAAGCGGGTCTCCAGCTCCGAACGGGAGGTGCTTGACCAAATGGACAAAGACGACCAAGAGGTGGCTGTTGAGTCGGCTTCTATCCATGTGGAATCTGGGTCGCATCCAATGCGTCTCCTGTATGTTCCCTCAACGAGTGGCGATGGTACGGCCGTCTTCGCGACGAATCTCCAAGTCGATCCCGAGGAGGCCGAGTCGTTCTGTCAGCGCTACAGCCGTCGGTGGCAGATTGAGAGCGAGTACAAATCGATCAAGGACGACTTTCTCGCGAAGACCTCCTCGAAAGACTACCGTGTCCGACTGTTCTACTTCGTGTTCGCGGTCCTCTTGTACAATATCTGGCGGCTGACGGATTTCCTGCTGAAAGCAGGTGTCGACGGAGAGATGGACTACGCACCCGTGTTGACTGCGGGTGAGTGTGTTGAACTCGTTGCCTCGGCGTTGATTCCACACGACTAACCGGCTGAGCTCTCGTTGGGTCCGCCGCTCAAGAGTGACAACCGTATACAGCAGCGCCAAAATCCACGCAATTTCGTACGCTCGTCCGGTAGTTCGAGAGTAAAAATTCAAACTCGTTCCCCGACTGCTGAGAATTACCACGACTTGATGGCAATTCGATCCAAAACTAGCCTATCCTCCGAAACTGTGGGCGTGCGTTTCGCCTAATTTTGTATAGCGACATACGGTTTAGAATCCATCTCACACGGAGTAAACAGGCTCTCTCGACTGAAATCAGCCGTTTAGAGCTCAGGATCAAGCAAAGCCGCGATTCTATAGTACTTTGTCTTAGTTGAGTAAGACGGAGTAAGTTCTTAGTGGCCCCCACCCGTGGCCCCAAACGAGGCAGAATCAGAATCATGGCCGACGCTTCCACCGACGCACGCTCCAGCCCGATTGCCGCTGCTGGATCGGTATCCCGGCGGCATAACCTCCACACTCCGGAGGTCCAATGACGGGTCGCCGCTCCGTCGAAACCGCGATCGAGGCCACATTCACGAAATATCTTACCGACAAGGGGAAAGGTGACGCTGGCGAGGAGGGCGCGTATCGAGCTGACGCCGAACGCGAGCTCCAGCGATTCCGACGTTGGTGTCTCGGCACAACCGTTGATCCCGCGAACACCTCCCCTCCCGAGTCGTGGGCGGGCGTCGTCGACGGCGACACCGTCCAGTTCGCAGACCTTGACACGACGGTCTTCTCAGACTACGCCCGCTATCTCTCGACCGCCGGGTATGCCGCAGGCACCGTGCTCACCTACTACGCCTACGTCGCGTCCTGGTGCGGATGGGCTCACGCGCAGGGCTACATCTCGAGGCACTATGCCCGCGAGTCAGATGCCGAAGACCCGCTCCCCGAGAACGACGGGCGCCGTCCAGGTGACCAGCAGGCGTGGGAGCCGGTCCACCGCGACCTGATTACGCAGTTCGTCGATCGTCGCGTCTCCGAGGAATTCGACGCGCTCGGCGCGATCGAGGTGCCCCACGCCGACCGGGGCGACCCAGAGAGCGAGACATGGCAAGCCAAACAGCGGGCTCGGTTCGAGGCGTACCAGCGCTGTCGCGAGCAGGCGCTCGTGTACGTCGTCGCCTACACCGGTCTCCGCGGCGCGGAATTCCTTTCCGCACCGAAGGAAGACCACGAGGGCCGCAATGGGATCCGGTGGCGTGACGTGTCGTTCGCGGACAGCAGCGTGACGGTGTTCCGCAAGAGTCGTGAGTGGAAAGAAGCCTCGCTCCCGGAGCCCGTCATCACCCAGTTGAAGCGATACGCCGAGGTGCTGGACGTACCCAAATCGTGGCCGGTGTTCACGACGCTGCACCGGCCGTCACTCGCCTCACACGTCACCAAAGAGCTCGCCGACGGCGGCCTCGACGGCGACGCGATCGAGCGGGTTCGTGGCGGGGCGCCCGACCTGATCGTCGCCGCCGAGCACGATCTCGACGCGCCGAAACCGCTCACCACTGACGGCGCCCGGTCGATCATGGAACGGCTCTGGACGCACGACACGCTCGCAGAGGGTCGTGACGAGCTGGACCTCTCACTCGACGGCGACTACCTCGAACTGCACGGCGGGCGTCGGGGGGTCGGAGAGGTACTCGTTAGACAGTTCGGCTACGCTGCTGCGGCGCGGTATCTCGACAACAGCGAGGAACAGGTGCGTGAGGCGTACCAGCACATTGAGGCCGCTGAGCGCGCCGACATGGCGACTGAGGCGTTCTCACAGACGGATCAGCGGGTAAACGATCGATAGCGGTATTCAGTGAATCGACTAATACCCGATAAGTTACAGAACTGCTGTTCGTGGCCTTGATATTGTTCTTAGCCATCTCACAAAGATAGCTAAGACAGAGAACTAAGAACACAATCTAAGATAACTAAGGCAAGGGGGCTAGACATGTGTCTAAGATACATATCTTAGACACCTTAGTTTTCTAAGTTAGACATCTTGGACAGATGGATAAGTGTCTGACATACATTCATTAGCTAAGGGCCAAATCATGGCTATATGCTCGCGTATACGGTATACAGTGAAGCGGGAGGAGTCGGTAAAACTTCACTCGCAGCGAATGCGGCAGTTGCTCACCAACGAGCGGGGCTCGATGTACTTGTGGTCCCTCTCGACCCACAGGATGGCGACTTAAGCCGCCTTCTTGGGGTTGACACCGATCGAGCAGACGCCAGTGCGGATAGCTTAGTCCGTCACATGGTTGGGAGCCCACGCGGTCCGTTTGAGGAGCTCATCGAAACAGCCGAAGGAATCGACATCATTCCAGAACACAACTCGCTGTCTGATCTCACCCAACACCTGGATAGAGAACAAAAAAAGGCCGAAGACTTTGGTGACGCATACAACCTCCACGCACAGCTGCGACGGGTTCTCGGTGAAGCGAGCGTCCCAAACAAATACGATATTCTCATCTGCGATCCACCGGCAACCGAAGGGTCACATCTCTATAACGCGATTTACGCAACGCGGAATCTACTGCTTCCGATTGAGCCATCGGCAAAGGGGCAAGCTGCCGTCGAAGGACTCGAAGAGCTGGCGACGAACTTTGCGGATCAGCTCAACATCGATGTCGGTGTGTTAGGTGCGGTGCCGATCGGATTCAAGGGGACACGCGATCAGGAAGAGATGCTCGAAACAATCCCGTATAAAGTCCCCGAAATCATCGGAGACCGGACATCGTTGATGGAGGGTTGTTGGCGTCAGCAGTGTTCCGCATTCAAGTACGTTCAGACTCACCGTGATCGTCGACGTGATTATGAGGTAGAGACGCTTGCGCAGTTTGACCGTATTGCCCGATTCATCGAAGGCGAAGGGGGAATTGAGGCGCCGAATCCACCTGAGCCAGGAGCCCTTGATGAGGACGAACAGGAGGTGACTGCGTGATGGGGGGATTTAAAAGCGGAGCTGCTGACGACGACTGGGGGAGCACAGAGACAACCAACGAGGCTGACGCTAACTCAGAGGCTGGCACCAACAACACAACGGAACCAACAGCCAGTGATACACCAGATACGGCGATACATACTACAACGGAAAGCGAGCCTCAATCGTCTCGGCAAAAGCTCCCTTGGGTACTTACGCGAAGCAGTATTACTGACGGCCGTGAGCAGACTGTCCAGCTTCATCTTCAGCAATCAACGGTCAACACCCAGCGTGAGACGACACGGACACTAGAGTCGGAGCTCGGTGAGTCAGTCAAAAAGGCCGATCTCCGTGAAGCTGCACTACTTGTCGGACTTCAACACACAGATGAAATCGCTGCGACGCTTCGAGAATGGGGGTACGACTTGGAGTCATCGGCCCACGACTGAAGCCGTGGGCTTCCTCCTTGTTCCTCTGTGAGGTATATCGTAGAACTGTCTGTTTTTCAAACTGTTTTAGCAACGCCGAAGCAGAAACTGATAGCGAGTGGTTGAGATCGTCCGCTTTCGCATAGAATCAGATCATCTAAACACTATTCTGACTTCCGGGCCGATATTTTTAGCCCTCCGCGTACGAACTGGGCATGTGTACGACGATATTCTCATTCCAACGGATGGGAGTGGCGGGATGAAACGCGTAGCTGAACACGCGTTGACGCTCGCTGAGCTCTGTGAGGCCACGGTCCACGTGCTGTACGTGGTCGACGAAACGGCCTATGCGTCGATACCTGACGATACTCGTGAACGAGTTCGAGAAGCGCTCGAAGGAGATGGAGAAAGCGCAACGAAGACGGTTGCTGAACGGGCTCTGGATCGGGGGCTCAACGTCAACCGTGAAATCAGATGGGGCGATCCGGCAGTCGCGATCATCGCCTACACCGTCGAGAACGACATCGACATGATCGTGATGGGAACACGCCGAAAAACCGGATTCGAGCGGTATCTGCTTGGGAGCGTCGCCGAAAAGGTTGTGCGCGTCTCACCAGTTCCCGTTGTCACTGTACATGCTGGTGATCGTGAAGCTCTGCTCAGTGAACTTGAGGAACTGGTCGGATTATGATCGCTCCGTCTTCTCCTAGTTCAACGATATCGAGATGGAAAAATCTGCGATTTTTAGAAGGAACATAGATGGGACATATTAATAAAGGAAAGATATGTGGCGGAACGATTGATTTCTCGTGTTCGGAGAAGCAGAAAGATTATACCACTCACTTAAGTGGGATAGAGCATGGTTGATTTTCGTGCGTTGTTACTCGGTACCAAATTAAAAGCCATCATTTCTGTCGTCGGACTACTCGCTGTGTCGATTGGTGGTGGCTTCGCTGTCGGCGTTCTCGGAACCCCCAGTGTGGTCGGTGTCGAGAATCAATTTGGTGCCGTCACTGACGAAACGACGACGATAGAGACAGATCTGATCGTCAATAATCCAAATCCGATAGGGGTTCAACTCGGCGGAACGTCAGTCAACTACACGGTCGCGATGAACGATATCGCGATGGCAAGCGGATCGAAAGAGGGACTGGCTATTACGCAGGGAAACACGTCGCTTGAGTTCACCACGCAGATGCAAAACAAGAAGATTCCCGGGTGGTGGGTGAGTCATATCCGCAACAACGAGCAGACACAGCTGGAGATTGATACTCGTGTGCATTCGTCACTAATCGGCCAGTCCACTACCGTTCCCCACAGTCAGGAAATCAATACGGATATCATCAGTCAGTTCAACTCGACGGAGACACGGCCCGTAAACGCAAATCAGCCGGTCGTTTCCGATCCGGTCCTCTACATCAATCAGACGAGTGCCTCGTGGGGCGAGACGACAGAGGCTGAAACACCGATCAATATGCAGTTCACGATGTATAACCCCAAGACGACACCCTACACGGTCACCGAGATCGGCTACGATATCACGATGAACAACATCAGTGTCGGGGAGGGAACGACCGACGAGCCACACATCATCTCCGGACAGTCACAAGAAACGGTCGGGGCGACAACCATCATTCAGAACGAGAAACTCGACGAGTGGTGGGTCTCCCACCTCCGGAACGACCAAGTGACGCAATTGCGGATTGATTTCTACGCCCGAATCGAACTCCCCACGGGGAATACGATTCGCGTCCCGCTCGACGAATTGACCTACACGAAGGAGATCGAGACAGAAATCTTCCAGTCAGGCGGGAGCTAAGATTCGACGGAAAACGGCAGCTCTACGACGACTACAGCCAGGTCAGACACGGCTACACCCACTACTACGGAGACGACGCCGTCCGACAACGAGACCATAGAAACAGACGACGGCGGGATTCCCAGCGTTCGCCAGGAGTGACATGCTCACATGCGTGAGGTCAGGGTATACTCGCCAAAAAAGAGAAAACGGACGTTAGTGTCGCCGGTGGGCGTATAACGCAACACCGATCAGTGCGACGAGTGCAACACCGATGCCGAACCCTGGCGCTTGGGCACTGGTCTGATCTTCATTCTCCCCATCACCGCCGCTTCCATCGCTACTCGTCGTGTCACCGTCACTTCCACTGTCGTCCGAGCTACTCTCCTCCATCGTGACTTCCCGTGTGGAGAAGTGATTCAAAGCGACGAGAACGTCCGCATTGGCGTCACCACTCGACTGCTGGCGGACGAGGAACTTTGACGTTTCACCGTTGTTGGCGGCACTTTCGAGGTCACTGTAGGAGGACGCTTGAGCGGCAGCCTCACCGTCGACGGTGACCTGTATATCGTCAGTCGAACTGATGACTGCATCCGGGATCGACGTGATGATGATCTTGCCCTGCTGCTCAGAGCGCTCGGCGGTCATCTTCACGGTACCCTCACTCTGCTGGGTCACTTCGACAGTCGTATCCTCGCCGTACTGGACGACATCGGCAACGGTTTCGCTACTCCCCTCGGTCTTCTGCATCACATACACTTCGGCGGCGGCCGTCCCGTCAGCGATCAGCTGTTCCTGCTGCTGGTCCTCGTCATCACGGTCGTCTGCGTACGACCGGAAGACCAGCTGGCTGTTCTCACTGAGATCGGCCGTCACGTTGCCCTGGTCGTTGACCGTGACTTCCCCGTCACCGACGACGATGAACGTCCCCTTGGTGCCGTCCTCGGACGTGACGACGACGCGCTGGTCACTCTCGATCTCTGTCTGTGAGCTTGCAGAAACGTTGACTGACACGTACTGAGCTTCGTCACCGGATTGGACGACGAGAATCCCACGCGGGTTGTCGTGTGCTTGTAACTGCGCACCGCTGTCGGTTGTCACTGTCGCGCTCGTTTCGGTCTTGGCGTCCACAGACAGGGCTGCCCCCGTGAAGTCCGTGACGGCAGACAGCTCCGTCCCGACGTCAATCCCACTCTGGCTTTGGGCCTGGCTCTGCGATTGCACCTTCACCGATTCCATCATCGTCTCGCCGTCGACTGCGTAGTCGAGGACAGCGTTGTCCGACGCCTCGAACGACGTGTGGGTGCCCGCGTAGCCCTCTGCTTGCGCGCCACTCGTCGAAGTAAACTCGATCTCCCGGGTGGAGAAGTGATTGACGGCGACGAGCACGTCAGCACTCCCCTGCGCACTGGACTGCTGGCGGACGAGGAACTTCGACGTGTCACTCCCGATCGCACTCTGGAGGTCGCTATAGGAGGACGCCCGAGCGGCGGCCTCACCGTCGACACTCACCTGGAGGTCATCCGACGATTGAACGACTTCGTCCGAGACGGTCGTGATGACGACCTTGCCCTCGTGTTCCGCGCGCTTGGCGGTCATCGCGACCCGCCCTTCGCTCTTTTCGGTAACGTTGACCGTCGTCTCCTGGCTGTAGTTGACGGTATCCGCGACGATTGCACCGCCGTCCTGCATCACGTACACTTCGGCCGCCGCCTTGCCGTCAGCGATCAGCTGCTCCTGTTGGGCGTCCTCGTCGTCACGCCCTTCGGTGTAGGTGCGGAAGACGAGTTGGCTGTCTTCCTCGAGTTCCGCGGAAACGTTCCCTTGGTCGTTCACCCTGACCTCACCGTCACCTACGACGATGAAGACACCCTGCGTGCCGTCGTCGCGGGTCACCACAACCCTATTGTTGCCCTCGCTTTCGGCCTGCGCGGAGTTAGACAGGTTGGCAGTCACGTACTGACTGTTGTCTCCAGCGCGAACGACCAGTACGCCACGATCGTTGTCGTGCGCGTGGAGTTCAGCACCGCTCTCTGCAGACATCTCGGCACTGGTCTCGCTTTCCGAATCGACCGAGACCCCGGCCCCACTGATGTCCGTGACCGCGTTTAGGCCGACCCCTACGGACACGTCACCGCGGCTCTGTGCCTCGCTTTTCGATTGTACCTTCATCGACTCCATCACCGTCTCGCCGTCGACCGCGTAGTCGACGACAGCATTACTCGTTGTATCGAACGATACGTGTGTGCCTGCGTATGCCTGTTGCTGGCTAGACGTGGCCGTCCCGGCCGATGCTACTGTCGCGGCGGGCCCGAGGACGGACGCCACCAGCAGCACCGACAGCACGGACGCTGCGAGTTTGTTGGCGAACATTGCAGTCGGTTCTGACGTCCCTGTGTGGTATATAAATGGTCGATCCAGACCCTGAAACAACGTGAATTTCGCACGATTAACGCGAATAGAACCCCGATTCGGTCTGCCGATTTTTACGAATAATTGGATTGTCCCCGACCAAAACAGGCGATAGATTTATATACAATTACTCATCCAATTCGGTATCCGGTAGTGTGACCACATTTTCGCGTCCGATCCGGAACGTCTCGATAGATCCATCATCACGCATCTGCCTGATGACTTTGCTCGTCTTGGCGTCGGTCCAGTCGAGTTGGGCAGCAACCTCCTGTTGTTTCAGACGACCACCGTGTTCCTCAAGGAGGTTCTGAACCTGTTCCTCATTACTCATCAAGTCAGAGATCGAGTCGATCCCGGCCGAAGCAGTAGGCCCTGCCCCAAACGGCAGGTCGATGAATCCGAGATAGACGGCACCGCCCAAGCCACTGAGAAGAACAACGATTACTCCGATCAATACTGGGAGCAAGAGCTGTCGACCATCTCCAGTAAGCGGTCCGTCCCCATCTGAACCGTTGGTTGATCCAGCACCTGTCGTATCGCCTTGCTCACCACCGGTCACCGGCGTCGTCGCAGTCTCCCCCTGAGAAACGACGATACGCGGTTCATCCACAGCAAAATGCATCGATCCAGACCAGACGATACCTCGATCACGGACATCATGTGGAGGCGGCGAGACGGTCTCACGGTGGTACTCCGCAGGCCACGTGACGATCAGTGTCGTCTCACTATCAAGAAAGATGCCCTCCAGTGCATCACCCGCCTCGATCGTCGAACCGGTTGTCGAAGCAAACCCGTTCCACTCGAACGTATAGACTATAATACCGTAATCTTGGGGCAGTCGCTCGCGCGTGACGTCGATCGTGACGTTTTCGAGTGACATCTCACGCCCTGTCGCATTCTCTGCGTTATTGATCGTCGCCCGCATATCTGTCGCAAACCGCTCGCGATAGGTGTCTGGGTCCGATTCGATCTGCTCACGGTGGCGCTCGAAAGCCTCGGTACTGTTCTCATCGTCGAGGCGAATGCGGTATTCAACCCGCCATTCGCCAGATCCATCGGGACGAAGGTCAACCTGCAGCAAGACGTTATCCGGATCGATCTGAACGCCATACACGGATTGTGGCGACGTGTTGTCGGCTACTTTGCTCGGAGAAGCAGGATCAGCACCGGCCAGACCACTAGTAAGAATCACAATGAATAAAAGAAGTGAGACGGCGAGTGGGAATCCCCGTCTTAGTAGACCTCGCAACATGAGTGGTTCGAGATTCCTTCTCTGCCCCTAAAAAAAGCCCTTCCGTTCTACGGTGACAGCGATTGAAGAGATAGTTTCATCTGCTTCTTATCTGCGACAGTACTCGATCAATTGGGTCAGGATGTACGCTCTACCGACGATTGGAGGAATGCATCAGGAGACTCTCGGCATAATTCAATAAAAATACACATCCACCAGCCAAGCAGCAGACCAAAGATTTCACGCCTTCGTAGCCTCTTCAATTGCCGCCTCCGCCTGTTCGGTAGCTGTACGGGCGGAGTTTATGGCTTCATTCGCGAGCTCGATCGTTTTTTGTTCGTTTTCAGCCTCCTGCGCATCGACCAATTTTTGTTCGGCTACACTTAGGTTATGTTGAGCTTGATCGAGTAAATCGGTGGCTGTCTCTGTAACGAGGGTTGCTTCAATTGTTTGGTTCGCTTGCTCGACCTGCTCGCGAGCCGTTTGCACCTCAGCTTCGGCGTCTGTAATGGCTGTGCTTACGTTTGTACTTACATTTTTATCTATACTAGTTTCATTGTCACTTCCGGTATCGTCAGACGTAGGAGACTCTGTAGCGGAGTCGTTCGAGACACGGGTGAAACTGGGAGCGATGACAAAGAGTTTCGTTCCTTGGAGTTCCTGCGCTCTGGTCTGGACATCGTGGATCGCCTCTAACTCGACGCCTACCTCAATGAGAAGCAAGAACGAGAGATCATCTGCAACACGCTCAAGTTGGGTCGCCGTCCGTTCGACGGATCGAAGTTCGACGTCGAGGACAGCACTACGGGCCCGAAATTCGCTGTCGGTGATCGTACCGTTTTGGTGGGACCGTCTCAGCTCCTGTTTGCTTTCGGCAAGTCTGTCGAGCCGTTGTTGGTTCTGTTGGTGAATGGCAGCGACGATCTCGGCTTTCTCTTCGGGAGAGTCTGCTCTAGAAATCCGAACATCAACCCGCTGTGCAGAAACCTCATCCTCGTGCTGCTCACGGTGCGTGCCGATTACTCCGACAAACTGGGCACCAGGTTTGGTGGCTGTTTCAGATGAATTATTCTCCGCATTACCAGTCTCCGAGGAAACACCAGCATCGGTAGAAATTTGATTTTCAACGGGCTCAAAGGCGAAGTCACCAGTAGAGCGTGATGAGTCGATTACAGTGAGGGCGGTGAGCGGTCCGATAAGGACCACAATGCAGACGCAAAACACCACGATCCGGCCCATGCTATCCGGTTCTACCGGCCGCGGACACATATAAATACTAGATCGTGACCGCGAATCAACGCGAATCGACGGGCTTCAGCGTCCACAACGCTCCGGAGAGCATACGAATCGATACTGGTGCCAATTGGCGTGGTCTGCTCTGATGGGATGAAAGCCGGCTAAGTCCCCAGCGTGCGTGAAGAGGTGCTGGGGTGGTCAAAGGCCGATGATTCAACAGCGTCTCAGAACGCGTGGCTCTGATTGGCCTACCTGCCAAGGACGCACTCTCATGGGAGGCCGAATAGGTGTGGCTCCCTTCACGCACAAACCGCTCCACAGGAACCATGTACTACCTGGGAATCGACCTTCATAAAGATGAGTCGCACGTCGCTGTTTTGGACGACGATGGGCGTCCGGCCCTTGCTGCGCCATCGGCTGTTCGCTGCGTACGATCACGCACACAACGCACGATTGGACAGCGAGCGATACGGCCAGCGCTGGATGGCCGAGACCACTTTTTCGGCCATCAAGGGTCGATTCGGCCCCGCTGTCCACCCTCGTGCATGGTACCGCGAGTTCCGCGAACTTGTGATGACCGCCACAGTCTACAACCTCGAACAAGCGCTTAAACAGTGATCCCCACGCCATCATCGGATTCAAAAAAGCAGACCAGTCAATTCACATCGTAACAGAAACTGGATGCGAGGTACAGAAGTTCAGCGGAGCAGTATATGAGTTCCCGCTCGAACGGACCGTCACTCAGCGGTGAGTGCGTGGATAGCTCCGTCAGCAGTGCCAGCGTAGACGGTCCCGTCGACGACCACCACGGACGACACCCAACTACTCGCCTCGAAGCGCCGCTGTTCGGTGCCGTCGCTCGTAGCGAGTGCGTACACCGTACCGTCGTTCCCACCGAGGTAGACCGCATCAGTGGTCACTGCGGGCGAGGATCCGACGCTATCAGCCACCTCGAAAGACCACTGCTCGGCACCCTCATCCGCAGCGAGCGCGTAAACGGTATCGTCACCCCCGATATAGACGGTCTCGTTCAGTACCGCTAGCGGTCCCGTCCCGATCCTGTCTATGGGGTCTTTCGGTTCGAACGACCACTGCTCGGTCCCATCGGCAGCGTTCAGTGCCCAGGCTCTTTTGCCGTGTTTGAGGTAGACGGTGCCGTCGGCCACCGTCGGCGTCGCGCTGTCCGCATAGTTGAGCTCGTGGGTCCACTGTTCAGTACCGTCAGCGGCGTCGAGCGCATAGGCGCTTTTCCCACCGATGTACACGGTGCTGTCGACGATCGCTGGCGACGCGTACGCGTTGAACCCCATCTCGAAAGACCACCGCTCGGTGCCGTCGGTGGCGTCCAGCGCGTAGAGCTGCCCCTCACCGTCCCCGACACCCCCGATGTAGACAGTGCCGTCGACTACTGCCGGAGCCGGAGCCACCTGTTTGCCGGTCTCGAAGCGCCAGTGTTCGGCCCCGTCGCTGGCAGCCAGTGCACAGATCGTTCCGCCGCCACAGCTGACGTAGACGGTGTCGTCAACGATCGCCGGTGGCCAGCCGATCTGCCCGTCGACCTTGACTGACCACCGTTCAGTACCATCGCTTGTAGCGAAAGTGGAAACCACCCCGTCGTTGCTCCCGGCGTAAACGGTGTCATCGAAGACTGCAAGCGAATACCCGATCCCCCCCGGAGTCTGGACGACCCACTGTTCGGTGACCGAGTTGGTCGGGCCGGTTGTGTCCAGTGATCCCCCCGTCCGGGCTGGATTATACCGGAACATCGGGACACCGGTCGGGGCCGACCTCTCAGTTCCAATTCCCTTTTCACCGGTATGTGAGCACCCACTGAGGCTGGCTGCTCCGGCTACGCCGGCCATTCGGAGGAACCTGCGTCGCGATATGGGGACATTCACAAATGTGATTTTCAGATAACATAAATAAAACCGGTGAAAAGTAGGCCATCGTAGTTAATTATGGGTTTGTCGGATCAATGACCAATTAGAGCGAATGACCAGGCTGCATTTTCGCCGCATCTCCGTGGCCTCTCCGTCATCTATTTGTAGCCCGTGAAATGTGGAAATAGTATCACATGAGCCAAGCGACGCTTGGAAGTGGTCCCTATCGGAACTCCAACCTCTTCTCTGGCTACTATCTCGACGAGCGCGTCGCCGATCTCGACGCGTGGGACTGCGACGAGGAGGCCGAGGAGGCCTTCAAGCAGATACACGATCTCTGGGAGAAGGAAGGCACCCTCCTCCCCTCCTACAACGAAGACGAACTGATCGACACGTGGATCGCCGAAGTCGTCGACATTCTCGGGCACGGAACGAGCTCCGAGGTGACGCTTCCGGACGGCGGCGGCTACGTCGACCGGCTGCTCTTCGAGAACGACGACGTCCGTCGGGAAGGGGCGAAGCGAGCCCTTGACGGCGACCACGAGGGACTGTTCTCGCAGGCGTCGGCGATCCTCGAAGCCAAGCAGTGGGACGCCGACTTTGAGCAGCGCTTCGCAGAGCAGCGCTCCTACCGCGACGCCTCACACCAGATCAAGTACTACCTCGAACGGACGCCGAGCGACCTGAAGTGGGGCGTGCTCACCGACGGGAAGAAGTGGCGGCTCTACGGGACGAAGGACTACGAGACGCAGACCTACTACGAGGTCGACCTGCCGGAGATCTTAGAGAGCGGGGACCTGGAGGCGTTCAAGTACTTCTTCGCGTTCTTCCGGCCGGAGGCGTTCGTCGAGCACGCGAGCAGCTCGTTCCTCGACGACGTCTGGACCGAGTCAGAGACGGCCGCACAGGAACTCGGTGAGGACCTCCAAGACAACGTCTTCCGGGCGCTGCGAGTCCTCGGGAAGGGGTTCGTCGAGTCGAACGACCTCGACGTCGGCGAAGACGGCGACGTGGACCGCGACGAGCTGAAAGAGCAGTCGCTGGTCCTCCTCTATCGCTTGATGTTCGTCCTCTACGCCGAATCACGCGGGCTGATCGACCCCGACGACCCGGACGCGAGCGAGGAGTACCACGAGTACTTCAGCCTCGAAGCGAAGCGCGAAGAGATTCTCGACGACGTCGAGGGCATGGACGTCGAGTCCGGCGAGGCGTTCACCGAGGAGTACAGCCGATTCTCGACCTCCATCTGGGGGCGACTCTCGGAGCTGTTCGAGCTGATCGATGAGGGCGAGGAGGACCTTGACATCCCGCCGTACAACGGGGGGCTGTTTAGCCGCGAGGACCACGCGTTCCTCACCGAGTACGAAGTGAAGGACCCGTACATCGCGGAGGTGGTCTACTGGCTGTCGACCACCGAGAACGAGGAGGGCGAGCACGTGCCGGCCGACTACGCGGACCTGGACACGCGGCACCTCGGGTCGATCTACGAGGGGCTGCTCGAACACGAGTTCCGGATCGCGGACGCGGAGGGCGTCGCGGCGGTCTCGGCGGACGGCGGCCAGGTGTGGAAGCCGGCCTCGGAGGTCACGGCGGCGGAGGCGGTCGAGATCGTTGAAGAGGCGGTTAACTGACGATGGCGAGCCGCGATCCGGATGAGTTACGCGAGGAACTCAAAGATGTGGACTTCGACGGCGACCCAAGGCAGCTCTCCGAGTTGCGCTCGGAGGCTCGCGAAACTGTCGATGCACAGCGTGAAACGCTCAACGACATCGATACGAAGGCGAGTAAGATACTCCGGCTAAACGTCGCGCTGATTGGAATTCTCATCTCTGTGCTGTCCATCGCGATACAGGTCGGTCCCGGCTCCGAGACGGGGGTTGAAAACATCGAGCCGTTCGTAAACGTTTATACGGAGATCGGACTCGGTTCGTTGGTCCTTTCGACAGCCTTTGCGGCGATGACGTACACCGCGTCGGAACTCGATGTCGGTGTGAGTTCCGAGAATCTCACGGGACTGCTCAAGGCCGGATTCACACAGGAAGAGACCGAAGAGTTGCTCGTGCAGAACTACATCATGCGAATCAATTTCAACCGAAGTACGAACCTCCGGAATATCCCGATGATTCAGTTGACGATCGTTCTGATCGTCTCGGCGATTGTCTCGTTCGTGCTGGGACTCTATCACGGTATCTCGGGATCCGTTCCGATCTGGCTCAGGCTTTCATCGATCGTACTGCTCGGCGGAGTCGTCTGGGTGTCCGGACTGGTCACGCAAGTCCGTCGAGCGATCGACGATCTTCTAGAGTGGCGTTGACCCAACAGTTATACACATGACTGTATAAACTGGACGTATGAGCACAGAAAGTGAGGAACAATCTGACCGTGAGGAGGCGCGTGAGAGCCTCCTCAGTGGCGGCGAGCGGGTCTCGAAAGGTCGCCAGCGAGACAACGACGACGCTGAGGACACCGACGACAACTGAACGGCCTGGCTGTAGGTGTATGCCGTGAATTCAATTTTGAATATTTGAGACGGCAACGAAGAGGAACTTGCTCGTTGATCGGCTGAAGACGATTGAATTGCCGGTTGTCGACGACGTGGCCGACGATCTGGAGAACTACCTGGAGACGAACGAGCGTGTCGAGGAGTTCAACGCGAAGATTGAGCAGACGGACCAGCTTATCGACGAGATCGTCTACGAACTGTACGGACTGACCGAAGAGGAGATCGAGATCGTCGAGGAGGTGATTAATTAGCGAGCATCTCTGATTTTGAGAGATAGATTTTGAACCACTATTGGGGGTCTAGTTAGCGAACTCATCAATAGATGCTTGACCCTCCCTGACTTGACGCTCATCAGAATATTCACAGTACCTATCAATAAATATCGTCGCAAGTTCTTTTATTTGATCAAGATCTTGGGCGCTTTCTTGATGGTTGTCACTTCCGACCGACCGAACAATTCCTCGAAATTTGATTTCATAACCTGAGTCCGTATCACGCGCGAGGTTAGCAACATCAAGGAATTCTAGCGACTCACGGATCCAGTTTTCTCTGACAGTACCATTCATGAGGTACTGATCGAACTCTCGCGTTACCTCCGAGACTGACGTTTGTATTGGAACTGTCTTTTGTGCTGTTCCTTCTCGCCATTCACGAAATTCACTATCAGATAGGTAGTTGGGGAAGATCTTGTGCCACAGAATCGTAGCCAAATATACCGCAGGTGGCTCATCATTACATATTGGTTTTTTCACCTTAGTTGGAGTGAAGTGATGAGGGTAGCTCTTCATCGTTTGATACTGACCTTCTTCGCCCATAGTATGTTCAAGAGTCTCCTCCTCGCTCACACTGGTGACACTATCTCGAAATTCATCGGGTGCTACTGGAACACGCTGAAACTCATACCGAGACAAATCAGCGGTGGTGTTATACTGATATCGAAGAACAACCAAGTTGTTCTCAAACGTGATTTCTCCTTCATTGCGGAGTTCTTGTATCCGTGTTCCTATCTGTGGCGCATCACTTCCAGAAAGAAGTAGAAGAATATCACAACATCCTGGCACTCGTTCACTCCCTGAGGTTGTTTGAAGTGGTAGGTCGTTATCATACTTTGCTAGTTGTCGTAGTGTATTTTTGAATGCCCGATCGTCATCAGGGAACGTCCGTTTTATTTCACCGATGATTCCGTACGAACTACTAAAGTATATACTAAAATCTGGGGTGAGATCGTCTCCTTCAGGCTGTGATATACTTGGAAAACGATCAAAATAGTAGTCCTCAAAATACTCTGAATAGCTGTGTTTTGCAAATGATTGCCAGCAAGAAACAATGTCTACTGCCTGATCATAGACTTGGAATACACGTCGGTGTTTTCGCTGGCAGTTCCCTTCCATTATGCGAAAAAGTCAGAAAATTCGTAACCGGCTTGTCCAGTTGATGATATTGAGCCCTCATTTAGCTCGCGAGATAATTTGTCCGAAATTCTCATCAAAGAGTTAGGAGAGCCGTTGTAACTGGGAACGAGCGAAATACGGCTCGGTTCTGTGATGAAGACATCACAAGAGGATCCATCAATAAAATCAAGGACTGATACGTGCGCGTACGGATTATTATGATAGACAGTCACACTAGAATTGGTAAGATCCTCTAGTGCTTGGATTAGCCTCTGATTATCGTCAACACTTTGGAAAACGGGATCGTCAAATTCCAGCTCAATAGGTTGAACCTCACCGGTCTGATCGGATCGTTGCTTGTCTTTGACGACATTAGCAATATTTTGTCCTTCCTCAGTGTATAGTGGGATCACCGTATCGAAAAATGAATTTACACTTCCTCCGAGAAGTTTGAGTTGACCATCACGGCTCATAAAACCGGATAAAAGAAGCCGATCATCACTCCTTACATCAAATTTGATTTTGTCAACGTACCGATCATCGTCATCAGCTAAGTCAAAACTCTCCCGAAATGGGCGAGTCTCGTACGAAATATTTCCTTCCTCGGTGTGGGAGTAAGCGATTGCCTTCTGTGCGTATATCTGAAAGTCTGACGAAATTGAGTCTTCTAACTGCTCAAGTGTATTTCGCAGTCCTTTCGAGTTAACAAAGAAGTTGTAAATTTCCGGCTCAGAACGCTTGATTAGCCAAATGAGTCCTCGTTTATAGAAATCTGGTCCATTCCCGGTTACCGCTACCCAGATATCTGTTTCTCCGCTTTGGAAGAGTCCAAGTTCTCCGGTGACAGTTCGTTGTCCACCTTCTATATCGGCTCGTCGGATAACCCTCTCTAGCTTAACATGGTAGTGATCTTGATACGACTCAATAATTAGATCAGTATCCTGTAACTGACCGTTCAATCGCTCAAGGGTATCTAGTGGGTCGTCGTATGAAACGACAGATTTGAACCGAACCTTTCCTCGGCTATCCTCGTTAATACAGGAATCGACGGCTGTTCGCAGAGTATCTAGTGTAATATCTCCGAACGACACCAAAGTGTTGTCAACGCCGATTCCATACATCAGTCTACCTTAGCAATTATCATTTGGTCAGACACATATATCTATTCATTCTCCGAGATAGATGCTGAAATTTTCCCAAACCCCGTATTCAGTGTGGTGTTTAGATCCTGCCCACCAGTCGGGCCTCGTCGCATGTGGCGGCCATGGACTCGGAAGCGGCGCATCCAACCCCGGATCGACTTCTTCAGCCAGATACTACCGCCCCCATGTCGTGATCGACCAGTAGGTCTCGTACCGACCGAATCCGAGATTACGGTCCCCCTCGCTCAACGAGCCTGGCGTCGATCAACACCTTACAGCGCTCGGTAACTCGGCCGGGCTCACGGTGCTGGTGAGGTCGAAGCCGATCTCCCAAGCGTCGGCGTCGCCTCCCCTAGCGAGCTGTTCGAGGATCCGCTTGTCAAGCTGGGTCATCCACGGCACGAAGGACCGCATTCAGCTCGCGCCTCCGTTGGACTCCCCGTGAACATCGCCAGAATCGGATGCGTTGACCCCGCTAGCGTCGTCGTCAATGTAGTGCCAGTTTTCAGTGCCGAGTCGACCTTCAAGGTACGCCTCACCATCATCTGTGATCGTATAGACACCGTTTCCGAGATGACGAACCCTCGGCTCGCAATGAAATCATTGAGCTTGCGATGGCTGATACCGACCGATCAACCGACTCGACGTATCACCAGCAGCGTCAGGAATCGTTGATCGAGACGGGCGAGTCAGTCGGCACCGGCCGCAGCGCGATCAAGGTTGGTTTGGTGCGCTCCCGAAGGGCCCGGTCGCGCTCCATCGCGAACTCGATCCCACGCCACGAGCGATCACCCTGGTGCCGGATGGGCCGGCGTGGGCAGAACTGACCGACCGCCGAACCGACGTCCGGGCACTCGTGGCGATCGCCATCCTCGCGAACAGGTTTAACGTGCATCTCGTTGCGATCCCGCGGCTTCAGCGCGCACTCACGCGCTGGTACCCACGGTGGACTGAGACCCATCTCGATCTTACTCATAGCCGGGATCGGCCCACCACCGCGGACACCGCAGTTCCGATGAATGAGTGGATCCCACCGACACCAACCAGTCAACGTGGAACGTCCTCGATGAACTCGCATCGGCACCCAGAAAGCGCCGGGTAGACGACAGCGATACTAGTGGAAGACCGCAAAATTCTAGAACGTGTGACTGCCACGTCACCAGCGGCGACAGTCGCTACCACTGCAGGCACCGGTGATGCGTTTGTTGGGGGCACCTTGCGGAACGATACGACGGCGTCGCCGATCTTCCCAGGTTAGTGAGAATCGGTAATATGGCGGGCGCAGCAGCTGTTGGCACCATCGGTCCATACGACACAAATAGTGTAACGACGATGACTCAATTGTTCTGAAAAAGAAGCTGTAGCGGGCCCATTGGGCCACAGTTAAGATACGTTTCCAGTATTATTATATCGATTCGATAGATAACAAATTCCATGTACGACTTAACAGGTTTTCAGCGAGATCTGCTGTATGTGGTAGCCGGCCTAGATGAGCCCCACGGCCTCGCAGTTAAAGAAGAGCTCGAGGACTACTACGAACAAGAGATCCACCACGGGCGGCTGTATCCGAATCTCGATACCCTCGTGGAGAAGGGCTTAGTCGAGAAAAGCCAGAAAGACCGCCGAACGAACGCGTACGAATTGACTCGCCGAGGGGGCCGTGAAATTGTAGCGCGAACTGAATGGGAAGCGGACTACATCGACCATGAGGCGTAGGAACTCACCACAGGTTCCGGAAAGTCGTAGGATGTAGCCGTAATCAGTGTTTCCGGAAACGACCCGAGTACAGTTTTGTATGCTGAGCCAGAAGTCGCCAGTACGATGATCCGTGATGCTCGCGTCCTCCGCGCCGGATTCGTCCCTTGAGAAGTCGAACATCGCAACGCCGAAGTCAATCACCTCTCCAGTGTCCTCGAAACAATCACGAACGGGGAACCCGCCGACACCGCCATCGTTACTGGACCCAGCGGCGCCGGCAAGACCTGCATCTCGAAGTTCGTCACCGAACGACTCCGGGAAGAGGTCCTCGACGTCGAGATCCGCCGTCGCAGTTCGAAACGGATAGGCGTCGACGAGCACGCGCTGGATAACGGTGCGGACGGTCTCCGAGCCATATTTGTCGACGACAGTCGCCATCGCGTCGTCCAAGTGGGCGTCTTGGTGGTCCTCTCGTGAGTTCTCCGCCCGCTCGAGGATGAGTTCGACGACATCATCGACCGGTGGATCGCAGGGTTCTCGGTGCGCTCACGAACGTCATAGAGGGCTCAGAGTCGGTCATCATACTTACTCCGTCGCGTTCTCGTTCGTGTCTTCCGCCGCTGCTGGCTGCCCCGCACCCTCTCAGGGGCCCGAAAAACGGAGGCACAGCCTGTTAACCAACAATAGGGAAATAACGCGGAGTGTGTTGGTTAAGAACAGAGCTTACTCTTCGTCCTCACGTAGCTCTTCAGCCTTCCACTTGAGCCGGCGCAGGATCTGCGTCCGATTCTGGTGGGCGTTCTCGTAGGCAACACACTCTTGGAGGGTTTCCATATCCGGGATCGTCGCGATACCGGCCTTGATCAATCGGTAATTCGGTGCTTCAAGACGCTTCTCAGGTGGGAATTCGTCGTCACTCCCGTCGCTAATCGTGGACTGTTCCATCTCGGTAGCCCTCCACCCATCCAGGGCGAGAAAAACAGAACAGACGACTACATCACCGACGCGGCGTCAGGCCATCGCCTCTTGGAACCGCTCACGCAACGCGTCCTCACGTTCTTCGAACTGCTCGACTTTCTCCTGCAGGTCGTCGCTGACGCGCTCGATGCTCGCCAGCGCTCGTTCGCCGGCCAGCGAGGCTTGCGACCCGTCGTCACCGTCCGCCTCTAGCTGCTGCTCGTACGCCTGCTCAACGCGCTCGATCGTGCCTTCCGGGTTGAACAGGATGTCGTTGGCAATGCGGACGTACTGATCGAGGGATGCCCCCTCTTTCCCTTGGAAGAAGTGGGTGAGGGCGTACGTCGCGCCGGAATGCAGCGTCCACATATCGATCTCGAAGGGGGACGCCGCATTGGCTTCTACATCGCCGGCGGCACGCTCGGCCAGGTAGTCCGGGAAGCCCAGCAGAGTGTAGAACTCTGTGACGGTGAACGGAAGCTCAGAGAAATTGAGGTCGATATCCTGAGCGTCCCGGATGAACTCGAAGAGATCATCAGCGACAAGTTCGACCTGTGCGAGGAGTTCCTCCCACCAGGTGCGGAAGTTTCGCACGTCGCCGACGTGCTTGATAACCTCCTTGTCGGTGAGCGAGCGCATCGTGTTCGAGCAGTAGCCATCCTGAGCGAACCCCTCCACGTAGACAGCGTGCTCGCCGAAGAAGTCGTAGCCCGACGTGACGCCCATCGTAATCGGGTCCGACCGACCGGGAAGGCGCACCTCGAGGCCGTCGAACATGATGTCCATATGGACTTCGCCGCCGCCCCGGTAGCGCCGAATCTCGCCGAACATCACCTCGCCCAGCGGGGTCCCGTCGATGGTCTCCTCGCGGAGGACCTCCTCCAGCGGCCCGTAGACGTCGACCGGGTTGATGATCGAGTAGCTGTCAGTGGGAACGTGGAACAACGGGTCCGTCTCCGCGTCCTCATCTAGGGCCTGCTCCCGAGCCCGACTCGGCTCGACGAGCGCGTTGAACCGCTCCGTCTCGACCCACTCGTCGGTGTACGGATTCTGGTACGCCACGGTCGTCTCGACGGCCTGCGGAAGATCACGAACCGCCTCGGCGAAGGTCACAGGGTCTGCATCCCCGTGTCGCTCTCGGTACCACTCTGGTAGTTCGGTGTCGGTACGTCCATCGACGCCAGCGAAGATGGTTCTGGACTCTGGATCTTTCATTTCGGTCACCTCACTTCAGGAATCCTCGTCGTCGTGCGACTGAATCGTCGCGCGCCCTGCGCCCCTCTCCCGGGCGCAACAACAACACCACTTAACCAACACTCACTCTGGCTCCTCGGAATTCGTTGGTTAATCAACCGTCGCCGATAGACGTGAAGAACCTCTCAAAATGTGGCTGGATGGCCTAGTATCGGCGACTACTCTCGCTCTTCGAGGACGATCTGCCTTGCCTCAGCTACAAGCCCGTGAGCATCACCCATGGCTTCAGCATCAAGAGCGACTGCGGCCCCAATCCCATCGTTGAGAACGAAATTCATCTCAATAACATTCTCGAAGCACTGTACAAGGCACGTGAGCTGTCCGTGGCCTTCTGAGAACGTGTTCTCATATATTGGGGCAGCTAACGATTCCATCCGGGACTCATCGATTGCCGATTCAAGCTCGTCCGGCGTATATTGCTCGGCAACATCATCCCTGATGTGGATAATCTCGTAGGAACTCTCCTCATATTTCACGATGCTACGGAGCTTCCCGTCCGTTCGTTGCTCGAAGTAGTCCTCGAGTCGGGTGGCCATCCTTGTCGCCATATTATAACAAACAAATTCATACAATATAGAGATTGGTCATTAAATAACAATCATCTGTTATTTTCTTCGCACACGGCGAATCTGCTTGGGATTTGGAATCCAGAAGTGTTCTTTCCAACAATGAACAGCGTGGATCTGAGGTTCGTCAAACAGCTCACCACAGGAACCACACTCGTAGACATCGTCGGGCCAGGGCTCACTGACATACATCGCTGTCACAGTCGTTGCGACCGGGTCGGGAGCCTCACTCCGCTGAACGTACCTGTAGCCGAGAATCGTCCGTTGACGGATCGCTGTTCGAGCGATCTCGGCGGGCTTGCCCTCGGGGAGATACACCCAGCGAACGAAGTCGTCGACTGACTCCTTGGCCGAGGGCTGGAGGATGAACCACCGCTCGTGGGCGTCCCGGAACAGGTAGCGTTCAGTTCCTCTGTTTTGGAGATACACCGGATCACCCTGGCCGGGAATGAGTCGTAGCCCGAGGTCCGGCGATATCGGGTCCAGCAGGCGCTTGACCACTGATAGATCGCGCTCCGGCTGGTTGTCCGAATCAGCCTCCGCTCCGAATTCATCGAGACTGGCATTCGTGGTCACAGGGACCACCTCCCGAGAGAGGCCTGTTCCCGGTCGGACTCAGCTGGGACTTCGCAGAGAAACCGCCACTTCGGCTGCTCTCGGATCTGCTTATCGGGGCGATTTCCCGCTTAGCCGGGGTCCGTTTTACCGGCACAGTGCCAGCCCTTGTCTCTGAGCGCTTTGATCATCGAGCCGTCGAAGTCGGCCCGCACGAACGTCAGCAGGAGCCGAACGCCTCGTCGCTGGCCGTGCCGACGCACGAATCGTTCCATCGACCGGGCGAGGGCGGCAGAGGCGAGATTGGGGAAATCGACGCCGATGCAAATCCGTGCTGCCTCGACGATTTCGTCACCCTCGAATCGCGTCCCGTCGTACTCCAGCGAGCAAATCAGCGGATAGCGCCACGTAATCGCACCTAGTAGCTGGTCCTGGTAACAGAGTCCGTGATGGACGAGATTCGTCCGGGGGATATCGTCCATATAGGAGTGATGCGCTTCGTAGATCGCGCCGGCGACATGGCGCGGGATCGATTCGATATGGACGCGATCTGCGAACCGCAAACCGAGCGGCGCCGTGACCGGCTGCCGCTCCCGATGGATGGGACACGAGCACCCCTCGGGGGTAGGCGTATATTGGAAGCCGGTACTCCGTGTTTGGTCTAGAGAGTGAGTTTCGGTCACGAGTCGGTGTCGTCGGTGCGCTCCTGTCGGTCGTTGTATCGCTCCAGTTCACGCCCGATTTTCTCGAGCGCCTCGACACCACGTTCGAGGAGCTGATGGGTGGCTCGCGCCAGTCGAAGCGTCTCCATCAGTGCTCCCCCTCCGGGGGTTCGATGAGGTCGTTGCTCTCTTCGGCGAGTTCTTGGATTACCCGTTCCACGTCAGCCTCCTCGACAACTGTCCGATGTGCGAGCGGGGCAGGATATGCCCGGTCACCCTGGCTGCAGAGCACGACCAGCCACTCGTCGCTTCCATCCCCGAGCACGATGTAGTGGTCGCGATCAGCGCGCTGGAACACTCTTCGATCAGGGCGAGAGACGGTTCGCCAGTTCTCGGGGAGCGTCGGTGACGGCCGTCCACCGTCGGCGAGGGCGACGACGTCGTCGGTAAGGGTCGCCATCGCGGCGTCGATCTCCTCGCCAGTGAGGTGCCAGCACGCCGCGGCACCGTCGCACTCCAGCTGTGAGACCACCTGATTCCGGAACGCGATGTAGTGCTCACGGGCGAACTGTTCATCGTCGTAGTAGTCGAGGAGGAGCGCGCACGCGAGCTGGGCGGGCCCGCTACCACTGTACCCCCACTCGAACCCGCTCGGACTGTGGTTGACGAGGTCCAGACTGCGCTCGAGGGAGAGTCGCCGATGCTCCGAGAGGTTCAGGACGACGGCTTGGCCGTCGACGCGGAAGCCGACGTATTCGACTGTGTCTTGGTGAGACTGAGCGGCCGATGCGACTGAAACGGATTCCGAACTGGCCATAGGTACATTCCCCTTCATCATTGGTCGCGGGCGGTTCGGTGACCCCCGCACCCCTCTCGGGGGTTCAACAAACAGGACGGCGCTGCGTTCGGCAACGTATTTGGCAGTTGCAACGTACTGTCCACATAATTGAGGATGGCTGTACTGGACGATCTCTCGGGGTTCGAGTTCGAGGACGTGATGGAGGACGTGTTCCGGAACCTCGGCTACGAGAACGTCCGCCAGGCCGACCGCACGGCCGACGAGGGTCGCGACGTCATCATGGAGGAGGTCGTCGACGGCACGCGGCGCGCGATCATCGTCGAGTGCAAGCACACGGGGACGGTCGGGCGGCCGGTCGTCCAGAAGCTCCACTCGGCGATCGCGACCTTCGACTTCGACGGCCCGAAACGCGGGATGGTCGTCACGACCGGCCGGTTCACGGATCCCGCCGAGGAGTACGCCGACCGCCTCCAGCAGAACGATGATCCCTTTCCCATCGAGCTGATCGACGGCGAGGACCTCCGGGAGATTGCCGACGAGATCGGCCTCGACCTCTACAACGGGCGCATCGAGATTCTCTGCGACGAGACGCTCCGGCCGTACGACCCGGCCGCCGACGTCGACGCGGTCGTCGCGGAGGCGTTCTGCGACATCGAGAACATCGAAGCCGCCGACCTCCCAGAACCGCACTCATCGGTGACGTTCCGCCCGGTGGTCGCGGTCACCGCGGACACGAACGCGGTCTTCGAGACGTCTGTGGGCGTCATCCACCGGATCAACGACCGGACCCGATTCGTCGCCCACGCCGAACGCGGGCGGCCGCAGGTCGTCGACGAGGACGTCGGGATGCTGGTCACCGAGAATCTCCACGCGACGGTCGACCTCGACGCCGAGCAGTTCGGAGAGGTGTTCGACGTCGTCGAACTCGCCGCGCTCCACAGGTTCCCAGTCCTCACCCGGCTCTGGACTCCACCAGTCGACCTTGTAGGCGCCCGGTGCGCCGAGGATCTTCACGCGCGCCGACCCATCAGGCAGGTCGCGGCGCAGTTTCTCGTCGACGTGGAGGTTCCAGGTCGTGGTAGAATCGAAGCAGGCGAGCACGGCCTCCTCGTAGCCGCGTGTCTCTCGGGATTCTTGTAGTTCAACCTGGGTGTTGCAGTTCTTGCAGAACACCCCCTCGAAGGGGATGTGAGTGAAGACCTCTTGCCCGCAGACGGGGCACCAGAGGAATTCGAACAGTGCCTCACTGTGTCGGTCAAGTACTTCGAGACTCATTGGTTGACTCACCCGGTCGTACCGGGCCACCACCTCGTGCCCGGCCGAAAAACAGCGCCCACCGCTCACTCACCGTTCGGCGCCGTAGACGATGCGTGAGGGGGCTTCGTACCCACAATCGGGGCAGTCATACCACCGCTGGACTTTCGCCCCGTCTGCCGCCTTCTCTCCGACGCGAACGTCGTCGTTCGGACACTCCGGGCAGTTGAGGTCCGGTGCGGGCCGCTCCCGGAGCTCGTCACGGAACGATGTCGCATCCTTCGTCTCGTATCCCCGCGACCAGACCGGGTAGCCGTCGACGAGAATCACCCCGCGCCACTTGTACCGGTAGGAGTCCGGCGCTCGATGCAGGACAGCCCGAGCGCCAGTCTCGGTGTTTCGATACGCGAGTGTCGGCGTGCGACTTTCTCGTGCCCAGTTAGTGATCCGTGGCATTGTCGGTTAGAAGTGGACGTCTGCGGGGACGATCCAGAGTGTTTGACTGTCCTCCTCTTCTTCGAGGACACGGTCCAGCTGGCCGCGATGCCGAATTCCCTGTGCGTGCTGATCATACAACGGGATCGACGGTCCCTCGTAGGCGCCGATCTGGTGGAATGCGTGGCGAGCGAGGTCCTCGTCGCGCATGATCGCCTCGTCGTTTAGCTCGTTGAGCGCCTCTCTCACGCGGTCGAGATTCCGCTGAAACTCTTCCTTAGTGGCCTTCCAGGCCCGGTCGAGAAGCTCACCGCCCTCCTCTGAATTGATGGGTGCTGCCGTCGGCAGATCTCCCCAACGCGCTTTCCCGGCTACTGTCGTATCCTCTTCGTCGAAGGTGCAGTAGTAATCAAACACGGCTGCGCCGTGGGGATTCGCCCCGACGAGACGGTCGAAGACCGCTTTCCCTTCGACCAGGGCGTCGTGCTGTGTCGGTGCTTCGACTAAGGCGTAGATGATCATATGCATCTTCGTTCACCTCGGAGCGCCGACTCACCGGGCTCTGCTCCGCTCTGTCTGCTCGGTGCGCCGGCACCCATCGCCGGCGCTCGAAAAAACTGCTTCGGGAGATCGCGTTCAGGAGTCGGCCACACGATCGACGGTGATGGTCAGATCACCGGACTCGTAGTCCGCTTCGAAGTCGACGGTATACACATCTGAATCGTAGGCGGCGTGGTAGGCGCGGTGACGCTCGAGGGATCCGGTCGCCTTGAAATGGAAGAACGCGGCCCCTGTGTAGGGCTTGCTCTGGGTCTCGATCTGCGTCTCAACCGATGCCGGAAGCGCGATCTGTGGGGTGTCGGTGTCGATACTCGTCGCGAACTCCTTCGCTTCCTCGACGGTTGCTTGCGAATGTGTCGGTGTCTCGCCGGTGAGCACCGGGGTTTCCGTCTCGTCGGTGAACAGGACGTCTTCGAAGGTGTGTGTCCCGATGATCGCCTCGGGATCTAACTCGCAGTCGTGAAACGGGTCGTCGTCTGAGGTCATCGAATCACGAGCCTACGGCGGGGCTCACACATTCCGACCCCTGAAAAACAGCAGCTGCCACGATTTAGCTTGAACTAGGATGCCGCCCCACTCGATTATTTCAGGTTGAAAACTTTGACAGCCACCCTGACTGGTGTACCTGAGTCGATGTTGAATCGGTACACGTCGTGATCATCGTAACCCGGTAACTCTGTCTCAAATTGCTTGTGACTCTTCGTCGCCTTCTCCGCCTTCCTACGTATCTCGTCGAACCTCGCTCTCCTAGAGAACATCATCAAACACGCATGCGAATCCCGGACCGTTAGATTCCCCAAGAGCTGGTCCATAGCGTCTACGAACTGAGCCTGTCCAGTCCAGAACTTACACTCTGCAACGAACAAATTCCGGTTTTCGTACGGAAGCAGAATATCAGTCTTTCCACTTCGGTTGAAAGACTCGCCCTGTGCAATCCCGGCGTAGTGAGAGTTGATCCCTGCGAGAAAAATATCACGGAGGGACTCCTCATCCAGATCTCGAACCCTTTCGGCAGATCGTTCGATATTCACTCCCAGATCATCGATAATCCCGAGAATCTCCAAATAATGATTGTCTGGAACAATATCCGGAGAACTGCTGTCCTCAAGCTTCGGAAGCTCAATACTCCGCTTCTTCTCAGGGACTACGAACCCCTGACTTCCAGAACCACCTGTATCGACACCGAGATCCCCCATAACCTTTGTCTTGGTTTCAACCTCGCCCCGGCGCCTTTCAATCGCCGAACGAGCTTTGTTTTCAAATTTCTCCCGCATCTGCCTGATGTCGGAATTGAGGTTCTCAACCCACGAGCGGACATCATCCTTCCAGTCCTCGATATCAGAGTGAAGTTCCTCTTTTACCTCTTCAGCATCCCGGTTCTGCGTCCGGAAATCAAAGTATCTCACAACCTCACTCTTTCTGAGCTTGTCGTACAATGGAGGGCTGAAATTGTAGCTGCTAGGCTTGTAACGGAATAGTTTCTTATCCCCGTCAAACTGGAACTTTACCTTCAGCCTCTCGTATTTCCTAGTCGGTGTGCCTCGACCGGGGGTTGGAATCCCAGTTCGGTTTTGAACTTCTTTCTCAACCTGTCCTCCGTCCTTTTTGATAACGTCGTGAAGTTCGATCTGAGAAGGAGTATATTTTGAAGAGAAAATTATCGCTAGTGAGTCCGTGCTGTTCTCATCCAACTCTTCCGAGGTGAGCGATGAAATCTCGTCCTTCATTTCTTCCTGCTTCTCTCTTTTCAGGTCGAGGAAATTGTAATCACAGAATAGAGCACTTCTATTCTTTGCCATTACAGGGAAATTCACTGGCCCAATATATTGGTACTTTCCCCACATGAACTGCTGAACGATTCCGCTGATTAGTCACTTCCCTGTATTCAGCACGGATTCAAAAAACTACCAGTGGCTGAGGGTTCAAACAGAGCCAACTATGAGTGGTTCAGGCTCGCCTTCTCGAAGGATGACTCTCCGGTCAGAATGAGCAGCTCCTGTCGGTCTCCAACTCGCTCGGCCAGCTTCCGTTTCAGGTACTGTCTCGCCGTCGACGGCGTGAAGACGCCCTTGTCGAGCATATCGCCGACGACGTCTTTGAGGGCCGCGAACTGGCCCTGCAGGTGGCCGTCGCCGACCGGCTCGCCGTCGTACCAGCGCACCGTCGCGAGCGCGCCATTCCCGACCGTCTCTCCCTGTTCGACTGTCTCCGAGTCGTACTGGAGCCCGAACCACAGCGTCCGATAGGCGGTTACCTCGAACGTCGTCGACACCACGAAGAACGCCTCGTGGTGGAGGTAGTCGAGATGGTCAGCGACGATCTCGTTGAGGGTGAGCCCGGTGGCACGAGGCTTCGGCTCGACGACCGTCGACGGTCGATCTTCGTCAGCGAGGTAGCCATCGACGGCATCTGCCTCGAGGCCATCGGCCAGTTCCGCCAGCAGCTGTTTCGCCCACTTGGAGTCGGTGTCGTCGCCACCGAACGGGGTTTCGGCCGTGATGCGGTGCTTCAGTTTCAGGCTCGCAGCACCCCAGTGAGAGTAGTGGAGCGTGTACTGTCCATCGGTACGTTCGTACGCAACAAGTGCGCGGTGTCCCATGATTCAATCACCTCACGAGGCGATGCTTGTGCTGTGTCGCCCCGCACCCCTCCTGGGGGAGAACAACGCTACACGTCGATCGGGTCGGGGGAACTGAGGTCCGCGTGGAAGACTTCGCCGTCGCGAACGACGTACCACTTGGCCAGGACTGGGAAGCGGCACTTGGTGAACCCCGCCGTCTGGATATCGAACTCTTCGTTGGCTTCGAGGTGGTCGGCGAGTTCTCGCAGGAATTCGTGGGTCACGATCCCGCCTTCGTAGTCCGGCAGGCCGTTCTCCCGCGCCTCGTACACCTCGAAGTCGTCGTACCCCCAGATGGTGAGCTCTCCGTCTTCGGTCACCTCCCAGTCGAGCGTCCCGAAGCAGTAGCTCTCACAGAGCTCGCGGTCTTAACCAACGAACCTTGACGGTACTCGCAGGGTGTTGGTTAATCGACGCCCAGCACTGGCCCTACTCGAGACTGGGTCCGTAGCGAGCCGAGTCACACACCCGGCACTCCCAGATCGGTTGGCCCGTCCACGCCTCATCCGGGACCGACTCGTGGGTCTTGAACCGATGGTCGGTCGCCCGTCCACAGGTTTGACAGTCGAGTTTCTGCGTCGTCGGTACCGACGACTCCTGCCTATCAACCGCAGCTTCGCCAGTAGATTCGGTCAGCGCCATCACTGGAACCAGCCACACCGCGTCGTCGGCGTCGTCGAGGACCGCGTCGAGACGCGACGCGTCGCGGATGCCGTCCCCACGCTGGTCGTAGAGGCGCGTCGGGGGCTGCTGCTGGTGCGCCGTGGCTCCCTGCCCATGCCACCTAGTCCGGTCACGGGCGGTGCTGAGAAGCCGCTCTCCCTCCGCTGACGACACCTGTACTGCGTCGGGGAGTGAGGGCCATTGTTCGGCCAACTGGCGCGCTGGCGGCTCGTCGAGATCGTAGATAAGCGTATAGTCGTCGACGGCCGGCTCCGCCTCGTTGGCAGCAAGGAGGGTCGCCGCGGCGCCGCCCTTCGCGACGGCGCCGTAGAACGTGGTTGACTCGACGACCAGGTGGACGATGCCGAGGAACGTCGTCGACGCTGTCTCGTTCGTGCGAGTGGTGTCACTCCCGAGATGGTTAGTGAGACAGAACCGGCATTTCGTCTGGCTGTCTGGGACTGACGCTCCACAGGACCGGCACTCGCCGTCGGTGGCCGTCGGCGCATCAGGGTAGCCACCAGACCTCGTCGCAACGTGTTGCCGCCGGGGGGCACCCTCACAGCCGTCGTCCAGCCTCATGTCCGGAATGTGGGACGCCTCGCCGGTCGGCCGCAGTTCTGCAAAGTCAGTATATCGGTTGTGCATCGGTTGGCTCATAGTTTCCGTCGGTTTCGTATTTCAACGTCCGGACCCCCTCGTTCGCATCGCACTCTTGATTATACGAGACAGTACAAACATATATGTGAGTGCCGCGCCTACACTGTTGTAAGAGGTGCCAAGCATGTCTGAATTCTCGCGAGATGGGGTCCAGTCGTGGACTGAGTCGATGAGCGCACGCGACCGTATTCGTGCGGTCGCCGAGACGCTTCGTGAACCGCGGTCGGTCAACTGGATCAGTGAGCAGGCTGACGCTGCCTGGAGTACGACCAATGAGGAACTCCAAGCGCTCGTCGACCAGGGCCAGCTGCGTCGCGTCGAGTCTGGAGAGACGACACGCTATCTACCGAACTACACGCGACTGCTCTTCGAGGAAATCCGCACGCTCATCGAGGAGAACACCCGCGAGGAGCTGCGGAGCGAATTGGCCGCGATCACCGAGGGGATCGAGGAGTGGCAGGCGACCTACGACGTCGAGACGTGGGAGGAACTCGAACAGTCGCTCGCTGACGGCGACCTCGCAAGTGCGGAGCTCCACGAGCGCCGTGACGTGATCACGCGGTGGGAGGAGAATCTGGAAGACCGTCGCCTAATCAAGCACGCGTTGGCGCTCTACTCGGATGTCGAAGCCGCTCGTGAACAGATGATGGACGTGGCTGACCGCGCCATCCGCTAATCCCGTTTCACGGCGGGTTTGAGGCGCTATTCAGCTGCTCTATATCGTCGTCCTCGTACGCTGCCCGCCACATTGCATGAACTGCACGCGTCACGAGTGACACCTCGGTCACGTCGATACAGGACGATTCGGTGTCCCTTGTTGCGGCTTCAGGCGGCCGGTGGAAATGGATCTCGGGAGAGTGTGTGTTCGGGTGGCGATCGAAGCGCCAGTTGACGCCGTCGCTATCGACATAGTGGAACGAATACATCCCGAGTTCGCTCCACTGGATATCGAGCCGAGCGTTGTCGGCGCCGCCGATCCCATCACTGAGACTGATCTGCAGTTCCGTAGGTGCGACGACATCATCGTATGCGGTTGCTTCAACGAGCGGCTCGAGTTCGAGCCATAGGTCACGAATCCGGCGGAGGGCCGGGAGATAGATCGGCCCGAACTCGCCGGCGCGGTCGGTACCGTTCATACGGCGAGCTGGTGACTGGCCTCGTCGTAGGCGAGTGCGGCTTGTGCGACGGCGAGATTCTGCCGCGTCGTTCGCCATGCCGTGAGGTCGTCCCACCCTGCCGTCTCGTCGGCGTCAAGCTGCTGGGCGAATTCCTCCGGTGACACCACATCGTAGCGGTCCTCGTAGCGCCTGATCTCGGCTTTCATCTCCTGGATGCTGTCGAGTAACGCCGGCCGATCGACTTCCTCACGCAGCTCGTGGATCCGGGACATCAACACTCGGTCGCTGTTGCGCTTGTACAGCGTCGTTTGGCCATCCTGTTCCGTCTCGGCGAAACCGGTGTTCACGAGCGTCTTACAGTGGCGACGCGCTGTCGGCTCGCTCACGAGCGCTCGATCGGCGATCTCGGCCGCCGACTGCCCGTCGTGGGTTTGTTCGACGATTTCGTACACCCGCTCGAACGGCGTCGTCTCCTCTTTCCAGTCCGCCTTGACCTGCTCGTTGACGTCGTCCCACGTCTCGGTCATACTGGATGCTACGCGGCCGAAGAACAAATAGTTTCCTGGGAAAACTATCTAACGGCGATGCTTGTAGGCGAGCGTTATCAGGCTACCTGTTCCTCTAACGTCTCGTGATGGGTCCGGACAGTCGTTGGCGTGACGTTCCCTGTCTCCGCGACGTCGATTTGTGTTACCCACTTTCCCTGTTCTTGTCCCGCCTTGTAGAGGCAGGCCGCTGCGAACCCGGCTGGATGGACGCCCGTCGTGACGCCGCGTTCCTCCGCCTGCTCCGCGAGGGCTCGGGCCCGCTGTCGGATCTCGTCTGGGCACTTGAGGTCCGAGGCGAGGCGCGGCACGAACATGCTGGGGGAGACGGGCTCGGCGGGAAGGCCCAGCTCTTCGTTCAGCGTTTTGTACGCGTTCGTGACCCGTGCCTCCGCGACGCGGGCCATCTCGCTGACGTCGTCCACTAACCGCGAGCGGCCGTTGCACCGGCAGGCCCCGTAGACGCTGGCCGCGGCGATGGCCTCGATGGATCTGCCTCGAAGCAGATCCTCGTTCTGGGCGCTCCGAAAGAGCTGACACGCCTGGTCGCGAACCGAATCGGAGAATTCGAGGGCACTCGTCAACCGACGCACTTCGCCCAACCCGTGTGCGAGATTCCGTTCCGCTTTCGACCGCCAGCGACCCCGAGTCTGTTCGCGACGCATCCGTGCGAGTCGCCGTCGCTTCTGCCCGGAGATCTCGTTCCCCTTCGCGTCGGTGCCGCAACCGATTTCCGTCGACAGGCCGCGATCGTGGCGAGCCGCAGTGAGTGGGGCGCCCGTTCGCTCGCGCTCCTCGTCGTCGTACGCCCGCCACTCCGACCCGTGATCGATGCGTTGTTCGTCGATGACTAGGCCACAGTCCTCACAGACTGTTTCGACCGCGTTCGTGGTGACCCGGCCGTCGCACTCGGGACACTGGTTCGCACTCGATTCCGTTCGGATGTCCTCGTCGAATCCACTCTCGTAGATGTCTTTAGTTGCCATCGTTCTCACTGTATTTCGGGACCCCGCCAGTGCAGCGAGCCCCTCACCTATTGAGGGGATAATAAACGCTATCGACTATGGTCCTCGGTCAGTCGACTTGTGGCTCAATAATGTACCCCTCAGACAGCAAATTTGTCTGCCCTACTCCCGTGGATGTATTTCGGTGAATTCGACGGCCCGCTTTTCACATTCCTCCTCTACCCGCTCGAAGCGCCGATGAGCCTTCGCCGTACTCCGACTATCGTCCTCTCCTTGCTGGAACGGGTTCTTGTTTGAGACGACGATGAGGTGTCGTGACTCGGCATTCGACAGATCGCCGAACTTGGCTAAATTCGCGGAGAAATGCTGCCACTCATCGGTGTTGTTCCGTTCGAACTTCGCACCGGCGACGTCCCTGACGGGGGACCGGCAATCGAGAATCTCCAGGGGATCCTCGATGGGTCAGCCAGTGACCAGCAACGGGAGGCCTTCGCTGACGCATGGCATCGCCGCGTCCAAGTCGTCCTGGCGGACGACTCGCTGTTCACTGTAGAACCCGTCTAGACACGGCGTCAGCCACGGTACGACAGTCGGCCACGATTTCGCCGTCGGGCTATCATACTTCCATATGCTCCTCGACGAACCAGTGGATAATGTGGCCCTCTGCTCGGTGCAACACGTCGCTACACGTCGCGTTCGCGATGTCGAGTGCCTCAGCCACCTCGCCTAATGTCGATTCCCGTGGTGTCCGGTAGTAGCCTGCTTCGACAGCAGCCAAAAGCACCTCTTGCTGTCGGTCCGTGAGCAGCTGGTCTGCTTGGCTCGCGTCGATTTCGCGAACATATTCGATCGTGAAGCCGATGCCTAAATCCTCGAGGTGATCGCCGAGACTCGAGAGCCGCCTCGTCGATGTCGTCACCTCCCACGTAGCGACACCGTTCTGAATATCGAAGGGCATTCTGAGTGGGACACCGGCTCGCAGGACCGGGAGAAGTGGAAGTGGGTTCACCGTCTTTATTTGGAGGAGCGCCTCGTCTTCGTGCTTCCAGAGTAGTTCGAGGTCCTCGATGTCGTCACGGGATTGAATGTCGGTAATGAGTGGGAGTGGGTCAGCGGTCTTGAGCCTGACAAGCCCGATACCGGTCCCTTCGCCAGGGATACTTGTGACGACTTGAAACACCACCTCCGGATGAGCAGTCGAGAGATCTCCGATCCAGGTATGGTCGGGGATATCTATGGAAAGTTTCGCGTGTGGCATCGTCTGTAGCGTACCTACCATTTCGCTCATTATAGCGGGACATACGAATATGTTAGGGTGGGCCTCAATTTCTCGCGTTGATCACTAACCAGCCGAGGCGTGTACGGACATGTAATGTCGGAACTCCGCGAACGCGTGGCTAGCAGCCCGGGATCGAAATTTCCCAATGTCCAGATTTCTGTCGCCAGATCGCTGGCCTGCGTCACGCTCAACGGGGCGGTTACGGTGGATCGTACCTCGTCCACGCCGTCGAAACTGGGGGTGTGTGTTCAGTAATGGTCGACGTGAGCGAGTGGATCACGGACAATGCTCGGCTCGTTATTGCGGTCATGGTCGTCGCGTCCGCGGTGGTCGCCGCCGGAGTGCCGATGGTCGACCGATCGACGTCCCTCGACCAGTTCCAGACCGACGCCGACGAAGCCGATGCGCTCGATTACGTCGACGCGAACTTCTCGAGCGGGTCGACGGATACGACCTCAGCACAGGTCATCGTCCGGGACGACAACGTCCTCGATAAGGACACCCTCGTTTCTATTCTCGAATACGAACGGGCGCTCGAGACCAACGAAACAGTCAACGAAACCCTCGTCGAGAACGACTCCACGCGAAGCGTCGCGAACCTCGTCGCGACCACCTCGATCCGGGAAGACCGGGCCGCCGAGCTACAGACTCGCGAACGTGAACTAGCGAGGACGGAGACGAGCCTGGCGGAGGCGCTCGATTCGCTCGAGAGCAACCCCAACGATAGCGTTCGCCCCGCGTTCGAGGCCGTCGACGCCAACACGTCGGTGACCCTCACCGAGGCGGACTACCGGCTGTTCGCGGACGCTGTCGAGGAGCGACGCGCGCAAGACGAGACAGGTGAGAATACGGGGAACGTCACGAAACAGATTCTCGCGGACGAGTACGCAACGCTCGCCGAGGACAGAAACGAGCTGGAGAGCCTCGACCCAACTCTCGAGACGCAGATCGCGGAACTCCGGTCGCTAAACGACTCCGAAGTCGAAGCCCTCGTCGCGGACGTACTTTTCAGTGAATCGGACCAGTCGGCACGCGCGCTTGCCTTCATGCCCGACTACTACGAGCTGGGATCGACGGAGACGAACGCGACGCTGCTCGTCGTGACCCACGAGTCCGCAGGCGGATCGTTCGCACCCGGTGACGCACCCGAGGAGATCGAGGACGCACAGGCCACGATGACGGACCTGGCGCCGGACGACGACTCGATGGCCGTCCTGGTCTACGGTGACGGCGTCGTCTCGACGGAGATCACGGACTCGATGATCGACAGCGTCCTCCTGGTCGGCCCACTAGCGATTGCGTTCGTCTTGCTCGTTCTCGTGGTCGTCTACCGGGACTTGCTGGACATCCTGCTCGGTCTCCTGGGGATCGCGCTCGTGCTCGTGTGGACGTTCGGTGCGATGGGGTGGTTCGACATCGCGTTCAGCCAGCCGTTCATCGTCGTCCTCGTCCTGCTGATCGGGCTCTCTATCGACTACGGCCTCCACGTCGTGATGCGTTATCGGGAGGCTCGCGAGTCGAGCGAGACGTCGCCTAGTCGCGCGATGGCTGTCGCACTCGGGAGCGTCGGCGTCGCACTCGTCTACGTCACCACGACGACCGTCATCGGCTTCCTCTCGAACCTTGCGAGCCCGCTCGGGGTGTTCCGCGAACTCGGCGTCGTCAGCGCTATCGGCATCGTGGCCACGCTGCTCGTCTTCGGTCTGCTCGTTCCGGCGCTGAAAGTCGAACTCGACGAGCTCCTCGAACGCCGGGGGATCGACCGCCTGAAACCAGCCGTCGGAACGGGTAGCGGGCCGGTCAGTCGCGTCCTAGGTACGGGGGCGACGCTCGCGACGAAGGCCCCTTACGTCGTCATCGCCGTCGCGCTCCTCGTCAGCGCGACGGGTGCGTACGGGGCGACAGGTATCGACGCGAGCTTCGAGCAGTCGGATTTCCTCGCGGAGGATCCCGACGACTGGTTGAAAGACCTCCCCGATCCGATCGCGCCCGGGACGTACACGGCAGAGAGAGCGATCGACACGCTCGACCGTGACTTCGTCAGACAGGACACCACAGCCACGATACTTGTCAGGGGCGACGTGACTGATCCCGCGACACTCGACCGGCTCGACACCGCACGCACGAATGCGAGCGACATGTCGGCGACGGAGACGTACGCCGACGGAGAGCCCGCGGTAACCGACCCGATCACGGTGATGGACCGCCTCGCGGCGGACAACGCGTCGTTCAACCGGACGCTAGCGGCAGCCGACATCGATGGCGACGGCGTCCCCGACGAGAACGTGACCACCGTCTACGACGAACTGTACCGGGTGGCACCTGAGGAAGCAGCCGATGTCGTCCACAGAGAGGACGGCGAATATCGGGCTGTCCGGATGGTCGTGACCGTCGACAGTGGCGTCGACGACGACGTCGTCCACGACCAGATGGGGTGGGTTGCCGACGATGCCGACGGGGAGGGCGTTTCCGTCATCGCGACCGGCGACGTGATCGTCAACCAGATCACGGCCGACCAGCTCGCGGAGACGGCGCTCATGAGTCTCGTCGTCGCGCTGCTGTCGGTCGTCGTCGTCCTCGCGGTCGCTTACCGGCTCACCGAGGGGAGCGCGTCACTCGGCGTCGTCACGATCGTCCCCGTTGCGTTCACCCTGACGTGGGTACTCGGGACGATGGCGCTGCTGGACATCCCGTTCAACATCGTCACCGGCATGATTACCGGGCTCACGATCGGGCTCGGCGTCGACTACAGTCTCCACATCAGCGAGCGATTCAACCAGGAACTCGCCGAGGCTGAGACGGTTACCGCGGCGTTACACGAGACCGTCACCGGGACCGGTGGTGCGTTGCTGTCGAGTGCGGCGACGACTGCCAGCGGGTTCGCCGTGCTGCTCGTCGCGATCCTCCCGTTCCTTCAGTCGTTCGGCCTTATCACCGCGCTGACGATCGTGTTCGCGTTCCTCGCCAGCGTGTTCGTCCTCCCGAGCTTGCTCGCCGTCTGGGCACGGGTGGTGAATCGAGATGCCGGACTGGGGGAATCCACCACCGGTACGGCGATAGAATTACTCGATAGCACAGCTGAAGGCAAGGCTGACGTGACGCGAACGGTTCACCGCTCCTACCTCTCCCCCGATCAGGTGGTTCCAGTGACCGTCTCGCTCCGGAACGTTCGCGATCGGATGATACTCAGGGAATCAGTCGATGGCGAGATCGGCAATATCGACCTCTCCCCCGAACCAGTTGCCGTAGACCGGGATGACGGAACCATCACAGTGTACTGGGACACCGCTGATTCGGTGGTCGATGCGAGCCTCGAGTACACGGTCGAACACCCCGCGGAAGCAGCGGATGGCGATGTAGTCACGTTTGAGGGGACCGTCGAAAGCAGTGACTGCCGATGGTCGGTCGGTGGAGACGAGACGGCTACTGTCGTTGAGGATGTCTTCCAACGCGTGCTTGAGCGTGGTGCAGTCACTGCCGCGGACATCGAGAGCGCTATCGAGCGTGACGATATCACTCCCAAAGAAGTCGCACGTCTTCGCCGTGCTTGGCTCCAAGGGGACTGAGTCCGGCAGTATCACTCGACGTCATGTTTTCCGCGGAGTTCTGCGAAAAACTGATCTGCGATCACGTTCGTTCTTATCGGCTCAAGCTTTGTGTGGAGTAAATCGTTTGAGTCTGGATCGACGGCGGCGTACAACCAATAGTGTTCACCGTCAAGCTGAATTACGGTTTCATCGACCGCAACGTGATTCGAGCCCTGACCAGATTCCGGCTGTAGATCGGCCTTGTGAACCCAGTTATGAATAGTCGATCGAACCCGATCAACACCGAATACCTCAAGAAACAAAATAGTATTCGAAAGTGATAATCCAGCAATATGATGCTGAATACTGAACTTCATCAACAGTTTCGGTGTTGCTTCTCGCTCCACAAAATCTAAGTTGATATCGTCTAAACAGCCGCTGAGGCGGTCGTTTTCGGGCATGAATCATTGAAAACGCACCGCCTCACCTTTCAATCCTTATCTGAACATCGTCGATCAACGAAGTGATGATTCATTTCAATTACGATCGATACTCACTGTACGCCGCCGTAAATCCCGATGCTAATCGACTGCCTCACGTTCCGCTGTATCCAACAAAAACTAACGGGATTTATTACCGTACTTCAGATACTGGAAAAACGAGGCTGATAACGCTTTTCCTATTCTTAAGGGTACTCGATCGCTACGGACACCCTGCCATCGTTGCAGGCTCCGATTTCAACACGTTACATATGAGAACATAGATGGAGTACTAATATATTTTTTAGTATATATTTTGAATTAACCACTTTCCAAATATACGTAAGTACGCCGAGCCGAGTATTGTTGAAAATGGTTACAAGCGTTTACCTTCGGATGGATTCAGCTTATCGAAAAACGACCCCTTTTCTCAGCACAAGTTTTATTTAATCTCCTTCAGATGTTTCAATTGAATGTCTTCTGATAACACTACTCATGCGAATCGTCGTAAGTTTGTCACCATCGCCGGAGCCGGCGGCATAGCGGGGCTCTCTGGCTGTGTCGGGTTCGGTGGGGGTGGTGATGGAGGCGATGGAGGGAGCAGCAACGGGGACGGCGGAGACGGCACCGACGGTGGGAACGGAGATACCGGCAGCTCCGAGACGATCTCGATTGGACAGCCGGCGTCGCTCAGTGGCCAGTGGGACTTCCTTCAGCCTGGGATCTCACAGGCAACTGACGCCGCTGTCAACCACATCAACGAAGCGGGTGGTCCCCTTGACGCGGAGCTCGAAGTCGTTCGCCGCGATACTGCAGTCGATCCGCAGGAAGCACGGACCGTAGCAACCCAATTGGTTGAGAACGATAATGTCGCGGCGATTATCGGGCTATTCTCAAGCGAGATCAACCCCCTCTGGGACTTCCTCCAAGACCTGTCGACACCAGTTGTCACTCCGTGGCCCGGATCGACGTTCCTTGACGCTCGTGGAGGTGATAAGGGAACCCCAGATGATACAAGTGACGACGAGTGGGTATGGCGAACTGTCGTCGGCGACACGGTCCACACGAGCGGTAGCGCCGCCTTCGCGATTGAAGAAGGCCTCGACACCTTGGGCGTGATCAACGGTACCACCGAAGGAGAGCGGAGCTACGTCGAGGGGTTCATCTCCGCCTACGAGGCCAACGGGGGGACCGTCGCCGAACGAGTGGAAGTCGAACTTGGTGCTTCGAGCTATCAATCAGCGTTTAGCCGCCTGTTTGAGGCCGAATTCGACGCGTTCCTTGTGAGTCTCCCGCAGGAGTCGGCGATCACCGCGCTGAGCGATTGGTCTGACGGCGGATACGGTCGGCAGCCAATTCTCTCTGATACGCTGACGTCGCAGGCAGTGATCGATCAGGTTGGTAGCGATCTCAACGGTGCCTGGGGGGCCACCCCCGGCCAATCCGGGCCGAATTACGACACGTTCGAAGGGATCTACTCTGAGGCGGGTGATGCCGACATCAACGCCTGGACGCCCCCAGCTTGGGACGCCGTTCAAGTGACTGCGCTGGCAATCGAGCGGGCGGGCGAGGCCACGCCGGAAGCAATTCAGCGAAATCTCGGTCCAGTCAGCCGTGGGGAGGGAACGGCGGTCAGCACGTTCGCCGAGGGGAAAGAGGCGCTCGCAAACGGCGATGAAATCAACTATCAAGGCGCCGCGACCCCGGTCAATTTCACCCAACATGGCAATGTGTTCGGGACCGTCAGCATCAATACGGCACAGGACGGCGAGTTCACTCAAACGAGTGAGGTCTCTGCCGCGGATGTCCGTGATTTCGTTGAGGAAGGCCAGTACTGATTTCGATGGGTCTTCTTCAAAATATTATTTTCGGGGTGATCACGGGTTCGTATATCGCAATCGCCGCGATCGGATTTACCCTGATTTACGGCATTGTAAACATGATTAATTTCGCTTACGGCGAGTATCTGACTATCGGCGCATTTATCGGGTTTTTTGCGGCAACTACGTTCCCAATTCCGCTTCCGGTTGCCGCTCTCGTTGCGATGGCTGGCGGCGGACTCGTGAGTATCGGACTCGCTCGCGCGTTCTTTACCCCAATCAATCAGACCGGACCGGTGCCGCTGTTGTTGACGTCGATTGGCCTCGGGATTGCCCTTCGAAACGCGATTCGTCTCGTCGCGGGACGCGAGGCCCGATACTACGACACGCAAACGACGACGTTCCGATTCGATGCGATCCCGGATCTGTCAGTCGGATCTGTGGACCTGCTCGGCGGATTTTTTGTTACCTCAGAACAGCTGATCGTCGTCGCGTCTGCGGTCACCGTCTTCGTCGCAATTCACGGATTGCTAACACGGACGGATGTCGGAATTGCGATGCGAGCGATGGGCGATGATGAAAGCCTCGCCCGAGTTCGAGGGATTGACACCCAACTGATCCGGGATAGTGTCTGGGTACTCGCCGGCATTCTCGCCGGACTTTCGGGTGTCCTCTTGGCTATCCAAACGAACGTTAACGCAACGACAGGGTTCAGTCAAATCCTCCAGATCCTCTCGGCAGCGATCCTGGGCGGTGCCGGGAGCCCCTACGGGGCGATTCTCGGAGCGTATCTTATTGGTATCGTACTATCGCTGTCAACGGCGTTTCTACCGTCGGGCATGAGCGGCCTTTCATCGGCAATCGCATTTGCGATTCTGATCCTCGTGCTGCTTGTGAAGCCGAGCGGGATCGCGGGAACGGAGGTGCGTGAGGTATGAACGTCGTCGACCGGCTCCCATCAGGGAGCGGTGACGTGGCCCTGCTGGCGGGGCTCTGCTGTTTGCTCATCGGCGGCCTGTTTGCGTTAACGCCGCTTCAGGCGCGACTTCCGAGCGCCTTTTATGTCTTTATTGAGGTCGGTATCTTGTTCGTTATCTACGGAATGCTTGTGCTCGGACTTGACCTCCAGTACGGGCACACTGGCCTCGTCAATTTCGGTCATGTCGCCTTCTTTGCGGTCGGCGCATACGGAACGGCAATGCTCTCGGCACAGGACACTTTCGCGGGTATTGGGCTTGGGTACCCCTGGCCCCTCGCCCTCGGCGTGGGTGTTGTCGCCGCCGCGCTCGTCGGGCTCGGCGTCAGCGTCACCTCAATCCGGCTGCGCGGTGATTTCCTCGCTATCGTGACCCTCGCGGCAGCTGAGATACTCCACTCGATATTTGTCAATTTTGAAGGAATATTCGGAGGAAACGTGGGGATCCTCGGCGTCCCGCGCCCGATTGCCGCGCTGGTTGATACTGCCGATACCCGGCTGGTCGCGACGCTGTTTGTGATCGGTGGAATCACCTTAGTAACGCTTGCCGGCGTCACCCGACTCACTAGTGCGCCCTATGGCCGTGTGCTCCGAGCAATCCGAGCGGATGAGCTTGTCACGCGATCGGTCGGCAAGTCCACAGTTACCTACAAGACTCAAGCATTCGTCTACGGGGCGGCTCTCGCAGGACTCGCTGGTGGGCTGTTCGCGCTATACAACGGCGCAGTCGCTCCAGGATTCTTCACAATCCAAGTGACGGTAACGGTGTGGATCGGAATGTTGCTTGGCGGTGCCGCGAATCATCGGGGAGTTCTGGCTGGGTTAGCGATTATAATGGGGTTGCGACTTGTTTCACGGTTCGCGCTCGATGTGACGCCAGTCCCTTCCGACGTGTTCGCTTCAATCCGGCTCGTCGTTGTCGGACTTATCCTCGTCGCGGTGATCCGGTACCGGCCCGCTGGAATTTGGGGCAACGCACAAGAACTTGGGGTGGACCGATGAGTCTCCTCTCCGCCGACGAAATCGTGAAGGAGTTTGGTGGGCTACGCGCCATTGACGGATTGTCAGTGTCGATCGACAGGGGCGAATTGGTTGGCGTAATCGGCCCGAACGGCGCGGGAAAATCGACTCTCTTCAACTGCATTAGCGGGGTCATCACGCCGGATGAGGGAGTCGTTACGTACGACGGGACGGAGGTGACCGGTGATCCACCGGAAGTGCTTGCTAGACGAGGGCTGGTTCGGACGTTTCAGGCTACAAGAGAGCTGAAGACTATGACTGTTCGGGACAACGTTCGGCTCGCTGCGCCCAACCAACCCGGTGAGCAAACTATCTCTGCGCTGTTCCGAACCGAGTCGATGCAAAACTCAGAGCGGTCCGTACAAACCCGAGCGGATGAGTTACTCGAGACGTTCGAACTCGATCACCTCGCCGACGAGTACAGCGCCAATCTCTCCGGTGGTCAACGGAAGCTTCTGGAACTCGCACGGGCCCTCATGTTAGGCCCTGACGTGCTCATGCTTGATGAACCGTTCGCCGGCGTGAATCCGACCCTGACCGACGAAATCGCCGAACACGTACGTGGACTTAACGAAAATGGAATGACAATCGTCGTCATTGAACACGAGCTTGAAACGCTGACCGAGCTGGTCGACCGGCTGATCGTTCTGCAGCAGGGACAGGTGCTCGTTGACGGTCGTCCAGAGGACGTGTTGTCGGACGACCGCGTCATCGAAGCGTACCTCGGGGGTGGAGCGTGAGTCTTCTCAATATCGATGAGCTCGATGCTGGGTACGGGGAGATCAAGGTGTTATCCGAGGTGGATCTTCGCGTCGCGGATGGAGAGTACGTCGCAATCGTCGGACCCAACGGCGCGGGTAAATCAACGGTAATGAAAGCGATCGTCGGAATCGCGACGTGTCTCGGCGGATCGATCACGTTCCGCGGTGCGGATATCACCGGGATGGCACCCGAAGATGTCGTTCACGAGGGTATCGGATACGTTCCGCAGTCAGACAACATCTTCCCGACGCTAACAGTCGAAGAGAACCTTCGGATCGGAGCGTACGTGTTGGAAACGGTTCCGGAAAAGCGCAAACAGATGGTGTATGACCGATTCCCGGTCCTCGCCGAGCGAACTGACGAGGAGGCAGGATCCCTCTCGGGGGGCCAACAGCAGATGCTTGCGATGGGGTGTGCACTAATGTTAGACCCTGATGTGCTGTTGTTGGATGAGCCGAGTGCAGGTCTCGCACCGGACCTCGTCGGTGACATGTTCGACCGTATCGATGCGATCAATGATACGGGAACGACCGTACTGATGGTCGAACAGAACGCAAAGGAGGCGCTTCGACGCTGCGATCGGGGGTACGTTCTCGCTAACGGTGAGAACCGATACGAGGACGACGGCGACGCCTTACTCAACGACGAAGCGGTCCGGAAACAGTTTCTCGGCGGGTGACTGTCTGCAATCACCCTTTCGGTCACTCGGCCGATGGAACGACGCCGATGTACCGACGGCCGACCGGTTCTGTTACCGGCAGCCATTCCACCGAGCGCTCCATAAACGAGTCATCGGAGCTGTCGACGAACTCAGGAGGGCTATCATTGTCGGAGGCAAGTAGGTACGCAATTGGACGCGGCCCGAAGTTGGCGAGGCGGTTAGCGAGCCACCCCTCCTCGTGCGGCTCCGCAAGCGCGACCGGCTGGTTTGGGTACGACGCCACCGTTGCTGAAAGCGTCTGATCATCGCCCCGGTGCGGGTCATTCATGTCGAAGGCCATCTCGAACTCTTCGATTGCAGCCTCGATATCAGGAACGCCGAGTATTACCGTGTCAACACCACGGATCGGCGAATCTGCCAGCCGTCCGGTTGGCTGTACACGACGCTCGCGCGGTGTCCGATCACTGATGAGAAACGGGAGCGTCGACCCCAGTTCGCCCTCCCCAAGGATCGTGAGATCCCACTCGACACGCGTTCCGTCTTCACGAACCCGTTCGTACTGTTCCGGACCGTCGACGGCGATCCCCCGATCGGCGAGATCGGCACTCACCGTCTCGATATCATCGACTCGAATGGCCCACGCACACGGACCACCGTCTCCGTGGATCGGACCGTTCCACCACGGCGATTCCTCGTCGGGATCGACCGACGAAATGAGCTCAATGTAGCTCCCGTCACGGAAGCCAACGACGGACATGTGAGTGACCCCGTTCGAGTGGCGACCCCCATACTCCGTGTCAAGTTCGGCTCCGTCAAACGCGTCACCGAGCCGATCAAGATCTCGCCCGGCGACCGTCACGTGATCAATCTGGAGGTTCATTGAACCCTCTTTTTGTTATCCAGCCCATCATGTGTTTCGGCTGTGGCAACCGGCACACCTAATTTCCCGTCCAATGTTAGCTTCGCGGTATGGCGGAATCTCCCTTCGGAGTGACGATTCAAGTGGCAGAGGTCACGGACGCAGAACCGTTCCCCGAGACGAACAAACCGAAGATGGTCAAGCTGTGGCTCGACTTGGGCGATGAGTCACGCCAGTCAGCGGCGCAACTGGGTTTCCATCACGATGCGGGGGATCTCGTCGGTGGGCAGGTTCTCTGCGTGACGGACCTCGGGTCAATCCGTATTGCCGGATTCGAGTCGGACGCGTTGACGCTCGGAGTCCCGGGTGACGACGGGAACCCGGTGCTTGTGACGCCGGACAAATCCGTGCCACTTGGCGGAGAACTGTACTGAGAAAGGTGGGATCGACTGTCCGATTTCAGGTACCAGACCACGTGTTTGACACCCTCATTACAGCTGCTTGCGGGACCGAGAGGGTTCGAGGAGACACGCGTTAGTCGGCCGAGCGGAGATCGACCTCGGTACCGTCGTCCGCCTCGACGACACGACGGTAGATGGCATCGGTCGCGGCCGCATCCAGCGTTGCCGAACCGACCGAGGCGACTACCGTACGAGTTCCAGCCGCGGACTCCCAGGTGCTGTCACCGAGGATCGTACCGAATTCAACGAGGTCCGACTCGGTGAGAGTGGTCGCGCGGAAGTCGCCGGTCTCGATCACCTCTGACGGCACGTCGGCAAACACCGTTTCCGCCTCTTCGATCACCGCCGATTCGAGTTCACGCATCTGCTCGGTGAACGCACCGATGGCGACGACGAGGGTTTCATCACCCAATTCACTCGCCGGGAACACCGGTTCAGCCGCGGTCGTCGCCGTGACCACCGCATCGGTGCCTGTCACTGCCGTTGCCGGCTTCTCCACGGCACGCGCGGGAATCCCTTCGTCGGAGAGGTCCGCTGCGCACGTGTATCGTGACTCGCTCGGGGAGTACACGCGCACGTCCTCAAGATCGGCGACTGTCGCGATCGCGCGGGTCTGCCAGCGGGCCTGTGCACCCGCTCCGATCACTCCCAGCGTGAGGGGATCTGGGACCAGCTCTCGGACGGCGAGCGCGCCGATACAACCCGTTCGGGCATTGGTGATCGTCGTCCCGGCGACGAGCGCCTCCGGCAGACCGGTACCGGCGTCGGTGAGCGCGATCTGTGCGTTGATCGTCGGGAGTCCTCGATCGGCGTTTCCCTCGTGAACACCGACAAGCTTCGTCGCGTACCGCTCCGCCCCGTGGATGTACGCGGGCATCGCAATTGCAGTGCCGGTCGCGTCAGGCCCGTCGAGCCCTTTTCCGACCGGGAAGTGGGGGCGGTCTGGACGCTCGACCTCACCCGCGGCCTGTTTTATAAGCGCATCTCCCACCACGTCGACGAGGGATCCCAAGTTCAGGTGTCGTTCGACGACAGTTTCTGAAAGCACGCGAACCATATCGACCCCGACGCCCGCTGACGACTTAGACGTTGATGGCTCCACGGTACGGTCGATCCGAGCGCTTCGGCCTTGATCGGTCGGAACAGGTGTGACATAGTGTGCCCGCACTGATGACAACCATGTCAATTTAATATCATTGGTGCTTTATATCATAGCTGCGACTGTATCTGCATGGAAGTTCTCGTCTGCGGCGGCGGCATCGTCGGTCTTGCGGCGGCACACGCGTTGGCGAAACGAGGCGCAGATGTAACGCTCTGTGAGCAGGGGTCGCTAGGCGGGGGAAGTACTGCTCGATCGGCCGGCGGCATCCGGTCACAATTCTCTACTCGGGTTAACGTCAAGCTCTCGCTGGCAAGTAAAGCAGTCTGGAATGCCTTCGAGGATCAGTTCGGCGTCGATATTGGATTCCGAACAAGCGGGTACCTGTTTCTCGCGCGCAGCGAGTCGGCCGCCGAACGGTTTCGCGAGGACGTCAGGATGCAACGCGATCTCGGTGCCCAAACTGAATTCCTAGAGCCATCGGCAGCGACCAAACACTGTCCGGAACTCAATACCGAAAACTACCGCGCCGCGACGTACAATCCGACGGACGGATTCGCCGACCCGAATCTCGCGGTACAGGGATACGCCGAGGCCGCCCGCGGTCTCGGGGTCGAGATCCGGCCCAAGACACCGGTCACTGCCGTCCATCGGTCCAGCGGTCGCATCGTCGGCGTCGATGTTGTCAACAACGGGACTACGGAGCGAATCGATGTCGATTATGTTGTCAACGCAACTGGAGCATGGGCGACCAGTGTTGCGGAGATGGCCGGCGCGACGCTACCGATTTCGCCGCGCAGACGACAAATCGCCGTAGTCCAGCCCTCGAAACGGGTTCCCGAGTCGGTACCGCTAACGATCGACATGGAGACGGGGTCGTACTTCCGGCCAGAGCGTGATGGCGCCGCGCTCGTCGGTGGACACTTCGCCGAGGACGACCAAATTGTTGATCCGGACGGGTATGAACAAGATATGGAAATAGCATGGGCCGCTGAGGCAGTCGAACGCGCCGCCGACTGTGCGGCATACTTCGGCCCGGAGACGCGGATCAAACGCGGCTGGGCCGGATTGTACGCAGTAACGCCCGACAACCACCCGATAATCGAGGAGACGCTGCCGGGCCTCGTGACTGCCGCCGGATTCTCTGGTCACGGATTCCAGCACGCCCCGGCGACCGCACAGATTGTCTCCGACTTGATTTTCGGTGGTGACACAGACATCGTCGACGTCTCTGTGCTCGCCGCCGATCGATTCGAACGCGGTTCCTCGCTCAACGAACAGAGCGTCGCGTGAATCGCAGGCAAACTCTACCTATTTATCCTAGCCGATGCCGTCGATACCCTCGGACAAAGAGCCATCTACAATCGCAGGGCGGAATGAATATTTTGCAGCGACTCCGCTACGTTGTATCGGTCGTGAGCGAATTGCGGGCACGCCGTGCGATATACGGGAAGTCAAACGACGGCCGCGCGTCGGGATCGACGGAGTCGACGTGGCAGACGATGACGGTGACACCTGTGGACTCGATGGCGTCCCGGTAGGCGGCCGCGAAGGCTTCGGTCTCGCGCACGGAGACCGCGTCGAGACCACTGCTCTCGGCGATCCCGGCGAAATCAGTATGGTCGGCCTGGAGCGACTGACCGCCCGTCGTTCCGTAAATATCGTTCGCCCAAACGACGATCGTCAGGTTGTCCGGGTCGGAGCGCGCGACGGTCGAGAGCACACCGAGCGACATCAACAGCGACCCGTCGCCGTCAAGGACGGTGACAGGTTCGTCCGTGCTGAGGGCCAAGCCGAGTCCGACCGCCGTGGTCACGCCCATGCTTCCCCACTGGTAGAAGTTCCGAGCCCGATCGGGGTCCGAGACGCTCGCGAGGACGTAGGACGCGACACCGAGATTCGAAACCACGGCCGCGTCCGGGGTGACGTCGAGGACAGTCTCCGTACAGGCGTACTGGTCCGCGTGTGCATCCGTCATTTTGCGGCCTCAGATTTCCGTCCGGTGACAGTCTGTTCTAGCAGGACGACGTAGGGCGACTGCGTGGAGAATGCGGTCTCGCCCGCGAGTGCCACCGTTTCACGGAGATCATCCTCGTCAGTGACGACGGAGTTGCGGACTCCGACATTGTCGAGGAGTTTGTCCATATTGTACCCTGCGGGCACCTGCGCGATGTTGAACTCGCCCAGATTGCCGCGCCGTGTCACTACTCCAAGGAAGGGGACGCGTGCCGGGACGCTGAGCGAGCCGATGGCGTTGAACGTATTCGCGAGACCACTCGATTGACAGAGCAGTGCACCACGGTCGCCGCCGACCCACGCACCCACGAGTACGCCGACAGCCTCCTCTTCACGGCTGACCAGCACTGTCTCGAACCGATCGTCCTTGACAACTTCACCGATCAAGGCGTCCATCTTCGAGTCGGGGAGGTACGCGACCAAGTCGACGCCAGCGTCCGCCAATGCCTCCGCGGCGTCCTCACTCCAGGTCATGGGCGAGATGGTAGCCGGGGATCGCTCGTGAATTGCCTGCGAGTGTGATCGAGTTGATGGACCGAGACGTCGAAGCGTCGCCCATCGGATACTGAGGACAGGTCTGATGCTGTGTGATCATTCCCATACCGCGACTTTTCACGAAGCGGTACTTAATGTTAGGGTTGAACAACGCTTATGTCGTCGCACTTTGTCGGTCCTTTCAGCGAAACGGTCCCCATTCCGGAACTAACAATACTAATGATTGAGACAACGGGAAGCACTTACATACTCGATGCACTGGCCGCCGAAGGCGTCACGACGCTCTTCGGTCTCATCGGGGAAGGGAACGCGCACCTCCTCGACGCGACGAACGACCACAACATCGCGTTCCGGTACGCACGTCACGAACAGGTCGCCGTCTCGATGGCGGACGGCTACGCTCGTACCACTGGTGAAGTCGGCGTCTGTACACTTACCCACGGCCCGGGCGTAACGAACGGTGCAACCGGTATCGCCGCCGCGGACCGCGACAACGTCCCGCTCGTCGTTCTCATCGGGGACACCGGATTCAGGGGCCGGGAAACCTCCCTCCAGTACCTCGACCACGCCGCGTTTACTGACCCGATCTCCGTCTATCAGACACGGGTGGAGACGTCGGACACGATCGGTGAAACGCTCCGTCGTGCGTTCTCGAAAGCGCGTACCGAACGCGGTCCCGCAATCGTCGAGATTCCCGGAGATATCCAAGAAGATCCCGTCCCCGAGGACTCTTACGAACCGCGATCGTCTACGGCCCAGCGCGTCTACGCTGACCCCGAGACGGTCGACGCAGCGGCCGCCGTCCTCAACGACGCCGACCATCCCGTCATCCTCGCCGGTGGCGGCGCTCGTGCGTCCGACGCCGCCGAGTCCATTACCGCACTCGCAAAACGACTCGGCGCACCCATCGCGACGACGTACTTTGCGAAGGGGCTCTTCGATCACGACCATCCGCTCCACTCGGGGATCGCGGGCACGTTTATGACACCCGCGAACGACGCGTTACTTTGGGACGCAGACGCAGTGCTCACCGTCGGCGCACAACTCTCGGGAAAGTCAACTCGCTACGGCGCGCTCTACGAGGACGCCGATATCGTTCAGGTCGACCTCTCAGCCGACGCGCTCGGCCGATACCGCGACCCCGAAGTCGGCGTACTCGGAGACGCCCACGCGACCGTCGCCGCACTCGGAGACCGCGTCGGGACGAACCCCGAACGCGCCGACAGGGTCAGGGAGACCATCGCAGAAGCGGGTCACGTCATCCCGTTCGACGAGCGGTCGGACGGACCGTACGTGGATCCGCGCGCGCTCACGCTCGCCGTCTCCGACCGCACCGCCGGCGATGCCGTTGTCGCCGTTGATTCCGGGAACAACACGGGCTTCCCTGCAGTCTTCCACGAACTCGACGCCGGCGGCCAGATGCTCGTAAACGGTAATTTCGGAACGATGGGGTACGCACTCCCCGCCGCGCTCGGTGCGCAGTATGCCAACCGCGACCGAGACGTCGTCTGCTACATGGGCGACGGCGCGTTCATGCAGGTCGTCCAGGACGTCGAGACTGCAGTCCGTCTCGATCTTCCGATTGTCTTCGTCGTCCTGAACGACGAGAGCTACGGAATCATCCGCCACCGCCAGAACCTCGAATTCGACCGGTCGACCGCTGTTGACTACGAGAGCCCAGAGTTCGAACAGGTCGCTCACGGTCTAGGCGCACGCGCCGCGACGATACGGTCGACTGACGATCTAGACGTCCTCGACGAGTTTCTCACGGACAAGCCCGACGTTCCTCTCGTCCTCGATGTGCGCACGAATCCGGATATTGCTCGTCCCGGGTTTCCACCGTACTAGAGGTCGACGCGAAGGTTCCCATCCTCTGGGATTTCTGCCGTGGTCTGCGGCGGGAGAAGGCTCGTACAGCCCGATTCTTCGAAGGTTGCGGGACCATCGACAGTCTCACCGACGGCAAGCGCCTGTCGGTCGACTATGGGCGTCGCGACGAATCCGCGATTCGCGAAGTACACCTCACGTTCGCGGCGGACCCGTTCGCCGCCCGTCGTGGTCACCGCGTCCTCGACCGGCGGCGTTTCGACTGTCCCAGCTGCACGGAGCGTGACGAGTTCCACCGGCTCGGCCGACATCGCGTACCCGTAGAGATGGCGGTGTGGGTCGTGGAATCGTTCGATTCCCGCCTCGAATCGTGAGGACGAATCTACCGCTCCTGTTCGAAGACGTAGGCCGCATCGATAATCGTCTCCTCGTCGTGCCAGGCTCCCATCAGCTGGAACCCGACCGGGAGATCCCCATTCGGATTCTCGAACGGAATCGTGATTCCTGGATGCCCCGTCAGATTCGCGGGATGTGTCGTCCAATTCACCGGGGGCGTAACACCACGTTCGAACCCATCGAGTTCCAGCGCCGTCGTTGGTGTGGTCGGTGCTGCGAGGACATCGATGTCTTCGAAGACGCTGTCGAACTGGTTCCGCAAGAGCGATCGCAGGCGTCTCCCCCGAACGTAATGAAAGCCGTTGTGCGTCTCGAGGAGATGGATTCCGAGCGCGAGCATCTCCTTGATATTTGTCCCGAGGGCTCGGCTCGATGCCTGACGGACTCGGGCCGATGCGGCGGGGAAAGTCGGTTCCGGTCGTCCGTGTCTCCACAATCCAATATTGTCTGATTCGTACGCCGCTGCAAACTCCGCGGGCGCGATCCCCCACCACGCTTGGCGGGAATACTCCATGGCCGGGATCTTGACATCACGAACTGTCGCACCGAGATCCTCGAGTTCACCGATCGCCGTACGGACGGATCGTTCGACTTCTTCGGAGGTGTGCTTCTCGAAGAAGGCATCACAAACACCGACGGTCAGTTCAGCCGGATCGAGTCCAAGATCGTCGACGTAGTCTGGATCGTCTCCGCCCGGTGCAGCGTCTGCCATGACCTCGAGGCCGCGCGCTGCTGTTTCGACATCACTCGCGAGCGAACCAACGTGATCCATCGAATACGCGAGCTCTGCGATTCCTTGTAGTGGTACTCGACCGTACGTGGGCTTGATGCCGACGATACCGCAGTAACTGGCTGGAATGCGGACACTGCCACCCGTATCGGTCCCAAGTGCGAGGTCGACATCACCCGAAGCGACAGCACTCGCACTCCCGGCCGAAGATCCGCCCGCCACGTGGTCGGTGTCGACCGGGTTCTTTGTCGGACCGAAGGCGCTCGTTTCAGACGTCGGCCCGAACGCCAGTTCGTCCATGTTTGTCTTGCCGACAATCGTCGCTCCCGCGTTGAGGAAGCGATCGACTACGTCGGCGTGTTCCCCCGGAACGACTCCCTCGAATGCCCGTGAACCGCACGTGATTTCGACGCCTCGAACGCACGTGTTATCCTTGATGGCGACGGTGAGATCGCTCAGTCTCCCGGTCTCGTTTGGACGAGTGAGATCGAACTTCGCGAGCCAGGCGTTGTGGGGGTCCTCGTCCTCGTCAGGGCGATACGGTTGCGACTCGAAGTGGTCACCGTCGGACTCTCGTGGTTCGATCGATTCGACCGGCGCGGCCTCCAGTTCTTCGTAGATACCGGACAGCGTATTCAACCGTTCAGCGGCGCTCGCTGCTTCGTCGCCAGCAAATTCGAGATCGATGGAGTTGGCGTACTCTTCGATATCGGACTCTGTCACGGATCTCATGCGTCCCATGATATGAGGACACATAGCTCGTGTTTATCAATCTTTCTGACCGATAACGGAGAACGAAAGGCCGTTTGGTAACTTTCACAGTTCACTCAAAGACGATTCTGCCTCCGTTCTTTCTCGTGCGTTTTCATTCCTGCAAACTATTTTGTGCACCGTCAGGGATTGTGTGCCATGTCTTGGATTGACAATAACCGATTTCGACGAACGTTTGAGGAGTACAGCGAGATAGGGGCAACCGAAAATGACGGACTGAATCGACTCACACTCACGGACGCAGACCGTCGCGTTCGCGAACGGTTCGTCGAGGATCTCGACTCGCTGGGTCTCGACGTCCGTATCGACGAACTCGGCAACATTTTTGCTCGAAGAAGCGGTACTAACTCCGACCTCCCTCCGGTTCTCATCGGTTCGCACCTCGACTCCCAGCCGAAGGGCGGCCGTTTCGACGGTCAGCTTGGCGTCCTTACGGCGCTCGAAACCCTCCGAACCCTCGACGATCACGATATTGCGACCGAACGTCCGATCGAAATCGTGAATTGGACGAATGAGGAAGGATCTCGCTTCCAGCCCGCGATGATGGGAAGCGCTGCCTTCACGGGGGTCTCAGACGTAGACGAAGTCAAACAAACCAGAGACCGAGACGGCCTAACCGTAGCCGAGGCGCTCCGAGATATCGGCTTCGACGGCGAACACCCCTGCGAACCCCACGAACTTCATGCGGCACTCGAACTCCACGTCGAACAGGGTCCGCAGCTGGAAGCCGAGAACGTCGACGTGGGAATCGTCGACGGCATATATAGCATGGCGTGGTTAGAGGTCGAGATCACGGGCATAGCCGACCACGCGGGACCGACACCGATGCAAACTCGTAGCGATGCGCTCGCTACTGCCGTCGACGCTGCCGACGAAATTCTGGCCTCGCCGCAATCACTGGGCCGGGACGCCGTCGCGACCATCGGTGAGTTCGCGGTTTCCCCGGATTCGATCAACGTTATTCCGTCCACAGCTCGGTTTACGGTCGACGTTCGCAGTCCGAACGAAGATGTCGTCGACGAGGCGATAGCGCGCGTGCGGGCGGAAGTAGCAGCTGCGACGCGGCGCCACGGAACCGAGGCCGAAGTGAATACCATCTGGCAAATTCCCGCCACGGAGTTCTCTCCCACCGTTCGTGAGGTCCTTCACCGTGCCTGCCAATCGGTGGACACGTCACACATGACGATCACGAGTGGGGCCGGTCACGATGCCAAGCACCTCAACGACCTCACCGACACCGGCATGATTTTTGTTCCGAGCCACGACGGCCGCACGCACACCGAGGAAGAGTTCACCCCGTGGGAAGCGTGCGTCAACGGCGCTAAAACATTCTTTCACGCGACGGGATCTCTCGCAGGTGCCAACCTGGGCGGGAATAGGTAGCCAGAAACGAATCGCTGGTAGCCGGCGGTCTGTATCGCCTGAACGGTATTTTAATGTGATTTCGGTGGATGCAGACACGCATGACGCCAGCCCCTCGAGTTGTTCTATCTCACGAATTTCCGCCAGAGACGGAGGACACGCCGGTCGATTTCACGGCAGCCGTCAGAGACAGTCTGCCCGACATCGATCTGTATCAGACCGCGAATTACCAGGAGTTCATCGAACAGCTTCCGTCTGCCGACATCGTGGTGGAACACGGGATCTCTGACGCGTTGGTCGAACACGCCGAGACTCTCGACTGGGTCCACACGCTTAGCTCGGGCGCCGACTTCTACGATCTCGATGAGGTTGAGGAGATTGGAGCAGTGCTCACGACGGTGTCAGGAGTCCACGCACGTCCGATAGCGGAACACGTGTTTGCGCTGATGTCATTCTTCGAACGGGGATTACACCGCAGTCAACGACAGCAGCGACGCCGGGTGTGGCACCGCTTTCCCGCTGGAGAACTCGGGACCCAGACCCTGGGGATTATCGGCGTCGGAGCAATCGGTGGTCGCATCGCCGAGCTCGGTGAGGCATACGATATGTCCGTCCTTGGTCTGCGGAAACACCCTTCGAAAGCCCATCCCGAAGTCGACGAAATGTTCGGTCCAGAAGATCTCCACGAAGTCCTCGGCGAGGCAGACTACGTCGTACTCGCGTGCCCGTTAACCCCCGAGACCCATGGTCTGATCGGGGCGGAGGAACTTTCTTCGATGTCATCGGACGCGGTCCTAGTGAATGTGTCCAGAGGCGCCGTCGTCGAGCAGGACGAACTCGTCGAACAGTTACGAACTGGTTATCTGGGTGGTGCCGCCCTAGACGTTGCGGAAACCGAGCCGCTCCCGGAAACATCACCGCTCTGGGAGCTGTCGAACGTGGTAATAACACCCCATATGGCCGGTGGAAGCCCCCGATTCGCGAAACGATCTGCTGAGATGTTTGTGAGCAACTACGAACAGTACGTCGGCGGCTCGCTTGACGAGATGCAAAACCGCATACACTGATCTGGCTCTCGCACTGAACTACTGTACAGAACGGTTCGATCGCGGGACCTTCAGTCCCGCATGTGAACGCTCGCTTGCGGCTCCCGTGGGTCTGTCGGCACCTCGATCAACGTCGGGCCGTCGCTTTCAAGCGCGCTCCCTACCTCCTCACGGATAGCCTCGGGCGTCTCGGCCCGGGTGGCATCCATCCCCATGCCTTCGGCGACGCCCACGAGGTCGATTGGCGTCTCGTCCCACCCGTAGGCACCTTCGCTGAGCGCGTAACTCCGGCCAGCCTCCTCCGAGATGATCGCGTAGTCGGAGTTGTTAAGCGCGATGATCGTCAGCGGGATTCCCTCGTCCACGGCGGTGTGGAGTTCGTGAATGCACATCATCAGTCCGCCGTCACCCGTGAGCGCGACGGTCGGTTCTGCCGGGTTCGCGAGCGCGGCGCCGATCGCCGCGGGGAGTCCGGTACCCATCGTCGCCCACGAACCGGGATTGACGTACGAACGGGGGCCCGTCGCGTCAAAACTAACCAGTGTCCAGAGGCGGAAACCCCCAGCGTCGACGGCGACGTTGGTCTCTCGGGGGAGCACTTCACGGACGGTAGAGAGGACACACGGCGAGGTGAGCGGCGGCTCGTCTCCTAGTAGGTCGGCCAGACGCTCGCGATCGGCCTCCCGTACCGCTCGAGCGCGGGCGGCCCCCCAATCGGAGTCGTGATGGTCGTGAGTAGCTTGAGGAATAGTATCACTGAGCGCGTCTAGCGTCTCAGCCGCATCGGCAACGATGCCGATCTCGGGAGCGTATCCGACGCCGATATCGTTTGGGTGAAGTGCCACGTGGATCAAGCCCGGCAGGTCGACTGAGAAGCTGCGGGTCGCGACTGCATCAAGATCCGAACCGACAGCGAGGACGGTGTCCGCCTCGCCAAGCGTGTTCGTCACCTCCGGCGAGGCGCCGCCGCAGAGCACCCCGGCTGAGAGCTCGCGATCCTCGGGGATAACCCCCTTTCCCTTGTAAGTGGTGACGACGGGGGCGTCGAGTTTCTCGGCGACCCTGATCAGCGCGTCGCTCGCGTCCGCCGCGCGAACGCCTCCTCCGGCAAGAATCGCCGGTCGACTGGCGTCTGCGAGCTTTTCGGTGGCCGCTTCGATTTTCTCCTCCGGCACGCCCCGGATCGATCCCTTGGAGAATTCTCCCGGCTCCGCGAGCTCTACCTCCATCTTCAGGAAGTTCTTGGGGATTCCGATGCGGACCGGACCCCTTGGCGGCGTCCGCGCGATGGATATCGCACGTCCGAGCTCGGCGATCGTCGACGTCGGAGATTCGACAAGGATGTTTTCTTTTACCACATTGTCGTACGTATCTACCGGCGTCTCGTGGATCGCGTCGCCCCCGCGAAGCTCGGGCTCTGTCTCGACTGCCATGTGGAGCAGTGGCGTGGAGTCGTTCAGGGCGTTTTTCAGCCCGTTCATCGCGTTCATGTCGCCCGGCCCGGGGATGACGCAGGTTGCGGCCATCCGCCCGCTGGTCTCGGCATACCCCCAAGCCTGATGCGACACAGCCGTCTCATGGCGGGCGACGACGAAATCGATACCCTCACGCGTGCCGATACTTTCGTTCAGTGGAAGCGTTTGCTTCCCGGGGATGCCGAAGATCGTGTCGATCCCCTCGTTGGTTAACAGTTCAATGATCGCTTCGTTAACGCGCATAGACCGGTATGATCGACAGAGTACTTAAACTATGGCGAGGACGAGCCGTGACGGCTTTCAGATACCGATCGTCTTACTCAAGAGAGCTCATCCAAGCGCTCCCCGAGAACGTTCCGGGCGGCTCCGATTTCGTCGCCGATTCGGAGCAACCGATAGCCCCGATCTATCATCTCCCGGGCGGTTTCGGGATCATTCGCGATCCCGCCAAGCGCGACATCGGTGTCGGCAGTCACAGTTTCGATCTGCTTGATGCCGTTCCGAACTTTCGAATCCTCCTTCTCTAGCGGTTTACCGAACGAGACTGACAGGTCTGATGGCCCGATGAAGATGTATCCAAGCTCCGGAACTTCGAGAATCTCCTCGAGGTTCTTGATCGCGGTCCGATTCTCGATCATCACGCCGAGCAGTACAGCGTCGTCCTCGCGCTGAGCATGGTCAGAGAAATCTGCCCCCCAAGTACTTACGCGTCCCTTCCCGATCCCCCGTTCACCCGGGCTCTCCTCGTAGCGAAAACGAGTCGCTTTGACCGCTTCGCATACTTCGGTTGCAGTCTCGATTCGCGGGATTAGCAACGTTCGGACACCGGCATCGAGGACCTTCCGAATGAGATGGGGATCGGGCGACGGAAGCCGCACGAGTAGTTCCGTATCGGCAACCTCGGCGGCACGGGTTAGTTCCTCGAAAATGCGGCTGTTGTACGGACTCGGTCCCGCGTGCTCGAGATCGACCCACACGTAATCCATGCCGAGTTCGCCGTACACTTCGACCATTGTCGGAGAGCATGTCCCGGTCGCGGCGCCGTAGACGGGGCGTCCGGCCTCGAGGCTCTCACGAACCGTATTTTCCCGATCCATACCCGCTGCCTTGACGGCCGCCCCAATGTATCTTTGTATGGTCCACAACGCGCAGATCGCCATCACAAAGAGAATTTCTGCTCGTTCGTAGCCATCCGAGTTTTGCTGCCGAAATCGAGCGGTTCTTATTTCGTCGAGAAATCTCCCCCGTAGCCGTCGAGGGAGTGGTTAGGACACTCCACAATCTGGCCCCGTCTTCTGTAAGTAGACTTATATATCGGTTACGCAGTGATAATCGGTATCGAGGGCGTCTACATCGTCGTTTTGCAGCGCGACTACGAGATATCTGGAGTACTCCGCGAGGTACTCAACTAACGAGGCGATTCGGTCGGAGTCGATCGCTTCGATCGAGTCGAGCAGTACGAACGGCGCCGTTTCACAGACATCGTGGACGATGTAGCCGGTGAGAGCGAAGATCACTCCGATTACCTCGCGTTCGGACTCAGAAAGGTGTTCAATCCTGTCGTGATGAGTCATTACATCTCCGGTCGACCGAAGGATCTTGAGTGTGAATGTTGACGTATCGTCGTCGGACGGAGATCGTTCCAACCATACGCGCTCGAGAGTATCGTATTCGAGTCGTTCAAGTACGGCAGCCACGTGTGTGTTGAACTGATCGACTGCCTCCGTTTCAACGCGATCGATACGGTTGCGGACTTCGGTGAGATTCTCACGAACCATGTTGCGGCGAGCCTCGACCGCGTCGCGCTCCTCGAGTTGCTTTTCGATGTCAGCGATCCGTTCCGACACGTCGGTGAGGTCGTCCTGAAGCCGCTCGATCTCGAACTCGAGTTCGTCCGCTTCCTTGTGTCGATCGACGAGATCCCCCAGGTTCCGGACCGGGAGATCATCAATTTCGCTCCGGAGATTCGCCACTTCACCGTTCAGCGCACGGCGCCACTCTCGGAGATCGGTGAGCTCCTCTTCTCGTTCCACGCGTTCCTCCTCGATGGCTTCAATTCGATCCCGGAGAACGTCCCGTTCCGCTCGGTGCTCCTTGAGGTTGGAGAGTTCGATCATACTGTCACCCTGCTCGGACAGTTTCTCTCGGTGGAGTGTGCGGAGGCCATCGAGTGACTGTTCAACATCGGCACGGGGCGCTTCGTTTCCGCAGGCCCAACAGACGGTATCATCCGTATCTTGGTCATCTGTATCATCTGGTGGTTTTCGTACCACCTCGACGACGTCAGCAGCATCTCCCTCTACGACGGATTCGGATAACGAGATAGCCGTCTCGAGTTCGTTCACCACCGTTTCGATTGACGTCGTTCGGTCGCGACAGTTCTCGATCGCGTCCTCGAGGCTGTCGGCATCGGCGGGCACGAGCTCTTCTAACCGTGATTCACATTCCTCGTGCTCTTTTCGGAGGGCGCCGATGTGTTGCCGTGCATCTCCCATCTGGTAGCGTACTTCCTCGAGCGACGCGTGCTGGTCGTGTAGTTCGGCGAGACATTCCTCCAACCGATTGCGGGCGTCTTCGGTCTCGGCCTCAACGTCGATTGCCTCGATCTCACGCTCGACCCGTTCAAGCGACTCCTTTTTTTCTGCGATTCGATTCTGAAGTGTCTGCCGTTCTGCTTCGAGATCGGAGAGGTCGGACGCGAGCGCATCTAGTCTCTCGAGTTCATCGATGATCTCGCTTTTTTCAGCCTCCAGCGATGCGATCTCCGATCGGATTGCTTCCGTATTAACTGGGCGCATGATCAGGTCTCTGAGATCTGCGCCGGGAGTGACTGCTCGACGCGCTTCGTTCGACTGGAGTATAAACGCGAAGAGAGATGCAGATTCGGGGGCGTCGCTGTATGGGGTGCCGTCAGTAACCACGTCGCCGTTCCGCCGCCGAAGTGTCCGAACGTGTGTCTCCCCATCGAGTTCGAGTTCGACACGCCCGTGGTCAGCATTCGCCTTTAACGGGACATGCTCGCTACCGAAAACGGCCGTGATCGCTCGCAGAAACGAGGTTCGGTTGGTTACGTTACGACCAACGAGAACATTCACGCCTGGTTCGAGCGAGACGGTCGACACGTCAATGCCACCGATGTTTTCGACGTGGATCCGTGTAGACTGTGTTTCGGACGACTGAGTGGTCATATTTTGGTGTGGCCGTTGGGTGATATAACTCTTCAGTTGAACCCATCGGTTCGCGCTGCGGGCGGGTTGCCACTAACGATGTGATGGGTGGAGGGTACGCCAGTCCGGGCGGAGAGAAGTGTCGAACGACGAACGTCATCTTGGCGGAGATTGGTGTGTCAGGCGGCCCGTTCGTGGCAGCGATGAGAAACGGACAGAGTGACGGTTCACGCGGTCGATCCAGTTATTACGGCCATATTATGACAATGTATATCGTTGACGCATCCACGATAATTATAAGGTCGCAGTGGGATTCCCTCCCATGGTCAATCTCCGACTCAACGTCGAAGGTGAGATCGTCGAACTCGAAATCGATCGACTCATCAACGCGGGATACAGCGGCAGGGATCAAGCGGCGGTACAAGCACATATCGACGAGATGATGAAAGATGGCATCGTCACTGAGGAACCCGACGAGGTCCCCGCGACGTTCCAACTCGCCCCATACCTTCTGCTTACCAATCCGGACAAGATCCAAGTCGTCGGCGAGGACACCTCAGGGGAGGCTGAGTATGGTATGCTCATCACGGGCGACGAGACGTATATTGTGGTCGCCAGCGATCAGACGGATCGAGAGCTTGAGAAACACGGGATCCAGGAGTCGAAGCAAATCGCGCCGAACGTGATCTCTGCCGACGCCTGGCGCCTCTCGGAGATCCGCGATCATTGGGACGAGATTCAGCTGCGTGCATTCAACACTGTCGATGGTGAGCGCGAACCGTACCAAGACGAGCCGCTGGCGGAACTGCTCCCGCCAGAGGAAATCGTAGAGGTAGTCCGTGAACGCTACCCCGGCGATATGGCCGGGACGGCGATTCTCTCCGGTACCATCGCGACTGTCGGTGGTGAACTCGCCCCCGGAGACCGGTTCGATGTCGAACTCCACGATCCTGAACGCGATCGAACGATCGAGATCGGATACGACGTCGAACCGATCTAGCAGTGTCGATCGTCTCTGTCTTCGTGACCGCCATCCTCCCGGTCACAGTCGTCGCAGGTGTCGGTGCAATTCTCGGGGGCCTCACGGAGACCGATGCGGGCCCGCTCAACACGATCACCCTCTACGTCTTGCTGCCGTCGCTGATCTTCCACAGTCTCGTCACCACCTCCATACCGATCGGGACGGCAGTGAAGGTAGGGGCGGGCGTCAGTCTCTACACTCTAGTGATGGTTTTGATTGCGGTTGTCATCACGCGTGTTCGCGGCCACGGACGTGCTTCCCTTTCGGCTCTCGTTCTCGGGTCGACGTTTACGAACGCCGCGAATTACGCCATTCCCGTGGCTGCGTTCGCGTTCGGTCCCGTCGGGCGCTCGGCAGCAGTACTGTTTGTGATCGCGCAGAACGTCATGATGTATACCGTCGGCGTCTACGTCGCGTCGAGATCGCGGGCAGCGAGTTGGACGGCAACAAGCGAGATATTTCGACTCCCACTAATGTACGCCGTCGTCGTCGCCGTCCTTGCGAAGTGGGTCGACGTCGTTCCGTCGGGGACAGCATTGGAGACCATTCGCTTTACCGGCGAGGCTGCGATTCCGGTGATGCTGTTGATTCTCGGTATCGAGCTCGCAGGTACCCGAAGGGCGGCGGTCTCCGCGGTCAGGACGCCGACGGTGCTCAAACTGCTGGTCGCGCCTGTGGTCGGCGTTGCCATCGCGCTCTTTCTCTCGTTCGATACACCAGTGATTGCCCGGACGTTCGTGCTCGGGTGTGCAGCGCCAACCGCAATTATGCCACTCGTTCTCGCGATCAAGTACTCGAGTACCGACGCGGACGGAAGCGTCGACGCCGATACCGAGAGCGAGGCCATCTCGGCACCCGATAGCGGAGGTATCTCGGTTCCGATCCCACAGTACGTTGGCGCGGCCGTGTTTCTATCGACCGTGGCCAGTATTCCGACGCTAACGGTACTGCTCTGGATACTCCAGTCCGGTGTAATAATCTGATACCGAACTGCCGCGATGTTTCGGATCCCACCGGAAATTTCGCCGTGGTCCAGCTTCACCCTATCTAAGATACTACGTCCGATACCGAATTTCGGAACCTTTGCTAGCCTACTGTCGAATAGATCGACCAGTATAATTTTGTGGGTACCACCCACATGTATTCTTTATGAAACTTGGTTTCTGTCCGATTCAGGGCGACGGCAACTACGCCGAGGCGCTCGAAGAGGTCGAATACGCAGAGGCGAACGGCCTCGACTCGGTGTTCCTGCAGGAACATCACGAAGCAGAAGTCGATCAGTACTGGTCGGACCCGCTCTCGGTGCTGACCGGCTTCGCGGCCCGAACCGACGATATCCAACTCGGGACCGCGATCCTGCTGTTGCCGCTGTATCACCCTGTTCGCCTCGCCGAACGCGGCGCGATACTGGACGGGGTTTCTGAAGGTCGTTTCGTCCTCGGAGCGGCGGTGGGGTACCGCCCCCGAGAGTTCGAACTCTATCAGGTCGATCGCGATGAGCGTGGGCCGATGTACGAGGAGTACATCCGACTCGTCACCCGCCTTTGGTCAGAAGAACGTGTCACCTTCGACGGCGAGTACCACTCTGTCGAGGATTTCCACTGCACGCCGCGACCGCACGACGGCCGACCGACGGTGTGGGTGGGGGGTTATCACAATGTCGTGCTGGACCGAACGGCTCGTCTCCGTTCGGATGAATTAGTCGACGCGTGGTTCCCGGGGACGCAACCCGACCGCGACGGGCTGGTCGACCGACGCTCGCGCTTCGATGAGATGTTGCGCGACAGAGGCTTCGCCCCCGATACCGTCGACCAACCGCTCTTCCGGGACGGCGTTGTTGCGTCCACGCGGGACAAGGCGTACCGGCTCGCTCGGGAGTACCTAGTTGCGGGCTACGAGAAACAGTACGAGGGCCGGGGGCATGAGGAGTCCGAGCAGGGTGATCTCGGTCACGACGTCCTCCGGCAGGAGTACGACCCCGATGACCTCATCGAGGAGCGTTTCATCGTCGGCAACCCGGACGACTGGGTGCGCGAGATAACAGCCTACAAAGACGCACTCGACATTGACCACCTGGTCGTCCGCGTCTACTTTGAGGGGATGGACCACGACGATGTGATGCGCCAACTCGAACTGCTCTGCGAGGAAGTCGCACCAAAAGTCTGAACGCAGACCCACCTCGAATGCGGTGACTTTTGTCGTGGTGGGTGGTATCATGCCCCTGACTTTATGCGACCCGGCGGCCAACACGTCGTCAATGTCGACAGCCGGAGAGTTAGAGATCTTCCGCCACGCGTTGAAAAGTACCGTCGAAGAGATGGGCGTCACCTTACAGCGAACGGCCTACTCGACGAATATCAAGATCCGACGCGATCACACGACGGCGCTGTTCGACTCGAATCTCCGCCACATCGCACAGACTGACGTCGCTCCGCAGCACATCGGGACGCTCATATCGATGGTCCCCGAGGAGATGGGCAGACGCGCGGGAGAGCTCGAGCCAGGGGACGGGATCCTCATCAACGATCCCTACCGAGGACAGGGATCGATCCACCTCCCGGACGTTGCATTACTTTCGCCGCTGTTCCACGACGGTGAGATCGTCGGGTACGCGGCAAACTCGGCACACCACGTCGACATCGGTGGCGGGACGCCTGGGGGGATTCCGACGGACAGCACGGAGTTGTACGCGGAGGGGCTAATTCTCCCGGGTGTGAAGGCGGTCGAAAACTGGGAGTACGACCCGGAGATGATGAAGCTCATTACGCGGAACGTTCGGGGGCCTGATATGCGCTTAGGCGACTACCGTGCCCAGCTCGCTGCGAACAAAACCGGCGAGCAGCGACTCGGTGCGCTGGTCGACGAACACGGTCATGCCGGACTACAGAACCGTATCGACGAGCTGTTAGATTACACGGAGCGTCGCGTCCGATCGGCGATAGAGAAGCTGCCCGACGGGGTCTATCAGGCTGAAGACTACATGGACGGTGACGGTGTGGTCGACGAGCCGGTGTTGCTGGCGTTGACTCTCGAGGTGGATGGCGACGAGATGACGATGGACTTCACCGGGACCGCAACGCAAAACCGCGGCCCCCTCAACTGCACCCCAGCGCTCGCGTTCGCCGGCGTTATTTACTCTATTATGGCGTTGCTGGGCGCCGACCTGCCGAAGAATGACGGGTTCTACCGACCGTTCGAGACGATCACACCCGAGGGGACGATGGTCAATCCGGTCGATAACGCTCCCGTCGCCGCCGGCGCCGAGGTTGCCGTTCGTGCCGCTGAACTCGTATTCAAGGCGATGGCGGACGCGCTCCCCGAGGAAGTCATCGCTGCCGGCAAGGGCACGATCTGTAACATCGCGTACGGGGGGCGTGATCCGCGTGACGGCGACAAGTACGTCTACTACGAGACGGTGGCAGGTGGGTACGGGGCCCGGGCCACGAAAGACGGGATGGAGGCCGTGCAAGCTCACTTCCAGAATACGGCGAACAGTCCGATCGAGGAGTTGGAGTCCGAGATCCCGCTGTACGTGCGCAAGTACGAGCTGATTCAGGACTCTGCCGGTGCGGGGCGGACCCGTGGCGGACTCGGCGTTCGTCGCGACATGGAGTTCTACGACCACGAGGCCTCGTTCTCGACGCTCTCGGAACGGTCGCACACTCCGCCGTGGGGACTGTGCGGCGGGCACGATGCCGGAACGGCGGACTACCTGATCAACCCCAGCGGGGACGTCCGGAGGCTTTCCTCGAAGGAGACTGCCGACCTCGATCCGGGCGACGTTGCAAGCGTTCAAACGCCGGGCGGCGGCGGATACGGAGATCCGTCCGAACGATCGGCTGAGAAGGTGCTCGAGGACGTCAAAAACGAGAAGGTGTCCGTCGAATCGGCCCGCAAGGAGTACGGCGTCGTTATCGAGGACGGAGAGATTAACCGAGAGGCGACTGTCGAGTGCGACCAGCGGTCGGACTAACCGCGCTCTCGTCAGTCGTCCCGTCCAGTATCAGTCGAACGGTGTCTGCCTCTAGCTTCCCTCGTCCCAGCTCCCATCACCGACGGTTCCGAACGAAAAACATACGATATCGCTCGTCGCCGCTGATGAGGCCCAATAATTTTATGAGTATGTGGTAAGTTGACCAGTTCGTATGCATGCACCTGGAGAGCTGGAAATATTTCGACACTCGCTGAAGAGCATCGTCGAAGAGATGGGCGTCACCCTGCAGCGAACGGCCTACTCAACGAACATAAAGATTCGGCGCGATCACACGTGTGCGATCTTCGACTCGGATCTCCGTCACATCGCACAGCACGACATCGCTCCACAGCACGTCGGCTCGATGGTTTCTGTCGTCCCACAAACGATGCGTGAGCGGGCGGACGAACTTGAGCCGGGGGATGGAATTCTCATTAACGATCCGTACCAGGGCGCGGTGCACCTCCCCGACGTCATGTTACTTTCGCCGCTGTTCCACGATGGTGAGATCGTCGGGTACGCGGCAAACTCGGCACACCACGTCGACATCGGTGGCGGGACACCGGGTGGTATTCCCAACGACAGCACGGAGTTGTACGCGGAGGGGCTGATTCTCCCGGGCGTGAAGGCGGTCGAAAACTGGGAGTACGACCCGGAGATGATGAAGCTCATTACTCGAAACGTCCGGGGATCGGACATGCGTCTGGGGGACTACCGTGCCCAACTCGCCGCGAACAAAACCGGCGAGCAGCGACTGAGCAACCTCCACTCCGAGTACACCACCGAGGAAGTGAAGGACTATCTCGACGAGCTGTTAGATTACACGGAGCGTCGCGTCCGATCGGCGATAGAGAAGCTGCCCGACGGGGTCTATCAGGCTGAAGACTACATGGACGGTGACGGTGTGGTCGACGAGCCGGTGTTGCTGGCGTTGACTCTCGAGGTGGATGGCGACGAGATGACGATGGACTTCACCGGGACCGCAACGCAAAACCGCGGCCCCCTCAACTGCACCCCAGCGATGGCCTTCGCGGGTGCGATGGCTGTCATCATGTCGCTTCTCGGTGCCGATCTGCCGAAGAACGACGGGTTCTACCGACCGTTCGAGACGATCACCCCTGAGGGGACGATGGTCAATCCGGTCGATAACGCCCCCGTCGCCGCCGGGTGGGAGATAGCCATGCGCGCCGGAGAACTCGTCACGAAGGCGATGGCGGACGCGCTCCCCGAGGAAACGATCGCCGCCACGAAAGGAATCGTTGCCAATATCGCGTACGGGGGGCGTGATCCGCGTGACGACGACAAGTACGTCTACTACGAGACGGTGGCAGGTGGCTACGGTGGCAGGGCCACGAAAGACGGGATGGAAGCAGTTCAGACGCACTTCCAGAATACGGCGAACAGTCCGATCGAGGAGTTGGAGTCCGAGATCCCGCTGTACGTGCGCAAGTACGAGCTGATTCAGGACTCTGCCGGTGCGGGGCGGACCCGTGGCGGACTCGGCGTTCGTCGCGACATGGAGTTCTACGACCACGAGGCCTCGTTCTCTCTGCTCACCGAACGCGCGAAGTCCGAACCCTGGGGACTATTCGGGGGGAAGAGCGGTCGAAAAGCCCACTATATGATCAATCCAGATTCAGAGAATCCGACCAGAGTGAGTTCGAAATCCACGACGGAGCTCGAAGAGAACGACGTTGCAAGCGTTCAAACACCGGGCGGCGGCGGATACGGAGATCCGTCCGAACGATCGGCTGAGAAGGTGCTCGAGGACGTCAAAAACGAGAAGGTGTCCGTCGAATCGGCCCGCAAGGAGTACGGCGTCGTTATCGAGGACGGAGAACTCGATCAGGAGGCGACCGCGGAACGTCCGGACACTGTCTCGACCGATGGAGGTGACGACCGATGACAGACCACCGTATCGGCGTCGACACCGGCGGGACGTTCACGGACGTAGTTATCTACGACGACGAATCAGGTGAGATCCGCATTACCAAAACCCCGTCGACGCCCCCGGACTTCGACCGGGGTGTCCTCAACGGAATCGACAAGATCCTTGAACAAACCGACGCGACGGGAGAGTCGATCGAGTTCCTCAGCCACGGGACCACAGTCGGGACGAATGCGGTCTTGGAGAACGAGATCCCTGATCTCGGGCTCATCACTAATCAGGGTCTGCGCGATGTACTCGAAATCGGCGATCAGACCCGCCCCGAACTGTATAACCTCCAGACGGACAAGCCGCCCCACCTCATCCCGAGGCGGCTCCGAAAGGAGGTCCCGGCGCGGCTTGACTCGCGAGGCAACGTCATCGACGAACTCGACGAAGCCGTCGCACGTGAAGTCACCGAAGAGCTGGTGGACGAGAATGTCGATGCAATCGTCGTTTCGATGTTATTCTCCTATCTGAACGATTCACACGAGCAGGCGATCGGGGACATCATCGAAGCGGTCGATCCGGAGATGAACTACGCGCTTTCCTCCGAGATTCACCCGGAGATCCGGGAGTACGACCGAACAATCACTACGGTGCTCAACGAGGCAATCAAGACCACCGTCCAGGACTACTTCTCCCGACTGGACGAGGGCGTCGAAACTCGTAATATCGGCGTCCCGCTCAACGTGATGCACTCAGGCGGTGGCATCTTTTCGACCGGGCAGGCGACCGACCGCGCCATCCGGACGGTACTCTCCGGACCGGCCGCGGGCGCAGTCGCCACACAAAACGTGGCCGACCAGGAAGGACACAAAAACGCGATCGGGATGGATATGGGCGGCACGAGCGCTGACGTCTCACTTATCCGAGACGGAGAACTCGTCCGCTCTACGGAGGGTGAAATCAACAATTTACCCGTCAACACGCCGATGATCGACATCAACACGGTTGGTGCAGGCGGGGGATCAATCGCGTGGATCGACGAGGGGGGTGCGCTCCGCGTCGGTCCCAAGTCGTCAGGGGCTGACCCTGGGCCGATCTGTTACGGCCACGGTGGCGAAGAACCTACCCTGACCGACGCGAACCTCATACTCGGACGGCTCGATCCCGACAACTTCCTCGACGGAGAGATGGAACTGGCGGTCCAACGAACTGAGGAGATCTTCCGCGACAAGATCGCGGAACCCCTCGATCTCTCGCTTGAGGAGGCGGCCCTCGCCGTGGTTGAAGTGGCGAACGCCAGCCTCGCCCGCGAGATCCGACGTGTGACTGTCGAGCGGGGCAACGATCCGGCTAACTTCGCGCTCACCGCTTTCGGCGGTGCCGGCCCGCTCCAGGCACCCGCGGCCGCCGCAGAGATGGACATGGAAACTGTCATCATCCCGCGGAACCCCGGCGTCTTCTCCGCACGCGGGCTACTGATCGCCGACGTCCGGGTCGACGAGTCCCACGCCTACCGGAGTGAGGAGATCGATGCCGACGAGATCGACGCACAGTTCAACGAACTCGGAGAGAACTTGCGGAAGCGCTTCGGCGCCATGGGATTCAACGCTGAGGAGCCTGAAATCAGCCGATCGATCGACATGCGGTATAAGGGACAGGCGTACGAGATCACAGTCAACGTCCCTAACGGCGAGTTCGACGAAGCCGCCGTGGAAACTGCGGCCAATCGGTTCCACGAGGAGCATGCCCGCCTCTACGGCCACGCAATGCGTGACGAGCCGCTCGAAGCGGTCACGCTCCGTACCGACGGGACGGTCACGACCACGAAACTCGAGGACAAACTCGCAACCTCCAATTTGGACGCCGAACGCGGGGAACGTGAGGTCTACTTCGGTGACAAGGGATATCTTGAAACCGCGATCTACAACCGGAACGCGTTGGGTCCGGGCGAGACCGTCGCCGGTCCTGCGATCCTCGAAGAGAACGGATCCACCTCGATCATCCCGCCCGAAACGACTGCAGAAATCTCGGACTACGGCTCCGTCATCATCTCGCTGTAGTATCCCCTCTCTTCCCATCTCGACCGATATCACAGCGTCAATTTAGCCGCTGAAGTGGAAGCTGCTACCGAGTAGCCGGATCGGCTGCAGATTTTCTGGAATATACCAGATGATCAGCAACCGACTCGGTGATACGGAGGACCCTCACACATCATGGAAAGATCACCATCGCTATCGTCGAGTGTTACCTGCAAACATATGTCACTAGGGGTACTGTATCCGGTATGGAGCACCGACTCGAATGCCAGCGATGTGGGAAAACATACGAACCGGGAACCTATCCCATGGGTTGCCAGGATTGTCTCGAATTGGGGGCAGCGGGCCGCCTCGAGGTGGTCCCCGACTTCGGGAGCGTCGATTTGTCTGCGTTACCGTTTGAAGACGACGATGAACGCCGGATGAATATGTGGCGCTACCGGGAACTCCTCCCGCTGTTGCCGGACGACCCGGTAACGATGGGAGAGGGATGGACGCCGTTGCACGAGACAAGCGACATATCGGCGACTGCGGACGTCTACCTCAAGAATGAGACGGTCAACCCCACCTGGTCGTTCAAGGACCGACTGAACAGTCTTCTACTCTCGAACGCGGTGGCGAGCCTGGGCGAGAAGCACATCGCGACGTCGAGCACCGGAAACCACGGCGCCAGCACCGCGGCGTATGCCCGACGGGCGGGAGCCGACGAAGTGGTCGTCCTCGTCCCGCCCGAGACGGAGCATCCCCTCCGAGCACAGATCCGTGCGTACGGGGCGAAGGTGGCCGTGACCGACTATGAGGCCCGTCGAGCGCTGCTGGCATCGCTGACGGAACGTGGGTGGTTCCCCACGGTCAGCGTCTCCAAAGAGTATGTCAGTCAACCGTACGGCTACGAGGGGTACAAGACCGTCGCGTTTGAACTCGTGGAGCAGCTAGCGACCCCTCCGGACATCGTCCTCGCCGCAGTCGGCGCGGGAGACGGTCTCTACGGTATTTGGAAGGGATTCCGGGAACTCCGGGAACTCGGAGTAATAGACCGAACCCCGCGGATGGTAGGAGTCCAGCCAGCAGAACGCCCGTCGCTCGCCCAGGCGGTCGACAACGGCAGTGACTCGGTTGGCACCGCCTCTGGCCCGATTCCCATCACAACTTCGACGAGCGGCGACACGGCCGGCGACCACGCACTCCGGGCGGTCCGCGAATCCGACGGCGCCGCCTTCAGCGTCGAGCGAGAGGACGTGCGTGGGGGGATGCGCGCTGCCGGCCGAGAGGGGATCGTCCTTGAACCCGCGAGCGCCCTCACCGTCGCCGCTATCGAACTGGCGGTCGACGACGGGGTCGTAACTCCCGGTGACACGGTGGTCTGCATGGCGACGGGAGCTGGCGTGAAGTGGCCGGAGGCGCTGACCGAGGCTGTCGGCGAGATACCACACGTCGAACCGGACCTGGACGCACTGGCGCGGACGCTGTCCGTCGACCTCGACGCTCCGGCCGTAGAGTAAGTACTTCGGGCGGTCGTCCGCTCACGTCGTGCGATTGCGGATCGACTCTCTGGGAAGCTGGCTGTGAGTCGTCTTACCCGGATTCGTCCGCGGACCCAAGAGTTTTTGTTACTGTTACGCGTTTGTCGAGTAATAGCAGTGAGGGCCACACTCGACGAGAATCATGCCCTAATGATGTCACCTTTCGGCTCGCAGCCGATCGTTACTGGTATACCCCTACAGCCACGGCGAAAATTCGATCGTTCGTTGGGAGTGTCTGAAACCGAAGAGGCCTATCTTTATACGAGGTGAATCACTCAAAAGAGGTATGCCAGCTGACCGCATGGAACACATTCCGTTTTCGGGCATTCGAGATATTTTCGAGGAGTGTGGCAGACTCGAACAGCAAGGTACCGATGTCGTCCATCTAGAGATTGGGAGACCGGATTTCGACACCCCACGACCAATCAAGGAGGCGGGAATTGACGCCATCGAGGCAGGCCATGTCCACTACACATCCAATTACGGTATCGAACCGCTTCGGGAAGCGCTCTCGACGAAATTCTCGGAGGAGAACGACCTCGATTACGATCCCGACGAAGAGGTCATCGTAACGGCAGGTGCGAGCGAAGCGGTATTCGTGTCGATCCTGGCGCTTGCTGATGCGGGAGACGAGGTGTTACTCCCGGATCCCTGCTGGACGTACCCCCCTAGTGTGCGGGCGGCCGGATCGACCCCAGTCAGTTACACCCTCGATCCGCAGGACGGCTTCCAGCCGGACCTCGATTCGATTCGGGACTCAGTAACCGACGCAACGTCACTTCTGGTTGTCAACAGTCCACATAACCCGACCGGTAGCGTCTTAGATCGAGCGCACGCGGAGGGAATCGCCGAAATAGCGATCGAGAACGATCTCACAGTCATCTCCGACGAGATTTATGAGAAGATCCTCTACAGTGGGGAACACCACAGTTTGGCAGCATTGGATGGGATGCACGAACGGACCGTGACTATCAACGGATGTTCGAAAGCGTATTCGATGACTGGCTGGCGACTCGGCTATCTGGGAGCGCCGGCGTCACTAATTGATCCGATCATTCGCCTGCGGCAGTACACCACTGCATGTGCCCCCTCAATCTCGCAGCACGCCGCAGTTCGCGCGATCGGAAGTAGCCTCCACAAGCCGATGGTAGATGCGTTCGCCGAACGGCAAGAGCTCGTCGTCGATCGGGTTGACGACATTCCAGGGATGACGATGCCCGAACCGGGTGGTGCGTTCTACGCGTTCCCAACGATCCCCCATGGCTTCGAAGACGACCAGTCATTCTCCTGGTCATTGCTGCGAGAGGTCGGTGTCGCGACCGTTCCGGGTCGGGTCTTCGGTGACACGGGTCGTGGACGTGTCAGGATCGCATACTCCAACTCGACTGACCGACTCAACGAGGCTTTCGATCGACTGGAGCGCTGGATAAAGTCTTGAACAGCCAATGGGTTCGACTGCGACACATTCGTCTGTCCTCGTCGCAGAATATGATTGATCGTAGCTAAATCAATGGCTATCTCGATACAAACTGTTTGACACGAGGCAGCTTGATACACGCATCTCGTGTGCGGATCTCTGGATCCACGGCGATTCTCAACGCTGTAGCAGTTTTTCGGGAGGGTTCCCATGTCGGTGTGATCGACTTCCTTCGAGGGCCTGCGACGATCTGCGATCCGGGCTCGTATGCTGTCATCAATGCCACGTTCTTCGACCACGAAACGGCATCGAGGCACAACCAACACCGCTCGGATCGCCACATACGTCCTCAAAAAGACGGCGCTCGTCGATACAGACTCGTATGCCGTCTCGCTATTCAATGCTCGGCACACTGGCCACACGAGACGCAAACTGGCCGTCAATGCACTGTACGAAACACCGAAAAATCGAGATTCTCGCCAGCGAGAAAGGCTATGACGATCAATCACTCCGGGACGCCCTCAGTTCAGCGGGCGTCCGGCCCTTGCTGCGTCTCCGGCTGTTTGCTGCCTACGATCACGCACAAAACTACGGTTGGATAGCGAGTTATACGGTCAGCGCTGGATGACCGAGATCGCATTTTCGACAATCAATCGGTTCGGCCTCGCTGTCCATCCTCACGCATGGTACCGCGAATTCCGCGAACTCGTGGTGACCGCCGAAGCCTACATCCTCGAATAAGCGCTCAAACAGTGACCCCGATGCTGTCATCGGGGTGAACAAAGAAAACGATCCGAGAAGTCACATGGTTAGATTATTAACAACGTAGACACTAAGACACCGATATTGTTAATTTTATAGCCATCCAGACCAATATAACAATCTATAGTCATTATATCTGCAATCATTGATATGATTGGATCTTTGGGAGTAAAACTTGTGTAAGGAAATTCACTTCTGAATCCCCAAAGGATTTAAATGATGTGGGTCGGTTGGGTGGATTGTAGTATGAGTCCGAATGACACATTAGAGGAGAACGATAGGTCAAGTAATGCCAATCGACGCCGGTTCCTGAAAGTGGCGGGTTCTGCGGGCGCAGTCGGACTGGCCGGCTGTTCAGGGAACAGCGGCGACGGCGGCGACGGCAGCGACGGCAGCGACGGCAGCGACGACGGCGGCGACGGCGGCGACGGCAGCGACGGCGGGAGTGGAGAAAACACCGTCAAAATCGGCGTTATCTACCCGCTCACAGGGAATCTCGGTGAGGTTGGACAGAACATTCAGGCATTCCTCGAACCGGCCGTGGAGCAGATCATAAACGGAACCGATAGCGGTCTCGACAACCTCCTTCTCTCCGGAGAAGAAGGTCTTCCGAACCTCAACAATCGAGAGGTAGAACTCATCTTTGCCGACCACCGTGCCGACCCGGGGCAAGGTCGTTCGGAGGCCGAGCGCCTGATTCAATCCGAGGGCGTTCACGCCATCTACGGATGTTACAACTCCTCGGTGACCAAGACTGTGTCTGCCGTGTGTGAGCGCGAAGGGATTCCCATGCTTACCGGGGAATCGTCCAGTCCGGAGCTGACAGAACGTGGACTGAACTGGTTCTGGCGGAGCGGTCCCCACGACCAGACGTTTACCGAGAACATGTTCCAGTTCTTCGACGGGTTCAATGAACGTCAGGACGGGACCCCGATCGAGTCGGTCGCAATCATTCACGAGGACACGGAGTACGGTTCCACGTCTGCAGAGGTTCAGGAGAATCTCGCAGAGGAGCACGGGTACGATATCGTGGCCGGCCCTATCTCATACACCGCCGAGTCGGTCACATCGTTTACTAGTCAACTCCAGCGAATCCAGCAGGCTGACCCAGACGTTCTCCTCCCGACGTCCTACGTGAGTGACGCAATCCTGATGACAGAGGATATGCAGTCTCTCGACTACATGCCTCCGATGGTAATGGCACAGGACTCGGGCCACTCTGAGTCGAGCTTCGTGTCACAGACGGAGCTATCGAATTACTTCTGTTCTCGGTCGACCTTCGCCGACGACTTGACTGAGTCGGTCCCGGAAGTCGGAAATTACGCCGATTGGATGCAGGACGTGTCCGACGTCTCGATGAACGGCGTGTACATTCGATCTTTCGGGGGCCTCATCACGCTGTTGGCCGGAATCAACAACGGCGGTAGTACGAACCCGGAAGACATTCGATCGGGACTGAACAATATGGAGGTCGAACAGCTGAAGACCGGGCTGCCGTTCGGGATCGAATTTGCAGACAACGGACAGAACTCGCTCGCAACCGGCGTGCTGAATCAATACCACGACGGAGAAGCTCTGATGGTCTGGCCGTTCAATCTCGCTCAGGACGACACTCTCGAGTTCCCGGCCCCCCAGTGGGGAGACCGATAGTCGTCTACAAATCAAATATAAAAAATAATATTTAACAGAAGCCACCATGCCTCAAGAAGTATTTTTGACATTACCGTTAGTTATTGACAGACTGCCATTGGTGCCTCAAGCGGTTGTTGAGGCCCTACTGACCGGGATGTCCTATGCGCTCGTCGCGGCCGGTCTGGCCCTAATTTGGGGCGTCGTTGACATCGTCAATTTCGCTCACGGGGAGTACATGATGATCGCGATGTTTGTCACAATCTACATGACAAACACGCTCGGATTCGACCCCCTGTTTGCCCTCCCGGTTAACATTGTGTTCCTGTTCGTTCTCGGCTATCTAACGTACAAGTTCATTATCGCGAAGGTGATGGACGCACCAATGCTAGCCCAGATCTTCGCCACGTTCGGTCTGGTATTGATCATACGATATGGGATGCTGTTCTTGATGGGATCAGAGACCAAGACCGTTGAGCAATTCATGTTCAGCGGCAGCTCGGTCCTCTTCGCCGGGGATACCTTCGGAGCGCTCAGTCTCATCATTGGACACTCAGCATTGGCGACGGCAGTTATCTCCGTCCTCTCACTTGGGGTGCTGTTTGTATTTATGAACCGGACAAAAACGGGGAAGGCCATTCGCGCAACCTCCCAAGACTGGGAGGCAGCCCGCGTGATGGGAATCGATCCCGATCGCGTGAACGCTATCACCTGGGGGGTTGGCCTCGCCATGACCGGAATCGCCGGCACGATGGTATCTACGTTTTTCCCGGTTCAAGCAGAATTGACACCGGTCACGTGGACCCTAATTGCGTTCGCCTCCGTCGCACTCGGCGGATTCGGTAGCGTACTCGGTGCAGCGTTCGGCGGGATCGGAATCGCTCTTGTTGAAAAGCTCGGGACGGTTCTGCTGAACCCGTCGTACAAGGAACTGTACGTGTTCGTCGTGTTCATCGTCGCGTTGCTACTGCGGAGTGAAGGATATCTGGGAGGTGATTAACATGAGTGAAGCCGAAACGGAAACTGGCGCACTGGAATCGGTTAAAAACCGTTACGCAGGACTAAAAACCACGCAGAAGTGGCTGCTGTGGACTGCAGTCGTTGTGGCGGTAGCGTTGATACCGATGTTCGTGTCGGTGTTCATTCCAAGCAATTCGCTGTTCGTAATGAACACTTTCATCTACGTGTTCCTGTTCATGATGATGGGACACGGGTGGAACGTGGTCGGCGGGTACGCCGGTCAGATTTCGCTCGGCCACGCAGTAATGTTCGGGACCGGTGCGTACACAACGGCTGTACTCTTTGCCTTTTACGGAGTCACGCCGTTCGTCGGTATAGTCATCGCTGCGATCGTCGCGACAGCCGTTGGTCTCGGTCTCGGGGCAGTCACGTTCAGTCTCCGGTATCACTACTTCGCGATGGCGACGCTGGCGGCAGCACTGATAGCCAAGACCGTCGTCACCCGCTGGGACTATGTGAACGGTGCGAGCGGGATTGAATATCCGCTTGCCGAAATCGGGTCATTCTGGTCGTTGACGTTCGCCGACAAAGCACCGTACTTCTACCTGACTGGCCTGCTCGCGTTGGGCACGACGCTGTTCATTTACCAACTGGATCGCTCCAAGTTGGGAACGTACCTAAAAGCGGTCAACATGGATCAAGAGCTCGCTGAAAACGCCGGTCTGAAGGCCTGGTGGTACAAGATGTACGCGATGGGCATCAGCTCCTTCATTACAGGACTTGCCGGAGCGATGTACGCCCAATACATTCTGTACATCGACCCGCTCTCGACGCTCCGTGTATTGAGAAATATTGACATCATCATGGTCGCAATCATCGGCGGCGTCGGAACCGTTTTAGGCCCGGTGGCCGGGGCGTTGATTTTTATTCCGGTTCGCGAGATCACGCGGACGTACCTCTCGGGGACGGCCACCGGACTAGGATGGGTTGTGTTCGGGCTAGTACTCCTGCTCATCTCGCTATATCGTCCGGGCGGACTCCTGAATAAGTTTACCGGACGGGGGGGAGACTAATGACGGAACAACGTAGTCCGCCCAGTACGGGCAACAATACATTAGCCGAACCACGTGGCGTCGAGGGACTGCTCTCAGTCCGTGACCTCGAGAAGCGCTTCGGCGGCGTCGTGGCGCTCGATGGTGCGACAGTCGACGTCCTCGATGGTGAGATCGTGACCCTCATCGGTCCCAACGGGGCCGGGAAGTCAACGCTGTTCAACTGTATCATGGGTCTCTACCCCGTCACATCGGGCTCAGTGACGCTTCGTGACGAGGAGCTTACCGACAAGTACACCTCCGCGATCGTCCAGAGCGGACTCTCACGTACGTTCCAACAGGCTCGGACGTTCCCACAGCTTACAGTTCGGGAGAACATGGTCGCGAACCAAGCTCACCACGACGAAAGTCTCGTCAAGACGGTCGTGTCCTCGACCGACGACGAGACGATGGCTCGAATGGAAGAGCTCGTGGAGTTCCTCGACATCGATCACCTCATCGACGAGCCAGCGGGGAACCTCTCGACCGGGCAAAAGAAGCTGCTCAATATCGCGAGCACCTTGCTTCGCGACCCGGACGTGGTGCTCCTCGACGAACCGACTGCCGGTGTCAACCCCGGTCTCATCAACGATATCACAGACGCGATCCTGGATCTGAACGAACGAGGGAGTACGTTCTTCGTGGTCGAGCACGACATGGACGTCGTGCGGAAGATCGCGGACTACTCGTACGTATTCGCGAACGGAACAAACCTCGTCGACGGCAAACCCACAGAAGTGCTGCAAGACGAACGTGTGCTAAAAGCATACTTTGGAGAGTGAACTGATATGACGATACTCGAAGTAAACGACTTACACGCAGGATATGGCGATTTCCTCGTCTTGAAAGGCGTTGACGTCGCCATCGAAGAGGGACAGATCGTCTGTATTATCGGCCCCAACGGGGCGGGAAAATCGACGTTGTTCAAGTCGATTTTTGGTCTTCTGAACCCGTCTCAAGGAGACATCCGATTCAAAGGCGAAAACATCGTCGGACTTCCCCAGCGGGAGTTACTCAAACACGGGATGGCCTACATTCTCCAGCGACACGCCGTCTTCCCAGACATGACCGTCCGGGAGAACCTCGAGATGGGGGCATTCACCGCGCCGAATGACTTCGACGTCGATGCGAAAATCGACGAGATGTGTGAGATCTTCCCGATAATCGAGGAGAAGATCGGCCAAGACGCTGGCGAGCTTTCCGGAGGCCAACAGCAGATGGTAGAGTTCGCGCGGGGACTAATGCTGGAGCCGGACATCCTCCTGCTTGACGAGCCAACGGCCGGACTCGCTCCGAAGATCATTGACGACGTGTTCGAAAAGGTTCAGGAAATCAATGACCTTGGCGTGACTATTCTGATGATCGAACAGAACATCAAAACAGGGATCAAGTACTCCGACCACGCTTACCTACTGGAGGACGGTCAAACGAAATTCAACGGACCGGCGGACACGATCCTCGACCGTCCCGAAATCCGCGAGGCGTATCTCAAAGAGGACGTCGAATACTAGCCCTCGCGGCTCTCTGGGGTCGGATTCTCCCATGGGGCGTCGATACAATCGAAGGGTTGTTCGAACTCGATCGACACTTGGCTGGATTTTGATTCCGGCCTGACACTGCCGTTTCACGACACTGATGTCCGATATCCCACGATCGCTCGCCGTCGCACCACACGTTGCGACGCTGAGCGTCGGTTACGTAACGTTCGCGTACACCTCCGTCCCGACTGTCGTTCAGGAGCGGTACGGGGTCTCATTCGTGGCTATCGGCCTGCTCATGAGCGTCGTACTCCTAGGTATTGGACTCATCCAGATTCCCGGCGGACGATTGCTCGATCGGATCTCGACGATCGAGGGGCTGGTGTGGGTGTCCGCCGTTCACGGAATTCTTGCGATAACGCTCGATTTCGCACCATCGTTTGCCGTGCTCATCGCTCTCCGTATGCTGTGGGGTCTGGCCAGCGGGCTCATTCTCCTCACCGGTGCGACGCACTTAGCGCGGCTCTACGATGGTCGAGCGGCTACCAGACAACAGGGAATCTTCGGCGGGATGCTCACGGCAGGTGGCACGATCGCGCTGCTCGTTGTCCCGGAGGTAGTCGCGATAACGGGATGGGTCGGACTGCACGCAATTGGGGCGTTGATTGCTGGTGCAGCGATCCTGCTTACCCTTCACGGAAGCCGAAATGAATACGCTCGAGAACTCGCGGCGGGGCACGGCGAACGGCGTCCAGTCCGGGAACTATTTTCTCGTCCACCGATACCAGAGCCTGCGATCTGGCTCGCCGGTGTCTGTTACGTCGCTATTATCGGGGGTTACATTTCACTGTCAACGTTTATTTCGTCGCTCTTTGCCGACCTCGGTATCACCGGGAATCTTGACGCTGTCGTACTGTTTATGGCGAGTGTTGGCCGTGTCGGTGGAGGTATTGTTGCGGAGGCGTTCAGTACAACTGACGAAAGAATGATCGTCGTCTCGATGGGAACTGCAAGCGTAGCGTTCGTCGGTCTCGCGATTCTTTCTGGACCGGCGCTTATTGTTCTCCCGTTGGTAGCGATGGTGGCGATATCCAGTCCGTTTGGTGCAGTGTTCAATGTGACGTCCGATATCGCTGCGGACGAAAAGAGCGGGGCTGCGCTTGCGATTGTCATCGCAATGGGTAACTTCGCCGGTCTCGTGTTCCCGACCATAACGGGAGCCATCCGTGACACGACTGGGAGTTACGCGAGCGCGTTCGGACTGATCGCGATTGTATGTGTAATCGGTGCGGTCGCTGGGACATTTGTGAGTACACACAGAATCGCGGAGTAAACGTTGTAGTAACCGGTCTCAGACAGCAATCTCCTCAAGACTTTTATTGAGATCTGCAAGGTCAATATCGGTCGTTGACACGTCGATATCGACCTCGGATTCCTTGAATCCGGTACCGGTGACGATCGCGACGACCTCGTCGTTGTGGGTGATCTCACCTGCTTCAGAGAGCTTGTTAAGCCCGGCAAGCGTCACCGCGCTCGACGGTTCGGCACTGATTCCGACATCCGAAGCGAGACGCCGGGTCGCTTCTTTGATCGCTGCTTCCGAGACAGATGTCACCGTGCCGTTCGTCCCGCGAGCGGCCCGTAGTGCGCGGTTGCCGCTCGGCGGAGATCCGTTAGAGATAGAAAACGCAACCGTATCGTTCGGCGTGATGAACTCGACACTATCGGCACCCGTTCGAAACGCTTGCGCTATCGGATCGACAGCAGCGGCTTGGACTAGGTGAAGGCATGGTAGTTTCTCGATCAGTGCAGCATCTCGTAGTTCGCGCAGCGCCTTCCAGACCGCACTGGCGTGTCCGCCGCTGCTGACGGGGAGTACGATAGCGTCCGGTGTCTCCGGCGCAAACGACTCAAGTATCTCGTAGGCGACGGTCTTTTGCCCGGCAACTCGGAGCGGGGTGTCGGAATTGACGAACTTGATCGCGCCGTCAGCATCGAGCGTGTCGTAGTACAGCTGACCGTAGTCTCCGGTGACCGTGAGAATTTCGGGGTCGTACTGAGCGATGAGACCGAGGCGTGTCTCGGGAATCCGCGCCGGGACGAGCACCGCACAATTGACTCCCTTGCTCGTCGCTACAGCAGCCATACTCATCGCCATGTTTCCATGCGAGACGGTTCCGACCCAATCGCGTCCGGCATCGTCTGCATAGGTCACGCCAACGCTGCTTCCACGGTCTTTGAACGAGCCAGTCGGATTCTGTCCCTCGTCTTTCACGTAGAGCCTGCAGCCGGCGTACTCGTCGAGTCGTTCAGCGCGTACGAGCGGTGTCCCGCCCGCGCCCGCGGTAACGTCTTCTGCTGGATCGGCTGGGAGGACATCCGCGTACCGCCAGATACCGCTGGTTCGCGGGAGTTCCGCCCAGTCGAACTGCGTCGAATCGATGTCGAACCACAAGGGCTCGCCGCATGCACATCGCTTGCGGTTAGTGGATGTAAAGCGGCTCTCACAGTTGTGACAGACCAGATCCATGATATGCTGGCGAACGCCCCGTTGCCAAATAAACCCACCCGCTCACACCCCTTCCTTGTCGAACATACTCAAAAACAGCGACTCCAACTCCCCATCACTAGCCATCAGCTCCGAGCGCAAACCAGATTTGGACAGTTCCGAGAACTCACGTTCAAAGCCGCCATCAGAAACAGCGAAGCCACGCTAAGCTCCTAAACCGCAGAAATTAGAGCCTCTAAACACGTCACTTTTGGAGATATTCTCACGTAGCAGCGGTTCGCTAAAGACTGCATAGGTAGCGTTCACGGAACATCAGTATTATCCCCTCACGTCCGGAAGGTGCCGATTCGCTTATACGGGTCGTTGATTAGGATGCCGTCTCCCGGTACGAGGTCATTCGCACACGGGAATTCAGGAAGAGGTGTTGTACCTATACCTAGATATTTGTGGTCGGTGATTCGAAGCCGTTCGCTCGCCCGCCGTCGATGAAGTTCACGCGCAGTCCCGTCGCAGAAAGAGTTATTGTGACCTGTTTTCACACATCAGTATGGCCGACATCAAGAGCTACGACCAGTTCATCGACGGCGAGTTCGTCTCCTCAGAGAGCGACGACCGCGCCGAAGTCGAATTCCCGTACGACGGCGAGCCCTGGGCGACCGTACCCCTTGGAACCCCAGGGGATGTCGACCACGCTGTCGCCGCCGCTAGGGATGCCTTCGAACGCGACGACTGGGCCGGCCTCCAGCCGAGCGAACGCGCCAGCCTGCTCCGTGAGGTCGCCGCGGTTATCGACGAGTACGCGGACGAACTTGCAGAACTCGAAACCCGACAGAACGGAAAACTCATCCGCGAGATGAGCGGACAAATGAACTCGCTCGGCGACTGGTTCCGCTACTATGCCAGTCAATGTGAGACCCGTGAGGGAGACACCATTCCCGTCGAAAGCAAGGACGGCGAGATGTTTAATTACGTTGTTAGGGAACCCTACGGCGTCGTTGGCGCCATCACTCCTTGGAATTCCCCGCTTCTCCTCACGACGTTCAAATTAGCGCCCGCACTCGCTGCCGGCTGCACATTCGTGCACAAACCCAGCACGCAGACGCCCGTGAGCGCGCTCCGTCTCGCCGAACTCCTCTACGAAGAAGCCGGCCTCCCTGCTGGCGTCTACAACGTTGTCACCGGTAGCGGCAGCACCGTCGGCGACACGCTCGTCGATCACGATGACGTAGACAAGGTATCTTTCACCGGGAGCACAAGCGTCGGCCGCCACATCGGAAAAACTGCGGGCGAGAATCTCATCCCGGCCTCCCTCGAGCTCGGCGGGAAGAGCCCGAACATCGTCTTCGACGACGCCGACCTCGACAACGCGATCAACGGCGTGATCAAGGGTATCTTCGCTGCGACGGGGCAGACCTGCCTCGCGGGTTCGCGCGTGTTCCTCCACGAGGACATCGCCGACGAGTTCGTCGACAGGATCGCTGAGCGCGCCGCCGATATCGGCCTCGGCGATCCACGTGATCCCGAGACAGAGATGGGACCGGTCGCGTTTCGCGGACAGTGGGAGACCGATCGGGAGTACATCAAGACCGCGCTTGAAGAGGGCGCGACTCTCCGGTTCGGCGGTGATCAGCCCGACGACCTCCCTGGCGAGTGCTTCCTCGAACCGACCATCCTCACCGACGTGGAGAACGATATGACAGTCGCTCAAGAAGAAATATTCGGCCCCGTCGCGAGTATTCTCACGTTCAGCGACGAGGGCGACCTCCTCGAACGCGCGAACGACACCGACTTCGGGCTTGCCGCGGGCATCTGGACCGAGGACTTCCGGAAAGCCCAACGCATCGCCGATGCCCTCGAAGCGGGAACCATCTGGATCAACGAGTACCGGACACTCACCTACAACTCCCCGTTCGGCGGGTACAAGGACAGCGGTCTCGGCCGCGAGAACGGACACGAGGGATTGGAGGAATACATGCAGACGAAGAGCGTCTGGGTCGACCTCGCCGGCGAGGTGGAGGACCCGTTCACGCTCGGCTAACGCGGACCGCTTTTGTCCGGCGTCGTCGATGCTCGTGCGCCTTTGCCACCAGAAAAAATAACTAGACGGTCCTTCGCATCGATCACGTGACCGCCGTGGCCCGCGACGTGCTGAGCAGTTCGTTTCCGCAGGGCAGAACCGACAGCGGGGTACGGCGGGACGCACTCGAACGACGTGACCCATTGAATCAGTCGTCGCGGTACCGTACGACAGTTAAGACGAGGGTTTCAGCAACGATCCCTCGGTGTCTAGTCTGAGAAGCGTTCTCTCGAAGGCGTAGTTTTACTCCGCTGTCGGCCGTTTTTGCCGTATGAAAACGATTCCAGGCGACAAACACAATCTCTTCGAGAAGCCCGCGATAGCCATATTCGCGTCCACGCCCCCCAGCGGGCGTCCGCACGTCACGCCCGTGTGGGTCGACTACGACGGTACGCACGTGCTCGTCGTCACGCGGACGGAGACGCGGAAGTACAAAAACGTCGAACACGACCCTCGGGTGACGGTGACGATTATCGACCCGGGCGACATATATCGGTACGTGGAGGTGCGGGGGGACCTGAAGAAGATGCCGACAGATGGAGCCCTCGCGTTCAGTGACCGGCAGGCTCAGCGGTCTGGAGCGTTGACGAGTATCCGCACGCGCGGGACGCAGAGCGAGTACTCATGCATATCCGTCCAGAGCGAGTCGTCTCGCCGGCGGTGGGAACGCCGACACGCGATTAGCCGAAAGGAGGATGTTACCAACGCCCAAAGGTATTTAATGCTGGTTTTCCCTCCTTTTCCCGTATGCACGTCCTCATTACGGGAGCGAACGGCACGGTCGGGAGTGCGATCATCGACCAACTCGGGGATACGGATGAATACGAGTTCACGTGCCTCGACGTTGAGGATCATCCCGATCGAGAGACGGTCGTCGCGGACATCACGAACCTGGACGAACTCCGCGGCCACTTTGATGATGTCGACGCCGTCATCCACCTCGCTGCCGTCGTCGACCTCAGCGGATCGTGGGAGAAAATTCTCCAGAACAACATCGTCGGAACGTATAATGTCCTGCAGGCGGCCGCGGAAGCCGAGGTGGAAAAGTTCGTCTTCGCGTCATCTATCCATACGGTGGGGATGTACGAGATCGAACTCTCGCCGGAAATATACGACCCCGACTACGACCTCGCCGTCACGCACGAGGATCCGGTACGTCCCGACTCCTTCTACGGCCTTTCGAAAGTGTTCGGAGAGGGCGTTGGACGGCTGTTCGTCGAGAGTCAGGAGAACCCGCTCGGCGACTTCCACCCGACGTACGTGACGAACACGCGAGAGTACCCGACGAGTTTCTACGCGCTCCGCATCAAGACCGTCCTCGGCGAGGAGTACGACCACCCTTACGGGCTCGGAGAGATGGGCGTCGACGAGGGGTGGTGGGAGCGCGACAGCGAGGAGTACGACTACATGGCGGACCGGCTGAAGTGTACGTGGCTCTCGCACCGTGACCTCGGTCAGCTCGTCGATCGGCTGCTCGGACACGACAAGCCGGGGTTCGACGTCTTCTGGGGCGTCAGCGGTAACGACGGGACCTGGGTCGACCACTCACACACTCGTGATGTTCTGGGGTACGAACCGCGGGACAACGGGGCGGAGTGGGACGCCCCGCCCGAGTGACGAGGGGCCGTCTCCGGGTGTTTTTATCGACCGATGTGCCAGTCGAACGCGGTTTCAAGATGGTGAGGGATGTGACCGCCGCGGTCTAGGCCGTGATCGAGATACTCGCGAAGGCCGTCCCGGAAGTCGGGATGGGCGCAGTTCTGGATGAGCGATTTAGCGGTCTCGCGGGGTGAGTTCCCGCGGAGATCGGCGACGCCTTGCTCGGTGACGACGATATCGATGTCGTGTTCGGTGTGGTCGACGTGAGGGACCATCGGGACAACACGTGAGATATCGCCGCTTGCGGCCGTGGAGGGCAGTGCAAGTACGGCGATGGCGGAGTTCCGGTTGAAATCCCCGCTCCCGCCGATGCCGTTCATGGCGTGGTTGCCGTTAACGTGAGTAGAGTTCACGTGCCCAAACAGGTCAACTTCAAGAGCGCTGTTCACACCGACGACGCCGAATCGATCGATGAGTGCGGGGTTGTTCGACACGTCGGCGGGCCGGAGAACGATGTCCTCGGCGTAGCGGTCCGCGTGCTCGTAGAGGCGGTCCTGGCCGTCGCGGGAGAGTGCGAGCGAGGTGGCGCTCGCGGAGTCGAGCTCACCGTCGTCGAGCAGGTCGAGCAGGCCGTCTTGAATGACTTCGCCGAAATAAATGAGGTCGCGGTCGCCGAAGTCGGCGTCGCCGAGCGCGCTCATGAGGGCGTTCCCGAGACTGCCAACGCCGAACTGGATGCGGAGAGAGTCTTCGAACAGCAGGGAGTACTCAACTTCGGTTTCAAGAAAGTCGCCGAGATTCGCCGCGATGTCACGGTCCTCCGGTGTCGGATCGCGAAATTCATAGGGTTGGTCGCGACGTTCCGTCTCGACGACCGCGGTAAGTTTCTCCGGGCCGAACGTGATACGATTGTCGCCGATGCGGCCGCCGGGGTCAGTGAGCGGGATAGGCTCTCGGTCCGGCGGTAGCCCCACGCGATAGACATCGTGGAACTCCCGCACCGATTCGGGGACGGAGCGGTTGAGTTCGACGACGATTTCGTCCGCGCCAGCGACGAACGCCGGTGTCTGGCCGATGCTCGACGTGGGAATCAGCCAGTTCGGGCCGACGGAGAGCGCTTCGACGATGGCGATATCCGCGTCAACGAGGTGGCCGAACTCGACTTCGTCGCCGAGCGTACTGATGTTACGGTCGTGAAATTCGATATCACCGTCGTTAACGGCTTTTCGGGCCGGTGGGCGAGCCTGGTAGGGGAACCGGCGGGCGATAGCGCTCGCCTCAACGAGGTCCACGTCGATTTCCGCGCCGACGCTCCCCCCGCTCACTACGGTGAGCTCGAGATCGCGCTCTGAGTCGGCGAGCGCCAACGGGACAGCTTTCGGGTAGCCGACACTTCCGAATCCGCTCACGACGATCTCAGCGTCCGCCGGAACGTCTGCGGCGACCGATTCGGCGTCTCGGATAGGCAGGTCGCCAACCAAGCGGTCAGCCATCGGCGTCCTCTGGCTGCGTGCCGACGCCCTCTGGCCATCCCGGCGGTCGTTCCGACGAGACGTCCGCGTGCTCACGCTTGAGTACCATCGGCGTGCGCTCCAACGAGAGCACGAGATCGTCGTTCTGGTTGTACGCGCGGAGCTCCGTGGTGACCATGCCGACGTGATCGCGACTCTCCGACTCGCGTTTCGAGACGACTTCGGATTCGGCAAAGATGGTGTCCCCGTGGAAAACCGGGCCGTGATGCCGGATGTCGTCGTAGCCGAGGTTCGCGGTGGCGTTCATCGACACGTCCATAACGCTCATTCCGACCGCCAGCGCGATGACGAACGTGCCGTTGACGAGGCGTTCGCCGAATTCGGTCTCGGCAGCGTACGCCTCGTTGAAGTGCATCGGATTCGCGTTCATTGTCACGTTCGTGAACCACACGTTGTCGGTCTCGGTGACTGTACGGCCGTACGGATGTTTGTACACGTCGCCCACCGTGAAGTCTTCGTAAAACCGTCCCTGCCAGCCGGATTTGATGTGTGTATCGGACATTAGTAGGAGCGGGGGAGGCCGAGAACGTTCTCGCCAATGTAGTTCAACGCGAGCTGCTGGGTGATGGGAACAAGGCGGGTCAGCCGTGCCTCGCGATAGTACCGCTCTACGTCGTACTCTCGGGCGATTCCGAACCCGCCATGAGTCTGAACGGCGGCATCCGCGGCATCGAACGCGGCATCTGCGGCGAGGAACTTCGACATATTCGCCCGCGCACCGACATCCTTCTGACTGCCATCTTTGACTTCGCTCGCGGCGCGGTACACCATTCCCTTCGCGGCCTGGACACGCGAGTGTGCCTCAGCGAGCGGGTGCTGGATCGCCTGGTTCGAGCCGATAGGGGCTCCGAACACCTCACGCTCGTTCGCGTATGAGACGCCTGCCTCAATAGCAGCCTCACCCAATCCGATACATTCAGCGGCGATGGCGAGGCGTTCCTCGTTCAAGCCGTCGAGCATGTGGTAAAAACCATTTCCTTCCTGACCGATAACGTTCTTGGCGGGGAGGCGGAGGTCCTCAAAGAACAGCTCATAGGAATGCACGAAGTTGCTCGCCGTCTTGTCAATCTGTTCGATTTCGAGACCTCCCTGTTCGTACGCCTCTTCCAAGGGCACGAGGAACATCGTCAGTCCCTGCGTCCGCTTCTCCACCTCGGATTTCGGGGTGGTGCGGGCCATGAGGACGAGGTAGTCGCTCTGGTCGACACGGGAGATCCAGATCTTCTGACCGTTGATGACGTACTCGTCACCCTCGCGCACGGCACGGGTTTCGATGGACGTGGAGTCGGAGCCGGCGTTCGGTTCCGTGAGCCCGAACGCCTGAATTGACGTTTCGCCGGTTGCGACGCGCGGGAGGAGGTCGTCTTTTATTTCCTCGCTCCCGTATTTCACAAGTGGAACGGAGTTGTAGATGGCGCCGTGGACCGCTTGGGCTGCGCTGAACCCGCCGCCGGACGCAGCTATTTCCTCCATCATCACCACGACCTCCTCAGTCCCCATCCCAGCGCCACCGTACTCCTCGGGGAGGAGCGCACCAAACCATCCGCCGTCGGCAAGTTCGTTCACGAACTCATGAGGGTACTCGCCCTGTTTATCCCGCTGGCGCCAGTAGGATTGGTCGTAATCCCCGCAGATGTCGCGGATGGAGTCACGGACTAGTCGTTGCTGGTCGGTCAGCTGGACCGTGTCTCTGTTTACCATTGAATGTGTGCCGCTAATTATGGAACCTGCTTAAACCTATGGATGAGCCACATCACGGACTGCCGTGGCGATATCGTCGCAGTCCGAGAGATCAGTGAAGATCGCTGCGAGCGCGTCCGCAGTCTCCTCCGTGACGGCACGGCGCGCGCACTCGTCGAACTTCGCACGAAGCTGGGCGTCCGTAAGAGGATTGTCGTGAGTTCCGGGCGGGTTCTCTTGCAGGCGCTCGTAACTATCGGTGGCCGTGTCGATGTGGACGTAGGCTTCATGTGAGTCATAGTGGAGCTCATCGTCGACTTCAAACGTGACGCGTTTACGAACCTGTTGGACGACGGGATCGTCGATGGCGTCGTCGTCAAAGGCGGTAAGGCCGACGCGGTCGCGGACGGCGGCGCTCGCGACCGTGTACTCCATGGAGAACTTCGCTTCGAGGCCGGTTTCTGGGTCGGCGTGGTGAAGTGCGTCGGCCGCACCCTGGGCGACTTGGACCTGAATTCGCTCGATGTCTTGGGGGTCGACGTCGTGCTCGTCGACAAGCGCGGCGGTACCGGCGATGCTAGTGTGCGTAAAGTAACAACAAGGATAGAACTTAACGTGAATACCGTGCTCTTGGAGTGCCCAGACCTCGAGATCGAACGTGAAATCGTGGCGGACTTCGGGGCCGTAGAGGTCCCAGAACCCACGATCGCCGCTGACAGCGGTCGAGTCGGCGGTGAAACCCTCATAGGCGAGGCGAGCGGCGGTGACCCCTGAACGCGAGCAGAGACCGGCGTGGAGGGGTTTCGTCATCGATCCAAAGTTGCGTTTGAGGCCAGCAGGCATCGACGCGGCAATGTTGAGCGCGTGCACAGTTTCTTTTGGTGTGAGATCGAGGAGAGAGGCGGCGGCGGCGGTCGCGCCGAACGTGCCGAACGTGGCGGTTGGGTGCCAGCCGTCCTCGTAGTGGTCAGGGCTGATAGGTGCGGCTAACGTGCATTCGAGTTCGAAGCCGGCAGTGAAGGCGGTAACGAGATCGCGTCCTGTCGCGTCGGCTTCAGCGGCGAGCGCGAGAATTGGGGGGACCAGTGTAGCGCTGGGGTGACCGTCCATCGCCCACGCGAGATCATCGTAGTCAAGCGCGTGGCTTGCGGTGCCGGTGTGGAGGGCGCGCTGCGTTGCTGGTCGATCATTGTCGAGACCGAGTATAGTGGGGGCGTCGTCGGGGGTGATGTCGTCGGTTCGGAAAATGGTCTCGCCGGCGTCAGCGTACGCGCCGGCAAGCGTAACGCCGACAGTGTCAAGGAAAGCACGTTCGACGGTTTCGCGGGCGCTGGCCGGGATGTCGTCGTAATTAAGGCCGGTGACGAACTCGCTAAGCGTCCTCTCGGGAGTTGGCATGAGTGTGAGTCGAGCGCTAAACATAATAAATATTCACCACACGGATGTGTTCGATCATACCGAACATTAAGTATCTGGATGATGAACTAGCAAGTATGGTTGAAAACGACGCATTAAATCGAATGGATTCAGTCGGGTCTGTCGAGACACTGTTCGATATTATAGAACACATCCACCAAGCGGATGGTGACACGATCTCCGCTATCGCAGCCGAGCTGGACTATGCGAAGAGTACGGTACATAGACACCTTGTGACCCTCGAACAGCAGGGGTATATCGTGAACGACGACGGCTACTACGTCGGGCTTCGCTTTCTCGAACTCGGCGAGGATGCGCGAAACCGGCGTCGCGGGTACCAACTCGCGAAAGAAAAGGTCGAAGAACTCGCACATGAGACAGCGGAGCGTGCGCAGTTCCTCGTGGAGGAGCACGCGGAGGCAGTGTACATTCACCGCGCGTTGGGGAGTCGCGCTGTGCGGACCGACCCAGGGATCGGGAAACGCATCCCGCTGCACGCGACAGCGTCCGGGAAGGCGATGCTGGCGGCAATGCCTACGGAAAGAGTATCCCGTATTATCGAACAGACGAATTTCGTGGAGGTGACAGATGAGACCATTACAGATGTGGAGGAACTGCAGCAAGAGCTTGCCGAAATTCGAGAACGTGGATACGCGTTCAATCGGGAGGAGAATCTTGATGGTCTACACGCGGTCGGCGTACCCGTTAAGGACCCCAATAGCGGCGTTATCGGTGGTCTGAGTGTTTCAGGTCCAAGCCATCGGTTCACTGGCGAGCTCTTTGAGCACGAGCTCCCGACGCTCCTGTTAGGGGCTGCGAACGAGCTCGAACTCAATATCGCCCACTCATAATCGTTCGGTATCACGGAACACACAGGAGTCACTGAGGCAAGTGTAATACGGAGGGAGGAGCAAGAGATATATATGACTGATATGGACGACAGGAGCCGATCACCAGGGAAAGTCGCACGCCTCATCAATGAGCATGACATGACGGGAATAGGCCCCGAACTGGAGAGCAGATGGACAGGGGGGAACGACCGACGGATGAGCTTGCGGGACCTTGCAGACTATTTCAACCGGGAGCTGTTGGCAGCGGTGCTCGCGGACACGGACGCACAGATCCTTGACGGTGAGGTTGAGAACACGTATCGAATACTGACCGACGACGACGTTCGCAGCGCGAGCAGGACGCGGGCGCGCCGCCAGCTCGAACGCGAGGACGTGGACGTGGACGAACTGAAGTCGTCGTTTGTAACATATCAGGCAATACGTTCGTACCTGACGACCGAACGCGGCGTGCAGTACTCGCCAACGGCCCCCTCAGTCGCGGACCGACGCCGCACGATTCAGCAGCTTCAAGGGCGTTTGCAGTCGGTGACGGAGAGCAAGCTCGACGGCCTAGCAGATGGGGAGGTTACTCTCGGGGAGTTCCGCACGCTAGTTACCGTGCGGGTCGTGTGCGAAGACTGCGGTGCACGGTTTGAGGTTGGCGAACTCCTCGACCGCGGCAGTTGCGATTGTGAATAACAATAGTACCGTTGTTATTTTCTTGGGTTCGAACGGCATAGTTTATTGTACCTAGCGGTGAAGATACGTTACTACATATGAATTCGAACCAAGTCCCGGGGACAGCAGCTGTGACGGTCGAAAATATCGGTGGAATAGCCGAGACATCCATAACGCTCACCCCTGGCGTCACGGTTCTTGCAGGACGGAACGCAACGAACCGTACATCGTTCCTCCGCGCAATTCAGGCCGCACTCGGCAGCGAGGACGCGTCATTAAAAGGTGACGCGGATGAGGGGCGGGTCGAACTCACCATAGACGACGAGACGTACACACGCGAGCTCACCCGAAAGAACGGACAAGTTATCACAAGCGGCAATTCCTACCTCCACGATCCGACGGTCGCCGACCTTTTCGCGTTCCTCCTCGAATCGAACGACGCGCGCCAGGCGGTCGCGCGCAGGGACGAACTCCGCGATCTTATCATGTCTCCCGTCGATACCAACGAAATCGAAGAAGAAATCGAACGCCTCACCAGCAACCGGAAACAACTACAAGACGATCTCGACGAACTCGACTCGCTGAAGGCCGATCTCCCCGAACTCGAAGAGGACCGAACGCGACTCGCGAACGAAATCGAGGAGAAGCGCACAGAACTAGAACGTGTCGAGACCGAACTTGAAGTTCAGGACGCGGATATTAAAGCGCAACGCGCCGAAAAACAAGAATTTGAGGATCGGCTGAGTGACCTCCGAGAGAAGCGGAAAGCGCTCGAAGAGATCCGATACGAAATTGAGACTGAGAAGGAGAGCCACGAGGATCTGCGTACCGAGAAACAGGAAATAGAAGAAGAACTCAAAGACTTCACGGAAACGTCAGCGGCCGATCCGCAGAAACTCGAGGAGACCATCGAACGTTTCCGCTCCCGGAAGCAGTCACTCGAGGCCGACGTGGACGAACTGCAGAGTATCGTCTCGTTCAACGAAGATCAGCTCGACGCCGCCACGGACAATGAGTTCACCGCGCTGAACGACAGCGAGTCTGTAACGGACCAACTCGCCGCTGACCGGGAGATCGAGTGCTGGACGTGTGGGAGTATGGTTGAGACGGATCAGATCGAAGCGACGGTCGAGCGACTGCGGGAGTTGATGCAGGAGAAGCTCTCAGACGTTCGAGAGTTAGAGAGCAAACTTGAAGACGTGAAAGCGGAAAAGCGGGAGGAGAAGCGCAAACAGCAGCGACGGAAGTCGCTCGAACGAAACCTCAACGAGACGATCGACGAACTCGAACGGACGACGGACACTATCGAAGAGTTGACCAACCGCCGGCAGACGGTGATAGCGGAGATCGAAGCACTGGAGGACGAGGTCGAAGCCCAGGACGACGAGGCGTACAGTGAGGTACTCGACCTGCACAAGGAGGCTAACCAGCTGGAGCACGATATTGGTCGAAAAGAAAGTGAGATTGAACGCATAGAAGAGAAAATTAAGGATATTGAGGATCGTCTCGCCGATGAGGACAAAATAAAAGATCGTCTCGAAGCGGTGCGGGCAGACCTGAAGGAGGAACGCACGAAAATTTCCCAGCTGGAGCGGGACGCCGTCGATGCGTTCAACACGCACATGGATGGTGTGCTGGACCGACTAGGATACGAGAACATTGATCGGATTTGGCTCGAACGTACCGAACGGAACGTTCGAGAGGGACGGCAGAAGACGACGAGATCGGTGTTTGACCTACACGTGATCCGATCTACGAGTTCCGGGACTACTTATGAGGACACTATCGATCACCTCAGTGAGAGCGAGCGAAATGTGACGGGACTGGTGTTTGCACTCACAGGCTATCTCGTGCACGAGGTTTACGAAGTGGTTCCTTTTATGCTCTTGGACTCTTTAGAAGCCATCGATTCAAACCGTATCGCGATGCTCATCGACTACCTAGACGACTACTGTGAGTACCTCCTTGTCGCCCTCCTCCCCGAGGACGCAGCGGTGCTCGAGGACCACTACCAGCGTGTCACCGATATCTAGACGGCAACTATTTTAATTCCAACATAGTTTATCTCACAATTATACGATGCAGTCGTGCGTCCCGCTATGAAATCTACCCATCCTAGTTTGACACCTCAGCGACGCATCAATGTACGTCCCCTCCGAGACCATCATCATCCTGCCGTGGTGACATCGCGCTGATAGATTTTCGAATGTTGGATTCTTAACCAGATAGTTCCGGACGTACAACGGTATTCGCACTCGTAGGCCCATTCTTGATAGAAAAGATGTCTACGCTCTTAATCGCCGAATTTCGCAACCTTCCCGCGATCGGTTTCGAAGTCGACGACCGTTTGACGCGTTTTGACGATGAACACCCTCAGTTCGGCGAGTGGTTTCGATGGTATCGAATCCATTTCTGCAAAGCCAAACCAAGGAGAGACCGCAACAATATGTTTCATCCCTCGTTCCCACCAGATACTCCTGAGATGGCATTCTCAGGCGTTGGACGGCCGCTTATCCGTCGATCTGATTCAGAGCTTCGGTTGCAGCGTCACCGAGTTCGCCTGCTTCGATGTGTGAGTAGCGCTCTCGTACCATCTCTTCGGAGTTATCGAGATACCGGGCCGCCACCGTGTACCCGAACGCACGGACGAGGACCTCACCCATCCCGCGTCGACCACCGTGCGGAGCGAGATAGTCGTGTTTCGGATGGTCGATGTCAATTTCTGCAGCTTCCGAGAGCCGCTGGAGAATCGACCTAGCGCCGTCAGTCGTGATCGACGGCGGCTGAATATTCTCATCAAGCGCCAGCAGCAGGTCGCGAGTATATTCTTCACGGTGTTCAGTAATTGCTTCTGGGCGTTCCCCTCGTTCGGCTAGCTCTTCCCGAACGAGCTCCGCGAGCGTCCGTTGATCGAACGTCGGAAACACCGGCCAGCGCTCCGTGGGTGGGTCCATCAGCTGGCGATAGCTCCGCAGCGGCGAGATCACCGGATCGGGGAGACTGGCGGCGTCCCACTGCTGTTTCTTCCGGTAGACGTCCATACTCCCGTCGTCGAGGGAGAGATCCTCCCAGCGGACGCCGCGCCGGCGTGGGTCGTTGGGATCCCGGAGTAGCTCCCCGACCCGAACGGCAGTGTACGCGAGGACGAACACCAGTGCCCGGTCACGAGCCGCCTTCAGCGCCGCGTAGCGTGCTCGCTGCTTGTCGAGAGAGTCAGTATCCTCCGGGAGTGTCGTGAATGCCTCGACGGCGTCGCGGGCCCGTTCGTCGGCGTGGCGGGTGAGGGCGTGGCGCTGTTCGGACGTCCAGGCCTGTTGGTCACCGGGCTTGCGGCCGTCGTCCTCGGGCAGCGGCGCCATCGCACTGGCCCGCTGCGCATAATGCGCCTCGAGATATCCCTCGTTGACGCACCAGCCACACCACGCAGAGATATAGCGGTAATAGGTTTGTACCGTGTTCTGCTTGAGTCCCCGATCTCCACCGAGATGTCGGGCGTACTCCCGGAACACGCGTTCGTCGAGATCGTCGAAGGTCGGCTCCCGGTCGACGTCGTCGGGGACGATCCCGGTCCAGTCGTCGGCGCCGCGGTCGCCGGCGGCCCACTCGGCGAACCGCTCGAGCTCGCGTGCAGCGTTACGTCGGTAGTTCCCTCCGTCGCCGCCGCGGCCTTTGCCCTTGTCCTGGAGGTAGCGCTCGAAGCTGTCGTCGAGCGGCGTCGAAACCTTGCGGTCAGGCATCCATCGGCCCTCCACCGTCCTGCGGGCCCGGTTTCAGTGCCTCTACCCAGGGGGAAACGCCGTCGTGAGGCGGTTGCAGCATTCGTGCTTCACCGACGGCGGCGGGGTACTTCAAAGTGGTCGTGATTAACGGGCATAATCACGACCACTCTCTATATTCGGCTCATCGGTAGAATTCGTGGGTCTGGAGTCTCCTAGAACCTGAATTTCCCACTATAGGAAATTATATACTGCATATCGCTATACGGGATTTCAAGCCACGTTTCGTCGAGGTCACCCGTCAGCGAGTTCCGAAAGCCGAGCCTGGATTTCCTCGGCATCCGCCTCAGAGAGGGCCTCAGCACCGAACTGAACGAGTAGGGGGTAGAAGTGGCGGTTCTTCTTGAACTCGTCCTGGCCCGCCTTGCGGAGCTTTAGCTGGGACTCGAGGTAGGTATCCTCCATCTCGTCGAGGACATCGTCGGGAATGTAGATCGTCCGCCCGTTCCACTCGTCTTTGATGTTCGTCTTCGTTTTGCTCGTTTCGTTCGTTTCACTCGTTGAAGTCGATTCGGTCGTTTCGGTCGATGAACTGGTTTCTACCGTTTCACTCACCTCACTCGTTTCGCCGGAATCGACCTCATCGTCCTCGTCGTAATTGCCTTCGATGCCGGAAGCATCCCCCCAGCCGTCACTCATGCTTTCACCTCCTCAGGCGCGGTCTTCTCGAACGTCTCGTCGAACAGGTCGGCGATCTCGTTGAACAGGTTGCGTGCATCCTCGACGCGCTGGTTCTCCTTACCGAAGCCGAAGACGGACACCCCCTCGCCAATCGACTGGGAGAGGTCGGTTCGCTTTGGAATTTCGAAGAGGGGGAGCGAGTACGCCGATTTGATCTCCTCGATCGTATCGCGGTGCTCGCTGTTCTGCTCGACACGGTTACAGACAATCGCGAGCCGATTGATGTCTCCGTACGCCTGTTCGAGGGAACTCAGCTGCTTTGCGAAAATCTGGAGGCTGTTGGCGTTGAGCTTCTCGGGAATGACGGGGATGACGACGTTGCCGGTTGCGACGAGGGCGTTGTCGGTGAGAACGTTCAGGGATGGGGGCGTGTCGACGATGATGTAGTCGTAGTCCCTATCGAGTTCATCGAGAGTCATCTCCAGTCGTTCTCGACTCTTCGGCGCCTCAAGCAACGTCTGGATGTTCTTGTTGTTCGCGAGCTTCTCGCTGGCGGGGAGGATGTCGAATTCCTCGTGCTCGACGATGATGTTGTTCACCGACTCCATCTGGTCGAAGTCGAGGACGTCGAACAGCGTTGTGCGGTCGGTGTCGTAGTACAGATCGTTGTAGCCAAGCGAGCATGTGAGTCCCCCGTGATAGTCGATGTCGACTAGGAGGACGTCGTAGCCCCGGGCAGCTAGCGCCCCGCCTGTGTGAATGACGTCAGTCGTCTTCCCGGCGCCTCCCTTCTGATTCGCCACGGTGATTCGTGCGGTGTTGGTGTCGGTCATTTTTTTCGTTTCCCTCGTTGTATTCGTTTCGTTCGTTTTGCTCGTTCTTCTCGTTTGATTCGGTGAGGGTGTTTCACTCGGTGAGAGGAATACTACGATGTTAAAACCAAGTGTTCGTTACGCTCGTTGAAGCAAACACACTCGTTGCCATCAACGTATTCGTTCTATTCGTTACGTTCGTTTCTTTCGTTTTGTTCATCGAGTACAGGGCAGCCAGCCCATCCCCAACCAGTTCGTTCTCCAGAATGCGTTCAATCCATTCATTTTTCTCGTTCTATTCGTTTTGCTCGTTGAATTCGTTATAGTCGTTCCGCGTGTTTTCAGCGAGAATCTGGACTACCTTCGAGATGAAGAGAGATCGCACTTCATGGGCAGTCGGGTAAGACTTCCAACTGTTACCGGATTATTGGTAACCACCAGATGTATGAGGTGCTCGACGACACGGCGGCAAAGACTATCCTCGCCATCGAGAGTGGTGACTCCATCCGCCGTACCGCCAAACACCTCCACACGCCTTACAAGACAGTGAAACAGGCCGTCAATCGGCTGGAAGACGCAGGCTACGTTACCTATGACGACGGCCTCACTGTCGTCGACGAGCGCGTACGCGACGCAGATCGCGAGTTCGTCGCTGCCAGCGCCGGCGTCAGTCCGCCCTCCATCGAAGAGGCCTACGTCATCCCACAGTTCGGTGACTAGCCGTTCGCGTTCACGCGGATAGACGCCGTCTACGTGTGGACACAGGGCGGCTACCAGGTCGGTCGGGAACCCGACGACTATCCACTGTTCCTCGCGGTTCGTGAGCAGGACGTCGACGCTTGGGAGACATTTTTCGAGTCGTTCGATCTCCCCACCGCATTCGAGCGACAGCCTCAAGACGAGCTGGACAGACCCCTGCAGATCGTCCTTGAGCCACGCTCGTCACTCGACATCGAGCACGTCGAGGTACCCGGTCATCCCGAGAACCGAGACGATCGAGTACATACGCGAGAACTACGCCCAGTTCCAGTCGGGGCTGGCGATGTTCGGCTGGATGTACAGCGATGTCGAAGGCGGTCGAGAGTGAGGATTAGAAGTTTAGGGAGGTTTCGGCATCATCATTTAAGCTGAAGAGAAGATCGAATGCTGGATGCTTGTAGAGGATCTCTCGGCAGTCCCGGCAACGTGTGAATAGCGGTTGGTCAACATCCCAAAAGTCAGAGCGTAGTATAACAGCAGAATCACTTGATCCATAATGTCCACCGGATGTGGTGACGTGGTTAAATTCACACCCACCACACTCTGGACAGGGGTCAGTTATACTTTCCCAGTCCTCACGACCTCGGCGTCGAAGCGAGTTTCGAGGTCAGCCTGGTCGATGAAGAGCGAGTTTCGGCCACACATACATCCGGGTCCGACCGGGAGAGTCTTCAACGTATCTGGAAATGTGAAAGCTGGTTCTGTTGCTCCCTCGTTTGACGGTTGATTTGGGGATTATCCGCAAGTACAACGTCTGTACTTAGCAAACCTGTGTGTCCCGTTGAGGACGAAAATCGAGAAGAATCGTTGACCGAATCGAGGACGAACACGGCTATACCAATCTACTGTTCTGCTTGCTCAGATCGGAGATCGTGGAGTTCCTCGCGGAGGCAGCCAATTTCGGCCTGCTGACTGACGAGCATGGTGAAGACGATTGGCACTTCGGGTCATCGACGCTGGCGAGCCGGGCGTGGCCGGCGTACGGGCGTTGTTTGGCGCGCTCAACGAGGCTGTCCCAGTTCTCCTGCTTGTCAGTGGGCAGCAGGCCGCGGGGAGGCGCGGAAGGACCCGGGGGGTCCGTGGACCTCTCGGAGAAGGACAAGCACGTGCTGATGGCGCTGTATTCGGGTGTGTTGTCGTTCGAGATATCCGACTTTCTGGGGATGGACGTCGGCAAAGTCGAGACCATCCTCGAACGCCTCTTCGAGGTCGACGTCCTTGAGGAGGTTCGCAAGCGCGGAGAGGTGTGGATGAAGACCCGCGGTCGGAACATCGCGAGCGAAGCCATCAACGAGGGGTGGCGGCCTGCAACGGTGTGAGTTCTAGCAATGGCTGTGAGCGGTACGGGAAGGAAGCAATCGCGAAGCCACAGCGGCAGCGCTCCCCACCTAATGCTTTTCTCGCCGCCCGACGCTGTGTGGATATGGACAGCGTAGATTCGATTCGAGAGGTCTCGCCGCGGGTTGCCGAAGCTATCGAGGCTGAGGCACAACTCCAGCGAAACCAGCTGTTGATGATTGCCTCCGAGAACTTTGCGAGCGGGGCGACGATGGCGGCCCAGGGGAGTGTCCTGACAAATCGGAACGCACTCGGCTATCCGGACGACAGGCTCTATCCGGGCTCGGAGAACATTGACGATGTGGAGGAAGTCGCCGTGGAGGCCGCGGAGGAACTGTGGGGTGCCGACCACGTGAACGTCCAGCCACATAGCGGGTCGCTCGCGAACCTCGCGGTCTACCTCGCAGTGCTCGACCCCGGAGACCGTATCCTCTCGCTGGACCCTCGGGACGGTGGGCACGTCACGCACGGCGCCGACGCGCACGTCAGCGGCGATCTCTACGAGGTAGCGCATTACCGGGTCGACCCGGAGACTGGTCGGCTGGATTACGAGGACATCCACGAGCGAGCTGTCGAGTTCGACCCAGACCTCGTGGTTTCGGGATTCTCCGCGTACCCCCGTTCGGTCGATTGGGAGCGGGTACAGGCGGCCGCCGACGCTGTCGACGCGTATCACCTTGCGGATATCGCCCACCTCTCCGGTCTCGTCGCGGCCGGCGAACTCACATCGCCGGTCGGCGTGGCGGACTTCGCGACCGCGTCGACGTACAAGACCATCCGTGCGGGTCGCGGCGGCATCATCATGTGCGATGGGGAGTACGCCGACGCCGTCGACGCTGCGAACTTCCCTGGGCTTCAGGGTGGCGCGTCGATGCCGAATATCGCAGGGAAGGCTGTGGGGTTCCGGGAGGCGCTCGCACCTGAGTTCGACACCTACGCCGCCCAGCTTGTCACGAACGCCCGGCGTCTTGCGTCCCGACTTGAGAGCCATGGCCTCGATGTCGTTTCCGGTGGGACGGACACGCACATTGTTCTTGTTGACCTTCGCGACTCGCATCCGGGGCTTACCGGCGGCGAGGCCGAAGCGGCACTTGAGCGTGCCGGTGTTATTGTCACTGCGGCGTCGGTTCCCGGAGATGAACGGTACCCGGAGGGATCGAGTGGTGTCCGGCTCGGAACGCCACCGCTTACGTCTCGCGGGTTTGAGGCGGCGGAGATGGAGTCGGTCGGCGACTTCGTGGCCTCGGCACTCGACGCCGCGGGTGGCGAGGGCGAACTGACCGCGATTCGCGCCGATGTCGAAGCGCTGTGTGCCGACATCGGGCTCCGAGAGCGCCCGTGAGGGGGCCGACCGTTGATCCTGGGTGGGTCGGTTACTGGGCCTGAATGCGGGAGTTACAGGGGTTGGGTGGGGCAGCTGCAGAAATTGAGTAGGTCAGCCGCAGGGCGGGAGGGCTAGTTGCAGGGGTGGAGGGGTTAGTCGTGGTCGAGGTAGTCGCTGATGACGGTTTCGCGCATCCGGCGGACGTCCGAGAGGTACGCCTCTCTGGACTGCTTCGTGGACTTCGCTTCCTTGATGGCGGCGACTTTTTCTGGGTCGGCGAGCAGGTCGACGATGGTCGTGGCAGTTAGTTTCGCGGGGATGACGTACGCCATTTCCTCGTCGACGACTTGGAACTCTCGGGAGTGGATGTTCCCCTCGAAGCCGCCGATCCACGGGTGGATGCCGGGGACGATCCGGGTGACGTCGCCCATGTCCGTTGAGCCGGCGAGGTGCGGGTGTCCCCCGGCGAGGACGTCCGCATCGAGTTCGTCGACCACGTTCGCGTCGTAGGCGTCGACCATCGTCTCGTCGGATCGGAGTGGCATATACCCGGGGTAGTCCTCGATTTCGATGCTCGCGCCGACGGACATCGCGCCTGCCTCTAGCGCCCGGTTGACATCGTCGTTCGCGTCTGTGATCGCGTCCACCGTCTTCCCCCGCGTGTAGGACTCCATCGTCGCTTCGCTCGGAACGACGTTGACGCCGGACCCGCCGGACGTGAGTATCGGGTGGACGCGGATAGCGTCCTCGTCGGCGAACCGCTCTCTGGCGGCGTGGATACCGTTCATCGCCAGCGTCGCGGCGTTGAGCGCGTTGACGCCCTCCTCCGGTGCCGCGCCCGCGTGGGATTCCTCTCCGTGGAAGGTGACGAATTTCCCGACGAAGCCGTTCGTCGAGAACGCGGACGTGATTTCGCGTTCGGGCGTGTCGTCGGCCGCGTGCATCATCATCGCCATGTCCACGTCCTCGAAGTAGCCGCGGCGAATTAGCTCCTGTTTCCCGCCGAAGAACTCGATGTCGCCCGCGTCAAGGAGCGTCTTGCGGTACTCGAGGTCGAGGTACTCCTCGGCGGGCACGGCGATGAGTTCGACGGACCCGGCCAGTTCGTCGACGACGCCGGTGGTGGCGAACGCGTACGCCGAGCCCACGAGATTGGCGATCTGGGCGTTGTGTCCGCAGGCGTGGCAGGCCCCCGTCTCCGGGTCCGCCTTCGGGTGCTTCGGGTTCACTAGCGCGTCGAGTTCCCCAAGCACGGCGACGACTGGGTCGCCGGACCCGATGCGGGCACGAGCGCCCGTGATGGCGAGTTCCGTCTCGACGTCCAGGCCGAGGTCCTCGAAGACGTCGACGACTTTCCTCGTGGTCTGGGTTTCTTTGTACCCCAGTTCGGGTTCCGACTGGATGTCTTTCGCCAGCGCGACGATGTCCTCACTGTGCGCTTCGACTGCGTCGCGAACGTCGGATTTCAGTGCAGTTGTGTCAGGCATCGTTAGATGATTCCCTGTATTGACAGGATGATCTGTGCGACGATGGCGGAACCGAAGAACGTCCCGAAGAAGACGAACACCGCGACCAGAACGAGCTTCCAGCTCACTTCCTTCATCCGAGTGGTTTGGAGGCCGATGGAGAGCCCGGCGTACGCGAGGATGGGCGTCGTCGTTGCCAGGAAGTTGATCTGCTCGGTGTAGCCGAGGAACGTCTCTTGGACCGGCGAGTACGGGAGCGCTAGGAGGAACGCGATGACCATCGCGTACGCGAACGACGGGAGTTCTAGCGGGAGGAACCGGCCGAGCAGTAGCGAGACGAGGCCGATGGCGACCATGAGGAGTATCCCGGGAAAGGCGGCGACGATGTTCTGGCCGTATCCGAGGAAATTCCCGACGAGCGTGATGGCTGCGACGATCAGCAGCATCAGCAGGGCGTTCCGCGTGAACGTGACGTCGTCGAGCGCCATGGTCAGTCACCTCCCCGGCCGATGGCCGGTTCTAGGACCGCGTACAGTTTGTTGATGAGCGGGAGCCCGACGAACAGCACGACGTAGAGCCCGGTCACGCCGGTGAGGAGGTTACTCGTCGCGGCGAACGAGAGGACGCGGTCCTCCGGAACGGTCGTGACGACTTCGGCGAGCGCCCCCGAGCACGCGGTCATCATGCTCGCGCTTCCCATCCCGCAGGCCATCGAGAGCGAGAGTGGGTGCAGGCCGGTGGCAGGGGCAAATCCGCCGAGCAGGCCGAAGAAGATGGTCCCGAGCACAGTCCCGGTGAGGTAGGTGCCGAGTACGCCACGTCCCTCTGGGGAGTCGATGCCGTATTTGTCGGTGATGATGCCGAGCGTTGGCTCTCGGGCGATGCTCACGGCGCCACCGACAGCCTCGCGCTTGAGGCCGAGGAGGAGCGCGATGGGTAGCGACAGGAAGATGGTGCCGAGGTTGCCGAGTTCCTGTAGGAGGAACGCCGGCCCCGCGTCGATGAGCTGTTCGAACCCGGGGCCGACGAGGGTGCCGTACTTCACTGCTAGGGGCATCAGCGAGATGATTAGCAGCGGCGAACTGATCTCGCTGACGCCCTTTGAGACGACGTTCCTGAGCGGCTCGAAGTACTGTCCGAGCATGCTGTAGCTGATGAGAATCCCGATGACGACTGCGAACAGCATCGGTAGCAGGACGACCTGCCCCGGTCCCAGCGGGAACGTCTGGGTGCCGACGAGTTCCGTCACAGCGACGATGGCTAGGACCGTAAGGTGGGCCTTGGCGTGGAGCAGCCATCGACCCGACGTCCGAATGGGTTCCCACCGGTCCCCCTCTTCGGGTTCTTCAACTGGCGGTTCTTCTTCCAGTACCCCATCGTCCTCCGGGGGATCTCCCGGGGAACGGTTCGGTGACTCGTCCGGCGAATCTCCTGACATACGTTATCACAACCCAGCGAGAGTGTTTTCAACTATCTTTAATAAACGTACCCCCGGGCGACAGAACGGCCGAGACGCGGGTCAGATGCGTTCTCGGACTCTAGCCGTCCACCCCGGCGTCGCCGGGCGAACAGATAAGTATGACAGATAACAACACGCGGAGTATGGAACCGGTGGCGTACCTGGAGGACTTAATGCGAATCGAGAGCCACGAGTCCGTCGACGAGATACGTTCGTTCCTCCTAGACACGCTCCCGGGCGCACAAGTGGACGACGCAACTGGTTGCGTTCACACGCGAAAAGACGGTGCTGACGACGGTCCGGCCATCGTCCTGAACACCCATATGGACGTCGTTTCACCGTACCTTCCGTTCGAGCGGGACGGCGACGTAATCCGGGGGCGCGGCGCCTGTGACGCGAAGGGCAGTCTCGCGGCGATGGCGGCAGCCTTCACGAAGGTGATGCCGTCCGCCGGCTCGGTGTCCCTGCTCGTTTCGCCGGACGAGGAGACGACCCAACAGGGGCTGAAGGAGTACCTCTCGGACGGCGTAGACGCGGACGTCGCCATTGTCGGGGAGCCCACCGGTCTCGACCTTTGTCCCGCCGCGCGGGGACACTATGACTTCGAGATCTGCTTTCACGGCAGGTCGGCCCACGGCGCGACCCCGGAGAGCGGGCTCAACGCCACTTTGTGTGCCGCGGCGGCCGTCCAGCGCATCGAGGCCATCGAACAACGCCACGATGACCGCCTCGGGTCGAACAGCCAGACGCCGACGATGATACGCGGCGGGAACAGACCGAATCAGGTGCCTGAACACGTCTCGCTGGTCGTCGACTACCGGACGCTCCCCGACGAGTCGCGGAAAGACGCAGTCGCGACACTTGAACGGGCGCTGGAGGGAATCGACTGCGAGTTCGAAATCACGCGCTACGTGGGCGGTTCCGCGCTCGAGTCGTTCCGGACCGACGAAGACGCGACGGTCGTCAGAATACTCGGTGAGTCGGTTCGCGAGGTGACTGGTCGAACGCCGACAGTCCGCCCGTTCGACGCCGCGACCGAGGCTGCGTTCTTCGCGCCCCACGCCCCCGTCGTCGTCTTCGGGCCGGGCCGCATCAGCGACGGCGACGAACCCATCGCCCACTCAGAACGAGAGTACGTGCCGGTGAGCGATGTCGAGGCGGCCACCGGCGCACTCACTCGGACGCTCGAGACGCTACTAGAGTGACGGTTCGGACGCCCGGGACGTTGCCGGGTGACGGGTCAACCGACAGGCGAGTGGCGACAGTCGACGGCGCGCTGTCGATGCCGACCTACGTGGCGTTGAGCATTAACATTCCGAGCAGTCAGGCTCGAGACTGCAGCTGTGAAGGTTTAACCAACACACCGGCGTCAATACGGGCAGATGTTGGTTAACACGGAGAACGCTGGATTCAGGAACTATTCTCGGAAACAGATCCAAATGGAGACTACTCGGGACTGTACCGGGATTGGAGGGGGTCAAGTCGAGTCCCTGAAACGTGGAAGCGACACGCCGCGGCTTATCGGGAACGTAGACCTCTAGTCGAGTATGGGAGAAAACTCAACGTCGAACCGATTGGCGGTAGACCAGCCAACACGGAGCGCTGACCGCAACCAGAATCTGGCTAATCAAGCCGATCCCGCGACGGACGGAATGCTGCTTCCCTCCCTTAAGGACGGTATTACGCTCCTCGATGTCGAAGGTGATCGGGGTGTTCCGATCCTTCAGTCATTGGTACTCGATCATCTCCTCTTGCACGACGGGCCCGCTTTCTGGATTGACGCAAACGGCCATGCGACGACGGCCACGCTGACGAGGATAGCCCCCAGTCAACGGTTGCTCAACTGAATCCACGTGGCACGCGGATTCACCGCCTACCAGCACTACGGCGCCGTCTGTGATCTCCCGTCAGCGGTGAACAAGTCGATCCAGATGTCCACCACCGACGCTGGGGCGGCCAGTCGAGGGGCGCCAGGTCGTGACGAAGACACGTCGCCCCACACCCCCGCCCTCATCGTTGCGCCGGCCGTCGACGCCCAGTACCGCGCCGACGATACCCTCGGCGAAAGCCACGCGGGAACCCTTCAGGCTCGAACTCTCGCCCGGTTGGCGACCTACGCCGAGGGGTACGACATCCCGGTGCTCGTTACGCGAAACGAACGAAACGAATTCACCGAGTCAATCGCGACGGTCGCGGACCACCATCTCGAGTGCGAGCAAACTCGGATGGGGCCACGGGTCGTCGGTGAGGACTTCGAGACACTCGTCTATCCCGTCGACGACGGTGCGTACTACCAGACGACGTTCGCATACTGGCGGCAGCTGCTCGCGGCACGCGCCATGCAGGTCGGCGTGGATCCGGCGTCGCCGGCGCCGTCGACGCCGACCCCGGAGCGTGTCGGGACGGGTGTCACAGCTAACGGTGAGACGGTCGCGGCCACCGCGGATCCCCTGCTCGATGCGTGGACGGCGAGCGGTACAGGAGGGCGATAGCGATGGGGCGGACGAACCCAACCTACCGTGATGCGCTGCGGGCCATCGAAGAGCGCTGGGCGGAGTTCCGGCGGGCACTGCGGCGTCGCGACCAGCCGCGCTTCGACCGGCTGTTCGAGTACGCCCGCGAGCACGCCGACGCAAGCGGGCTGTTGAACCACCAGAACCCGCTGCTGCCGGCGCTGCTCAGCATCGATCTCGAACAGGAGGCCCGCCTCGACGACCAGGAGGAACGCCTCGAGGAGCTCGAAGCCGCAGTCACAGCGAACGATGACCAAGAGGCCGCTCCACCGGACTCGAACCCGTGACGATGCCGTTCAGTATCGACTTTTTCGACGACGGTCGGGTCCTGGAGTGGGAGGCAACCGCCGACGGCGCCGTCGCGACCGAGCGCAATGACTACACCCCACGCTTCTACGTCGCCGCTCGCGACCCTGGTGCCGACCTCGACCTCACGACACTCCAGTCGGTGTACGACCAGCACCCGGACGTCGTCGCGACCGAGACGGTTGCGCGACGCCCCGGCTTTCGACGGGACGAGGATACCGTTCTCGCGGTCGACGTCGCCCAGATCGACCGCGTCACCCCACTCGCCCGGCAGGCACGCCAGCTGTCGGAGTATCCAGTCGGGGATCTCGCCTGTTTCAACGTCGACTTCTCGCGAGAGTTCCGGTACTGTCTGGAGACCGGCGCCGATCCGACCCCGACGAGCGACCTGTCGACGCTCCGCCTTAGCGTTCCGGTGACCGAAACGAGCAACGACGTCTATGGGAAACTGTCCATCGCCGGCGACACCGTCACCGGCTCGCCGACGGATATCCTGACCGCCGTCCAGGGGGCGCTCGAAGCACACGATCCGGACGTCCTGGTCTGCTCAACCAGCGAGATCGTCCCGACGCTGTACGAGATGGCGACGGCTGCCGGCGTCGACGACTCCTCGCTGAGTCGGTGGCCGGACGTCGACTACCAGCAGCTCGCGAGCCGGTCGACGTACTCGAGCTACGGCCGCGTCGGCCACTCCCCGGCCCGGTACAACGTCCCCGGCCGGGCGATTATCGACGAGTCGAACACGTTCTTCTACGGGAAGACGAACCTCGACGGCGTCCTCGACCTCGTGTCGCGCTCGAACAAGCCCGTCCAGGAGCTCGCGTGGGCATCGATCGGGAACGTCCTCACGGCGATTCAGATCTGTGAGGCCCAGGACCGCGGCGTCCTCGTCCCGTGGAACTCCTGGCGCCACGAGTTCTACAAGCCGATGGGGACGCTCCACGACGCCGACCGTGGCGGCTTCATCTTCGCGCCCGAGGTCGGCCTCCACGAGAACGTCCACGAACTCGACTTCTCGAGCCTGTATCCGAACATCATCTGTACCCGGAACGTCTCACCGGACGTCATCCGGTGTGACTGCCACAGCGACCGCGACGACGTCCCCGGTCTCGGGTACTCGATCTGCGACGATCGGGGCTACCTCGTCGACGTGCTGCAGCCGATCATCGACGCTCGCGACGAGATCAAGGCAGCCATCCGTCGCGAGAAGGAACGGGACGACCCCGACGAGGACCGCCTGGCGGAGCTCGATGGACGGTCCGGAGCACTGAAGTGGATACTCGTCGCCTGCTTCGGCTATCAGGGGTTCAGCAACGCGAAGTTCGGCCGCATCGAGTGCCACGAGGCGATTAACGCGTTCGCTCGCGAGATTCTGCTGACGGCGAAACAGCGGCTGGAAGCGGGCGGCTGGCGGGTCGTCCACGGCATCGTCGACTCCATCTGGGTGACGCCGGACCCCGACGTCAACGACGAGGACCGCGAGGACCTCGAGACGCTCGCGACGGAGATCACGGAACGCGTCGAAATCCGGCTCGAACACGAGGCCCATTACGACTGGGTGGCGTTCGTGCCGCAGCGCGAGAGCGACGCCGGCGCGTTGACCAAGTACTTCGGGAAGGTCGCCGGCGACGACGACTTCAAGATACGCGGTATCGAAGCCCGGCAGCGCTCAACCCCGTCGTTCATCGAGGACGTCCAGCGGGACTGTCTCGACCGGCTCGATGCCACGCGGTCACCGGACGCCGTACTCGACTGTCTTCAGGATGCGATCAAACGCCTCCACGCTGGAACGGTGCCAGTCGAGCAGCTCGTCGAGCGGAATCGTGTCTCCAAGCCGCTGGAAGGGTACACGCAGACCACTCAGAACGTGGCGGCGCTGAAGCGGGCTCGAGAACAGGACCTCGCTATCCACCCGGGACAGGACATCGAATATGTAGTCGTCGACGACGAGAAGACCTCGCGAGAACGGGTCGCGTTGGTTCACGAGGCGATCGAGTCGTACGATCCGTCGTACTATGAAACGGAACTCGTCAGAGCTGTCGAAAGTCTGCTGCCCCGATGGGCTGGGATCGCTCAAAGATCCGTCAAGAGCTCGCCGAGACACGGATTCCAGAGTTGACGGCGTTCACGAACGCGACTCGTTCCTAACCAACATAACGATATCTGAAAGAGTCTTGTTGGTTAAATGCAACCGCTAGCAAGCACGAATTGACACACTTTGTTCCGCTTGTGTTGAATTTGTGGACGAGGAGACACCCCTCTATCGATGTGTTCACAATCAGTTGAGGTAGCCGCGAGATCAGCAGGAAGTGTCAACCGTTCCACGTTGCTCCCAAAACGTACCTGGTGATATCGGTCCTACCTCACGAACGTGACTGGCCGCTTGTTGTTCGCTGAGAGACACACACCCCTCTATCGATGTGTTTCTGCGTGAAACTCCGAAGTGATTTCCTCACCACGTGAGATGAATATAGCGATTATTTCTCGAATTCAGGCAGTAAACGACTGTTTGAATGGGTTTAGACTGGATGGAGAGACGTATAGTGTCGTCTGTAGAACCAGAGATCTCTAAACACAAAACACATCGAACACATCGATAGAGGGGTGTGTGTGTTGTTTGTTTATAGAAAGAAAAGAAAAGAAGAGACAGACGATTTTCACTCACGGAGAGAGGGCGGCTAATATGAGATATCCTGTATATTCATCGGCGGAACGTCAGCAAACGGCAAACACTCAACTCGAGTTTCCCATCTTACCCCCGCCCCATGAAGACCTCGAACACATCGATAGAGGGGTGTGTGTCCCCACAGGATCTCTCTCAAACACATCGTCACTGGCTTAGAAATAACTGGCGTTAGATTGGCTCTACCGACGGGATTAGACCTGAGTATAATCTAAAACGGCTAATCACACTTCGATAGAGGTGCGAACCTTTTTGATACGGGCCGGTGTCATCCCGGCTATGGACATTGACGACTCTGATGATCCCTCCGAGGATTCGGGATCACTAGAGGACGAGACTCCGGCACAAACCGATTTAGCGGGTGCTGCAGGGGCGGAGTCGACATCACAGTCCTCTGCTCGGACCGACACCGACCAGTCGTCAACCGAATCAGCGGAAGCGTCGCAACAATCGATCGAGGACATGCTGCTGGAGTTCGACGAACAGCAGGGTCTCATCCGCGACCGATCACTACTCGACCCCAATTTCGTTGTCGAGGAGGACCGTATCGTCGGCCGTGACGAACAGCTCCAAGAGGTTACGAAGATGCTCCGGGTCGCACTCGGCGACAACCGTCCACCGAACTTGTTTCTGTATGGTCCATCGGGGACAGGGAAGTCGCTCATCACAAAAGCCGTCTGTAATAACATCAGCCGCATCTGTGAGTCTCGAAACATCCGATTTGGAACAATCGAGGTAAACTGCCAAGATCTGGATACACTTGGGGTCGCTGTGTACGAACTCGCCCAACAGGCCGCGGACGAGGCGGGCGTCGAGGTCCGAGTCCCGAAACATGGCGTGGCGACGAAAGAAAAATGGGACGAGCTGTATCGGATCGTCAATGAGAACTTCGACTCAGTGGTGTTCGTTCTCGACGAACTGGATATGCTCGTCGGTCGACGTGATAAACAGGATCCTGCGTTCTCAAGGCTGCTGTATCAGCTCTCCCGAGCCGGTGCGAACGATGACCTCGACGCGTACATCTCGGTTGTTGCCATCTCAAACGATACGAAAATGATGGAAGCTGTGGGGAGTCGGGCAGTCAGTTCGTTCACCCCAGAAGACGTCCATTTCGACGATTACGACGCGGACCAGCTCAAGGCAATTCTGCGACGACGTCAAGATGCGTTTCACGATGATGTTGTCGACGACGACGTGATTCCACTCGCAGCTGCCTTTGCGGCGCAAACGCACGGCGACGCGCGCAAAGCGATTGATTTGATGCGCGTCGCCGGCGAGCTCGCCGAACGGGAGGGTGATGGGCGTGTTCGTGAAGAACACGTTCGTGCCGCTCAGGCAAAGGTCGAAAAGAACCGTGTGCTGGAGGTTGTCCGTGGAATCAGTACTCAAAAGAAACTCTGTCTGTATGCGACGGCCGCTGTGGCGTCACAATCAGCTGATGGGACGGCACGGAGCACGACAGGATACCGCGTGTACCAGTATCTGACTGAGGCGATCGACGCTGATCAGTACCATCAAGAAACATATGTGAACAAAATGAAAGAACTCACAACGTACTCGCTTGTCGACTTCGAACGGCGGAGTCACGGACCGAGCTCAGGAATGTTTCTCGAATTCCAATTCGGCGAACGGCCGGAAACAATTCTTGAGACACTGCGTGAGGACTCGCGTATCGAGATGGTTTCTGAGAGCGAAGTGGATTCTGTCGTCAAAGCACAAATTCGGAATCAAACGTAGGGAGCTCCCGGGTATCTGTATGTCACCGTCGTTGGAGACACCCCTCTATCGATGTGTACACACTGCCTGGTAGCAAATCACAATTGATGCTGATCTAAGGTTATTCGCTGTATCTGTCTGCTTCAATCCATCGTTCCGGACACACCTCTATCGATGTGTAATATCTTGTTTGGAGGTTTGAGAGCCTGAATTGTGTGGATAGCCTGTTGATGGGGACAGCTGGCTATCCTCGACTCTGATTTCATCTGCACCGAGGCACCTCTCTAATAGACACCCCTCTATCGAAGTGTTTGGAGGGAATCGACTAGGTAGACCCCTCTATCGAAGTGTACGCCCGTTTGGTAGTGCCAGCTTCCGGCTCGTCTGCTTACTAGACCCCTGATCACGAGTGTATCGTCTTATCACTGAAGTGGTGCTCCGCACGCTCGACTACCGATGGCGGTCTTGAAACTGTCCCACGATAGAAATCACACTCAACTTCGACGGGCATAATCGGCTTTTCGCCGACAAATAGCGATCGTCATCACTGATGAATGTCCGGGGTTATTCGTCCGGGTTGACCGGCCCTTTATATTTAGACTTCACCGATTCACCTTCCCGCCACTGCCAGTAGTAGTAGCGATTGTCGTTAATCTCCTTGATCGTGATCGTCGCTTTTGTAGGGACATCTTCCGGAGTATCTTCGGGTCGTCCCTCGATGTCGTCGTCCCCCTCCTTCTCGAGACGAGCCTCACGGTTCTTGTGCTCAGCTAGCGCTTCGGCGTATGTGGCAACGTCCCGGAGCCGCTTCGGAGTCAATTCGTTTAACGTGTTGACAATCTCCGTTGGGAGGCTTGCAGGTGGGGTTGGTGGCTTGTTGGACATCGATTACCTATATTAACCAACAACAGACGTAAGTCAATAGTTTTGTTGGTTAATAGTGACTTGTCAATACTCCGGACCAGCGTGATCGTAACTATGTTGAATATATTTTTGAATTTTGACTGCTTTGGTCGGTAGAAAGACAGTTTTAATGTCTTGACCCCCTGTCTTAGGGTAATTCATGCACCAAACCTCTCAATCAGCCGTTCATATTGATGTTCGAAACATCGGTGGAATCGACGAAGCATCTGTTACTCTTTCTAAAGGCGTGTCGATTCTGGCTGGACGGAACGCGACAAACCGGACGTCGTTTCTTCAGGCGTTGATGGCCGGTCTCGGTAGTCGGCGAAGTTCGCTAAAAGGGGATGCTCAAGAGGGATCAGTGGCGCTTGAAATTGGTAATGAAAGCTATTCCCGAACGTTAACGAGACGTGGCGACTCGATTGCGTTTGGTGGCGACCCCTATCTTGACGATCCGGAACTTGCTGATCTGTTTGCCTTCTTATTAGAGAATAATGAGGCTCGGCGAGCGGTTGCTCGTGATGATGACCTCCGGGAAATCATCATGCGGCCGATCGACACCGATTCGATCGATGCTGAGATACAGAAGTGCAAACAAGAGCGGACCGATCTAGAGTCCGAAATCAACCAACTCGACAATCTCGAAGAAGAGCTACCTGGCCTTGAGACCAAGCGGCGAAAGAAGCAAGATGAGCTCGAAGAGGCTAAAAAAGAGTTGGAGGAAGTTCAGGAGCAGCTAGACGAACTCGACGCTGGAGTACAAGAGAGCCGTACCCAAAAACAAAAGATAGAGGAAGCGTTCCAGCAGGTTCGTGAGGCCCGATCTGATCTCGATGATCTTGAGTTCGATCTCGAAACTGAACGGTCGACGATTGCTGAGCTTGAGGCAGAACGACAAGACCTGCAAGAGACAATCGAATCAGCAGATGAACTAGATGAGAGCCCAGACCGGCTCGCCGGCCGTATCGATGAGCTGCGTAGTCGACAGCGTGCGCTCGATGACACAATCAACGAGCTCGGGAGCGTCATCAGCTTCAACGAGGATATGCTGGAAGGATCGGCGCCAAATATAGACGGTGAAGAGATCGGTGACCCCACCGACGCACTGACTGGGAGTGACCAGACTGTTTGCTGGACGTGCGGTTCTGAAGTCGAAACTGACCAGATCGAGGCGACGCTTGACCGGCTCCGTGAGCTCCGGTCGGACAAGCTTGACGAGCGAAACGATCTTCGCACCGAGATTCGGGAACTCACTGACAAACAGTCTACGCTCCGCGAGGCGCAGCGCGAGGTTGAGCGCGCCGAGGAGCGACTTGAGACGGTCGAGTCGAAGATACCGACAGTCGGGTCACGGATCGCCGACCTCGAGAAGCGAAAAGAGTCGAAGCAAGAAAAGATCGAGGAACTAGAAGAAGAGACAGAATCGATCGACGCAGGCGGGTACGACGAGGCGTTAGAGCTCCACCGCGAGGCGAACGGGATCGAGCTCCGAATCGAGCGGCTCGAAGATGAGATCTCCGAAATAGACGAGGAGATCAGCGAGCGAGAAGAAGCCATTGCGCGGCGCGAGGATTTGATAACAGAACGCGAGGAACTCACCGAACGACTGACCGAGCTGCGAACGCGCGTTGACCGTATTGAGGAGACTGCTGTTGAGAAGTTCAACGAGCACATGGAGACGGTCCTCGACATCTTAGAGTACGAGAACCTGGACCGGATCTGGATCGAGCGCCGTGAGACCGAGGTCCGCGAGGGGCGCCGCAAGGTCACCCGGACCCGGTTCGACCTGCACATCGTCCGCTCGTCGCCCGACGGGACGGCCTACGAGGACACGGTCGACCACCTCTCGGAGAGCGAGCGGGAAGTGACCGGACTCGTGTTCGCGCTCGCGGGGTACCTCGTGCACGATGTCTACGAGACGGTGCCGTTCATCATCCTCGACTCGCTGGAGGCCATCGACTCGGACCGCATCGCGCGCGTAGTCGACTACTTCCGCGACCACGCCGACTTCCTCGTCGCCGCCCTACTTCCCGAAGACGCCGCCGCGCTCTCCGACGAGTACGCGTACATCGAGCAGATCGACTGACCAGACCCGTCAAGTGCTTTGGATCGCGTTGACTCGCCCTTTTCGGCACATTCCGTGAATATCCGGCAGTGTTCAGATAAGGATTGAAAGGATAGGTGGTGCGTTTTCAAAGTGATTCCTACCCTATAATGACCGCCTCAGCAGCTGTTTAGACGATATCAGCTTAGACTTTGTGGAGCGAGAGGCAACACACAGCTGTTGATGATGCTCAGTATTCAGCCCAATTTGTCTGAATTATCTCTTTCGAACACTGTTTTATTTCTTGAGATATTCTGTGTTGATCGGGTTAGATCCACCGTTCATAACTAGGTTTGCAAGACCGATCTAAAGCCGGACTTTGGTCGGACCCCGAATCACATTACGATAGCTGAAATCGTGATTCAACTTAATGATGAGCAATATTGGCTGTACTCCACTGTTCCTGACTCAAACCATTTACTCCATACAATGCTTGATCCGACAAGATTAACCGTAATAATTGACTATTTTTGCAAATCTCCGCGAAAAACACGATGTGGATGTCGCGATCTTTCTCGTTGATGGCGCAGCTCCACTTCAGCGAGCATGTCGTAAGCAGGACCTCGATTTTAGATACGAACGACATGGAAATCGGAACTGCCAGAACGTATATTTTGCCAAACAAAACACGGAACTACCTATTTCTCAAACTGTTTTAGCAACGCCGAAGCAGATACTGCTGACGAACGGCTGAGATCGTCCGCTTTCGCATGGAATCAGTTTATCTGCAAACTACCGTCCAACTAGCAATTAGTGTGTGGCGTCGTGTATACTGACAGTCTCCCGTCTGAACGGGTAAAATCCGTCTTTGAGTGAGTTATTCTTGTTGCATTTTCCAGTTCTGTACCGTCGGAAGACGCCAGCCGTACGTGACTGCGGCCAACCGGCTGCCTACGGTTACGGCCGCACACACCGCGGCGGCAGTCCCTCCAGTTGCGCCTACAGTTCCCGCAACCCAGTATGCGCTCCCGCCGAGGACCGTACAACTCGCGTAGAAATCCTCAAAGAGGATAAATGGGGCCCGATCAAGGAGAATGTCAGCAAATGCGCCACCACCGACCGCGTTGATCGTCGCGATTGCAACGACACCAAACACCGACACGTCCACCTCGGTTGCGACGATTGCACCGGCTGTCGCGAAGGCTGCGAGTCCGATTGCGTCCGATACGATTGTGACTGGATGTGTCTCCGGAGACGACAACACAAAATTAAGTGAAACCGCCAAACAGACACCGAAGAGTCCGAGTCCGATTTCGATCGGGGACTGGAGGGCTAACGGGACACGAGCTACAAGGAGATCACGAGTTACACCGCCAACAAACGCCATCGCAAGTCCAACAATAACGATCCCGAATAGATCAAACTCCTCCCGGATTGCCTTTGACGATCCGACGAGCGCGAATGCGACGAGTCCAATCGTGTTCATAACGGCAAACGGATCGCCGAACAACACCGTAACCAAGCCTTGACTCATTATGTCTCGCTATAACCGCCAGATTATTGAGTGTACCGTTCTAACATTTTTTCACCTTATCATATATTTGGTTTTACTTGTTGTGCGGTGGCGGTGGACACATCGAAACTCATGTCTAAAAGTAGAATCAACCCGAGATAATGTCTTGGTTCGTCCTCGCAATTGCTGGCTTGTTTGAGATTGTTTGGGCGCTTGGACTCGAATATTCTGACGGTTTCTCGGAGCCCATACCGACGGCAGGCACCGTTATTGCTCTCGTCATAAGTCTGGTGTTGCTCGGGAAAGCTGTACAAGACCTCCCAATTGGTACTGCCTACGCCGTGTGGACGGGAATCGGAGCTGTTGGAACCGCGTCGCTCGGAATCGTCTTGTTCGACGAGCCAGCGACGACGTCTCGCCTAATATTCATTTCGGTGATCGTCTTCGGAATCGTTGGACTTCATCTTGTTTCCGGCGGCCACTGATTCTGTGGACAAGATCAGCGTGAGGCCAACTGGCTCCAAGTCTCATTATAAGATGGTTACCGAGAGATCGTATCGCCTTCCAGGATGTACTCGATGGTGATCTGATTGCGCAAATTTTTGCTATCGATGCGGCTCCCCATTTTTGACTGTGTGTCATTTAATTCAGTATGCTGTTGATCTGTGCATGAACGACGGTTAGGTTGCGGCCGAACCCAACTAGAGCGTGTTGTACTCCGTCCATTCATATTGAATTCAGTAAGTTTACAATTACAACAGTACAGATGTAATGGGTATTTCGAACTAGTAGTGCCGGGACTGGAGTTCGATCACGTTTGCGGCATTCTGAAGTTTGGGAAGTAACTCGTTTTCGATGCGTTCGGTATTGAATCGGTGTTTCGGGCCAGCGATCGAGATCGCGATATTCTCTGAGTTCGGGTTTTCACTAGTTATCGGGACAGCGATCGACTTGACACCGCTAACGCGCTCTTCGTCTTCGATTGAATACCCGCGTTCGCGGATTTCGTTGATCTCATCGAGGAGAGCGTTGAGGTCGGTGATCGTGTTCTCTGTGGCGGCGGGAAGCTCGTGTTTCTCCACGATGTCCCGGATCTCGTCGTCCGTGTGTTGGGCAAGAAGCGCCTTGCCAACGGCCGTCCAATGCATTTTAGTGAACTCCCCAGTCGGGGCGTTATCTGAAACCCCTTCGCCGGGTTCCGACCGATAGACGAGTACACGAAGTCCATTTTCCTCGTAGCCGATCGTCCCGACTTCGCCCGTCTCTTGGGAGACTGTCCCGATCTCTGATCTCGCCGTCTGATAGCCGGTGCGGTTGTGCCGGACAAGCCCCCCGAGCTGAAGAAACCGCAGGCTCAGTCGATACTGTCCATCTTCGTTGATCACGTATCCCAGATCTTCGAGTGTTTTGAGATAGACATGAGCAGTGCTTTTGGGGACATCAATTCGGTCTGCGAGTTCGGATACCCCGCACTGTTCCAGCTCTTGAACTGTCTCGATGATGTTGAACACGTTGTCCACAGAGCTAATGCGGTTGTGTCCGTCCGATTGATTTGTGCTTTTGTCCATAGCCTTCGTTTGCGTATGCTAACAATTAACAATTCTTTATTCTTTCGAACACCTAGCGTTCAATATTATAGGACGGAATTCCCACCCCGAGAGCCCCGAGCGATGTACTCGCCCGAGTTGCGGCGGACAGCAAGGGGCGGTGGGAAGCGACCGTTCGGAGATGTCGCTTGACTCCGTCCGATGGAGGTGCAGGACCGGCAGTTGTTCGAAGGGTCTACATTCCACACTTAGAAAGATATTTATAATGTTTGTATACATTTGACTGTGTATGCAACACCCTGCCATAGGCGGTAGACTACAGACTACACCCAATCTATGGATCGAGACAAATCGTGGTGAGTGATCATGTCTGAAAGCTACTCTGAGTCCTTCAAATGGTCGCAGCTCCTGACGCTGGTGTTGATCGGGATCATTCCCTCGTTCTCCGGGGCATTGATCAACCCGACCATCCCCGCGATTCAGCAGACCTTCTCGCACGTGCCAAACTCCGAGACGCTGGCACAGCTGGTCAGCACGACGTCGGCGTGGATCGTAATCGTCGTCGCGCCCCTTACTGGATATCTGCTTGACAAGTACGCCCGCAAGCCGATTCTGATCGCCGCAGTCATCATTTACGGGGTCGGCACGAGCATCGCGTTCTTTCTCGATTCGATATACCTGATCCTCGCGACCCGCATTCTCGACGGTATCGCCGTCGGCGCGCTCATGGTGACTGTCCCGACGCTCATCGCCGACTACTACTCGGGCGGCCGCCGCGAGTCAGTTATGGGGTACTACGGTGCCGTACAGGCGGGCGGTGGCGCGGTCGCGGCTATCCTCGGCGGCTACATCGCAGGAACCCTCGGCTGGCGGTACATCTTCCTCGTTTTCGGCGGGGCGTTACTGTTCGTCCCACCGATCCTTCGGCTGCTGCCCGAGCCAGACGTCAAGGAATCCCAGCGAGACGACGAGATCGGTCGGCTCGAGGCCGTGGCGAAGATCGTGCGGGAGTCGCCCGCGAAGGTCATCGCCGGGATCTACTTCCTCGTGTTGTTCGGCATGCTGACGAACAACCTCATCATGATCGAGGTTCCGTACTACCTCCAGGGATCGCTCGGCGTGAGCGACTCCCAGATCGGTCTGATTATTTCAAGCGTCATGATCGTGGGCGTGGTCATAGCCTCGATGTACGGTCGCATCAAACAGCACTTCCGGCACGTCACGCTCCTCACGGCCGGGTTCACCTTCTCAGCAGCGGGCTTCCTGCTGTTTACCTCCGTGGAGATATTCCCGATAGTGCTCTTCGGTATCATCGTCGCCGGCGGGATGGGGTTCGGGCTCCTCTTGCCAACGGTGAACGACTGGATCGCGTCGATCGTTCAGGAGGAGGTTCGAGGACGGGCACTCAGCGGCGTGACCATGATGATGTACGGTGGGTTCGCCCTCTCACCGTTTGCTCCGATGCCGCTGGTCGACGCATTCGGGCGCGTCGGGATGCTTCGAACCGTCGGCTTTCTACTGCTCATCGTTGCGGGAGCACTCATGACGTCCTGGTTCGTCAGTCGATCCCGTACATCGCCGACGCCGGGCAGGTCGATCTCTGACGACTGATCTGCGGTCACGACCGTCTACGTGACCGGCGCTAACCGGTCACCCACGTCGTCGCCTACCGTTCAGGCGGAAGGACTCTCCGCAGGTGCCCATTTGTTACAGATTACGAGATATGAAAATACAAATTTACTTATATCTGGTGATTTTAGATGCTCACGTGACCATCGAGACAGTGTTGCTGCCAGTCAGCGACTCGGACGAAAACCGGCTCAATCGACTCGTCGATGCGGCCTTGGATATCGCTGCTCCGACCGGTGCAACCGTCGTAGTGGCTCACGCTATTCCGGAAAGCGACGACGGCTTCATGACCACGATACCGGCGCTAAGCGGGGGTAACTACCCACAGGTGCTCTCCCGGCCCGAGTACGACGATCTGCTCGATCGGTATTCCGATAACGAACACTCCGTCGACGACATCGTCGCCGAACACGAGACGGTCCAGTCGGTGACGGACCGCCTCGGCGACGCCGGCCTCGAGTACGAAGTACGGGGCGCGGTCGGCGACCCGAGCGAGGCAATTCTCGAACTCGCCGGAGACGTCGGCGCCGACCGACTCGTTATCGGGGGCAGCCGTCGGACCCCGACCGACAAGGCCGTGTTTGGGAGCCTGTCACAGACGCTGCTCATCGAGGCGCCCTGTCCAGTAACCTTCGTCCACGGCGATTGACGACGGTGACACCACTGACTGCGCGACGCCGAGCGCGAGCGGTGAACTCTCTGGTTGGTCGCCCGCGGAATGACAGGTCGCATCGCACGCATGCGGCGTCGCCGCTCCGCGCTTCGTCGGTCGTCTCGAGCGAAAACTGACTAAGGTCTCAGAAGGGGACGTACGTTTCCGCAAGCGATTTTCGGCGTGGGAGATCCGAGGCTGATTCCGGAGTTGCCATAGACGAATGCGATCAGGTCGCGAATGTGATCGGACTGACCGCAATCTCAAGGCCTTTGTATCAGCAGCGGCGATTCCAAGCCGAATGCCAACAGTATACGAGAACTACGTCGATGGAGAGTGGACCGTCTCTGAGACGGGTGAGACGTTCGATGTCCGGAATCCGGCCGAGCCGTCTTCGATCGCCGGTCGGTTTCAGGCCTCTACGGTCGGTGACGTCGAATCCGCGATCGAGTCCGCTGTCGCCGCCCAAGACGCCTGGGCCAACACGCCAGGTCCGGACCGTGGCGACGTTCTCAAACGGGCAAGCGAACTCCTCGAGGAGCGAAAGGAGTCGGTGACCGAGACCCTCGTTCGCGAGGAGGGGAAGACGCGCTCCGAAGCGGCCGGCGAAGTCCAGCGTTCGATCGACATCTTCGCCTACTACGCCCAGAAGTGCCTCGACCTCGGCGGGATTAGCAAGTCGGCGAGCGGGAGAAACACGGAGCTGTACACCAAACGCGAACCGCTCGGAACCGTCGCGCTGATCACGCCGTGGAACTACCCGATCGCCATTCCCGCGTGGAAGCTCGCCCCGGCGTTGGCTGCCGGGAACACGGCCGTCATCAAGCCCGCTTCCGCCGCGCCGGGCATGACGGCGGTTCTCTTCGAGTGTCTCGACGAGGCCGGGCTACCAAACGGTGTCGCGAACATGGTGACCGGCTCCGGCAGTGACGTTGGAACACCCCTCGCCGAACACGACGATGTCGACGGCGTATCGTTCACCGGGAGCACCGCTGTGGGGACGAGCGTCGCTCAGAGTGCCGCGGACGACCTCAAGCGCGTCCAGTGCGAGATGGGCGGCAAGAATCCGACCGTCGTGATGCCGAGTGCCGACGTCGAGGAAGCCGTGGAGATTCTCGGCGTTGGGTCCTTTGGGACGACGGGACAGTCGTGTACGGCGGCCTCCCGCGCGATCGTCCACGAAGACGTGTACGACGAGTTCGTCGACGCCATGATCGAGTACGCCGCCGACATCGCGATCGGGCCCGGGCTCGACGATCCCGATATGGGCCCGCACGTCTCGGAGAGCGAACTCGAGTCGACGCTCGACTACGTTGAAATCGGCCAAGAGGAAGGGGCGACGCTCGAAACCGGCGGCGATCGTCTCTCCGGTGGCGAGTACGGCGACGGCTACTACGTCGACCCGGTGGTGTTCTCGGACGTCCGCAACGACATGCGGATCGCCCAGGAGGAGATCTTCGGGCCGGTTCTGTCGGTCATCGAAGTAACCGATTTCGAGGAGGCGTTGGAGGTCGCCAACGACGTGGAGTACGGATTATCGGCGAGCATCGTCACGCAGGACCTCACCGAGGCCGACGAGTTCGTCGACCGAATTGAGGCGGGCGTCGCGAAGGTCAACGAGAAGACGACCGGTCTCGAACTCCACGTCCCGTTCGGCGGGTACAAGAACTCGTCGACGAATACGTACCGTGAGCAGGGCGATGCCGGTCTCGACTTCTTCACGTCGACGAAGACGGTGTACCGGAACTACTGATCTCGCTGGCCAAGCGCGTTTGGAGGCCGTGGCGTGCCATGCTGTGACGCTGTCTCCCATTCGATCGGTCGTGTGGCTGTTCGCCTGCGCGTCACTCGCCGGAAAGGGAATGCGGCAGTTGTGACCCAGCAACGATGGATTTACGGTCCACGGCCGTATCGTGGTAGATGATGCCAATAACGGCAGCGCAGGTTAAACAGCAGCTGCGAGACGTTGCTGTCGGACTGCTCACACCTTTCGACGAGCAGCGGGAGATCGAGTACCGCAAGATCGAGGAGAACGCGCAGTCGCTTTACGATGAGGGAATGCGGACCTTCTTGGCGGCTGCGAATATCAGCGAGTACCACGCACTCTCACAGCAAGAGCGGATCGAGAGTGTCAGAACGGTCGTTGAGGCGCTCCCCTCGGACGCATGCGTCCTCGCCGGCGTCGGCGGGAGTACTGCCGACGCGTCGGCCTTGATCCAGGCGTATGACGATGCCGGCGCTGACGCGATGATGATCATGCCGCCGGATCACACCTACCTCCACGAGCGGGGGTTACTGGAGTACTATCGCGAGCTGTCGGCGGTTACCGAGACCCCACTCGTCCCGTACGTTCGAGGGTTCGATCCGTCGGCGGAGTACCTCGCCGACCTCACCCGTATCGACGGCGTCGTCGGAGTCAAGTACGCACTGAAGGATCCGGTGAAACTGGGGGAGGCGATCCGCGCCGGCGACGACGACGTCGTCTGGGTCAACGGGCTCGCGGAGCCGTACGCGGTGTCGTACTGGGCGGAAGGCGTTGAGGGATTCACCGCCGGCGTGAGCAACTTCCGACCGGAGGTCGGTCGGGAGCTGTTCAACGCGCTCTCGGAGGGTGACTGGGAGCGTGCCCGCGCGCTCAGGGACGTCTGTCTCCCGTACCAGCGGCTCAGGGATGAGACGGGCCAGAACAATGCGCTCGCGGGAGCGATCAGCGTCCCAGTCGTCAAGAAGGGGCTTGAACTTGCCGGGCTCCACGGCGGCAACGTCCGGGAACCGATCCGCCCGCTCACGCCTGATGAGGCCGACCGGGTCGAAGCGGTTTACGGCGAACTGGACGACGGTATTGATCGGCTTATCGAATGAGCGATCGGCCCCACCGCGCCGACACTGCTTCGACGGGACGACTGACCGCAGGAGTACGGACGTCTCGCCGTTGAACCGCCGAAGGACATACCGAAACCAACGAGAACGGACACAAACCGAACCTACGCGAAACTATGCCACAAGATCACGATATCATGAACGAGAACCGACCGACCACCGACGCAGGCCAATTGCCGCTTCGAGCCGGTCTTCGCACGCGGACCCTCTCGGACGACCGCCTCGCGTTCTGTCGCCAGATCGGCGTCGAGGACGTCTTCCTCGACCACCGGTCCCCGCGCGGCGACGTCTTCGAGGACGAGGGGAGCCAGGACGACGAGACGATAGTAATCGACGACGGGGTCGTTCCGAGCGTTTCGGAACTGGTTCAGGCGCGCCGGCGCGCGGAGGACGCCGGGCTCCGACTGATGGGGATCCAATCGCTGAGCTACAACGTCTACGGGAAGATAATGCTCGGCAAGGAGGGAAAGGAGAGCCAGCTCGACACAATCAAACGGCTCATCCGGAACCTCGGGAGCGCGGGTATTCCGATCCTCGGCTACCAGTGGAATCCCCGTGGGGTCGTTCCGATGCGGACCTCCCAGACGGTGCGACTGCGCGGCGGGGCGCGGGGCCGGGAATTCGACATCGACGACCTCGAGGCTCCGTACGAGCCCGTCGACGACCTGGAGCGGGAGTACACCGAAGAAGAGCTGTGGGACAACTACGAGGCCTTCCTTGAGGAGGTGCTTCCCGTCGCGGAGGAAGCGGGTGTGCAGCTGGCTCTCCACCCGGCGGATCCGCCGACTGTCGAGCAGCTCGGCGGAATCCCGCGCCTCTTCCGGAACTTCGAAGCGTTCCGGCGGGCGATGGAGACGGTGCCGAGCGACAACCACGGACTGAAGCTCTGTCTGGGTTGCTTCTCGGAGATGCCAGACGCCGACGTCGAGGAGGTAATCATGCACTTCGGCGAGGACGACGACATCGTGTTCGTCCATTTCCGCGACGTCGTGGGCACCTGGCCGCGTTTCACCGAGACGTTCCTCGATGACGACCAGAGTAACTACGATCCGGTGGTGGCCATCGAACGGCTCCGCGAGGTGGGATTCAGCGGCGTCGTCGTCCCGGACCACGTCCCCGACGTCGTCGGAGACACGGAGTGGGGCCACCGGTCCCGTGCTCACGCGGTCGCCTACTTGAACGGCATGCTGTCATCCACTGACGGCGAGGGACAGTGAGCCCAAACACCTGTCGGGTCGTTCACGGACCCGCTAACCAATCTGTATGAACGTCCTCGTAACCGGGTCATACGGCAGGTGCGGGACTGCGATCATCGATCACCTCGACGACGATCCCAGATACGATTTCACCTACCTGAACCGGTCCGACCGTCCGTCCGATCATCGCTACGGCGGATTCGACACACACGTTGCGGATATCACGGACTACGAGGCGATCCGGCCCGCGTTTGAGGGTCAGGACGCCGTCGTTCACCTCGCGGCCTACCCGTACACCGACGGGACGTGGGAAGACGTGTTCGAGCCCAACATCGTCGGAACCTACAACGCGCTTGAGGCTGCAAGGGACGCCGAGGTGGATTCGTTCGTGTTCGCCTCGACGAACCACGTGATGGGAATGTATGAGAAGGAACACGCTCCGGATCTGTACGATCCGGGTTATGACCTACAGCTCGATACGACCGATCCCGTCCGCCCGGATTCGTGGTACGGGACGACGAAGTCATTCGGCGAGGATCTAGGCCGATACTGCACGGAACGATACACGTACCCTCAACGGTTCTACGGGCTCAGGATCTGCTCGGTTCTCCCCCACGGGATCGATCACCCGTACGGCCGGGCCGAGCGCCGCGTCGAACACGGAGAGATCGAGCACGGTAGCGAGGCCTACGAGCGATCGGTCGCCCGGACGAAGGCGACGTGGCACTCGCGTCGCGACTTCGCTCACTTGATCGAGTGCTGTCTCGCCGACCGAAGCGTGACGTTCGACATCTTCAACGGCGTCAGTGATAACGACCGGCGTTGGTTCTCAATCCGGAAGGCGCGAGAACGCCTCGGATACGATCCAGACGACAACGGCGAGGAGTGGGACGGACCGCCAGTCGAGGTTGATGACTCCGCGTGAGAACATGAACGCACGACTCATAGAACACAGTATTTCCACGAGTACCGATCTACCATGACCACAGCAGAACATATCGCGGCCGTCGGAACGTACAGCGCGGCGACAGACGAGAGCGTTCACACGATCGCGGTCGACCTCGAAACGGGTTCGATGCGGCGACTCGATGCGGTAGCGGCTGGACCGGACCCGACGTTTGTGACGTTCGGTCCGTCGGGCGAGTACCTCTACGCCGCAGTTCGCGAGGACGGAGAGGGGGTCATCCGGTCGTACGCGGTCGACCGCACCACCGGCGAACTGACCGAAAGGGACAGCGCCCGGAGCGGGGCCGCGGCACCCTGTTACTGCACTGTCGATGAGACGGGAGCGTTCCTGCTTGTAGCCCATTACACCGGCGGCGCCGTTTCGATGCTTCCGCTCGCTCCTGACGGGGGAATCGACCCGCCGGCTGACGTGATCGAGCATCACGGTTCGAGCGTCGACCCGGAGCGCCAGCGTGCGCCACATCCTCACTCGATCACGCTCGGGCCGGAGGACCAGTTCGCGTACATCCCTGACCTCGGTACCGACCAGGTGCATGTGTATGTGGTAGACCGTGACGAAGCCTCGCTGTCGCATGTCGACGTCGTCGACCTCGCTCCCGGCTCAGGTCCACGGCACCTCTCGTTTGCCCCGAACGGCAAGCGGACGTACCTGATCAACGAGCTTGACTCGACCGTAACCGTCCTCGACCGGGAGTCAGACGGGATGCTGACCGAGTGCGAGACCGTCTCCACGCTCCCCCCGGAGTTCGACGGAGACAACAAGACGGCCGAGATCGCCGTCCATCCGTCGGGAGCGTTTGTGTACGGATCGAACCGTGGCCTAGACACGATCGTCACGTTCGCTGTCGACGGAGAGGGGATCGAACGGGTTGACCAGACGCCGACCGCCGGCGAGTGGCCGCGTCACTTCGCGATCGCTCCGGATGGGGAACATCTGTTCGTAGAGAACCGCCACACTGACGACATCGTCGCGTTTGCCGTCAATACCGACACTGGCGGCCTCTGTCCGGCGGGCGATTCGCTGTCGATCTCGGAGCCCGTCTGTCTGCAGTGGCAGCCGGAGCGGTCCTGACGCTCGTCAAGTGCCGAGACGAAAAGAAACGCGCCGTCGCTTTCTACTTACGCGTCGACGGCAGGTGTCCGGGCTACACCGACTTCGGTGAGATCGATCGTGGGATCAGCGGTGCGTCTGGTAGAACTCCCGCAGCACATGGAATGCCTGCTTCTTTCGACCATGCTGGTCGACGACGCCTTTCCGGTTGTATCCTCGCTGGAACTCGTTTTGCCGCATCGGCGCCCGGAAGTCGAAGAGGATCCACGGTGAGAACCCGACGATCTGGTCATTCTCTGCGGCCGCTTCCGACTGTCCCCGGTAGATCTCCGCTTGGAACTCCTCGGTCCACCGATCGTCTGCATCCCCGTGGTGGCCCCATTTGGCGCCACCGCCGGTCTCCGAAATGACGACGGGTGTCCCCTCTGGATCTTCCTGGAACTGCTGCATGTCGTCGGCGTCTCCGTAGTACCACCCGTGGTATTCGTTGATACCGATGACGTCTAAGTGATCTTTCAGCGGGTCACGGATCTCGAGGCCGTCGTCGGTCTCGTCGACGAAGCAGGCCGCGGTCACCAGCCGCGTGTCGTCGAGGCTGCGGACGTAGTCGGCCATCTCTGGGAGGACCTTGTTTCTGGTGTCGTCGGTGTGGTCCGTCTCGTTCGCGATCGACCACATCGCGACGGACGCGCGGTTCCAGTCGCGTTGAACCAGTTCGCGAAGCTGCTGCCGGTACAGCTCTTGGACTTCCTCGTCACCGAAGTTGATGTCCCAGTACGCGGGGACTTCCTCCCACAGGAGAACGCCCTCTTCGTCGGCCTTCCGAGCCATCTCTTCCGTGTGTGGGTAGTGGGCCAGTCGGGCGTAGTTACACCCGAGCTCGTTGATCCACTGGAACCGCTCTTCGATATCTTCGGACCCGAGCGCGCGACCCTTCCCCGCCGATTCCTCGTGCAGCGCGATACCGCGTAGCCAGAGGGGTTCGTCGTTGAGCAGGACGTCGCCGTCGCGGACGCGGAGGTCTCGGAGTCCGACGCGGTCCTCGATGGTGTCATGGCCCGCCTCGACCCGGACCGTGTAGAGGTGAGGGTCCTCGGTGCTCCACAGCGACACCTCCTCCTCCGAGAACTGTAGGGATGCGGTAAACTCCCCGTCGCCGGCGGGTTCGAGCGTCGCATCGCGGTCCAGCTCAGGAAATGCGACCGAGACTCCGGGGTCGTGGCCGCCCGCGCCGTCGATCCACGCGGCGACGCTAACGTCGACGGTCCCGTCGGCGAGCGTGGATTCGAGCTTGAAGTTGCGCACGTAGGTGTCCGGAACCTCGACGAGATCGACGGAGCGATTGATCCCGCCGAAGTTGAACCAGTCGGTTCCCTCGTTGGGGATGCCGTCCTCGTACCGCTGGTTGTCAACCTGGACGACGAGCACGTTTTCACCGTCCTCGAGGGCGTCGGTCGCTTCGAAGCTGAAGGGGGTGTACCCGCCTTCGTGAGAGCCCAGAAGCTCGCCGTTCAGCCAGACCTTCGTCTTGTAGTTGACCGCCCCGAACCGGAGGAAGGCTCGGTCTCGGTCGGTCTCGGCGTCCCAGTCGAAGGTGCGCGCGTACCAGACCCATCCCTCGTAGTGGCGGAACTCGGGGATCTCTTCGCCCAAACTCGAAGGGATCGTCACTGAGCGACCGTCGTGTATGTTGAAGTCGCACGGGTCGTTCTCCTCCGACGCCCCGGGTTCGTAGATGGACTTCACCTCGAATCCGGCGGGGTTGTCGTCCTCGTCGTCGAAGAAGTCCTCGAAGTATCCCTCGAAGTTCTCGTACTGGTCAGGGATCGCCTGCCACGTCCCGTTGAGCGACCTCGTCTCTCTAGGGTGGGCTAACAGGTGCATCAGTAAAACGGAGGCGCACTGCGTGTAAAAGCATTTTGCACGTTGTCGAACCATCGGATACTATCACCACCGTCTCGACCGCGTCCCCGGAGCGGACGGCCTAATAATCACACTCTGATCTTCGGATGGGAAAATTGAAACGAAGGGTCTACCGCGGACGTCGTCTCAGGCGCTATACCTTCGACGACGGGACTGATTCTTCGTTATCAGAGGGATTCCAGACCGCGTTTCCGGTCTGGCCGTCGAACAGGTGGACGTCGTCAGTTGGGAACCGGACGCCGACGCGGTCGCCCTCTTCGAACCGCTGGCGACCGGTAATCGTCGCGATGATCGATTGGCTGAAGTCGGCATCAACAGGATCCAAATAGAGGTTATGCTCCTTCCCGAACGGCTCGACGACATCGATCGTCGCGAGGAAGTCGTTCTGTTCATCCGGCTCAGGAAGCACATCGACATTTTCGGGACGAATACCCAGCGTTACCTCCGGTGTCGCACTGATGCTCTCACCCATCTCATTCGTCGGTTCGTACCTGAAATTCTCGCGCGCAAGCGCTCCGCTTTCCTGACTGAGCGCGACGAAATTCATCGATGGTTCACCGATGAATCCAGCGACGAACTGGTTGTTCGGTTTGTGATAGCACTCCATCGGCGTCCCGAACTGCTGAAGTTCACCCCCGTCGAGGATGATGATCCGGTCACCCATAGTCATCGCTTCGGTCTGGTTATGGGTGACGTACAGCGTCGTGACATCCAGCTGTCCTTGGATGTGTTGTAGTTCCGTCCGCATCTGTGCCCGGAGCTTCGCGTCGAGGTTTGATAACGGCTCGTCCATCAGGAACACGTCCGGATCCCGGACAATTGCTCGTCCGAGAGCGACGCGTTGTTGCTGTCCACCAGAGAGATCTTCCGGCTTACGGTCGAGGAGCTCACCGATTCCGAGCATCTCCGCAGTCTCCTCGACTTTCGTTTCAATTGCGTCCCCAGAGAGGTCTGTTGAATGCTTGAGACCGAAACCGATGTTCTCCTTGACGGTCATGTGCGGGTACAGCGCGTACGACTGGAACACCATCGCGATATCCCGTTCCTGCGGACGCTGGTCGTTGATGACCTCGTTTTTGATAGAGATCTCTCCTTCAGATATCTCTTCGAATCCGGCGACCATCCGGAGGGTCGTGGTTTTCCCACAGCCGGACGGTCCGACGATGACGATAAACTCGCCATCATCGACGTCGATATCGAGGTCCTGTACTGCGACCACGTCTCCGTACCGTTTCGTCACGTTATTGAATGATAGGTCGGACATTGTTGTGAATCGGGTTACTTGACTCCCTCAGCGAACTTATCGCCGAACAGGAGATACACGATGAGCGTCGGCAGCGCGACGATAAACGCGCCTGCCGTCTGTCGGTTGTACAGCTGTGCGTATCCGCTATTAAGATCGTTTAGTGCGACCGTCACGGGAGCCGCCTGGCTCCCGGCCGAAATGATGAGCCCGTAAAAGAACTCGTTCCAAATCGTCGTGAACTGGAAGATGAGCACGACTGCGAACATCGGATACGAGAGCGGGACGATGATCTCCCGGTATATTTGGAAGATACTCGCGCCATCGAGCCGAGCGGCCTCCATCAGTTCCTGATCGATCGTCAGATAGTATCCTCTGAAGAGGAGCGTACAGATGCTGATCCCGTACGCGCTATGGGTGATTATCAACTCGATGATTGTCGCGTGGTAATCCTGTATGAACGGGAGCGCCCAGAGATTGACCGGTCCGAGGTTTGCCAGGATCGCGTGAATATCGACGATGCTCCAAAATCGAGAGAGCGGAACGACGATCGCCTGCTTCGGGAGGAACGTGGCGGCGACAAAAATAGCCATGAGTCCGACCTGTCCCCGCCAATCGACCATCGTCAGACCGTACGCGGCCAAGCTTCCCAGAACTGCCGAAAAAACCATCGCGGGAATTGTGAATGCGAAGCTGTTGATCATCGAGGGACCAAGTATGTCTATCGCCGCCAGCCACGGACTGAGCGTGAATCCCCCCGGCTCCGGTGGAGCCATCGGGAGTGACTGGGCAAACGCAGAGATGGTCTTGATAGACGTCATCAGCCCGGCGTGAAGTGGGAGGAGGAACACGAGTGCTCCCAGCACGGCGAGTATCTGAACGACAACCGTGAAACCCCCCTCACGGCTCTGTATCTCCCTCGCTGTCCCCTGGATCGACTGTCTCACTTCGTGTGTTGTTTCTTGTATTGTCGCTATTAGTTGCATTTTGGTTACCTCACGGATAGATCGCTTGCTGGACGGTCCTCTCTTTGTCAGGCTCGGTTCTCGGTTCGGGCATCGTCAAAGCTCACCTCTCCGATACTGCCAGTACAGGTAGGGCCCGACGATTGCGATCGAGATGACAAACAACAGGGTCCCGATCGCGGCACCGTATGCCCACTGATTCGCAACGAAGGCTTCACGGTACATCATCGTCGCGAGGATATCCGCGGCTGGACCGGGATTATCTCCGAAGACGACGTATAACCAGCTGAACGCTTTGAGCGCGAACACCATCACCACAACGGCGATGCTCACGGCCGCTGAGCTGAGCTGCGGAACGATAACCTCGCGATAGGTACTGAACCACGACGCCCCATCGATCTTGGCCGCCTCGTAGTGTTCAGTCGGGATCCGCTGCAGGTTCGCCAAATAGATCACCATCGCATACCCACTGTACTGCCACACGAGTGCGACGATAACGGAGGCGAGCTGTAGATTCGGATTCGACAGCCAATGTTGGGCCAGAATTCCTAAGCCGACACCGCGAACTACCGAGTTGATGACTCCGGTGTTGAAGTTGAACATCCACAGCCATAGGACGCCCGTCACGACGAACGAGAGGCTGAACGGCAGCAAGTAGATCGTCCGGAAAACGCCTCTGAAACGGATTTTTTGATCCAATAGTATTGCTAGGAGTAACCCTACGAACAACGTGACAGCGGTGAAGACGACCAGTAGGACGACGGTGTTTCGAGTGGCCGTCCAGAACGTGGGATCTGACAGCAGCTCGGTGTACATCTCGAAGTCGAAATTGGCGACCTCGTACGTGGGTAGAGTGAACCCACTGAAATCCGTCAGGGATAAGATGAAATTCCAGAAAATTCCCCCGTACACGAACAGCCCTAACAGAACCGTGGGGATACCCCAGAACGGCAACGATCGAAGGAAATCGCTTCGGCGGATCCGAGTGAGGACTGCCGCGTTATCCTCCATACATACACCTCCTGGATGGTGAGCAGATCCCCCCGCGCAGATCTCTACGGGCTACATCTGTCGGTCGGATTCCGTGGTTGGTACTCGAACGGAGTTCGGACAAATATTTTCTTTTTAGCATCTGGTTCTGGACAATAGTAGCGCCAAACCACCCTCGGTCAGTTAGACCGTCCGTGGACGAATGGATAGACACGTGCAGTATCGACATGCTAGAGCCACAGATCACCCGTGGTTGTGACCTGTGATTACGTCTCACTACCCATCGTGGCGTACAGAACGCACAAAAATTGGGAGCGATACGGTTCATTACTTTGCTACCGGGTTAGTTGCTGACCGCGTCCAAGAGGCCCTGCTGGGCACTGTCGACGTCGTACCCGGAGATGAAGTTTGCTATCACCTCGGTAATGGAGTTGAGGACCTCGGGCGACACTGCCAGTCCGTGGGCGATGGACGGCGGTTGGGCTTCGGAGTTCGCGAACTGTTCCATCTCCTTCTGCTGGAACGGCGGGAACTCGTCGGTCGGAACGTCTGAACGTGGCGGGATCGACCCTTTGAGCGGATTAAACGTTTCCTGAGCCTCAACGGTTCCGAGGAATTTCAGGAACTCTAGCGTCGCATCGGGTGACGGATTGTTTTTCGGGAAGGCGAACCCGTCCATGTTGAGCTGGTAGTAGCCTTCCGTTCCCGGCCATGGGACGTGATCCCAGCCGGACTCGTAATCAACGCCCTCGATGGTTTGGAAGTTCCCGGCCTGCCAGTCACCCTGGTTCATAAAGGCGGCTTCGCCGTTAGCGACTTTGTATCCGGCCTCGTCCTGATTGATCGACCCCGCGTCGCTGGTGTAGTGGTTGGCATACTCCGCGACCGTTTCCAGCGCGCCGCGGACGGCTTCCTCGTGTCCGTCGGTGTTTCCGTTGATGAAGTCCATGTAGGCATCGGCGCCGGCCTCGGCGAGGAACGTGACTGCCCACAGCTGAACTGTTCCCTGTGCAGAACTCGTCTCCTGACCCATCCCCACGGCATCGGTCTCCGACTCGATCGTTTCCATCGCGTCGATGAGCTCTTGCGGACTACTCAACGATGCCGGATCCACACCGGCCTCCTCAACGACCTCGACGTTATAGAAGAGGTTGTTAATGCGGTGGATGTTGAGAGGAACTGAGACGAACGGATTGTCTGAATCGCCCGCGCGGGCCTGCAGCTTCGGTCCGTCGAGATACGCTTCTCGGAGGTCATCCGTCCACACTTCGTCACCGATATCGTTCAGCTTGTCGGCCTCGACGTACGGTTCAAGGTTCGCCCCGGGCCAGTCCTGCCACGTGCTCGGCGGATCGTTGTTGAGAATTCGATTCTGAACGACTGCGTGGAGGTTCCCCCCACCGGCTCCAGAAACGGGATTCTCTTGGATTGTGATGTCCGGATGCTCCTCTTGGAAGATATCGAGAAGTGCCTGCATCGCTTCGCCGTCGCCACCGGCTGTCCACCAGTGCTGAAGTTCCAGGGTGTTGTATCCGTCTCCGTTCGAGCTGCCGCCGTCTTCTCCGTCGCTACCGTCGCTTCCGTCGCCGCCGTCTCCGCTATTGCTGTCACTACTACTGCTACAACCGGCGAGGGCAGTAGCAGCTCCGGTGCCACCGATCAGTTGGATATACCTCCGTCTTGGGACGGAGCTCTTGTCGGACGTCATGATCCATCATGGAAGTGATCCTCCCCCATTATAAATTTTAATATAACATATTTTAGTGCGGGTTATTTCATGAGGGACTGAACCTCTCGACAGCACTTTCCTTGCAAACGGGTGGCAGTGTGTGAGAGACGGAACTGCTCTGCCTCGATCGGTGCAGAAAAAATATTCAGCTAGGGCTGATACCCGGTCTCGCGTCGCCGTATCAGGCTCTGTCGGATCCGCTTCGGTTACCACGCGGCGGCTCTTCCCGCAGCCGAAGCGTCCGTTTTCCTCGAATGTCACGGGAAGAACTCCCCACCTGCACGACGTATTCACCGCCCGTCACGGCCCAGTCTCTCTCGTCGGGACTCCAGTATCTGAAGCTCTCTTCTCCGAGGTCGATCGTAGCAGTCTTCGTCTCACCTGCGGGTATATCGAGCTTTTCGACGCCTGCTAGCTCCTTGGGCGGCCGTTCAATTGCTGGGTCAACGTCACTGAGGTACACCTGCACGGCTTCCGAACCGTCCATCTCGCCTGTATTCGTCACCTCAACACTCACCGTCACACTCTCATCGGGTGTCGTCGAAGCCTTCGAGAGCTTGACGCGGCCGTATTCGAAGGTGGTGTATGACTCCCCGTGTCCGAACGGGAACACCGGCTCGATACCTGCCTCGTCGAAGTGACGGTAGCCGACGAAGACGTCTTCGTCGTAGTACACGTTGCCCTCCACACCCGGATAGCCACGGGCGCTGTCGGGGAGCGTCTCGACCTCCTGCGGGAGGTAGTCCTCGATCGATTCGGCGAATGTCACAGGCGCTTTCCCCGACGGATTCGCGTTTCCGACGAGGAGATCTCCGAGAGCGCGACCCCCCTCCTGTCCGGGGAACCACAACTGCATGATCGCCGGGACGTCATCGACCCACGGCATTGCCACGGCGGAGGTCGCATTCACTAAGACTGCAGTGTCCTTGTTCGCCTCGATGACGCTTTTGATGAGCGCATCCTGGTTGCCCGGTAGCCCGAACTGTTTGCGGTCGTCACCGTAGTCGGTGTACGTTCGGGCCAATACGAGAGCGATGTCGGCGTTCGCCGCCGCGTCGGCGGCCTCCCGGATCCCAACGGGCGGATTCCACTCCAGACTGACGGGACCCCCACCGCTCACTTCGACAGTGACTTCGTATGATTCCCCGGCTGCCAACGACACCGCGGCCACCTCGGTATCAGGACCAGCAAATCCTCCCCCTTCCGTGTAGACGACGCGCTCTCCGTCAACGGAGACACGCCCGGAGCCTACGCTTGTGAGTGAGATTCCGTACGTTCCAGTGGTATCTGGCGTGATCTCACCCGTCCATGTAATCGAGGTTGCATCTCCCTCGTAATCGATTTCAGAGACCGTACCTGTCTCGGTCGGCTCTCCGCCGAAGTCGGCTTCGTCGTAGATCTGGTAGCTGAACCCATCATCAGCGATCATCGGTTCGGTGCGGTCTGACGATACCGTGGTGACCGAAGTGCCGTCGTCTGTGACGGCTTCGAGTCCCTCGATCGGTGAGATCCGCCGACTCTCGTTAATCCCGTCACTCCCGCCGATGTCTTCTTTGAATTCCGTCGGAGTTGGTCCGACGAGCACGATCTCGTCTATTTCGTCGGTATCGACCGGTAACAGGCCATCATTCTTCAGGAGTACTGTTCCCTCTCTGGCCATCTGTTCCGCGACGGCAAAGTGGTCATCCGTGTTTCGAGCCGGCTCACTTCCAATCCGGTCACCCGAGAGTGCTCCAATCTCTTTTTGTGAGTGAAGCGTCCTCGCAACCATCTCATCGACGACACCCTCTCTTAACTCATCGTTCTCCACCGCTTCCTGCAGATTCTGGCCCAGGTACTCAGGCTTGTCTCCGACGAGCTCGACGTCGAGCCCGTTGACCGCTGATCGCACGCTGCTGTGGGTCCCGCCGTAATCTGAGATCACGTATCCGTCGAATCCCCATTCGCCTTTCAAGATGTCGTCGAGGAGATCCTCGTGTTCAGCGGCATACGTGCCGTTGATCCGATTGTACGCGGTCATTATCGCGCCCGCACCTCCCTCAACGACCCCCGCTCTGAACGGCGGAAGGTAGATCTCTCGGAGTGCCCGTTCGCTCACCACGACGTTGTGTTCCGAGATCGAATAGTAGTCTTCGACGTCTCCGGTGGTTCGGGTTTGATTGTACGCGCAGTAGTGTTTCAGGGTAGCGATCACCCCTTCCGATTGGAGTCCGTCGGTGATACTCTTCGTTAAAGCCGATGCGAGGTACGGATCCTCTCCGAAAGACTCGCCGCTTCGGCTATGTAACGGGATTCGCGTGATGTCGATCGATTGGCCGAACAGTCCAGACGCCCCACCGTCTTTCGCTTCGCGAGCGATTGCCCGTCCCTGTTCGCTGATGAGTTCCGGATTGAACGTCGCGGCGGCGGCTATTGTGTGCGGGAACTCCGTGGTTTCTGCACCGTCGATGAAGTCCGCCAACGAGGCGCCCGCCGGCCCGTTGACGTTTCTAATACCGGGCACACCCAATCGATCGATCCCCTGAATGTACCTATCGGCTGCGTAGGTTCGGCTGACTTTCTCTTCGAGGGTCATCTGTTCGACCAGCTCTTCGATGTCTGGATCATCGGATTCACCGGCATCCCCGCTTGCGACGCCGCTACCCAGAGCTACGGCCGCCGACGCGGATCCGATCAGTTTCATGATTCCGCGCCGTGACGCCGTCGTTCGGTTCGTGCCGCTTCTGTCGGCGTGATTCGATACTGATGCCTCTCCGGTATCGCCTGCTTGGCTTTCTCGCATCGCATCTTCAGATGCAAAGTAATCCTTAATAATCTTTTGGGTGGCCCAGATAGATGTACACATCTCGATTTGGCGCTGTTTGTAGCGGAACTGGAACCGCGATGGGTTTATTATAGCTACAGACGGATCGACCAGTATGGGATTCCTCGACGAGGATTACCTGCTTGAATCGACGTCAGCACATCAGTTGTACGACGAAATCCGTGACCTCCCGATCCTCGATCCGCACAGCCACGTTGACGTGGCAGCACTTGCGCGGAACGAGGGATGGAATGATATCTGGGAGGTTGAGGGGGAGACGGACCACTATATCTGGCAGCTGATGCGGAAGCGTGGCGTTCCGGAGCGGAAAATAACAGGCAACGCCTCGAACCGAGAGAAGTGGGATTCCCTCGCTTCGGTGTTCCCGACGCTCGCTGGGAACCCGACTTACGAATGGGTCCATCTCGATCTGAAGCGTCGATTCGGGATCGACAAAACCATCTCGGCTGACACCGCCGACGAGATCTGGGCGGAGACGAAGGAGGCGCTCGACGGTCCGAACATGCGCCAACGTCAACTGCTCAGAGAGATGGATGTCCAAGTTGTTTCCAGTACCGACGATCCGACCTCCGATCTGGAACATCATCAGACGCTGTCCGCCGAACTCGACGGTATTACCGTGCGTCCGACGTGGCGACCTGACGCCGCAATGGGGATCGAGGCGTCGAGCTGGCAGGAGTACGTTGAGCGTCTTGGCACCGCTACCAGCACGGACACATCAGACCTCGATGGGTTCCTCGCAGCCCTCCGAACGAGCCACGAGTACTTTGCGGCCAACGGGTGTGGCGCGAGTGATCACGGCCTGAGCGAGGTCGTCTCGAAGCCGGTCGATCGGAGCCGTGCTGCGAACGTTTACGAACGCGCGTACGCCGGTGAGACGCTGACTGACGACGATGTTGCCGATTTCAAGTCGTTCGTTCTCGACCAGATCGGTGAGCTCAATCGCGAGACTGACTGGGTGACGCAGTTCCATATCGGCCCAGTCCGTGACTACCGTGACTCTCTGTACGACGAGATCGGAACGGACGCAGGGGGTGATATCTCCAAGGGTGACCTCGAACTCGCGGACAATCTACGCCACTTCCTCAACAGATTCGATGGAGAGCTAGAGATCGTTCTGTACGTCGTCGACCCGACCCACTATCCGACCATCGCGACTGTTGCCCGCGCGTTTCCCAACGTTAGTGTCGGTGCTGCGTGGTGGTTTAACGACAGTCCTCACGGGATGCAGTCGCAGTTGGAGTACGTCGGCACGGTCGATCTCCTTGCGAACTACGGCGGTATGGTGAGTGACTCGCGGAAGCTACTGTCGTTCGACTCTCGGTTCGAGATGTTCCGGCGGTCGCTGGCAAATACGGTCGGTAACTTGGTCGAGCGCGGACAGGTGCCGATGTCCACGGCCGAAGACCTCGTGAGACAGGTCGCGTACGATCGTCCGGCCGAGCTGTGGAACTTCTAATCCCACACTCTCGTGAGCACTCCACTGAACAGGCTGGAATACGGGAAATCTCAGACCCCGCTAAACGCAGAGAATCCGCCGTCGATTGGTATCGACGTACCGTGAACGAACTCCGCACCCGGTGATATGAGCCATAACACGGTCGTCGAGAGGTCTTCCGGACGGCCAAAGCGGTCTTGTGGCGTGTGGTCGATGATTGCCTGACCCCGTTCCGTGTACTCTCCGGACTCCTCGTCGATAAGCAAGTAGCGATTTTGCTCAGTGAGGAAGAAGCCCGGTGCAATGGCGTTCACACGGATATCTGTCGAATAGTTGTGCGACATGTGGACCGCAAGCCACTCCGTGAAGTTTGACACTGCAGCCTTTGCGCCGGAATACGCCGGAATTTTAGTCAGCGGCGTGAACGCGTTCATCGAGGAGACATTCAAAATAGACCCGGATCCTTCCTCCACCAGATATTCGCCGAAGACTTGTGAGGCGAGGACAGTCCCGGTGAAGTTAACGTTCAGGACCTGTTGGATCCCCTCTACCGGAAGATCGAAGAACGAAGTGTCCGGCCCCGTGGTCGCGTCGGGACTGTTCCCACCCGCGGCGTTGATCAAAACGTCGATCCGGCCATATTCGTTGAGTACGGTTTCTGCGGCCGCCTCGAGTTCCGCGCGGTCTAGGACCGACGCTGACACTGTGAGGTGATCGATTCCAGCTTCGGTCAACTCCTCGCCGACCTCACGAAGTTTCTCTTCACCCCGCGCGAGCGGCACCACAGTCGCACCGTTCTCACCGAGTGCGTGTGCCATCTCAGAACCGAGCACACCAGAGCCGCCGGTGATAACGCACACCATGTCATCGATTTCGAACTCGTTGGGTACACTCATAGTCGAATTCATACGTATCTCGGTGGCACGGCGGCATGTATCTTTTCGTCTACTTTCCCGGCGAGGTTACTCACCGTGACCGAATCGACACGGCTTGTGATCGCCCGCTGCCGATAGACATCAATCAGCGGTCGTTTCCGACTCGATTGCCGCCTCGCAATCTCTGGCGCCTTCGTCTGTTGCAGTCGTCTGCTCCAACAACCCACGCATATATCCGACAGCGAAGAGACGTCCTTTCGTGTGGTATCCGGGGTTGGAATTATCTTCACCCGCCATTGTGGGAACGTGATCCGGACGCATCGGGCCGTCGAAGCCGACATCTTCGAAAGCCTGCATCGCTGCAAGCATGTCGGTCGGCCCGTCGTCGTGCCACGTTTCCACGAAATTATCGGCCTCCCCCTCTACGTCACGGAAGTGTACGAAGTTAATCCGGTCGCCGAAGTGACGAATAGCGTCTGGGACGTCGACTCCCATCGCGGCGAAATTCCCCTGACAAAATGTCACGCCGTTGTGTTCGCTATCGACGATGTCGAGGATCCGGTCGTATCCCTCAACGCTGTTGGCGAGTCGTGGAATTCCACGAACTGAATCGATCGGTGGATCAGACGGGTGGAGACCGAGTTTCACTCCGGCTTCCTCGGCGACGGGGACGACTTCCTCCAGGAAGTGCTCAAGCGCCTCCCAGAGCTGGTCTCGGGTCACCTTGGCGTAATCAATGTCTGGTCCTCCAGTCATGCGTTCGTCCGTGTACCCGGTCGTGTAGGCGCCGCCACGTGTTTGGACATGAACTTCCGTTCGTGCCCACCGGACACCAGCCATCCAGTCGTAACACACCACCGGAATCCCAACCGCGCCACAGTCGCGCAGGAACTGCTTGAACTCCTCGATGTCATCGTCACGACCCTCTAAACCGAGGCGGACGCGGTCTGTAAGCGGTACCGACCCTTCGATGACTGAGAGATCGATACCGACCTCTTCGAACCAGTTGGTCATCCCTTTGAGTTCGTCGTACGTCCAGTTCGTTTTGTCGTCCCCAATTTCGAGCGGGTGGACGACTGCACTCGTGACGCCCATCTGCCGTGCGAGCTGCCAACGGTCGTCAGGCTCTGGCGGTAGAATCAGCGAAAGTTGAACCATGTGTTTTCTCTAACTCGGCTCTGGCAAATAAAATTTGCTCTACGGACACTCTTCCGTTACACGACGCAGACGCCAAGGCGCGGCGGTACTCAACTTTCCTGCGTCCAATACTACTTACTAACGGATATGATGAATATCGTTTTAAACGTCGAATTCAGCAGAATCTGTTGCTCGACAGCTACGATTTATAAATCGGTTTTCCAATATTATTGAATAACAGCATGATAAGAACACATGTATTCGTTACAGTCGTACGATTGTAATGATAGTCGCGTCCAGATTAGATCTCTACCGGTTAGTGCTACGCGATTGGTATAGCTAGATCGTGTGGTACTCGGGGTTTGATCTGTGAGCTATCGTCCGTACTACGATATTGAATCACTCGTTCAACAAATATGGACTCTCTCGTACTTTTTGAACTCTATGCTCACCAATCCACGAACTGTCTCCTCTGATATTGCTCTCCCATTTGAACGGCTTATCGACAGGGATATCTCCCTGATGATTTCAGCGGCTCAGATCGTTTAAAAATCTCTATGCACGATGAAACCGATTCGAATGGCTCATTCGATATCCCGGTAGGTGGGCACTGCGTCTTCCAAATCTTCGACTACCTTTCCATCTTGATCGTCGAATTTTATAGACATCTCAAACCGTTCAACTATATGGAATGCATTTCAACGGTTCCGAACTACCTTCCTGTATCTGGCTCAGCGGGTCCACTACTTATCATAATGAAATTCCGTCCATGGGCCCTCTACGAAGGGATACTCATCAATAACATCTAGATTCACTTCGACACCCAGTCCAGGATCGTCTGAGACAGATAAAGTGCCATCGTTAATTGTCGGTTGACCCTGAATGAGGTCAAACGCCAGATCAAACGGATACATGCCGGGATCGACTGGCGTATCGAATAAGGGATCGTCCTCGAAAATAGGATACTCCACGAGATCAGCTTCTGGGGCGGCCGCAACAAGGTGAGCGTTGGCGGCCAATCCGATCCACGTGCCAAAATTATGCGGTACGAACATGATATCGTCTCGGTTCACACAGAATTCTACGGCGTTCCAACAACCGGTGAACCCCTCGTGGTGACGGACATCTCCTTGTAAAAATTTGACTGCTCCCGTTTTACCGAGTGCGAGGAGATCTTCGGGTCCGTTTTCACTCTCACCTCCGGCCAGCGGGGTTCCCTTTTCGGCGAGTTTGGTGTATTCATCGTATTCGTCCGGACTGACGGGCTCTTCCACCCAGTAGACGTCTTGATCACCGGCATGTTCAACGAGATCTCGGACGGTTTCTCGGTCGTAGCCTTCCTGGAGTTTCCACCACGTGTGGGCGTCCAGCATGATTTCGGTCTCGTCCAGCGTTTCAGCGAGACGTTCGACTGTACGACGGTCGTCCGCTGGGCCAACTCCGGGTCGATATTTATACCCGAAAAAGCCGAGATCTTCGACGACTTTGGCTTGGTCGACGTATTCGCCCGGTTCCATATACATACCCGCGCTGGCATAGAGCGGAAGATTCGTTGAGGGAGCTGTCTCGTACCGATCCGCGAGTAGTTGATACACAGGTGCACCGTGTTGTCTGCCCTGAATATCATAGAGCGCCACGTCGACTGCAGAGACGGCCTCAGTCAGGTCCCTTTCCGGAATATCGCCGTTTCTAAGCAGAGTGTGAGCATCGACGACATCCTCGATCGACTCGCCCTCAAGCGCGTTCGCCACTGCGTCATCGACGACATCGGCGAACGTTCCTTGAGACTCTCCGTCGAAATACTCGGTCATGGCCGAGCTGCTTGCACCGGCCGTAGAGACACCGCGAGTGCCGTCTGCAGTCTCAATAACAATAAGAACGACGTCACGTTTCAGTAACCGACGAAATCCGCCGTGGAACGAGCGGTCTTGGTGGGGATCGATTTGTGATGATAACGCATACCCAGCTACGTCTACAATATCCATAATCGACCGGAACAGATTGAAGAGTAAAAAAAGACCTGATCGGGCCGGCGGTGTTTAGATAAACTGATTCCATGCGAAGACGAACGCTTGTGACTGTGCTTCTGAAATCCGAGAAAGAGAGCAAACCGACATATTCGCCGGATCTGCTGTACACGCGGATGCAGGGAATTCGAGAGCTGCTGGAGAACAACGACCGGGATGATTCTATTGAGTTGCAGTCGGAGATTGAGGAGGACTCCGACGCTCATTCGGCACTTATAGCGTATCGACTATCTCTGATCGAGGATGCGATTGACTGGACCTTTTCGCAGTGACTGAATCCTACCTACGGTTTATGTGTCTCATCGAGTGAATAACAGACGGGGACGTGTGCCTCTGACAGTTCGGACTGCTTCCTACAAACGTCCGATCTGTGTCCCCCCATTTGTAATCAGATAGCGAAAACGTATTTATATGTTGTGTTTTGTTGGATGACGGCGGTGTTGAGATAGGGTCGAAAGATGAGGCGGTCAAAATATCGAGAGGTCTATGCTCTCGTTCGCCGGCTCTGCGGCGATAGAGGTTGTATCGATTAGAGTTTGTGGAGCGAGAGGCAACACCGAAGCTGTTGATGAAGCTCAGTATTCAGCTCCACCTTGCTGGATTATCGCTTTCGAATACTGTTTCGTTTCTTGATATATTCGGTGTTGATCGGGTTCGATCCACTGTTCATAACTGGGTTCACAAGGCCGATCTACAGTCGGAATCTGGTCGGAGTCCGAATCACGTTGCGGTCGATGAAACGGTGATTCAACTTGACGATGAACACTATTGGCTGTACGCCGCTGTCGATCCAGATTCAAACGATTTACTCCACACACAGCTTGAACCGACAAGAACGAACGTTATCGCAGATCAGTTTTTCGCGGAACTCCGCGAAAAACACGACGTGGATGACGCGATCTTTCTCGTTGATGGTGCGGTTCCACTTCACCGAGCATGTGAGAACCATGGCCTCGATTTCAGATGCGAACGACATGGAAATCGGAACAGCGTCGAACGTGTCTTTCGTGAGATAAAACGCAGAACTACCAGCTTCTCAAACTGTTTCAGCAACGCTAAAGCAGAAACTGCTGACGAGTGGCTGAGATCGTTCGCTTTCGCATGGAATCAGCTTATCTGAACACGAGGCTCAAAGAGGCGGTCGAAGCCTCCGATATATTCGGAACCAACAGACGATGGTACATAGAGCCTATCCACTCCCTTCTCGGATGCAGACAATGATACTGCGAAGCTTGCTTTACAGTAGTACGATTGTAATCCCACTTTCCATCAAAGCGGATTCACCTGGCCGTGGCGCTAACTCTCGTTCCGAGATAATCGGAATTTGGAATCCAGATTGAACGTCCATTTTTGGCTATCATCGAAACATAGGCCTCTAGCAATATAGGGCACTAACAACAAAAACGAACCAACCGCAGATAGGGGCGGATTGAGCTACTCTTGGCCGCCTTTCTGCACGTCTGCCTCGGCATAACTCGCGTCGCGACCCGTCACATCGACGGTCATCGAGCCGATCGACTCTATCTCGGCGTCGATGGTGTCGCCGTCGTTGAGTTCGCTCACGCCTTCCGGTGTACCCGTGGTGATGACGTCGCCGGTCTCGAGTGTCGCCCCGAGAGAGGCATACTGGACGACATCGGCGCAGGTGTATACCATATCGCCAGTGTTCTCGTACTGGCGGCGCTCGCCGTTGAGCTGAAGTTCCATCTGAAGGTTCTGGGGGTCCTCGATCTCGTCTGCCGTCGTCACACAGGGGCCGATCACGGTGAATGTATCGTAGGACTTCCGGTTCGAGCGGTCCTGGTCGCCCCGCAGCGAGATGTCGAGGAGGATCGTGTACCCGAAGATGTGGTCCCAGGCGTCCTCGGCGTCGATGTCTTTCACGTCGCCTTCCATCACGAAGGCGAGTTCGATCTCGTGGTCAGTCCTTCGATCGATGAACGGCAGTTTCACACCGTGGTCGGGCCCGACGACACTGGAAGGCGCCTTCAGGAAGTAGCCCTTGTCCTTGATCGAGAACCACTCGTCGGTCGTGATGTCGCGATCGGAGATCGCTTCCTCGATATGGTTCTCGTAGTTCAAGGGAGCAGCGATGACTTTTCCCGGCCGCCCTATCGGCGACTTGATCGTCACGTCGTCGACATCATGATCCGTCGGAGCGTCCGTGTACTCGCTGGCGTCGTAGTCTCCATCGATGTACTCCACGAGTGGTTCGTTGCTGTCGAGCCCGAGACGGCCGGTGAGGTTGACGATACCGCTCCCGTCGTCTGTAAGCAGTCCTAGCTGCTCATCGCCGTAGTGGACGAATCGCATAGTAGTGATATCGAAAGAATCCCTAATAAATGATGCCCTTTACAGACAGCCGACAGTATCAGAGGTAGCTGTTCGTTCGAGTCAACTCGGCGTCCGCAGCCACATCCGACTCGAAGTGCTCAATTAGCGAATCGAGCGTCCATCCGTCCGGGTTGACCCCGATAGTGTTTATTTCTGGGTCCGAGAGGAGACCGACTCGGTTGCCGCCCGCGTACAGCGTACAGCCCGTCAGGCCGGTCGCCGCGTCGCTGGCAAGGTAGGCGACCAGGGGCGCTACCCGTTCCGGGGGCATCTCTTCGCGAGTGTAGGGACGGTGTTCTTCGGGTACTGTCTCTGTCATCCGCGTATACCCGTTCGGAACCAGCGCATTGACCTGAACGTCCCAGCGGTGCATCTCCGTAGAGACAGACCGTACAAGACCAAGGACGCCGGCCTTCGCAGACGCGTAGTTGGCCTGACCGACCGCTCCGCGTGCGGCTCCGCCGCTAACTGCGAGATACGAACGCTGGCGGTCGAACCCGTTCTCGCTCTCCTCGCGCCAGTGCGCACAGGCGGCCCGCAACGGAGCGAACTGACCGGTGAGGTTGGTCTCGATGACTGCGCGCCAGTCTTCGGGAGAGAGTTTGTAGCTCAATTCGTCCCGCAGGATACCAGCGAAATTGACCACGAAATCGATCCGTCCGTGCTCTGTGGCCGTCTCCTCGATCAGTCGCTGGGCATCGTCGAAGTCGCTCACGTCGCCGTGATGGGCTGTCGCTTCGCCACCCACTTCGCGGATATCTGCGGCGACTCGCTCGGGTACGGTGGCGTCGCTCTCCGTACCCCGAACGGACGTACCAAGGTCGTTCACGACGACATGTGCGCCGTGAGCTGCGAGTTCGTGCGCTGTCACTTCCCCGAGTCCGTTCCCTCCGCCAGCCACGATACAGACCGTCCCCTCAAGCATCGTCACGGTGAGTCACCCCAAGAACCGGACTGGGCCGAGAACAGTTTCTTCGCCGTCTTCACGACGGGGCTGTGCTCGTCGGTACTCTCGCAGCTCCCATGCAGCTGTGCCTGTCGGCTTCCGTGCGCCATACTGGGCCATACGGCGAAGACATCATCAACGTTTGGTGCGGCGCCATTACCGGAGACCAGTCTAACTGCCTCTGCGACCGTGCAGGACCATCGAATAGTGCCTATCGACTTTCTTGAGCGCAGTTCCGTTGCCGGGGAACCGATCACGGGAATGGTTGGGGCACCACAAACCTTTAGTTGACATCGGTTGTCACATCAAATATGGACCAGAAAGCAAATCTGGCAGAAGCTGCTGCCGAGGCAGACGACCTGCCCCACCCAGGAGATGTCGTCGGCAAAGACGAGGAGATCCCGATCAGGGACCTGTTTGACGAGTCGTTCGTACAGGAATATACGGACTTCAAGTCGTTCGACGATATGGTCGCGGCAAGTCCGTCAGACGCAGACTCCGCGGACGAACTTGATCTGGTTCCGGACGGCACCTGGGACGAATTCGTCTCGGAGACAACTCGCTTCGACGACGAGGAAGAAATGGTCTTCGCCGTCCAAGACCACTGGGTTGCCACGCAACTGGATCTATAACCGACGACCGCCTAGACGACCCGTCGTCTACTACCAGTCGAGTTGCTACGCTGTGGTCACAATCGGCCGATAGCGGTTGACTGACGCCTATTCTGCTGCCTCGAACCAAACAATTATTATAATCGGATTACGTTGTCCAGACACGTATCATGAGCAGCAATAGCACGACCCAGCCAGTGCTCATCGCCGGTGCGGGCCCGGTCGGGATGACCACAGCACTCGCGTTGAACGCACGTGGTATCTCCGCCACGATCCTCGAAGCGGAGTCCAAAGATCGTGATCGAGCCGGTAGTCGGGCGATCTACGTCCACGGGACGACGATCCACACGCTCGAGCGCGTTCACCCGGGGCTCGGGGAGCACCTGGTCGAAGAAGGATTGGTGTGGCCCACGCGACGGACCTGCTGGCGGGGCAAGGAGGTGTTCAACCGGACCTACGACAATCCCGGTGGGAAGGGTAAGTTCCCGCATTTCACCAGCATCCCGCAGGTCCGCACCGAGGCGTACATGCACGAGGCGCTCGACGAGGCGGGTATCGATATCCACTGGGAGGCCGAAGTCGATACCGTCGAATCCGATCCAGAAGGCGTCCGCGTCGAGACGACGGACGGTCGTGAGTGGGAGACGCCCTATCTCGTCGGGGCGGACGGCGGCGGTTCGACCGTGCGCGACGAGATCGGCGCGAACTTCGAGGGCAACCAGTCGGAGAACTCCTTCATCATCGCCGACGTGGACGAGATTGACGACGAGAACGAGCAGTGGCCCTGCGAGCGCCTCTTCCACTACGACGCCCCGGAAGCCGACGGCCGGAACGTGATGCTCGTCCCGTTCACTGGCGGCTGGCGGCTGGACATCCAGTGTCTCGGGGATGACGACCCGGAGGAACTGGTCACCGACGAGAAGATGCGGGAGTTCGTGACGGCGGTGATGGGCGAGCAGTACGCCGACAATGTCTCCTGGGTCTCAACCTACAAATTCCTGCAGGTGATGGCCGACACCTTCGTCGACGAACATCGGCGTGTTCTCCTCGCAGGGGAAGCAGCACACTTGCTGGCACCGTTCGGAGCTCGCGGAATGAACTCTGGTGTCGCGGACGCCGATGAGGCGGCGTCCGCGATCGCCGTCGCGTACCGCGCACAGACGGACGCCGTCGCTCACGACGAGGTCGAACTATACGCCGCTCGCCGGGAGAAAGCGGCGGAGTACAACCTTGATGCAGCGGGCCAGGCCCTCGAATACCTGCAGGGCGACAACGTGGCGACCGTTCTCCGCAAGGAAGCCGCCGCGTCACTGGCCGACTACTTCGAGCCTGCTGGCGAATATCTCGACGACGCGCCCTACGGTCCCCATGGGTCCCCGCCAATCGTCTCCACGGGGAATTACTGAGCCGGACGCTGTCGCTGTGTTCTGGCGAGCAGCCGACTGGTCTAACGATTCTTGGCTGCCCCAGCTATTCGCCTGCGCAGTTACCCACGGGTGACTTGATCCTCCTCTCGATCCGAAGCTACTCGCGTCGCACTCAGTTCTGTCGACGGTCGCACGACTTAGATGACTAATTTCAATTACGAGCGATAAGTAGTCGTGACCGCGCCATAGTTGATAGCTTCAGGATCGGAATGATAGCCCCTAGTTCGATCGTTACGATGGAAACCGAAGTCCCGGCGATGCTCCGGGCCCAGCCGGAGCATTACGCCGAGCAGTTCACGTTCCATTCGAGCAGGATGCGGATGTAGAGTGTCACCCAGAAGGAGTTAGAACGGATAGACGAGCAGTCGCTGGAGTGTGCGACGCTGTTATCCGATACCCATTGCGACGTTCTCGCGTACGCCTGTCTCATCGGAATCATGTCACAGGGCCCCGGATATCACGAAGAGAGTGAGGCCACGCTTCGCCAGCAGACTATCGAGAACGACGCCGAAGCGCCGGTCGTGACCAGTGCGGGTGCGCTCGTGCGCGCCATCGAGCGACTTGACGCCGAGAACACCACCCTGATCGCACCCTACAAGCGGGAACTCACCGAGACGATGATCGAATACTTCGAGAGTACCGGTGTCGACGTCGTCGACTACCGCACGCTCGAGTGTCCAGACAACCTTGAGGTCGCGCAGCTGGACCAGCGCAACCTCATCGATATTGCTGATGGTCTGGATATAGATAGCGCCGGTGCACTCGTGCTCTCGTCCTGGAACCAGATGCCGTCACTGGCGTCGATCCAGGCCGCCGGGGACCGGTACGGTCTCCCGGTCTTCTCGGCCGCCACGGCCACGACCTACGAGATCCTCGACCATCTAAACCTCAGTACGCAGGTTCCTGGTGCGGGTCGTCTGCTCTCAAGGAACCTCGACTATGACCGCAACGCCGGCGACGACACGAGCGACTGCGCGCTGCGGTGATCGACAGTTCGCGTCTGTGACGGAGACGGCTACGGAACGAGCGAGATCGCGTTGTAAACGCCGAAGCTCACACCGAACGCCAGGACCAACGAACCGACCCAGGCCAGGACCGTCTTTCCGATTTTCCCCTGGCTTACGCTCCCGTCACCGGCCGCACCAGAGCCGATTATCGTCGAGACGATGATCTCGTTGAACGAGACGGGAATGCCGAACAAGACGGCCGTCTGCGCGAGTACGAAACTTGGAATGAGTGCCGCGATCGACCGGCGTGGGCCCAGCGAGGAGTAATCTTGCGCGAGCGCCTTGATCATACGGGGTGCACCGGTCCACGAACCGATGAGCAAACCGACACCGCCGAACATCAGGACCCATGTGAACGAGACTCCCGTCGTTCCCCCTTCGTTGAGCAGCGGCAGTAACGGTCCGAGTGCCAGCCCAACCTGGCTTCCACCGGCAGAAAACGCGACGAGTCCACCGAGAACGAGCAGGAAGTGCCGCTGTCCTGCGACGGGGTCGGCCCGAACGTCGCGTTCGACCAGTTTCGTCGCGACGGCTCCGGCTACGACCGTCACGGCGACCACCGTCGGCATCGTCGGCGTGTTCAGACTCTGGGCGATCGCGGACGCGACCGAGGCCTGCTCGTCGCCCGGTGCCAGCAGCACGAATTCGATGTTCGCAAGTATCGCGCCGACGATCCCAGCCAGGGCAAGGATACACCGAATTTCTGGCATCTCGTCGTGGTGCAACACCCACGTCGTGGCGAAGGCGATACCGCCGCCTACGAACGGCACTGTTACCCAGAGCGTCACGATCTCGACGTACTTCGAGACGGCCGGTTGCCCGCCCATCGCGAGACCGACACCGACGATCGCTCCAGTGACAGTAAACGCCGTCGCGATCGGATATCCGGTGAATATCCCGATTGCGACCAGCACGGCCGCTGTGAATAGCGCGACGATAGCTGCGATGGCCGATAACCCACCACCTTCACTGAACACCACTAATCCTGACCCGACCGTGTTCGTGACGTTTGCCCCCTGTAGCACTGCGCCCGAAAATCCGAGGAGTCCGACCAGAAATCCCGCTCGCATCACTGAGATCGCGTTCGCTCCGACTGCCGGTGCGAACGGCGTTGAACCGGAGGATCCCGCTCCGACTGTCCACGCCATGAACAGGCTTGCCGCTGCTGCTACGAGTAGCGTGGCGAGCACACCTACGTCTACCATCACTCGTGAGTGTGTTCCCCCGTTATCGATAATCCTGTATCGAATGGGGCAATTTCTGAATCTGTTGTCGCGAGCACTGTGGCCGGTCGAGCGAGACGACTCATCCTACCTGCGAGTCGTTCGATCTTTTGAGGGAATCGACGAACGGCTTCGACAGTTCAGGGACGAGACGATATCATCAATGTCCTCGTACAAGTGAGCCTCCCGATCTTCGGTCGGCCACGTGACGGCGTACAGTAGCCTCACTACGGGTCGAAGCTCGTCGTTCTTACCGGTTCCCGGAAATCGAATCGATGAGCGCCGCGACTGCCTGTGCCCCGCGTTCCGGCGTATCGAACGTCGGGATACCGACCGCCTCCATCTGCCGACGCTCGTCGTCCAGAGCGTGGTCCGGGCCAGCGACCGTGAAGAGGATCGGCTTGTCGAGGTCCTCAGAGAGCGTTTCCAGTTCGTCGACGGGATAGCCCAGCGAATCCTCGTAGATTTCGTAGACGAGAACGATGTCCACGTTTTCGTCCCGGGCGACGGCGTCGACGGCCTCGCCGAACTCGGGCATTGGTCGTCCGGTGTCGACCGGATTTTCGGTGTAGGTTATCGGGGGGATGACGTCGTCGAGGCGGCTGTGGGTCTCGGCCGTCAGCTCCGGGAAGTTCGCACCTGCGTCCAGGAGGTCGTCTGTGATGATGATCCCCGGGCCGGCCTGGGCCGTCACGATGCCAACGTTCGACCCGTCGGGCGCCGGGGCGTCCGCGAAGACTCTACCGGCGTCGAGCAGCTCGGTCGTCGAAGAAACCGTCGCTAGACCCGGTTGGTCGAACCGATCTTCGTAGAGCGCGTTCGGCTGGTCCGGCGCCGCGGTGTGTGCGCTTTTGAACTCCGCGAGGTCGTGCTCGCCGACTTTGAACGCAGCGATAGGCGTGTCGGCTGCCTCACAGGCCTCGAAGAGTCCTTCGGCGTCCTCGGTCCCCTCAACGTGCAGGACGATCGAGTCCGTACGTGTGTCGTCGTCGAGCAGCGGGATCACGTCGGAGAATTCCGTGTTCATCCGGTTGCCGAGGCCGAACATCGCCGAGATACCGTATCCCTCACGCGACAACTGGAAGGACATGGTGATACCGACGCCAGCACTCTGAGTGACGATCCCGACGTTCCCGGCCTCGACATCGCGGATCCGGGGTACGAACGATCCGTACAGGTCCCGATGGGGGATCGCGTAACCGGCCGTGTTTGGTCCGAGCACGGTTATCCCGTACTCCTCGGCGATGCCGTCGATCGTCTCCTGTAGTTCCCGTCCCTCTTCGCCGGCCTCGGTGAATCCGCCAGCGAAGATGACGGCAGCACCGACGCCCGCCTCGCCGCACTCCTCAAGCACGTCCGGCTGCAGGTGATTCGGGACACAGCACAGCGCCAGATCTGCGTCGGTTTCGTGGACTGAGTCGACGAACTCGTAGCCGAACACCTCACCGGAACCAGAGGGATTCACAGGGTAGATCTCGGAGTCGTGGGCCACGACATTGGACATCGCGTCGTTGCCGAGTTTTCCCTGGGTCTCCGATGCGCCGATGACAGCGATACCCTCCGGTTCAAATATGTCTGACACACCCATACGTATCAAATCTCAGTCCTCTCTGATAAATTTTGGGTCGTTATGTCGGTAATCTCGATGCGGAGTCAATTCTGGAGCGCGTGGGCGAGCAACTCCGTCGGGGTCGGTGGTTCGTCGCCATCAAGGGGACTGTCGGCGAGAGAACTGTCCGTGGGTACGGGGTCGATCCGACTCTCTCCGAGCTGGGTACGGCAGGACGTTCCCGGGGCAGTGACGACGTCGGCCTCACTCGATTCGATCTGATCGAACAGGATGTCCCCGATCGAACGACTCAGGGAGTAGTGTTCGGCCTCGTATCCGAAGGTCCCGGCCATACCGCAACAGCCCGAGTCGAGCGGATCGACTGCGTACCCGGCTCGTCGGAGGACGCCGACGGCGTGGTGGTCCTTCTTCTCGGCCTTCTGGTGGCAGTGTCCGTGGTAGACGAGCGTATCGTCGGACGCTGTCCACTCGACGTTGTCGTCGAGCCGGAACGTATCGAGGTACTCACAGAGGCCGTACGTGTTCTCGGCCACCAACTCGACGGCTCTCCCTTCGAGCAGATCGAGGGCGTCGGACTGGAACATCACCGCGTCAGATGGTTCGGCGACGACGACGTCCCAGCCGTCTTTGACGTACGATTCGAGTTCCGATACGTTCTCCGCGACGGTTTCACGAGCGGCATCGACGAACCCCTTCGACAGTGCCGGTCGGCCACTGTCAGTCCGGTCGGCGACGTCGACGTGTACACTTGCGCTCTCGAGCACGCGTACTGCCGCGTTTCCAACCGACGGATGGCTATAGTTTGTATACGTGTCTGCGAAGAAGACGGCTTTCCGGTCGGCGTCTGCCGCCGATACGCGGGGCCCTCGCTTCTCGAACCAGTCTTGGACCGTCTCTCGATGGAACGTCGGGAGCGATCGCTCGCTCGCGATACCCACCGTCTTCTCGGCGAGCGTCCCCGCGCCCGGTACCGACTGCACGACATTCGATACCGGTGCCAGCGCACTTCCGACCGCGGCGAGCGTATCGAAGTTGGCGAAGAGTTTGTCTCGGAGGCTCGCTCCGTGTTTCTGGTGGCGCTCGTACATGACTTCGGTCTTGAGCTTCGCCATGTCGACGCCGCTCGGACAGTCTCGCTTACAACCTTTGCAGCCGATACAGAGGTCGAGCACCTCTTCGGCGAACTCGTCGTCGGTGGGATCGTCCGGCAAGTCGCCGCTCATCGACTGCCGGAGGAGGTTGGCACGTCCTCGGGTCGCTGTAACCTCCTCTTGGGCAGCCCTGTAGGTCGGACACATGACATCACCTGTGGTGTCCTGTGATCCGCGGCAGCCACCGCACCCGTGGCACAGTTCGACCATTCCCTGCATACCGTTCTCGTTGTCCCAGCGCAACGACGGCTCGAACTCGGAGTCGTACTCGTACTCGTCGTCGTACCGGAGGTGCTCGGTCATGTCGTGGTCGCCACAGACGTTGCCGGGATTGAGCAGCCAGTCAGGGTCGAACGCGGTCTTCAGATCGCGGAAGGCTTGCCAGAGGTCGTCGCCGTACAGCTTGCGGTTCCACTGGGTTCTGGCGCGACCATCGCCGTGCTCGCCGGAGACGCTCCCGCCGAATTCGATAACCATGTCTGTCACTTTGTCGGTAATGGAGACCATCTCTTCGCGGTCCCGTGCCCGCTTCGTGTCAACGAGCGGGCGGACGTGGATGACACCCGGACCGGCATGGGCGTAGAACGCTGCGTCGTCGTCGCGATCGGTTGCGACGAGGAGCGACTGGAAGCGCTCGACGAACTCAGGGAGGTGTTCGGGTGGGATTGCGCAGTCCTCGATGAAACTGATGTGCTTCTCGTTTGAGGTCCGGGAGAGGAGGATCGGGAGTCCGGCCTTCCGGAGCGTCCAGAACATCTCACGCTGGTCCTCGTCGTGGGCCTCAAGTCCCGTGAACGCGCGTGACTCGTCGATTACAGGGCCATCTGCGGGCGGGATCACGTTGGTATCGGCTCCGGGAACTCTGTCCGCGAGGAGAGCCGCGGTCTGCTTTCGACCGTCTTTGTCGTCTTCGGCGTAGAACTCGACGAGCAGTCCGGCGTTGGCCTCTTGTGGAACGAGCGACGCTGCCTCCTCGAACTCGGTCGTCTCTCTAGCCAATTCGAGAAGCACGTTGTCGATCAATTCGACTGCTGCCGGGTCGTGTTCAAGCACGTGCTGGACGTCGGTCACAGCCTCGAGGACACTTTCGTAGAACAGCAGCGAAACAGCCTTTGTCTCCGGAATCGGTTCTAACGAGACCTTGGCTTCGGTGACAATCGCGAGGGTCCCTTCACTGCCCGCGAGCAAACGTGCGAGGTTGACCGTTCCTGTCTCGGCCTCTTCGACGAGTATGTCGAAGTTGTACCCCGAGACATTGCGTTTCAGATTCGGGAACCTGTCTCGGATAGCTTCGTGCTCCTCGTCTATGATCCGAATGGTTTCAGCGTATATGCGTTCGAGAAGCGTACCGTCGGGGTTGGCCCGTTCACGGAGTCGTTCGACGGACATCTCTCCGAATGTGGTAACTGTTCCGTCCGCTAGGACTACCTTGCACTCCTCGACGTAGGCGTCGGTCTTGCCGTAGACGAGCGAATGCGCTCCCGTCGAGTTGTTTCCGATCGCTCCGCCGATCGTGCTCCGATCTCCGGCGGCCGGATCGGGAGCGAACTTCAGATCGTACCGTGCGAGCGCCTCGTTGAGTTCTCCGAGGACCGCTCCGGCTTCGACATGGGCTCGTCGCTCGCTAGAATCGATGGACACGACTACGTCCATGTAGCGGGTTAAATCGAGGACGACTGCTTCGTTGACCGCCTGTCCCGCGAGGCTCGTTCCACCTCCCCGCGGCAACACCGGGATCTCTCGTTCAGCACAATACGTGACTGTCGACGCGACATCTTCGGTCGACTGGGGAAAAACGACACCGATCGGTGTCATCTCGTACGCGCTCGCATCCGTGGCGTACATCTGACGCGTGTAGGAATCGAACCGGACGTCGCCATCGACACGCTCGCGGAGATCGGCCACGAGCGCTGGCCTCTCCACGTCTTCCGAGACGAACTCGTAGTCCGCCCGCTGGTCGGCGACGTTCTCCTCGCAATTTTCCCCCTGACCAAGTACAGTGTTAGGGCTCCCGGTCATCGTGGCTAAGCACTTCAGGTGTATGTTCACAGGTTACACACTATAAACCATTCGGCACCGGTCTAGACCAGTGAACGATAGCGAATGAAAGCTACCACCCACTCTGGCCTCGGTAGATTACTTTAGTGAGAAGCGGTAACACAGGTCCAGTAGTATTATATATGATCGACTCGAATTTGTCAGTGTATGGCACAATCCCAAGAGTCAGAAGTGACTGAAAAGGTCATACGAGATGTCGAAGAGAATCTCAAGCAGGGAAAGTTCCCACTGCAGTTCTACAACGATCCCGACGTCCACGAACTCGAACTGGATCGCATCTTCGGTGAGAAGTGGATCTTCGTCGGTCACGAGAGCGAAATCCCCGAACCGGGCGACTACGCGCGGCGATACCTCGGTAACGACCCGTTCATTTTCGTCCGGAACGAAGACGGAGAGATCAACCTCCTGTTCGATGCCTGCCGGCACCACGGTGCACAGCTCTGCCGGGCAGAACAGGGCAATACGACACACTTCCGATGTCCGTATCACGGCTGGACGTACAAGAACGACGGCGACCTGATCGGCGTCCCGCAGAAGTCTTCGGGATTCCAGAACCTCGACCGAGACGAACATGGACTCTTCCACGCTCCGCGGCTGGAAACGTACAACGGGCTGGTATTCGGCTCACTTTCCGAGGACGGCCCATCTCTCGAGGAGTATCTGGGCGGCTTCAAGTGGTACCTCGATATCCAGTTGGACCTGGTCGACGGTGGGATGGAGGTCATAGGCGAGCCCCACCGGTGGACCGTCGACGCAAACTGGAAAACGATCGCGGAGAACTTCAACGGTGACAGCTATCACACAGCGTGGGCGCACGGCTCGATTCTCGACCTCGAACTCGGCGGCGAGGAGACCGTCGGCGGCGCCGGAACCGGGGAGAGCATCGACCGACACGTCTACGTCGACGGTCATACCCTGAGCACGCGGATGCTCGACGAACCGGTCCATCTCACGTATCCCGACAGCATCGGGTCCCTGCTTACCGGGGACGGCCTCTCCGATGAGCAGTACGACATCGGGAAGCGGGCACTGCAGTTTGTCGGCGCCGTCTACCCGAACTTCGGATTCATCCACTTCGGGAACACGACCGACGATAGCGCCAAGGAAGTCTGTCCGTTCTTTTCGATCCGCAAGTGGCAGCCGGTCGGGCCGGACGAGATGCAGATCTGGAGCTGGGCGCTCGTTCCGAAGGAGGCGCCCGAAGAGTTCAAAGAGCGGATGTACAAGATGTACACCGCGAGTTTCGGCCCGTCGGGGAACTTCGAGCAGGACGACGTTAACCTCTGGGAAGGCATCACGGACTCGGCAGGGGCACAGGTCGCCGGGAGCGAGAACTACGCCCTGAACTACCAGATGGGGATGGAATGGATGACTGATGTCGACATCGACGACGAGTGGCCCGGTCCAGGGACAGCCTACACCGAGAACCTTCAGGAAGGCGGCATGCGCCAGTTCCACGAACAGTGGTACGAATCGATCGTCGACGGCGAGGAGTTCGACCAATGAGCAAGACCATCGACGGCGTCAGCGAGGAGGAACTCCAGGCGCTCGTTCTGGAGCGAAACGTTCGCGATTTCTACAACCACGAGGCGGACCTCCTCGACAACCGGGAACTGGAAAAGTGGTTCGAACTGATCGACGACGACATCCGGTACTGGATGCCCCGCCGGCTGATGAAAGAGCACGAGCCCTCGGAGTTCGACGACGAGGCGTACTTCTTCAACGAGGACTACGGCTCGCTCAAGGCGCGCGTCGAACGATTCGACTCCAGTTACGCCTGGGCAGAACGGCCGCCGGCCCGTGCTCGCAGATACGTGACGAACGTCGTCCTCGAGGAGTGGAGCGATGACGAGCTTTCAGTGCGAAGCAACGTTCTCCTCTACTACAGTCAGGACGATACCGAGGACTACTCGCTGGTCTCCGTCCGGCGTGAGGACACGCTCAGGCGAACGGAGGACGGCTTCGCGATCGCCGAGCGAAATATCTACCCCGATCACACGGTTCTGGGTATCAGCAAACTATCGACCTTCCTATGACCAACGAAGGATCATACGGACCGTACGTCACTCTCGTCAACGAATTTGACGTGTCGACCGGCGAGCAGACGGCGACCGTTCGGAAGCTCGAAACAAGAAAGGGCGAACGAGTCGAAATCGAGTCTCCGTCGGGGGACGAGATGCTTCGGGTTGACGCGCTCGGACTGGAATCGCTGTCGTGGCAGGACACGGAGGTCCTCGAACGGTTCCTCCCCGACGGGCACGACATGGCCCCTCTCGATGAAGAATCTGACGACGTCACGAGTGACACCGGATTCGAAGTGTCTAACGAGTACGCACAGGTTCACGTCCGGCGACTACGGTCTCCGGAACGAAGCACGCTCCAGATCCGCGCGCCGAAAAAGCGCGAGCAGATCCAGATCGACGCCGCGGCGCTCGGTGGACTCGCCCGTCAGAATCACATGCTCTTTACCGAGTTCCTCGAGCACCCCCACGGGCCCGAAGATCATCACTGAACGAGTCTGATCGCCAATACCATTTTCTCTACGCTGCTCGTTCAGTAACCCAGAGAAAGGCGCCTGTTGAACCAGATAGCGAGTGCAGTGAGCAGTGAGATCCCGGCGAGGAATCCGAACGAGATTGCCCAGGAAAACAGGTCCGCGAGTACGCCCACGACGCCAGCTCCTAACCCACCTACGAGACCGTAGATCGCTCGTAGCAGTCCGAACTCCATTCCGACGTCGCTGCCGGAGAACTGGTCGACGAGTCTCGAGTCGATGACGGGGACAGAGCTGGACCCCAGCGCGACGAAACCCAGCGACACGGCCAACGAGATGGAGCCGCTCTCGAATATCAGGAGCAAGATGCCGCCCCAGCAGGCGACGAAACAGCCGGCCAGCGTCAGATCACGGCCGATCCAGTCCGACACGTATCCGATCGCGGCCTGTAACGGGACCAGCAGCACGAAGAAGGCCGCGAAGATACCGCCAGCGAGCCCCGGCCCGTAGCCGCTGTACTTGACGAGAAAGGTCGGAATGAAGGTGAACAGTCCGATAGCGACGAACATGGAGATAACCCCCAGACAGACGGTAAAGATGGCCGGCGGGGACGACAGGATCGGGCGAATTTGCTCGACGTTGATCCTGTTGCGGATGGGTTCCCCGGGGACGGGTGGCTCTCGTGGATGAACTGTCAGGGCGAACAGCCCCAGCACGGGGACGGCGATACCGAACACCAGGAGAGCGGCCGGTCGCCAGCCGTATCGGATACCGACCCAGGAGGCGATGGCGGGCGCGACGACCCCGCCAGCCGGCATCCCGATGTTGTGGACGCCGATCGCCATTCCGATATTCTCATACGTCCGGGAGAGCAGCGTGGTCGCGGCGCTGTAATGCAACCCGCCGACCGCACCGAGCAACACGGCTCCGAGAACAAAGACCGGGTACGTCGGTGCGAACGCAACGCCGAGACTCGAAATTCCGGTTCCAGCGAGTGCGACGAGGACGATCACCCGCTCTCCGTATCGGTCGGCAAGGAGCCCACTGGGAAACTGCGTGGCCGAGTAGGCGGCCCACATCCCCGTTAGTGCGAGTCCGATCGCTGCGTTCGAGAGACCGAACGTTGACGTGATCTGCGGCACGAGGGGGCTCAAGGCGAGCCGTCCGAACGCCGTGACGAAGAACGCGAGCGTACACGAGAGGAGAACGGTCGACTCATCGCCGCTCCAACTGTATTTGACGTTCATAACTCTGCCAGGAGTGGCCTACCTGTCTGCACGACAATCTATATCTCGATTTCGAGACCGTCCTCGGCCACCATGACGGTCCCATCGAACGATTGTTCGGCGCGCTCTCGCATCTCGTCGGTGTCGCGGTAGGGCATCAGATGCGTCATCACGAGCGTCTCGACGCCGGCTGCACTCGCTATCTCACCGGCGTCCTCGGCAGTGCAGTGGTTATCGTAGACCGCATCAGTGGAGTACGGCGTATCGCTTCGGTACTGGTCCCATACGAGTCCCTCCTCGGGAATACCGTTTTCCTCGTCGTACGGCCCGATACAGGCGTCCTGGACGAGTACGTCGGCATCACATGCGAATTCCTCGAGTTCCGGTATCTTGCTCGTGTCTGAGGAGAAGACGAACGTTCGTTCGTTGATGGGATCGGTCACCTTGATCGCGTACGTCTCGATGGAGTGGTTGACTCGGAGCGTCGTGATCGTGTGGTCGTCGATCGTCGTCGAGAATCCCTCGGTGATCTGTTCGATCTCGATGTCGGTGATCCCCTCCGTCGGGTAGATGTCCTTTCGATACTGGAGGTCGTCTTCGTAGATATCGTACATCGACTCGACGAGTGTCTCCGTTCCGTCCGGGCCGTAGACGGTCAACGATTCCCGCTTGCCCTGCGCCCAGCTCGTGAACACGAAGTTGTAGAAGGAGGCGTTGTGGTCGAGATGATGGTGGGTGATGAACAGGTCCTCGATTTCACCGTAGTCGATGTTCTGTTCTATCAGGCGGTGGACTGTATTCGGCCCGCAGTCAATCATGAACATCTCGTCACCAGTTTCGACGACGAGGCACGTTCCAGCTCGCTCCAGGATTGGGATAGGACTCCCTGTCCCTACGAGGCTTACACGCATACCAAATGGTACCCAGTCGAGTAATAAATAAGTTGAGGTCCAAGCGGATACTGGTCTCGTCGGAGTTCGGCTAACTAGTCTTCAAATCGGATCACGCTACGGATCCCATCGCCGCCGTGAAGCGCGTCGAACGCCTCGTCGAGTTCGGACAGCGGATACGAATCGGTCAGCAGGGCGTCAAGGTCGAGTCGGCCATCGACGTAGAGGTCCGCCAGTTTCGGGATATCGACCTGAGGTTGCGTCGAACCGACCATGTTCCCGACGATACCCACACCTCGCGGGAACGCACCGCCGTCGATCTCAAACGACCCCGTATCCTTCGTCGTTGTCGCCACCGCCGTCCCACCACGACCCAGCGACTCGAACGCCTGTTCCAGTGTTTGGGGCCGCCCAATACACTCGAAGCTGTAGTCGACTCCGCCGGTGAGTCGCTGGATTTCTTCGACTGGATCCGTCGACGACGCGTCCACGACGTCGGTTGCACCGAGTTCGCCCATCTGCTTTAGTTTCTGTTCATTGATATCGACGGCGATGATCGTTCCCGCACTGGCGAGATCGGCGCCCATAATCGCACTGGCACCGACGCCACCACAGCCGAAGACGGCGACATCGTCGCCAGGGCGCACGTCGGCTGTATTCAGGACGGCGCCGATACCGGTCGGTACTCCACAGCCCAGGAGCGCGGCGATCTCGAAGGGAACGTCCGATCGGATCGGCACCGCTGTCCGTTCCGGAACTACTGCCTTCGACGCGAACGACGACTGCCCGAAGAAGTGATTGATCGGCCCGTCTTCGTCGTGGAGTCGCTTCGTCCCGTCCGGCATCCCGCCTCGAATATCCGCGTGCAGAGAACAGAGGTGCGGTCGCCCCGATGCACAGTACTCACAGTCCCCACACGACGGCAACACCCAGAGGACGACGTGGTCGCCGGGCTCGACGCCGCTGACCTGGTCGCCGACCGCCTCGACGACGCCGGCCCCTTCGTGGCCGAGCACTATCGGACACTGAGCGTCTTCGTTCGTATATGCGCCGTAGTCGGTGTGGCAGACTCCGGTCGCCCGGATGTCTACCAGCACCTCTTCCTCTTTTGGTTCGTCGAGAGTGACCGACTCGTACGAGAGCTTTTCCGGTTCGCGCAGGACTGCCGCATTGATTTCGTGCATGGTCAGGTTTGTATCGTGATCTGGAAGATGTCGGTCTTGGTATCCGCTCGGTCGTGTTCGGCCGTCTGAATCGGTTTGCACCGCATCGTCAGAACGGATAGGTCCGTGGTTCGTTTTGCACCGAGATCCACTGTGGGTCGGTGAACTTCCGTACAATCGCGTCCCCGTTGAACTGGCCCATTCCGGAGGCCTTCTTGCCACCAAACGGGATTCGCGGATTGCTGTTGATCGGCTGGTCGTTGATGTGGACCATTCCGGCCTCGATCTGTTCGCCGACGGCCTCCGCTCTGGTCCGGTCGCCGCCGTAAACCGAGGCAGCCAAGCCGAGTTCGGTGTCGTTCGCGATCCGCACTGCCTCCTCGTCGGAACCGAACGGGATCACGGGCGCGATCGGTCCAAAGTGCTCGTTGCAAGCCGCGGCCATATCGTTACTTACGCCGGATATGACGGTCGGTTCGAAGTACAGATCCTCGAATTCCCCGCCCGTTTCGACCTCGCCACCCTGGTCGGCCGTCCGCGAGACGTAGTTAGCAAGTTCGTCCCGCTGACCCTCGTTGATGATCGGCCCGATCACGGTCTCGTCGTCGCGCGGATCCCCGACCGGAAGGTCATTGACACGCGCCGTGAGCGTTTCGACGTATTCGTCGTAGACCGACTCGTGCACCAGATGGCGGTTGATCGAGATACAGACCTGTCCTTGGTGGAGGAACGTTCCGAAGACCGCCGCGTCGACTGCGTCCGCTACGTTCGCATCGTCGAGGACGACGTGGGGGTTATTCCCACCGAGTTCCATCGCCTGTTCCGTCAACTGTTCCGCGGCAAACTTCGAGACACGGCGACCGACGCCCGTCGACCCGGTAAACGCGATGACGTCGGCAGCTGGGTGGGCGGCCATGTCGTCACCAACGTCTGAGCCGTGTCCAGTGACGACGTTGAGTACGCCGTCGGGAAGCCCCGCCATTTCGAACAATCTGGCGATGAGCAAGCCGCCGGTGAGCGGAGACTCGCTCGAGGGTTTGATCACGACGCTGTTGCCCAGTGCGATCGCCGGTGCCACGGCCCGCATCGTCAGCGAGAGCGGGAAGTTCCACGGCGAGATCACACCGACGACGCCTGCCGGCGTCCGTCGTACTCGGTTCTCTTTGTCTGGGACCGGCGATGGTCCGGTCTTATCGCGGAATTCCAGCGGAAGCGTGGTAGAGTAATCGACGAATTCCTTGGTGTTTTCAACCTCGATTTTTCCCTTGATCTCGGTACTCCCTGCCTCGGCTGCAAGCGTCGAGACGATAGCATCTCTGTGTTCTGCGAACCATTCTGAAACGCGCTCGAGGACTGCTTTCCGTTCTGCTGGCGGCGTGTCTTTCCACTCTTCCTGAGCGGCAGCAGCGGCGCGGTAAGCGCTGTCGACGTCGTCGCCTACACCCGCCGGGACGCGTGCGATCTCAGACCGATCTATCGGGGATAATACCGCGAGCTGTTCGCCGGTCTCCGAGCGACACCAGTCCCCGTCGATGAACAGGTCCTGGCAGTTTGCAGCCAAGTCTGGCAACTCCACTGGCATGGTATAACGTATTGTAACTCCTGCTGATATAGGTTGTGGTGGGTTGACTCGCCTTGCAAATTCCGAAATATTCGGAACAAGACCACACACCATCTGAGGCTTTTATTGTATTATTTCGGGGACTTTCGTATGATCTGTTCTCGATGCTATTTTCCCAGAATCAGATCCTGGATGCGTAGATCTGCAATTGTAGTGGAACGCTTGAGGATTACACTCGTAGCCTTGTAATCCCAGTCGAGTTTGAACGCGATTTGTCATTCACCAACGCCCTACTAGTTCCGGGATATTCGGAACTATGGCCACACTGACCCGATAGAGATCCACTTGGCCATTGGAGGACACATGTCGCAACTACCCTATTGCGGCGGAGCGGCGCTAGTCAACGATTCTGGCGACCCTAAATGCCCGTTCTGCTGCCGTATCGGACATTTATAATAATAGTTATACTAGGATTTAAATAATATAGGGGTGAACTTTGATTCAGAGTGCCAAGGTAGCGTCCCACAGAGTCTTGATCGTACTGGGTGAAGAGAAGGCACCACGAAAGATGGAACACAGGTACGCATGACGCAAATAGAAGAAACAAAGATCGGCTACATCGCAAGCATCGCAGCAGCAATTGGCATCAGTATCGGCGGGGGCGTCTGGGTTACTCCCGTCGTAGCCGCCTCTATGTCGGGTCCATTCGTCGTGGCTCTCGGAATCCTGACGGCGATTCCACTTTTTCTCTCGTTCCCATCGTATTTCAGTCTGTTAAAAACGTGGCCGACTTCGGCCGGCCATTATTTCTACCCAACTCGGTTCCTGTTTCCAGATAACAAGCCCGCGAGCCAACTTGTCGGCTGGTTAGCTGTCTGGATTATGACTAGCCTTGGTGCGGTTGCGATCATTCAGTACATCCTGATTCCTGGTGCGCAGATCATCACTGGATTCGTTCCGATAGTGAGCGTCCATCAGATGATCCTCGCCATGATGACGTTCTCGTTCGTCGTCGTCTGGTTCGGGCTCCGGATTGTCGGATGGATCGAGATCATCCTGTCCACCCTGTTACTCGCGTCGATTGCCGCTATCGTTCTGCCCGGCTTCGGAACGATCGATCCGGCTAACCTGACATCGGCCTCGACTCCGGGAATCGGTGGCCTGGTTGCGGCGTTCGCCTTGCTCTACTCCATCTCGGCAGCCTCCTTCTATACCGTCGACTTCTCGGGCGGCGTGAAAGATGCCAAAGCGAAGGTCTCGAAGTCGATCACGATCGCTGCGTTCGCGAACATATCCGCTGCAGTCCTGATCGGACTCATCAGTGTCGGGATCGTCTCGTACACACAATTGGGCGACAAGACGCTGGCGTTCGTCGCCAGCCAGTATCTGCCGTCACAGCTCCTGCTCGTGGTCGGCTTCGGTGCAGTTTTAGCAGGGGTCACGTCCGATATCGTGTTCATCATGATCATGAACCGCTACGTCGAGGCGACGGCGTCCGACGGACTGATCCCGTCGATACTCGGGACTACCAACAAACACGGTGAACCGAAGTATTTCCTCGCGATCCTGTTCGTTATCTCCGTGTCGACGACGTTCCTGAACTTGCCACTCAACGTCCTCGCGACCTGTCTGGTTCTCGCGTTCCTAACGACGTTCAGTATCGGTCCGCTGATCGGCATTCGGCTTCCGAATCAGTTCCCGGAGCTGTTTGAGGAGGAACCGTTGCAGTCTACCCGATATCTGACTCCTACTATCGTCCGGCGTGCGTCGATCGGCGCAGTCGTAATCAACGCCGTCTCATTCGTGTACGTCTCACAGCAGACGCCAGCAGCCCTCCTCATCTATCTGGGCCTCGTCGTGACTGGAACCCTGCTCTTCACTGTTCGGCGGAAACAGACTGATATCAGCCCGGCCCGGACGTTCGATCTCAATACTGACTAGCAGCCAAGAATACTCACTCGATAACCGGTAACTTCTGTCGCCCGGAAGTGAGTCACGTGTACTCCAGCTTGAGTTCGATTTCGTTACTTGCCTCCAGTAATAACGTAGAATACTGATTGTTAATCCGTTCATCGGTGAGACGGTTTGCGGGTCCTGCGATGCTGATCGCTGCTATCGCTTTGCCATCTCTTTGAATCGGTACGGATACCGATTGAAGACCAGTGACAGACTCTTCTTGATTGACCGCGAACCCGTTTTCCCGGACATTTTCGAGTTCCTCAAGGAACTCCTCTTCATCTGTAATCGTATGCTTTGTTCGCTGCGTTAACCCCTGCTGTTCGATTACTTGCTGGACATATTCTCTGTCCTGATGAGCCAGTATAGCTTTTCCGCCTGCGACCGAATGAATGTCGACTCTATCGCCGATATCGGCTTCCATCGGAACAGCATTCTCCCCAGTCGCTCCTTCGAGGAGTACTGATTTTCCGTGTTCCTCAACGACTAACCACACTCTCTCTCCGGATTTCTCGGCTACATTATCAAGTATTGGCACAGATATGTCGACCAGTCCAGTTGCCCGTTTTGCACGCATCCCGTGTTTATAGAATATTAGTCCGATCTGATACTCTCCATCCTTTTTCGTTATGTAGTCTGCGTTCTCCAGCGTATTGAGATAATCATGAATGGTGCTCGTTGCCATGTCCAGAGTAGTTGCGAGCTCCGTCAATGAAGCTCCGTTCAGATCCTCTATCGCTTCGATCACCTCGATTGCGTTTAGGACCGTGTTCAGCCCCTTGTCACCGCCCTCGGTATTTGCCATACGAAAAGTAGGTGTCTCGAAAAGTATGAAACTACTCCCTCACCGGATCGCTCTGTGGGTTCAAGTTTGTGCAAACAGCGCCTTGAGCCCAAAACTCGGCTGTGACTATAGTAACTCCCAGAAATTTCTGCTCACCCCATTCGGCATACCATAAGAAGGCGATAGAGAGCGCATGTCTCCGTCAACAGACTCTGCAAAGACTTCCAGATTCTACTATGGCCTGACGTTGCTGAAGCAATCCGAGAAGGGACTACAGTAGTCTATATCGACGGGTATTACGATGGGCTGGCTTCGGCGTAGAAGTTCATCGCCTCGTACACCGGGCGGTCGGTCATCCCCAGCAGGATGGCCTCGTCGTCGGGTTCATGATGGTGGATCGCGTCCGGTGGGACGACGAAGATGTCCCGCTCGCTCCATTCCAGTGCCTCGTCGCCGACGTGCGTCGCGCCCGTCCCCTCGATGACGAAGTACACCTCGGTTGCGTTGTGGAAGTGGGAGTCAGTCGATTCCTGCAGCAACTGGGCACGGAACGACATCGTCGGAAACAACGGTGGGGACCCGGTCGCTGGATTGACATACGAGAGGCTGTACCCGTCGTAGGGGTCGGGATCGTCGTTGTCGGCGCGTTGGCGAAGCGATTCGACCATCTCCGACCACTTGAAGCGATAGGGCGGTGTCGCCTCGTGGATACCCTCAAACGGCCCCGGGATACTGTTGGCCGTCGAATCGTCCTGTGGGCGGCCCCGGCCGTATTGCGAGTCCCAGTACCCCTGCGTTTTGGTGACCGGCTGGCGGTCGAGCTCGTGGTTCTCGAAGGTGTTTCTGGCGTTCATCGTATCGAGCACCAAGGGGAGGTCGAGCACGTCGAGCCACGTCGCTGTCTCGTCAGAATCGTTGACGTGATCGTGCCACTCCCACTGCGGCGTCGTAATGAGGTCGTTGTCCTCCATAGGGAACTCCTCACCTGCAACGACGGTCTTCATGTCCTCGTGGCCGTCGATACTAAACCGGAGGGCATTCGCACCATGTCTGTGTGCCGGCGCTGTCTCCCCAGGAGATACCGTTTGGACCCCGACGTAGATCGTGTTCGAGATGGCGTTTCCGAACGAGGCGTTGATCGGGACAGCTACCCGACGCTGGAAACCCGGCGGGAGATCAGCGATGGGCACGTCGTCCTCGATACGGTCGATGGCAGTCTGGATATCCTCCCACTTCCAGATGTCTGCCTCGAGATCGTCGATGGTGTTCCCGAAGTCCTTCTCGACTTCCCACAGGGGGCGGAGACTGTTCTGATCGAGGATGCGCTGTGTCTCGGAACTCAGTTCAAGGAGTTCTTCCGGGTCCTGATGCTCTTGCTCCGGAGGCTCTTGGTCGGACATCGTCTAATGTGAATTAATACCACTCCAATATAAGTATACTGGACAGCAGGATCAAAGATCTGACGAACGGATGGACTTTTGACTGTACCCGGTCTGAATCCGATATGCGCTGTTTCGACAATATCGAAGTCGGTGAGGTGCGCGAATCCGACACATACGAGATCACTCGAGAGGAAATCATCGAATTCGGAGAAAAGTACGACCCACAGCCGTTCCACACCGACGAGCAAGCGGCCGCGGATTCTATCTTCGGCGGGCTGGTGGCATCCGGATGGCAGATCGGTGCGATCTGTATGCGACTCAATGTCGATATCTCCAGGGATATGGCCTCTCAGGCAGGGATCGGCGTCGATAATCTCCGGTGGCATCGACCGCTGTATCCCGGCGACGAACTCCAACTGCGTACCCAGGTCGTCGACAAACGAGACTCTACGAGCCGAGACAACCGCGGATACGTGACGACATACCACGAGGGACACAATCAGGACGGGGAACTCGTCATTTCCTACGACGGGACGGCGATGGTCAAACGGCAGCAAGACGGGTAAGATATCGATCACTCTCTCCTCGACTAGCAAGTACGGCTCCGTTAGAGGTCTTTTTGTCAGTGCAAGGTCTCAACCTTAGCGTGAAGGAAGCGGCCGAGCAAGGGTGAATTGGTGCTTCAGCAATGGTCGACCGCATGGTTGAGAAGGCTCGCCAACAGGAAGTATTTTCCCGTGAGGATACGCCGCTCCGTCGGTGTGTCCTCGCGGCGTTTTTGTATCATGCTGGCCTCTCATACCGGCGAATCGAACCGTTCGTAGATCGCTCCTATGAGGCGATCAGAAACTGGTTTCATCGGCTCAAGTACCTCTTTGAGCCGGACTACCGGGATCGGCAAGAAGTCGCCGTCAATGAGACAAAAGTCGAAATCGACGGCGACGAGCACTACGTCTGGGGGGCAGTCGATTGTGACACACCCGAAGTGATTGCTGTTGAGGTCTCTCACGGCAGAACAAGCCTCGATACGCCCCTGATTTTGAAAGAGGTTCTTGAACGGTGCCGCGATCGCCCGCTGGTGCGGGTCGATCGCGGCCCGTGGTACGACTGGCCACTCAAACTGCTAGACTGCGAATATGAGCATGAAGCGTGGGGGAATCGGTCACTCATCGAAACCTGGTTCGGTATCTTCAAATATAACCAGACGATTCTACCATCGATTTCCCTTCCATAGCACCGCCAGCTCAACTATATCGTGGTTTACAGCCTGCGCTGCTCTTTACAATGATACGCACTAACCTTGACACCCTTCGTCCGTGCGTCCAGAACTATTAATACTGTAGTTCGAGTAACGACCGATGATGGTAGGTATATGAATCTGAGAGAGTCCTTCGCTAGGACAGTCCGCTGTTATCCCAACAAACCCGCACTCATCACTGAGGACGGCCAAACAGCCACATATGCCGAGTTCGACGATAGAAGTACGCAGCTAGCAAACGCTCTTCGGGACCGCGTTGGGGCGGAACGATGTGCGGTACTCTCGCTCAATGAGATCCCTGCCGTCGAGTCGATGATAGCTGGGGACAAGCGTGGCGTTGGGACCGTGCAACTTCCCTACCGTGCCACCATCAACGAGCTCGATCAGATGGTCCAGACAGCCGAAGCGCAGGTGCTGATATTCGACGATGCCAATGCCGACACAGCTTTGAGTTTATTCGACCGCGATGCGGTCGAGGTAGCTATCCATGCCGGTGAACGAGAGATCGATTGCGACGAGGTCGTGTCTTACGAGGACGTCCTAGCGTCAGCGGCGGCTGACCCTTTGCCAGAACAAGCTATTGGTGACGAGTCTGGAGTCTTCTATACGAGCGGGACGACGAGTACGCCCAAAGCAGTCAAATTCGACCAGGACCAACTCTGGTACGGGGCGATTCAGGGTGTGATGGAACACGGAATCGACGAGACCGACATCGCACTCTGTACGACTCCGTGGTATCATATGGTGACGACCGACGCCTGGCTCTATCCACACTTCATCTCCGGGGCAACTATCGTCCTGCACTCTTCATTTGATCCCGCAGAGGCATTGAACCTCATCGAAGTTCACGACGTTACAGGATTATTGGCGGTTCCGACACAGCTAGAGGAACTCAATAGCCTTCAACGGGAGAGCGAGTTCAATGTTGACTCGCTCTCGTACATTCGGACAGCCGGTGCGACAGTCACTGGAGAAGTCGTCGAAGAGACGACATCGGTTCTGTGCGAACACCTGTACAACAGCTACGGAATGACGGAAGCCGGACCAGATCTGACCTTTGCGCATCCAAACGCACAGGCTGATCATTCAGGCACTATCGGGAAAGAATCATTTTCGTGGGAAGTACGCATCGTCGAGACTGCTCCCCTCGACGAAGATCCCGATCCCGAAGCGACCGTCGACGCCGGTGATCGTGGTGAAATTATCGCGCATGGTCCTGGAATGTCTGAGGGGTACATCGACAATCCGGCAGCCGAAGCGAAATCGTACTTCGACGGGTGGCTACGTACTCGGGACGTGGCAACCATCGACGAGGACGGGTATCTTTACATTCTCGACCGCGTCGACAACATGATCGTCACCGGCGGTGAGAACGTCTATCCGGCCGAAGTCGAGCGTACACTCGAACGCCATCCCGATGTCGACGAGGCATATGTGTTCGGCCTTGACGACGACCAGTGGGGGCAGCTCGTAGCGGCTGTCGTAGTCGTGAATGCCGATCTCTCACCGGATGATCTCGACGTGTTCTGCCGGGAAGCTCGCTCACTAGCGGATTTCAAGCGGCCTCGAGAGTACGCGATTCGTAACGACCCGCTTCCACGGACCGATACAGGGACCATTGTTCAGAGCGCCCTCATAGATGAGCACTTCCCGGAACACTAGCAGAGCGAAGGTCGCTACGTTCTCTACTGTTCAACTTTGCTTGCCATCGACTCGGGAAGTACGAGATGAGCAACCAGATGAGGTCGACAGTATCGGTCTGGATTCCGGCTTTGTAGATGGGGAACAATACGTTTTTAGGGTTTCCGACGTGAGTTACACCTATGGCAGAGTTCGAGAATCCCTACGCTGATGAAGACCCATTCGTCAAAGCACACTTCGATTGCTTGCAGTGTGACGGGAAGCTTTGGGAGTACGCGCTCCAGGGTCAGATGGTCTGTGAAGACTGTCGCTCGATCTTCCCGTCTGCCGATGTCTTCGACGCACAAGCCAATTGACCTCCTCGACGGCTTCAAGCGGTTAGCGTCCGTGGGTCTAGACGAACTGTAGGATGCGGAACTGAGCCAAACAGTCGATACCACGCACAACTTCAGGCGGGGGTCAGATAAGGATTGAAAGGTGAGGCGGTGCGTTTTCAAAGTGATCTATGCCCGAAAACGACTGCCTCAGCGGCTGTTTAGACGAGATCAACTTAGAGTTTGTGGAGCGAGAAACAACACCGCGGCTGTTGATGAAGTTCAGTATTCAGCTTCATTTATTCGGACTATCGCTTTCGAATACTGTTTCGTTTCTTGAGGTATTTGGTGTTGATCGGGTTCGATCTACCGTTCACAGCTGGTTCACAAAGCCGATCTACAGCCGGAAACTGACCGAAGCCCCAATCACGTGGCGGTTGATGAGACTGTGATTCAACTGGACGATGAACAGTATTGGCTGTATGCCGCCGTCGATCTCGACTCAAACGATTTACTCCCCACAAAGCTTGAACCGACAAGAACGAACGTGATCGCAGATCAGTTTTTCGCAAAACTCCGCGACAAACACGACGTGGATGACGCGATCTTTCTCGTTGATGGTGCGGTTCCACTCCATCGAGCCTGTGACAAATATGGCCTCGATTTCAGATACGAACGACATGGAAATCGGAACAGCGTCGAACATGTCTTTTATAAAATAAAACATAGGACTACCAGTTTGTCAAATTTTTTCAGCAACACTGAATCAGAAACTGCTTACGAGTGGCTCAGATCGTTCAGATTCGCATGGAATCAGCTTATCTGAACACTACCCGCCGAGCGCAAAAACTTAACCAACAGAGCGGAAGGAATTCATCAGTCTGTTGGTTAACTGAGTGAGGACGAGGATTCGCTCTCGAGAACGTCGATGAGTTCTTCTGCCGTTCGACTAATCCGGCCGAGGCGCTCGCGAACGACCTCGGGATCGTCCGACTCCCACGCAGCGAGGTGGAACGCCGACCCGCTGGTGTCCAACCCACAGTAGCGCCCGACAACGTACGCGACGGCTTCGGCCTCCACTTCGCGTTTCGCCCGCTCGGTGTCGTCGACGTCGAAGTGGAGCAGAGCGTGGGCGTACTCGTGAATCAGCGTCCGCGCGAGGTCGGCCTCGTTCTCACGATCACGCACCTCGACGAGCGGCTGGACGTCGACGAGGCTCAGCTGTTCGCAGATGCCCTTCGCCTCGCCGTGGGTCCAGTCTTCGTCGGGAACGATCCGCACCGTCACGCCGAGGTCGTCAGCGGCGCCAGTCAACTGTTCGACGAGGTCGCCGGCGTGCCCGGTCGCTTCCGTGTCCAGGTCGGGAAGCGGCTCGCCTTCGGTCTGGGAGACGTCGAACACCGGCGCGGGCTTGAACCCGACCAGCCCCTCGGACCACTCCTCGGCGGCGTCTCGTCGTACTCACAGTCGCTGTCCTCGTGATAGCTCGGCGAGTTCTCACACTCCGGGCACTGCTTGGAGATGATAGGTGCCCAGATCCAGATGGCCGACTCACCCTCCGTGACGTGGCGGTCGAACTCCTCCTGCCACGTCCGGTAGCCCGCCACCCGGCTCGCCTCGGGACACTGCCGCTTGATGAGGAGCGTGTTCCGGTAGGAATAGTCGTGGAATCGACTCTGGACGTCAAGCCACTCCTGGAACTCTTCGCTGGCCTGCGCGTCGTCGACGCCGGCGACGAGGTCGTCGATCCACTGTTCGATGGTACTGTTCATCTCGTCTGATCGCGTGTCGGTCTGGTCGAAGGAGACCGACGAATCACTGGTCGTAGCCATTGTGTTCACCGAATCAAGTTCACGGCGACTGCGTCTGTTTAGACCGCGCCGCACCCCTCAGGGGCGTTCAAAAAACCGCTCTGTCGGTCAGCGGAGCTCGTGGCGTTCGTCTGCAAAGCCGACCGTGACGAGGTACTCGAGGAACTCGTCGAACCGCTCGACGTCACTGGGGGTGTCGGTCGCAAGGTGACGTGCCCACTCGATGGCCCATTGGAAGGCGGGATCCGTGCCGCCCTTGCCGTGAATGTACCACCACCGGGCCGCCTTGAGAACCACTATGGGATTCGTCGGCGGCTGCTCACCGGCGAGCCCACGGGTGATGGATTCGATTTCGTCGGGGACGTCGGCGGGATCGACCTCCGCTGATTGCGTGTTGTCGATATCGACCGGGATCTCGTCGATCGAGACGTTGTTGGGACTCTGTTGTTGACTCATTGAAGGTCACCTCTGAGGGTTCTCGAAGGAGCCCTCGCCCTCTCTGGGGGCACGAAAAACAGGTCGCGAAGTCACGCCGGCGGCAGGTAGACGCGCTGCTCACTGGCGTGATTTTTGAACTAGATTGGTTCCGTTGGAATCCTCAGAAGTGACCGTTTCTATTGCGTTGGGTTAGTACAGAGGACTCACACACTGACGTAGAACAACGGATCTGCCCGTCTTATCCCAAGACCGTCGTGCGAGATACAGCGGCTGAAGTCAGCACGACGGCTTCGCTTACTTCCCGCCGAATCGGATGAACCATCCGTTCGTTGAACGTGCCGACCTATGGCGAACACGCCCGTTCTCCTTGGGGTCGTGAAGTCGGTCGGGTAGCACATGCGTATATGCCATTAGAGGGTTAATACCAATAATGCGGTAACACACGTCCTACAGTTGGACTATGCAGAGACTCGAGTGCCTCGTAGACGGATGTAGCGCCACCATTGAAGCTGAGACTGAAGAAGAGGTCATGGCTCAAGCGGAAGAACACGCGAAAAGTTCACACCCCGAACTTGAACTGGACGACGAGACCGTGGAAAAAATCAGATCAAGTATTATACAGGTCTGAGAGTAGGAACCGTACCGATCGGAGCATCGGCCTCCTGTATTTGGGAACCCTTCGGTCCCGACTCCAATCTCACCATCGAGACCTTCTATGAGTTGGCTGAGACGCTCGGCGTCTGATTGCACTGAGTGATCAACCCCGTTTCGCCGGCATCTCTCTGGCTGTCTCGGGCTCGCCGTCCGCGACCTCGTTCGGCTCGGAGACGCCAAAACGTCTGAAATCGCCGGCGGACTCGAGGACGACAACGTACAGGTACGCTACGTCTGTGCAACGGCGCTGGGAATTCTGCGAGCCCAGAGCGAGGTGGAGTCGCTCGACCGGGTGGTCCGCGAAGATCCTGACCCACTTGCACGATCGCAGGCGATCGTCGCCTTGGGGCAAATCGGTGCCACCCAGTCACTGGACTTGCTCCGCGACCGGCACGCGAACGACGACTCGAAAGACGTCCGTCATCAAGCCGAACTTTCGATCGACCGCATCGAAAAGGGCGCCGTCGCCGAACCCGAGCTGGAGGCCGCTTATCGAAATCTCGACGAGGACACGTTCGAACAGCTGGCAGTCGATGAGGCTGCGCCGTCATTCGTACTGCCGGATACTGACGGACGGACATGGGACTTGGAGGACTCGATTGGAGACGAGTGGACGGTCCTGATTTGGGTGTTCGCTGACTGGTGTCCAGTTTGTCACCGCGAGTTCGACGAACTGATCGAGCTTCGTGAGGAACTGCAGGCGGCGGATATCAACGTGGCGACGATCGAATGTCACGGCCAGTATCGCGGTCGCGTGATGGTCGGTCGGGAACTTGAGCCGGAGTACTGGTTCGCTGAGGAGTCGTTCATCGAGTCGTACGCCGAGGAGATTTGGTGGCCACACCTCCTCGATCGAGCAGGGACTGTCGGCGCGAAATACGGCGTCGATCCGATGGCGTACGCCGTCCACGCCGAGTATATCAATCGACCTGCGACGATTATTCTCGATCCGACTGGGACTGTTCGCTTCGCCTATTACGGGACGTTCTGGGGCGACCGGCCGTCTATCGAAGAGACGGTAGAAATGATCCAATCGGAGGAGTTCGAGTTCGAACATCAGGAACGGCGATAGCCTCCGATTCAACAACGGCCGTGCTGAAGGAGCGCGTGGTTGTGTCTCGACTATTGCCGCGGAGTGGAGGGAATCGCTCAGGAGGTCGTGAGCGCGAACAGGGTGAGATTGTGGACAGCGGGAACGAGACCGGCACCAGCGGCGATGACATGTAGGCTCACTGACTCTCGGCCTAGCTGGTCGCTGTTTGTGTCGAGAGCGGCTAAGACGAGTATGGCGGCCGTTATTTTCACGAAAAGAAAGAGCACGGCGCCGGATGGACCGACGCCGTCTCCAAACTGAATGATTGCCGCGGAGATCGGGTTCCATTCGATCGTCCCGAGGCGCTCGAGTCCGATTCCCGTGGTCGTCGCGTCGAGAACGTGCGCAAAGAGGACCCCACTACCGAGCCACCCATGAGTGGATAGCTGTCGATTCTGAAGCGCTCGCAGGACGAGTCTAGTGATACCGATTGCCATCACGATTGCAGCCGCGTTCCAGACGAAAACATCCAACTGGAGCCCATCAGCTGTGAAGAGACTCACTCCCCCGACGACGCTAGCCGTGAGGACACCGCTGACGGCCGTCCACTGCGAAATCTCGTGTATATCGGCGGCATCCAGTATCACCCACAACCCTGAGACGAGCCCCCCGACCACGAGGTACACCGTCGGACTCAGAAAGAATCCAGCGGCTAGGCCCGACATGGGTACCGACCGTCCGATAGCGACCGCGACACCGATGACTGCGAACCACGGAAGTGTCGCCGCAATCTCCGACGCAGTCACAGTAACGTGGCGGCGACGGAGACCCCAAGCCATCGCGGCGAGCAAAAGACCTGCCAGAGCGAATCCGACGATTGAGCCGCTCATTGTAGTGGTGTCAAAGAACGGCGTGTGGAGGAATACCATTCCCGACGGCCTTCTGAAACCACCTCAGGCGTACGTGTTCTCGAGATGGGCGACGATGTCGTCGCTCTCTGCCAGCCCCTCGATTCCGTGTTCAGGGTCGACGAGCACCGGCACCCCGGACTGACCGCTCACCGATTTCACATCGAATCGGAGAAACCGAAAGGGGAGTACGTTATGCGCCTCGTATTCCAGATCTAATTCATCGAGCTGGTTTTCGACCTTCGCACAGTACGGGCAGCCGGGAAGCCGGTAGAGTTCCAACATTAGGTCTTGGTAAAGACTGAGCGCAGTCATCTTAAACAGTCTTCGCGGATGTGAAACGAGTTCGCACGAACGCTCGGGCTGTTAGAACAAACAGCTCAGAACGGGAGTGTTCGATATTTGTTTTGGAGACCACTACTCGATACAACAGCTCATCTTCGATGTATCCCTACGGAACGCTTGACAAGCCTGTTTGAACGCTTCACTGAACGTCGGGAACGGGTGAACGGTATCGATGATGTCGTCGACGGTGAGGCCGAACTTCACCGCCAGCACCGCTTCCATGATCATGTCGGCGGCATGGGGGCCGACCATGTGGACGCCGACAATCTCGTCGGTCTTGTGGTGCTTGACGACTTGCACGAGACCATCCGTGTCTTTGACGGTTTTCGCCCGTGGTACATCCTCCATCTGAACAGTCCGGCACGAACAAGTCCCGTGCTCATCCGTGTACTCCAGCTCGGTTGTGCCGACTGCGGCGACCTCCGGGCTGGTGAAAACAACTGCGGGGACTGCGTCATAGTCGATACTGACACCCTCGTCACTGAACGCGTTCCTGACGGCGTGATTGCCCTCCTTGGCAGCAACTGTCTCGAGTTCGGGCTCGCCGATCACGTCGCCCGCCGCGTAGACGTGAGAATTCGTCGTCTGGAAGTGCTCGTCGACGTGGATCGTTCCATTGTTGTCCGTTTCCACCCCTACTAATTCAAGACCGATCCCGTCGCTGTTGGGCTGGACGCCGGTCGCGACGAACAGCGCGTCGCCGGTGATCGTTCGTTCGGTGCTGTCGACGGTCGTTTCGACGGCGACGCCTGCCTGTATCGCTTCGGCTCCACCGTCGGCTGCTGACGTACGGACGCGCTGGAAGTCGTTGCCAGTAATTACTTCGATGCCTTCCTCCTCGAACGCGCGCTGCATCTCACGCCCGAGTTGTCCTTCCATCCCGGAGAGGACGTGATCGGAGCGCTGGAGAATCGTCACGTCGACGCCGACGTGGTGGAGGATTTGGCCCCACTCCAGCGCGATGTACCCGCCGCCAAGCATTACGATACTCTCGGGGAGATCGCGCTCTTCGAGGATCGTCTCGCTCGTGTAGTAGTCGACGTCATCAGACTGCGTCTGATGGGCTGACGAGCGAAGCTCGTCAACGTCGTCGAGGCCATCGATGGGCGGTGCCCACGGTGAGCTTCCGGTCGCGACGAGCGCCTTTTTTCCAGTGATGCGTGCGCCCTCGTCGGCGCCGTCGACAACCTCAATGCTCGTGTCGTCGACCAGCTGGCCGTACCCCTCGTAGACGTCGGCCTCGAAGTGCTCGGCAACATCGATGTAGTTCTCCTGCCGGAACCGTTCGACGAGCTCGTTGGTGCCGTCGAGGGCGTCGGCCCAGTCGATGGTCGGATCCTCGGGGTATCGAACGGCGTCAAAGGGATTCTCCGACACCGAAGCACCGTTCTCGGCGACGGCGAGTAGATGCTTACTCGGGACACAGCCGACGTTCACACAGGTCCCGCCGATCGGCAGGCCGGTGTTCACTATCGCCGTCGAGAGGTCTCGACGACTCGCTTCGGTGATCGCAGCGAATGCTGCGGCCCCACCGCCGAGAATCACGAGGTCGTATTGGAAGTCGCTAGTCACGTGTACGCTTACTTTACAACAGGAAGCGTTTATACTTCGAAGTCCAAAGCTATGGAGTAAGTTGGAGGCTACAAAGCTATGGCAGATACCACCTCAGAAGCTCCCGCCTGTGATGTTGACGGCACGTGCTACTGTCCGCTCACGGGTGTTATTGGCACACTGAGTCAAAAATACGCGATGCAGCTCGTCAGTATCATCGGGGCTCACGACTCGCTTCGATTCGTGGAGATCGAAGCGCACCTTCCGACGGCGAGCACCTCGACCATCTCGAAACGACTCGACGAATTCGAGGAGGCTGGACTCGTCTCTCGAACACAGTATAATGAGGTTCCGCCCCGCGTGGAGTACGCGCTCACCGAGGACGGTAACGAGCTACGGACGCGGCTCGAACCGCTTCTGGAGTGGGCGGCGTCGACGGAGTGATCACCTGCGCGTCCGTCGTCGTCTCGACGCGGCGGCGAGGACTCGCCTCCGTGTGGTTAGCCGAGACTGCCAGCGTCAGTCGCGGTTTTTGCCTGTGTGTGTCTATCACACGAACGCTCGAAGATTAAGACGTTCGTCTGGCTATTTCCACGTGTAATGCCGGACGAAACCACCATCTCGGCGCGGTCGGCACCCCCGGAACTTCTCGACCTCTCGCCCAGCGCCAAACTGGTCGCGAAGACCCTCGAGTATGAGGGCGAGAGCACGCAGTCGGCCCTCGCCGAGTCGACGCTCCTCCCCCCGCGGACCGTCCGTTACGCGCTCGATCAGCTCGAAGAGGCCGCGTTGGTCTCGTCGCGAATCTCGTTCGCCGACGCCCGGAAGCGGATCTACTCGCTCGAACTGGAACCGTGAGCGATTCGGTCGCGCTCTATTTACAATCGGTTTCGCAGTCATAGGTCCTGCTGTACACCCAGTATCCGCTCTCGGACGGGGGTGTCAACACCGCGAGTTCGAGCGACACTCGGAGGTCGTCCCCGGCGTCGTGCGTCTCGACGAACTGCCAAGCGCCGCCCGGTTCCTCGAGGCCGACGCGATACTGCCAGATGTCGACGCCTCGATCGTCGACGTAGATCGCGTAGGAGTCGAGGACAGCGGTGTCGCGGTTCGGATTCGGCTGGGTCGTGTCTGTGGCCATATTCTGTAGTATCTCATTAAAGATCAATATACATGCCGCGGGTAGTCACGAGACGGGCACGTTCGCCGTGAATTTATTATGGTCGACATTGTATTCCGTCCGTTCGTAGCGGGACATACGGCCCCGCGTCAGCGGTCGATACCGGTGACCTCGAACCGAGCCCCGCCGTTTGTAGATTCACCGACCTCGATCTCCCAACTGTGGGCCTCTACGATCTCGGCGACGATGGCCAGCCCGAACCCGGTCCCGTCTCCTGTCGTCGTGTGACCCCACTCGAAGACGCCGTCCCCGTCGTCCATGGGGATGCCCGCACCGTCGTCCGCGACGTAGAAGCCTCTCCGGTCCGCTCCGTCGAGCGCTCCGACCCGGACGGTCACCGACGACCCGCCGTGGTCGCGGGCGTTCTCGAAGAGGTTCACGAGCAGTTCGTGGAGTCGGTCTCGGTCGGCCCGGAGCGTCGTCGACGATTCGACCTCAAGGGTCGCCGGCGCCATGTCACAGTCGCCCCAGACGGTCCGCGCGATAGCCACCAAATCGATCTCGGTTCGCTCGTGAACCAATTCGCCCTCGCGGGTGAGTTGAAGAAGTTCCGAGAGCATCTCCTCCATGCGGTCGGCGGCGTCTTCGATCGCGTCGAAATGCTTGGAATCACCGGCCTGTCTGGCGAGCTCCGCGTGCCCCTGAATCACTGAGAGAGGGTTGCGGAGGTCGTGCGAGACGATGGCGGCGAACCGGTCGAGCCGTTCGACCTTCTCCTCTAACTGCCGGCGGTTTCGGACGCGTTCGGACACGTCCCGGAGCATCGCGACCATCTGCTTCGGTTCGGCGTCCGCCGCGGCATCGGCTTCGTCTGCCGGCTCCAGCGCCGCTCCGGATACCTCCGTCGGGACCTCGTCTCCGTCTTTCGTCAGGCACGTCAGGTCGTCGGTGAAGCCGGTTCCTTCCGTTTTGACCTGCGAAATAAACTCCTCGCGAACCCGGCCGATGTCGTCCGGATGGATCTCCTCGGGATCTATCGAAAGGAGTTCTTCGCGGGAGTAACCCAACAGTTCGCACGCCCGCGGATTGATGTCGACGAACGATTTGGTCTCGAAGTCGACGATCATGACGGCATCGTTGTTGTGCTCGAAGAACTTCCGGTACCGCTCCCCGACCGACGACCGGCGATTGTCGACTCTCGACTCGGCGGTGCCCTCCCGTCCCTCCGTCGGTTCCTCACACATGGATTAGTGTCCTCTCGGCGCGCGGGAGCGAATCCGGCCGTTCGACGCGGCCCTCGCGTTTGCCTCGTCTACCGTTTCCTCTCCTCGATCGCTGAAATGCGCATCAGTCGCCCGGATCGCCCGACGCTCGACCGATCGGGCCGCGCTCCCGAACGCCCACCCGGACGAATCCCAGCGGGTTGTCCCGCTCACTCCGCAATGTTCTGGAACGCCGCCTCGACGATCTTGCTCAGCGTCGGGTGGGCGTGGATCGCGCCGGCGACTTCGTCGACGGTGAGCCCCGAACGCATCGCGAGTACCGCCTCGTGGAGCAGCGTCGAGGCCTCGTAGCCGAGCGCGTGCGCACCGAGAATCTCGCCGTCCGGCGCGGCGAGCACCTTCACGAACCCGTCGTCGAGCTTCTTCGCGCGCCCCATCGCGGAATCGGCGTACGCTGCCCGGCCGACCGCGTACTCGACGTCCGCCTCCGCGAGCACCTCCTCGGTGGCCCCGACGCCGGTGACCTGCGGCTCGGTGAATATCGCGTGCGGCATCGCGGAGAGGTCGACCGACCGCCCCTCGCCGCGGACGACGTTCGCGACTGTATACTCGGTCTCGTAGTCGCCGGAGTGTTTGAATTGGGCGTTGCCGGCGACGTCGCCCTGCGCCCAGACGTTCTCTGCGGTCGTACGGAGGCGTTCGTCGGTCTCGACGAACCCGTTCCCGTCGACCGCGACGCCCGCCGCGTCGAGGCCGAGGTCGTCGCTGTTCGGCCGTCGTCCCAGCGCCACGAGGACCTCGTCACCGTCGACGGTCAGAGCCTCGCCGGCCTCCGTCTCCGCGTGGACCGCGTACCCGCGTCGGTCTCCTCGATGATCGCCCCGTGGCGGCCGCGCTCGGGATCGTCGTATCTGTTCGCGGTCAAGAGGACGTTCGCACCGTCGTCGCGCGGCACGCTGAGGATCGCGTCCTTGTCGCTCGGTACCGACGGCGCGTTCGACTCGACTGGCATGGTCGGTGAACGATTATCTAGTTGATAAGATCGTGGCGGAAATTTATCTGTGTTACCAACCGACACGATAGAGGGGGGTTCTCGCGGTCGGTGACCTGTCGGTAACCCGCTTACCGCGCGGTTCGGGAACCGATATACCGTCGGGAATCCTCCAATCACGTATGTCATCCGACGCGGCTTCCGGCGACGGCGCACAGGCGGGCGGAATCATCCACGTAGAAAGCGCGGCGTCCTTCGAGGAGACGATCGCGGAGAACGACCAGGTCGTCGTCGACTACTTCGCGGATTGGTGTGGCCCCTGCAAGCAGCAAACGCCCATCCTCGAGGAGTTGTCCGGGACGATCGATGCCCCGGTGCTCGGCGTCGACACCGACGAGCACAACGGACTCGCTGCCGAGGGGGGCGTCCGGTCGATCCCCACGATCGCGATCTACCGCGGCGGCGAGGAGGTTGAGCGGTTCGTCGGCGTCACGGGCGCCGACAAGATTCGGGCGGCGCTGGAGTGAGGACGGGGAGCGCTGAGACGGTCCGACGGCCTCCGGACCGCGGCGGCCGTCGACGCGTCTTCCTGTTTCACTCCGTCTCCGCCGAACGTCTTAGCCCGTAAACTGTTCCAGCGGCCGCATTTCATTCGGATCTGAGTTGCTGAGCGCCGGACACGGAAGACACCGGACCGGCATTGCCGGACGGCAATTAAGGGATCCGGAGGCTTACGCGCTCTCGTCCCGTAGGTCGGTACGTACCGCCGGGGACAGAGCGGTCCCCGCGACACCGATCGCAGTCGCGACGTTCAGGTAGAGCGTCGGCCGGGAGAACCCGACGACGACCTCCACGACCACCCAGACGAGGAGCGCCAGCGCGACACCGATCGCTCCCGGCCGCGCCCACGCTCGCCGCGTGTAGAGGCCGTAACAGACGATCGATGACACCAGACCGAACACCAGAAACAACGCGAAACCGGGAAGGAGGAAGTTCTCGATCGGTGCGTTGTCGAGCGGCCCGGTCGGCAGTCCCACGAGTTCGCCGGACGGGGCCACGAGTAGCGCTGTGCCACCGGCGAGCGCGCGAACCGATAGCTGTCCAAGCAGCAGAAGTAGGAGCCAGAACGAGATCGGACGGCCACGGACACTCATCGTTCGGGCTAGGGCCGCCTCGTACACGAAAGTTAGCAATTCTTTGAGCACCGACCAGCTTGCGCCGGGAATGAGATCAGTCCGGGTGTGCGACTGAGGCGCACGCGCATGGTGGTTACTTATAGTAACTACCCGTCTTCATTCGTATGGACGAGAGCACAGACTACACGAATAGAGACGACGGAACCGACGACTGTACGACGACGGCGTCGTTCGACGACCACGGCATCGACGATGGGTCAGAACTGATCCGGCGAACCTACTACCGGCTGGTCGCCGACGGCTGGGACAGCTTCGAGCCGGCCGAGCGCTTCCTCGACCGTCTCGCGGACGCGTTCACGCGATCGTATCTCACCGCGACCGACGCGTACGAGCTCCCGCCGCACGTCGAGGCCGCCGTCGACGACGCCCGCGCCTGGGTCGGTATCGAGTTCGTGGACGAACCCGGCGCCGATTTGCGCGGAACGGTGATCCCGGCGTTCTACCGGCACGCCGCCGGGTTCCACTGTGCGTACCGGGACTGAAGAGGCGATCCGCTCGCGGCGGCGCGACCTCACCGAATCGCCGTTTCGGGCGCCCCCGCGCGGTGCGCCGGGACCGCGTGTGTGTCACCGCCGCAGTAGCCGGCTAGGTTTATGTATTGACGAGGTGCATGCGTGAGTATGACTGACACACTAGAGTGTCCGGAGTGCGGGGCGAGCATCGACTCGACCGACGACCTCGAAACGGAGGGCGAAGTCGCCGAGATCGAACCGGAGGACGATGGTTCGTTCCAGCTCTACGAGAACCACGACCTGTTCCTCTGTAAGAACTGTCGGAAGCCGCTCGGCGTCTCCCGGCCGTCAGAGTAGCGGTATCACGCGACGGCGTGAGGGAGGGGGCGGGCGCGTTGCCGCCGATCCTCACGGCACCTCTCCGTCCATCGAGCCGCGATACCAGCGCCCCGTCTCGGCCCCGCATTCGACGCACTCGGCGACGACGGCGTCGTCCTCGTCCGGCGCGGTGCGCAGGTCGGTGTCTGTCTCGGCGTCGCACGCCGCGCAGTACCGGAGCTTCTCTTGGGTCCCGTACTCCAGCGGGGCGCCGAGCGTGAGCGCGCGGACCGGCTCTTCGCCGCGGTTCCAGCCGCGCTGGAACTCGTCGCGGCCGAACCGCACGATCTCGTTTTCTCCCACCTTGACCGGCCCCTCCTCGGTCTCGAACGTCGCGGTGCCGGAGATGACGTAGAACGCCTCCTCTTGGATCTCGTGGCTGTGGTAGGCGAACGCGAAGCTGTCGCCCGGTTCGAGCTCGTAGTAGTTCACAGCCATGTCGGTGAGCCCGAGCGCGTCGGTGAGCGGTCGCATCACCGCGGCCGGTTGGAGCGAGTTCTCCACGTCGTCGACGCGGACGCGTTTCATACCCGGCAGTGCGCGGCCAGTCGAATAAGCGACGCGGCGCTGTGCGGCGGCGGTCCCAACCCGCGGACGACCGAGTTATGTCTGGCGAGCGCCAGTCGCCGACGTGAACGTCCGACGAGTCCTACCCCGAGACGCGATCCCGAGCGTCGACGAGCCTCGGTTTAGCGGCGCGTACGACGGGGACCCCGAAGACGCGGTCGTGGCCGTAACAGCCGCCGATCCGCCGCGCGCGTATCCGGTGCGGTACCTCCAGTTCCACGAGATCGTGAACGACAACCTCGGCAACGATGACGGCGGCGACCCGATCGCCGTCACGTGGTGTCCGCTCTGCGGAAGCGCGGTCGTGTACGACCGGAGCCACGCGGGGCGGACGCTCGAGTTCGGCGTGTCCGGGAAGCTCGCGGACGACGATCTCGTGATGTACGATCGAGAGACCGGAAGCGAGTGGAAGCAGTCCACCGGCGAGTGCATCGCCGGTGCGTTCGAGGGCGAATCGCTCGCTGTCCGCCCAGCGGCCGTGTTATCCGCCCGGGAGTCCCGCGAGTCGTACCCGGACGGCGTCGTCCTCGACCCGCCGGGAGGAGAGAGCGAGGCCGCGAGCGACGGCGACGAGCCCGCCCCGATCGACTACGCCGAGTTACCGTACGAGGCGTACGCCTCGAGCGAAGGGTTCGGTCTCGCGGCGCACCGCGGCGCGGCCGACACTCGGGAGTGGCACGGACCCGCGGACCTCGACCCAAAAACCGTCGTTGTCGGCGTCGAGTTCGACGGGGACGCGGTCGGCTTCGCGTTTTCCCGGGCCCGAGAGGCCGGCGGCGTCGCGCGGGCGACGGTCGGCCACCGGGACGTCGTCGCCTTCGCGACGGACGGCGGTATCCACGCGTACGCGGACCCCGGTCACGACTTCGAGACGACCGACGCCGGCGTCGTCGGCGACGGGACGACGTGGAACCCTCACACGGGCGCCGCGGCGGACGGACGCCGGCTCGACCGGGTGGCGGCGCGACGACTCTACGCGTTCACCTGGCTGGACGACCACGGTCCAGACGCGTTCCACCGATCCGACTCGCTCGACTGAGTCGCCGGTCTTCGCCGAGCCGGCGCTCTCGGTCGGGTCCGCGGCCACCGCCGACGTTCTGCCACGCCCACACCCCCGTACTCGACCCCGGTGAGGTCGGCGACGTCGCGCACGTCCTCGTCAGGATCTTCGCCGCGCTCGCGGCCATCGTCCGAACGCGGGCGCTGATGCCGCACCGACTGGCGTACAAGATGGCGGACGAATAGGTCCCTACCGTACGCTCCTCGCATCACCTCGTCGACAGCGGGACGGTGAACTCGTCGCCGAACGGGTTGCTGTACTCGATGTCGAGGCGGTCGTACACCGACGAGGGAATCGAGAGATCGACGAGTCGAAGCTTGCCGCCGACCGTCGCGATCCCGGTTTTTGGGAGCGCGAGCGTAACCGTGAGGTCCGGTTCGACCGCGACTCCCGGCCTCTCTCCCGTCGTCGCGTTCGTGCCTGAGGGGACATCAAGCGACACGGTCGCTTCCGACGCGCCGCCGCTGGCCTCGATCAATTTCGCCGTGTCGCCGCGGGGCTGGCCCGTCAGTCCGTAGCCGATCAGCGCGTCGATGACGACACCCTCGAGCGCCGCGTCGATGTCGAGGTCGGAGTCGCCGTCGACCGATTCGACCGACACATCCATCGCTTCCAGTATCGAGAGCTGTTCCGCGGTGACGCCGTCGACTTCGGCCCGGGCTCGGTCGAGAACAACTCGGACGGGGAGGTCCCGATTCACAAGATGGCGAGCACATGCCAGCCCGCCGCCGCCGTTCCCGCCGTTGCCGGCGAGGACCGTGACGGGGAGTTCGCTCCGGCTGCTCGATCGGACCTCAAGAACGGCCTCAGCGAGCCCTCGACCGGCGTGTTCCATCATCCGGGGTAAATCAAGACCGACCTCCTCGACTGCAACGCGGTCGACCGCCCGCATCTCTGCGGCTGTGACCGCCGTCACGGGGTGACCGTCCGGATCGACGAACGTAGACGTGTCCATGCGTGGCTGTTCGAAACGGATGTCAAAAAACGGTGATCGTCCGCGAGGCGGTGAGGCCCCTTCGGCGGCTTAGAACGTGATGATCTCGTAGTCGTCGTCGACGAGCGAGCGGATGCTCGGGTGACCGTCGTGGTCGTCGAGCGTGACGAGGCCGGCGTCGGAGACGGCGTCCTCGACGCCGAACGCGCCGGAACAGAAGTCACAGACCGCGGCGTCGTCACGAACCGCTTGGTAGAGTTCGTGGTAATCGCTCTCCTCGTCCTCCAACTCCGGGATCCACTGGGTCCCGGCGCCGTCGAAGATCAGTTCCAGCTCGTCGTCGTCGTTCTCGGCGAACTCCTTCGCTGCTTCGAGCGCGTTCGCGAGGCGACCGTAGTCCGAGTGCGATTCGTTGCCGGCGAGAATCACGATTGCTGCTTTTGCCATCGTGTTCGCTTATAAAACACACACGTACAAAACCCGTCCGCGGGTGTGTGTTCGGAATACCTTCTCGGCACGCGATAGCGTGTCAGGTTCGTCGGAGCGCATTACGAGAAGTCCTCGGCGTCGAACGACCGCGGCTCGGGTCCTTGGTCGACGAACCGTACCGACCCGTCATCGATGGCAACGAGGGCCGCCACCCCGCCGTAGCCGTGCGTCTGGTCGTGACCGCGGACGACGACCCGGATGACGTCGTCGGGAATCGCGACCGTCTCTGACCGCGTGAACGGCTGCTCGGAGTGAGCGTGGAGCAGCTCCCGCCGACCGAGCCGTGTCCCGTCGAGTCGCTCGACCTGCCACCAGTTCGCGTAGCCCTCCTCGCCGTCGTCGTCGTGGTGGAGCGTCACGTCGAACGCGTAGCCGCCGTCCGTCGCCTCGAACGCGACGTCGACGACGTTCGCCTCTCGGAGGTCGAGGTCGTCGGCAGCGGGTGGTTCCGATTCGGTTCCGTTGGCGTCGGTGTCGGCTTCGGTACCGGTGTCGCTCTCGGCGCAGCCGGCCAGCGCCACCAGTACGCCGCCGCTCCCGAGATCGACTAACAGTCGACGCCGAGAGAGGTGACCGCAGTCGTTCATAAGAGGAGTTCGGTGGGAAGCGACAAAACCGCTCGGCCGACCCGGAAATCGCCGTGTTCGGCCGCGGAGTAGCTGTGACGCCTAGCCGTGATGATGATGCCCGTGGTCGTGACCACCACCGCGAGAGAACTGGCCCGAGAAGGCCCGATCGACGACCTCGCAGAGCGCGGGGTGGATGTGTACCGCGTCGCGGATGTCCGCGACGGTCCCCGAGCCGGCGGTCATCGCGACGACGACCTCCTCGATCAGGTTCGACGCCTCGGGCCCGATGATGTGACACCCCTCGATGTTTCCGTCGAGGTCGATGAGGACCTTCACGAAGCCGTCGGCGTGCATCGCGCTCCCGCGGGCGGTCTCGTCGTACGCGTAGGTGCGGGTGGCGTACTCCGCGTCGGCCGCCCGGAGGTCCTGCTCGCGCGCACCGACACCGGCGACTTCCGGCGACGCGAACACCGCGAACGGCATCGCCGAGTAGTCGACGGGTTCCGGCTCGTCGCCGAGG
>NZ_MWTG01000018.1:0-338468 GCF_059752555.1 Halorubrum sp. B52 | reverse complement strand
GCGCGTCGGTGTTCGGGCGCCGGCCCGCGGCGACGAGCAGCGCGTCGCCCGAGACCGTCACGCTCTCTGCCTCGTCGGGCACGCCGACCGTTTCCCCGCCCGCGCGGACCGCGTCGGCCTCGGGGTACGGCCGGGCCTCGACCGTCACCTCGCCGCCGGACTCGTCGGCGGCGACGGCCTCGTAGCCGGTGTACACGTCGAACCGGTCGGCGTAGCGGTCGGTGAACGCCTCGCCGACCTCCGCGTCAGCCTCCGGGAGCAAGTGCTCGCGCCGGCCGACGATCGTCACGTCGCTGCCGAACGTCCCGAAGAAGTGGCCGAGTTCGGCCGCGATGTAGCCGCCGCCGACGATCACGAGGTGCTCCGGCGGCGTCTCCAGCCGGAGCGCCTCCGTGCTCGTGAGGTAGTCGACGTCCTCGATCCCCTCGATCGGCGGGATCGAGGGGCGCGTGCCGGTGGCGACGAGGACGGTGTCGGCCCGCAGCGTGGCGCCCGCGTCGTCGCCTTCGACGATCTCCACGGTGCGGTCGTCGACGAACCGCCCGGTCCCCTCGAACAGGTCGTGGGCGTTCGACGAGGAGAGCCCCCGTCGGATGGAGTCGGAGCTCTCCGAGACGTCCTCGTTCACTTTCCGGACGATCTCCGCGAAGTCGACGCCGTTGACCTCGGCGTCGATCTCGAAGGCGCCGGCGCCCTCGATCGTCTCCATCACGTCGGCGTGGTAGAGGAGCTGTTTCGAGGGGATGCAGCCGCGGTTGAGACAGGTCCCGCCGAGCCGCCCCTCCTCGACGACCGCGACCGAGTTCCCCCGGCCGGCCATCGCGTTCGCCACGTCCAGTCCGGACCCCGACCCGATCACGAGGAAGTCGAACTCCTGCATGGCCCCGACGACGACGGCCACCCTCATCAAGGTCCGTCCGCGGTGGCGCGCGTCGCACACGACCGCGAGGACGTCTCTGCCCGGTCTCAGTCCCAGTTCCGTCGCACCGGCGTCTCGCTCGCGTTCACGTTCGCCAGCAGCCACGCCGCGGCCTCCTCGAGCGCGTCGTCGTCGGTCGCGGTCACCTTGAGGCGGTTGTGGTCGGCCTCGCGGTCGGGGTAACAGCCGACGGCGACGTCGAACCGCTCCATCGCCTCCCGCAGCGCGGGCACGATGTTCGACTCGGGCTCCACGGTGTAGAGGAACCGCGAGCGCCGGTCGCCGGCGAACTCGTCGGCGACGGTCGCGAACGTCGCCTTCAGCTCGTCCGGAATGCCCGGCATGACGTAGACGCCCTCGATCACGCAGCCGGGGGCGAGCCCCGCCTCGGTCACGAGCGGGCGGCTCCCCTCCGGGACCGCCGCCTCCGCCTCCGCGTCGACGTCGAACTCGCGGTCGGGGACGCGCTCGCGGATCGCGGCCAGCCGGCGATCGACCGACTCGCGCGTGAGGTCGGTGGCGACCATCTCGCGGTCGAACGCGTCCGCGACCGCCTCCATCGTCACGTCGTCCGGCGTGCTGCCGATCCCGCCCGTGACGATCACGGCGTCGAACGCCGCGGCGTGCTCGCGCACGTGCTCGGCGATCGCCGCCCGATCGTCGGGCACGGAGAGGATCCGGGCCACGGCGACCCCGCGGTCGCTCAGCTCCCCCGCCAGCCAGTTCGCGTTCGTGTTCACCGTGTCGCCCGAGAGCAGTTCGTCGCCCACCGTGATCAGCGCGACTTCCATCGATCACCGCTTGGGCCGGCCGAGGGATGTACGTTTCCCGCGGGGCCGACCCGACCGTCCTCATCGACCCGAAAAATCATGAGGCCGCCACGGCTCTGTCACGAGGTGACGAACGACACGACCCGCCGGGCCCTCCTCGCCGCCGCGCTCGCGGCCGGCACCGCCGGGCTGGCGCGCTCCGAGGTCGCCGCCCTCCTCGACTCCTTCGCGCCGCTCTCCGGCGACGCGTGGGACGCGGCGGACCGGTCGCTCCCCGAGAGCATCGAGAGCCCGCACGGCGACGCGAGCGTCCGCGTCGACGACCGCGGCGTTCCCCACGTCGAGGCCGACGACGAGGCCGCGGCGTACTTCGCGGTCGGCTACCTGCAGGCGTTCCACCGCCTGTTCTCGATGGACCTCCAGCGCCGCGTCATGCGCGGGCGGCTCTCCGAGGTCGTCGGCGCGGCGACCGTCGAGAGCGACGAGTTCAACGTCGCGATGGGCTTTACCGCGGCCGCCGAGGCGACGTGGGACCTGGTGCGCGAGACGGAGACCGGCCCCCTCGTCGAGGCGTACGCGGCGGGCGTCAACGCCGCGATGGATGCCGAGACGCTCCCGATCGAGTTCGAACTGCTCGGCTACGAGCCGGCGCCGTGGACCCCCGTCGACACGCTGCTGATGGAGAAGCAGATCTCGTGGACGCTCACGGGGAGCTTCGCCGGGCTCCGCCGTGCGCTGGTCGCGGACCGGCTCGGCGAGGGACGGGCCGCGGCGCTGTTCCCGCGTCGGCTGGACCACGACGCGCCGATCCTCGACGGCGACGAGGATCGGCTCGACGCGGGAGGCGAGCGGGAACGGTGGCGCGACCGCGTCCCCTCCGCCGTCTCGAACTCTCCCGACCCGATACATCCGACGCTGACCGACTGGCTCTCCGGCTTCGAGTCACCGACTGGCGTCGGCTCGAACAGCTGGGTCGTCGCCGGCGAGCACACCGCGAGCGGGACGCCGACCGTGGCGTACGACCCGCACCTCTCGCTTTCGGCCCCGCCGCTGTGGTACGAGCAGCGCGTCGAGACGCCCGAGCGCTCCGTTCGGGGCGCGACGTTCCCCGGCGTCCCCTTCGTCATCGCCGGCGCGAGCGACCGCGCGACGTGGTCGTTCACCAACGTCGGCGCCGACGTGCTCGACTGCTACCGCTACGAGGTCGACGAGGCCGGCGAGCGCTACCGCTACGAGGGGGAGTGGCGCGAGTTCGAGACCGAGACGCGGGAGATCCCCGTCGCCGGCGGCGAGGACCGCACACTGGAGGTCAAGCGGACGGTTCACGGCCCCCTCATCGAGCGCGAGGGCCGGCACGTCGGCGTCGCGTGGACCGGACACACCGCGACGCGGACGACGCTCGCTATCGACGAACTGGGACGCGCCGACGGGTTCGACGACGCGCTGGCGGCCACGCGGAAGTTCGACCTCCCCACCCAGAACCTCGCGTACGCCGACGCCGACGGTCGGACCATGTACTACGCGACCGGACAGCTCCCGATCCGTCGGATCGACGGCGAGGTCGTCGCCGGCGACCGCGTCTTCGACGGCTCCGCGGGCGAGGGGGAGTGGGAGGGGTTCGAGCCGTTCGGCCGCTCGACGTGGGCGGGGTTCGTCCCCTTCGAGGAGAAGCCGCACGCGATCGACCCCGACGTCCTCTCGACGGCCAACCAGCGCGTGACCGACGATCCGACCCACTACGTCGGGGTCGACTACGCGCCCCCCTACCGCGGCGCGCGCATCGCCGAGCGCCTCGACGCGGCGGTCGGGGGAGACGATCCGGTCGACCCCGCGTTCCACCGCGAACTCCAGCGAGACGTACGCGACGGGCGAGCGGATCAGCTCGTTCCGGACCTCGTGGCGGCGGTCGAGGAGGAGGGAGCGGAGGGCGCGAACGGCTCGGCCGCCTCCGAGCGCGCCCGGGAGGCGGTCGCGACCCTCGACGCGTGGGATCGCCGGATGGCCGCCGACTCCCGCGGCGCGCTGCTCTTCGACCGGTGGCTCGACCGGTTCCGGGAGTTGGTCTTCGGACCGGCCTTCGACGGCGTCGACCTCGGCGAGGCGTACTACCCGAACGACTGGGTGCTCGCGACGCTGCCGCCCGACGACCCGCTGTTCGCCGACCGCTCGCGGGAGGAGGCGATGACCGCCGCGCTTTCGGCGGCGCTCGACGAGATAGACGAGGCGGGGTGGGAGGCGTACGGCGACCGGAACACGACGGCGGCGATCTCGCACCCGCTCGGCGGCGAGGCCCCGTTCCTGAACTACCCGGCGCTCCCCGCGGACGGCTCCCCGGCGACGGTGATGAACTACCGGTTCGACGACGCGGTCGGGTCGAGCTGGCGGATGGTCGTCCGCCCCGGCGAGGACGCCACGGCGGTGCTCCCCGGCGGCAACTCGGGCGGCTACTTCTCCGAGCACTACGACGACCAGCTCCGCGCCTGGCTCGCGAACGACCAGAAGCCGATGTCGCTCGATCCCGACGGTGACGACGGCGAGACGGTCGCCTTCCGAGGTGAGTCGTCGTGAGCGACGACGAGACGGGGGGCGCCTCCGCGTCGTCCGGGGCGCCGTCCCCTCCCGCTTCTCCCTCCCCGCTCGCTCGCGTTCGACGCGGGTCCCGCGCCCGCGCCGTCGCCCTCGCGGTCGCCGTCGCGCTCGGCCTCGCGCTGGCGTCGGCCCACTGGCTCGGGCTCGTCGCGGCCGGCGCGGCCGCCTCCCTCGTCGCGCCCACGTTCCGCCGCGGGGTCGCGTACGCGCTCGGGACCGGCGCGCTCGCGCTCGTCGCGTTCGCGGTCTCGCTCGGGCCCGCGGCCGGGACCCTTCCCGAGATGCGGCCCGTGGTCTACGTCGCGGTCGCCGCCGCGTTCGGTCTCACCCTGATCGGGTCGCTGGCGAGGGGAATCGTCTGAGGGGAATCGCCCGAGTGCGACCGGGAGAGGCGGATGACCTCGCCGGGAGAAGCGGACGCGGTCGCCGGCTCGGCCTCAGTCCGCCGCCGTCGGCGCCTCGGTCTCCATTCCCGAGCCGCTCGGCGGGCGGAGGACGAGCGCCGCCAGTCCCGCGGCGATCGCGAGGCCGCCGCCGAGCGCGAACGTCGGGACCCAGCCGAACGAGGCGACGAGGTAGCCGGTGACGGTGCCGGCGAAGACGCCGCCGCCGACCTTCGCGGTGTAGAGGACCGCGTAGTTGCCGGAGGAGTTCCGCGCGCCGTAGTAGTCGGCGATCACCGACGGGAAGTAGACGAACAGCGGCGAGGAGAAGAACATCGCCGCCATCACCAGCGCGACGAAGGCGATCCCGGCCTCGGCGCGTCCGGCGGCGATCAGGGCGAGGCGGAACACCCCGGCGAGCACGAAGGAGGCGGCCATCACCTTCTTCCGGTCGAATCGGTCAGACGCCTCCCCGAGGACCATCCGCGAGACGCCGGCGGCGACGGGGAGCAGGGTCGCCGCCGCGGTCGCGACGACCGCCGCCAGCCCGAACTGCTCGGCGAAGCGGACGACGTTGGCGATGACGATCAGGTCGGCGCCGGCCATCGCGACGAACATCGCGTACAGCAGCCAGAACTGCCACGTCGAGAGCATCTCTCGGGTCGTGTAGGCGCGTCCGCGAAGGGAGGCCGCGAGCCCGTCGTCGTTTCCGTCGTCCTCCCGGTCCTCCAGCCCGAGCCAGTCGTCCGGCGGGTCCCGGAGGAGGTACGCGCCGACGAGCGTGACGACGAGGATGCCGACCCCGACGTTCCGGAGCACGTCGCCGTACGCCGCGACGGTCGCGTTCGCGCGCACGTACGGCACCACGAGGGCGCTCCCGCCCGCGAACGCCATCGTGCCGATACCCGTCGTCAGCCCCGTGCGGTCAGGGAACCACTTGACCGCGGTGTTCACCGCGACCGTGTACACGATCCCCACGCCGACCGCGCCGAGGGAGTACAGCAGGTACAGCTGCCAGACGGCGGTCGCGTACGCCAGCCCGATGTACCCGCCCCCGGCCAGAAGCGCCGCGAGGAAGGTGAGCGCGCCCGGCCCGCGGCTGTCGCGCCACTTCCCGGCGGGGAACTGCGAGAGCGACTGGAAGACGACGTAAAAGGAGAACACCGCGCCGAGTGCCGGCAGCGCAATGTCGAGGCTCTGGGCGAGCGGCTGCTCGATCGACGACCAGACGTACTGGTAGGGGCTCACGGCGGCCATCATCCCCGCGGCGGCGACGATCTGCCACCACCGGGAGAAGCCGAGGATCGACGACGCCCGGCCGGCGTAATCCATCTCGCCGTCCGCCTCGTCGACCGCGGGGTCGTCGCCGGCAGCGTCGTCGCCGGCAGCGTCGTCGCCGGCGGAGGCCGTCGAGGGGTCTCCCTCGTCGGGGGGACCCGACGCCCCGTCGCTCCCGTCCTCGTCACCCATCGTTGCCGTCCGTCGACCGCGTCGTGGTGTTCGGTGTCATGTCGTGTGCCTCGGATCGCGCCGCGGGGACCGATTCGCCGCGCCGCTCGCGTTCGTACCGGTACTGTTCGGACTGATCGATTAAAACGCGTCGTTGGAGCCGTACTTGCCTCGTCGGTTCCGTGGTCGTCCGTGGAACAAACGGGGATAGATAGTTACAGATCGGGACTCGCCCGGCGAATCGCGATCGGATAGATAATGATGATTGTATATACTGTCGAAAATCGTTTAGAGATGGCCGCTCGTAGGCGATACCGAACACGACCGGCGCCCGCGAACGGGCGAGTCCGGCACCCACCACCCATGTCCGCCGACACCGACGCCCACGACGCCGACCTGATCGTCGTCGACTCCGCGCGCCGCACCGGGCTCGACCGGCTCGTCCGCCCCGAGACGCTTCCCGTCCGGGTCCAGCGCGGCGCCGCCGCGCCCGTGATAATCGTCGGCGCCGACGACTGAGCCCGCGGTCGCTTCGTCCTGCGTCTCGCGCCGCGCTCCGCGAGACGACGGGTTAAGTGACCGCGTCCCGTACGACTGTTATGACCGATATCGGCATCGTCGGCGCCGGCGCGGGCGCGGCCGCCGCGGCGTTCGTCGTCGACGAGGCGGCGCCGGAAGCGGACGTGACCGTGCTCGAGAAGTCCGGCGGGCTCTGCGGCCGCGCGGCGACCCGTCGCCAGGGGGACCTGACGTACGACTACGGCGCGAACTACCTGAAGTCCGACGACGAGCGCGTCGTCGAGCTGGTCACTGAGACGCTCGACGACGAGGGGCTCGTCGACGTCACCGAGCCGGTGTACACCTTCGACGCCGACGGCGCGGTGTCGCCCGGCCGCGACGCCGACGAGCACAAGTGGAGCTACCGGCGCGGGCTCACCCAGATCGCCAAGCGCCTCTTCGGTCGGACCGACGCGACGGTCCACCGCCGGACCCGCGTCGAGACCGTCCGCCGGGCCGGCGAGCGGTGGGAGCTCGACGACGCCGACGGCGAGACGTGGGGGCCGTTCGACGTCCTCCTCCTGAATCCGCCGGCGCCGCAGACCGCCGAACTGCTCCGGGACGCCGAGTGGGAGTCGTCGACTCGCGGGGCGCTCGTCGACGCCGTGGGCGACGTGGCGTACCGGTCGGTGTGGACCGCGGTGCTCCGTTACCCCTTCGCGGTCGACCTGCCCTACTACGGGCTCGTCAACACGGACAAGGAGCACGCGGTCGGCTGGATCTCCCGCGAGGAGTGCAAGGCGGGGCACGTCCCGGACGGCGAGACGCTGCTCGTCGTCCAGGCGAACGACGAGTGGTCGGTCGAGCGCTACGACGACGACCCGGCCGCGAACGTCGCCGACCTCGCGGAGCACGCCGCCGCGATCGTCGGCGACGAGCGGCTGGCCGACCCGGCGTGGACCGACCACCAGGGGTGGCGCTACGCGCTCCCGGAGGGGGGCGTCGACCGCGGGCCGATCGACTCCGCCCGGCGGGAGGACCTCCATCTGCTCGGCGACTGGGTCGCCGGCGAAGGGCGGCTCCACGCCGCCATCGCGAACGGGCTCGACGCGGGCGAATGCGTCGTGCACGGGCTGTAGCGACGGCTTTTCGGCGTGAAAATCAGAAGGGGGAACAGCGGACGGCGACCGACCTAGCCCCGCGTGAAGCGGTACTCGACCGTGCCGAGGCCCGGCAGGCTGATCTCTCGGACGGTTCCGCGGTCGACGTGGCGGGCGAGCGAGCGCCCCAGCGCGACGAGGGCGACGCCGCCGGCGAGCAGCCCCGCGGAGACGAGCGGGAAGGAGGCCACCAGCAGCGGGAGCGCGATCAGTGCCAGGAACGCGAGCGAGACGACGAGGCCCCCGTCGGGGGGGCCGTCGGAGCCGGCCGCGACCGCGCGCGCCGTGTATCCGCCGTTCATCGGTTGCATGTCTTCCCCTCCGTCGCGCGGGAGTAAAAACCTTTCATATTGCGTATAGTTTCTGAGTAACGTTACCACGGATCACTCACTCAGAGCGTTTCAAACGATTGTTAACGGGGTGTAACGAGTACCATGTCACACTGTCGTACTCCTCTCTCGAAACTGGAACGTTTCCTCGGAACGGCCGGCCGTGGGAGGCGACGGCGACCGGTTGGCACCCGGAATCGGAGGGTTTCTCCCGCCCCGTCCCCGCGATACCGCATGGTCCGCTCGCCGCCAGGAGCGTCGCGGTCGAACGTCCCCTTCTGGACGACGGTCGCGGTCGCCGCGCTGTACCTGCCGGCGTCGATCGCCGCCCGCGCGCTCGTCGAGCCGGAGTACGCGGCCGCGATCGCGTGGTTGCCCCGTCGGGTCGTCGCGGTCGCGGGCACGTCGATCGGGGCGATCCTGGCGGCGGCGCTGTGGCTCCCCGTCGCGGGCGGCTTCCTCTACGCGTTCGCGACCGAACTGGCGACGATGCGGAGTCGGACCGCGTGGTCGCCGCCGGATAAGGGGTACCTGATCCTCGCGGCCGGGTCGCTGCTGGCACACCCGCTCACGGGGCTCCCGTTCGTGTTCCTCGTGGTCGCCGGCTACACGCTACACCGGACCCTGCGGGTGCGGTAGGCGGGGGGCCGACCGACGCGACTTCCCGATCCGGGCGCCGCACGTCTTCTTTCTTTAGTGGTTTACCTCCCGTACTTTTATCCCGTCACGCGTTAACGTGGGATACGAACAGCGATGTCAACGACACACGATTCCCCCTCTGTACGGCCGGCGGTGCTCGACGCGGCGCAGGCGCGGCGAACGGTCGCCGGGCTCGCCGACGGAACGGTCGAGACGGTCGCGGACCTCCGCGTCCGCGGCCGGGCGGACGAGATCGCCGACGAGCTCGTCGAGAGTCACCTCCCCGCGTTAGAGGAGGCCGGGTACATCGAGTGGGACCGCGAGGCCGGAACGATCGCGCCGGGACCGAACTTCGACGAGGCCGCCGCCCACGTCGCCGACCTCCCGAACCCCGACGGCGAGCCGGCCGACGACTGACTCCGGCGGCGGGCCGGCCGACGACCGGGGTCCGGTCGGTCGACGACCGAGCCCGGGACGTTTATACGCCGCCGCGGGGGAGTCCCGACATCGCATGGCCGAGCCGATCCTGAAGTGGGCCGGCGGCAAGCGCCAGCTGCTCGACGAGCTGTACGCTCGGTTCCCGGCCTCCTACGGCCGCTACCACGAGCCGTTCCTCGGCGGCGGCGCCCTCTTCTTCGATCTGGAGCCCGCGGACGCGACGGTCAACGACGCGAACCCGCGGCTGGTCAACTTCTACGAGCGGGTGCGCGACGAGCCGGAGGCGCTGATCGAGCGGTTGGAGGCGTTCGACGACCCCGACGCCGACCCGGACCCGTCGCTCCCGTTCGCCGAGGAGACGCCCCGCGGCCGCGGGGTGGAGAGCTACTACTACCAGCAGCGCGCGCGGTTCAACCGGCGCCCCTACGAGGGCGAGTTCGACCCCTTAGCGGAGGCCGCCCTCCTGTTGTACCTCAACCGGACCTGCTACAACGGCCTCTACCGCGAGAACGCCGACGGCGGCTTCAACGTCCCTGTCGGTCGATACGCGAACCCGGACTGGGTCCAGCGCGACCGGATCCGCCGCGCGAGCGACGTGCTCGCGAACGCGACGATTCGCAACGGCGACTTCGCGTACGTCCTCGACGCCGCCGCTCCCGGCGACCTCGTCTACTTCGACCCGCCGTACGAGCCGATGAGCGCGACCGCGAGCTTCAACGAGTACAGCGCCGAGGGGTTCGACCGCGAGGACCAGCGCCGGCTGCTCGACGTCGCCGGCGAGCTGGACGAGGCGGGGGTCCGGGTCGTGGTGAGCAACAGCGGCGTGATGTACGAGGCGTACGCCGACGCGGGATTCAGCGTCGAACGAGAGGACGCGACCCGCGCGATCAACAGCGACGCCGACAACCGCGACGCGGTCGACGAGATCGTCGCGACCAACGTGCCCCCGGAGGAGCGGCGCGAAACGCCGCAGCGCGAGCTCTCGGGCTTCTGAGATCCGGTCCGGCGCCGCCGACGGTCCGACCCGGTGACGGGACCGCCGACGCCTCCGACGCGCCGATCGTATGGGGCGGGCTTTTTGAACTCCCCCGACGACGACTCGCGTATGACCGATCTCGACATCGACCTCGTCCTCGTTCCCGTCGACGGGAGCGAGGAGTCTCACGAGGCGGTCGACTACGCGATCGCGGTCGCCGCCGAGTACGGCGCGAGCGTCCACGCCCTCTACGTGCTGGACGAGGACGTGGTCCGCGCCATCGACCGCGGCGCGGTCGACGAGAGCGACGTCGCCGACGACACCGAGGCGTTCACGGACTCCGTCGCGCGGCGCGCGGAGTCCGCCGGAGTGGCTCACAGCAACTCCATCGCGTACGGCTTCTCGACCAGGGTGAAGACGGTCCACCCCGGCAGCGTCGTCCTCGACACGGCCGAGGAGATCGAGTCCGACTTCATCGTCGTCCCGCGCGAGCCGGTCTCCGGCGACCCGGGCGAGGTGCTCGGGAAGGCCGCCGAGTACGTCCTCCTCTACGCGAGCCAGCCGGTCCTGTCCGTCTGATGGCCGGCGCGATTCCGTTCCTCCCCGCAGGTACGACGCTCCCGCCGCTCCCCTACCTCGTCGCCGTCCTGCTCGCCGCCGGCGCGGTCGGCGTCGCGCTCCGCCGGCGGCCCCCGCGCGTCACCGGGCGCCACGTGCTCGCGCTCGCGCCGTGGATGGCGCTCGGCTCCGCGGCCCACGTGCTGTACGTCGTCGACGCGCTCCCGCCCGCGCTCGCGCCGCTCGCCGGCTCCCCGACCGTCTACCTCACGGTGGGAGCACTCGCGGGCGCGACGTGGCTCGCGCTGGCGTCCGCTCCGCCCGAACGCGTCCCGACGCTCCTCGCCGGCGCCGGCGCGCTCCTCCTCGTCCCGGTCGTCGGGGCCGCGCTCGCGACCGGAATCTCCCCCGTCGGCGCCAGGTGGTCGACCGTCTCGCTCGCGGCGACGGTCCCGATCGCCGCCGCGGTCTGGGTCGGTCTGACGCGGGTGCGCCCCGAGACCGCGATCACCGGCGCGGTCGGCGCGCTCGCGGTGTTCGGCCACGCGCTCGACGGCGTCTCGACCGCGGTGGGGACGGCCCAGCTCGGCTTCGGCGAGCGCACGCCGGTCTCCCGGATCCTCCTGGAGTTCGAGTGGATCCCGCCGGTCCCGGTGCTCGGCGAGGGGTGGGTGTTCCTGTTAGTGAAGCTCGCGGTCGCGAGCGCCGTGGTCTGGCTGTTCGCCGAGTACGTCCGGGACCGACCGGCCGAGGGGTACCTCCTGCTCGGCTTCGTCGCCGCCGTCGGCCTCGGGCCGGCGGCGCACAACCTCCTGCTGTTCGCGGTCGCCGGGTGACTGGCCGGAGGCCCGAGATCGCCGGGCGACGGACTCGGGAACCGCGACCCCGTTCCGCACCGCTCTTATAACACCGAGAGCGCGAACGCCACGGTGACGCCGGCCAGGATGACCGCCTGCACGACCGGGCCGGCGAGGACGCCGATCACCGCGTAGGCAGACCGCCGAACGGCGACGCGCGTCTCGCCAGGGTGCTCGTAGAGACTGTCGAGAAAGACGGTACCGCCCAGTCCGACGACGAGGCCGATCGGGCCCATCACGAACAGCAACGCGACGCCGACCGCCGTGCCGACGACGATCGTCCGCGTCGACGCGCCGCCGAGCCGCCCGGAGACCATCCCCGATACCAGCTCGACCGCGGAGGCGAGGAGCGAGACGAGCACGAGCGCGATCAGGGCGGCGAGGCCCGGCTCGGCGAAGCCGGTGGTGTACGCGTAGCCGACGACGGTCAGCGCCGCGAGGACGCCGCTCGGCACGAGCGGGAGGAACGAACTGGCCGTCCAGACGACGAGCAGCGCGACCGCGAGTTCGGCCCCGGAGAGCGCCATACCCCGTTAACGTCGCGCGGGTTCAAAACGGTTCATCTCGGAGGGGGCCGTCGTCCGCCGCCGCGCTTAGTCCTCTTCCTCGACGACTTCCGGGTCCTCGATCGCGGACTGCAGCGAGTCGAGCCCGTTGACCCACTCGGAGACGAGCCCGTACTCCAGCTCCTCGACGACGTCGATGTCGAGCGTCTCGCCGTCGATGACGCGGGTCCCGGCCTGGACGACGTAGCCGAGCGCGGCGTCGAGGTCGTCCTCGGCCTCGGCGTCGGCGGCCGCGCGCACGAACTCGGTCACGTCGCCCTCGACGACGCCGCCGACGACGTACTCCTCGGCCGCGTAGAAGACGGGGACGAGCGAGGTCTGGACGCCGTCGATCAGCATCACCTTGTCCTCGTCGTCGAAGTCGACGTCGGCGAGGACGATGTCGCGCACGCCGCGGATCTCCTCGACCGCGCGGTCCTCGTCGATGCGGTCCTCGTCGAGCGCCGCGAGCACCTTCACGACGGCGATCGCCGCGTCGTCCTGGAGGTTCAACAGGAGCCGCGCCGAGTCCTCGTTCTCGGGGTCGAGGTCCTCTTCCTGCAGGCGATCGAGCCAGTTCTGCCAGCGGTCGTCGGTATAGAACGTTTCGACGGCGTCGTCGTCGGTCATGTGCGGTACGTCGCCCGGACTACTCAAATGCCTTTCCTATCGATCGCCGCGAGAGAGGGCGTCTCACCCGCTCGACGGCGGGATTCCGGAATCGGCGGACGCGCGCCGAACGCGCGCGGGCGGTCGGAGCGCGGTCGGGCGGTCGCGACGCGATCGGCGCTCTGCGGACGCGCCGCGACCGCGCCGCGACCGATGCGGCCGGCGCCGCTACTCCAGCGTCGCCTCGGTGTCGATCCCGTAGACCGCTCGGGGCGTCTCGACGTGCGCGGTGCGGACCGCCTCGTCGTACCCCTCCTCCAGCAGCCACCGGACGCGGCGCGGGACGGTCTTCGGGCCCATCACCATCCCCGGCTTCTCGGGGTTGTCGACGAAGTCGGTCTCCATCAGGAACGGCTCGCCCGACTCGGCGGCGCGTTCGAGCCGGTCCTTCTCGCTCATCACGCTCGGGGTCGGGCCCGCGAGTCGCCCCTCGGCGTAGTGTTTCACGACGTTCGTCGGATCGAGCCCGGACTCCTCGGCGACGGCGGCCAGGTCGGTGAGATCCTCGCTCGCCTCGGTGTGGAGTTGAACGGCGCAGTCGAGAGCGGCGCCGAGCTCGAACGCGCGGCGGGTGACCGCGTTCGAGGCGTCCCAGACCGCGTCGCTCACGTCGTAGTGCGGGCGACCGGACTTCAGCGCGAGCGCCCGACCGTCGGCGACGAACTCGCTCGCGACCTCCAGGCCGCCGCACATCAGGTCGCGGGCGTCCGCGGGCGAGAAGCCGCGCTCGTCGACCAGCCGGCTTATCAGGCCCGGATGGACGCCGAGGACGGGCCACGCTCGACCCGGGAGGACCTCGGTCGCGGCCGCGACCGCGTCGAGCGTCTCCTCGAAGACGGGCCGGAAGTCGGCCGGCTCGTCGGGCTCGACGCCGAGGTGCCACGAGGGCTTGTTCACCACGAGCAGGTGGGTGCCGCCGAGACGGACGAAGTCCTCGACGGCGTCGACTCCGCGCCCGCGACGCGGGTCGAGGTGGAGGTGGTCGTCCAACACCGGCGTGTCGAGGTCCTCGGTCATGGTCGGTGGTTCGCCCGCGGCGGAATATAAGGCTCGATCGCGGGGCCGCTGCGGCCCCGACGCCCGCCATCGCTCGTCACGGCGGATACGTCCCGTCGATCCGGGCCTTGGCGACGGTCCGTCCCGTCATCGCGTCGATGAGGTCCTCCCTGTCGGCCGACGGCGGGAGGCCGAGCGGCTCCTCGACCGCGTACAGCCGGAAGCGGTAGGTGTGCTCGCGGTCCGGCGGGTTCGGCCCGCCGTAGCCGTGCTCGCCGAAGTCGTTCTGTCCCTCGGTCGCCTCCGTCGGCGACCAGCCTTCCGGGATCTCCTCGCGGCCGGGGTCGACGTCCCAGACCAGCCAGTGGTCCCACACTTTTCCCGCCGGCTCCCTCGCGTCCGGATCGTCGACGATGAGCACGAGCGCCGCCGCCTCGTCGGGGACGCCGCCGATCCGGAGCGGCGGGTTCACGTTCCGCTCCGCGTAGCCGTACTCGTCGGGGATGCGCTCGCCGTCGCCGAACGCCGGGCTCGATAGACTGAGCTCGCTCATGCGATCACCCGTCCGGACCGCGTCCGGACACGTCGTTGTTGGCTCGTCGACGTCAAAAACGTTCCCGCGGATCCGCCGTTCCGACGGGTCAGTCCGCCGACTCCGGCTGCCCAACCGGCGTCGGCGCGTCCCCGGTCTCGATCGCGCGGCGGACCGCCTCGTCGATCTCGACGAGGTGACAGAGGGGGTTGCCGGGGTAGACGACGGGATTTTCGAGAAGGCCGATGAGGAGCCCGGTGAAGGGGGCCTCGATGCCGACCGCGTCCTCCTTGAACGGGTTGGTGATCGTCGCGATCCGGTCGCCCTCGCGGACGAGCGAGCCGCTCTCGTAGTGGGTGTCGACGATACCGCCGGAGTCGGCGCGGAGCCACGTCTTCTCGCCCGCGCCGGCGACGATGGTCCGCCAGCCGGGCCACCGCACCGTGTCGGTCTCGAGCAGCCCGTACTCGGCGAAGACGGAGCGCACGCCGCCGAGCGCGTCGTCGATGAGCGGGCGCTGGAAGCGGTGGGCCTCGCCCATCTCGATCGTGATCGTCGGGGTCCCGTCGGCCGTCGCCTCGCCGCGGAGGGTGCCGCTCGGCCCGTCGCTGTCGATGATCACCTTCGAGCCGAACGCCATCGCGAGGCGGTGGACGCCTGCGTCGGCCATGTCCGCGCGGACGTGGAGCATGTTGGTCCGGCCCCGGGTGGAGGTGTGGAAGTCGAGCCCGAAGTCGCAGGGCGCGATGAAGTTGGAGTAGATCTGGTTCGCCATCCGCTTCGAGCTCGTCGAGCCCGCCTCGCCGGGGAACGAGCGGTTGAGGTCCCGGTCGTAGACGGGGAGGTACCGCTGCTGCGCGATGAACCCGGGGACGTTGAGCACGGGGAGGCAGACGAGGGTGCCGCACAGCGACGAGAGGTCCCACTCGTGGGCGACCTCGCGGACCACCTCGATCCCGTTGAGCTCGTCGCCGTGCGCGGCCGCCGTGAGGAACACCGTCGGCCCGTCGCGCTCGCCGTTGACGATCGTCACGGGGATCCGGACCGGGTCGCCGAGGTACGTCTCGCTGATCCCGTAGCGGATGTTCTGCGTCTCGCCCGGCGGCACCGCGCCGCCGTTGTACGTGAACACCCGGTCGTCGCTCATGTCACGAGGGAGCGCGCGGGGTGGTATATATATGACGACCCGGCGATCGAGACCCGTCGCCTTCCCGACCGGTCGGCGGTCGGGCCGCTCTCCGATCGGGCGACCTTTTACCCGGGCCCGCGCAGGTGCGCCCATGAGTTCGGACACGGTCCGGGTGGGAGTGCTGTCGTTACACAACAGCAAGGAAACGAAGGCGATCTGCAACGCGGTCGAGGACCTCGGCCACGAGCCCGTCTGGCTCCGCGAGGAGAACGCCGCGATCAGCGTCGACGACGGCGACGTCTCGGTGGAGCCCGCGGTCGACGTCATCGCGAACCGCCTGCTGCTCTCGAACACGGACCAGCCCGCGGAGCTGCTCGGGCTGGCGACGACGTTCGAGCGCATCCGACCGATGCTGAACGAGCCGAACGCCGTGCTCGCGTCGATCCACAAGTTCGCGACGGCGGCGACGCTCGCGGACTGGAACATCCGGGTGCCCGACGCGCTGCTCGCGCTCTCGAACGACCGGCTCAACGAGGGGCGCGAGCGCTTCGGCGAGGTCGGCGTCTACAAGACGGCCATCGGCACGCACGGCGGCGGCACGTGGAAGGTCGACCTCACCGAGCGCGTGAACCCGAAGGTGGGGAACCGACAGGCGTTCCTCCAGAAGCTGATCGACCGCGACGACGAGAAGCACCGCGACCTGCGCGTGTACATCGTCGGCGACGAGATCGTCGGCTCGATGTACCGCTACGCGCCGGAGGGCGACTGGCGCACCAACGTCGCGCTCGGCGGCGCGGTCGAGGACGCGACCGACGACATGCCCGACGAGGCCGCCGAGACCGCGCTGTACGCGGCCGACGTGATGGACCTCGACTACGCCGGCGTCGACCTCGTCGAGGGGTACGACGGCTGGTACGTGCTGGAGGTGAACCCGACGGCCGGGTTCAAGGGGCTCTACGAGGCGACCGGCACGAGCCCCGCGCCGCACATCGCGAGGCTCGCGATCGAGCGGGTCGACGGCGAGGTGGACGACGACGACGTCGAGCGCATCGCCGCCACCCTCGACGACTCGCGGCCCACCTGCGCTCCCGCCCCGAAGCCGAACACGACCGAACAGCCCGACATCGGCTACATCGAGGAGGTCGTCGTCACCGGCACCTCCGGCTCCACGCAGGCGCTCGCGAAGTCCGACACGGGCGCGACGCGGACGAGCATCGACACGCAGCTGGCCGCCGAGATCGGCGCCGGCCCGATCAAGAGCATGACACGCGTCAAGTCGGGCAGCGTGAAGGGCGGGAAGGCCCGCCCCGTCGTCGACCTCGTCATCGGCATCGGCGGGAACCAGCACACCGTCACGGCCAGCGTCGAGGACCGCGGCCACATGGAGTACCCGCTCCTCCTCGGCCGCGACATCCTCACCGACTACCGGGTCGACGTCCGGCGGCGCGCCGACACCGACGAGACGGAGCGCGACGAGGCCGGGGAGATACTCGAGGAATAGCCGCCCCCGCGGCCCCGCTTACGACTCGTATTCGGCCCAGACGTACCGCGTCCCGTAGCTCCGATACGGGCGCCACGTCTCGGCGATCTCGCGCATCTCCGCCCGCGAGAGCTCCGCGCCGTCGTTGTACACCCGCTCGATCCCCTTCCGCACCGCGAGGTCGCCGAGCGGGAGCACGTCCTCGCGGCCGAGCGCGAAGATGAGGTACATCCGCGCGGTCCACTCCCCCACGCCGCGGATTCCGGTGAGCGCGTCGACGACGTCCTCGTCGCTCGCGCCCGCCAGCCCCTCGCGAGTCAGGTCTCGGTCGCCGTCGCGGAACGCGCCGGCGGCCTCGCGCAGGTACTCGACCTTCGTGCCGCTGAGCCCGGCCTCGCGCAGGGCGTCCTCGTCGGCCGCGAGCACGCGATCGGGGGTCGGGTCGCCGCCGAGGACGTCGACGAAGCGCTCGTGAATGGCCGCCGCGGAGGCGGTCGAGAGCTGCTGGTTCACGATCGAAGTGCAGAGGCGCGCGAACTCGTCGTCCGCGGGCTCGATCGCGAGCGGGCCGTGCCGGTCGATCAGCGCCGCCATCGTCGGGTCCTCGCGCAGTGTCGCCGCGACTCGGTCGTCCATCGCCCCGACGTTCGAGCCGGAGCCACCCGACCGTTTCGGTCGCGGCGGCGGTCGCGCGCTCGACGTCGCGCTCGCCCTCGCCGTCGCTTCGATAAACTTACCGCAGGTTTCTCGTTTGGAAGATGGAAACGTTCAACCATGGCGGTTCCGACCCTTGCCGTATGCAACTCGAAGACGTCCAGCACGTGACGGTGCTCGGCGCCGGGAACATGGGCCACGGCATCGCGGAGGTGGCCGCGATCGCCGGCTACGACGTGGCGCTGCGGGACATCGAGGAGGAGCTCGTCCAAGACGGCTACGACCAGATCGAGTGGTCGCTCGGCAAGCTCGCCGAGAAGGACCGCATCGGCGACGACGAGGCCGAGGCGGCGCTCGACCGCGTCCGGACGTTCGTCGACCTCGAGGCCTCGCTCGCCGACGCCGACGTGGTGGTCGAGGTCGTCCCCGAGAAGATGGCGATCAAGAAGGAGGTGTACGACGAGGTCATCGAGTACGCCCCCGAAGAGGCCGTCTTCGTCACCAACACCTCCAGCCTCTCGATCACGGAGCTCTCCGAGGTGACCGACCGTCCCGAGCGGTTCTGCGGGATGCACTTCTTCAACCCGCCGGTGCGGATGGACCTCGTCGAGGTCATCTCCGGGAAACACACGTCCGAGGACACCCTCGAACTGATCGAGGGGCTCGCGGAGGAGATGGGGAAGACCCCCGTCCGCGTCCGGAAGGACAGCCCCGGCTTCATCGTCAACCGAATCTTGGTCCCGCTGATGAACGAGGCGGCGTGGATCGTCGAGTCCGGCGACGCCACGATGGAGGCGGTCGACTCCACGACGAAGTTCGACGTGGGGCTCCCGATGGGCCTGTTCGAGCTCACCGACCAGGTCGGCATCGACGTGGGATACCACGTTTTGGAGTACATGCACGAGACCCTCGGGGAGGCGTACCGTCCCTGTCCGCTCCTCGTCGAGAAGTTCGAGGGCGAGGAGCTCGGCAAGAAGACCGGCAAGGGGTTCTACGACTACGAGGGCGGCGGCGTCCAGATCCCCACGGACGAGATCGACGCGGACGTCCGGAAGCGCCTGCTCGCCGTGATGGCCAACGAGGTCGCGGGGCTGATCGGCAACGACGTCGCCGACGCGCCGGCGATCGACCGCGCCGTGATGCTCGGCGCCGGCTTCCCCGACGGTCCCGCGAAGCTGGCCGACAACGAGGGGCTCGCCGACCTCGTCGACGTCCTCGACGACCTCCGCGAGGAGACCGGCGAGGCGCGCTACGAGGCGACCGACTACCTCCGCGAGGCCGCGACGGCGGGCGGGTTCCACGGCGGGGACGGCGCCGAGGGAAGCGACGGCCTCGCCGGTTACGAGACACTCAACGTGACCGTCGAAAACCGCGTCGGCCACGTCGAGATCGACCGCGCGCACCGGATGAACGCGATCAACGGGGAGCTGATCGACGAGCTTTCCGACGCGATCGACCGGCTGGACGCCGACGACGACGTCCGGGCGATCCTGCTGTCGGGCGCCGGCGACCGGGCCTTCTCGGCCGGCGCCGACTTACAGAGCATGGCCGCCGGCGGCGGCGACCCGATAAACTCCGTCGAGCTCTCGCGTCAGGGCCAGCAGACGTTCGGCAAGCTCGAGGGCTCCGACAAGCCCGTGGTCGCGGCCATCGACGGCTACTGTTTCGGCGGCGGGATGGAGCTCGCGACCGCGGCAGACATGCGGGTCGCCTCCGAGCGCTCGGAGCTCGGCCAGACCGAGATCGATCTCGGACTCCTCCCGGGCTGGGGCGGCACTCAGCGACTCGCTCGGATCGTCGGCGAGGGACGCGCGAAGGAGATCATCCTCACCGCCGACCGCTACGAGGCCGAGACGCTGGAGAGATACGGCTTCATCAACGAGGTCGTCCCCAACGACGAGCTCGACGAGCGCTCGCGAGAGCTGGTCGAGCAGCTCGCCGGCGGCCCACCGATCGCCCAGAAGTACGCGAAGCGCGCGATGCACGCCGGCCGCACCGACGCCGAAGCCGGCCTCGAGGTGGAGGCGATGGGCTTCGGCCACGTGATGAATACCGACGACCTCATGGAGGGCGTCACGGCGTTCATGGGCGACGGCGAGCCCGAGTTCGAGGGGAAGTAGGGCCGCCGCGGGACTGAGGCCTTCCAGTCGCCAGACTACAGCGGCGTGTCGGCCGCCGCGGCGACCTGCCGGCCGACGCTGCCGACGAGGTAGGCGACGGCGACGACGAACAGCGCGGCGCCGAGGACGTCCGAGACGCCGGGCAGCGCGGACTCGACGAATCCGGGAAGGGTCGTCGCGCCGGACAGCGGGACGAGGAGCACGGCGACGCCCCTGCGGAGGGACCGCTCGGAGGTCGTCTCTGACATAGCGTCGGGAGCGGAACGCGGAGAAGTAAGTTTCTGACGGTCGCGGTCGGCTCGTTCAGACGTACCCTTCCTCGACGAGCAGCTCGCCGTTCAGCAGGGAGGCGCCCGCCGCGCCGCGGATCGTGTTGTGCGCGAGGCAGTTGTACTTCGCGCCGGCGTCCGTCGACTGGACGCCGCCGGCGACGATGCCCATCCCGTCCGCGTACGTGCGGTCGAGACGGGGCTGCGGGCGCTCCGGCTCGTCCTCGCCGAACACCTTGATCAGCTGGTCGGGCGAGCTCGGGAGCGAGCCGGCGCCCTCGAACGAGCGCATCGCCTCGCGCAGGTCCGCGGGCGAGGGGTCCTCGGCGAACTCGGCGAAGACGTTCTCAAGGTGGCCGTCGAGCGTGGGGATGCGATTACAGGAGGCGGCCACGTCGGCGCCGTGGAGGTCGACCTCCGCGCCGTCGAACTCGCCGAGGAGCTTGCGCGACTCCGTCTCCATCTTCTCCTCCTCGCCGCCGATGTGCGGGATGGCGTTGTCGATGATCTCCATCGAGGTGACGCCCGAGTAGCCCGCGCCCGAGACCGCCTGCAGCGTGGAGACGCGAACGCTCTCTAAGCCGAACCGGTCGATCGCTGCGAGGGTGGGCACCATCGTGATCGTCGAGCAGTTCGGGTTCTTCACGAGGGCGCCGTCCCAGCCGCGCTCGTCGCGCTGGACCTCGATCAGGTCGAGGTGTCCCGGGTTGATCTCGGGGATCGTGAGCGGGACGTCCGCGGCCATGCGGTCGTTCGAGGAGTTCGAGGAGACGACGTACCCCTCCTCTAAGAAGGCGGGCTCGACCTCGGCGGCGACCCCCGAGGGGAGCGACGAGAACAGGAGGTCGACGTCGGCGTCCGCGACCCCCGCGGGCGTCGTCTCCGCGACCTCCATCTCCGCGACGCCCTCGGGAATCGGCGTGTCCACGCGCCACTTGGCGGCCTCGCGGTACGATTTCCCGGCGCTCTCCGCGCTCGCCGTGACGGCGGCGAGGTCGAACGTCGGGTGGTCGTCGAGCAACTGGATGAACCGCTGACCCACGGCGCCGGTGGCACCGAGGATGCCGACTCGTACAGACATTGCGCGTGGGTCGGTCACAGGGACGTAAGTGCGTTCGGATACGCGCCGATACCGCCGGTCGCGGGCGGGAACTACCGGCCGACACCGCGGTTCGACGGATCTCGGATCCACCTACGGAAACGGGGATCGAGCGACGAACGATCACCACCGCCGTCATCGACACGCGATCGGTTCGCGATCGGGATAGATTCCCGTCGATCCGTCAGTTCATGGTCACGAGGTGGTATTAAATACTCTCGCGCGAGTGGTGGCGGCTATGACCGACTTCGGAGCGCTGTCAGTCGCCCCGCCGCTGCTCGCGATCGTGTTGGCGGTGATCACCCGCAAGGCGGTGCTGTCGCTGTTCCTCGGCGTCTGGTCGGGGGCCGTCATCGTCACGGGCGGGCTCGGGATCGTCCAGACGTTCGAGTGGATCGTCGCGGCGGTGTCCGACGAGTTCCAGGCGACCATCCTCGTGTTCACCCTGCTGCTCGGCTCCGGCGTCGCCATGGTGTGGAACCTCGGCGGCACCGCCGCGGTCCGCGACTGGGCGCTCGAGCGCCTCGACTCTCAGCGGCAGGCCGGGCTCGTCGCCTGGGGGCTCGGGATCGTCCTCTTCTTCGACGACTACGCCAACACCGCGATCGTCGGCTCGGCGATGAAGGACGTCTCCGACCGCCTCCGGATCTCCCGCGAGAAGCTCTCGTATATCGTCGACTCCACCGCCGCACCGGTGGCGACGCTGGGGATCTCCTCGTGGGTCGCGTTCCAGCTCTCGCTGATCACCGAGGGGTACGAGGCCGCCGGCGTCGACGCCGCGAACCGCCCCGGCACGTTCGAGGTGTTCGTCTCGTCGATCCCGTTCAACATGTACGCGATTCTCGCGATCGTGATGGTGCTCCTGATCGTCGGCTCCGGGCGGGACTACGGCGAGATGCTGACCGCGGAGCACCGCTCGTGGACCTCGGGGAGGGTGACCCGCGACGAGGCCGTGCCGATGCAGGACGTCGCCGGCGAGCTCGGGGAGCCGCCGGCGTCGACCCCGCGGCTCGCCAACTTCTTCGTCCCCGTGGCGGTGCTCGTCGCCGTCACGATCGGGACCGCGCTGTGGTCCGGCGAGTTCTCGCCGGTCGGGTTCGGCGGCGACCTCCTCGCCGGCGAGTTCGGCGCGGCCGGCGGGCGGCTGTGGGACGCCGCGCTCAACGCCTCGTACGAGGTGGCGCTCATGATCGGCTCGTTCGCGATGGTCGCCAGCGGCTTCGTCCTCGGCAGGGTCTACGACATCTTCGGGTTCGGCGACGCGACCGCGTACACCATCGACGGCTTCGGGATCATGCTCACCGCGGCCTCCATCCTCGTGCTCGCGTGGGGGATCGGCGGGGCGATCGACGCCCTGGGGACCGGGGAGTACGTCGCGAACCTCGCCGTGGGCTCCGTCTCGCCCGCGCTCCTGCCGGCCCTCGTGTTCGTCGTCGCCGGCGTCATCGCCTTCTCGACCGGCACCTCGTGGGGACGATGGGGATCGTCACCCCGATCGCGATCCCGATCGCGTGAGAGATCAGCGGCGGCGCCGCGGGCCACACGCTCGTCGCGGCGATGGTCGGCGTCATCTTCTCGGGCGCCATCTTCGGCGACCACAGCTCGCCGATCTCCGACACGACCGTCCTCTCGGCGACGTTCACCGGCGCCGACCTGATCGACCACGTCCGGACGCAGATTTACTACGCGGTCACCGTCGCCGCCGTGGTCGCCGTCCTGCTCGTGGTCTGGGGATTCACCCGCGTGACGCCGCTCGCCCTGCTCCCGATCGGCGCGCTGCTGCTCGCCGGGCTCGTGTACGGCCTCTCGGAGCTCGACGCCTCCCGCCGCGGGATCGACCCGGTCTCGGTCTCGGAGCGGCAGGCGGACGACGGCGAGCGCGTGGTCGTCGCCGGCGCCGAGCAGGACGACTGATCGCGGGGCGGACCGTTTAAATCGGTCCGTCGGCTACGTCCGACTGCGCGCCCTCAGTCCCCGCCCGAGTACTCCCCGATGGGAGCGATGACAGCGCGGAGAACCCAGGCGCGTCACATCCGGTCGCTGACGCGACCCGCCCGTCGCCGCGCAGGCGACCGCCCGCCACGAGGGTTTCCCGGTCGACGCGGCACGCCGCCAGAGATGAGACCGGTCGTTAGTGTTGCGGGCGACATCTCAGATTTGCAGTAGTGCTATCTATAACTGATATATCGGATCTCGAACAGCCGGCCATCGGTGAGACCAATTATCTCGTGGGAACCGTTACGCCGGCTGTATCTCGGGGAACAGTTGATGCGGGCGCGACGAACACCGATTCAGCTGAATCATTGGTCGAGTTCGACTAATTCGGCGACCGACGACGTACCGCTCTCAAAAAATGCTTGACGAACGGTTAGTCGTCGTCGTGAGTAGCGACTACCAGTGTCGTACCGCTAGAGGTTCACGTCGGCTACGTCGTTGACTGCGCCGTCGGCCGGAAGGTCAGTCCGGAGCCGACTCCCTTTCGAAAACGGAACGTCGACTGACGAATCGAACTTCTCACTGTGGTCCATGTCCCTGTGGGGAACCGCGATCAACGTCTGGCTCTCCTTGAGCCGCTCCTGTTCCGCGACCTCCGGCAACACGCCGGTGTCAGCGTCAAACAGTTCGACGGTCTCGTCCAGATACTCTCTCCCTTCGCCGTTCTCCCCCGCTTCGAGCAACCGTGACGCCCCGATCAGCGATCCAGCCCCGTCCTGCTGGGTAACCAAATCCCACGTGTGAATCGTGATGAACCCGTCCTGTTCGACGTAGGTCCGGTCCACGGTCACGGAGGTTCCGTCCGACCGCTGGTCGCTGAAAGCGATTTCTGCGAAGTTTTTCTCTCCGGACCCTTCCTCGTGGGAAGCGAAGTCGGTACCACTCACCAGTCCCGCCACTGTCAGGCCGCCGATCCCTCCCAGTACGTCCCGTCGCGAAAATGCTTTGAATTTTGTCATGTTCTCTCGTCTCCCTCGGCAATGCAAATTCTATATGCAAGACGGATTAGTGTTGGTATCTTTGAATTATTTGCCCAATCAGCCAAAAATATTCAAGTATATTCGGGTATTTTTACCAGTATTTCAGGTATAATCGGATGCCACAGTCGAGCAGTCAGCGTGTGGAGTAGGGGTTGGGCGACGCTCGTTGACGACCTTGGATCGACGATTCAGTTGCCGACACGGAGTAGTCGGAATGACGCGATCGAAGCAGTCGCCCCGTTCAGCCGTTATCCGGATTCCCGTGTGACGAACTCTCAAGTTCAAACGCATCCTCCGGTGAACGGTGCCCGTCCGGCCGCGACGTGACGGCCGCGTACTCCCTCACCGGGTCTGTTAGTGAACTCCCACCCGGTAGTTTCGCGGGCGACATCCCCGTCCCCCGGAGCGGCTGCGCTCGCTTACTCCGAGTCCCGCAGCACCAGCGGCCCGATGGCGAGCGTCCGCTTCGCGAGGGTGAGGACGCGGAGCACGTAGGAGACGAAAAGCGAGAACGGAAGCAGCGTGACGGCGAACGCGCCCGCGACGACCAGCGTGAGGTGGTCGATCCCGAGCGCGCTTCCCGTGAACGTCCCGGCGTCGACGACCGCCACCATGGCTCCCGCGACGATCAGCGCGGGCACCGCGGCGTACAGGATGAGCCGCGAGAGGTCGATCAGCGCCCACTGGAAGTACAGCGTCTTCACGTGCTCGCGGGCCGGGCCGAACAGCGACAGCGCCTCCCGGAGCTCTTCGAGCAGGTCGCGTTCCTCGTCGGTGAGAGCCTCGCCGTGGTCGTCGATGATGCGCTCGATCCGCCCGAGCTTCCGGCCGTAGTTGAAATCGAGAGCGGCGAACACCACGTCGAAGGAACCGAACTCCGAGCCGTCGAGGCGACCGCGAACGGCGTCGGCGTTGCCGACGACGCCCGCGGCGAACTCGTCGACGTCCGCTCCGAGGTCCGTCCCGTCGGAGTCGTCGAAGTCGGAGCCATCGCGCTCGTGAACCGATTCGCGGAGGGAGCGAGCGCGTCCCGTCGCGGCCACGAGGAGCGCGTCGAGGAACGCGGCCGGGTCGGTCGGGACCGGCGAGCCGGTCAGGTCCGCGACGGAGTCCCGGACCGCGAGCGTGCCGTCCATTCGCTCCCGCTGGTCGCCGAGCGGCCCGTTCTCCTGCGTGAGCACGAGCTGGCCGATCGTGACGACCAGCGTCGCCCCGGTGACGATCGCCGTGATCATCGCCGAGAACAGCGTCTCGATCGGGTCCTTCGCCCCGACCTTCTCCGCGAGCGAGGGCGAGACCCCCGCGGCGACCGCGACCGACGCGACGAAGACGGTGAGCGTCAGGACTCCCGCGACGACGAGCCGGTCCGCCCGAAGCAGGAGCCAGAGCTTCACCCGGCTCTCGCCGGCCCGCCCGCGCATCGTGTCGGCGGTCTCGTCGCCGGCGCTATCGTCCGGCGCGTCGTCCGCGCCGTCGGTCCCGCGGGTCATCGGGCCTCGACGCGCACCGAGAGGTCGTCGACGTAGTGAGTCGCGTCCGCCTCCCAGATCACGGCCGTGCCGACGGCGAGGTGGAGCGCGTCCGTCGACAGCTCCGGCGTCGTCCACTCGAAGGAGTAGTCGCGCCAGCCGTCGGCGAGCCACAGCGCGTCTCGAAGCCCGCCGTAGGGCGTCTCCCCGAGATCCGTCGTGTTGAGTCCGGGCTGCGGGAAGTCCTCCTCCGTCTCCGGCGGCTCCGGGGCCAGCCGCATCAGCGCGTGTCGGATCGTGTTGAACGACTCCGACTCGCTCCAGAACCGCCCGCTCACCTCGATCCGATACGACCCGCCGGCGTCGATCGGGACCGGGTGGACGGCCCACGTGACGCCGTCGTCGTAGTCGCCCTGGTTCCAGATCCGGAGCGAGCGCTCGCCGGCGGCTGCCGCCTCCTCGGAGACGCCGACCTCCCACGCGAAGTCCTCGAGGTCCACCTCGGGACCGATCGCGGCGCCGGCCTCCCAGTCGCCGATGCCGTCCTCGAACCCCTCGGTGAACGCCGGTTCGTCGCCGCCCCTCGCACACCCCGCGAGACCGGCCGCGCCGACCGCGACTCCCGCTCGGACCAGGTCCCGGCGTCTCACGGCGACTCACGTCCGTACATTACGGGGGACACGAGGTCCGTCCGACACATAAGTACACGGTGCGTTACGCGAACGGTTCGAGCGAATCGGGCGCCGTGAGTGGATTTTAATACCGCCGTCCGAGACGTGTCGCACGCATGGCCCCGGGATCGGCGGCCGGTCAGGTCGCTGTCGTCGCGCTCACCGTCGGCGGCCTGTGGATCGGCGCCCGCGCGCTCGTCGACTCGGCGGTGCGGATCGCGCGGCGCTTCGGCGTGAGCGAACTCACGATCGGGCTGACGATCGTCGCGATGGGCACGTCGACGCCGGAGCTGGTCGTGACGGTCGACGCCGCGCTGGCGGGGCTCGGCGAGATCGGCGTCGGCAACGTCGTCGGCTCGAACGCCTACAACCTCGCCTTCATCCTCGGCGCGGTGTCGCTGCTGCGGGTGATCCCGGTCGAGCGGTCGCTCGTCCACCGGGACGGGGTCGCGCTGGTGTGCTCGACGCTGGCCGGGGTCGCAGTCCTGTTCGACCGGACCGTCACCGCCGGCGAGGGAGCACTCCTCGTCGGGTCGTTCGCCGCGTACACGCTGTACCTGATCCGGGACGAGAGCACGGCGCACTCGATCGAGACCGAGTACACGGACTCGCGGGTCACGGGCGCGGTCCCGACGCGGCTCTCGCACCGCGCCCGAGACGCGCTGCTGCTCGTCGGCGGGCTGGCCCTCGTGCTCGTCAGCGGGCACTTCATGGTCGAGGCCGCGTCGTCGCTGGCCCGTGGCGTCGGCGTCTCGGACTGGGCCATCGGCGGGACGATCGTCGCGGCGGGCACGTCGACGCCGGAGCTCGCCGTCTCGGTCGTCGCCATGCGACAGGGCCACGTCGGGATGTCGGTGGGCAACGTCGTCGGCAGCAACGTGTTCAACGTGCTCGGCATCCTGGGGATCGCGGCGCTGATCCGTCCGCTCGCGGTCGGGGGTGCGGCGATCGAGACGCTGCTCTGGCTGACGGTCCTCACGGTGCTGATGGTCGCGGCGCTGTGGTCGGGCCGGCGTCTCTCCCGCTCCGAGGGCGTCCTCTTCGTCTGCTCCGAGCTGGCGCGGTGGACGCTCGGACTCCTGCGGATCTTCGGGTAGGTCAGCGGCGACATCCGAACCGTTATCGGACGCCGCGCCGAGGTACGCCACGTTCGACACATGGACCCGGTCTTGCTCGCTCACGTCTCCGTCTTCGCGGCCTCGGCGCTCGCGTGCGCCGCGGCGGTCCCCCGTGCGCTGCAGATTCGCCATCCCGAGACGCGCGATGGGTTCGTCGCCCTGCTGCTCGCCGTGACGCTCTGGGCGGGCGGCTACGTCGGGTACCTCGTCGCCCCCGGTGAGGCGGCGAAGGTCGGGTTCTACATCGTCGGGTTCGTGTTCGCGCTGTTCGCGGTCGCCGCGTGGCTCTACTTCTGTGCCGCCTACACCGGCCGGTCGCCGCGACACGCCCCCTACCGGCGGGCTGCGGTCACCGTGTTCGCCGCGACGGTCCTCCTGAAGTTCACGAACCCGGTCCACGGGCTCTACTTCTCGACGGCGTGGACGACCGAGCCGTTCCCGCACCTGGCCATCCGGCACGGGCTCCTCTACTGGGCGGTGCTCGGGCTCTCGTACGCCGTCATCGCCGTCGGCTTCTTCATGCTGCTCGAACAGTTCTTCTACACGGGCACCGACAGCCGGCCGCTGATCGCGCTCGTCGCGGCCACCGCGATCCCGACGGTCGGCACCGTTTTCGGGGCCTCGTCCCCGCGGCTCCTCCCGCTGATGTACGAACCGCCGGGCGTGGCGCTGTTCGCGCTCGGCACGCTGTACGTCTACTTCCGACGGTTCGAGACGATCCAGTTCGCCGCCGAGAGCGACGCCGCCGCGGTCTTCCTGGACCAGACCGGTCGCGTCCGCGACTTCAACCGCGCCGCTCGGCTCCTGTTCCCGGAGCTTCGCGACGCGGTCGGCGAGCCGTTCGCCGCGGTCCTGCCGCACCTCGCGGTCGACCGAGGCGAGGACGACGTGATCCGCGTCGATTCCGGCGAGAGGCAGCGCTTCTACCAGGTCTCCCGGAACGCGTTCACGTCCGGCGGGGCGACGAGCGGCGAGCTGCTCACGGTGGACGACGTGACCGGGCGCGAGACGTACCGGCTCCGCCTCGAGGAGCGAACCGAACAGCTCGAAGCGCTGAACCGCGTGGTGCGCCACGACATCCGCAACGACATGGCGGTGGTCCACGGGTGGGCCGAGACGCTCCGGGACCACGTCGACGACGACGGGCGCGACGCGCTCGAACGCGTGCTGCGGAAGTCGGAGCACGTCATCGAGCTCACGGAGCTCGCCCGCGACTTCGTCGACTCGCTCGCGGACGACGTCGCTCCCGAGACGAAGCCGATCGATCCCGCAGAGCTGCTCGAAGGCGAGCTCCGGGCGGCGCGCGACTCGTTCCCCGAGGCGACGTTCCGGGTCGTCGGCGAGCTCCCGTCCGTCACCGTCCGCGCCAACGGGATGCTGGCCTCGGTGTTCCGGAACCTCCTCAACAACGCCGTCCAGCACAACGACACCGAGACACCGACGGTGACCGTCGAGGGCGAGGTCACGGCGGACCGCGTTCGGTTCCGAATCGTCGACGACGGTCCCGGTATCCCGACCGAGCTTCGCCCGGAGCTCTTCGGTAAGGGCAGGAAGGGCATCGACAGCTCCGGGTCGGGGATCGGGCTCTACCTCGTGTCCGTCCTGACCGAGCAGTTCGGCGGCGACGTCTGGGTCGACGACAACGAGCCGCGCGGCGCCGCCTTCGTCGTCGAGCTCCCGAGAGCCGACGGCGAGGGCGACGGCAGGCCGGCGGAATCCGCGGAGTCGGTGCGTCCGCCGCCGTCACCCGAGTGAGCACACCGACCGGAGCGCCGATCGGTCGACGGCGCCGGTCCCGGCGCAACGCACAACCGCCCGCTCGCCGAAGGGACATCCATGGCAACGAACCCCGACGTTAGCGTCACCCTCGCTCGCAACGCCACGGTCCTCGCGACCGTCGGCGGGACGACCTTCCTCGTCGACCCGCTGTTCGCGTCTCAAGGCGCGCTGCCGCCGATCGACGACACGCCGAACGACCGCGCGAACCCGCTCGTCCCGATGCCCGACGTGGACCTGTCGCACGACGCCGTAATCGTCACCCACCGCCACCCCGACCACTTCGACGACGCGGCGAAGGAGGCGCTCGACCCGGACGTCCCGCTGTTCTGTCAGCCGGAGGAGGCGGACGCGTTCGTCGAGGAGGGGTTCACGGACGTGCGCCCCGTCGAGGACGCGGCGTCGTTCGCGGGCGTCGACCTCCACCGGACGCCCGGCCGTCACGGGCACGGAGAGCTGGCCGAGAAGATGGGCCCCGTCTCCGGGTTCGTCCTCGCGGGCGACGAGACGCTGTACCTCGCCGGCGACACGGTCTGGTACGAGCCGGTCGCGGAGACCCTAGCGCGGTTCGACCCCGACGCGGTCGTCCTCAACGGCGGCGCGGCGCGGTTCAATCAGGGAGAGCCGATCACGATGGGGATCGACGACGTCGCCGCGGTCCGCGAGGCCACCGACGCCGCGGTCGCCGTGGTCCACATGGAGGCGATCAACCACTGCCTACTCTCGCGAGAGGAGTTGCGGTCGGAGACCGAGGGCGTGGCGGTTCCCGAAGACGGTGAGCGGATCGAGTTCTAGTCGCGCGGCTGTGTTAGAATAGAATCGCCTACCGCGAGAAGGTCCGGGTGCGAGAATTGAACCCGAGGCGAGACTCGCTTCGCTCGTCTCGCGTGATTCAATCTCGCCTTCCGTCCTTCTTCGTCACTACGTTCCTCAGAAGGTCCGGGTGCGAGAATTGAACCCGCGTCTCAGCCTCCACAAGGCTGAAGGATAGTCCACTACCCTAACCCGGACACGCGTCGATATCTATCCCGCTTTGATAAATAACCGTTACGACTCCCGGACGGGCGTGTGACCGGGTGCCGTCCCGAGAGTCGATCGATTCAGCGGAGATACGCGTCGAGCGCATCGACGACGAGGTCGACGAGGTCGTCCTCGACTCGGCCTTGCCACGCGATCAGGTCTTCGCTGCGGGGCGAGTGTACCGCCCACGGCGAGACGAACGAGTCGCGCGGAACGCCACCGATCTCCCACACGTCGGACGAAAGTGCGATCGATTCCGAGTATTCCTTCGTCGAAACGGCGGCCGCGATGAACTGCTCGTCACCGAACGGGTGTGACCGGTTGCTGAGTATCAGCCACGGACGCTGGCGATCCTCGCCCAGTTTGAACGGGTCCACGCTTCGGATCACGTCGCCGCGCTCCGGTCGCATCACTCCTCGCGCTCGCTGGGGTGCGGTTCGTCCGGTGCCGCGTCGTCCCACGTCTCCGGGTCGATACCGCCGTCGTCATCGTTGAGGCGCTCGCTGGCCTCGTGAAGCGCATACGCGTCCCGCACCCGGTCCAAATCCGCCGCGATCGCCCAGTATTCGCCGCGGTGTCGGACCAGATCGCGTTGCTTCAGGCGGGACAGGGCTGTACCGACGGTGTTCGCGTCGGCGCTGATCTCGGCGGCGATCTCGGAGCGAGTAAATGCCTTGTCTCGATGCGCATAGAGGTGTGCGACCACGCGCTCCGGGACGCTCGGACCCCCCGGCAAGTCGCCGGATTCGAACTCATCGATGCGAACTGGCATGTAATGTACTTCGTGTGCTTTTGAAATAAGTGTATGGCCGTACCGGATCCGAACGCTCCGACGACCACGCCGTTTTTACTGCCAGCCGGCGTATCCGAGGGCAACCGTGGCGTTCACCGACAAGATCTACGTGAAGAACCACCGGCAACTCGCCTCCCAGCTGGAGACGAACATCCCGAAGGGAGCGTTCGCCGGCGCGACCCTCGACATGCTGTTCACCGGTGACGGCCTCTCGAAGCTCGACTCCACGACCCGCGACCGCATCCTCGACTTCGCCGAGGACTTTCTCGACTGCGACTGTCAGGCGAACCCCTACTGCGGCTGTCCCGAGGAGAAGTTCATGCGGTACGTGTTGGAGCTCCGCGCCGAGGGGCTCGGCCCGCAGGCGATCGTGGACGTGATGACGGACGACTACATGGTGTACGCGTACACCGGCGACGTGCTCTCGTTCCTTGACGACGCGGTGCGGAACCTGGAGGCCGTCGAGACCCTCGCGGACGTCGAGGGCAACGAGGAGATGTCCGAACGGGCGCGGCGAGCGAAGCGCGAACTGTCGGGATAGGACGTTTATCGGGACTGCGGTTCTGTTGGTGTCGTCGGTTGCTTATAAGCTGTCGCTGGCGACTGCGCGACGGACGGCCGCCGAGTCCAGCCGCTTACTTATAACCGCTCGTTGACAGCGCGGTGACCAACTCCAAAGCCCCAGTCGCGACGACTCGGGGGCCTCGGTGCGCTCCTCGCTCGTTCGCTCCGCTCACTCGCTGCGGTGCTTACTTCGGCCGCCTTCGTCGTCGCGACTGCCCCTTTGAGTCCACCCCCACACCGCTCCGCACAGCACCTCACACCTCCCCAACCTCGCGGTTCGCGCTCTTTGAGCGCTCACCGCGTCCCTCGCACGGTCGTTCGCGGGCCTTCGGCCCGCTCACGGCGTGCGCCACCGCACGGCACCGCGCCGTTCGTTTATAAGCAGTCGGCGCTTTCGGGCGGTCGCGACACCCGTCCTCTTCGTTCGGTCTCGTTCCCGCCCGTTTGGAGCGTCCGAACGGTCTAAGTGCGCTCGCGCCCGAACTCGGCTAATGAGTCTTCGGCCCGCGTGGCTGACCTTCAGGCGATACGCGGCGGCGACGACGGGGATGACGCTGACGCTGTTCGCGCTCGGCGTCTACACCGCGGCGACCGGCTCCGGGCTGGCGTGCGAGGCCCAGTGGCCGCTCTGCTCCGACCAGCTCATCCCCGCGCTGACGATCAACCCGGACTTCATCGAGTGGTTCCACCGCGCGTGGGCGATGATCACCGGGTTCCTCATCATCGGGACCGCGGGGTGGACGTGGCTCGGGAGCTTCGACCGCCGGACGCGGCTCGCGGCGACGCTCGCGGTCGCGATCCTCCCGCTGCAGATCACCGTCGGCGCGATCACCGTCACGGTCGGCGGGCTCGTCCCCGGCGGCTACACCGTCTCGACGCACGCGGCCCACCTGATCGTCGCGCTGACGATCTTCACGCTGCTCGGCCTGGCGACCATCTGGGGCGGCGGCCGGGGATCAGCGCGGCTTCTCCGGATCGCGACGACCGTCGGCCTCGCCGGAATCGTCGCCAGCGCGGTCTTCTCGCGGGCGGTCCCGTTCGTCACGTACTCGCCGGGCGCGCAGGCCGGGTTTTATATCACCGGGCTCGCGGGCCACCTCGGGCTCGTCGCGACGGTCGCGTTCGCCACCGAGGCGGTCCGGTCGGGGTACGCTGGCGTGAGCCGCTCGACGGCCGGGACGGTCCGCCTGCTCGCCGCCGGCGCGATGGCCGCGCTCGTCGTGACGCTCCTGTTAGGTCGCGATCTCGTGTTGTACACCGCGGGCTGGGCACGCATTAACCTCGTCGCGCTCGGCGTCGCGGCCGCGCTCGCCGCGGGCGCGGCGTGGGTCGCCCGCGACGCCGACGGCGCCGGACCCGCTACCGAGCCGATCGGCGGCGACTGACCCGACCGACGGCGGGCCCTCTTCGATTCGCCGGATCGATCGGGTGAGATTCGGACGACGACCGGCGAGACGCCCGTCCGCGGAGGAAAGGTTGAAATCAGTCCCCGTTCTCCCACCGATATGTCATACCGCACGGAAACCGACGTGAGTCGTCGGACGTACCTGAAGCTGACCGGCGGCGCCAGCGCCGTCGGACTGTCCGGCGTCGCCGGGTGCCTCGGCGACGGCGGGAGCGGCACCACGATCACGCCCGGTACCGCGCCGGGGTTTCCGCCGTTCGAGATGCAGCAGGACGGCGAGCTCGTCGGGTTCGACATCGATCTGCTCGAGGCCGTCGTCGCCGAGACCGAGTACGAGATCGGCGAGTGGGCCACCTTCGAGTTCAGCTCGCTCATCCCGGCGCTCACCCAGAACGAGGAGATCGACGTCATCGCGGCCGCGATGACGATCACCGAGGACCGCCAGGAGACGATCGCCTTCTCCGACCCCTACTGGGAGTCGGACCAGGCGATCCTCGTGCGCGAGGGCGGCGACTTCCAGCCGTCGGGCTGGGAGGACTTCGAGGGCGTCAGCGTGGGCGCGCAGTCGGGGACGACCGGCGCCGACCAGGTCCAGTCGAACCTCGTCGAACCGGGGATCATCGCCGAGGACGACGCGAGCACGTACGGGAGCTACGTCCTCGCGGTCGAGGACCTCGAAAACGGCAACATCGACGCCGTCGTCGTCGACAACCCGGTGGCCGAGACGTTCGCGGCCAACCGCGACGTGACGATCGCGTTCGTCGAGGAGACCGGCGAGCGGTTCGGCTTCGGCCTCCGCCAGGGCGAGTCGGAACTCCAGTCGGCGCTGAACGACGGCCTCGCGACGGTCCGCGATGACGGCACGTACGAGGAGATAACCGGCACCTGGTTCGGGCAGGAGTAGGATGTCGGTCGCGGGGACGCTCGCGCTCGCCTCGGTCGAGAGCCTCGGCGTCGCGCCCGCCCAGCCGGTCGTCGCGGCCGGTCCCGCCTTCGTCGGCGAGGCCGCCGACTGGGAGTTCGTCCTCAGGAACGCGGACTACCTCGGCGTCGGCGCCCTGCTGACGATCGGGCTCACCGTCGCGTCGATCCTCCTCGGCTTCCTCGTCGGTTTCCCGGCGGGCGCGGTCGAGGTGTACGGCGACGGCTATCTCAAACGGGCCGTCAGCGTCGCGGGGATCGTCCTCCGGGGAACGCCGATCGTCGTGATCCTCATCGTGATGTACTTCGTCGTCGGCGTCCCGCAGATCAACCTCGGAGTCGCCTCGATCTCCTCGGCGGTCACCGCCGGGATACTCGGACTCGGCCTCCGCAGCGCCGCCTACCAGTCGCAGATCTTCCGGGCGGCGCTGTCGAGCGTCGACGCCGGCCAGCTGGAGGCCGGCCGGTCGGTCGGGCTCTCGCGGTTCGAGGCGGTCCGCTACGTCGTCGTTCCGCAGGCCCTGCGCCGGTCGATACCGGGGTTCCAAAACGAGTTCACTATCGTGTTGAAAGACACCAGCATCGTCTTCGCCATCGGGCTCGCGGAGCTGTTGACCCGGGGATACGACCTGTTCTCGGAGCAGACGACCGCGGTGCTCGAAGTCATCCTGTTCATCAGTGCAATCTACTTCGTCCTCACGTTCACGACGAACCGCGCGCTCGATTACCTCGGCGGCCGCTACGCGATCCCGGAGGGCGAGTCGGCGTGAGTGACGGCGACTTCCTCACCGTGAGCGACGTCTCGAAGTGGTACGGCGACGAGCGGGTGCTCCACGACGTCTCCTTCGAGATGGACCGGGGCGACGTCACCGTCCTCATCGGCCCGTCGGGCTCGGGCAAGTCGACGATGCTCCGCTGCGTCAACCGGCTCGCGGAGGCGCAGGAGGGGTCGATCACGCTCGACGGACAGGAGGTGCTCTCGCCCGACCTCGACGTCGACGAGCTCCGCCGAGAGGTCGGGATGGTGTTCCAGGGGTTCAACCTGTTCGCGCACCTGACCGCGCGCGGCAACGTCGCGCTCGGCCCCCGCCGGGTGCTCGGGCTCTCGGAGGCCGACGCCCGCGAGCGGGCGGAAGAACAGCTCGAGCGCGTCGGGCTCGCCGACCAGCTCGACTCCTACCCCGCGGAGCTGTCCGGGGGGCAACAGCAGCGTGTCGGCATCGCCCGCGCGCTGGCGATGGAGCCGAAGCTGATGCTGTTCGACGAGCCGACGAGCGCGCTGGACCCGGAGCTCATCGGCGAGGTGCTGGAGGTGATGCACGGGCTCGTCGACGAGGGGATGACGATGCTCGTCGTCACCCACGAGATGAGCTTCGCCCGGGCCGTCGCCGACGAGATCGTCTTCCTCGACGAGGGCCACGTGATCGAGCGCGGCCCGCCCGAACAGCTGTTCGAACGACCCGAGAAGGAGCGGACCGGCCGCTTCCTCGAACGCATCGCGAGTCACGACTGATGGCGAGCGCGACGAGACCCGCGACGGTCCGGGAGCGCGTCGCGGAGTCCGACCGCTCGGTCGGCCGGCTCCTCCTCCTCGCCGCCGGCGCGCTGTTCTGGGGCTGGCTCGTCGTCAGCTGGGTCAACCGGTGGCTCGGCGGCGTCCTCGTCCCGGTCGGCGACCCGCTCGTGCCGGCGGGGACCGTGGAGGCGGCGGTCGCCGCCCTCCCCGGTCTCGCGGCGTACGCGGCCGACGCCGCGTTCGTGGTTGAGCTCACGCCGGAGCTCGCGCGGGGAACGTGGCTCACGGTCGTGATCACGGGCGTGAGCCTCGTCTTGGGCTTCTTCATCGCCGTCCCGCTGGCGGTGGCCCGCGTGTACGGTCGGTTCTCCTCGTGGCTCTCGCTCGGGTACACGGAGCTCTTGCGCGGGACGCCGCTGTTGGCGCAGCTGTTCGTGCTCTACTACGGGCTCAACCTCGCGAGCTACGTCCCCGGCGCGCTCTCCGGCGTCTTCCCGCGGAACGTGGTGTGGGTGGCGATCCTCGGGTTCACGCTCAACGGCGCCGCCTACCAGGCGGAGTACATCCGCGGCGCCTTGGAGAGCGTCGAGGAGGGGCAGATCACCGCCGGCCGCGCCATCGGCCTCTCGAAGCTGGAGACGATCTACTACGTGGTGCTCCCGCAGGGGCTCCGCTACGCGATCCCGTCGTGGACCAACGAGTTCGTCTACCTGATCAAGTACTCGTCGCTGGCGGCGTTCATCACGGTGCCGGAGCTGTTCTACCGGGCCGACCGGATCGCCTCCGAGACGTTCCGGTACACGCTCATCTTCGTCGTGACCGGCGTGACGTACCTCGCCCTGGTCCTCACCGCCTCGAAGCTCATGGGGCGCGTCGAGGAGGTCGTCGCGATCCCCGGGCTCGGCGCCGAGCGGGAGGAGTGAGGCGCGGTCACCCGCGCGCAACGGCTACTCCGCGAACTCCGTGACGACCTCGACCCCGTGCACGTCGTACTCGCCCAGCGCGGCGAGACGGTCCGAGACCGCGGAGAGCCCGATCTCGTCGCTCACGAGCGCGCCGGGGTCGACGTCGGTCGCCTCGATCAGCGCGAACAGGTCGTCGTAGCTCGTCGGCGGCATCCCCCGGGAACCGACGAACGACACCTCCCAGCGGGTCATCCAGTCGGTCGGGAGCGACACCTCGCCGCGCTCGGCCTCGGTGGTCAGTCCCACCTGCACGTGGGTCCCGCGGGGTCGCACGGACCGGACCGAGTTGCGGCAGGTCTCAGCGATCCCGAGCGCGTCGACGGAGACGTCGGCGCCGCCGTCGGTGAGGTCTCTGACGCGCTCCGGGACGGACTCGCCGTCGGGGACGTCACTCGGATTCACGAGTTCGTCGGCGCCGAGGTCGCTCGCGAGGTCCAGCGCGTCGTCGTCGACGTCGACGGCGACGACCCGGGCGCCGAGGGCGTCGCCGAGCTGGACCGCGGAGAGGCCGACGCCCCCGCAGCCGTGGACCGCGAGGGCGTCGCCGCCGCCGAGGCCGGCCCGCTCCGCGAGCGCGTGGTAGGCGGTCATGTACCGGCAGCCGAGCGCGGCCGCGGCGGTCGCGTCGAGCCACGACGGGCGCTCGACGAGGTTGTAGTCGGCGGCGGGGACGGCGACCCGCTCCGCGAACGCGCCCGGCGCGGCAGCCTCGAAGCCGAGCGCGCGCCCGTCGTCGCAGACGTTGCCGGCGCCCCGGCGGCAGTACGGGCAGGTGCCGTCGCCGAGCGAGAAGGGGACGACGACCCGGTCGCCGGGCGCGAAGCGCTCGACCGACCGCCCGACTGCGACCACCTCGCCCGCGGGCTCGTGGCCGAGCACCTGCCCGCGCGGGACGCGGTCGTCGGCCCACTCGCCGTGGCCCATCCAGGCGTGCCAGTCGCTCCGACAGACGCCGCAGGCCGCCACGCGGACCACGGCCTCGTCCGGTCCGGGGTCCGGGGCGGGGACGTCGCGGACCGCCAGCGGTTCGCCGTACTCGCGAAGGATCGCCGCGCGCATGGCCGAGCCGAGGAGACGGAGCGAGGTAAAACCCTCCCGACCTCGGATCGCCTCGGAGTTCGCGCGTCGTCTCGGGCGGGCTCGGATCACCCCGGTACACGCCGTCAGACACGTATTCCGTTCGTGATACGAATACATCGGTGCCGATCGCAAAAGTAGGTCTCTCGACTCTAACTGCTCTTTTCGCTCTCTTGAGGCTTGATTTCACGTCGGATCTAGTTGATACTGATCGTCAGACAACTGATAGTTAGGTAAGGTTTAATATCCTACAGGATAGCGATCGGTACGTGTCACCGCAGATGGAGCGTCGACCGGGCGTCGCCTACCGACGGCCGGACGGCGATCCGGATCGGTTCGTCGTCGAAGCCGCCGGCGAGCCGCGGCTGGACGTCGACGCCCTCCCCCGGAACGACTGGTTGGAGGCCACGGTCGAGGAGGACCGCGAGCGCCTCCGGTCGGCGCTCGACGACGGGGACGTCGACGTCACCTACCGCCTCGCGGTCGACGACGGCCCCGCGTGGGTCCGGGAGCGCGGGCGCCGCGACGAGAGCGGCGACGTGGTCGGTTACCTCCTCCCCGCGGGCGAGGAGGACGAGCGCCGCCGCAGACTGGAGCGGCAGCGCGAGCGCTTGGAGGAGTTCGCCGGCGTCGTCTCCCACGACCTCCGGAATCCGCTCTCGGTCGCCGTCGGCAACGTCGAACTGGCGAGGGATCTCGACGGCGAGGCGGCCGACGAGCGGCTCGACCGCGCTCGCGACGCCCTGGACTGGATGGACGACCTCACCGCCGACCTCCTGGCGCTCGCCCGCGAGGGGCGCATCGTCGAGGGGACCGAGACGGTCGACCTCCGGTCGGTCGTCGACGCCGCGTGGCGCACGGTCGGAGCCGGCCCCGAGACCGAGCTCGTCGTCGAGGGGCCGCTCCCGACGGTCGAGTGCGATCGAAGTCGACTCCGGCAGGCCCTGGAGAACCTCTTCCGCAACGCGATCGAACACGGAGCGACCGGCGACTGCTCGCCCGGCGAGGTGTCGGGGGAGGGCGACACGGACGCCGATGACGCGGCGGGTCGACGCGGCGGGCCGGCTGACCCGTCGCTCCGGGTCTTCGTCGGCGCGCTGCCGAACGGGTTCTACGTCGCGGACGACGGCCCGGGGATCGACCCCGCGGAGCGGGAGTCGGTCTTCGAGCCCGGGCGGACGACCGCGGCGGACGGCACCGGCTTCGGGCTCGCGATAGTCGAGCGGATCGCCGAGGCGCACGGCTGGTCGGTGTCCGCGACCGAGGGCCGAGCGGGCGGCGCGCGCTTCGAGTTCGCGGGCGTCGAGAGCGTCGACGAGGTCGACTCGACGGGGCCGGGTCGCGGAAGCCTCGCCACCGAGTCCGGCGGCTCGCCGACGACGTAGCGCCGCGGGCGACGGCGGGGACCTCAGAAGAAGTCGCTCAGCCCGGCCTGTCCGTCGTCCTCTTCGTTCCCGTCGGCGGCGTCCGGATCGCCTGCGTCCGGGTCGGCGGCGTCGCTTCCGGCCGGGTCCGCGGTCCCTCCGCTTGCGCCCGAGGCCGACCCGTCGCCGCCGTCGGCACCGCCGGTCCCGTTCGCGTCGGTCCCCTCCACCGACCGCGTGCCGCCGGCGAACGCGCCCTCGGCGTGGTCTTCCATTCGCTCCTCCCGGAGCGCCTGCGCGTCCTCCACGATCGACGCGACCTTGTTGGTGGACTCGCCGGAGCCGGTGACGAAGGCGACGCCCGCCTCGTCGAGGTCGTAGGCGGCCGCCATCGCCACCGTCAGCTCGCGCGGCTTGCAGTGGTGCGTGACCGTCTCTAGGAAGGGGAGCACCTCGCGGCGGGCGGTCGCGACGCTGCAGCCGCTCCTGGCCGCAATCTGCCCGACCACCTCGTCGGCGGTCGCGTCCGAGGAGCTCCAGAACTGCGGGCGACCGTACCGCGTCCACCCGCCCTTCTCCCCGTCGCGGGCGGCGGCGACCCCGGCGGCCGCGTTGTCGGTCGCGTAGCGCCAGTAGGTGTAGTTCTGCGTGGCGCGGACGCGGCCCAGCCAGACGTCGGCGTTCGCGAGGAAGTCGTACGCCCGGACCGCCTCGGCCGGCTCGTACACGTCGAGGACGTTGTTCTCGATCCACTTCGTGAGGTCGTCGGGCGTCTCGTCGACGGCGTACGCCGACTGCAGCGCCTCCTCCGCCGACTCCTCTTTGAGGACCGCGTCGAGGAACGGGAACAGCCCGAGCGCCTTGTCGCGGTCGCCGGTGACCACGTCCTCGACCGCGATCGCGTCGCGGCCCTCCGTGGCGGCCTGCAGGTCGTTGATCGCGCCGCGGAGGTCGCCGCGGTTGCGCTCGGCGATCCGCTCTAAGGCGTCCGACTCGAACTCGATCCCCTCCTTCCGGCAGACGTCCCGGAGGACGGGCACGATGGAGCGCGCGGAGACGTCGCGGAACTCGATCTCCCGGGTGGCGTCGCGGAGCCCGCGCGCCATGTCGTAGTAGTCGTTGGCGATCAGGACGATGGGCTGGCCCGACTCCTTGACGAGCTTCGTGATCGCCGAGGCGCCCCCGCGGTCGTAGTTGCCGTGGATGTTGTCGGCCTCGTCGAGGACGACGAGCTGGCGGGAGGCCGTGTCGCCGCCGGACGCCCCGCCGCCGGCCGCGCTCCCGCCGAGGGTGGCGTTGCGGGCGGCCCGCCCCGCGAAGCGCTCGATGACGTCGGCGGTGCGCTGGTCGGAGGCGTTCAGCTCGACCGTCTCCCACCCCATGTCGTTCGCGAGCGCGTGGGCCGCGCTCGTCTTCCCGACGCCCGGGCTCCCGTGGAGGACGACGGCCTCGCGGTGGTCGTCCCACGAGCGCGCCCACTCCGCGAACGCGTCGCGGGCCTTGTCGTTGCCGCGGACCTCCGAGAGGGTGCTCGGGCGGTACTTCTCCGTCCAGTCGGCCATTACCCGCGGTAGGTCGGTGCGGCGTTTAGTGGTTCCGGAGGCGCGTTCGATCCCTTATCAGGCCGGCGACCGTACCGACTCGCCATGGAGGAACGCGACGAGCGGATCGCGGTCTACTCGGACTACGTCTGCCCGTTCTGTTACCTCGGTCGCCGGTCGCTGGCGGCGTATCAGGGGACGCGGGAGCGCGACCTGGCGATCGAGTGGCGACCGTACGACCTCCGGGGGCACAAGCGGGGCCCCGACGGCGAGGTGATCCACTCGATCGACGACGGGAAAGACGAGGCGTACTTCGACCGGGTCCGACGCGACGTGGACCGCCTGCGCGATCGGTTCGGCGCCGACGAGATGCTCGACCTCGATGACCTCCCGGACCCCGTGGACTCGTTCGACGCACAGGTCGCCTCGCTGTACGTGAGCGAGGAGCGCCCCGACCGCTGGCTCGACTTCGACGAGGCGATATTCGAGGCGCTCTGGGTCGACGGGCGGGACGTCGGCGACGTCGACGTGCTGGCCGACATCGCCGAGGCCGTCGGGCGGGACGGCGACGAGATACGGAGCGCGGTCGCCGACGAGGCACGCCGCGAGCGACTGCGGACGGCGTTCACCGAGGCGCGAGACGCCAAGATCGGCGGCGTCCCGACGTTCGAGTACGAGGGGCGCACGGCCAGGGGCGCGGTGCCGCCCGAACAGCTGGAGCGGCTCGTCGAAGGGGTCTGAGGAGGAGATTCGTCGACGGCGGCGCCGCTCTCGTTCTGAAAAGTCGAAGTGGGACCGCTGAGCACACAAAGTTAGCTTGAGTTGCGATACATCCGATTCGGCGGTGTCGTTGAAGTTCATCATTCGTACAGTTTGTCGAGGTTGCTGCGGCGGATCGACATCCGCTTCAGCTTCTCAGGTTGGTCGTAGACGCTGTTCACGAGCTCCACAGACGTCGCCATCTTCACCGCAATCTCCTCCGGCGGCCACCCGCGATCGCGATGCCACGTCACCGACCCCGTCCGCCACTTGTGCGGCGACCGGACCGACGGACAGCGCGACTGCTGACCGTGGACACGAGCCTCACACTCCGCCGGATCGCGATCGTGAGGGCACTCCTTCCCGACCTGGCACGGCTGCGTCAGCTCGTACGCCCGAACGCGGATCCCAGAAACGCTGATCCGTCCCGGCGCCTTCTTCGAGCTGAGCAACGGCTTCCGTCCGTGCTCGTCACTCACGTCGATCCGGCGAACCCGGATGTACGCGCCGAGCACGTCGCCGAGCTCCTCCGAGATGTTCACCGGGCGCTCGCCGTTGTGCTTCTTCTTCAGCGGCGTGTCGGTCTCCGGCCGGTGCCGGAAGTAGAGGAACGGGAGCTCGACGCCCTCGAGGATCTCTTCCAGGACGGACTCGCCGACGTCGAGATCCTCCTGGTACCGCAGCCGATCGAGATCGTCCTCGTCGAGGTAGACGTCCTCCAGGTCGAGCGCCCGGAGCGACCCTGCCCGGGCGCCGGTCTCCCACATCAGGAACGCGATGACGTGATCGCGACTCGCGTACTCGAACCGGTCGAGATGCGCGAGGATGTCCTTCGCGCGAGACGTCGGCAGTTTCTCGCGGTTGATCCGCTCGTCCTTCGAGACGTGCGGAACATCGACCTGGCTGGCGACCGCGGGCTCCACCGCGTTCGCCTTGATACCGAACTCGAGGAACTGCCGGATCGTTCCGAGCTGGTTGTTCAGCGTGTTCTTCTGAACGTCACCGCTCGACCGACGCATCGAGTCGAAGCGGAGCAGAAGACGCCCGTTCAGGTCGTTCAGGTTCTCGATACCCTCGTCCTCGAGGAACTCGACGAACGGCTCGACACGGTAGCGGTAGCTCCGGACCGTGCTCTCAGCCTTGTCCATCTGCTGGCGCTCCAGCCAGATGTCGAGCGCCTCGCGCGGCGCCATCGGGATCAGCTCCTCGCCGCCCGCCGGCGCCTCGTACTCGTCGTCCCTCACCGCTCACCTCCGAGGGCGCGGATCGCCTCGCGCAGCATCTCCTCGTCGGCGCCGTTCGCGAGCTCGACGAGCCGCTTCACCAAGAGATCGTTCTCCCTCGGCGTCGGCGGGTCGGGCCACGGCGTGCCGCGGACCTCGGTCCAAAGGAGGTACATCGCCTCCTCGTCGAACTCGACCTCGAGCGGGCCGTCCGCCGTGATCAGCGTGAGGACGTAGCCGTCAGCGTCGACCGCCGGCCCGTACGTTACCCCCGTAAGTACGCGCTCGGCGTCGACGACGCGGCGCTCGATGCCCTTCCCGGACATCACTGGTCCCTCGCGAGCTTCGCCTCGTGCCCCGTCTCCTGGCGATGCTCGTCGGCTTCACGGCCGGCGGCGGTGAGAGTCGACGCGTCACCGGTCCAGGAACACTCCGAGCAGACTGCCTCGTAGCTCATCGCTCGGACACCCCCAGATCCTCGGCAGTCGTGTCGCACCAGATCTCGTCGCTCTCCTCGGTCAGCGTCGCCTCAGTCACGATCGCGTTCCCGCTCCGCCAGATGAGTGGTGCGACCGGCGCTTCGTACCCAGCGTGCGGAACGTTCAGCTGGTAGCGCGCCCCGTGTCCGGACAGCTTCAGCAGCACCATGTCGTTCTGGGGCTCGATCCGGTGCTCGACGGTCAGTTGTCGAGACCGGTCATCGGAACACTCCAGTTCGAGCTCGTCACCGGGGACGCAACCGCGGAGGAACCGGCTCAACTCGTGGAGTTCCTCCTTCCGGACGCGGCTCTCGCCCGACTCGCTCATCGATGTTCCTCCGCGGCGTCGGCGGCCGCTTCAAGATCTTTCGCGACCTGACGAGCCAGATCGGGCTCCAACATCAGCCCGATCCCAACCGAGGTCTCGCCATCCTGGTAGCGCGGATTCAGCATCACCTGGCCCTGATTGTTGTAGGTGATGCCGAGGTCGGCGCCCTCGTGTACTTCATCGAGGTGCGCGTTCACCAGCGTGGACTCGACGTGACCGAACGCGGAGACCAGTTCGGTGATGCGGTTGTCACCCGCCCGGACCTTCCAGTCGCCATCCCAGCTATCCATCGAGCATCGCCTCCTCGGCCTCGACGACGCGCTGGAACTCCGCGGTGCTCCCGCCGTTGTCCGGGTGAGCCTGCGCCTTCCGAGCCCGTGCCGCGGACTTCACGACGTCTTCCGGTGCGCCCTTCTGGATGTGGAGGACCTCGTGCGGCGGCTGCCTCGAAGCAGAACCAGCGACCACCGCATCCTCGTCGTCACCAGGGGGAAGCCGCGCAGCGGCGAACTCCGAGTCGCCCGTCTTCACCGGGCGCTGACTCCGCATCCGCGTCTCGTGGACCCACTTGAACACGTAGCGGAGGTTGTCACGGAGCCGCGGCGACGCGTCGCAGGCCACCGCGAACTGCTCGCCGTCGTCAACCCATCGCAGCACGAACCCCGGATCATCCGGGTTCGCGTTGTGGAGCGGCAGCCCGTTCGACTTCGTGTGCGAGTTCCCGATCTCGCCGCGCCACTCGTCGACGTCCATCCGGTCCATCTCGGTGGCGAGGTCCTGCGTGGTCGTCCCGACCGTCGCCTCGAAGCTTCGGTTCCGCTCGCGTTCGGCGGCAGGCGTCCGCTCGAATCCGGCGGGCCAGTCGAGGCTCACCGGAAGATCACCCCGAGGCCGTTGACCTCAAACTCTTTCGGGTTCCCGCACTCGGGACACTCGCCCGGGATTCCGGGAACCGAGATCTCGCCGTCGGGACTGACCCTCGCCGGCTCGTCGAGCTCGGCCGTCTCAGGTTCGTGGTCACAGTACTCCGGGTCGTCCGGGTCGAACCGGTCGTTCGCGGCGACCGCACACTGCCACTCGACCGTCTTCTTTCCGGAGATGCGCTCGAAGTACGGATCGCTGTACTCGGCTTCGGTGGTCTCGGACTCGCTCACGCTGAGTCACCTCCGTCCGGCCGCGGGATCATCACCCACTGCGCCCGCTCTTCCATCGAGATCGTGACGCCGCCGATCCGCTGCACGTCGGGGTAGTACTCGACCTTCCCCACGCGTGGCGCGTCCTCAGTGTTCCGACGCCACTCCGGAGTCAGGTTCTCCTCGGCGTTGTCGAGTAGCACCTCGGGAAAGCGGTTGAACAGCCGCCGCTCGATCTCTTCGATGCCGGCGTCCCCGATCTCCTGTGCTATGTCCTCGCCGACGGCCTCCTCGTCGATCCAGAGGAACAGCCCCTCGTTGCTCAGATGGATCGTAACCGGTGCCTCGACGAGACGCGGCTCGTCATCCTCCGCCGCCTCCACGGCGAGCTGGTGCGCGACCATCCCGGCGTGAGCGTTGTCCGACATCACGCACCTCCGTCGATCGCGGCCGAGAGGTGGTCGCGCCGCTGCTGGAGCAGCCGGAGCCCCTCCTTGCTCACCCGGTAGGAGTTCGTCCGGTTGTCGATCGCCAGCGACTCCTTCACGATCAGGCCATCCTCCGCGAGCTCGTCGAGGTTCGGATACAGGCGCCCGTGGTTGATCTCTTCGCCGTGGATGTCTTCGAGGCCGTCCTTGATCGCGAGGCCGTGGACCTGATCGACCGCCGCATCGAGCCGCGCGGTCACCGCGAGCAGGTCGAGCTGGAACGCGGTGAGGTCGGTGTGGTGAATCGTGCTGTTCGTCTCGGTCGCCGTCGGCTGCGTAGTGTTGGAACTCATGAGTCAGTAGTGTCGAACTGCGTGGTGTCTCGGCCGATCGCGTCGAGCAGGTTCCGCAGAGGAACGCCGCTGACGTCGAGGCCGCACGGTGACAGCGTGGCGCGACCGCCCGGACCCTCGAACGCGTAGCCGTGGTTCGAGAGCGGCTGGCCGCAACCCGGACAAGCGTCGCTGTCGCCGTTGAGAACGATACCGCCTGCGTGCGTGCCGGGAGTTTTACAGTACCCGGACGGGTTTGCTGACATGGCTTTCGTGCCTGGATCACGGAAGCCCACGCGGACCCGTGCTGGAACACGGGGTCCGCATCGTTTCTGAGAGGACCCATCGGCGAGCGACGGGTCCGCGAGAGTGCTTCCGTAGCTAGTCTGTCATAAGCCCATCCTAATAAATGTAAGTATGTATCTACTGACTCAGTTAAGCAGATGTTTACTTGAGTCCTAACACCGTGAAAATTAACAGATAGCGAACGAGTGTACGTGCTATGGGAATTGAGCCAGAGGGCCCTACAGATGCACACAAATACGTGCTTGGCCTTCTGCGACTCTCTCCACCAGAGGGGTCCAGATCGGACCGACTCAGGTTGTCTCCGGAGTGCATAACTCGGAGTCTCGGTTACAAGAACTCGGATTACCTGGTCCGAATCTGCAGGGAGTTGCAGAATGAGGATCTCATCAAGCGAGAGGATCCGGGATATTACGAAATCACCTGGCGAGGAAGGGCCTACCTCGAAGGGGAAATCGAGATCTCGGAGGAGTAGCTGCTTACTCCTCACACCCGTCCTCCTTCCAGTCGTTCGCCGGCGACATCGGCGACGCGCTCCACCCAGTCGGGAATTTGATCGTAGAAGACGCTGTCGCCGTCGGCGAACGCGCGAATCACGTCGAGGGAGCCGTCGACGATCCGCGCGTCGAGCTGCCAGTCGAACTTGTTCGCCGCCTCGATCTCGACGCGGAGCGCGGAGTTCGCGTCGACACTGACCGTCACGGCAGCGTGTTTTGGAGCACCACGTCCGCGGATCCCCTCCGCGACGAGGTCGACATCGATCTCTGCCGTCTGTGCGCTACTGCCGTGGGCGGGTGGCTTTGAGGCCATACCCGACCGTGGTCAGGACTCCCTCTTGAGAGTCCCACGGAGTGTTCCGGATGGTTCCGGATGGTCGAGAACCGCTAGAAGGAGTGCCGATCAGACTTGTTCGGGATGGTGTTCGTGATGGTCCGCGGACAGACTGTAGATCTTCTTTCCGCTCCGCTGTTCGGTAGTCACGAGATTGTAGTGTTCGAGCTTCGAGAGGTGGGTGTCTCGAAGATATCGAAGGCTCACAGGATCGCCGTGGCGCTCGGCGTAGCGCTCGTACAGCTCACGCTGGATCAGTTCCTCATCGTCTCGAAGCACCTCGTACACGACGCGCTGGTGGTCGTTCAGCTTCGAGAAAGTCTTCCGGGCCATCTCACGGCGCGCTTGCGGCACTGCATCCTCGACGAGTCGCTCCGGAATCGTAGACAACCCCTCGGTCGACGCCTTCGAGGCGGCGGCACGGAGGACGGTAAGCGCCATCCGAGCGTCGCCGTCCGAGAGCCGCGCGATCGCCTTACAGACCCGGTCGTTGGCGACTCCGTTCCCGAGCCCTTCGCGAGCGCGGAGCCGGAGTATCTCGGCGATCGTGTCGTCTCCGTACCGGTCGAACCGAACCCGGTAGCCGACTGAAACGCGGGAGCGAACGCGCTCGTCGAGGTCGGCGAGCAGGTCGATCTCGTCGTTCGCAATTCCGATCCATGAGAGTCCGCGGATCTCGTGGATATCGTAGAGGACCCCGGTCTCGCGAAGCTGATCGACCTCGTCAAGGATGACGACGCCCGGGCCGTTGAACCCGCGCTTGATCTTCGCGTTGAGATCTGACGTCGACGCGGAGCGGGGCACGGCCTCGCCAACGAGTTCGCGAGCGAGGATCTCCAGCACGGCGTTTCGGGTGTAGTCCTGCCAGCAGTTCACGTACGCGTGCGGTACGTCGAGGACCTCACGCCGAAGCTCGCGAACGGCAGCTCGGGCGACTGTGGTCTTACCGACGCCGGAGGGGCCGAACAGAAAGCAGTTCTCGGCTCGAAAGCCACCTTCGATTGGTGAGAGGGCGTCGGTCACCTCGTTCATGTGGCTGTTCCGACCGACGATCGGGTCGGGGAGGTGGTCGTCTTCGAAAACCGCACCGTTGCTTATCATAATTCAGGCCGAAACAGTCACGGGATATAAGATGTACCCCCAGTGTTCCGGATGGTTCCGGATGGCGTTATGAGTACTTTCACTCCGGTCTGGCTACCCTTTTGATGATAGGGAGGTGATCAGGGCGTATGGAAGTAATCTTCCAGAATCAGAATGGGCACAAAGACAGACTCGAATGTGGTTGCGTATCTGAAGGTGATACTGGGCTCTTCTTATACAAGTTTGACAAGCAAAAAAGCAGTAACCAGATTGGATACGTACCTTTCGAGAAATTATACCACGTAGAACCGTCTGAGGAAGAAGCGAAGGACTAGCGAATCAACCACTGTCCGACTTCTGGTGAAGAGTCGGACTACATCGGCTCAGCGCAAACGCTGAGATATGATAGGCAGACCAACAGCTAAAACACGACGGGCTATAAGAGACGTTTCGTGACCCGACAGCGAACAGTCCAATCCAGGAAAGAACTAGAAGATATGGTTGATGAATACGTCGAGAAAGGGTACAAAGTAAAACGCTCAACTTCGTCTGAGACGATGGTCAAAGAGCGTACCGTAGGGTCATGGGTGATACATATCATCCTGCTCATCTTCACGATCGGGTTTGGAAACGTGATCTATCTAGTGTATAGTTGGGTTACGGCAGACACCGTCGAGATTGTTATTGAAGACACGTCCGCAGCCAGCGCATCGGAGCCCTAGCCCAACTTACAGATGCAGCGCGACTTTGTGTCCGGGAAGTGGTGAAGAGTCGGACGTGATCGCGCTCGAACCCGGCCCGATCACGCCGGGAACCTCACCCGACCCGTACCTTTTTGTCCGGTTGACGCGCCAGCCGGACGCATGAACCTCCGACCCCACGACGAGCAAGACGGCAAGAAGGTGTGGCTCTCCGACGAGGAGATCGTGAAGCTCGAGGAGACCGCGAAGGACACGGAGCAGACGATCGCGTTCGGGCTCGGCGCGCGCTGCGGGCTGCGCTCGGCCGAGATCCTCGACGTCGCCCCGCAGGACGTCGTCGAGACGGACGCGGGCTGGGTGGTCCGGGTCTGGGAGGGGAAGGGCGACAAGTTCCGCGAGACGCCGATCCCGAGCGACCTCGCGATGCGGATCGAGACGATCGGCGATATGCGCGAGGCCGCGGGCGACGAGCCGGTACTCTCGATTTCGTCGACGCGCTCGCTCCGGCGCTGGCTCCAGGACGCTCGCGAGCACCTCGCCGACCAGGAGGACGAGCGCGGCTGGGAGTTCCTCAGTACTCACGACCTCCGGCGGACGTGGGCCAGCGCGCTCGCGGACGCGGAGGTGGACCCGCTACTCGTTCTCGACTGGGGCGGCTGGGAGGACCTAGAGACGTTCCTCGATCACTACAACGGGACGTACAGCCCGGCGGCGCAGCGGCGCGCACGCGAGAAGGTGGAGTGGCTCTGAGAATCACTACGTTCAACGGCGGACCGTCGCGGTCGCAGAAGCGCTCGATGTCGCTTTAGCGGTGGCAGTGGCGTACTTGACGAGACCAATCGTATAATCCTTGAGGTATGCGAGAAGAAAATTTGCAGCAGCTACAACCAGACCTAAGCACTCATCTGTAACCGTCATGAGGGTACTGGCTAATAGGTTCAGCCAGGCGGCGGCTTTCTGAGAATCCAGTTCCCGCTTTTGGAACCACTTTCCGATGGAAGGCCACGGTTCTGGAGCGTCCGCATCAATCAGTACTTTCTTGTCCTGAATTTTGACTGCGGGCATGGGTAGAAATCACAATCTGGCCACATTACCTTTTCCGTGCCTCGGTGAACGGCCTATTTCACGCTTGTGTGGAAACGTGAAACGGGACCGTGTCCGTGATTCAGTGCTTCTCCGACAAGCAAAACGGGTCCAGGCCGAAAATTAATCACGACGGGCGTCGTGAGCGGTAGTATGCGAGCGAGCCCACTGACATCCGACACTCGGGCGATGTCGGGGAAGTGGCAGGCTTTCTTGCTGGTCATCGGCTTCGCCTTTGGTTTCCCACTCGTGGGTGCGATCTGGCCCGTCGCCACCCGCAGAACAGTAGGCGACATAGTGGGCGGCGCGCTCTGGGTAGTTGACTCGGTTGGTGGTGGCGTTTCCGGACAGATCGTCGCTGGGATAGTCGTACTAGGTATCCTCTTCACGATGCTCGGAGGCGTGTTTCTGGCCGCCGAACAAGTCTACGGCTGGATAAAGAAGCGCCGGGATGGTACGGTGAACGAGTACCAGATCAAGTAGCCGAGCTCACAGCCCTTCCACGTCCGCGAGCGAGATCGTGCTCGTCTCGTCGACGCGGAGCACCTCGGTCCGCCGCATCAACTCGGGGACGTTCCCGACCGACGTTTTCGTGAACGGGAGCTGGATCCCGAACCGGGTGTACCCGCGGTGGGCTTCGATGTGAGCGTGGAGCGACCCGAGCGAGAGGTCGGTCTGGCCGCACTCGGTACACCGGAAGAGCACGAGCTGACCGTCGGCCTCGTACTCCTCGTGGAGGCGGTCGAGGAGCGTCACTCGCCCTCACCCCGCCAGTGCCGCAACGCGACCCCGAGAGCGAGGATCGAACCGAGCAGACCAGCCGCGCCGGCGTAGTACCACGTCGGACAGGCGCCGCAGCCACAGACGCCCATGCAGAGGTCCGCGACCTCGCCACTCCCGGCCGGAGGCAACTGCGCGAACATCGTGTTGACGACGATCAGAGCAACCATCACCACGATGCCGAGTACCGGGAGCACGTGCGGGCCCGTGACCTGCGCACGCTCGAGGCCACGCAGGAACGATAGCGACCTGTAGAGCCGTTCCCAGACGACGCTCGGGACGGCACGGAGGGCCAGCAGCACGCCGAACAGTACTGCGAACACGTACGGCGTCATCGCGAGATCTGCGAACTCGCCGGTCGCTGGCTTGAATCCCCTCAGACTCGAGAGCAGAAACACCGACGCGGCGCCCCACACCAGCGTTCTGATGGCTTCGCTCTGTGTCTCGGTGAGCTCGGACCCGGCCCAGAACAGGATCTTCTCGATGACGTCTCCGATGATGGTCATGATGAGATAGGCGAAGAAGACGCCGAAGATGGCGTACACGGCATCTACCGCGGCGACGAACTCGGCCCCGGCATCCGTGAACACCTCGCCGAGAACCAGTATCTGCAGGATGGCCACGACCGAGAGGGTCCACACGATGAGGAACCGCTCGACGTAGCCCCAGTACTGGATCGCCCCGTCGCGCTGCTCATTCCGTATCATCGTCCACCTCGTCCTCCCGGTTCCAGCCGAGCTTCTCCTCGATCGCCGAGACGATCGGGACCCGTCCGTTCCGGAGTCGCCAGAGAAGGTTCCACCCGGTCCGCGATGTGTGACTGTCCATCCGCTTCCGCGCCTCGAGCTCGGCCTCGGTGCCGTTGCCGATGAGGTACGCACCGCGGGCGACCAGGAGCGCGAGGGCCAGCAGCATCATGCCGACGGCGAGAAGCAGCCAGTTCATGACTCGAACACCTCGACGTCGTCGCGGCTGAGGAACGCAGCGCCGAGCAGCATCCCGCCGCCGAGCACGCCGGACGCGTTCGCAAGGTCCTGGAGTGTCGTCGCGGCGCCCCACAGGGGGCTCGTCTTGTAGAGCTCACCGGCGACGCGGGCGCCGGGGTCGGGGAGCTCGCCGGCGGCGATGGCGGCGTCCTGGAGGAGCGCGAGCGAGACGGACCAGGCCATCGCGGCGCCGATGCCGATCAGCCCGAGCCCGAGCAGCAGGGAGACGATCTGGGTCTGGTTCATCAGAAGAACACCACCCAGCTGAACAGCGCGCCCATCATCATCGCGACGAGCGTGCTCCCGAGGATCCACTTGTCGCTCACGGGCTTCTGACCGCCGCCGTACCGTTCCTTCGCGGACTCGAGGGCGGTCTTCATCAGCCGGCGGTTCTGTCCGGCCTCGAAGAACCAGCCGGTCGTGAGGTCAGTGCGGACGTACGTCGCGTCCGGGTCGACGTCCTCGGGGACGTAGCCGAAGATGCCGTCGTGCGCGATGAGGTCGGTGATGGCGAAGCCGGGCGGCGCCTGTCGATCGCCGCCGTCGGTGGCGGGACCGTTCGCCATCTCGTCGACGCGGGCGGGCGTCTCGGTCACGTCCTCGCCCCAGGTCTCGACGTCGTTGGTGTGGCTGACGCCGAGGCGGGTCATCGCGAACCGGTACCACTTCGGCTCGTTGTCCCACTCGTGGTCGTCGTACTCGCGGAGCTCGTACTCGCCCTCGGAGACGAGCGTGATCACGGGCCGGTCGTACGCCAGGAGGCCGATCGTGATGTACAGCTTCCCGAGGATCATCCCGAGGCCGCCGAGGCTGCGCCCGAAGAACGACGCGACAAACGGGAGCACGGCGAAGCCGGCGACGATCGCGATCACCGACCAGATGCCGAGCGGGAGCGGGATACCGAGCACGGGAACGAACGCCGGGAACATGAGGTACGCGCCGGCGACGCCACCGAGTCCGAGCAGACCGAGCAGCCCGAGGACGGTCTTGTCCCGACGCTCGAGGCCGCCGGCGCCGGCACTCGCGAGCAGCGCCATCCCGATGTCGATGCTCGTCTCGTTCGTCGGGGCTGCACCGGCAGCGCCGCCCCCGGTCTGTCCGGAGGCGAACATCCCGAGCAGCACGATCGCGATGAACGCGCCGACCGGGACGAGCAGCTGGCGGAGCGCTGTGGTGTCGGACTTCGGTGCCTGCCCCTTCTGGTAGTACTCGTGGATCTTCCGGACGAGCTGTGAGTCGAAGCTCCCGCCGACGAGCGACCAGATGTGGTTGAGGTTGACGCCGTCGTGCTTGCCTCGGAAGGTGAAGACGCCGAGGACGGACTCGACGAGCCGCTGGCGGCGCTCAACGCGCGTCTCGTAGATACCGCGCTGCTGCGCCTCGGTGAGCTCCCGTCCGACACTCGCGTCGCGCGGGTCAAAGATGAGACCGAAGCGTTCGTCGACGAACCCGAACGGCGTGCCGAACAGGTTGTGCAGGCGGTCCTGCGGATCGAACAGCGTCCGCTCGACGCTGTTCAGCAGCCCGCCGAACGAGATCGTCTGTTCGTCGTGCTCCTCGTCGTACTGTCGTCGCTTCAGCGTGAGCGCGTTCGCGGCGTTGAACGTGAGGGCCGGACGGTACACGCTCTTCAGCCCGAGGCCGACCGCCCAGTCGCCGATGCCGCGCCCCGCCTCTGAGGCCAGGAGCCGTGTGAGGACGGCGACGGCCAGCGGTCCGAGGAGGATCCCGAGGAGGAACGATCCGATCAGGAAGATCAGGACGAGATTCATTCTCGGCCCCCACGTGCTACCCGGTGACCTCGGACTGGGCTCCTTTCGTGTGATAGCAAGGTATGTAGCCCGCCGCCACGCATACATACTGCATCGCCTGTACGCCGTGTTGCGATTCGGTGGTTGGAATTATGCATTGGAATACGCCTCCTCGAAGCTGTCTGTGTTCAGGATGCGCGACACCTGCGACTGGCTGAGCCCTTCGACGTGCTCGGCTGACTGGAGTATCTCAGCCGTCTTCGTCTGGGTGATGCCGTGTTCGCACATCGCGTTCACGATGTGATACCGCGACATCTTGCTGGCCTTGTTCCACCAGTTGGATTTCATCTCGTCAACCTCGTCGCGGTGGACGTACACGGACTCGTAGTCGCCGCCGAGTCGGTCCTTCTTCTCCCGGTCGAGCCGCCGGAACTCGGGATGGTCGTCGAGGACGGGCCACGAGATGACCTCGGTGCGTTTGGTGTAGTCCGTCTGATAGTGCTCGTTCGTCTTGAGCCGGTAGACGATGGCCTCGCCCTTGGGCCGGCCGCGGTCGGTCTCCTGCGCCTGAATCCAGTAGTCGGCCGCGTCCGAGCCCATCCGCTTGTCGACCCAGTTCTTCGTCGGCGCGGTGAGCATGCCGAACACCTGCCGGTACCGCTTCCCGGCGAACGCCTGCGAGAGTTCGACGTTGCCCTTGGTCGTCCCACGACGGTTGTCGGCCGCGATCTCGGCCTCGTCGAGGATCAGTACCGACCCGGGATCGACCTCGTCGTACTTCCGCGTGTACTCGGGGGCGCTCGCGACGGCGGCCTTGTCGGCGGTCCAGCCCTGCTGGTCCCACAGTAGCGCGAGGACGACCGCGAGCGTGGTCTTCCCGACGCCGGTCTCGCTCGAGGCCGTGACGATGACGTGCATGTCGCGGCCGCTCACGAGACGGTTCGCGTACTCGTCGAACAGCTGCGAGTCGCGGAGCGACGGGAACTGCGCCCACGCAGACACGGGGCCGGCGTCGAACTCGGACGCGGCTACACGTTCTTCTTGCGCCATGCTTCCACCTCCTTGAGAACGCCGTCGTCGACGACCGTTCGGTTCTGTTCCTCGGCGAGGTCGACGTCGACGCCCTGGTTCGAGAGGAACTGGTTCGCCTTTCGGAAGGCGTTGAACGAGACGTACGCGGGCATGAACGTGGTGCGCGTCTCGGTGAGTGTACTCGGCCCGGAGTGGCGCGTGTCCACCGAGAGCGACCAGGACGCCGAGAACTGCTCGGGCGCGGTCAGGAAGCCCTGGATGCCGTTGATCGGCCACGCTTCGGGCTCGAGGTCGGCGGAGCCGACGACGCGGGGGTAGTCGCCGGCGTCGTTCTCAGCGATCTTTGCGATCCGCGGCGGCGGCTGGAGTCGTACCTCACCGAGCGAGACCTGCTGGAGGAGCTCGTACTCTTCGGCTTTCTGGACGAACCACTCGATGTTCGTGAGGTACCGCATCACCGCCGCCCGGAGGATCTGTTGACGGTCGGCGACGTCGAAGTCCGACTCCGTTCGGACCTGCGCCATCGTGACCTCGAACGCCTCGCCGGCGCGCTGGCGCGCTTGGTTGATGGCGCGGAGCCGCTCGGTCTGGTTGAACGCCTCAGGGTCGGCGACGCGGGTCTCGGCCGCGTCGTCGCCGTCTGCGCTTGCACCGTTAGATTTCGACGCCATCAGTTTCTGAACCTCGAGAGGAGGCCGCCGCTTGAGGAGCCGTTGCTGTCGCGAACCGCGTGGGTCTCGTTGACCGACTTGGAGGCGGTCTCCTGCTGGAAGCCGTCCTCTCCGCGCTTCGCCCGCGAGAACGCACCCAGCTTGTAGGACTCGTCTATCGCGAACTCGTCGAGCCCGAGCGACTGGCGGCGCTCGGAGCTGTCCTGCGCGGCCCACGCCCGAGAGAGGCCCTGCAAGCCGGACCCCGGATGCGGGTACCGGCTCTTCACGAAGAGGTCGAGGATCTCCGACATCCACTTGAACTCAGTCGTGTCGACGTCCTCGTCGTCGAAGTTGCTGAGCGGGAAGTCCTTCGCGGAGAGGTTCTCGAGCGCGTCGTCGCTGGACTCGAGCTCGCTTTCAGTGACGGTCTCCATGAACCGGGCCCGGTCCTGCGGACTGCGGGACGGCTGCGAGAGGCCGGCCTGATGGAGGGCCATCGTCTCCTCGTGGGCCATGATCTCCTCCTGCTGGCCGTTCTTGCTCACGCGGACTCACCTCCGGCCAAGAGCCCGTCCAGTCGGTCACCGATGACGGGTGCGAACTCCGCGCTGGCGATCAGCGCGAAGCCGGAGAGGATGAGCCCGAATCCGATGAAGCGGAACGACGCGGAGCCGAACAGACCGTACCCGATCGCGATCAGGCCGACGGTGCCGAGGGTCATCCCCGACTTGCGCACGCGCCGTAAGTAGCTCTCCTCGCTGTCCTCCTCGATGTATCCGAGCTGCTCGAGCCCGGCGCGGACTACCGCGCGCTCGGCTTCGGTGTCTTGGATACCTCGCTTCTCCGCGATGTCCCGGATAGACTCGGAGTGCTGGTCCGGAACCCGCGCAGTGAGTTGATTGGAGCTTGCCATGCACTGAGACGGCCGTTTCCCGAATTAATAAAACCCAAACTGCTGTTAATACTCGGACATTTTCAAAGAGTCTCAGCGTGTTCTCAGCGTTATCAGGATGTTTTCATTTATTAAAGATTCATAAAACGACTCTCAGACTTATTATAGGGCGACATTTGCCGCGTAGTGATGCCTCGCATCAAAGCGCTTCAACAGCAGCTCGACCTCGTCGCGGTGATGATCACGGTGATCATCGCGGGTGTGGTCGGCTACGTCGGTATCAACATCATGAGTAACACCCAGGAGACGACGGGGCTGTCTTCTGGAGATCCGTTCTATCAGGCACAGGGGAACCTGACCGATGGGCTGCAGTCGTTCTTCAGCCAGCTCGGAACGGTGTTCATCGTCATCGTGCTCGTCGTCGTGATCGGGTACCTGATGCTGCTCCGCGGCCGTCGCTAACGATGCGTCAGAACGGCCTGCAGCAGCGGCTCGATCTGGTCTCGGTGATGATCACGGTGATCATCGCTGGCGTGGTCGGCTACGTCGGGATCCAGATCATGAGCAGTACGTCAGAGAACGCCGGGCTCAGTGGCTACACGACGGACACGACGAACAATACCGTCTGGCAGAACTCGACGCTCGAGCTTCACAACGGGCTGAACTCGTTCTTCAGCCAGATCGGGACGGTGTTCATCGTGATCGTCCTCGTCGTGGTCATCGGCTACCTGATGCTGCTTAGGGGGCGGTAACCGAGCGACTGGGCGCGATCCCACACCCTCGATCTTCCATTCATGGCAAAAATCATCGTGACGGCAGTCGCCGCGTTGTCGATGCTGTACGTCGGCATCCAGGCGCTGTCGTTCCGGTCGCAACGCATCAACGAGCTCGGGCTCAGCGGCTCGAGCGCAGAGGGGCTCAACATGACCGACGCAGTCCTCGGTGACGGCGCCGCGATTCTCGGGAACGCGCTCCCGCGACTGTTCGTCGTCGTGCTCCTCGCGCTGCTGGTCGCGATGCTCGCACTCACTCGATAACAATGCTCCAACACACTCTCATCTTCGTCGGCGTCGTCGCGCTCGTCGCGACCACGATCTCGCTCCGGACCGGCGACGACCAGCTGGCTATCATCAGCGGCCTCGCCGGAACGCTCTCGTGGTCGCTCTGGGCGTACAGCACGCTCAACGTGGTCGCAGTCAGCGGCGGATCCGAGTTCGCGTACTCGTACCCGTCGCTGGCGGCGTTCGGCATCGCGATGGCGATCCCGAATCTCTTCGTGGCCCTCACCGGGCCGCTGCAGATCGCGCGGGACCGTAGTCAACTCACGGAGGAGGTTCAGTAACATGACATCCGCACAGTATCGGCAGTCTCGACGGCGACAGCGGTATAGGCGACTGAACGAGCGCAGCCGAAGGGGAGGTCGGTAGCGATGTCCGGCCTCGACGGCGGCGGTGGTGACTCGTACACCGGCGGCGCCGACGACTTCGACGACGGCGGCGACAGCGATACGAGCTCGGGAAGCGACGACACCGAGCCTACGACGAGTTCCGGCGGTGGTCTCGACTCGGGTGGTGGAGACACGTACACCGGCGGCGCCGACGACTTCGACGACGGCGGTGGCGGCAGCAGCAGCGACGGGGGCTCCTCGAGCTCGGGCTCGACGCGAGATCGAAACGTCGGGAGCGACCCGGTCGGCGGCGGAGGCAACGAGCCCAGCGCCGGCGGCGGCCTCGACGGCGGCGCCGGGGAGAGCTACAGCGGCGACCCGATCGACGCCGGGAGCGGGTCGAGCCGTGACTCCTCTTCGTCCTCGTCTTCCAGCGGGAGCGACGACACGGGGTCGACGTCGAACCGACGGAACCCGCCTCAGTCGCCCGACGACGGTGGCGGGGGGATGCGCGATCGCGACGCCGGCACGAGGATGGACTCGCGAACCCGCACCGGCACCGTGAACAGGGGCGGCGGCTCCCGTTCACTGGACGACGGCGGTGGGAGGCCGACCGGGCGCGACCCGACTCCCCCGCGTCGGGAGCGCGCCGCCGGGCCGAACACGGGGACGAACAACCGCGGCGGCGGGTCGCGGTCGCCCGACGATCGCGGCGGCGCCGGCCCGCTCGGCTCGAGCACGCCGGACGACGCGCCGCGAGCGGACACGCGCCCCGAACCGGCCCGGGACGAGGAGGTGATCGGCGCGCTCCGAGAAGACGTCGCGGAACAGCAGGGCGTCGACCAGTCCGAGGTCACGGTCACGGGGTTTGAGGAGACCGACTCCGGTCGGGTCATCCCGGTGTACTCGACCGACGCCGACGCGACGCCGGCGCGGAACGTGCCGGACGAGTTCCGGAACCAGCTCCGGAGCGACGCCGGCTCGCAGGTCGACATCGCGAACAGCAGCGACGCGAGCGTGGTCGTCACCGACGACGGCGACGTGACCGTTCAGTTCGAGGAGAGCGTCCGCGAACGGCAGCGCGAGCGAAACGCGGCCGAGCGCATCAACCGTCGGTTCCCGGACACGCAGATCGACACCCGAGACACCGAGCGCGTCTCCGGTGGCGGCTTCACCGTCGACCAGGGCACGGCCGAGGAGATCGTCCGGTCCCGGCGGAACGAGGCGGGCGGCCTCGCCGACGACAGCATGCTCCAGGGGACCAGCGGGAGCGGCCGCGGCGGCCAGTCCGCCCCGGCGACGACCGCGGGCCCCGAACAGCAGACGTCGCTGAACGCCGCTCGCCAGGAGGTCGCCGAGCGCGTCTCCGAGCAGACCGGCCAGGACTACGACGCGAGCGATGTCGAGGTCGAGACGACCGAGGACGGCCAAGTCGAGTTCAGCGTCGACCGGCGCGAGAGCTTCGACGTGGACTGGTCGTTCGGCCTCGCCGGTCCCGAAGACGAGGTCGAGCAGACGATCGACGACGCCGCGGAAGGCTACGGTCGGCGGACGAATGAGTTCGCTGACCGAGCGTTCGCGACGGACACCGACACGGAGAACTCGGCCGGCGCCATCGCGCTGCGGGCCCTGGGTCGCGACAACCTCGCGAGCACGTACGACCAGCGAATCCGGAACTTCGGCGCCGGCGGCCTGAGCGGGGCGGCGGCGATCGGGAACGTGCCGGGCATCGCCGGCGGGGTGCTTGAGGGAGCAGAGACTGGTGCAGCAGCGATCGGGAGAACAGCGGGCGGTACGGGTGGCGAGTTCCTATCCGAAGCTGACGAGCGAGGAAGTGCTCTCGCCAATTCAGCACTCGACCAGGCACGGGAAGCTCCTTTCCGAACAGGCGGCGCTCTCGCCGGATCGCTCATCGGCTCGGCCGGCGCGATCTCGGCGGCGTCCCGCGTAGGCACCCGCACGGGAACGGCGGCCCGGTACGCGATTCAGCCGGGCGAGGAGCTCGCTGGTTCCATCGGCTTCCGCGCGACGCGAGCGGCGACGAGCGAGCGGACGGCGCAGCGCGCGTTCCCGAACCGCGAGCCGCTGATCTTCTCGGAGGAGGCGGCACTCCGGGCCGGGCAGGCGACGGCGCAGACGGCGCGGCGCGCGGGCTCGTCGTCGGCGTCGCGGGTCGCCCGGGAGGCGACGGCGCTGCGTTTCCGCGCCGAGGAGGCGTTCCGGTCGGACGCGCCCTCGCGTGGCACGAACGACAACCTCGTCTCGCAGGCCGGGCAGCGGGCGCGGCAGGAGGCGGTGTCGGCGCGCTTCCGGGCGGCGGAGGCGTCGAGCCGCGTCCGGGAACGCGCGAGCGACGCTCGGGACCGAGTGCGCGACTTCACGTCCGACGACCGGGGCCAGGCGCAGGTGCCGCGGTCGCGGGCGCGGTCGGAGACGCAGTCCGAGGTGGAGACGGAGATGGGAAGCGAGCTGCAGACGCGGTCGCGGCTCCGCGAGCAGGGGTCGGACCTGCAGGATACGCGCGGGCCGAGCATCGACCAGAGCCGGGCGCGTGGCCCGGAGCTCGAGACGGAGACGGAGTCGTTCGGCGTGACGCGGTCGCGGGCTCGCGTGGAGCCGACGCTCGGCGACCAGACGGAGTCGCCGCTCGCGCGAAACCAGGCGGCCCAGCAGTCGAGCGTCGACGTGGCGAACGACGTGCTGGGCGGCCGACTACAGAGCCGAACGCGCCTCGAGGCTGACCTGGGGTCGCGGCTGGACACGCGACTCGACACGGGCGGCCGGACCGACACGCGGCTCGGGACGGAGATCGAGAGCGGGACGCGGACGGACACCCGCCTCGATACGCGGTCGCGCTCGGAGCTCCGGAGCGAGCTCGGGCTCGAGACCAACACCCGGTCGCGCCGGGAGTTCGAGCGGTCGGACCTGCGCGGTGATCGGCGCGGTGGCGAGAGCCCGTTCGGCGGGTTCTCGGAGGAGAGTAGCGTCCTCGAACGCGACCTCATCAATCCGTTCACGGGTGAGTGAGATGCGGAGACACGAGGGGCTCCAGCAGGCGCTTGAAGGCATCAAGGGCATCGCGAGCCTCGCCGGCGGGGCGGTCGTGTTGTACGTCGTGTACACCATCACGGGCGTGTTCCTGGACGATGCGGCGAGTCGGGCGCCGGGCGGGTACGGCGGCGCACAGACGAACGTGTGGATCAACACTGGTCTCGACCAGGTCCTGCCGGTGGCGTTCCTGCTCCTCGTGTTCTTCGGACTGGTCGCGGCCGGCGTGCTGTCGAGGGGGTACTGATGTCCCGGATGTACCGGTACGCGACGATCGGGATCATCTGGATCATCGCGGTGATCTGCCACTGGTTCGGCGTGGTGTACTTCGCGCCGGGTGGTGAGCTGTACTTCCTCGCGGCGGACGGCATCGGGACGTTCGTCGATAGCGGCTGGCGAACGGACATGTACCGCGTGTTCGCAATGTACCTGCCGATGATCTTCATCGGCGGGTCGCTGCTGTGGGGCTTCGCGGCGGAGTACGATAGCGCACTGTTCGGACGGAGGTATCCATGAAACTCGATAGAATACTGACGGTGATGCACGAAGCGGCGAGAGAACCGACCGACGAAACGCGCGTCGTCGACGTGGCGACGGTGAGCATCGAGGCCGATGACTGAACAGCAACCGCTCGAGGAGATGAGCGGCGCCGAGCTCCGAGAGGAGGTGCGGCGGCTCCGCGGCGAGCTGCAGGCGGAGCGAAGCGGCGTCAGTCGTCGGCAGGTCGTCGCGTCGGCCGCGGCGGCCGCTGGGCTCGGCGTTCTCGGCGTGTACAGCAGCGACGTCGTGAGTGCGGCGCCGACCGGGACGTTCCCGGAGCCAACTGACGACCCGCTGCTTCGGCTACGCGCTGATCGCATCCGGTTCATCCCGCGCTCGAGCGACCCGAGTAGCCCGGCCGGCGGAACACGGTGGGTGGTCGAGTAATGGGGCGCGGTATCATCGAGAGCGGGCTGTTCCGGACGGAGCAGTTGGAGATCGAGCAGCGGACAGCGGACCCGGCCACCCCCGAGCCGGACGAGGAGTGGCTCCGTGTCGACATCAAGCCGCAGTACGAGGACGCGAACGGGACCACCCAGACGGGCCTTGCCGAGTACCGAGTCGCGAACGGGGACGGCACAGTCGACACGGCGCCGGTCGCGGCCGTCGGCGACGCAGTCGGTGAGAATGTGATCGACAAGGACCGTCTGTACGTCGACGCCGGAGGCTCACCGACAGGAACTGGGTTCATCCCGCAGGCTACGTCCGGCGCAGCGTATCCCAACCGTCGTCTCGAACATCCGACTGACGGCCAGGTCGCGATGCACAACGCGTTGACTGCGAGTGCAATACCCGACAGCGTAGTCTTTCTCGACGACTGGGCGGACGGAAATCTCACGTCCGATCGGGACGATTACAACACGACGCTGTTTGGCGGGACAGATTCGACGCTCGTTCCGGAGAACGGATCAGGAAGCCTCCAGCGACCTGCGTGGACAGTCGACCGCGGCACACCCTCCGTGTCGAGCGAGACACTGACTGTTGAGACGAGCGGTGGCACGGGTGACAAGCTGCGGGCAGATCTCTCCCTGTCCTCGTTAGATAACTACACATGGGAGTTCAAAGTGTCATCCGCAGCGGGAGCGTGTTACGTTAGTCTTACCGCCAATTCGACCACGTTCCGTAGCTCTTCTCGTGCGAATTACGAGGACGGATATTACGTTTTGATGGCTAATGATATTGGACTCTACGTCGATGACAGCGGGAGTTCATCGAGCCTCATCAGCGCGTCGCTACCAAGTACCCCCTTCGTCATCCGAGTTGAACGCGATGCCAGCGGCGGATGGGAACTCTTCGTCGATGGCGCGAGTGAGGGGGCGGAAACAGACACAACCCACTCCACATCAACCTATGGAGGGATCTCTGCAAACGATGGGGTTAGCGAATCTCGTGTCGACCTCAACTGGTTTGGTGTGGACGATGGGAGCTGATTGACTCGGTGCCGCAGATTATCATGAAAACAAAATAAAATGATTCCCAAACCAGGCATCTCACGCCGCCAAGTTATCGCGGCGCTACTCGTTCTCGCCGTCCTCGCCAGCGGCGTCGCCGCGTACACAGCGCTGTTCACTGCGGGCGCCGGAACGAGTTACGAGACATCGACAGGCCTCGAGGTCTCGACGGGCGTGGATCATGAGCTGTCCGAACAGAACCCGTTCGTCGATGACTCGACGATCGTCATCGATAACACGAGCTTCTCGGCGAACGGAACGGCGAGCCTCTCCGTTGATCAGTTCGCTGGTGAGACGACGAACCTCTCTACGATAGATGCGAGCTCCTCGGAGATCACCATCGATCCGGGTGATAAGTCTGCAATCTCAGTCAGCGGCGGCGTGACTGCGCTCGACTTCGAGGATGCCCAACTGGATGCCACGTCACAGATCACCTACAGCGCGGACGGCTCGGGGACGTTGACAGTCACCGGGCTTCCGGGAGGCGAACCGTTTGCGGCGCGCACGACCTCGGGAACGGTGCTGACGAGTACGACGACATCCTCATCAGGGACGGCGGAGATCCCGGTGGGGGCGGCTACAAACGAGGAGATCATTCTGCTCTCGCCGGACGCGCCGATGGTGGACAACTCCTCCGCGTCACCGGCTGATGGCACCGAGACCACGACGGAGGAGGTCGATCTCTCGATCAACGTGTCGGACGCCGACTTCGACGATCCGGCTGACGAGGTCGATGCAACGTTCGTGGTCGATGGCGAGGAGGTCGACACGGTCACGCTTTCGGAGAATGGCACGGCGTCGACGACGACGGAGATCTCGCTCGGCGGCGAGGTTGATTGGTATGTTGAGGTGAGCGACGACTACAGCTACACCACGACCTCGGATACGTTCACGTTCCTTTCGCCGGCGACGCTGACGTTCCGCTCGGAACAGAACCCGGACGAGGTACTCGACAACCTCCAGGTGAATGTGACCGCGTACTACGGCGACGAGACGGTTCGCCGGAACACTTCGAATGGACAGATAGACCTCACGAACTTCCCCGTTGACGAGCCGATCATCGTCCGGGCAGGTGGTGAGAACTACACCACGCGGACGGCCGTCATCGAGTCGATCTACGACCAGTCCGACGTCTACCTACTGAACGAGAGCGTCGACACGTACGAGGTGAGGTTTAATTTGCAGGACCCGACGGGTGCGTACGGCCTGGACAACACCGTCCTGTTCGTGGAGCGCGACCTCGAACGAAACGGGTCTGTCGAATGGCGGACGATCGCCGGCGACAGCTTCGGCATCCAAGGCGTGCCCGTGCAGCTGAAACAGGACGAGCGCTACCGACTCAGGATTCGGAATTTGGAGACTGGGTCGACGGCGACGATCGGGTCGTACACTGCGATTCGCTCGGAGACCGTGCAGCTGTCTCCGGGCTCGGCCACGATTGAAGTCGTCGAGAGCGAGCAGGAGTACGGCTGGTCGGTGACGGAGAACGAGACTGGCCAGTACATCCTGTTCAAGTACTTCGACTCGGCCAACGAGACGGATGGGGTGACGCTGACCATCCACGAGCGGTTTAATAAATCGAACGTTCTCGTTGATAACGTCACCTTCAGCGACGCGAACGACATCGTGTACCAGGAACCGCTGACGGCGAACGAGACGAACAAGACATGGATGGCTGAAATCTACCTTGACCGCGGCGGGAGTGTCGTACAGTTCCGCGAGCCGGTGTCCGGCCCGCGCGGTGACCTCATCCCGGGAGACCTCGGTGACGGATGGCGCACTGGCGTCGGTGTGTTCATCCTGCTCGCCACGGGGATGATGTTCAGCGAACTAAACCGTGGCACGGGTGCGATCGCGACCTCGCTCGTCGGCGGGATGCTCTGGCAGTTGGGGCTCCTCTCGCTGACGACGACGGGCCCGGCGGTGGTGTTCGCCATCGCGATATCAGTGGTCTACCACTACCGAGGAGGGCAGACCTGATGCGCATCTCGTTCATCCTGCTGATCTTCCTGCTCCTGCTGAACGGCTGGGGCGGGCTGATGCAGCAGTACGACATCGACGACCAGCTCGGGATCAACGCCGAGACCGGGAACGCGGAGGAGCTCGAGCAGGCGCAGACCGCGGCGCGCGACATCCAGACCGGAGAGGCCATCGGCGGGACGCTGCTCGGCTACTACAACGCGCTGCTCAACACGGTGCAGGGGATCGTCAGCGGCCTCGGACCCGGTGTGCAGATGCTCGTGAACATCGCGCCGCCAGGCCCGGCCGAGGACGCGATCACGTGGGCGTTCGGTGTGCTCCCGATCGTCATCGCGGCGGACATCCTGGCGTACGCTCGGGGGGTGGACATCTGATGGCGTGTCCCGATGGACGCTACGCGGCGGAGATGTTCAACGAGGCGATGCAGAACTTCGAGTTATGGGACGCGATCATCTGCTCGTACGCGGGACCGACGAGCTCGCTCGTCGTGGGCACCGTCCTCTACTCGGGGATCGGCCTGAACATCTTCCTCCGGCAGGGCTCGGTGATCATCCCGTTCGTCCTCGTGCTGATCCTCGGCGGGACAATCCTCGGCCAGATGTTCGGCGTGATCAGCTCGTTCGCGGCGCTGGTCATCCTGATCGTGCCGCCGCTGATCCTGTCGGGGCTCATCCTCGCACTGGACCGCCGAGCATGAGTCTCCTCGAGCTTCTTTCTTGGATCGCCGCCGCGCTTGCTGGGGCGATCGCCCACGAGGTCGCACACTACCTTGTCTGGATCGTGACCGGACGCGAGCCGCGGTTCGAGTTTCTCGGGCTGTACGTCGAGCCCACTGCGGGGCCTCCGACCGGGACGCGCGGTGACCGGGTCGCTGGAGCGGCGCCGTATCTGTGCGGCCTCACGGCGCTCGTGTGGGCGTTCGCCATCTCCTCGGCTCCGTGGGCCGTGTTCGGGCTGGCGATGGTGCAGCTACCCAGCGCGGCCGACGTGGCCGCGATGCGCGGTGAGGTAGAGTGGGTGTCGCTGGTAGAGTAGATCGGCCTCTTATTTTTTCGCGCGGGGTGAACCCCTGTTTCGAGTGCTTCAACTGGAGGTGTGCTGAGCGGTTGCTGAGTATTTTCCCCCGAAGGGGGTGCCCTTAGGCACACTCCCTAAGGGGTCCGTCCCACCCCGTGGGATCGCACCCGGATCCACCGCGGCGCTCGCGACGACGTCGAGTCTGATCGAGACCGAGATCGACGCCGAAACCGGCCCAGATGCCACTCAAAACCTAACTATGACGACAAGAAACAGGGGTCAGAGTAGTGTTGCCACTCACGAGGGGCCGCGCTACCGGGGCGGCTTCGAGGAGAACAGCACGTCGCCGTTCCGGTTGATCGGCCGCTGGTTCGTCCGGCGACCGCCGCCTCGCTCCGTCCAGGAGAACTCACCGCTGAGGAACTTCCGGTACGCCATCATCCCGGTGTCCTCCGCGGCGTCGACGCCGGCGCGGATGAGCTTCACGAGCTCGAGGCGCGAAAGCGGCCGGCCGCCGAGGTCGACAACCATCCCGTCGGCGGACTCAGTGATCGAGACGCCGTGACGTCGCGCCCAGCGGGCGAGCGCGGAGTCCTGGTCGATCATCGAAGCCTCCTCCGAGGCGAGCTGCCGGACACCGCCGACGACCCACTCGGTGACGTCCTCGAACGTGGACAGCAGATCCTGGAACTTCTCGCGGATCACGCTGTCCTCGAACGAGATCTTCGCGTTCGCGACCTGCACGAGGTCGTCGAACTTGTCGACCGCGCGGTACACGGTCGACCGAGAGGTATCGGACATCTCGGCGATCCGATCGACGTGCGCGCCGTCTCCGCCGTCCGTGAGCGCCGCGATGACGGACCGCTCGCCCTCGGAGGCGTCACCGCGAGCGAAGTGAGCGACCGCCTGCTGCTCCTCGCCCTCCTGGACGTTCGGCATCCGATTCCCGACGAGGTCGAGATCTCGCTCGCTCTCCGTGGCCTCGAAGTAGTGGTCGGCGGTGTAGGTGCGCGGGTCGGCCCGCGTCGGCAGCCCAGCCCACAGTAGAACGTTCAGGAGCGACTCGTCGAGCTCGTGCCGCAGCGACTCGACATCGAACGCGTCTTCGTCGTCCCACGGCACCGACGAGCGACTCGAGTACTCCTTCGACCACTGGAGCTCGAGCTTCGGATCGGAGAGCGGATCGTCCTCCGCCGACGTCTCCTCCGACCGGGCGAACTCGGGATGGTAGTACTTCGTCAGCTTCCCAACGCGATGCTCCGTGTCCGTGAGCTTCTTCCAGGTGGCCTCGTCGAGCGCGACCGCGTTGCGGTGGCCGACGACCTTCTCGTTATCCCACTTGTACTCGCCGCGTCCGCGGTTGTTCGAACCGAACAGCGCGAGCTGGTCGAGGACGGCACCCTTGCCGGCGACGTGCTGCTCGCCGGCGCTGCGGTCCAGCCGGAGGTACATCTCCATCTGGTAGGCGTTCGAGTACTCGTGAACGCACTCGTCGGCGAAGTAGTGTGAGTTGATGTTCAGCTCCTCGGCGAGCCGACGGATCAGCGGGATCACCTCGTCGGGCTCGAGGTTGCTGGAGTTAGCCTGGACGCGCAGTCCGTACGGGAGGTCCTCGGGCATCGAGTCGATCCGGTCGCCGTCCGCGGTGCGCGCGTCAGGGAGCGACGGACGGAACTGGAGCGTGGCCTTCCGCTCACCGAGACCGTCCTGCGCCCGCACGCCGATCTGGTACTCGTTGAACGTCTCGTACGGGCGGCCGGGCGCCGCGATGCCGCCGGACCAGTAGCGCGTCTTCTCCGGGTTGATCTCCCAAAGTTCGCCGTCGAAGACGAACGAGCCGACGTCGTCGGCGATGCTGGGTTCGTACTGCGAGACGATCGCGTCGTACGGCGACAGCGAGCCCGGATGGCCCTGCTCGCTCACGTCGGGCTGAGAGAACAGCAGGTGAGCGCCGAAGGCGTGAACCCGCGGCTCGACGCAGGGGATCGGGCCGTCAGAGTCGAACGTCTGGTACTCGGTCGCCTCCGGGCTGCTAGGATGGACCTGTCGCGAGGCATCACCGGCGGCGTCGCGGAGCTCGCGCGCCTCCTCGGAGTCGACCTCGCCCTCGATCGTGTCCTGGTCGGCAGCGGTAACCGGCTCGGCCTCCTCGAGCAGCTCGTCGAGCCCGCCCTGCGGACCGGGCTCGAGGTAGTCGTCGCTCACAGGTCGACCTCCTTCCGGGGAACGACCACGGGGTGCTCCTCGCCAGCGGTGAACACCGCAACGAGCGGGACCCACGGCTCAGTGATGGGCTCGCCGAGGTCGTGCTCAGACGGATCGAACACATCGACGGAGGCGTGTTCCGGTGCGATCGCGAGCACGAACCGCCCGTCACGGTACCCACGAACGGGGACAGCGTCCGAGCGGACCGCGTTGACGTGCTTGCCGCCAATCCGCCGCCGCGGGATCAGCGGTGTTCCGACAGCGCCGTCGACAACGTCCTTCGTGACAGGGTTCGCCGGGACCTTCTCGTCGCCGATCCAGCGGGCGATCGGCCGGCGGAGTACGACGTGATCGAGTCCCTCAGTGTGTTTATCGCCCGACATCGTCCACCTCGAATACCTGCGCCTCCTCTCCCTGGGGCTTGATCGAAACGCGGTCCGGCGCGAGTTCTGGGTTCCGACAGTCGCGGAACTCGTCAGCGTCACCGAACGCCGACTTGTCGATGAGGCCGTAGTACGCGTCGAGCGGCTGCGATCCGAAGTGCTGAACCGTTCCTCTCGGCGTTCGGAACACTACTTGACTCTCGAACTCGCGTAAGCGCGGCGGCACCCAGAGCCCGAGATCGTCGTCGACGTGCAGAGTCTCGTCTCCGTATTCCGCACGGTCGTCACTCGGCATCTTCCACCACTCTCGTTTTGACGGATGCGCCACCGCCACAGCACGGTTCGACGTTCCCGTGAACGGGGTCGGGAGCCCCACCCATCACGTCCGCGGCCTCTCTCGCCGAATCTCGACGGTCGAACCACGGGGAGGTAGCCCCACAACGGTCGCACTCAGCTCGGTACTGTTCAATCTCATCGGCGTCTTTCACGCCGAACCACCACCGTGGAGCGCGTCGCGAGCGTCTGGATCGAGCGTGTGGACGCCCTCCTTCCTCCGGTACCAGTCGAGGAAGCCGCCGGCGTGCTTCTTCGGAACCGCGACTGTCTCGCGGGCCTCGAGGTCACGGCCGACCGTCCTGAAGCGAACTGTTCCGTCGTCGTCCGGCTCGGCGCTGTCGAACAGTGCGAGGCCGTCGGCACCGAGGGCGACGCGGCGCATCTTCTCGCCATCGACGGAGATCTCCGTCGGCACCTCGTCGAGCGTGAGGAAGCGGTCGCCGATCACGGCGTACACGTCGGGATCTTCGACGCCCTCGAGGGCGCGGACGCGGCCCCAAATCTCTGGGTTGATGTCACGGTACCGGGCGAGGTGGTAGTCGCAGAGAGCGACGTCGCCGCCGAAGTTGGGCCACGGGACGCGGTACTGCTGCTCGCGGTCGCAGTGGTCGGACTGCTCGCAGGGGTCGTCCGTGTCGACGGCGCCGACGTCGGGCTCGAGCTCGGTGCGCGTGCGCTGCTCCCACGCGGTGCGCTCGTCAGTAGCCATCGAACTCACCTCCGTCGGCGCGGACGCCGGCTCCGACGCGCTGGCCGCGGTTCCGGTTCGGATGGTCGTCCGGGTCCGGAAGATCGACGTTGACTCCAGCGGCGCTCCCGCTGCTCACGCGACGGAAGCAGTCGCAGCCGAGACAGCGGTGGGCGCGGTCGTCGTCGTCACCGAAGACTGACTGAAACCTTTCTGATACGTGGCCCCCGCAGTGGAGGCAGCGACCGCCGTTGTCGGAACCGCCGTGGAGGCGGTTCATAGCGCACCCCCCGAACGCGGTTTTCGGGTGCTAGACGGCGCTGAGGCTTCCGATAATGGGAAGCAGTCAGAATGTTTATGGGACCGCTGAGAGTCGAACTCAGGTCATACGGACCCCATCCGCATAGGATACCACTACCCCACGGTCCCCGTCTGCATCCGAAAAAACGAGAGTCCGGTAATTAAGGACTTCGTTTCACACCTCGCCGCCCGGCCACGACCCTCTCAGACGAGGACCCGTTCCAGCGAGACGACGACGCCCGACTCGGCGTCCGGGTCGCCGACGAGCCGGCCGAGACAGACCGCGGCGCCGTCGGGGGTGTGGCAGGCGACGAGCGGCGGGTCGTCGCTTTCCGGCGTCGCATCGTGGGTCGCCCCCGCGTCCGCGTCGATGACGCCGGGCGCGTACACCGGCGCGCCGGTGGCGACGTTGCGCGCGGCCGAGGGGGCGACCGTGACCGATGGGAGATGCACCAGCGCCTCCTCCGCCGGCCGGACGACCTCGCGGAGCAGCGACTCGTCGCCCTCGCGGGCCCACGCGAGCCCGTCGACGAGGTCCTGCAACGCGTGGAGGTCGCGGTCGTCGAACGGGTCGGTGGCGGTCCGGCGGAGATGCCCCATGTGAGCGCCCACGCCGGTCGCTAGGCCGACGTCGTGACACAGCTTTCGGACGTACGTCCCCGACTCACACCGGATCCGGAGGAGCGCCTGCCGGTCCCGGACCTCGAGGACGTCGAGCTCGTGGATCGTCCGGGTCCGGAGCCGGCGGGTCACGGCGCTCTTCCGCGGCGGTTTCTGGTAGATCTCCGCCTCGAACTCGCCGACCACCTCGCGGAAGTCGCCCGGCGGCGACCCGTGGAGCTCGAGGACCGAGACGTACTCCTTGCTCCCCTCCAGGAAGACCTGGGCCGCCCGGGTCGCATCGCCGGTGAGCGTCGGGAGACAGCCGGTGACCTTCGGGTCGAGGGTGCCGGCGTGAGCGACGCCGTCGATCGGCTCGCCCTCGGGATCGAGCGCGTCGAGGGCGTCGTTGATCGCGTCGCGCACCCACGCGGAGAGCTGGTGGGACGACGGGCCGGCCGGCTTGTCGACGTTGACCACGCCGAACCGGAGCAGCTCGGGGACCGAGCGCTCGTCGGGCGGGGCTCGGAGCGGGTCGTCAGCGGGCGCGGGAGCGTCGTCGTCTGTGTCGGTCATATGTCGGCTGTGTCGGTCATGTGGAGATACCGTGTCGTCGCGGATTCAGAAGTCGTAGCGCACGCCCTCGATCGGCGCCTTCCCCTCGTCGGCCGCGGGGTCGTACGCGTCGACGGTGGCGACGAGCGCGTCGAGGAAGCGGTCGGGGCCCCAGCGAGCGGTGTTGTACGCGGCGTCGTAGATGGAGAGGTCGTCGATGTCGACGCCGTAGAGCTCGCGGTACCGCTTTCGTTCGGAGTCCTCGCGGCGCTCGGTCTCTGCTCGCGCCCGGTCGACGGGCTTCTCCTCCCGGTCGGCGATCCGCTCGGCGCGGACCGAGAGCGGGGCGTCGAACCAGAACCGGAAGTCGGCGTGCTCGGCGGCGAGCCACCCGGCGAGCCGCGACTCCAGGACCAGCTCGTCGCGGGTCGTGGCGATCTCGCGGAGGCGCCGGTCGAGCTTGCGGTCGAACTGCGGGTCCTCCTCCGCGAACTCGTTGAACTCGACCGGCGTCATGTCGCGTTCGGCCGCCATCTCGCGGAAGATGTCGCCGCCGGAGACGTGTTCCATCCCGAGCCGATCGGCGAGCCCAGCGGCGTTCGTGCTCTTCCCGCTGCCAGGCGGGCCGGAGACGGTGATCAACATATCGCTACTGCGCGGGTGTCGTTCAAAACGGTTGTCGTTCGGCGCTCGCGGGCGTCGCAGTCGGCGGGTGACTCGTCGGCGGCGGGTGGCACCCCGGCGGCTCCCCGTTACCGGTCCCGCGTCGCCGCGGTCATCGACCAGACGGCGACCAGCCCGAGCAGGACCGCGGGAACGAGCGGCAGCGCGAGGTACGTCGCGAAGAACGGTAGCCCGAACCAGCCGGCGGCGTACGGGTAGAGGTAGATGACCCCGGGGATGACGATGGCGCAGAGGAACAGCACGGCCGTCAAGGCCCATCCCTCCCGGCCGAAGCCGTCGCCCTCCGGCTCCCCGGCGTCGACGGGTCCGGCGTCCGATCCCGACGCGGCCGGCTCCTCGCCGGCCGGGCGCTCCCCGCTCTCGCCGTCCGGGACGTGGACGTAGCCGCCGGCCGCGCTCCCGTCCGCGTCGGTCTCAGAGCTCACTATCGGGTTTAACGACTACCTTGCCAAATCCCTCACGGTTCTCGATCATCTCGTGAGCGCGCGCGGCCTCGCTCATCGGGAGCGTCTCCCGGACGTACGGCTCGAAGGTGCCGTCCCAGACGAGTTCGAGGACGTCGTCGACCTCGCCGGGCGTCGCCATCGTGGATCCGATGACGGAGAGCTGGTTCCAGAAGATGCGGTTGAGCCCCGCGTCGGGGTTCGGGCCGGTGGTCGCGCCGCAGGTGACGAGGCGGCCGCCCTTCGCCATCGACTTCAGCGAGTCCGGGTACGTCGCCTCGCCGACGTGGTCGACGACGATGTCGACGCCGCGGCGGCCGGTGATCTCGGCGACCTCCTCGGCGAAGTCGTTCGCCTCGTAGTCGATGACGTGGTCGGCGCCGCACGACTCGGCGTGCGCGAGCTTCTCCTCGGAGGAGGCGGTCGCGAACACCTCACAGCCCGCGTGGTCGGCGATCTGGACGGCGGCGTGGCCGACGCCGCCCGAGGCGCCGAGCACGAGGACCTTCTCGCCCGCCTCGACGTCCGCGCGGGTCTGGAGCATCCGCCACGCGGTCTGGAAGACGAGCGACGCGGAGCCGGCGACCTCCCAGTCGACGCCCGCGGGGACGGGGACGAGGTTCTCGACCGGAACGGCGGCCTTCTCGGCGTGGACGCCCCGGACGTGCTCGCCGATGATGTGGAAGGAGGGGCACAGCGACTCCTCGCCGTGGCGACAGAACTCGCACTCGCCGCAGGAGACGCCGGCGCTCACGGCGACGCGGTCGCCGGGCTCGAACCGCGTCACGCCCTCGCCGACCGACTCGACGACGCCGGCCGCGTCGCTGCCGGGGATGTGCGGCATCTCCAGGTCGATTCCGGGCATCCCGCGACGCGTCCAGATATCGAGGTGATTCAGCGCGCCCGCCTTGACGTCGACGACGACCTCGCCGCGGTCGGGCTCCGGGTCCGGGAAGTCGCCGTACTCGATCACGTCGCGGTCGCCGTGGGAACCGAACTGGACGGCCTTCATGAGTCGGTCCACCCGCGGCACCCACTAAACAGTACGCCAAACGGAACCCCTCGCGGGAGCGAGATCCGCGGACCGTCGGGCTCGACGGATTCCGGTTCACCCGCGACGCGGATCCCCGTCCTCCCGTGATAACCCCTCACACCCGTGCGAACCGGGCGCACTCGCTCCGCCCTTCCGTGATGTTTAAGTAGCGAAAGCGGGACCGTACGGATGCACGAACTGCAGGGGCACCGGGTCCCGAGTCCACGAGGGCGACGATACGACGCGAGTTGCGGTAGCCAAGCCTGGCCCAAGGCGCAGGGTTGCTAACTCTGTGGCGTCACTGCCTCCGGGGTTCGAATCCCCGCCGCAACGCTCGAACGGACCGAGCACCGCCGGATTCGCGCCGGTAGGGCTCACCACAACCAACACATGAGCACGGAAGAATCACAGGACGACTCGCCGGAGGAGGAGGAAGACCTCCAGTACTTCGTCCGGATCGGGGGCGCGGACCTCGACGGGACGAAGACGGTCGAGCGAAGCCTGTCCGAACTCGACGGCATCGGCACGCGCACGGCGCGGCTGGTCGCCGAGAAGGCCGACGTGGACCGCAACGCCACGTTCGGTCTCCTCGACGAGGGCGACATCGACGCGGTGGTCGACATCGCCGAGAACCTCGAAGACCACGTCCCGTCGTGGATGACGAACAGACAGAACGACTTCTACTCCGGAGAGACGACGCACCTCGTCGGCACCGACGTCAGCGAGAAGCGTCGCCACGACATCAACCGGATGAAGGTCATCGAATCGTACAAGGGCGTTCGCCACAAGCGCGGCCAGAAGGTACGCGGCCAGCGCACGAAGTCCACGGGTCGGTCCGAGGGCACCATCGGCGTCAACGTCGAGGAGATCCGCGAGGAGATGGCGGAGGAAGAAGCGGCGGGTGACGAGGAATGAGCACCGGCAAGAACACGAAGGGCTACGAGACGCCGAACCACCCGTACCAGGGCGAGCGCATCGCCGAGGAGTCCGACCTCCTCTCGCGGTACGGCCTGAAGAACAAAGAGGAGTTCTGGCGCGCCCAGTCCGAGCTGCGCAGCATGCGACGCGAGGCGCGTCGCCTGCTCGGCGAGGCCCAGGGCGACGTCGACGCCGCCCAGGAGGCCGGCGCGGAGTTCGTCTCGCGACTTCGCCGCATCGGCATCCTCGGCGACAACGACGACATCTCCGCGGTCCTCTCGCTGGACGTGACCGACCTGCTCGAGCGCCGTCTCCAGACGGTCGCCTACCGGCAGGGGTTCGCGTCCTCGACGCAGCAGGCCCGCCAGTTCATCGTCCACGGCCACATCACCGTCAACGGCGCGCGCGTCACGCGCCCCTCGGTGAAGGTCGACGTGGACGACGAGGGCGCCATCGCCTTCGACGAGACGAGCCCGCTCGCGGACGATCTCCACCCCGAGCGCGCGGAGTCACAGGAGTAACCAACCATGAGTGAATCCGAGGACGGAAAGTGGGGCATCGCCCACGTGTACGCGTCGTTCAACAACACGCTCATCACGGTCACCGACGAGACGGGCGCCGAGACGATCGCCAAGTCGTCCGGCGGCACCGTGGTGAAGCAGAACCGCGACGAGGCGTCGCCGTACGCCGCCATGCAGATGGCGGAGGTCGTCGCCGAGCGCGTCAAGGACGCCGGCTTAGAGGGCGTGCACGTCCGCGTGCGCGGCCCCGGCGGCAACCTCAACAAGTCCACCGGACCCGGTGCGCAGGCGACGATCCGCGCGCTCTCGCGTGCGGGCGTCGAGATCGGCCGGATCGAGGACGTCACGCCCATCCCGCACGACGGGACGAAGGCGCCAAAGAACAAGCGAGTCTGACATGACGGAAGACGACTTCGACGTCCAGTACGTCGAACGGGACGAACGCAGCGCGCGGGTGCTGATCCGCGGGCTCACGCCGGCGTTCGCGAACGGCATCCGCCGCGCGATGATCGCCGACGTCCCGACGTTCTCGATCGACACCGTCCGGTTCGTCGAGAACTCCTCCGTCATGTTCGACGAGATGATCGGCCTCCGGCTGGGGCTGGTGCCCCTGACGACGCCGCTCGACGACTTCGAGGTCGGCGACGAGGTCACCCTCGCGCTCGACGTCGAGGGACCGGCGACGGCGTACTCCGGCGACATCGAGAGCGCCGACCCGCTCGTCGGCGTCGCCGACGAGAACGTGCCGATCATCGAGCTGAAGGAGGGACAGCGGCTGGAGTTCGAGGCGGACGCGGTGCTGAACACCGGCAAGGAGCACGCCAAACACCAGGGCGGCGTCTCCGTCGGCTACCGCCACCTCCAGCGCGTCACGGTCGAGGGCGACCTCGGCGAGTTCGACGACGACGAGCCCCGGATCCTCCGCGGCGTCATCGAGACGCCCGACGGGTCGATCGAGCTCACCGACGAGTTCGACAACGACCTCTCGGAGCGGTTCCCCGGGAAGGAGGTCGCGATCGAGGACGTCCCCGGCGCGTTCGTCTTCCACATCGAGACGGACGGGTCGTTCGACGTCGAGGAACTGCTGCTCCGCGCGATCGACTCCATCGAGGAGCGCGCGGACGAACTACAGACGAAAGTCGCGGTCTAACGTAATGACGGACCTTCAGACCACGCGGCCGGCGCTCGCCCCTGCACGGAGCCGCGGCGCCGCGTCCCGATCCGACGCCGAGTCGGGTCGTTCCGGACCCGCCTCGGGTCGTTCCGACGGCGGGACCGAAAGTGGTTTGAAGGGAGCCGGATTACGCAGGAGTGCACGCAGGGATAGCCAAGTCAGGCCAACGGCGCAGCGTTCAGGGCGCTGTCCTGTAGAGGTCCGCAGGTTCAAATCCTGCTCCCTGCACTCCGTTTTCACTAACTCTCCGCTTCAGGAGGGACAGCTATGAGTAGCAAGACGAATCCGAAACTACAGAACCTCATCGCCGATCTGAAGTCGGTCTCGCGCGACTCCGGTGCCAACGTGTGGCAGGACGTCGCCGACCGACTGGAGAAGCCACGGCGCACGCACGCTGAGGTCAACCTGGGCCGTATCGAACGATACGCGCAGGAAGACGAGACGGTCGTCGTCCCCGGCAAGGTGCTGGGCAGCGGTGTGCTCGAAAAGAACGTCACCGTCGCCGCCGTCGACTTCTCGGGAACCGCCCGCACGAAGATCGACCAGGCCGGCGAAGCGGTGTCGCTTGAACAGTTCGTTGAACAGAATCCCGAAGGGAGCAACGTTCGGGTGATCCGATGAGTCTCGCGAAGATCGACGCGGACGTCGTCGTCGACGCCCGCGACTGCATCCTCGGTCGCGTCTCGTCGAAGGTCGCCCAGCGCGTCCTCGACGGCGAGACGGTCGCCGTCGTCAACGCCGAGCGCGCGGTCATCACCGGCAACGAGGAGGCGACGATGGAGACGTACCACACCCGCGCGGAGCTCGGCTCCGACAGCGGGCCGTACTACCCCAAGCGCCCCGACCGCATCTTCAAGCGCGCCATCCGCGGCATGCTGCCGTACAAGACCGAGGACGGCCGCGAGGCGTTCTCGAACGTCCGCGTCTACGTGGGTAACCCCTACGAGCGCGACGAGGACGCCGAGACCGTCGTCCTCGACGGCACCTCGCTCGACCGCCTCTCGAACATCAAGTTCACGACGCTCGGGGAGATCTCCGAGTCTCTGGGAGCCAACGTCACATGGTAACTAACACCTCAGGCAAGAAGAAGACGGCCGTCGCCCGCGCCACCGTGCGCGACGGCGAGGGCCGCGTTCGCATCAACTCCCAGCCAGTCGAGCTGGTCGAACCGGAGCAGGCGCGGCTCAAGATGCTGGAGCCGTTCCGCATCGCGGGCGAGGAGCTCCGCGACGGCGTCGACATCGACATCAACGTCGAGGGCGGCGGCTTCAGCGGCCAGGCCGACGCGACGCGGACCGCCATCGCGCGTGGTCTCGTCCAGCACCTCGGCGACGCCGAGCTGCGCGACGCGTACATGAGCTTCGACCGCACGCTGCTGGTCAACGACGTGCGCCAGTCCGAACCCAAGAAGTGGGGCGGACCCGGCGCGCGTGCCCGCTACCAGAAGTCCTACCGCTGAGGTGATCCAGTCATGATGATCCCCGTCCGGTGTTTCACGTGCGGCAACGTCATCGGTGAACACTGGGAGGAGTTCAAGCAGCGCGCCCGCGACGGCGACGAGGACCCGGGCGACGTGCTCGACGACCTCGGGGTCGACCGGCACTGCTGCCGCCGGATGATGGTCAGCCATCGCGACCTCGTCGACGTCGTCTCGCCGTACCAGTAACAATGTCAACACAGCGATACAATCGATACGAGAAGGCACGCATCCTCGGCGCGCGAGCGCTGCAGGTGTCGTACGGGGCGCCCGTGCTGATCGACACGGACCAGACGGAGCCCATCCTCGTCGCCGCCGAGGAGTACGACGCGGGCGCGCTCCCGTTCACGGTCCGGAGGGAGTCCAACTGATGACCCGCATCACCAGCGTCTCGCTGCGTCGCGTGCTCGACTCGCGGGGGAACCCGACCGTCGAGGCCGACGTCCTCACCGAGTCCGGCGGCTTCGGCCGCGGGGCGGCGCCCAGCGGGGCGTCCACCGGCGAGTACGAGGCGATCGAACTCCCCGCCAGCGAGTCGATCGCGAAGGCTCGGGAACACGCCGTTCCCCGGCTGGAGGGCCTGTACGCCGGCGACCAGCGCGCCGTCGACGGCGCGCTCCGCGCGGCCGACGGCACGGACGACTTCTCGGCCATCGGCGCCAACAGCGCCGTCGCCATCTCGATGGCGGCCGCGAAGGCCGCCGCCGACGTGCTCGGCGCGCCGCTGTACCAGCACCTCGGGGGCGCGTTCCGCGGCGACAACTTCCCGATCCCGCTCGGCAACGTCGTCGGCGGCGGGGAGCACGCCAAGGAGGCGACGCACATCCAGGAGTTCCTCGCCGCGCCGGTCGGCGCGCCCAGCGTCTCGGAGGCCGTCTTCGCGAACGCCGCGGTCCACGCGGCGGTCGCGGACGTGCTCGACGAGCGCGGCGTGCCGGCCGCGAAGGGCGACGAGGGCGCGTGGGCACCCCCGATCTCGGACGCGGAGGCGTTCGAGGTCGTTGAGGAGGCGGTCGAGCTGGTCGAGGACGAAGTGGGCTTCGAGATCCGCTTCGGGCTCGACATGGCCGCCGCCGAGCTGTACGACGACGACAGCGAGTCGTACGTGTACGGCGACGAGTCCAAGTCGACCGCCGAGCAGGTCGAGTACGTCGCGGGCCTCGTCGACGAGTACGACCTCGCGTACGTCGAGGACCCCCTCGACGAGAACGATTACGAGGCGTTCGCGGAGCTGACCGACCGGGTCGGCGACCGGACGCTGATCTGCGGCGACGACCTGTTCGTCACCAACGTCGAGCGGCTCCGCGAGGGGATCGACCAGGGCGCGGCCAACAGCATCCTGATCAAGCCGAACCAGATCGGGACGCTGTCGGACGCGTTCGACGCGGTCGAGCTCGCCGCCCGCAACGGGTACGAGACGGTCATCTCGCACCGCTCGGGCGAGACGGAGGACACCACAATCGCACACCTCGCCGTGGCGACCGACGCCGGGTTCATCAAGACCGGCACGGTCGGCGGCGAGCGAACCGCCAAGCTGAACGAACTGGTCCGCATCGCGGACGACGCGGTATGACGGGCCCACACCACGCATGAGCGAAGACAACGACGCGGTCGAACTCGACGACGACGCGGAGACCGAGGCGGTCGACGCGGCGGTCGAGGAGGAGGCCGACACGACCGAGGAACCGACCGCCGACGCGGCTGCCGAGGGGGCGTCCGCTGACGCCGAACCCGAAGCACCCGCCGACGCCGAGATCGAAGACGACGACGCCGCGGACGAGGAGGAAGAGGCCTCCCCGTTCGACGACGACGTCATGCCCGACGACGACGTCGACCTGCTGATCCCCGTGGAGGACTACCTCTCCGCCGGTGTCCACATCGGGACCCAGCAGAAGACGGCGGACATGGAGCGGTTCATCCACCGCGTCCGCGACGACGGCCTGTACGTGCTCGACGTGAGCACGACGGACCAGCGCATCCGGACTGCCGCGGACTTCCTCTCCAACTACGACCCCGAGCAGATCCTCGTCACGTCCTCGCGGCAGTACGGCCGGTTCCCGGCCGAGAAGTTCGCGGACGCCATCGGCGCCCGCGCCCGCACGGGGCGTTTCATCCCCGGCACGCTGACGAACCCCGACTACGCCGGCTACATCGAGCCGGACGTCGTCGTGGTGACCGACCCGATCGGCGACGCGCAGGCCGTCAAGGAGGCCATCACCGTCGGCATCCCGGTCATCGCGATGTGCGACTCCAACAACCAGCTGTCGAACGTCGACCTCGTTATCCCGACGAACAACAAGGGTCGACGCGCGCTGTCGGTCGTCTACTGGCTGCTCGCCAACGAGACGCTCGACCGCCGCGGCGCCGACACCGTCTTCGCCCTCGACGACTTCGAGGACGAGCTGTAAGTCGGTTTTCCGAAATCGAGTTCGACTTTTCCGACGCTTCGATACCGCGGAGCCGCGGCCGTCTCCGTCGTGTGAAAATGGCCCCTCCGCGGTCCTCAGAGGATGTTCGGCGTGTACGGGTACGCGTATACCTGCCCCTCGTTGGCCTTCAGCGTGGCCATTACGACCAACACGAGGTCGATCAGTCCGATCAGCGGGAGGAGCAGGAAGCCGACGAGCACGACCGTCAACAGCCCCGAGACGATCATCGCGATGAAGACGATGATCTGGAAGTTGAGCGAGTTCTTCGCGTTCCGCTTGACGAGTTCGTCGTCGTCGTCCGCGAGCACTAAGAACAGCAGCGGTCCCAGGAACGAAGCGACCAGCGCCGACGCGTGCGAGAGGGCGGCGAGGGTCGTGTCTCCGTCGACCGTTTCCCCGGCACTCGCGTCTTCTTGAGATGACATGGCGCGGATTTCTCAGACTGAATTGATAAGTATTTGGCCCGTTACGCGCTCGGGCCGCGAGATCAGGACTCTTCGTCCGGCACGTCGTGGGTCCAGCGGGGCTCTATCTCTCGGTTCGCCATCACGACGCGGTCGCCGGCGTCCGTGTCGATCCGGGTCTTCCGGAGCTCGATCGCGGCGACCGTCCCGGTCACGCCCTTCGCTTCGACGCGGTATCCCGGGTTGAAGTCGGGGTCGCGGAGGAGGTAGACGCCGGCGACCGTGTCCTCGATCATCTCGGAGAGCGCGTAGGAGACGCCCAGCGCGATGAAGCCGACGGCGGTGCCGAGGCTCGCCGCGATGTCGCCCATCCCGACGACTTTCAGGAACGTCAACGCGACGCCGAACCACAGGAAGATCGCCACGAGCGTGACGATGAGGTCGCCCACGAGCTCGCGATCGCCGATGTAGATCCGCTCGATCGAAGAGCGGACGAGCGCGAGCACGATCCGCACCGTCAGGTACGCCAGCGCGAGGAAGATCAGCCCCGAGAGCAGCCGCGGGATCGCGACCGCCAGCCCCTCGACGAAGTTCGCGAGCGACCGCGTCAGAAGGGACGGAAGCGTCGTCATGACGCGGACCACGGCCGCCGCCGGTGAAAAGGTGGCGGGAGCCGAGGCCCTCGCCGTCCCGCGTTCGCGGGGCGCCGACGGCGGCCCGACAAGCGCAACGCCTGTATGCCCCCGGGGAGAGGGGGTTCGTATGACCGCCTGTGAAGCGCCGGGGAAGGTGTACCTCTTCGGCGAACACGCCGTCGTCTACGGCGAGCCGGCCGTGCCGGCCGCGATCGAGCGACGCGCAACGGTGACCGCCGAGCCGCGGTCGGACGACCACGTCCGCGTCGCGGCCGAGGACCTCTCGCTCGACGGGTTCACCGTGGAGTACTCCGGCGGCACCGGGGATCACCCCGACGTCGACGTGCCGACGCCGCTGGTCGAGGCCGCGATGGGCTACGTCGACGCCGCCGTGCGACAGGCCCGGGACGCGGCCGACGCGCCGGACGCCGGCTTCGACATCACCGTCGAGAGCGACATCCCGCTCGGGGCGGGGCTCGGCTCCTCCGCGGCCGTCGTCGTCGCCGGCATCGACGCCGCGACGCGGGCGCTCGGAGAGCCGCTCGACCGGCGCGAGCTGGCCGACCGCGCGTACCGCGCCGAGCACGAGGTGCAGGACGGGCAGGCCTCCCGCGCCGACACCTTCTGTTCGACGATGGGCGGCGCGGTCCGCGTCGAGGGCGACGACTGCGAGCCGATCGAGACGCCGAACCTGCCGTTCGTCGTCGGCTTCGACGGCGGCGCAGGCGACACCGGCGAGCTCGTGGCCGGCGTCGGCGACCTCCGCGAGGAGTACGGCTTCGCGGCGGACACCGTCGAGTCGATCGGCGACCTCGTCCGGACCGGGGAGGGGCTGCTCGCGGAGGCCGAGTCCGACGCGGAGCCGTCGCCGGAGCTGCTCGCGGCGCTCGGCGAGCTGATGGACTTCAACCACGGCCTGCTCTCGGCGCTCGGCGTCTCGGCGCGCTCGCTCGACGCGATGGTGTGGGCCGCCCGCGACGCGGGCGCGCACGGCGCGAAGCTCACCGGCGCGGGCGGCGGTGGCTGCGTCGTCGCGCTCGACGCGAGCGACGCGACGGAGACCGCGCTCTCGTTCACGCAGGGCTGCGAGGAGGCGTTCCGCGCCGGGCTGGCGACGGAGGGCGTCCGGGTGGTGGAGCCGTGACGGGCGGTGGTGACGGCGTCTCCGGCTCCGGCGCCGCGGCCGACGTCGACCGCGACGCACCTTCCCCGGCGCCCCCCGTCGTGCTCAAGCTCGGCGGGAGCCTGATCACGGAGAAGGACCGGCCCGAGACGCTCGACGACGACGCGCTCGCGGCCGCCTGCGACGCCGTGGCCGACGCCCTCGCCGACGGGGCGGTCGAGCGGCTCGTCGTCGTCCACGGCGGCGGGAGCTTCGGCCACCACCACGCCAGCGAGCACGGCGTGTCGACGACCGCGGGGACTCACGACCCGGCGGCGGTGGCGGACGTCCACGGCGCGATGACGACGCTGAACCGGGCAGTTCTCGACCGGCTCCACGACCGCGGCGTACCCGCGGTGCCCGTCCATCCCCTGTCGCTGTCGGCCCGCCCCGAGGGGACCGACGGCGACCTCGACCTGCCGCTCTCCTCGACGGCGACGCTGCTCGGCGAGGGGTTCGTCCCCGTCCTCCACGGCGACGGCGTCGCCACCGCGGGCGCGGGGGTCACCGTCGTCTCCGGCGACGAGCTGGTCGTCGAGCTCGCTTCGGGCCTCGGCGCTCGGCGGGTCGGGGTCTGTTCGACCGTCCCGGGCGTCCTCGACGTCGACGGCGACGTGATCCCCGCGATCGGTGACTTCGAGGCGGTCGCCGACGCGCTCGGCGCGAGCGACGCGACCGACGTGTCGGGCGGGATGGCGGCGAAGGTGCGGGAGCTCCTGGCGCTCGACGCGCCGGCGTACGTGTTCGGCGCCGAGGGATTGGCGCCGTTCCTGCGCGGCGAGGACACGGGGACCCGCGTCGACTGATCCGGGGTACAGAACCCTTATTCGCCCCACCGCCCTCCCTCCGGGCATGAACGAAGCGGACGTGCGGGAGCGGCTCGCGGACGTGCAGGACCCCGACCTCGGGGACGACATCGTCTCCCTCGGGCTGGTGAACGACGTCGCCGTCGAGGAGGGCGGGGACGGCGCCGGCGGGACGGTCCGCGTGTCGCTCGCCCTCGGCGCGCCCTTCTCGCCGCACGAGTCCGCGATCGCCGAGGACGTGCGGGCGGCGCTCGCGGACACCGAGTTCGACGTGGAGCTCTCGGCGTCGATCCCTGACGAACTGGACGCGGACGAACAGGTGCTCCCGGGCGTGAAGAACGTGATAGCGGTCGCCTCCGGGAAGGGCGGCGTCGGCAAGTCGACGATGGCCGTCAACGTCGCCGCGGGGCTCTCGGAGCTCGGCGCGCGCGTCGGGCTCTTCGACGCCGACGTGTACGGGCCGAACGTCCCGCGGATGGTCTCGGCCGAAGAGCGCCCCCAGACCGACGGCGAGACGATCGTCCCGCCCGAGCGGTTCGGCGTGAAGCTGATGAGCATGGACTTCCTCACCGGCGAGGACGACCCGGTCATCTGGCGCGGGCCGATGGTCCACAAGATCATCACCCAGCTCGTCGAGGACGTCGAGTGGGGCGAGCTTGACTACCTAATCATGGACCTGCCGCCGGGGACCGGCGACACCCAGCTCACCATCCTCCAGACGCTCCCGCTGACGGGCGCCGTGATCGTCACGACCCCGCAGGAGGTCGCGCTCGACGACGCGGTGAAGGGGCTCCGGATGTTCGGCAAACACGACACGAACGTGCTCGGGATCGCGGAGAACATGGCCGGCTTCCGCTGCCCGGACTGCGGCGGCTTCCACGAAATCTTCGGCTCCGGCGGCGGGAAGGCGCTGGCACAGGAGCACGAGCTCCCCTTCCTCGGCGGCGTCCCGCTCGACCCCGCCGTCCGGACCGGGGGCGACGAGGGCGAGCCGGTGGTTCTGGGCGACGGCGAGACGGCGGACGCGTTCCGGGTGATCGTGGAGAACGTCGCGAACAACGCCGGCGTCGTGCGCCGACGCGGGGCGAGCGAGGGGCGATGAGCGGGGAGCGTGGAGGCGACGGAGATGGCGGCGACGGCGACCCCGCCGACCCCCTCGACGCGGCCGGCGTCGATCCGGTCGTCCCGGACTCAGTCACCGACGCGGCGGGGGAGGCGTTCGCCGAGGACGACGAAGTCCGAGAGTTCCTCCGCGAGGTCGCCGCCGACGTGCGCGGCGACAGCTCCGAGAGCAAGCAGCTCTCGGCGATCCTCTACCGCGTGTCCGACCTGTACGATTCGGAGGAGCAGACATCGCCCGAGGAGATCTACCTGACCGTCCGGCACATCATGAAAATCAAAGAGCAGGGCGGAATCGAGCGCTGACCCGCGTCCGGAACCGCCCGCGGGTTACACCTCCTCGTCGAGCACCGTCTCGTCGCCGTGGCGGACCTCGACGCGCTCGGGCATCGGGGCCTCCGGGAACGTGATTTCGACCTCGTACGGATGCGGCTGGGCGATATCGGGGCACGGGCCGCCGTCCCAGTCCGGATCGTCCTCGTCGGTCAGTCGGAGCAGCAGGCGGTCGTCGTCGAGTGTCGCCTCGATCAGGTCGACGCGGTAGCAGTCACGCGACCCGTCGAGCAGCCGTCCCCTGACGGTGAGGCGCGGCGGATCGGCGTCGACCGCGCGGATCAAGACGGCGTCGTCGTGCGGACTCGGCTCCTCGGATTCGAACTCTCCGGTGTGCTCGCGCCGGAGCGTCACCTCGGCGCCGTCGACGGTCTCGGGGATCTCGCCCCACGGCGGAACGGGACAGCCCGCGAGCGGGGCGGTCCAGACGGCGGCCGCGGTCGAGAGGAGGGCTCTGCGGCGCATGCGCGGAAACGGTTCGGCCGTCGGGGAATACTTTGTGGGACTCGGGGCCTCGTTCGCCCGGTCGACGGCGTCGTCCGCGGCGGTGCGATCGCATCGATCGATCGTTTCATACTGGTAGCACGTCTCGTGGTAACACACATGAGCGACGACGACCGGATCCCCGTCACCGTCCTCAGCGGGTACCTCGGCGCCGGGAAGACGACCATGGTGAACCACCTGCTCGCGAACCCCGGCGACAGGCGGATCGCCGTCATCTTAAACGACATGGGCGAGGTGAACGTCGACGCCGAGCTCGTCGCGCGCGAGAACGACGAGGAGGGGATCGTCGACCTCTCGAACGGCTGCATCTGCTGTCGGCTGCAGGACGACCTGCTGAGCGAGGCCGCGGCGCTGGCGGCGTCGCGGGAGTTCGACTACCTCCTCGTGGAGTCGTCGGGGATCTCCGAGCCGATCCCGGTCGCGCGGGCGTTCACGGAGGGGACCGAGGACTCCGATATCGACCCCACCGAGCGATTCCGGCTCGACACGATGGTGACGGTGCTGGACACCTACGGCTTCTGGAAGGAGTTCGACGCTGGCGAGTCGCTTCCGGGCGACGGCGAGCCGGCCGCGGATCGCCCCCTTGCGGACGTGCTCGTCGAGGGGATCGAGTTCTGCGACGTCCTCGTGATGAACAAGACGGACATGGTCCCCGACGACGTGCTCGACGAGATCGAGTCGGTCGCCGATCGCCTCGGCCCGCGGGCGAAGCGGATCCGGACGAGCTACTCCGAGGTCGACCCCGGAGACGTGCTCGACACGGGGCTGTTCGACTTCGAGACGGCCACGCGGTCGCCGGGGTGGAAACGCGCGATCGCGGGGAGCGAGAGCGACGAACACGGCCACGGCGAGGAGAACGGGGCTCACGACCACGACCACGCCGAGGGCGCCGCCGCGGCCCACGGGGTCGACTCGTTCGTCTACCGCTCCGCGGAGGCCCTTGACCCCGAGCCGTTCGCGGCGTGGCTCGACGACTGGGACGGCGCCGTCGTCCGGGCGAAGGGGGTCGCGAACGTCGCGGGCACCGACGAGGTCATCGGCGTGAGCCAGGCCGGCCCCTCGGTGCAGGCGGGACCGATCGGCGAGTGGGGGCCGGACGACGACCGCCGCACGCGGCTCGTGTTCATCGGCAGCGAGATGGACGAGGCGCGGATCCGTGGGGAGCTGGACGAGTTGGCGGCGGCCGACGCCGCGTCGGCGTCGGCACCCGACGCGTTCCCGCTCTGACTCAGATCCCCAGTTCCGCCTGCAGGTCGTCCCAGTCCTCGTGGAACCCGTGGGTGGACTCGGTCTCGGCGCCGATCGCCGACTGGTAGACGTCGTCGTACTTCAGCAGCTCGCCCCACCCGTCGTGGAACGCCCAGTTGCAGTACTTGCACATGGGAGTTTCCACGCGAGGGACCGACATACCGGTTTCGGCGGTCCGAGCGGCGGACCCCTCCCCACACCGACGGTGAAGACGGGTCGCGAGCGCCGACAGAGTGAACCCCGCTCGTGGCGTACGGTACCTATCGACGCGGTATCGGCCGCGACGAGACACTCATGGTCACGTACAGGCGCGGCGGACACGTACAGAGCGGGGACGAGGCGGTCGAACGCACCTGCGAGCACTGCGGCTGGCACTGCGTCGCCGACGGCTACCCGGAGCTGATCGGGCGGTACCAGTCGCACCTCCGAGACGAGCATCCGAAGGCGTGGCTCCGGGCCTGACGATCGGCGCGGCAGAAAAATCGAAACGGCGGCGGCGAGGCGACGCCTCGGCGACTCAGGGTTCGAGCAGGACCTTCGTGACGCCCTCCTCGCGGGCGTCGAACGCCTCGTACATCTCCGGGGCCTCCTCGAGGTCGACGCGGTGCGAGACGACCCAGCTCGGGTCCGCGCGCCCCTCGATGATCATGTCGCGGAGGTACCGGTTGTACGACTTGACGTTACACTGACCGGTGCCGCACTTGAGTCCCTTCTCGAAGAACTTCCCGAAGTCGATGCCGAGCCGTCCCTGCGCGGCCATGTCGTCGGGCGCGCCCGGGTCCTCCGGCACGTAGAGGCCGGGGATGCCGAGTTCGCCGGTCGGTCGGACCACGCGGATGAGGCTGTTGATCACGACCGCCGGATTCTCCTTGGCCGGCTGGTAGGAGTAGTCCTCGGATTCGGTGTCGACGTCGTCCGGGTCGGTCGCCTGATACCCGACCGCGTCGACGCCCTTGTCGACCATTCCGCCGTGCTCCTCGATGATCTGGTCCACCGGATCGCCCTCGGAGAAGTCGATCGGGGTGGCGTCGCAGTGGTCTTCGGCCAGCTCTAACCGGCTCGGGACCTGGTCGACGACGTAGATCTCGGCGGCCCCCTTGATCTTCGCGCTGTAGGCGGCCATCAGGCCGACCGGGCCCGCCCCGAAGATGGCGACGGACTCGCCGGGCTGGAGGTTCGCCAGTTCGGTGCCGTGCCACCCGGTCGGGAAGATGTCCGCCAGCAGCGAGAACGCGTCCTCGTGTTCGCGCCCCTCCGGCAGTTTCAGCGCGTTGTGGTCGGCGTACGGGACGCGCAGTTTCTCGGCCTGTCCACCCGGATACGGTCCCATGGCGACGTAGCCGTACGCGCCGCCCGCGAAGCCGGGATTCACGTTGGTACAGAAGCCGGTGTACCCCTCCTCGCAGTTCTGACAGAAGCCGCAGGAGACGTTGAACGGCATCACCACGCGGTCGCCCTCCTCTAGGGTCGAAACGGCCTCGCCGACTTCGGAGACGATCCCCATGTTCTCGTGGCCGAACACGATCCCCTCTTCGGCCGCGGTCCGACCCTCGTACATGTGCAGGTCGGAGCCGCAGATGCACGACGTCGTGATGTCGACGACGACGTCGTTCGGGTGTTCTATCTCCGGGTCATCTACTTCCTCTACGGCCACGTCGTACGGGCCTTGATAAACGACAGCCTTCATGATGTGATCCAGAGTAACACAACACCGCAAGTATTCTAAATGTTTTTCCGTTATTGATATGGTTAATAAATTATAGTACAATTCAATTAATCGTCAGTTACGTCGTGGTCGGAGAGCCCTGCACGCGTCGGAGTTTCGGGCCTGGACGCGGGGACTGCCGCGTCGATCGTCTGAGGTGGGGCCGCTGGGGGATCGAACCGGCCGCCCGGCGGAGCGCAACGACTTTCCTGCGGCACGGTAAACGGGGGGTATGGACTGGCCACACGACCCCGACGGCGAGCAGGGCAGCGAGGGCAGGCGGCAGTACGGCCACGCCGTGCTCGCGAAGAAGATCGACGAGGCGGAGGACTTCCCGCTGACGGCCGCGGAGTACGTCGAGCAGTACGGCGACCACCCGATCCGGATCGACTACGAGACGGTCGTCTCCGTCGCGGAGATCTTCGAGGGCGTCGAGAAGGAGGAGTTCGCCGACTTCGTCGAGTTCCACCAGGAGCTGGGTCGCGCGATGCGCGAGAACGGCTACTGGTTCTACGAGGGCGCCGACCAGTTCGTCGACGGCAGCGCCTGAATACGCGCTTTTGGATCTCGGCGTCGTTCTTTTATGAGTATCCGGCGGAAGCGTGGGATGCGGCTTCACATCCTCGGCCTCTCATTCACAAATAGTCGATAGCGGAGCGATGGAGGACACTTCCAAAGCCCCAGTCGGGAGGACGGCGCACGCTCGCTGCGCTCCTCGGTCGCTCACTTCGTTCGCTCCCTGCGGTGCTTACGTCGCCTGCGCCGTCCTCCCGACTGCCCCTTTGAGTCCCGCCCTGCACGGCACCGCGCCTCAATCCTCCCCAGCCTCGCCGCTCGTTCGGGGCTCCCTTCGGTCGCCCGCGTCACTCGCGGCGTCCCTCGCGCGTGCGACTCGCACCCTTCGGGTGCTCGTCGGCACGCGCCGCCGCAGTTCAGTTATGAATATCACAGCGTGCGTTCGAGTCTCGCTCGGTGAGATCGCCGCCGTCGAGTCGACCGGTCGTCGGGCGCCCGACTCTTTTAAGCCCCACCGGGGCGAGCGCTCGGACATGAGCGACGAACGGATCGTCATCCTCGCCCACGAGAAGTTCCCCGACCGCGCGAAGACCGCGCTCGGCGTGATGCGCTACGGCGACCAGGACGTGCGCGCCGTCCTCGACCGCGACCTCGCCGGCGACCGCGTCGCCGACCACGCGCCGGACCTCCCGGACGCGCCGATCGTGGGGTCGTTCGACGAGGCGTACGCGGCCGCCGACGGCGACGTCGACGCCCTCTACATCGGGATCGCCCCGATCGGCGGCGGCTTCGAGGAGTCGTGGCGCGGCGACGTCGAGGCGGCGATCACGGCCGGCTGCGACGTCGTCAGCGGCCTGCACTACTTCCTCAACGAGGACGACGAGCTGGCCGCGCTGGCCGCCGAGCGCGGCGTCGACCTCGTCGACGTGCGCGAGCCCGACGACGACCTGACGGTGGCGACGGGCGCCTCCGGGGACGTCGACGCCGACGTGGTGTGCACGGTCGGTACCGACTGCTCGGTCGGGAAGATGACCGCCTCGCTGGAGATCGTCGCCGCCGCCCGCGAGCGCGGGATCGACGCGGCGTTCGTCCCGACCGGCCAGACCGGCATCATGATCGCCGGCTGGGGGAACCCGATCGACCGCGTCGTCTCCGACTTCACGGCCGGCGCGGTCGAGGACATGCTCGTCGAGATCGGCGACGACCACGACCTCCTCGTCGTCGAGGGACAGGGGAGCATCGTTCACCCCGCCTACTCGGCGGTCACCTGCGGCATCCTCCACGGGTCGATGGCGGACGGGCTCGTCCTCTGTCACGCCGCGGGCCGAGAGGCGGTCCACGGCTACGAGTCGTTCTCGCTCCCGCCGCTCGCCGACTACGTCGACCTCTACGAGGGGCTCGCGGCGCCCGTCCGCGAGGCGAGCGTCGTCGCCGGCGCGCTCAACACGAAGGACGTCGACGACGACGGCGCGGCGGCCGACGCGGTCGCCGGATTCGCGGCGGAGGCCGGGGTGCCCGCCGCCGACCCCGTCAGGGACGGCGCCGACGCGATCGTCGACGGGATCGTCGCGGCCGGGCTCGGCGGAGAGATCGCGGCCGCCGACGGGGAGACCGGCGACGAATGAGCCTCGAGACCGAGTTCGAGCGGGTCTCGCTCCCGCTCGAGAACCCGTTCACGATATCGCGAGGCACCCAGACGCAGGCCGAGAACGTGATCGTCCGGATCGCGGACGACGCCGGGATGACCGGCGTCGGCGGGGCCGCCCCCGCGGCCCACTACGGCGAGACGGCCGCCACCGTCGAGGCGGTGCTCCCGGAGCTCCTCGCGGTCGTCGAGGCGGTCGACGATCCGCACGCGATCCGCGAGATCGAGTCCCGGATGGCCGAGGCGATCGGCGACAACCCGGCCGCCCGGGCCGCCGTCTCGATCGCCGTCCACGACCTCGCCGCGAAGCGGCTCGGCGTCCCGCTGTATCGGCTGTGGGGCCTCGACCCGTCGACCGCGCCGGCGACCTCCTACACGGTCGGGCTCGACGAGACGGAGCGCGTCCGGGAGAAGGCCGCGGCCGCGGTCGACGCCGGCTACCCGATCCTCAAGATCAAGCTCGGCACCGACCGGGACCGCGAGCTGATCGACGCGGTGCGGGAGGCCGCGCCCGACGCCCGGCTCCGCGTCGACGCGAACGAGGCGTGGACCCCTCGCGAGGCGGTCGCGAAGAGCGAGTGGCTCGCCGACCGCGACGTGGAGTTCGTCGAGCAGCCGGTGCCCGCCGAGGACCCCGAGGGCCTCCGGTTCGTCTACGAGCGGTCCGCGCTCCCGATCGCCGCCGACGAGTCGTGCGTCACGCTCGACGACGTCCCCGCGATCGCCGACCGCTGCGACATCGCGAACCTGAAGCTGATGAAGACCGGCGGCCTGCCGGAGGCGCGGCGGATGATCGCCGCGGCGCGCGCCCACGGGCTGGAGGTGATGTGCGGGTGCATGATCGAGTCGAACGCGTCGATCGCGGCGGCCGCGCAGCTCGCGCCGCTCCTCGATTACGCCGACCTCGACGGCTCGCTGCTGCTCGCCGAGGACCCGTACGAGGGGATCAGAATGGAAGGGGGCGAGATCCGGCTCGGAGAGCGAGAGCGGGCGGGGACCGGAGCGCGGTCGGAGTGAGGCCGGGTGCGAGAACGGCGGCGGGGACCGGCGCCCGTCCTCGTTAGTTCCGCTGCTCGTCCGCGTCGGCCTCCGACTCCTCTAGCTCCACGTCGACCTCGGTGTTCCCGTCGCCGGACTGCGTCCGGCTGCCAGAGGCGCGTTGCGCCTCGCTGTCGAGATCCGCCTCGAGGTCCTCCTCGTCCATCTCGCTCTCGATGTCGGCGAGCTCCGCGTCGATCTCCTCGTCGGTGCTCGCGTCGGCGTCGTCGCTCGCGGGTTCGCCCTTCCCGAGCTCGCCCTTGAGCGTCTCCAGCTCGGCGTCGACCTCGCTGTCCGTCGAGAGGCTCTCCAGCTCGCGGTCGATGCTGTCCTTGTCGGAGAGCGCGTCCTCGAACGCGCCGGACTCCTCCAGCTCGTCCATCGCCTCCGCGCGCGCCTCCATCTCCTCGGTGCGCTCCTCGGCTCGCTCGATCGACCGGCTCACGTCCTCCATCTCGTCGCCGACGCCGGTCATCGCCTCCGAGACGCGCGAGGAGGCCTCCGCGGCCTCGTAGCGGGCCTTCATCGTCTCCTTCTTCGTGCGGAACTCCTCGATGCGGTTCTGGAGCTTGTTCTTCTTCTCGACGAGCTGGTCTTGGGTGTCGTTCAGCTTCGCGATCTGCCCCTCCAGCTCCTCGATCTGGGTCATCTTCGACTTCTTCTTCTCGAGGGCCTTCCGCGCGAGGTCGTCGCGGTCCTGCTGGACCGCCTCGCGGGCCTGTCGGTTGTGCTTCTCGACGTTCTCCTCGAGCTTGCGCTTCTGGATCTCCAGGCGCTTCTTCTGGGTCGTCAGGTCGGCGATCCCCTGTTTGACGTCCTGGAGCTCGTCGCGCATCTGTTCGTACGAGTAGTCGAGCGACTCCGTCGGATCCTCCGCCCGGTTCAGGAGGGCGTTCACCTTCGAGCGGATGACGTAGGAGGCGCGCGAGAGGATTCCCATAGTCCGTCATACGCGTTCCACCCGTTAAAACCTCATGTGGTTCGCGGCCCCGCGTCGGACCGAAACGAGGCCGAAGGGAGGCCGAAAACGCCCGGAACGGGGGCGAGATCCGGCCGTCGGCTTCCATCGGTCGTCAGCACCTGAAGATTTATTCGGGGTGTTGTACTATTTCCCGCATGGACATCGGCGTACTGACCGTTCCGTTGGGCGGTGAATCGATCGAGGACGCGGCCGCGTATCTCGACTCCATCGGAGTCGACGCAGTCGAACTCGGCGTCGGAGGATGGCCCGGTGAGGACCACGTCGACCGCGAGGCCCACCTCGCAGACGAGGGCGCGCGCGAGGAGCTGCTCGGGCTGCTCGACGAGCACGACCTCCGGATCTCGGCGCTGGCGACCCACAACAACCCGCTCCATCCCGACGAGGAGCGCGCGGCCGAGGCCGACCGCGAGCTCCGGGAGGCGATCAAGCTGGCCGACCTGCTGGGCGTCGACACCGTCACCTGCTTCTCCGGACTCCCCGCGGGCGCGCCCGGCGACTCGACGCCGAACTGGGTCACGGCGCCGTGGCCGAGCGAGCACGCCGACGCGCACGAGTACCAGTGGGACGAGGTCGCGATCCCGTACTGGGAGGACCTCGCGCAGCACGCCGAGCATCACGGCGTCGACGTCGCCATCGAGATGCACCCGAACATGCTCGTCTACGAGCCGACCGGGATGCTCGCGCTGCGCGAGGCGACGAACGAGCGGATCGGCGCTAACTTCGACCCCTCGCACCTCTACTGGCAGGGGATCGACGTAACGGAGGCGATCCGCTTTCTGGGCGATCACGACGCGATCCACCACTTCCACGCGAAGGACACGAAGGTGTACGACTCCATGGCTCGCGTGAAGGGCGTGCTCGACACGACGAGCTACACCGAGGAACCCGACCGCTCGTGGCTGTTCCGCTCGATCGGCTACGGTCACGACGAGAGCCACTGGAAGGACGTCGTCTCGACGCTCCGGATGGTCGGCTACGAGGGGGCGCTGTCGATCGAACACGAGGACTCGCTCACCTCCTCGCGCGAGGGGTTAGAGAAGGCGGTCGACGTGCTCGACCGGGCGGTGTTCGAGACGCAGCCGGGCGACGCGTACTGGGCGGAGTGACCGCGGACGGGAGACGAATCACGATGACACGAGATCCACTCAAAATCGGCGTGCTGGGGTATCGATTCATGGGGAAGGCGCACGCGAACGCGCTGGCGAGGCTGCCGATGTTCTTCCCGGACGCGCCCGCGGTCGAGCGCCACACGCTCGTCGGGCGCGACGAGGAGGCGCTCGCCGAGGCCGCGGACCGCTTCGGCTTCGCGCACACCGCGACCGACTGGGAGGACGCCCTCGACGAGGTGGACGTCTTCTACAACCTCGGGCCGAACCACGTCCACGCGGAGCCGTCGATCGCGGCGCTCGAGGCGGGCGTTCCCGTCCTCTGCGAGAAGCCGCTCGCGCCGACGCTCGACGAGGCGGCGGCCATGCGCGACGCGGCGGCGGAGGCCGACGTCCCCGCGGGCACCGCGTTCAACTACCGGTTCGTCCCGGCGATCCGCTACGCGAAGGGGCTGATCGAGGACGGCGAACTCGGCGAGATACGGCAGATTCGCGGGCGGTACCTCCAGGACTGGCTCGCCGATCCCGACGCGCCGTGGGCGTGGCGCATGGACGCCGACATGGCGGGATCCGGCGCACTCGGCGACCTCGGAGCGCACACGATCGACCTCGCCGACTTCCTCGTCGGCGACGAGGTCGGCGGGATCGACCGCCTCTCCGGTCACCTGCAGACGTTCGTCGACGAGCGGCCCGTCTACGAGGACGGCGAGGGCGCCGGAGACGACGCCGACGTGGCGGAGTACCGCGACGTGACCGTCGACGACGCCTACTCCGCACAGGTCGCCTACGAGTCGGGCGCGATCGGGACGTTCGAGGCGAGCCGGTTCGCGACCGGCCACAAGAACGACCACACGGTCGAGGTCCACGGCTCGAAGGGGAGCCTGAAGTTCTCCTTAGAGCGGCTCAACGAACTCGAGGTGCTCCGCGAGGGCGACCGCGGCTACCAGACGGTGCTCGTCACAGACGAGACGGACCCGTATGTCGACCGGTGGTGGCCCCCCGGACACGTCATCGGGTGGGAGCACACCTTCGTCCACGAGAACTACGAGTTTCTCTCGGCGGTCGCCGAGGGCGGCGAGTTCTCGCCGTCGTTCGCGGAGGGGTACCGGGTCCAGAAGGTCCTCGACGCCATCGAGCGCTCCGACGAGCGCGGCGAGTGGGTGTCGGTGGAGTAGCGAGCGCGGCTCGGCTCGATTCGTCTCCGCGTCCGTCAGAACCCGCCGCCACCGTCGCCGAGCGGGTCCGCGCCGGCCCCACCCTCCTCGGCCCACTCGCTTATCGCCGAGTCCTCGCCGTCGTAGCTGCCGAGCGTCTCGCGGGTGTCGAACGCCACCGGCTCCCAGACCACGTCGAACTGCTCGTTCCCGGTCGCGTTCGGGACGACCACGCGGTCGCCGGGCTCGACGACGCCGTCGCCGGGCCAGGCCCCGAACTCGACCTCGCCGTCGGGGTCCTCGCCGCGGACGTACAGCTCCTCGGCCGGGACGGGCTCGGGGCCGGCGGCGACGACGACGAGGTCGCCGCCCTCCCGCTCGACCTGGAACTCCGCGTCCGGCGGCGCGACCCCGTCGATCAGGCCGAACATCGCGGCCCCGACGATCGCCAACAGGAGAACGACGACGCCGACGAGCAGCCCCGTGCCGGCCACCGGAGTGAACCCCCGTTCGTCGTTCCGGAAGGCGCGCATTCGACTATCGCTCCGCGCGGCCCGGTATAAGGGTTTACCCGCCGCTTATCAGACGGGAGAACGGGGGGTTTCATCGTTGCTCTCGGGAGGGTCGCTCCCGAACCGGAACCCCGTTATCCCACCCGGACGAAAGGCGCACGTGACATCGTGGATCGAGGACCCGGTCGGCGGGCGAGCGCGGGGACCGCGCGGGCTCGCTCGCGCCTGGGTCGAGGCCCTCGTCCGGCCGCGTCGCCTCTTCGCGAACGGCGTGGCGCCCGGCGACCAGGCGCCCGCGCTGACGTTCGCCGTCGCCGTCGCCGGCGCGTTCACGCTCGGCTGGATGGTCGCAGACCCCGCCGCAGTCCCCGGAGTCGTCGCCTCGGTGCCGGTCTCCGCGCTCGTCGCCTTCCTCGTCGTGGTCGCGCTCGCGGCCCCGGTCGGGCTCCACCTGACCGCGGCCGTCGCGACGGTGAGCGTCACCCTCGCCAGCGTCGAGATCGACGACGGGCTCTCGCTACGGGACCGCGGCGGGGTCAGCGAGACCGTGCAGGTCGTCGCGTACGCCAGCTCGCCGATGGCGCTCGCCGGGCCGCCGGTCCCGGCGCTGCGGATCGCCTGCGGCGCGTACGCGGCGGCCCTGCTGCTGATCGGCTTCCGGGTCGTCCACGGGACCTCGTGGCCGCGCACGCTCGTCGCCGCGATCCCGCCCGCGCTGCTCGGGTACGGCGTCGGCTACCGCGTGATCGCGTCGGCTCGAATGCTGTTCGCGTAATCCGTCCGGCGGTCGCCGCGGCGGGCGTTTCCGTCGAGAGGCTCCCGCGAGGGTTTCGACAACCGTTTTAGGCCCGAGGCTCTCGGTGTACTCAAATGGGATCCTGTATCATCTGTGGCGTCGACGTCGACGGCGGCGGGCGCATCTGCGACCCGCACCAGGAGGACGTCGTGTTCGACTTCCGCGGAAACTCCCCCGACCAGCTCGTGTCCGACCGATTCTACCGCGGCGTCGTCGACGGCTACGCCGAGTTCGGCGTGTTCATCGATCTCTCGCCGGGCGTGACGGGACTGCTCCACCGGTCCGAGCTCGACCGCCGGCTCGACAGCCTCGACTGGGAGCCGGGCGACGAGGTGTTCGTCCAGGTGAAGGGCGTCCGCGACAACGGGAACATCGACCTCGCGTGGTCGATCCGACAGGCCGACCGCGAGTTCCGCGGCGTGCTCGTCCAAGACGGCGACACGGAGTACCTGCCCGAGGAGGACGAGGAAGACGGGAGCGAGGAGACGACCGACGACGCCGGCGCCGACGAGACGGAGTCCGACGAGGCGGCCGAAGCGACCGAGGACGACGCGGCGACCGTCGAGACCGAAGTCGAGGAGCCGACCGACGCGGACGAGGGCGAGGTCGCTGACGACGAGTCCGACGAGCCTGACGACGCCAACGCCGACGACGAGGACGTGAGCGCCGACGACGACGCGACCGAACCCGTCGAGGACGACCGCGAGGAGCCGGTCGCGAGCGAAACGGAGACGACGGACGCGACGGAGGACGTCGACACCGACGAGCCAGACGAGCTCGACGACGACCGCGAGCGCGTCGAGATCGGGACCCTCTCCGAGGCCGTCGGCGACGCGGTGCGGATCGACGGCGAGGTCGTCGGCGTCCGGCAGACGGGCGGCCCCACCGTCTTCGAGGTGCGCGACGAGACCGGCGTCGTCGACGTGGCGGCGTTCGTCGAGCCCGGCGTCCGCGCGTACCCGGACGTCGAGGTCGGCGACGCGGTCCGGATCGACGGCGAGGTCGAGAGCCACCGGGGCGACGTGCAGGTCGAGTCCGAGGCGCTCGTCCTCCTCGAGGGCGAGGAGGCCGAGGCGGTCCGCCGCCGGCTCGCGGAGGCGCTCACGGACGAGGCGCGCCCCGAGGGGCTCCAGCCGCTCGCGGGCGACGAGACGGTCGCGCAGCTCGCCGACGGGCTGCTCGACGCCGCGGAGGCGGTCCGCCGCGCGGTCCTCGAATCGCGCCCGATCGTCGTGCGCCACCCCGCCACCGCCGACGGCTACGTCGCGGGCGCGGCGGTCGAGCGCGCCGTGCTCCCGCTGATCCGCGACGAGCACGCCAAGAGCGACGCCGAGTACCACTACTTCACCCGCCGCCCGCTCGACGACCCGGTGTACGGGATGGACGCGGCGACGAACGACGCGACCCGCATGCTGCAGGACCGCGACCGCCACGACGAGAAGCTCCCGCTGTTCCTCCTCGTCGGCACCGGCTCGACGGTCGAGTCCGCGGACGGCATCGACCTGCTCTCCGTCTACGGCGTGGACGCCGTCGTCGTCGACGCCGAGGTCGCAGACCCCGAGACACGCGAGGCCGTCGACACCCTCGTCTCCCCGGAGATCGAGTCGATCGAGGGCGACCTCTCGACGGGCGCGCTGGTCGCCTCGCTGGCCTCCGCGATCAACGACGAGGTCCGCGCGGACCTGCGGCACCTCCCGGCCGTGAGCTACTGGGCCGAGACCCCCGACCGCTACGTCGACCTCGCCCGCGAGGCGGGCTACGACGTCGAGCGCGTCGCCGAGCTCCGCGAGGCGATCGCGCTGGAGGCGTACTACCAGTCGTACCAAGACAAGCGCGAGCTCGTCGCCGACCTCCTCTTCGAGGACGGCGGCAACCTCGCCGCGCACGTCTCCGAGCAGTTCCGCGAGAAGCTGGAGACCGAGGTCGAGACCGCGACCGCCAACGTCGTCACCGAGGCGGTCGACGGCGTCGAGTTCGACGTGCTCGACACCGACGGCTACACCCACCGCTACGACTTCCCGCCGACGCCGCTCCTGCTCGACGACCTCCACCGTCGGCGCGCGAACGGCGAGGCGCACGCGACCGTCGGCATCGGCACCGACGAGCTGTACCTCCGGACGAGCGAGGAGGTCTCCGTCCGCGACGTGGCCAAGCGCGCGGCCGAGCTCGCGCCCGGCGCCGACGTCACCACGGCCGGGCTCCGCGAGGGCAAGATCGAGTTCCTCTCGGGCGAGCGCGACGCGGTCGAGGACGCGGTCGTCGCCGCCGTCGCAGAGGAGTTCTAAGAGACCCCGACGGGGACGCGGTCGGCGCGCTTTTGCGGAGTGACGAGGTGGCTCCCGAGAGACCGAATTCTGCGGACGGCTCTGGTTTTCAAGTCGACTCGGCCGAAGGCGGCGATCAGCCGAGGAGGTAGCGCGTCCAGGGGTACCGCTCGACGAGCGGCTGTCCGCCGACCTCGTACTGTTCGACGTAGGCGTCGAGCCCGAGGATGCGCCCGGCGCCGAAGGCGGCGACCGAGAGGAACACGAGCATGTACGCGAAGTCGCCGTTGATGTAGCCGTGGCCGATGTCCCAGTTCCCGAGGTAGAACAGCACCATCATGAACGCGCCCCAGAACGCGGCGAATCGCGTGAGCAAGCCCACGATGACGCCGAGACCGATGAGGAGCTCGCCCCACGGCACCGCGACGTTCACGAACTCGACGAACCACGCGGTCTCGCCCATCGCGGTGAACAGCCCGGCGGCCGGGCTCCCGTTCCCGGCCGGCGCGTTCAAGAGGTAGCCGGACGCGCTGAACTCCCCGCTCAGGACCTTGTCGAGGCCGCTCTGGAAGAACGCCAACCCGATCATCAAGCGCAACGCGAGGATGAACCACACGCTCAGCGTGTGGAGCTGTCCCTCAACCGAGATCCCGCCGACCGTGCTCCGCAGTGTCACCTCACTCGAACTCATATCAGACGACAAATCAACAATCACATATATAACTATCTTTGGGGAAGGTTGGTCGGCTCCGAAATTCACCGTTGCCAGGCTCCGAACAGTCGGTTACCGAGGAGATCCGCTCTCCGCTCGATCACCGCCGCGTGAACGGGCCCGGCGGGAGGATGAGGTCGTCGAGTTCGGCCAAGTGCTTCACGTTGAACACGACCTTCAGCTCGTCGCTAAGCGGGTAGCCGTTACACGAGAGGCGGAACCCCTCCTCGGCGAGGTCGTCCGGCATGATGTGGTTGGCCGGCTGCGAGAGCTCTCCCTCGACGAGGTACACCGCGCAGTTCGCGCAGGCGCCGCCGCGACAGGAGAACGGCCAGCCGAACCCGCGGTTCTCCGCCGCCTCCAGCAGGCTCTCGTCCGGCTGGACGAGCAGGCGCCCGTGCTCGGCCGCGCCGAGGTCGGCGTGCGACGCCTTCCGGAAGAGGGCGTCGTCGTCGAGCGACCAGCCGTAGTCGGCGAGCGCGTCGTAATCGAGGAACTCGACCCGCACCGGCTCCACCTCGGCGGCGTCGCCCTCGTCGTCGGTCAGGTCGACGTCGGCGGCGGCGACCGCGCCGTCGCTCCCGTTCCCGTTTCGGCTCCGCTCGTCGAGCTCGCGGTAGGCGCGCCTGACGAGCTGGAACTCCTCGAGCGTCCCCCCCTGGTCCGGGTGCGCCTCCTTCACCCGATCGCGGTAGGCGCGCTCGACGGCGGCCTCGTCGGCGTCCTCGTCGATCCGCAACACCTCGAACGGCGAGACCATTCGCTACCGAATCCTAGTCGACTGACGCACATAAACGCCCCACAAGCCGGCAGCGCGGGACGGCGGCTCGGCGCGCTCGGTGCGACGGCGGCCGGCGCGGGCCGGCCCCGAGATCGGGCGACCGCCGCGCGAGTCGATGGTTTAAGAGCCGCGACGCCGAGGGATCGCGTAATGGGAAACGCGGACCTACGCGACCTCGCGGCGATCCGGGACGTCGCCTTCGAGGAGATCGAGGGGAGCGTCGTCGCCGTCGACGCGCACAACTGGCTGTATCGGTACCTCACGACGACGGTGAAGTGGACGTCCGAGGAGAAGTACACCACCGCCGACGGCGTCGAGGTCGCGAACCTCGTCGGCGTCGTGCAGGGGCTCCCGAAGTTCTTCGAGCACGACCTGATCCCGGTGATGGTGTTCGACGGCGCCGTCACCGACCTGAAGGCCGACGAGGTCGCCGATCGGCGCGAGAAGCGCGAGCGCGCCGAGGAGCGGCGGGCCGCGGCAGAGGAGCGCGGGGACGCGGTGGAGGCCGCCCGGCTGGAGGCCCGCACCCAGCGGCTCACGGACGCGATCCAGGAGACGACCCGCGAGCTGCTCCGCCTGCTCGACGTGCCGATCGTCGAGGCCCCGGCCGAGGGGGAGGCGCAGTGCGCCCACATGGCCGCGACGGGGACCGTCGACCACGCCGGCAGCGAGGACTACGACACTCTGCTTTTCGGCGCGCCGACGACGCTCCGCCAGCTCACGAGCAAGGGCGACCCGGAGCTGATGGAGCTCGCGGCGACGCTCGACGAGCTCGGACTGGACCGGCAGGGGTTGATTGACGTCGCCATGCTGTGCGGCACCGACTTCAACGAGGGCGTTCACGGCGTCGGGCCGAAGACGGCCGTGAAGGCGGTGAAGGAGCACGGCGACCTCTGGGGCGTCCTCGACGCGCGCGGCGTCGAGATCCCGAACGCCGCCGAGATCCGCGAGCTGTTCATGGACCCGCCGGCGGCCGACGTCGACGTCGACGCCGACGTGAACCCCGACGTGGAGGCCGCCCGCGCCTACGTCGTCGACGAGTGGGGCGTCGCCGCCGACGAGGTCGATCGGGGGTTCGAGCGCATCAGGGAGTCGCAGGTCCAGACCGGGCTCGACCGGTGGTCGTAGCCGGTCCGAGGAGGTCGCGACCCGCCGCGCCTCACCGCGCTGCGGACGATCGGACCGGCGCGACGACGGCGCGGTGGCCGCGAACATACCTTTTATTTCCCCGTCGCCGGAAGGGTGCATCACACGTGTCGTGGAGTATCTCTCGGCCGAGGGTTCCGCCGGTCGACGCCTCGCGTCGATCGGCCCGTCGGCGCCGCGCGGCCCGGCGGTGCGCGGCGACCGGATCCCGCCGGCCCGGCCGAGCGTCCCACGACGACCCCTTTCACCAATGAGCTTCGAAGTTCCCGACGAGTTACGGTACCTGGAATCGCACGAGTGGACCACGACCGGCGGCGACACCGTCCGAGTCGGCGTCTCCGACTTCGCGCAGGACGAACTCGGCGACGTCGTCTTCGTCGAGCTCCCCGAGGTCGGAGACGAGGTCACTGCCGGCGAAGTCTTCGGCGTCGTCGAGTCGATCAAGGCCGTCTCGGACCTGTACGCCCCCGTCTCGGGCGAGGTCGTCGCCGTCAACGAGGACCTGTTCGACCGGCCGGAGCTCGTCAACGAGGACCCGTACGGCGACGGGTGGCTGCTCGAGGTCGACCCGGCCGAGGGAGGGGAGGCCGAGGCGCTCCTCGACGCCGACGAGTACGACGCGCAGATAGCGTAGCGAACGCGCACGACGTACCGAACCGATCCCCGGACGCGGGACCAACCAGCGGACACACGACCATGACCACCTCACCACTCGACGGACGACCCGGAACCGGACGACAGAGCGACGGCGGACGCGCGGGAGCGGGCCGACGCGCGGGATCAAATCGGCGTGCGGGAGCGGACCGATGAGCGAGACGGACGGCACCCCGTACGCGCCGCACACGGACGCCGAGACCGCCGAGATGCTCTCGGCGATCGGCGTCGACGACGAGGAGGCGCTGTTCGACATCCCCGACGACGTCGCCTTCGACGGCGAGTTCGGGATCGAGCCGCGCTCGGAGCGGGAGATCCGCGCGGAGTGCGCGCGGATCTTCGGACGGAACGACGACCTGACCGAGTTCCTCGGCCGGGGCCACTACGGCCACTACGTGCCGAGCGTCGTCGACCACCTCTCGGACCGCGCGGAGTTCCTCACGAGCTACACCCAGTACCAGCCGGAGATCTCGCAGGGGTTCCTCCAGGCGCTGTTCGAGTACCAGTCGATGCTGGTGGAGCTCACCGGGCTCCCGGTCGCGAACTGCTCGATGTACGACGCCGCGACCGCGCTCGGCGAGGCCGCCACGCTCGCGGACCGCGTCCGGTCGACCTCGGGCGACACCGTCCTCGTCCCCGAGCACCTCCGCGAGGGGAAACGCGAGGTGCTCGCGAACTACTGCGCCGGCGCCGGTCTCACGGTCGAGCGGTACCCGATGGCCGACGGCAACGCCGACGTCGACGCCATCGCCGACCGCGTCGGCGGCGACGTCGTCATGGTGTACGCCGAGAACCCGACGGTCCGCGGCTGTATCGAGGGGCGCCTCGGGGCGGTCGGCGACCTCGCGGCCGAGAGCGACGCGCTGTTCGTCCTCGGATCGGACGTCGTCTCGCTCGCGGTCCTCGAGGAGCCGGCGAGCGTCGGCGCCGACGTCGTCGTCGGCGAGGCGGGCGCGCTCGGGCTCCCGACCGCCTACGGGATGGGGCTCGGGATCTTCGCCTGCAGCGACGAGTTCCTCCGGCAGGTGCCGGGGCGGCTCGTCGGCGCGAGCGAGGACGCCGACGGGGACCGCGCGTACACGCTCACGCTCCAGACCCGCGAACAGCACATCCGGAAGGAGCGGGCGACCTCCAACATCTGCACGAACCAGGCGTGGGTCGCGCTCCGCGCGGCGATCCACGCGGCGTCGCTCGGGCCGGACGGCCTCGTGGACCTCGCGAACGACTGCGTGCGCGAGGCGGCCGCCCTCGCCGACCGGATAGACGGGCTGAAGGGCGCCGTCGCGCCGGTCCACGACCGACACCACGTCCGGGAGTTCGCCGTGCGCGTCGACCAGCCGGCCGCGGCGATCGCCGAGGACCTGGAGGCCGAGGGGTTCGCGGTCCACGTCGTCGGCGAGCACCTCCTGCAGGTGTGCGTTACCGACCTGAACGCCGCCCGGACGGACGACCTCGTCGCGGCGTTCGAGGGGGTGATCTGAGTGATCCACGACCAGGCCAGCTACGAGCGCAACGCCGAGGACGTACGCGAGCCGCTGCTCTCGGAGAAAGGGGAGGCGACCGTCGACGTGACGGACGACTCGCCGCTGCCGGACGACCTGACCCGCGACGAGCTCACCCTGCCGGCGCCGTCGGAGCCGGAGATCGCCCGCCACTACACCCGGCTCTCGCAGATGAACTGGGCGATCGACTCCGGGCCGTACCCCCTCGGGAGCTGCACAATGAAGTACAACCCGAAGTTCACCGAGGACGTCGCCGCCGACCCGAACGCGGCGGTCCACCCGGACCGGTCGGAGCGGTCGACGCAGGGGACCCTCGAGCTCCAGTACCGCCTGCAGGAGTTCCTCGCGGAGATCGGCGGGATGGACGCCGTGACGCTTCAGCCGCCGGCAGGCGCGGCCGGCGAGCTCACCGGCATTCTCGTCGCGAAGGCGTACCACGAGCACCACGGCAACGACCGCTCCGAGGTCGTGATCCCGGCCTCGGCGCACGGGACGAACTTCGCGACCGCCGCGACCGCCGGCTACGACGTGGTCGAGCTCCCCTCCGGCGACGACGGCCGCGTCGACGTCGAGGCGCTGGAGGCGGCCGTCGGCGACGACACGGCCGCGCTGATGCTCACCAACCCGAACACGGTCGGGCTCTTCGAGCGCGACATCGCGGAGATCGCCGACGTCGTCCACGACGCGGGCGGGCTGCTCTACTACGACGGCGCGAACCTCAACGCCCTGCTCGGCCGCGGTCGCCCCGGCGATATGGGGTTCGACGTGATGCATTACAACGTCCACAAGACGTTCGCGACCCCCCACGGTGGTGGCGGGCCCGGCGCCGGCCCGGTCGGCGTCGTCGACGAGCTGGCCGAGTTCCTCCCGGCGCCGCAGGTCCGCGAGAACGAGAACGCCAGCGGGTACGAGCGCTTCGAGCCGGAGCGCACGATCGGGAAGGTGCACGGATTCACCGGCAACTGGCTCGTCCTGATCAAGGCGTACGCGTACATCGCCCGCCTCGGCGACGAGGGGCTCGCGGACGCGGCCGCGAAGGCGGTGTTGAACGCGAACTACCTCGCTGAGCGGATCGACCTCGACGTGCCGCACGGCCCGTTCCACCACGAGTTCGCGGCGACGGCGGGCGAGCGCGACGCCGCCGACGTCGCGAAGCGCATGCTCGACTTCGGCGTCCACCCGCCGACGACGAAGTGGCCCGAGATGGTCCCGGAGGCGATGCTGACGGAGCCGACCGAGATCGAGGGACGGTCCTCGCTCGACGACCTCGCGGAGGCGTTCGACCTCGCGTACGCCGACACCGACGAGGCGCTCGACGCGGCCCCGAACCGGACCGCCGCGGGCCGCATCGACCAAGTCTCCGCCGCGCGGAACCCGCGCCTCTCGTGGCAGGCGCTCGACGGGGAGTAGGGCGGAGCGCAGCCCCGCTACTCTAAACGGCGGCCGCGACGGTCACAGGTCGTCCCGGTCGCCGGCGCTCCCGGGCGACGCCGTCCGCTCCGTGCGCCCGCCGAGCGTCTCGAACTCGAAGTTCTCAAACTGCGAGGGCGTCTGCCCCTCGGCCGCGTACACGTAGAGCGCCGTCTTCGCGACCCCCCAGATCGTCTGGCTGAGCAGGTACGTCGCCGCGATCGCGACGGCCAGCAGCACCACCGCGAGGATCCCGCCCGCGGCGGGGAACACGGCGGCGAGCGGCAGCGAGACGGCGATCGCGGCCACGGCGAGTCCGATCCCGACGAGCCCGACGACGAGCGTGACGCCGAAGCCGGCGCCGAGCGTCTCGCCCCAGGTGTCCCGGAACGTCGCGGCGCTCCGCGAGAACATCGAGGCGACGGAGACGTCTTCGAACACCAGCACCGGCACGACGAAGAACGTCGTGACGCTCCAGCCGACGGCGAACAGCGCGCCGAGGAGCCCGGCGATCGGGTTGTCGGAGTCCTCGAGGACCTTGAGCAGGACGCTCACCGTCGCGGAGATCAGCGACCACGCGACGATCGGCCCGAGCCGCCCGCCGACGGCGGCGAGGCTCTCGCGGACGCTCGGGTCGCGGCCGTGAAACGACTCGTTGGTCGCGTGGACGAGCGCCGCGGCGGCGTAGGTGCTCAGGAACGTGGTCACGAAGTACCAGACGAACAGGGCGACGTACTCCAACCCGCTCCCGACGAGGTTCGCCACCAGCATCGGGACGAGGAAAACGAGGAAAAACCCCGCGCTCGCGGCGGCGGCGATCAGCGGGAACGCCAGCAGTTCGGGATCGTCGCGGATGACGCCCGCGCTGTCCCTCGTGAGGGTCCATCCGGTTCTGACTCGGTCGAGCAGTCCGATCCGCCCGCCGACTGTTCGGGGCGCCATGCGCGCTCATCGCGGTGTCCGCATAAATAACAGCCGGGCGTTTCGGGATCGCTCGGAACCGGCGCAGCAGTCGGCTCGATGGGGCGAGGCCGGCGATCACGGTTCGGAAACGGCGGCGTCGTGCGAGCCGGCGTCCTCGGCGTCGCGGTCGCCCGTCGTCGGGTCCGTCGCCGAACCGGGTGCCGTGTCGCCGGTCGCCTCCGAGCCGAGAGACAGCTGCCCTTCGACGAACCGCCACATCACCCGTCCCTCTGCGCGGTGGAGCGTCTCGCTGCAGGTCGACTTGGCGATGTCGCGGTCGGCGGCGAGCTCCGTGAGCGTGCACTCCCGGGGCGCGTCGTAGTAGCCCGCCTCGACGGCGGCGCGGACGAGGTCGCGCTGGGCCTCTGTGAGGACCGGGTCGGGTTCGTCGTCGCCGGTCGACTCGACGGTGGCGCCCGCGGCCGCGAGCCGGCGGCCGAACGCGGAGAGCCGCTCGCGGTCGTCGGCCACCACGAGGGTCGCGCGGCCGTCCGCGACCTCGACGGGCCCCTCGATCGGGACGCCGACCCGCCGCGCGGCGGCGACGTACGACGGCGGCGGCCCGGCCACGCGAACGACCGTCTCCGCTCCCTCGTCTTCGACCACCTCGACCCGATCGACGCGGTCGCGACCGCGGAGGGATTCGACGATCCCGGCGCGGTCGCCCGCCGCCGCCAGCGCGGTGACGTCGCCCCCGTCCGCGGCCACGGTCCCCGTCACGCGGAGCGCCGCGTCCGGACGGGATCGCGAGGCCTCGCCGAGCCAGGAGTCGGTCGGGAGAGCGAGCCGCAGTCGCGTCCGGCTCATCGGTCCCACTCCGCGGTCGTCGTTCTGCCGTCGTGTCGGGACATACGTCTAGAGGCTCCCGCGCCCCGCTCCCTCCCGTTATCTCTTCATTCGTTTCGACGTTAAGTGGTCGGCCGGCGGTCCGAGACCGTCCGGATCGGTGCATCGAAGTCGAGGGCGACCGATCGACCCCCCATGGAGACGACGGACGCGTTCACCGGACTCTCGTGCGTCGACTGCGGCGGGGCGTTCGACGCGGCGACGGCGACCCACCGCTGTCCGGACTGCGGCGGGATCTTGGACCCCGCGTACGACTACGACCGGGTCGACCTGACGCCCGCGGCGCTCGCGGAGCGCCCCTTCGAGTCGATGTGGCGGTACGCGGAGCTGCTCCCGTTCGCCCCGGAGACGGCGGTGACGCTCGGGGAGGGCGCGACGCCGCTCGTCGACTGCCCCGCGCTCGCCGACGCGATGGGCGTCGGGCGGGTCCTGCTGAAAGACGAGGGGGCGAACCCGACGGGGACGTTCAAGGACCGCGGGCAGTCGCTCGCGGCCACGGCCGCGCGCCAGCACGGCGCCGAGGCGGTTGCGCTGAACAGCGCCGGCAACGCGGGCCAGGCGGCGGCCGCGTACGCCGCGCGGGCGGACCTGGACGCGCACGTGTTCCTCCCGTCGCGGGCGGGGTTCACGCAGAAGGCGATGACGGAGGCCCACGGCGCCGACCTCACCGTGGCCGGCCCGATGGACGGGAACTCCCAGATCGGCGACGCCGGGGCGGCGTACGCCGACGCGATGGAGGCCCACCCCGACTGGTACTCGACGAAGACGTTCGTCACGCCGTACCGCCACGAGGGGAAGAAGACGATGGCGTTAGAGCTCCTCGAGCAGCTCGATTGGGAGGCGCCCGACGGCGTCGTCTACCCGACCGGCGGCGGCGTCGGGCTCGTCGGGATGCACAAGGCGGCCCGCGAGGTCCGCGACCTGGGATGGACCGACGGGCTCGTCCCGATGTACGCCGCGCAGGCGGCGGGCTGCTCGCCGGTCGTCGACGCCTACGAGGCGGGCGCCGACCGCCACGAGCCCGTCCCGGACGACGAGATAGCGACGGCCTGCAACGGGATCGCGATCCCGGATCCCGGCGCGAGTCACCTGATCCTCGACGCGGTCCGGGAGTCGGGCGGCGGGGCGGTGGCGACGACCGACCGCGAGATCCTCGACGCCGCGATCGAGGTCGCCCGGTCGGAGGGACTGGAGGTCGGCGCGACCTGCGCGGCCGCCGTCTCGGGGGCGTTCGCGCTCGCGGACTCCGGGGAGTTCGGCCCCGACGACACCGTCGTCCTGCTGAACACCGGCGCGGGCAACAAGGACGTCGACGCGCTCCGGGCGCACCTCGGCGAGCGGGAGGCCGCGGCGGGCGAGGGCAACGACGCCTGACGGCCGGTCGCCGCGGGCTCTCTCGGCCGGAGCGCCTACATCTCCCAGTAGTCGACGTCGCCGTCGATCTCGTAGTACCCCTCCAGCGAGCGCTCCTCGCGGCCACCCGGCGGGGAGCCGACGTAGACGCCGAAGGTGTCCGAGTCGGGGTAGACGGTCACGTCCGGTTCGGTCATCGTCGACACCGCGAGGTATCGGACCGGCTCGTCGCCCTCGTTGACGACGCGGTGCGCGCCGGATTCGTCCGCCGCGAACGCGACGTAGTCGCCGGCCGCGATCGCTTCCGTCTCGCCGTCGTGCCGGAGGGTCGCCTCGCCCGCGAGGACGCAGATCGCCTCCTCGTTAGCGGTGTGGTAGTGGTACGGCCACGACTTCGCCCCGGCGGGGAGCTCGTAGAGGCTACAGCCGATCCCCTCGCCGCCGGCCGCCTCGGCGAGCTGCTTCCGGCGGAACCGGGTCTCGCCGCGGTCCGTCTCCGTCCAGTCGAGCTCGTCCTCGTTAACTCGTGGCATGGACGTGGCACTCGGGGGACGGGCAAAACGGTTGGGGGGTCGCGCGAACGCGGAGAGCGGCGCGCGGCGGCGGCCGCCGAACCGGAACCACTACGGCGGGCGGTCGCCATCCCTCGCGCATGGAACTCGGCGTCATCGGACTCGGGCGGATGGGGCAGATCGTCGTGAACCGGTCGCTGGAGGCGGGCCACGACGTGGTCGCGTTCGACCTCTCGGCGGAGGCGACGGCGACCGCGGCGGAGGCGGGCGCGGAGCCCGCGGAGTCGGTCGAAGACCTCTGCGATCGGTTGGACGGGTCCGACGGAGGCGAGAGCGCCGAGGGCGGCAAGCGCATCTGGCTCATGGTGCCCGCCGGCGACGCGGTCGACGCCACCCTCGCGGACCTAGAGCCGCACCTCGACGGCGACGACGTGGTCGTCGACGGCGGCAACTCGCGGTTCCGCGAGTCGGTCCGGCGCGCCGAGGAGACGGACGCCGCCTACCTCGACTGCGGTACGTCGGGCGGGCCGGCCAGCGCCGAGGCGGGGTTCTCGCTCATGGTCGGCGGGCCGGCGTGGGCGTACGAGGCGATGACCCCGGTCTTCGACGCGGTCGCGACCGGACCGGCCGGCCACGACCGGATGGGCGAGTCGGGATCGGGCCACTACGTGAAGATGGTCCACAACGGCGTGGAGTACGCGCTGATGCAGGCGTACGGTGAGGGGTTCGAGCTGCTCGCTGAGGGCCGGTACGACCTCGACATGGAGTCGGTGGCGCGCACGTGGAACAACGGCGCCGTCATCCGGTCGTGGCTCTTGGAGCTCTGCGAGGAGGCGTTCCGCGAGGAGGGGTCGGACCTGGGCGACGTCGCGGACCACGTCGCCGGCGGGTCCACGGGCACGTGGACCGTCGAGGAGGCGCTCGAACAGGAGGTCCCCGTGCCGATCATCTATCAGGCGCTCGCGGAGCGGTTCGACTCGCGGAACGAGGGGCGGTTCTCGCGGCGGCTCGCGAACCGGCTCCGGTACGGGTTCGGTCGTCACGAGATCGCGCGGCGGTCGGACGCCGAGTAGGCGCCGATTTATTCATTTCCGCCGGCTGTCAACCCTTGTCGATTATCAACTTCGATCGCGCTCCGGGTAACGCTTATATACAACCGTGGCAGAGGATATCACGCATAGCATGTTCGAGCGATTTTCCAGCGGCTACTATCTGGGGGAACTGTACGTCGAGCCCCACGACGGCGACCGCGCCGTCATCCGGCGGGCCGACCACGAGCAGGTCAACGAGCAGCTCTACGCGGACGGCGAGGGGATCGAGCGGCTCGACGCGCCCCTCGTGATGAAGCTCGGCTCGGGTCACATCCCGGTCGCCGGCGACGACGACGTGCCGAGCGGGACGCTCGCGCTCCCCCACGAGCTCGCGGACGAGACCCTCCCGGACCGGAGGAACGTGTTGCTGGCGGACGCGGATCGGGCGGAGGCGCTGCTGCGGTGGGAAGGGTGGGAGCCGTTCGTGAACGCGTAGTACGACGTGATGGATCTGGTTTTCCGTGTCGTCTGTGTTTTATAAGTGGTCGACCGGTGAGCGACGCTGAACACCTCCAAAGCCCCAGCCGCTCGCTTATAATCGATCGATAGCAGGTCGACGCTGAACCACTCCAAAGCCCCAGCCGCGACGACTCGCGCGCCTTGCTGCGCGCCTCGCTCGCGTTGCTCGCTGCGGTGCTTACTGCGGCGTGCTTCGTCCTCGCGGCTGCCCCTTTGAGTCCCGCCCCGCACAGCAACCGCGCCTCACGCCTCCCCAGCCTCGTCGGTCGCCCTCCGCGTTGCTCCGGGCGACCGACTCCCTCGCACGCGCTCCTCGCGCCCGTCGGGCGCTCGGAGGCGCACGCCGCCGCAATCCTTTATAAACCGTTTCGATGGTTCGCTCGCCGCAGACGCACCTTTTAGGTCGCCAGCGGTCGCGGGGTCGGTATGATCGACAGGCTGCTCGGCCGCGCCGAGCTGAAGGAGAAGATTGCGGAGTTGGAGGAGGAGAAGCGCCACCTCGAACGCCGCGCCGAGGCCGAGGAGGAGCGCCGGTCCGACGCGGTCGCCGACCGCCAGCGCGCCGAGGAGCGCGTCAACGATCTCGAACACCGGATCGAGTCGCTGGAGGAGCGGCTGAGCCGGGCGGAGGGCGAGGAGGAATCGGTCGAGTTCCGACGCGTGAGCGACGCCCGCGGCGCGCGCCTGACCGACGTCCTCGACCGCTTCCGGGCCGTCGAGAGCGCCGATCCGGAGGGGCTGCTCACGGCGTTCGTCCCGAGCGACGACGCGGTGCCGACGAGCGTGTCGGAGTGGTTCGGCGACCGGACTCGGCTGGTCCGGCGGGCCGCGCCCGCGGTCGTCCTCGCCGACGACTCGGGCGCGGTGAGCGCGGCGATCGCGCCGCCGATCGAGCCCGAGCCCTTCGACCGGTGGGACGACGCCTTCCGGCTGGAGGAGCCGTGGTTCCGCCCGACCGGCCGGTTCGCCTTCGCCGTGGTCCGGTCGGACACGTTCGCGATGGGCACGTACGAGGGGACCGAGCGCGTCGCCTTCGAGGGGTTCGCCTCCGACGTGAAGGGGGCCCACTCGAAGGGGGGCTTCTCGCAGGGGCGCTTCGAACGACGCCGCGAGGGCCAGATCGACGACCACCTGAAGAAGGCGAACCGGGAACTGGCCGCCGTCGCCGACGCGGGCGACGTCGACCGCGTGATCGTCGTCGGCGAGCGGAGCGTGCTCGGCGAGGTCCGCGAGCACGCCGACGTCACCGACGTCTCGGACGCGACCGGGAAGCCGAAGGCGGCGCTCGAGAACGCCTTCAGCGACTTCTGGACCGCCCGGGTCCACGCGATCTGATCCGGTTCGTCGAGACGGGCGCGAATTCGACCGCGCTCGGCGGTAGGGCGTGTATAACTATGAGGCTCAGTGGCAAACTATCGCACGGAGGGACGTCACACGCTCCCTCTCCCCCCTCTCGGCGTTCGTTTTTTCGATCCGTGCCGGAGTTCCGAGCGACGCGTGCTCTCGTCGACCGCCGTCGAGAGGAACAGGCCTATGTCGGCGTCGCACGGTGGTGGATCCATGACACGGTCGGGTTCGGATCCCGCGGTTCGGTCGCTCCTCGCCGTCTCGCTCGTCGCGGTCCTGCTACTCGCCGCGCTGGGGGTCGCCGGAGGCGCGGCGGTCGGCGACCGCGGCGTCTCGGGCGAGACCACCTTTCACGGATCGGTCGGTCCCGCGTCGCTCGAGGGGGACGGGAGCGCCTCGGCCGCCGACGGGGACGGGGGCACCGCGACGAGTCAGGTCGACGATTCCGACAGGATCCGTCTGCGGAACGAGCTGTTCGCGACCGAGGAAGCCGGGACGGTCGGCGTCACGACGCGGGCGGAGCTACCCGACCGCGTCACGGAGTTCCGGGTGACCCTGCTCAGCGCGAACGACGACGCGGTCGAGGCCGACGGCTTCGAGCCGGCCGACGGGGGCGGCTCGGGCGCGTCGACGTGGGCGTGGGACGGGGAGACGCGGAACCCCTCGCTCACCTACGCGACGGACGCCAACGACACCGTCGAGGAGGCGGGGCCGCTCGGCGCCCGCGGCTCCTACCGGTTCGTCGACACGGGCGAGTGGGCGCTGGTCCGGACGCCGCGGACGAGCGCGAGCTGGTCGTACACCGGGCAGTACGACGGGCAGGTCCGGCTGACGCGGGAGAACGCCGTCGACGGCGAGGGGGTCGCTTCCCAGGCGATGGCGTTCATCGGTCCGTACGAAGAGTACGTCAGCGAGGCGGACGGCCAGCGCCACCGGCTGATCGTCCCCGCGGCGGCCGATCTCGAGGCGACTCCCGAGGAGGTGTTCGGCGTCTTCGAGTCGGCGTCGACCGCGCTGCAGGTGGGCGTGCGCGACGAGACGGTGTTCGCGGTGGCGGCGCCCACCGACGGCGTCGAGTGGGGGGTCCGCGGGCTCCAGATCGGCGACGCCGACGTGTGGGTCCGGGACACCGAGCCGGCGGGCACCGCCGATGACGTGTGGACCCACGAGTACGTCCACACGCGCCAAGCGTATCGGACCGACGCGAGCGGCCGGTGGATCACCGAGGCGAGCGCGACCTACTACGCCGCGCTGTTCGCCCTGGACCGCGGTGACGCCGACTTCGAGGCGTTCGAGCGGACGCTGGCGCGCGGCGAGCGCGATCCCGACGCCTCCGCGATCCTCGCCGACCCCGGGACGTGGGAGCGGAACCCGGACTACACGAAGGGGGCGCTCGTCGCGGGCGAGATCGATCGCCGGCTCCGCGTCGCGACCGACGGGAGCGCGTCGCTGGCGACGGTCCTCCGCGACCTGAACGCCGCGGACGGGCCGATCACCAACGAGGACGTCCTCGACGCGGTCGAGGCGGCCGCGGCCGAGGGGGCCGACGCCGAGACCGCGGCCGCGATCCGCGCCGAGGCCGAGCGCCTGACGACCACGCGGGAGACGGCGGAGACGTGGGACCGCGCGGCCCACGCCGAGGCGTTCGGCGAGACGCCGGCGCAGGTCGGCTACGCGCTCGCGGACGACGGCGTCCGCGCGACCGGCGAGTACCGCGATCGCCCCGTCTCCCGCGACCCGGTGGAACTCGTCGCGGGCGAGACGCTCGCGGTCGCGGTCGACGTCGCCAACACGGGCGGCGTCGCGGGCGAGTACGACCTCGCGCTGACCGTCGACGGGGAGGTCGTCGACTCCCGGTCCGGAACCGTCGACGCGGGCGCGGAGGCGACCGAGCGCTTCGAGCACGAGTTCGCGGAGCCCGGTGAGTACGCGGTCCGGGCCGCCGGCGAGCGACTGACCGTCGTCGTCTCCGAGCCTGCGCCGCCGTCGGTCCGCGACGTCTCGACCGGTGCGGAGCGCGTGACCGCCGGCGAGTCGCTTCGCGTCACCGCGGCCGTCGGCAACGACGCGGGACTCCCCGCCGGCGGCGACGTCGAGTTCCGCGTCGACGGCGAGACGGTCGCCACGGCGCCGGTCCGTCTCGACGCCGACGCCGAGGGGACGGTCGCCCGGAACGTCACGCTCGGGGGGGCGTCCGGCGGGATCGGCGGCGACCGGACGGTAACCGTGAGCGTCGTCGGGCCGGAAGACGAGGCGTCGACGACCGTCACCGTCGAGGGCGACGGGCCCCTCGGCGGCGCCACCGACGACGGCGTCCCCGGGTTCGGTCCCGTCGCCGCCGTGGTCGCGCTCGTCGCCGCCGCCGGGCTGTTCGGTCGGCGCGACCCCTGATCAGAAGGGGGCCTCGGGGCCCTCGTCGGCCGCGCCGTCGCTCCCGTCGGGGTCGTCGTCCCCTCCCGCTCTCGTCGCCAGCTCGCCGACCTCGCGTTCCCACCCCTCGATTCCGCCGCGGAGGCTCTCGACGCGCGCGTCCTCGATCCCGGCGTAGCTTCCGATCAGCTGGGCGGCCTGCCGGCTGGCGATCCCGTGCGGGCAGACGGTCACGATCCGCGAGGCGCCAGCCAGCTCCTCGACGCGGGTCGTCAGCTCCGGGAACGGGACGCACTCGCTTCCCGGAAGGTGGCCGCGGTCGAACGCCCGCCGGTCGCGGATGTCGACGATCCGGAGGTCGTCCGGAGGGTCTCTCGCTTCGTCGTCGAGGAGCGCCGCCAGCTCTTCGGGGTCGATCTCGCCGTCCATCAGGGGAGCGGGCAGAGGCTCGCCGTGAGCACGGCTCGCTCGTCCGTGTCGTTGCGCGCGCCGTGGACCGCGCCGCGCTCGTTGAGGACCACTGCGGGCGCCGCGAGCGCCTCCGCGGTCCCGTCCCTGACGACCGTCGGCTCCCCCTCGATGACGTGGAAGACGTTGGTCGCGTCGACGTGTTCGTGCGGGTCGACGGCGGCGTCCGGACCGAGGACGAACGCCTTGACGAGCACGTCGTCGGTGACGACGAGCTCGGCGGTCTCCACCTCGCCCGCGGCGGGGTCGAGGTCGGCGACTGCGTCCGCGTATCTGTCGAGCGTCATGACCGACGGTCGTCGCCGTCGATATAAAAGGATCGTGCCGAGTCGAGACGCGCGGCGGATTGAGACCCGCGGCGGGCTACTCGCGCGCGCCGGGCGGGAGCGGGTCGGCGTGGTCGGCGATCGCCTCCGCGACGCGGTGCGGCTCCTCGTGGACGACCCAGTGCGTCGCGGCGTCGAGGGTCAACAGCCGGCCGTCCGCGCAGTGCTCCACGCTCCGGCCCGCCATCCGCTTGGTGAGGAACCGGTCCTTCGCGCCCCAGATCACCAGCGTCGGGACCTCGACGCGGGTGCGTTCCGGCTCGGGTCGGTCCCGGACGATCGCCCGGTACCAGTTCACCATCGCCTCGAAGGCGCCCTCGCGGTTCCACGCGCGGCGGTAGCGTCGGACGTCCTCGTCGCTGAACGTGCCGGGGGTACTCGAGTCGCGGAGGCCGCGGACGGCCAGCCGCCAGTTCCCCGCGCTGGCGACGGCCTCGGGGAGCTTCGGGAGCTGGAACGCGAGCATATACCAGCTCTTGAGCCGCTGGTCCCACGAGCTCCGGAGCGTCTCCCTGAAGACGGTCGGGTGCGGGACGTTGACGGCGACGAATTCGGAGACGCGGTCGGCGTGGTGGAGCGCGAGCCACCACCCGACCGCCGCGCCCCAGTCGTGGCCGGCGACGGCGGCGGTATCCCGACCGTACGCGTCGACGATGCCGACCACGTCGCGGGCGAGCTCGCCGATCCGGTAGTCGCTCACGGCGGGCGGCTTCTCCGAGAGGTTGTACCCGCGCTGGTCGGGGACCACCACGCGGTACCCGGCGTTGGCGAGCGTCGCGATCGCCTCGTGCCACCCGTACCAGAACTCGGGGAAGCCGTGGAGCAGGACGAGCAGCTTCCCGTCCTCCGGCCCCGCCTCGACAACGTGGAGCCGGACGCCGTTCGTCTCGACCGCTCGCGACTCGGCCGGCACCGACTCGGGGATCTCGTCAGTCGGGACGTGGGCGTCGAGGGCGTCGACGCCGCGGACCGCCTCGGTCGTCGCATCGGTCATGCGTTCCCCTTCGCCCGCCCGCGGCAAATAGCTACGCTCGCCGCCGTCTTCGAGATGCTCGCCGCCGTCTCCGAGATCGAAATCCTCAAGCCGCTGGCATGCGCTTTCTGGGGTATACTCGTGTTGCTGACGCGCGGCTCGAAGAGGCGGGGGTCGGTCGCCGGCCCGTCTCCTCGTCAGAGAACCGTGTCCCGCTCCAATCGCCGAGGGGACGGGACACGACCGGTCGGGCCGTCTCGCGGCGTCGCGGCGTCTGAGGTACCCATCGCATAACATGGCACCGGACACGTCACACTCGGACGAGACGGAATCGGAGTCGTCCACTGCGGCGGGGTCGCCGACGACGGAATCGGAGCGCGAGGTCTCCAACGTCGTCCTCGTCACGATCGACTCGCTGCGGGCCGACGCGGTCGCGCCGTACGACGCCGATCGGATCTCGCCGGTGCTCGCCGACCTCGCCGCCGACGGAACGACGTTCGACCGGGCGTTCGCGACCGGGAACTGGACGCCGTTCTCGTTCCCGTCGATCCTCGCGTCGGAGCCCGTCTTCGCCCGGAACGGCGACATCGGCGTGACCGACGCGCGGACGCTCGCCTCGGTGCTCTCGGAGGCCGGGATCGCGACCGGCGGTTTCAACGCCGCCAACGGCTTCCTCACGTCTCACTGGGGGTATCCCGAGGGGTTCGACGAGTTCGAGCCGTTCGTCACCAGCGTCGGGTCGAGCCGGTACAGCCGGTACCTCGCCGCGCACCCGACGGTCGAGGCGTGGATCCAGCTGCTCGCCTCGCCGTTCCGGCGCCTCAAATCCAGGCTTTGGGGAGAGAGCGACGAGCGCCCCTTCCTCGACGCCTCGCGGATGTTCGACGTCGAGGACGCCGCCACCGAGTTCATCGACGAGACGGACGGCCCCTTCTTCCTGTGGACCCACTACATGGACACCCACACGCCGTACGTCCCGGCGCCGCGGTACATCCGCGAGGTGTCGGACGGGCTCGTCGGGACCCACCGGATGCTCCACGCGCACACCCGCACGAGCCTCGGGCTCGAGGTCGGCGAGCGGACCCTCCGCGACCTCCGGACGCTGTACCAGGCGACCGTCAGGCAGGTCGACGCGAGCGTGGGGCGGGTGCTCGACGCGCTCGAAGCGGCCGGCGTCGCCGACGAGACCGCGATCGTCGTCGCGGGCGACCACGGCGAGGAGTTCCAGGAGCACGGCCACCTCGCGCACTACCCGAAGCTGTACGACGAGCTGATCCGCGTGCCGCTCGTCGTGAACGTCCCCGGCGAGGAGGGCGGACGCGTCTCCCGACACGTCGGGCTCGACGCGATCCCGCCGACGGTGGCCGACCTGCTCGGCGTCGAGTCGCCGCCGGAGTGGCGCGGGGAGTCGGTGGCGCCCGCGGTCCGAGGCGACGGCGACCCCGATCAGGACCCCGTCGTCTCCGTGACCGTCCGCGGCGAGGAGGTGACCGAGCAGCCGATCCCGCGGTCGATGGCCGACGGCGACCTCCTCGTGAGCGTCCGCGACGCGGAGTGGACGTACATCGAGAACGCGGACACGGGGGAGACGGAGCTGTACCACCGTCCCTCGGACCCCACCCAGCAGGAGGACCTGTCCGCGGACCCGACGGACGAGGAGCTGGCCGTCGTCGAGCGGTTCGCGCCGATCGCCGCGGACCACGTCGCCGAGCTCCGCGACCGGGAGGGGGAGGCCGCCGGGGACGACGAGGTCGACGAGGACCTCGAGGCCCGGCTCGAGGCGCTCGGCTATCGGTGATGGTCCGGGCGATCCTCCGCAACCTCGTCAGCGGACCGATCGCCGTTCAGATGCGCCGGTTCGTCGTCGTCGGCGCGTTCACCGCGGGGATCCAGATGGGGCTGCTCTGGCTGTTCGTCGACGCCGCCGGGATCAACTACCTGATCGGCGCGACGGTCGCCATCGAGATCACCATCGTTCTGTCGTACGTGTTCAACAACGCGTGGACGTTCGAGGCGAGCCAGAACACGGGCACGGCGGAGTACCTCTCCGGGCTCGCGAAGACGAACCTCGTCCGCGGCACCGCGATCCCGATCCAGCTCGGCGTCCTCTACGCGCTCGTGGAGTGGGGCGAGGTCATGTACCTCGTCGCGAACGGGGTCGCCATCTTCCTCAGCGGGCTCTACCGGTTCGCGCTCGACTCCCAGTGGACGTGGGGGTGACCCCGGTCAGCGGTCAGAAGGGAAGCCGGGGCTCGACGCGAGCGATCACGTCGCGGATCGCCTCCTGCTTGTAGTAGCCGACCACAGACGCGATGACGACGACGAGGATGAGCGCGATCCCGGAGAGGAACCGCCCGCTCGCGAGCTCGCCGCCGGCGTACACCGTGAGCACGTACGCGGGGAGTCGACCGACGGCGATGACGCCCATGAACGCCGGGAGCTTCCACTTCGTGAGCCCGCTCAGGAAACAGATGGCGTCGTCCGGGAGCCCGGGGATGATCACGAACGCGAACAGCCCCGGGAGTCCGACCGTGTCGACGAACCCGTCGAACCGATCGATCACGTCCGCGTGGATCACGTCCTCGACGAACGACCGGCCGTAGCGCTTCGACAGCGAGAACGCGATCGCGCTTCCGATGAGCACGCCCGTGACGCTGTAGACCGTGCCGGCGAGTGGGCCGAAGAGGTACCCCGCGACGAGGGCGACGACCTGTCCCGGGATCGGCGCGACGATCACCTGAAGCGCCTGGATCGCGATGAACACGAGCGGCGCGAGCACGCCGAACTGCCGGAGCCACAGCCGCAGGGCCTCGGCGTCGGTGAGGAACGCGGCGTACTCCCGAACGAAGAGATAGAGCCCGGCGAAGGCGACCGCGACGGCGACGATCGCGAGGATCCCCCGCCGCCGGTCCGACGCCGAGGCGAAGAGCTTCATTCGTGTTACACCCGGCCAGCGGTGGACTTGAAGGTTGTCAAAAGCGCGGTTCGGAGTCGCGGAGCCTCCCCGGTTGGCTCCGTGGCCGGGGGAGCGCTCTCCTCGTCGTCTCACGCCTGCCGGTGAGCCGTCATCTCACGCGGTACGCGCCGCTACGCGGTTCAAAACGGATGCGGGAAGTGGGCCGGCACGAATTTGAATCGTGGTTACGGCCACCCGAAGGCCGAAGGATACCAAGCTACCCCACCGGCCCGCACTCGACAGAAGGCCGTTCGTTCTTTTAACCTTTCCGAATGCCGGAAACGGCGGCCGATCGGCCCCGGCTCGATCCGCCGCCGAGCGACCGGCTCACGCCTCGAAGTACCGGTCGCGGTGCTCGCGACAGCCGGGGTTGAACTCGGCGCCGCAGCGCGGGCAGGCGTCGTCGTCGGGCTTCGCCCGACTGCTAGAGGCGCAACGCGCCTCTCCGTCGCCGTCGAGGTACTCGCGGGCCGAGAGGGTCGCGCGGCAGACCCCGCAGAGCACCGCCGGCTCGTCGAAGCGGTCCCGAGGCCACGGTTCGGCCGGGTGATCCGCCGCGGCGTCGTGACAGGCGTCGCAGGGGTAGTAGGCCTCACAGCAGCCGAACCGGAGCGCGATCACGTCGACGGGGTCGTCCCAGTGAGCGCATCGCGTCTCGGGGTCGACGGCGACCCCGCGCAGGGGGACCGCGAACCGGTCGTCGGTCGCGGGCGCGGTCGTGGTCCGCCGGTCAGTAGGACTCGTAGCCATCGGTGTCGAGCCAGTTGTGGACGACCGACACGGTGTGGTCGGCGTGGAGCAGTTCGGGGCCGACGCGGACGCGGCGCTCCGCGCGCTCGGCGAGCAGCGACTCCTCCCCGTCGGTGAAGTCGCGGTGGTCCGAGAGGACGAACACCGGATCGTCGGGCGGCGCGGCGTCGACGAGGGGGTCGCCGTCCTCGTGGAGCTGGACGAGGGTCTGGTCGGTGGCCCCGCCGCCGGCGCCGCCCGTCCCGTTCGAGTCCAGCAGCCGGTCCAGCGTCGCTTCGAGCCCCATCCGGCGGAGCTCGACCCCCGGTGAGACGTCGGCGGGCATGTGCCCGATCGCGTCGGGCTTCGCGGCGAGCGCGTCGCGGACCCGGGCGGCGACGTTGCGCTCGTCCGGGTGGAGGTGGCGGAGGCTGTCCGCGTCGAAGGTGACCGTGAGTTCGTCGGCGACGACGAGGTGGACCCGCACCGCCTCGCGGATCCCGTGCGAGAGGAAGACGCCGGTCGCGACGCACCGACAGAGCAGGTCGAGCCGGCCCGCGCCGGGCAGGTCCGACAGCGAGACCGCGTCCGGATCGGTCGGCGCCTCGTGGCCGACGACGACGAACTGGCGCATACGGTCGGGTCGACCCGGACCCTGATAAGGCACGCGACCGGAAGACGACGCATGAGCGTCGCCGGACTCTGTCAGGTGTGCGAGGCGGCGCAGGCGCGCCACGGCTGCCCGCGGTGCGGCCGCGCCGTCTGCGACGACCACTGGAACGACGGCGCCGGCGCCTGTACGGCGTGTCTGCAGGGCCGTCAGCAGTGACTCGGCCCCGAACCCGACCGGCCGTCCACGAACCGCCTACCGGTGCCGGTTCAGTCGCTTCTTGAGCCGCTTCGCCGCGTCGCCGGCGGCGCCGAAGTACGTCGCCTCGTCGCCCGGGCGGCTCGACTCCTCGCCCGCGAAGATGATGCCGCGCGAGGAGTTGACGAGCCCCACGTCGACGGCGGCGTCCGGCCGGGCGGCCAGCCCGTGTTCGACCGCGGCCTCCGCGTCGCCGCCCTGCGCGCCCACGCCGGGGACGAGGAAGGGGATCTCCGGGACGATCTCGCGGACCTCGGCCAGCTCCTCGGGCGCGGTCGCGCCGACCACGAGCCCGACGTTGTCGTTCCCGTTCCACACGTCCGCGAGCGCCGCGACGCGCTCGTAGAGGGGTTCGCCGGAGGCGAGCTCGAGGTCCTGGAGGTCGCTCCCGCCGGGGTTCGAGGTGCGACAGAGGACGAACACGCCCTTCTCCGCGCGGTCGAGGAACGGCTGGAGGGAGTCGCGGCCGAGGTACGGGTTCACCGTGATCGCGTCGGCGTGATCGAGCGCCGCGGCGTACCGCCGCGTCGTGTTGCCGATGTCGGCGCGCTTCGCGTCGAGGAGGACGGGGACGTCCTTCCCGTGGGCGTAGGCGATCGTCTCCCGGAGCGCGCGCCAGCCGTCGGCGTCCTCGTAGAACGCCGCGTTCGGCTTGTAGCAGGCGGCGTGCTCGTGGGTGGCGTCGATGATCCGGCGGTTGAACGCCCACCGCGGCAGGTCGGCGTCGGCGACGGAGTCGGGGAGCCGGCTCGGGTCCGGGTCGAGCCCGACCGAGACGACGCTGTCCGTCGATTCGATCCGGGCCGCCAGCGTCTCGAAGAAGCTCATGCCCGACCGTGCGTCCGGGGGCGCGCTAAACGTTGCGTTCCGCCCCGCGGCTCGCGCCTCTCAAGCTTCCGTGGATCGGTCCCCGGCGTACATCGCGATCGTCCCGAACAGGTACCGCTCCTCCGTCAGCGTCTCAGCGTTGTCCGCGAGCGCCCGCCGCGCGGCCGCCGTCCGCGCGTCCAGCCGTTCGAGGGGGTCGTCTGCGTCCAGGTCGAACAGCCGACCGTTCATGCGCGCGAACGCCGAGAGCGCGGCGTTCGCCGGGCGGCTCCCGCGCGGCGCGAACGCCGCGACGACGACCGTGTCGGCCAGCCCGCACCAGTCGCTCACGACCGCGTACGGGTCGGGGAACAGGGACGTGACGAACGTCGCGAGCACCGCGTCGGCCGACCGGACCGGCGGGTCGGTCGCGTCGCCCCGCACGAACTCGACGTTCTCCCACCCTCGGCGCTCCGCCAGCCCTCGCGCCCGGTCGAGCATCGCGCCGGTGATGTCGACGCCGACGACGCGTCCCGTCGGGCCTACGGCCTCTCGAAGGGCGGGGACGTTGACGCCGGGCCCACAGCCGAACTCGACGACGGTGTCGCCGGGATCGAGGTCGAGCGCCCGCACGCAGCCCGCCCGCACGCCGCCGACCGACGCGGTCCCCCGCGCGAACCAGTCGTAGGCCCGCGCCCACGCGGCGTAGCCGCGCTGGATTCTGTGCGCTGCGGACTCGTCGTCGGCCGCCGCGGAGGGGCCGCCGCCCGAGCGAGTCTCGCCGGTCCGCGCCGCCGACCGCGACCTCGGGCGCCGACGGTCCCGGGTCACGACCGGGCGCGGACCTCCGCGGGCGCGGTCTTCGGCCACCACAGCTCAGGTCCGTCGCGCGCGACCGTGGAGTAACACCGCTCGCTCCCGTCGCAGTCCCGCGGGCGCTGGTAGTCGATCCCCCGCTCCCCGAGGTACGTCACGTAGCCGTCGTCGACGCGGTCGAGCTTCTCGTGGCACACCCACTTCTCGCCGTAGATCCCGGCGCCGACGTTCCGGTACGGACAGGTGAACGTCGTCCGCTCCGCGCCCGCCTCGCTCTCGGTCTCGTCGATGTCGACGCCCACCGACCGGTACGCCAGCCTGAGCCGCCGGACGACGCGCTTCGGCGACGACGCGCCGAGGAAGAGCCCGTGCGCGAGGGCGTAGCCGAAGCCGTGGAGCAGCCGCTCGACCCGCGTCAGGTCGTCCGGGTCGTCGTCGAGCATCGACCGCAGGGTCGCGTACCACCCCGCGATCTCGGCCACCTCGTCGGCCGCCTCGTCGGCCGCCGCGAGCGCCCGGCGCTTCTCCGGGAGGGGCGCGGCGCCGTCCGAGAGCCGGAACGACGGCACCGCCTCGACGTGTTCGAGCACGTCCTCGCGGAGGATCTCGCCCGCGGCGTACGTCTCGGTCAGCTCCCCGAGCTCGGGATACCACTCGCGCGTCAGCCTGCCGTACGTCCCGTCGAGGAGGTCGTCGACGCGAACGGTCGCTTCGTCGTCGACCGATTCGACGCCGTCCGCCGCGGGGAACGCGTCGACGACCCGCCGCAGTTCGGCGGGGTCCGGTCCTGCCATGGTCTCACGTGGCGGGCGACGGACTTGAATCCGGAGGTCGGACCGGGCCGCCAGCGGCCGGCGACCGCGACCCCCCCTACCGAGTCCGGCTTACCGGTCGAACGGGCTGTCGATACCCTCGGCCAGCGGCATGTCGAAGTAGTCCAGCTCGTCGACCTCACTGATCGAGCCGTCGGCGATCCGCTCGAACGTCGCCATGAATCCCGCGACGGTGATCTTGACCGTCGTGCCGATGGCCTTGTGGCCGCGCTCGTCGCTCTGGTGAGACACCTCGTACAGCATCCCCGCAGCGTCCGTCTGCGGACACAGCGCGTCGAGGTACGACCCCCACAGCGGGCCGTACCCGTACCGGGTGAGCGTGTTGAATTTGCCCTTCCCGAACTCCTGGGCGCGCTCGTTGACGAGCTGGTTGAGCCGCAGCGAGCGCGTCTGCGCGTCCTCCGAGAGGTACGGGTTCCCCCGGCCGACGTAGCCGGCGTAGTCGACGCCGTCGAGCCCGACGTACCTCGGGCCGAACGGCGCCATCACGCTCATGATCGACTGCCACTGCGGTCCGTTGCCCGTGTCGGGGGACTCGGGATCCGCGGTCGCCCCCTGATGATGGTGCGTGATCGCCCAGTCAGGGTCGGCCTCGAGGAACGACTCGGTCACCGCCCGGTTCTCCGGGTTGAGGTTGAGCCCGACGGCGAACAGTTCGTCGTACGGATTCTCGCCGTCGTCGACGGTGGGGTCGCGAACGTCGAACGGGACGTCCTCGACGGGGACGTTGAGGTAGCCGAACTGTGGGTAGTCTTCGAGAACGTCCCACCACTCCTCGTCTTCGTCGCCCGGCTCGAAGTCGGGGAAGATGCTGAATCCGCGGTTCAGGTCGTACCCCGGCACGTCGCCGGAGTAGTACGCGTTCGCGTTGATGTACCGGGAGTCACCCTCCTCCCACGTGTTCGTGTTATACCGGCGCTGCCGGAGCTCGCCGTCGGTGCCGAGTCCGTCGTCGCCGACGAAGTTGGCGCCGTCGGGGTTGACCCGCGGGACGATCGTGATCGTCAGATTGTCGAGGATCTTCTCGACCCGCCGGGAGCCGCCCGTCGCCAGTCGATTGAGGATCTTCACGACGGCCTCGGCGCCGGAGGGCTCGTCGCCGTGGATCTGGTTGATGAGATGGAGGCTCTCGTCCCCGTCGCCTATCGTGACCTCCCAGATCGGATCTTCGCGACCGGCAGAGGACCCGATCCGTTCCAGTTCCACGCGGTCGCTCCGCCGGTCGATCTGTTTCAGGCGTTCGCCGAGCTGCTCGTTGTCCAGGTACGCCTCGTAGTTGACCGCGCGCTCGTTCGGCGCCCACGGGCCGCCTGGCCGGTAGTCGCGTCCGCCCGACTGTGCGCTCACCGTCGATCCGAACCCCGCGAGACCGACCGCGGCGATACCGCTCTGGAGGAAACGTCGCCTGTGCATATCGGTGGCACCCGACCCGGATTATTTAATTTATCATATAAATATTTTTCTGTATTAATGTTGGGTGAGAATCATTTAACGATCATCGGATCCGGATCCGCTCTTTCAGCCGACGCACGCCCCGGCTCGCTTTCCGACCGAGGGAGGTCGCCGCGAACGCGCCGCGCACGAACCACTCGGTCGGGATCCGGTCGGGGAAGCCGAGCGGGCCGACGCGGGAGACGCCGACCGTCCGCGACTCGGCGTACCGCCGGATCCCCTCCGGGCCGTGGCGGCGGCCGAGCCCCGAGTCGCCGAACCCGCCCATCGGGGCGTCGACCGCGCCCCACGTCGCGAGGAAGCCGTCGTTGACGTTGACGGTGCCGCAGTCGATCTCGCGGGCGACCGCCGCGCCGCGCTCGCGGTCGGCGGTCCACACGCTCGCGTTGAGCCCGTACGGCGAGTCGTTGGCGGCGGCGACCGCGGCGGCCGCGTCCGGGACCGGCGTCACGACGGCGACCGGCCCGAACGTCTCCTCGCACGCGACCGTCGCGTCCGGGTCGACGCCCGTCAGGACGGTCGGCTCGTAGCAGTACGGCGCCACGTCCGGCCGGTGGGTCCCGCCCGTTTCGACGGTCGCGCCCGCGTCCCGGGCCGATTCCACGTGGTCCCGGACGCGGTCGAGCTGGTCGGCGTCGATCAGCGATCCGAGGTCGGCGTCGTAGTCGTAGCCGGTGCCGAGCGTGAGCGCCTCGGTCTCCCGGACGAAGGCGGCGAGGAACGGCTCGTAGGCCGACTCCTCGACGTAGAGCCGCTCGGCGGAGAGACAGAGCTGGCCGGCGTTCGAGAAGCAGGCGTCGACCGCGCCGCGGGCCGCCTCGTCGACGTCGGCGTCGCCGAGCACGACGAGGGGATTGTTGCCGCCGAGCTCCAGCGAGCAGTCGATCAGGTTCCGGCCCGCGCGCTCGGCGACGAGCCGGCCGGTCTCGGTGCTCCCGGTGAACGCCACGTAGTCGACCGCGTCGATCAGCGCGGGCCCGACCGTCGGCCCCTCGCCCGTGACGACTTGGAAGAGGTCGTCGGGGAGCCCGGCGGCCTCCAGCAGCTCCGCGAGGGCGAGCGCCCCGTACGGCGTCTTCTCGTCGGGCTTGCAGACGACCGCGTTGCCCGCAGCGAGCGCCGGGAGCGCGTCCGCCATCGACAGCGTCAGCGGGTAGTTCCACGGCGAGATCACGCCGACGACGCCGATCGGGTCGTACGTGACCGTCGCGGTCGTGAGCCCGGGGGCGACTCCGCGGCGGCGCTCGTCGGCGAGCGCGGCCGGCGCCTCGTCCGCGAGGTAGGTGCAGCCGGTCGGCACGTCGAACAGCTCCTCGACCGCGGTCCGACGGGACTTCCCGGTCTCCAGCTGGAGGAGGTCGAGGAGCTCCTCGCGGTGGTCCAACACGAGGTCGCCGAACCGGTCGATGACGGCGGCGCGCTCCGTCGCGGGCGTCTGCGCCCACTGGGCCTGCGCCGCCCGCGCGCGCTCGACCGCGGCGGCGACGTCGGCGCCGTCGCAGGCCGGAACCGAGCCGATACGCTCGGTCGTCGCCGGGGCGAACACGTCGATGGGGGCGCCGTCGGCGGACGCGTCGCTCCCACCGGACGGGTCGCTCGCGCCGGGCGAATCCGTCGAGGCGGGCGAGGACGCTGGCGCCGAGCGACGCACGCGCTCCGCGAGGTCGTTGAGCCGTCGCGTCGAGAGGCGCGGCGCGTCCGCGAGCGCGACGGGCGTGGCCGTCTGGGACGGCGGGTCCGTCGGAGACATCGGTTGTCCGAGGGAGGGTCGGGAGCGGGAAAGCCGTGCCGGTGAATCGGCCGCCGACCGGTCCGGTCGTCCCCGTCTCCGGTCACTCCGCCGAGTCGATCGCCGGCTCGGCAGGGATCGCCGTCCCCTCGTGTTCGGAGAGCATCTCGATGATCTCCAGCAGGAGCGACACGACGAGCGGCCCGACGATGATCCCGACCGCCCCGACGGTGAGGATGCCCCCGACGAAGCCGACGAGGTAGAGGCCGGGGGATATCTTCCCCGTCCAGTCGGCGAGCTGCGTCCGGATCACCGCGTCCGGGACGAAGGAGACGACGCCGAGGCCGAAGACGACCACGAGGACCGCCCGCGTCGTCTCGCCGAGCAGGAGGTCGCCCGCGCCGAGCGCGACGACGAGCACGCTGGGTCCGACGACGGGGACGAACTGGAGGACGCCCGCGATGACGGCCAACAGGGCCGGTGACTCGTATCCGAGGATCGAGAACAGGGCGAACGCGAGCACGAAGGTCGCGGCGGCCGTGGCCGCCTGGAGGATGTAGATGGAGTACAGGGTCGTGCGCGTTCGATCGTGCAGTCGCGTCGGGATGTCGCGGTACTCCGGGGGGACGACCTTGAAGACGGCGGTGCCGACCGCGTCCGGCCGGAGGAGGAGCCCGTACACGAGGATCGTGAACACGATGAGCTCGAGCGCGATTCGCGGCGCCGCGGCGGTGAGCGCGAGCGCGAGGTCCCGGAGGGCGATCCGGACGGCCGACACCACCGGCGCCACCTCGATCGGGAACCGGAGGCCGAGCGCTTCCACGACGAGGACGTCGGGGATCTGTCCGAGGAGGTCGATCAGCCGCGACCGCTGCCGGTAGAGGACGTACAGCAGCGGAATCACGAGGAGCGCGGCGGCGAGGAAGGAGACGACGGTGGACGCGGCGCTGGCGACTCGCCGCGACAGTCCGCGGCCGACGAGCCGCTGCCGAAGCGGATAGAGGACGTACGCGAAGGTGACCGCGAAGACGACGGTTCGGAGCACCTCGGCCAACACGAACGCCGCTATCGCGGCCGTCGCGACGAGCAGCGCGCCGAGGACCCGGGAGCGAGAGAGTATCATGCCGTCACGTCTCGACGGCGGATGAAAGTCGTTCCGACGGCCGAACTGGCCGTCCGAGCTGTCCCCGCCCGAACGGTCCGGGACCCGCGTCGCCGTCAGGGACCGTAGCACCTAACCTCGCGCCACTCCCACGTCCGGTATGCGCATCGACCCGTTCGGCCTCGAACGCTGGTTCGCGGAGTACGAGCACGAGGCCGACATCATGTTGGCCGAGAGCGGGATCCGCTCGCTCGACGCGAGCCGGTTCGATCTGGACCCCGGTCGGCTCGACTACGTCATCCCGACGAACGGCGACCCCGAGTTCCGCGCGTCGGTCGGCGACCGCTACGGCCGAAGCGCCGACGAGGTGCTGTTCACCTGCGGGACGCAGGAGGCGAACTTCCTCGCGTTCCTCTCGCTGCTCGGCGACGAGGCCGGCGTGGGCGGCGAGGGATCGAACGACGACTGGGCGGACGACGCCGCCGCGATCGGCTCCGGCACCCACGCGGTCGTCGTCACGCCCACGTACCAGGCGCTCCACGCCGTTCCGGACGCGTTCGGCGACGTGACCCGCGTCGAGCTGGAGCCGCCGGAGTGGGAGCTCGACCCGGACGCGGTCGCCGACGCGGCCCGCGACGACACCGCCGTGATCGTCGTGAACAACCCGAACAACCCAACCGGCCGGTACCACGACGAGGCGGCGATGCGGGCGGTCTACGACGTCGCCGTCGAGCGCGACGCGTACCTGCTCTGCGACGAGGTGTACCGGCTGCTCGCCGACGAGCCGCGACCGCCGGTCGCGAGCTTCGGCTCCCACGGGATCTCGACGACGAGCCTCACGAAGGCGTACGGGCTCGCCGGGCTCCGGTTCGGCTGGATCGCCGGCCCGGAGGCGGTCGTCGAGCGCGCGTGGCGGTGGAAGGATTACACCACCATCTCGCCGTCGCTGTTCGGCCAGTACGTCGCGCGGCAGGCGCTCGGCCGGCGCGAGCCGCGGATCTTAGAGGAGAACCGCGAGCTGGCGGCGACGAACCGAGCGATCGTCGCCGACTGGCTGGACCGCCACGACCTCGACTGGTACGATCCCGTGGGCGTCAACGGGTTCGTCACCGTTCCCGACCGCTTCGACGACGCCGAGTCGTTCTGCCGGACCGTCGTCGAGACGGAGAGCGTCGTGCTCGCCCCCGGCGACCTGTTCGGCTTCCCGGACCGCTTCCGGATCGGGTTCGGCCTGCCGACCGAGGAGTTGGAGGAGGGGCTGGAGCGCGTGAGCCGCGTGATCGAGGGCGCCGGGGAGGCCGCGAGCGAAGGCGGCGACGACGCGGAGGGAGGTGCCTGAGATGGGCTTTTTCAGCGAGCTCAAAGAGGACGTCGTCGGCTTCGTCCGCGACCCGACCGACGAGCAGAAGGCGCTGTTCGTCGCCTTCGTCGCCATGGCGATCGCCGACCGCGCGCTCTGGTGGATCGACTTTCCGTTCGTCGTGCGGACGACCGCGGCGGTCGGGGTCGGCTTCATCGGGCTGTTCGTCGCCAGCTACCTCATCACCGGGCGGTTCGTCCCGCCGGACGGGAACGCGGACGACGAGGACGAGCCCGAGGAGTACGTCGACGAGATGGATCCGTAACCCGGAGTCCACGGTCGGGTTCGGTACCGGTCCCTCCGGCGGCGCGGACGGCCGCCGGCACGCCGACGCGGGCGGAGACCCGAACGCCGGCGTCGACGCCGTTCCAAACCGTTTATACCCGCGCCGGAAAAAGTAGCGCGCATGCCGCGAGAGCAGAAGCAGGTTCGCGAACTCCAGGAGGGCAGCTACGTGATGATGGACAGTTCGCCCTGTAAGATCAACCACTACAGCACAGCCAAGCCCGGCAAACACGGGAGCGCCAAGGCGCGCGTCGAGGGCAAGGGCGTCTTCGACGACAAGAAGCGCTCGCTCTCCCAGCCGGTCGACGCGAAGGTCTGGGTCCCGATAATCCAGCGGAAGCAGGGCCAGGTCGTCTCCGTCTCCGGGAACGACGCGCAGGTCATGGACCTCGACACCTACGAGACGTTCACGATGCGCATCCCCGAGGGCGAGGAGTTCACCTCGGACGACAACATCGAGTACCTCGAGTACGAGGGCCAGCGCAAAGTCGTCGGGTAGTCGAGGCATGTTCCCCGGAGCGACGACCGTCCGCGAGGCTGCTTCCTACGTGGTCGTCGGCGCTCCCCTCGACGCCACGACCACTTTTCAGCCGGGCACCCGGTTCGGACCGGACCGGATCCGGCGATTCGCCGAGACGTACGACGACTACGACCGCAGGACGGACAGTCGCTTCTCCGCGCTCGCTGTCCACGACGCCGGCGACGTCCGTCCGTGGGACGACGTCGAGGCGTACCTCGATCACCTCGCCGCCGAGCTCCGGAGCGTCGTCCTCGACGGCGCCGTCCCCCTCCTCGTCGGCGGCGAGCACACCGTCACCTACGCCGGCGTCGAGGCGGTCGACCCCGACGTCCTCGTCGTCTGCGACGCGCACCTCGACCTCAGGGACGCGTACGACGGCAACCCGTGGAGCCACGCCTGCGTGACGCGCCGTTGTCTCGACGACCTCGGCGTCGACCGGGCGGTGATCGTCGGCGCGCGCACCGGCTCCGAGGGGGAGTGGGACCGCGCCGCCGAGGCCGACGTCGAGGTCGTCCCGCCGGAGGAGGCGCGCGACTGGCTGGACGGGCTCTCCGGAGACGGCGACGAGGCTGGCGACGGCCTCTTCCGGGGCGAGTCGGTGTACTGCTCGGTCGACGTCGACGGGCTCGACCCCGGCTTCGCGCCGGGGACGGGGACGATGGAGCCGTTCGGGCTCGCCCCGCGCGAGGCCCGCGACCTCGTGCGGGCGGTCGCGGCCCGCGCCGACGGCTTCGACGTCGTCGAGGTGAACGACCGCGACGACGGGCAGGCCGCGGCGGTCGCCGGCAAGCTCCTTCGGGAGTTCGTGCGGACTCACGCGGCGACACGAGACGACTGACTCGCTCTCGAAGCCGACCGTTACGACAGCTCCGAGAGCCGCCGCCGCGCCGCGCTGACGGCCTCCATCGCGTCGATCCACTCGCGCGGGTCCGTACACCAGATGCGGTCGCCCTCGACGCTGACACAGAACACGGAGTCGGAGGAGGGCGAGAGGGTTACCCCGTCGACGTCGGACCGGTCCCCCAGGTAGGCGTCGATCAGGCGTCGGGCCGTCTCCGCCTCCGGCTGGAGGCGACTCCCGACCGCGTACTCGATGGCTATCTCTGCCATGTCCGGCCCTACGAACTACATGATTAATAACTACTGTTTTCTGGCAGCGCTTGCGACGTCCTCGGGCGGGGGTTCGTCGCGCGCCGGCGGTCACCGCCGGGTCGCGGTCGCGGCGACGCGACCGACTCAGCGCCCGTCGTACACGACATCGCCGTCGACGACCGTCATCGCGACGCCGACGTCGCGGATCGCGCCCGGGTTCTCCCACGGCGACGCGTCGAGCGCGACGAGGTCGGCGCGCTTGCCGACCGCGACCGTGCCGAGCCGGTCCTCGTCGAAGCCCGCGTACGCCGCCCCGCGGGTGTACGCGCGCAGCGCCTCGGTCACCGTCAGCCGCTGCGTCTCCGCGGGGGCGTTGACCGCGTGGTGGACGCCGAGGAGGGGGTCCATCGGCATCCCGTCGGAGCCGAACGCGAGGCGCACGTCCGCGTCGAGCATGTCGCGGTAGCGGTTCGTCCCGGCGGTTCGCTCCGGCCCGAGCCGCGCCTCGTAGAGCCCGCCCTCGCCCGCCCACTTGAGGAAGTTCGGCTGGACGCTGGCGACGACGCCCGACTCGGCGAGCCGTTCGATCGCCGCGTCGTCGGCGAGTTCGACGTGTTCGACGCGGTGTCGCGCCGCCTCCGGGTCGGTGTGCGACGCGTCCTCGTACGCGTCGAGGACCGCGTCGACCGCCTCGTCGCCGATGGCGTGGGCGGTGAACTGGTAGCCGGCCGCGGTCGCCTCCGCGACCGTCGCCGCCAGCTCCTCGGGGTCGACGACCCACTGGCCGGTCTCGTCGGGGGCGTCCGCGTACGGCTCGGAGAGCCGGGCGGTCCGCCCCCCGAAGCTCCCGTCCGTGTACGACTTGATCGCGCCCGTTTCGACCGTCTCGCTCCCGTCGTTCGTCCCGAGACCGACCTCGCGGAGCGCGTCGAGGTGGTCGCTCCAGTAGTTGATCCGGACGCGCGCGGTCAGCTCTCCGGCCGCGTCGAGCTCGCGGTAGGCCCGCGGCGCGTGGGAGTTGCGCACCATGTCGTGAAAGCCCGTGATCCCCTTCGCGGCGCAGTCGGCGAGCGCGGCCGCGACGATTTCCCGCGTTTCGGCCGGGCCGGGCTCGACCGCCTCGTAGATCGGGTCGATCGCGCTCTCCAGCAGGACCCCGGTCGGCTCGCCGTCCGCGTCGGTCGGCACCGTCTCGTCGGGGACCGCGTCGAGCGCGTCGGCGAACCGGTCGAGGGCTATCCCGTTGACCGCGGCGACGTGCATGTCCTCGCGGAAGGCCGCGACGGGTCGCTCCGTGGAGACGCGGTCGAGGTCAGCGCGCGTCAGGTAGCGGTCCGCCTCCCACGTCGACTCGTCGTAGCCGTAGCCGAGGACCCACTCGTCGCCGCCGCGCTCTCCGTCGGTGTTCTCGGCGGCGCGTTCCGCGTGCGCCACCTCCTCCGCCCGCTCCGCCAGCAGGTCGACCGCCCGGTCCGGGGAGTCGGCCGCCGAGAGGTCCGCGTGCACGAGGTAGCGGCCGACCGTCGTCAGGTGGGTATGCGCGTCGACGAAGCCGGGGAGGAGGACCCGCCCACCGAGGTCGACGACGTCGGTGTCGACCCCTTCGAGGAACTCGACCTCCCGGGTGCTTCCGATCCTGACGATCGCTCCGTCCCGGACCGCGACCGCCTCGCGTGTCTCGTCGGGCGCCGCGAGCGTGTGGACCTCCCCGTTCACGAACAGTCGATCCGCGGCGGCTGTCATGGCCGACTCCGGGGCTGGCAGCGTGTTAACCGTTCGGGAAACGGCGACCGATTTATTCGGTGACGCCGCGAATCGCTGCGTATGTACGACCGCATCCTGCTCCCCACGGACGGCAGCGAGGGCGTCGACCGCGCGATCGACCACGCCGTCGACGCCGCCGACCGATACGGCGCGACCCTCCACGTGCTGTACGTCGTCGACAGCGACGTGATCAACGCCTACTCCGGCGACGAGTTCGTCGACGGCGCCGAGGGGGCCGAGGAGACGTTAGAGGAGCGCGGCCGCGAGGCGCTCGACGCGGTGGCGGCTCACGCCGCCGACGCCGGCGTCGACGTCGTCACCGACCTGGTGTACGGCGTCCCCCACGAGGAGATCCTCCGGTACGTCGACCGGGAGGACATCGACCTGACGGTGATGGGGTCGAAGACGCGCTCCGGCGACTACCGGCGGATGCTCGGCTCCGTCACCGAGCGCGTCTCGCGCCGGTCGACCGCGCCGGTCAGCATCGTGAAGACGACCGTTGCGGAGTGAGGTCGACGGCCGCAGGAGCGACCGCGATCAGACCGCGCTCAGCGACCGGACGAAGGGGACCCCCACGGCGTCGGTGACGCCGGCGAACGGGAGCACCGCGAGCACGAGCACCGCCGACGCCCACGCGACGAACCCGATGACCCCCGCGTGGAGCCAGGAGACGCCGTAGCGCCGCCGGATCAGCCACACCCACGCGACGAGCGGCATGAACTCCCCGATCAGCGGGATCCACGAGAGGAACAGCGCCGCGAGCGCCCAGACGATCGCGCCGAACAGCGCCGTGAACACGGCGTGCCCGTAGTCGCGCGTCCCCGTGACGACCGCGGCGGCGACGAAGATCGCCAGTCCGCCGACGAGCAGCCCGACGACGAAGGTGACGGCGGAACCGATGAGCGACATGCCCCACCTCTCTCGTCGAGGCACTTGGGGTCGTCGCCGCGGCCGCGCGGCCGGACCGGCTGCAGCCGCTCGCGCACGTCGCCCGCGATTCAGAGCCGCTCGCGCACGTCGCTCGCGACCGCCGACAGCGCCGCCTCCGCGACGGCGACGCGGTCCGAGAGGCTGCAGAACCCGTGGGCCATCGCCGGGTAGTGGCGGTGCTCGATGGGCGTCCCCTCCTCGCCGAACCGCTCCGCGAGCGCGACGCCGTCGTCCCGGAGCGGGTCGAAGCCGGCGGTGACGACCGTCGCGGGCGGGAGCCCGCCGAGGTCCGCCGCGCGGAGCGGCACCGCGAAGGGGTTGCGCGCGTCGACCGGGCTCCGGAGGTACCGGTCGTAGAACCACCGCATGTCCGCGCGGGTGAGCAGGGGGCCGTCGGCGTTCTCGCGGTACGACTCGGTTCCGAAGTCGTCGCCCGCGATCGGGTAGAGGAGGAACTGCCCGGCGATCTCGACGGGGACGTCCCTCAGGTCCCGGTCGTACAGACACGCCGCGAGCGCGAGCGTCGCCCCCGCGCTGGTGCCGGAGACGCCCAGTCGGTCCGGGTCGCCGCCGAACGCGGCCGCGTTGTCGGCGACCCACTCCACGGCCGCGGCCGCCTCGTCGACGGCGGCGGGGAAGGGGTGTTCTGGCGCGAGGCTGTAGTCGACCGAGACGACGACGGCGTCGGTTCGCGTCGCCAGCTCGCGGCAGGGGCCGTCGATGGAGTCGAGGGTGCCGAGCGTCCAGCCGCCGCCGTGGAAGTGGACGAGGGTGCGGGCGCCCGCGGCGTCGCCATCGTCGCCATCGTCGCCGTCATCGCCGGGGCCGCCGCGGGAGCCCGCCGCGTCGATCGCCGCCTCGGGCCGGTACACCCGAACCGGCACCTCGCCGTGGGGGCCGTCGAACGCGAGGTCCCGGACGTCGGCGACGGGGGGATCCGGATCGCCGGAGAACACCTCGTCCTCGACGCGTCTCGCCGCGTCGACGGAGAGCTCGTGCCACTCGGGGAGCCCGAGCGCCTCGATCTCGTCGACGACGGCGGCGAGTTCGGGGTCGAGTTCGTCCGCGCGCATGCCGGCGAGAGGCGGTGCCCCTTTGTAAGTCGGTCGGCAACGTCCGTCGATGAACGTCCGGCTGACCTACGAGGAGGGGACGATCCGGGTCGACGCCGGGGGGTCGGCGGCCGACGCGGACGAGCGGGCCGACGGCGATCCCCTCGGGTCGCTCCCGCCGCTCCCGGGCGTCGAGGTCGACCCCCGCTCGGGGACCGGTCGGGCCCCGGCCTACCGCTACGCCGCGATCCGGCGGGCCCTGGAGGTCGCCGGCGTGAGCGTCGAGGACCGCGTGCTGGACGCAAGCGATCGCGCCGCGCGCGAGGCCGGGCTCCCGGACGCGCTGGCGACCGACTACGACCTGCGTGAGTACCAGCGCGAGGCCCTCGACGCGTGGCGCGACGCGGGCGACCGCGGCGTGCTCGAGCTCCCGACCGGCGCCGGCAAGACAGTGATCGCGATCCGCGCGATGGTCGAACTCGGGGTTCCGACGCTCGTCGTCGTCCCCACGGTCGACCTGCTCGACCAGTGGCAGCGGGAGCTAGAGCGCGAGTTCGACGTCCCGATCGGCCGGTTCGGCGGCGGCGAGCAGCGCCGGGAGGCGATCACGGTGTCGACGTACGACTCGGCGTACCTGAAGGCCGACGGCGTCGGCGACGCCTTCGAGTTCGTCGTCTTCGACGAGGTCCACCACCTCGGCGGCGAGGGGTACCGCGACGTCGCGCGCCTGCTCGCGGCGCCCGCGCGGCTCGGGCTGACGGCGACGTTCGAGCGCCCGGACGGCGCCCACGAGACGGTCGCGGAGCTGATCGGCGACCGCGCCTACGCGCTCGACGTCGACGACCTCGCGGGCGACCACCTCGCGCCGTACGACATCCGCCGGATCGAGGTGGAGCTGACGCCCGCGGAGCGCGAGCGCTACGACGAGAGGCAGGGCACCTTCGTCGAGTACGTCCGCGACGCGGGGATCACCTTCACCAGCGGGAGCGACTACCGGGAACTCGTGAAACGCTCCGGCAACGACCCGGCCGCTCGCGAGGCCCTCCTCGCGAAGCAGGACGCCCGCGAGATCATGATGAACGCGGACCGGAAGGTGGACCGCCTCGAATCCGTCCTCGACCGCCACCGCGACGACCGCGTGATCGTCTTCACCGCCCACACCGACCTCGTCTACCGGCTCTCCGAGCGGTTCCTCCTCCCCGCGATCACCGCGGAGACGGGCGCGAAGGAGCGCCGCGAGATATTGGAGCGGTTCCGCGACGGCACCTACGGCCGGGTCGTGGCCGCGAACGTCCTCGACGAGGGGGTCGACGTGCCGGACGCGAACGTGGCGGTCGTCCTCTCCGGCTCCGGGAGCGAGCGGGAGTTCACCCAGCGGCTCGGCCGGGTGTTGCGGCCCAAAGAGGACGGCGGGCGGGCGATACTCTACGAGGTCGTCAGCGCGGAGACGGCCGAGGAGCGAGTGGCGAGCCGGCGGCGGTAGGAGGCGGCGAGGGCGGGGTCACGCTTCGTCTCGGCGCCGTCGCCGGACCGCCCGGAGCCCGAACAACACGTACAGCGCGCCGACGAGCCGGAGGACGCGATCGAACCCCGCGTTCCACTCGATCGCGTCCGGATCGCCGTAGACGAATCGCGATGCGATCTCGCGGTACAATCGCGGGAACGCGAGCAGGAGGGAACCGAAGGCGCCGGTGACGTACATCGTCCACGCGTAGGCGCGACCGCCGGTCAGAGCGATCGCGACGACGAACACGCCTTCGGCCCGAATCGTCAGGCGGAGCCCCGACCGCGGTTCGAGCTCGTCCGGGTTCGCGACCGCGACGCGTTCGAAGAAGTCGACGATCCGGTCCGGGACCACTGCGGTGAGTCCGCCGAGGACGCCGACGATCGCTCGGATCATGGTTGCTGATACGCAGGCGGAGCAGTTAGTCGCGTCTGCGATTCTCCGCTCGTGAGAGCGGCCGGTTCAGTCGCCGTCAACGTCGAGCGAGCGCTTCTCGCCGAGCTCCTCCTCTAGGCTCCCGCGCTCCCAGCTCCGGACGGCGTCGCCCTCGACCTCGGCGCGGAGCTTCTCCTCCAAGAGGTTCACGGCGACGCTGTTGGCGCCCTCGGGGATGATCACGTCGGCGTGTTTCTTCGACGGCTCGATGAACTGCTCGTGCATCGGCTTCACCGTCGAGAGGTACTGGTCGATGACGCCCTCCAGGTCGCGGCCGCGCTCGATGACGTCCCGGCGGATCCGGCGCAGGATGCGGACGTCGGCGTCGGTCTCGACGAACAGCCGGAGGTCCATCATGTCGTTTATCTCCTCGTCGTACAGCGCCAAGATCCCCTCGAGCACGATGACGTCGGTGGGCTCCACCTCGACGCGCTCTTCCTTCCGGTTGTGGATCTCGAAGTCGTACTGCGGCATCTGGACGGACTGGCCCTCCAACAGGGCTTCGAGATGCTCGCGGAGGAGTTCCCACTCGAACGCCGAGGGGTGGTCGTAGTTGACCGACTGCCGCTCCTCGAAGTCCAAGTGGGAGAGGTCCTCGTAGTAGTTGTCCAGCGGGATGCGGGTGACGCTGTCGCCGAGGTCGCGGGTGACGAGCCGGGAGACGGTCGTCTTCCCCGCGCCGGTCCCCCCCGCGATCCCGATCACGAACGAGGGAATGGTCATGTGCCCGCTCGAACGCCGGAGGGTTTGAACCCTCCTTTTCGGCCCGCGGCGACGAGTCGATCGGTGCGTCGACGATCGATCGCGTCGCAACGCGGAGACGGTACGTCGCAGGGGGCGTCGAGCACGACGGAGTGTGAGCACGACGGAAAGCGAGCACGACGGAACCGTCGTTTTCCGTACCGATCGGGCTCCTACGTTCGGAACCCGTATAACGATATCGGGGGCAGCTTTTAGCCGTTCGCGTCGGATCCTCGCTCCATGCGAACAGACACCACGGTTCGTGACGTGATGCACCGCGAGTTCCTCGGCGTGAGCGAGTCCGACGGCCTGGCCGACGCGGCGGGGCTGATGGTCGAGGAGGAGACCGACTGTCTCGTCGTCGTTCGCGGCGGCGAGCCCGTGGGGCGGCTCGGCTGTCGGGACGCGCTCGGCGCGCTCCTCGACGCCGACGACGGGAGCGACGGCGACGGCCCCACGGTCGGATCGGTGATGGGGCCGCCCCTCCCGACGGTGACGCCGGACGACTCGCTCGCGGCCGTCGAGGAGCGCCTCGTCGCGGAGGGCGTCGACCGCGTCGTGGCGGTCGAGGCCGGCGAGGCGGTCGGCGTCGTCACCGCCGGCGACGCGCTCGCCGCGGGGGCGCCGCGGACCGGCGACGGCGCCCGCGAGGCCGCCGTCGGCGACGAGACGCTCCGCGGAACGCGGCGCGGCGACGAGGGGATGCTCGGCTCGGACGGCGGCGTCGCTCCGGCGAGCGAGGCCGCCACGACGGACGCGTCGGAGTCGCCGACGCAGGGCGTCTGCGAGAGCTGCGGGGCGCTCGTCCCCGACCTGGTGACCGCCAACGGGCAGGCCGTCTGTCCGGAGTGTCGCGAGGTGTGAGCCGCGCGGCCGTCTCTCCTCCCGCCCTCCCGGCCGGTGGTCACGGCCGCTCCCTCGCCGCGTCGGTACCCTCATGCCGCGCCGCGCCGAACGGGCGGTCGAATGTCCGACGACGAGCGGTCGACGGTCGCGCCGGCGACGGTCGACGACGTCGACGACGTCACGGACCTGTGGGTCGCGCTGGCGGAGGACCAGCGGAGCCACGGCTCGACGCTGCTCGCCGAGTCGAACCGCGCCGCGGTGCGCGAGTGGGTCGCCCGCTCGGTCGTCACCGGGGAGCTACTCGTCGCTCGCGACGGCGATAGCGGCGGAGACCCGATCGGCTTCGTCGGCTTCTCGCTCGACCGCGAGGGGTACGAGCGCGATCGCGTCCGCGGCACGGTGAGCAACCTGTTCGTCGTTCCCGAGCGCCGCGGCGAGGGGGTCGGCGCCGACCTCCTCGACGCCGCCGAGCGCGCCCTCGCGGCCGAGGGCGCCGAGACTGTCGCGCTGGAGGCGCTCGCCGACAACGACCGGGCCCGCGCGTTTTACGCCACCCACGGCTACGACGTCCACCGCGTCGAGCTGACGAAGTCGCTGGCGGAGCGGGCGGGCGACGGGACCGGCGGCGACGAGTCCGACGACGGCGAGCCGGCGAGCGGAACCGAGTGACTGCGGGCAGGCGTCACGCTCGCCGAAAGCGACACGCACTCATACGAGGCCCGAGTACGCCAGCCTGCGCCAGGGGAGCATGGGCGGTTCATGCACTCGACTTGTAATCGAGACTTCCGGGGTTCAAATCCCTGCCCTGGCTTCGCACCGTTCGTTCTGATCCGTGTCGACGCCTCCGGGATCCGCTTATGTACGCTCCGAACGGATCCGCGGTATGGACCGGACCGACACCGCGCTGCTCGGCGTCGCCGGGGTCGTCGCCGCCCTCGTCCTCGCGATCGTCTTCGCCGCGGGCGCCCTGTTCGGCCTCGACGAGTCAGTGACGCGGCCGATCCGGCTGCTCGCCGTCGAGCCGTTCGCGTGGATCGTCGTCGCGGCGCTGCTCGTCGCGGTCGTCGGCCACGCGTACATCGACGGGTGAGGGCGCGGTCCGGCGGCGTCCCGAGCCGAGCGCGCCGTCGCCCGCCTCAGCGCACGACCGTCACGGGGACCGGCGAGTGCTGGAAGACGGACTTCGCCACGTTGCCGACGAGGAGCCGATCGGCCAGCGACCCGCCGTGCGTCCCGATCACGACCACGTCGAACTCGTCGGCGCGCTCGACGATCCGGCGGGCCGGCGACCCGACCTCCGCCAGCGTGTCCAGCTCGACCCCGTACTCCTCGGCGATGTCGTGGGCCCGTTCGAACACGTCCTCGCAGAGCTCTCGGACCCGCTCCTCGCTGTCGTCCGCGAGAGCGATCCCCGTCGCCGCCCCCATCATCCGAGAGGGCTCCCCGACGACGTGTAACACCGTCACGTCGGCGTCCCGGTGCACGTCGAGCGCGTAGCGCAGCGCTCGCTCGGAGAGCTCTGAGTCGTCCATCGGCACCAGCACGCGTTCGACCATGGCGCCCGTACACGAGCCACGGGGATAAACGCTCGCGCGCTCGGACGTTCGACGCCGATGTCGGCGACCGGTCTCACTCCCCGGCGTCGACCTCGCGGATCGCTCGGAGCAAGGCGTCGAGCGCGGCGTCGACCGCGCCGCGTTTCACGGCGGCGCGGTCCCCGTCGAGGACGACGCGCTCGCTCCGGACGAACGACGCCTCGGTCCCCCACGGCGCGGCGTACGCGACGCCGACGTAGACGAGGCCGACGGGCTTCTCCGCGCTGCCGCCGCCCGGGCCGGCGATCCCGGTGGTCGCGACCGCCCACGTCGTGCCCGCGCGGTCGCGCGCCCCGGCCGCCATCTCCTCCGCGACGGCCGCGCTCACCGCTCCCTCGGCGTCGAGCGACTCGCGGGAGACGCCGAGCAGCTCCCGCTTCGCGTCGTAGGCGTAGGTGACGAATCCCCGGTCGAAGTAGGCGCTCGCGCCGGGCACGTCGGTCACGCGCGAGCCGACCAGCCCGCCGGTCAGCGACTCCGCGACCGCGAGCGTCTCGTCGCGGTCGGTCAGCAGCTCGCCGAGCGCCTCCGCGGCCGACTCCGTCTCGTCCATGCCCGCACTGAGACCCGCACGCCCGTGGGGTTTACGCTCGGCCGGGCGCAAGTGCCCCCATGACGGACTGGGACGAGCGGTTCGCGTCCGGCGAGTACCCCCGAGAGCCGGAGCCGTCGCCCGTGCTGCGCTCGTACGAACCTTCGATCCCCGACGGGCGCGCGCTCGACGTCGCCGCGGGCACCGGCCGGAACGCGGTGTTTCTGGCGGAGGCCGGCTACGCGGTCGACGCGCTCGACGCCTCGCGCGAGGGGCTGAAGATCGTCGGCGAGCGCGCCGCGGAGCGCGGGATCGGCGACCGGATCGAGCCGATCCGCGGCGACGTCTCGACGTACGGCTTCCCGAGCGAGGCGTACGAGCTGATCGCGATGAGCTTCTTCCACACGCTCGACCGCTTCGCCGACCTCGCGGAGGCGCTCGTCCCCGGCGGCTACCTGTTCGTCGAGGGGCACCTCCGGTCGGACTCCTCTACCCCGTCCGGCCCGAGCGACGATCGGTACCGGTTCGCGGCCAACGAGCTCCTCCGGGCGGGCCTCGGGCTGACGGTGTTGTACTACGACGAAACGACCGAGGAGCGCCCCGACGACCGGCGGCGCGCGACGGCCCGCCTCCTCGCCCGCCGGTCGACCGGTGGGCGGCAGTCGTATCCGGCGCGACCCGGCGGGGACGCGATCGATGAGTGAGAACGCATCGCACGGAGACTCGCTCCGCGCGCTCGTCGCCGAGGCCGTTGACGGCGACCTCTCGGGGATGGAGAGCCGAGTCGCCGTCGTCGAGCGCGGCGAGGACCCCGGACCCGCCGCGCGGCTCTCCGCGCTCGTCGCCGGCGGCGGCCCCCTCGTCGGCGTGATCCCCCGAGTCGACCAGTCGCTCGCACGACGGGTCGCGGACGGGATCGAGGGGGAAGCGCGGCTCGTCTTCACCGGGAGCGCGGGCGACTGGTTCGACGGTCCCGCGGGCGCCGCGGTCCGATCGGCTCTCGCCGGACACGGCGTGGAGGCGTACCGCCACGAGGGGGACTCCCCGATCGGCGTTCTCCTCGTCGGCGACCGCGCCGTCGCGGGCCTGTTCGACGAGCGGGGGCTCGCCGCGCTGCTGTGGTCCGACGCGCCGCCGGTCCGGGAGTGGGCGGCCGCGACCTGTCGCCGGTTCCTCGCGGCCGCCGAGCCGGTGTGACGGGCGGCGCCGCGCCGCGTCGAACGCGAGCGCCCGCGGCGCATCGCTTTTGCCCGCGCCCGACGAATCGACGGCCATGAAAGCCGCGCTGCTGTTGGTCGTCGGCCTCGTCGGACTGGTGCAGACGCTCGCCCCGCGCCCGGTCGTGCGGGCGTGGACCCGCGTCGTCTACCGCGACGCGGGCGACGCGGAGCCCCGCGAGTGGGCTTACGTCGCCGCGCGAGCCGAGGGAGCGGTGCTCGCGCTCGTCTCGCTCGTCGGGCTGTACCGCGTCGCGACCGAGTCTGACGACGCCGAGGAGCCCTCGGCGACGGACGACGGATCGGCGGCGTAGCCGACGGTCGCTCCCTTCAGTCGTCGCTCGCGTCCACCGGTTCCTCGGCGCCGTCGGCGGACTCGTCGGGGTCCGTCGACGTTCCGGACCCCGGCTCCCCGCCGGTCAGGTACGACCGACCGCCGTCGGCGCGCTCGCCGGCCCGCAGGACGTGACAGTCGCGGCACCGGGCCTCGTAGGACTCCTCGGCGCCGACGAGGATGGTCGGGTCCTCGGCGTGGGCGGGCTCGCCCTCGATCAGGCGCTGGTTCCGCGAGGCGGGCTCGCCGCACTGCGAGCAGATCGCCTGGAGCTTGTCGACGTACTCGGCGGTCGCCATCAGCTGCGGGAGCGGCTCGAACGCCTCGCCCCGGAACGTCTGATCGGTGCCGGAGACGATCACGCGGGTCCCCGCGTCGGCGAGCGCGTTACAGACCTCGACGAGCGCGTTCGAGAAGAAGTTCGCCTCGTCGACCGCGACGACCTCCGGGAACGGCTCGTCGTCGAGGATGTCGAGAGGGCCGTCGCCCTCGTTGTCGACGACGGTCGCGTCCCACTGGCGGCCCGTGTGGCTGCCGATCGTCGTCTCGCCGTAGCGGTCGTCGACCGCCGGCTTGTACACCGCGACGGACTGCCCGGCGATCTCGGACCGGCGGAGCCGGCGAAGCAGCTCCTCGGTCTTCCCCGAGAACATCGACCCCGAGATGACCTCGATCCAGCCGGATCGAGTGATGGCGTGCATGAGCGATCGGGCCGGTGCCAGCGACTAAACCGTTTCTCTCCCGGCTCGTCGCGGCGACTGCGACGGCGACCGAATCGCGGTCAGACGCCGGCCGCGATCGCCTTCAGTCCCCCGCCGAGCCGATCTCCTCGCCGCAGATCACGACCCGCGAGACGTCGGCGGCGCCGGCGCGCCGGACGATCGCTCGGACGAGGTCGCGCGCCCCGGCGAGGTTGTCGGAGTCGCCGTCGAGGACGAGCAGGTCCGCGTCGGCGCCGGGTTCGACGACCCCCTTGTTCAGCCCCGCGATCCGGGCGCCGTTGACGGTCGCCATCCGGAGCACGTCGCGGGCGGGCAGGTCCGCCAGCTTGGCGGCGAACTCCATCTCGCGGAACATCGACGGGGAGTCGAGCATGACGTTGTCGGTGCCGAGCGCGACGGTCGTCCGCTCCGCGAGCTCGCGAATCGGCGGGACGCCGACCTTCGTCACGAGGTTCGAGCGCGGGCAGACGACGACCGGCGTGCCGCGGTCGTCGAGCCGTTCGAGGTGGATCGGCTCCGCGTGGACCATGTGGACGAGGAAGTCCGGGTCCAGGTCCATCGCAGGGTTGACGTCGTCGGCGTCGCGCTCGCCCGCGTGGATCCCGAACAGCTTCCCGGCCTCGCGCGCCTCCGTGCGTACGGCGTCGAAGTCGGCGTCGCGGGCGCCGGAGGCGCCGTACCCGTCCGCGACCGAGAGCACGTCGGGGTCGTCGCGGCCGAACACGACGGGGTCGATCGCGCGCTCGCCGAAGGCGACGCCCTCGCCGGCGACCGCGTCCCGCAGCGCGGCCACGCCGTCGACGCCGCCTTCGCGGAACTCCAGGAAGGCCCCGGTGCCGGTCGACTCCATGTACCGCAGGGTGCGGGCCATCGCCGCCACCTTCTCCTCGCGGGTCGCCGACCGCAGGAGCCGGTGTTTAAGCCCGTCCGGCGGAGCGACGAGCTCGTCGAGCGAGAGCCCCTCGCCCGCCTCCTTCGCGATGGAGTCGCCGATGTGGGTGTGGGCGTTGACGAAGGCGGGGAGGATCACGTCGTCGCTCTCGACGGACTCCTCCTCGACCCGGACGATCTCGCCGTCGTCGACGACCACCCGTCCCTCGACGGGCTCGAACGCCTCGCCGACGAGTACCGTCCCCTCCAGATGCATACCTCCCGGTCGCCAGCCCGAGGTTAAAACGGTACGGGAACGGGTCGGCGGAGGGCCGCAGCCTCCCCTACTCGAACTCGTCGAGCGTCGTCGGCATCGCCCCGCGCACCTCGGTCACGAGCCCGTCCGGGTCGAGGCCGAGCACGTCCGCGGCCGCGCGCCCGACGCGGTCGGTCGCCGGCCGGGGGGCGTAGACGCCGAGTCGCCACTGGTTGCGCTGTGCGGTCCGGAGCGCGGAGACCAGCGGCGACTGTCGTTCGAGCCGGCGCACCTCGCCGCTGACGGTCACGCGGGCGGTCGACTCGCGCATCGACGGTTCCGGCGGCACGTCGAGGATCACGTGTTCGCGGTCGACGCCGGCCTCCTCGGCGATCTCGCGCTCTAAGGCGACCTCGGTCTCTCGATCCGCCTCGTGGACGCGCTCGGGGACGTCGTCGTACTCGGCCCACACCGCCAGCTTGTAGAGGTCGCGCTCGTCGTAGCGCCGGGAGAGCTCGGCGGTCGCCCGGCAGTCGCGAACCGCGGCGAGGAAGTCGTGGTCGTCCATGCGCCGGAGCTCGGGGGCCGTCGTCGCGGTCGCCTCCAGCAGGTCGCTCGCGGCCCGCCGCAGCATCGCCTTCGAGATGCGCGCGACGTGGTGGGTGTAGACGACCGGATTCATCAGCGCGCGGGCGAGCAGGAGGCTCTCCGCGGTCTGGACGTTCCCCTCGTCGAGGACGAGTTCGGGGCCCCCGCGGTCGGTTCGGTCGCGTTCGATTCGGTCGCGGTCGGCTCGGTCCGCGATCTCGTCCTGTTCGACGAAGGTCAGTTCCCGGACGAACCGCTCGGTGTCGATGGTGCCGTACGGGACGCCCGTGTGGTACGCGTCGCGGACGAGGTAGTCCATGCGGTCGACGTCGAGCTCCCCCGAAACGAGCCCGGCGTACCGCCCCTCGCCGGCGACGATCCCGGCGATCCGGTCCGGGTCGAGGTCGTGGTCTCGGAGGACCTCTCCGACCGCGCCGGTCGCGAGCAGCCCGTCGACGTCGTCGTGGTACTTCCCGGTCCGGCGGTGGGTGAGCGACTCGAGGTTGTGGCTGAAGGGTCCGTGGCCGACGTCGTGGAGCATCGCCGCCGCCTCGATGCGCTCGGCCCGCTTCCCGCCGATGCCGAGGTGATCGAGCGCGCGGCTGGCGAGGTGGTAGACGCCGAGGCTGTGCTCGAAGCGGGTGTGGTTCGCGGAGGGGTAGACGAGCTGGACCGTGCCGAGCTGTTTCACGTGGCGGAGGCGCTGGACGGCGGGGGTGTCGATGAGCGCGGCGGCGACACCGTCGATCTCGATGTGGTCGTGGACGGTGTCCTTGACCGTGATCATGCGGACCGGTTCGTCGGCATCTGATAAAAGGAGTGGGAGGATCGGTCGCGACGAGCGGGAACCCCGGCCACCGTTTATAAGCATCGTACGCGAACGTCCCCACATGTACGACGTCCTCATCGGGATCGACAACGAGGCGGACCGACGCGCGGTGGCGCAGGCGGAGGCCGTGGCCGACCTCCCGCGCGCGGCCGACGAGACGAAGGCGCACCTGTGCCACGTGTTCCGCGACAATCCCGGGGGCGCCTCGGTCCACCAGCTGTCGGCCGTGCGACGCGCTCGGGAGACGCTCGAGGAGGCCGGGGTCACCTGCGTCCACTACGAGGCGAGCGGCGAGCCGGCCGACGAGCTGCTCGCGGCCGCCGCCGACGTCGACGCGAACGCGATCTGCGTCTCGGGCCGCAAGCGGCGACCGACAGGGAAGGCCGTCTTCGGCAGCGTGACGCAGGACGTCATCCTCGGGAGCGACCGCCCGGTGTTCGCGGTGCCGGCGCCGGTCGACGACTGAACGGGGACGACCGAGCGGCTACGTCCGCGCGCCGACGCCGCGGAGGCCGAGGACGTCGCGCGCGGCCTCGCCGACCGCGTCGACGTGCTCCGGCGGGCAGTAGACGCCGAGCGTCCAGCGGCGGCGCTCGGCGCTGCGCAGCCCGCCGACGAGCTCCGAGGCGTCCTCCAGCCGCTGCGGGACTCCGTCGACGACGACGGTGGAGCCGGACTCCTTCAGCCCGGGCCGGGAGGGGACGTCGACGACGACCGCCTCGCGATCCAGGCCGACGCGCTCGGCGATCTCGCGCTCGGCGGCGACCTCCTCGGCGTGGCCCGCGTCGACCGTTCCGGCCGGCACGTCGGCCAGCCCGACCCACACCGCCCGCTTGTAGAGGTCGCGGCGCTCGATGCGCCGGCCGAGCTCGGGGACGGTCTCGCGGAGCTCGACGAGCAGGTCGTGGTCGGCCATCCGGCGGAACGTCTCGGCGTCGGTGTCGGTGCGGTCGAGGTAGCGCTCGCAGGCGCGCTCTAACATCGCGCCGGCGACCCGCGAGACGTGGTGGCGGTAGACGACCGCGTTCATCAGCGACCGGGCGACGAGCAGGCTCTCCGCGGTGGGGACGTTCCCCTCCGCGAGCACGAGCTCGGCGCTTTCGGGGTCGACCGAGCCGGGGCCGCTCGCCCCGCCGTTCTCGGCCGAGCCGCCCTCGCCCGCCAGCCGGAGCTCGTTGACGAGCCGCCCGGTGTCGACCGTGCCGTACGGGACGCCCGTGTGGTGGGCGTCGCGCACGAGGTAGTCCATGCGGTCGACATCGAGCTCGCCCGAGACAAGTGCCCCGAGCCCGCCCTCGCCCGCGATCAGCGAGGCGACGCGCTCGGGGTCGAGCCCGTTGCGCTCCAGGACCTGGCACACCTCGCGGTCGGCGTCGGTCAGGAGCCAGGCGACGTCGTCGTGGTCCCGCCCCGTCGCGCGTCGGATGATCCCCTCGGTCTGGTGGCCGTAGGGGCCGTGACCGGCGTCGTGGAGGAGCGCCGCCGCGCGGACGTGCGCCGAGGTGTCGGCGTCGACGTCGAACCCCTCGACGGCGCGGCCGGCGAGGTGGTAGACGCCGAGGCTGTGCTCGAAGCGGGTGTGGTTCGCGGAGGGGTACACCAGCCTGACGGTAGACAGCTGTTTGACGTGACGCAGCCGCTGGAAGGCGGGCGTGTCGATCAGCTCGGCGGCGACGTCGCCGAGCCGGACGTGACCGTGGACGCTGTCCTTGATCGCCTTCATCGTCCCGCGCGGGTCACTCGTCGACGATCTCGACGCCGAGCCGCTCCTCGAGGGCGCGGACGACGGAGCCGCCGACGCCGGCCGTCGCGGCCCGGCCGTCCTCCACCGCGAACAGGTCGTCCTCGTCGACGTCGAGCTCGTCGGCGAGCTCCTCGACGGTGAGGCCGGCCTCCTGTCGGGCCGCCGCCACGTCGTCGCCGTAGCCGGAGACGAGGTAGGGGAGCCGGTCGGACTCGTAGCTCGTGCCGCCCTCCTCCCAGTGCTTGGAGTCGCCGGTCACGGAGTCGTACATCTTCGCCTGCTTCCGCGCGAGCTCCTTCTTCCGGCTCTCCGAGCCGCTCGACTCGGCGCTGGCGCCGCCCGGGCTCCCGCCGGAGCTGCCGCCGCGACTGCCGCCCGAGCCGGAGCCGCCCCCGCTCTGCGGCGCGTTGCCCGCGTCGTCGTGCGGGCGGCAGTCCGAACACACCAGCAGCTTCGCGCCGGCGACCGTGGCGCGCTGGAGCTTCGTCGTCTCCCGCCCGCAGAGCTCACAGGCGTCGCCGTCGTCGCCGCCGCCGCCTCCGCCCGTCGAGTACTTCGCCATACCGCGAGTGGTGGACCCGGACGGTTAAAAAGTCGTGGAGCGACGGCCGTTCGGGCGAGCGGCGAACGCCGGCGCCGACCTCACTCCCCGCCGGGCCCGAGGTACCCCCACGCGAGCAGCCGGTCGCCGTCGCCGTCGACCCACCGCTCGCCGATGTCGTCGCGGTAGTACATGTTCGGCATCACGATGTCGTCGATGCGGTCGTACGCCCGCTCGCGCGCGGCCTGCATCGTCTCGCCCTTGCCGGTGACGACGATGGGCATCCCGTTGTCGCCCGCGGCCCGCCACTGCCCGTCGACGCTCTTCGCGTCTTCGAGGTGGATCCCGTCCCTGCTCTCCGTCTCGAACACCACGGCCGCGTTCCGCGAGTTCTCGTCGTACGTCTTCTCGTCGTCGAACGGGAACGGCGGGAGCACGACGCGGACCGCGATCTGGTACCCCCGGTGGACCGACAGCTCCGGGTCGTTCCCGTGGGCGAGGTCGTAGAAGAACTGGCCGGTCCCGGACTCGAACGACTCCTCCTGTAACGCGATCGTCGGGTAGCCGAACCGCGGCGTGAACTCCAGCGGGTAGATCCCGTTCTCGTTCACGATGCAGTTGATGTCGATGCTGCCGACGTACCCCTCGTCGGCGAGCCACCCCTCGATCTTACCGAAAGTCTCTTCGAATAATTCGTTCTGGCCGGCCCAGAACATCGACGTCCCCATCTCGCCGGTCGAGGGGCCGATGTTCCCCGGGAACAGCTTCTTGTGCTCGCAAATGTGGGATCTAATATGGATTTCAAAATCAAAATGCGGCATATCAGGACCTCTATCACTGAAATTTCCGATATAAGGTTTTTGGCCTGATTTCCCCTTAAGTACCTCTCAGGGAAGAAATCACGATTTCAGAAATCATGATTTCCTACACAGAGAGGAACCGCTAGAATACTCTGGCACCTACCGCTGACTACGAAAACGTGTAGACATATGTGACGATGCTTCGTGCTTCAATAGGCCAGGTCTACTCACTGCTTAGGGAAACGAGTAGCAGGGAGTGGGGGTAGTTTATAGAAATTCGTCGACGGTGACATCTCTCCAGTCGGGGAGTACATTGTTCAACTCCTCTCGACGAAAGATGCCGTCTCTCGTTCCGAACACTGCCCGAATATCATCCAGATTCAGGTACGGTTCCCGGAGACGGAGCACCATGAGTTCCTCAAGTAACTCCGCGCTAAGGAATACGATACTCTCTACGGCAGTCGTCTCGCGGATCTCGCGGAGCGTGCCCTGATCAGGATTGGTGAACGTCGAGGACACGATAGCGAAATAGATACGACGAACGCCTTGATCACGCAACTGCCGGGCGTGCGTCTCGATGTACTCTCGAATCGCTCGGTCGTCCGTGGCGATGGAGTAGCCGTCACCGCGGACTTTCGCGTCGTAGATGATGGCGTAGTCGTTTCGAACAGCGGTAGCGATACCGTCGGGCTGGCGACCGGATCCCTGCCCGAGTTCTTCGACATCGAAGCCGAGGATTCGGAACGAGTGGTGGAGTTTCTCTTCGAAGACGACCGCTAAATCTCTGTCTTGCTCTTCGTACTCTGCTTCAACTGCACTGTCTCGTTCCGCGACACCACTCAGGTCAGAGACGATAGGTGGGAGGAAGCTAGCGAGAACGTCTTCTTCCTGAGTACCCCCCGTCGGATCTCCCGTCTCTTCCTCATTTGCTTCCCACTCTGGGCGGAGTTCTTGATCCCAGTAAATCGCATTCGAGATGTCTCGGTACTCCCAGCCGGCGTCGGTCGTTTCTGTTGCGAGGTCAATTAACGTGCCCAGTGCTTCGATGAATTCGACGTAGTCCTCACCGTATTCTCCATCTTGTATAAACCGATCGTGGTCTTCTAAGTAGCGTTCAGTCGTGACGTAGAAGACGGGATACTCGGTCGGCGCTTGTAGATGCCAGAAGTAACTGAGAAAGAACATCGCAGGCTTGTAACGAGGCTCTGCGTCGATGCTGTTGTCCCGGTAGGTTCGCGCCAGGTCGGCGTGCGCATTGATTCGCTCCACAGCCTCGGCCCTTGACTCGGGCTTGGGGAGAATCTCACGCAGGTGGGCAGCGAGCTCCTCCTGATCGGGAGTCGCGTTCCACATCTGGTTGAAGTGCATTTGCCCGTTGAACCCATCAAACCCCCAGTACGGGTGTTGCTTGTTGAGGCCGTCATTACGCGGTTTAAATTCATCAAGCGTGATTTCCCCGTCGAGAAACTGGTTCAACAATGGAAGGAGACGTTCGTTCCGAACCTGATCGCGCTTCTCATTGCGCTCACGGTATCGTGATTGCGCTCGGTCGTTCTGAAGAAACGCTTCGAACAATTCGGAAGGGTCGGTCATCGTTCCCACAATATCCCGGCGGAGACAAAAACCCACGCGGCAGAGATCGTAAGCACCGCGCGCGTTTCAATCCGGTTCTTGAGTTGACTCACTGTTGTTTATCGAACTCCGCAGCCTTCTCTGAAAGTTCTTCTAGGCGCTCTGAGAACTCGTTGTCCCACTCCGTTCCAAATGCACGGTCGTACAGTGCCGGCACGAGTAACAATCCCATCCACATCATTCGTTCCTCCATCTGAGAACTGGTGAGTTGCTGTACGTCCTGACTTAGAACGTCGGCGTCACCGGTATTATCGAGAACAAGGGCGAGCAAATTGACATCCTCAACAAGCGCCACTGTCGCAAGGTCCGCCAACCCAGCTCCGACATCTCTAGATAGGTTCGAGTAGCTGACTGTCTCAGAATCCAGTTCCCGTTCCTCACTCAGTATCTCGGTCAGGTACTCCATTGATCGCCTGCTAAGGAACCCTCGACGACTCGCTGCCGTCCCTGTCGGAGGTCTCTGATCTGTCTCGCCCCCGATCTCAGCGAGTGGGTGGCCACATTGGCCGCAGTAATAGTGCTCATCCTTGATTTGCTGTCCACAATTCGGGCAGTGTGACATATAATAACAATGCTCTTCTTCGTTCTTAGCGATGAGCATAGCCTGCCAAACTCAATCCGACCTGCGGTACTGCAGCTACGAGAATCGTATGTGCCTCACTCCGAACGCACAGCAGTACAACCCCGCCCACAGAGTACCAGCAGCTACGCGGATACGAGGGTCAATTACTGAACTCCCGGTTTTATCGAACCTGATTGATAGAGAACCGCCGTTTGAGTCCGATGACAGGGACACCTTCGAAACCGGCGACGTCGCTCAGTGGCCGACCGGTGAGATCCTTGACCAAAGCGGTCGGATCCGACGCTACGAAACCGCCGAAACCATCGTGAGCGACGCCTTCCGTGACAACGCCTTCGACCGGTACGGCCACGCCTGCACTATGACCGGAATTCGAGAAGAAGACCTCTTGGACTTAGCCCACATCCTCCCACGAACTCAAGACCCCGACCTGGCCGAGCACCCAGAAAACGTCCTCATCTTGAACTCACTCCACCATCGCGCGTTCGATGCCGCCCTGTTCACCATCGACAGCGACCACCGCATCCGAACCAGCCCATTCTTCGACCCCGCCCACCCGTTCCTCCGCGACACCATCCTCAACCGCGACGGCGAGCAACTCGCATTCCCGCCTGACGCAGGAGTGCGACCGACATTCCTCGAAGAACTCAACACCGGGCTCTCGTGGCTATATACGAAGATAGTAATAGGCCGCATCCGCGAGCAATTGAATTAGTTTCTCAGAATTGGACGTCCGGTGGTTCCTCAAACGGAAGTGCAGTGATGATCTGATCCACAATATCAGCTACTGGCTTGTTATCTTCAAGTGCCTCCTGGAGAGCTTCGAAGTACGCGTCTGGATCGCCGGGTGTGTATTCATAAGCGCCGTCTTTTGACTTCAGCATGTATTTGTCCCGACGGCTGGGCGAACCGATCTCCATAGTCTCCGGTATCCGACTCTGGATAACGCCCTTGTTTTTATTCCAACATGATTTAATCGAGTCGTTTGCGTCACTCCCTCCTTCGATTTCGAGGTTGAGAACTAATACGCCCTTTTGAAAATGTTCCCAACGTGGTTTGTGCTCGAAATGGACATCGACATCTAGGTCGTCGCTCTGCTTCCAGCTTCTATGGTATACTTGTCCCCAACCCGGTGAATCACGATTTTCTCTATAGTGAATTGCCCAATTTTCGTCCCAAAAGTCTGGTTGATAATCGCCGGTTGATATCGCACTAACCCATTCGTGGGCTAAGTTCCGAGCGACAAACTCGTTGCCCGCCTCGTTAGCAGCATGAATCGCGTCTCGGTGTTCAATGTACTCGTCTTTTAATTCCCGAAAGGTTCTGTCGTCCTGATCCATGTTTGTCTTGTACGAAATCAGCTCACGATAGTCTCTCAACTGCTCAATGCTTCGAATGGGATAGTGACCGTTAGGAGGGGCTGTTACCGTATCTATCGCTCTGGCGATCTCGTTCCAGGTAACCATCGCAAACTCGTGGTCGGCATCGGCATCTGGCGGGAATCCCGGCGGCTGCTCAGTATCAATATAGATGTAGAATCGCCGTTCAGGGTCATACTCTGTTACATCTAAGTTGCTGAACTCGGAGGCCTCAACATACCTTCTCAGCTGTCCAGCGTCATAGCTTGCATTGACTTTCAATTCAAGACAAATGAACCATCTATCGGGCTGGTAGATGAGGATATCTGGCCTACCTTCGTCACCACTAGCTTCGGTTTCTATTTCCACAAGATTCCAGTCGGGATGCAACAGATCTCGTGTGAAGTCCGTTTCTTCTGACACTATCTCCAGAACATCTTCTAAAAGAACTCCCCGGAAGCCATGTGGTTTGGAGGGATCCAAGAAATACGCAAGATACGCCTGCCAGTACCGTTCTCTATTCCGTCGTCCGAGAATACGGAGTGTTGGCCAAGGACGGCGAATGTCTCCACGCTCAGTAAGCGCTTCCACCCGTTGGGCGAAATCCCGGATATCAGATACGGTTTTGTCTACGTCCCGGGACTTCACATCCACCATGCGAACCTTATTGAACAGACCATTAATAAAACTGCATAGGTGGGGCTCGGGACTTGACTGACGCTGGTAAGAGCGCTCTTTTCGTCGTCAGTATCACTCCAACGTGAGTTGCTCTGCCAGTGATTTGAGTTCCTCGGACCCATCGAGAGCAGCAATCCACCGGTCTGGAAGCGTTGATGCTCCAAACCGTGCACCGGCGACCGCGCCCGCTACCGCGCCGATCGTATCGGTGTCGCCGCCACGGTTGACAGCAGTCACAATCGCCTCCTCAGAACTTTCGGCGAATAATCCATCGTGAAGTGCTGTTTGCAGCGAATGGACGACGTAGCCTGACGTCTCTAACGTACCGGGAGATTCGCCGCAGGCGAGTGGTTCGAGCGCTGCTACGAGATCGTCAGGTGCGTCTGAACCGATGTAGCCGAGCGCGTCTCTCAACGGCGTTGCCGCGTCGTCGAGCAAGCCAGCTATGGTGAGATTCAGAACTGCACACCCGTACGTGCACCGTGGATCCGCGTGTGTGATCTTCGAGGACTGCCGACTCACTTCGGCGAGTCGCTCCCAGTCCATCGCGTACGAGACGGCGAGCGGCGCGCACCGCATCACACTCCCATTCCCCGCGTTCTGGCCTTCCGGACTTTGCTCCCAGACCTGCTGACCGGCCTTGTCCCACTCGTCACCGCGTTTGAGCTGGTTCAGTGCCCGTCTCGTCATCCCTCCAATGTCGAACGGGCCGGTGTCGTACCACGCGACGAACCGGTCAGCGACATCCGCCGGATCGAACGTTTGCTGTTCGACGAGACTACGAGCGATACACAGCGCCTGTTCTGTGTCGTCAGTGATTGTCCCAGCAGGCTGGTTCCACGTCCCGTGCCCAATCATCTCGTCGAGCCGCCCGTGTTCAGTGCTGATTTTCGATGCAGACTTGAACTCCACTGGTCGGCCAAGTGCATCCCCGCACGCCAACCCTAGTAGAACTCCACGGGCTCGATCCGAATTCATACGTCACTTAACGACTACCGCTGAGAAAAATGTAGGGCGGCAGTCACTCGTCGGGCTTCGTCCCGGTGCGGAGATTCTCTCGGTATGCTGCCAACGCCTGATACATCTCCACTGTCTCGTCTTCTGTCATCGTGTCATGTTCATCGGGGTCGTAAAACGGGAGTTCGTCCTTGTCGGGCACCGTCATAACTCGCCCGAGTGGGTACAGTTGCTCGTAGTAGTGTTCCAGCACCCACTCTTCACCGTGCTCCTCAACTGCTTGCTGGATGTACGGGGCAGCCTCCAGGTAGTCGTCCGTAAGCGAGTCAGTCATCGTGAAAGGGTGGTCGTGCCGCGGTGTTCGTCTCCGATTCGTCGTCCATACAGCCGGTCACGCGTCCGTGTATTCGGCGAGTGAGTGGTCGGGACTGTCGGTGACCCACTTGCCGATCTGGATGAGGTCAAACGCCTCAATCGGGGTGTCGAGCGCATCGGCGACCGTAGACCGAACTCCGGGTGCGAGCTCGTCAACGGGGATCGCGGTAAGGGGGTGCTGGGTGAGGAAGTAACTGCTCGCTAGGCTCGTTGGGGCGATGATGATGACGTTCTCCCCGTCAGCGTCGGCAATCGCGAGTTCCGCATCTCGACGCTGGAACACCGTCGCATCGAGCTCCTCAACGGGGAAGAGTACGCTCGCATCCCCGTGACCAATACTCGCCCCCGCTGACTGGAAATGCCCATTAAGCATAATTGCTATATAATATATTCTTACAGGGTATTAGACTTGCGGTAGAATGCTGTACGGCAACAAGCCACAATCCTCAATCGCTTACCGTGATCCCACGAACCGTCAATCCCAGAGAAGCAGCGGCTACGGACCTTACGAACGTCTATCGGGGCAGTCGCTAGACTGTGTTGGCGATACCGGTGAAGTACGAATGAGCGATGTCCAACTGATCCCGATCAACTTCATCGGCTTCTGCACGGAAATGGAATAGCGCGTTTCGAGTCTCCCGAATATCCTCAAGCAGATCTTCCACCATTGAGCGTTCCTGCGTCAATCGAGATGGAAGCTGCTCCAGGTTCCTCGTCATGAATAGTCGATACTCGTCGAACGAGAAATCATCGAGCCGCTCAGGAGGATCATATCGGTCGTCATTCTCAGCCCGGGTAGCGAACGCCTCCTCCATGCACTGGTCTACATCATCGACGGACTCTCGGAAGATATGCCGAAGGCTTTCCTCGATCTCACCAATCTTCAGAAACGGATCGACTTGAAGTTCAAGGAAATACAGGATATCATACCGCGTCAGAATCCCTTCAAGCCCATCCGAATCACCAATGAGGACAAAATCATCCTCAGCAAATGTCTCGAATAACTCGAAAATATCGTGATCAGGATCGACAAACTTCGGCGACGTATTCAACGCAATCTTCACCGACGTCTCCTCGACACTCACATCCTCCATCGACTTCACATACCTCGTAACCGACTTGTACGTAACCACGCCCTCAACCCCGTACTCACTCTCCACCGGGAGCTGGTCAAAATCATTCTCCAACATAATCTCCAGCGCAGTTTGAATCGAATCGTCGATATCGACCGTCACTGGCTCATCTGGCGACGCGGCTGTACTATGCGACAAGACATCGTCCGCCGTGAAGAACTGCATATCTACGCTAATCCAGTGTAGAATTAATTACCTTATGCAGCCACCCTTGCTTGGCGCGGCGTGGGTCATGGAAGATAGACTGAGTAGTCTGCCGGATTCACCGTAAGTTCGGAATTTTTAGTGAGTGGCTGTTTTGGGTTGTGGCTCGCCTGAGACAGCGTATTTTGTCAAAACACGGCGGAGAACCGGGACACCCACCCCCTATTTCGTGCGTTCTCCAATTCAAGCAGGGGGTGGAGGGAGATCCACCGTCGTTACGAGTGATCATGGAGATACGTATCCTATTTAAAAGATATTCCTGCGTCAGAAGGCCAAATATAAAAAACGCTTATTGAGTCATCTAGCCACGGTATCTGCATGTATATATTGCTATTACCATAAGATATATAATATAGTGAAAAAGCAACGCTCAGCTAGCTACAGGAACCGAGAGCAACTCTCAAACTCAAGCACCGCATTAATAAGAAAACTCGCAGACACTGGATAGAGCCGTTCCCGTCACAATCGTTCACTCCACGCACACACCGACCAGCGACCATACTCCCCACCCCCTCCCTTTTGACCGGGGAACGTGCGAAATAGGGTGTGTGTGTCCCCCCGAATCGCTGGGACCAGTGCAGAAATCACCCATCTCAGGGCTTACCCATTTATAACCCTAATTCATAGGGATAGGTAACCGGCGGTTCGCTCACCACCCCTCACAAATACTCACCAAATGGCGATATTCAAGACCAGACAACCGTTCCGCGATGAGTACATCTCCGACACAGTCGTGGAACGTGACGACACTATCTCCGACTTAGTGAGTAACTTTCAGGACTTCGTGGACGGCTCTCGCCCGCCCCACCTACTGATTCACGGGGATTCTGGGACAGGCAAGCGTACGGTCACACGACATATTCTCACCCTCGTCGAAACAGCAGTCGAACGAGATATCGAGGTGATCACAATAGACTGTAGCGAGTATACGTCACTGTATCAAATCTACGTTGAACTCGCCTACCAGGTCTGCGAGGAAAGTTATCACGGTCGCTCGCAACCGGAGTTAGAACAAGCGATCCTACAGCAGATGGATGATCCGACCATCACTTGGTATCTGGTCTTAGAAAACCTCGAAGGACTCGGTGACAACGATCTGCCGTTTGACGAGATACAGCAAGCGATCGAAACGTACGGAACAGACCAGACCGAATGCGGAGTCATCGGAATCTCCAACGATTCTCGTCTCTACAACCGCCTTCCGCGAGATGTCATCTACAGACGATACATGGACACCGTGGAAACAACGCCGTACGACGCCGCACAACTACGGCATATCTTAGAGTCACACGCAGAGGTCGCATTCACGGAAGACGGAATTTCCAAACCCGTGATTCCAAAGTGTGCAGCAATCATCGCTCAAGAGACCGGGAGCGCGGCCGAAGCCCTCCAGTTGCTCGAATTAGCCGGGTACGTTGCACACCAAGCCGACGCCGATCAACTAACGGAAGCACACCTCAATACCGCAAGCGAAACACGCGAAGCGCTCGGTTCATACACCACATTCACACAGGAGCTCAATCCGAAGGAACAACTCCTGTGTACTATCATCGCTGTCCACACCTCTGTGGATATGACCGGCTCCACTAGCGACGACGAAACGCAACCCGGAGCAGACAGAACTGACGAGAAAATCACTACTAGTGAGTTATCCCACATGTATGAGAGCACCGCCGAGTCGTTTGGCCTCAAATCCGTCTCAAAACGGCGCGTTGAACAACTAATAGGTAACCTCCGCGAAAAGGGACTCGTGAAAGCTTATCAACACAACACCGGCCAGAACCGCGGCATGTGGCTCTCATATGAACTCACAGTGCCTCCTCACGAAATTCTTCACCCGGCCAAAGCAACGTCCGGCCGGTACAAACGGTTTCTCCGCAACCACCATGTCTCGATACCCAAGTACGACGTTGACATCAACGCGTTTCTCTCCGACACTTGGCCGTAGCGGCCCCTAGCACAGTTTCGCGGTTCACCCGGCTACGAGGAATTGTGAACGACACTCCGAAAGACGGTTCTGTCCGGCGTCATGGATCAATCGACGTACCCTCGTTCTCGGAGAAACGCATACCGGTTTTTGTGATTACCGAGAATCCCTTCGTACGGATACTCTTCGGCATATTCGTGGAGGACCTCTGAATCGTCGATTACAACACCGTAATAGTGGTCAAACGATGCTGTCGTCGGATCGACAAGATGCTCTCCGTCAAGCAGACACCACGCGTGTTCGATCCCACCAACGTCAAGATCGGTCATGACTGCGAAACCTTCGACGTACGTGAATCGGTCGTTGTACTCCCACATCCCGAGTGCATTAGCGAAACACGACTTTTCGGCCGGTTCGGTCACTCGAATCCCGTCCGCGATGAGATCGCGGTCGTCAGTGGCCACATCCTTTGAGAGGGTTATCGACCGACCAGCAACCGTCGCATGTGTGAGTTCAGTTTCCGAGACGCCTTGCCCATGATCTGAAACATATGCGTGTACTGGTGAGCTTGTTTCAGACGCTTCCACGTATCTCGTAGCAGCGTTCATCTTCCCGTACCAACGACTACAATCGCGTTGATGTGGTTGCCCTGGTCTCGTTTCTGAACTCGCGCGCTTTCGGATCGCATTCTAGTAGTACACCGGCGGATCGCCGCGAAGCGGGCCACACACCGCCGCGTGGTGAACAGGTGAAACCAACACGCAGTAATAAACCCTCGTCCTCTCAGCAACCCAACGAAGGAGCCACCGAGACACCGTGTGTCACGCCGGATTTTGACTTACATATACATGCGACACTCCCAATACTCCGCCGCAACCTACAACGAATTCTTCGTAATCCACGACTGGTTTCATTCATCACAAAAATACCCTGCTCATAATCCGCCACGAGCGGACTCGCAGCAACTAGCAACGCATCAAACGGTGCGGATGAGTTACCGGAGGGTGCAATCGATCCTAACCCGCCGCAGGTACTCTTTCATCGAGTTTCTTCACCGTGTTTTGATCTCATCGCCGCTCAGCGTACATAGAACCGAAGTCGGGTCACAAACCCCACACACAGATGTAGATGCGTCTAAAGGGAATCGTCGTCTGGAACGCGTTAACCCCCGCAGATCACCGCCGCACAGTACATCATCAACAGGAACTGCCGCGTCCGACGCAACCCACTCCCAACCACTCACTCGTGTCTCTACAAATGAGTCTGCCGCCAGAGCAGTGTCGACGAACCAAGAACCATTGTCCCTACTTCCGTAGTGGAGGGCATGACGGACGACGCTCCACCCTCATTCGAGAGGCCGTTTGAAGGTGAAGACGCGGAGCACCGGGTGTACGGTGCGGTACTACATGCCCGAGAACCGACAACTGTCCGCGAGATCGCCGAGTTGGCTGACTGTTCGGACGAGGCAGCACGGTCACACTTGTCTTTCTATGCTGAGCTCAGGATTGTTATCCGTCACGAGGGCCGGCCAGTCCGGTATGAGCGGAATGAGGAGTATTTCAAGTGGCGTCAAGCGACTAGGCTGGCAGAAGAGAACACGGTTGATGAGTTACAGGCTCGCGTGTCAGAGCTAACTACTCGTATTGAGGAGTACCGTGTCCGCTACGACGCTGATTCACCTGCTGCGGTCGATGTTCTCGAATTCAGCACGGCACAGATTGACGACGTGTATACGGACCTCAGCGACTGGACCACCGCTCTCGAAGAACGCCAACTGTACGAACGCGCTCGTAAGAAAGCCGCGGAGTCCACGGCACCATCACGCAGCTGACAATCGTACCACTGGGCAACAAAACGAATCTCGCGCAGTAGTCTAGACAGTGGTGCTTCGGGGCAACTAGCCGATTCGTCCACGGCTACTCGGAAACCGAAACGGATCGGAACTCGATACCTCTCACGACCACGCCACGTGTTACGACCGCATTTTCGCCATCATCCTCAACGGCGTTGATATCGCACACCACTCAATTCAGTTCTCCAAGCTGTGTCGCTACCAAATTGAGTTCGGCCGTCTCATCCAGAACACTCAGCCATCGATCCGGGAGCTATGACGCCCCGAACCGCGCACCAGCGACCACACCCTTGACATCCTCCCCGCCCTGAAGGCGGGGCTTTCTCCTTGTACTTCCGTAACAGCGGCACAAACGACTCAGAGAATGATAGGGCCGGGTAGCGTGTTCAACGCGCTTCGTCTCCGCGTTCGTTGATTAGCCAGCATCGCAAGTCTGACGATCTATCGCTGGTCACCGCCCGTTGCGTTCACTATCTGTGAGTCCGACGCGGGTCACGCGTGGCCGCGAAGTACCGCTGAGATCTCCGTGGCGTCTCGCGCCGGCTCGCTCCAGTGATCGGTATCAGCAGATTCGACGTAGACCTGTAATGCGTGTGAGCCCGAAAGTAGGAAAACGGACGCTCGCTTCTCCCGATCCGATCGGTGGTCGAACGCCACAAGAAACCAGTCTCCCGTTGCGTCCTGCGCAATCTCGACGTCCGTCTCGGCCACCGTCCAGTCCGTCGGAATTTCGAGTTCAGAAAGCAACGCGTCACGCGTCTGTTCAGCCACTTCGGCGTCGGGATCGGTGAGCTCCGACAACCGGCTCCGAAGTGTCGTCATGTGATACTGCCGTGTAGCACTCAAACCCGGGTATCGCTTGTGCAATACGTAGCACATCTGAGAGGTTGTTCGCACTCGTTACACAACACCCTGCTCCCAGTCTCACCCTCGGACAAGCCGTCCACAACGTTGTCGCCGACGCTGACAGTCGGGGCATCACTCACGTCCCTCCCGCTCGAAAACCTCCGGTCGTACAACACCGACTGGTACAGGCACGCCGCGATCCGCGCCGTCGAAAGCGTGTTAGTCGGGAGTGAGCGGCCGACGGTCGAGATCAGATAGCCCGTCGTACGCCTGGTCGGACCCGATGAGCACGCCGCCGTGGCGCGTCACGGCGTGTGCAGCGTGAAGCGCGTCGAACGGCGTGAGATCGTGGTCATCAAGATACGTTGCCGCCGCAAGCAGCAGTTCCTCTTCTTCCGGTGACGGCAGTGGAACCAAGTCAAGCATGTTCGCAACGAGCGGTGTCACCTCAAACCGGAACCCGTCGTCTTCCGTGTACGTGGCGACGAGAAACTCCGCGTACGCAAGCAGCGACGTTTCGACGGATTCCTCGGCGAGAACCGCCTCAACTTCCTCGCTCAGCCAATCATCGGGTTTCGCCACAGCGAAGAGAAAATCAGTTTCGACGTACGTCGCCGTCACGTATCCGACTCCTCCGCGGTTTCTCGGCGAGCCTCCTCCGCGATCGTCGCCCGTGCATCTTCACGAAGCTCATCAATATCCTTCCCTTCGAACACGGGGCCCACGCTCTCGCGGACCGCCTGAAGCGGATCGTCGTCAACGGGAACGAGGACGATTCGACTTGGCAGGTCAACCACGCGGAACCGCTCGCCGTGACGGTCCCGGAGATCCTTCGAGAGATAAATCCTCCCTCGATCATCAGTCTCAGTCGTCATACCTCACACCACGCGTGGGACAATAATCAAATTTTCCCAATACTACCGTGTCCACCCCCGTCGTCCGTTTTGCCGATGGATTTCAACAGCACTACCGAATGGAGGACAGCCCTCGGCGGAGCACGCTCTCCGACGCCCCCGAGCATGCGTGTAACAAGAATACCCCCGTAACGCGGTGACTCCGGACGGCCTGTGGGCCACACACTTACCCGACCGCACCCATCGACCAGACATGCCCAGCACGAACAACGAGGATCCGAACGCGGGGAAGCGACCGTACCCGCCCGAGATCGAGGAAACGACACAAGGACACCCTAACAACGAGGACCTGGATATCATCGACGACCCTGACCCGGACGCAGGGAAACACCCGTACCCGTACGACGTCAAACCAACTGGCGACGGTGAGTGATCGTCCGAAAACACCGTACCGGTCAGTCCGCGAATTTCTCAACACTCATCAGGCACGCCGAGCGCGAGAACAGAGGATGAGCCGCGCAAGTCCGGAGAGCGTGGTTTAACCTCAAATCGTAAGGCCCTGTAACCAGTCTCGTCGCTCAATGAGGCCTGAGATTCGGAGACGGGACACGTGGTCGTTCAACGGGGGGAGAGATATCGTCGAGGACACAGGCCTGAAAGAAGAGCTGCCAGCAATCGCGGAAGCGTACATCGACCACGGCGGAGGGAACCAGAACCTGAGCGACCGGCGTGAACTACTTGCCCCGCTCAACTGGGAACAAGAAGTCTCGGTCAAATTCGAGACAACCACGGACTACGACGTGGTCTCCCGTCGAGCGAGCTTCGACGCCTACAAAAACGGAATCTTAGTCGAACACGAGAGCGGCGAGCAAATGCGCGCGAACTGGCACCTCATGAAAATGGAAATCGCCCACCGCGACCCCACCGTGTTCCCAACGGGTCGCACCGCCGATGTCGGCGTACTGTTGATCCCATCGTACGTCAATTTCCCCACCCTTGGGCGAACCGAAAACGACGTACAGGCCGTCTTAGAACAGTACTTCGATTTCTCAATTCCGCTGTTTGTCTGGGAATACCCTACCGAGTGAGGAACTTACGCTGTATTCCACAAAATATCTGACCTCCGTTCAAATCATCTCAGATTTAAAAACCAGTGTTTTTTGAGAGAATTCGACTTGAGAGTGCCTAAGGTCCTCTCTCCTGTACGGGACACTACGATGGCGGCGAATCACCCGCAATCACCCGGCGCAGCGTTCCTGGGGGAACCCAAAGATTTGCTGCCCGAGGATAGCGTCCTCAGCTTTGAGGAGTACCTGGCGATGTACGTAGCGGTCGGGCACCGCGCTAGGTACGAAATCCTCTACCGCCTCATCCACAGCGGCGACACGAGGCCCACAGAACTGGCGGACGCGATCGACATCGACGACAGTACCCTCCACTACCACTCAACAAATTCGTCAACGTCGGGTTCGTCGAAAAACGCCAACACACCGAGCGAGAAGCAGACGGCCTCTACACGTACTACCGAGCGACAGTGTTCGGCGAGGTAACGTTCACGAGCGGCGTCGACGAACTGATCCGCGGCGAGAAAGACTTCGAAGCGATGTACGACAGTTCGGCCGAGTGAACCGTACAACCCGACTCGGTCACCCGCCGAGCGCGGGCAATCTATCCCGTCGATCGACCGCTCATCGCTCGGCCCTACACATTGGCCTGCGCGCCTATCTAGCTCTGTCTACTCCTGCTGACGCTCACGCTGTCAAACAAGCCGAATCTGGTGTATATACTGAATAATAACGATTACAGTATTCTCTGACCTAATTCATCTAGATGGGTCAGCGAAAGGGTGTTATCTCACCAAGATATAGCTGCTTACTAATGGAGGATAATCCGAACGAGCAACGAAGCGATCTAGAAGATGAATTAATCGATCTAACTGAACCACCACTTTACGACGTTCAAACGAGTGATATTGACGTTAGCCAGACCATCGTTGACGCGAATCTCACTGAAGTCTGTGAACCGCAACATGGAGACTGTATTAGTGTCATGATTGCGATTAAATCCCTGTTTGGTGGAACACCAATCGCCGTATATCCGCTTGACACGCGACCAATATGGCAGCCAAGTCATGTGGCACTCAAACCATCACATGCGGATGGAAATGTGTTCGTTGACGGGACTGGAGAACTGTCCCTCGATCGACTAACTGATTTTATTTTTGGTTTATATCATTTCGATACTATTCAGGAGGCCATAGAAGATGGACTTATTCAAGAAATGCCACCCGAGCGGTTCGATCTTCGCTATGCAAACGCACCGTACAGTCGATCTACCGCTCACGAAATTATTAATCATATCACAGACACTATCGAGAACTAACCTTCCAGAAGGACAACCGCCAACTCGGTGGTGATTTCTGGTCAGACGTTACTCTACAGCGTCACGCCGACGGACGGGTCCGAGTCGCGTGACTTGCCCGTCATTGACGAGTCGTTGTAACCCGTCCTGTGTCGGGAATCCGAACGTCCCGGTTTCGACTGGTTGCCCGGGTGCGACGGCGCGGTAATACTTTCCTTGACGGTATTCGGCGAGAATCCGGCGTTGACACCCAGCCACGTCGAACATCCCAAGATCATACGCTTTGTCTCGCTGGGCAATACGGGCGAGACCGCGCCGATACCCTAACAGCGACTCCGGGACGAATTCAGCCATGGATTCCACGGGGAACGCGTAATTCTTGAACGTCACCGGATCCCCCACGGTAATTGTGCCGTCCGTCGGGTCGTACTCACCGAACCGGAACGGTGCTTGTAATTCCGGGGTCAGCGCCTCCCGAGCATCACACATCTGGTCTCGATTGTCAGTATGGAACACCCAGTGCACCACGAACCCCAAGCGAAGCGCTTCCCGCGTCTTCTCTCGGAACGGTTGATCGGACCCAGCGACGAACTCAATCCAGCGGTTCACGTCACCTCCGATCACCGCACAGTCCGGAACGCGGTCAGCAACCTTCCTCTCGAATCGGTACTCACCGTGGAAGAACGGTTCCGTTTGCCTGCAGCGACACCGCTCCAACTCTAATTTCGGCCAGAGATGCGCCCACGACTCTTTCCCCGCAGTCCTGAACCCATCAACGTCATCCGGGAAGTCGTCTGTACTCACTGTCCATCACCAACGGTCCATCGTGTCGTGTATCGTGTCATGCGTCGTTCCGTGTCGGTGTCAACGATTTCACGTCGAAATCTGACTTCGAGCAGTACTGTTCCGCGAGCCGTCCGAGGTCACGGGTCCGCAGCACGTCCGCCACGTTATGCGCCGCGAGCGCCGCGAATTCCCCGTCCTCAAACGCCGTCACCGCTTCCGCACTCTCCGCGAACGGATCGAACTCGCCGTACGTCCCGTCGCACAGCACGTCGTATGCGGTGTCAAGATCGTTGTGTGCGTCACCGTCGACACTCGTGTTGAATCGCTTCGAGACGAGCGGCAGCACGTCTGCGTACGGCACGCCCGTGAACGGCCACGGGATGTCGAGGCGTGTGAACCGCGTGCGGAGAAACGGGAGGTCGAACCCGCCGCGCCACCGCTCCCCGTTGTACGCAACGAGCAGCACGTCCGCGTCCCGAAACCGCTCCGTGACGAACCCGGCCACGGCCGCCAGCAAGCCGTGCTCCGACGCGTGCGTCGACACCTTCACCACCACGTCCCCACCGACCTCACCGATCTCAGGAGCGGCCCGCCCGGCCGTGTTGAGGAACACGCGCACGCCGAGCGGCACCGCGAACCCGACCACCGTCACGACGTCATCCGCGTCGAACCCGGTTGTCTCGATATCGAACGCCACTTGCCGCAACGTCACGCCCCGCCACCCCCGGCGTCTGAACGCCCCGGCACGCGGTCATCGACAGCTGACCTGATGCGCAACTCACCGAACCCGAATCTGGAATGCGTCCCAACCCGCAACACACCGTTCACCGCTGTCCGCACCGGGTTCGAACCAGAGTACGGGACGACTTGCCCGTGATCAAGCACCGTCACCGCGTACGACTCACCGCCCTGCACGAGCCGGGTCTCCCGCCGCCGCAACTCATCACCCTCTACTCCCCACCACCACGGCACCGACTGTGCGTCCGCCCCCGGGTACTCCGACTTGATGACAAACGGCGTCACCAACTCAACCTCACACACCGCCCCGTCGCGGTGTGCCGCTTCGAGTCGAGAGTAATCGAGTTCCTCCAACTCCACGACCCGCGTATCAGCGACTGATAGTTCACCGAACCCGTAGTTCCTCGCGCCGCCGACCTGAATCCCGTTCAGGATGTCCTCGGACAGCGGGATCGTGTCGTTGACGCCGTCCACGTGCACGTAGCAGTGCACGTACCACGACACCGACCGCCGGTTATTTCGCATCGCCTCGGGCCGCCCAAACCAACACTCGTTGTCGAACGCCACACGCCCACCGTGCATCCGCACATCATGCGTGTTATGCGCATCCCTGGGCCGCGACTCCAACAACCATCGCTGCGCCGGATCACGATACAGGAACAAATCCTCGTACGCGTCCACCGCTGGGAGCGACCCGCCGAGCTTCCCCGCGTACCCAGGCATCGAATGCGCATCCGGGTATTCACCGTACTCCTCCGGCACGAACACCCCGTGACTCACTCGTAATCGCCGCCGCGTCTCATCGTCAACGCGCGGAGCGAGTGCGTTGAACAACGCGTTCCCCGTCACGAAATACGGGTGGACCGCGTACTGCGACTCCAACTCGAACAACACCTGCTGAATCCGCGTCACGCACCCACCCCACCACTTCCACTGGAGATAGTTACATGTTCACACACCACATTACTACCACCCCACTCCGCACACCCCGTTTCCAGTGTTCTCCACGACGCACTCTCCCCGGAATCCACACACCGCGTTTCCAGTGTTTTCTGCCGGTCGCCCACGCGATCGGCACACCTCGTTTCCGGTGTTCTCACCGAGTCCCGGCGGCAGGGTCGAAGCGTCACTCGGCGCTGCGACCCGCACCACCGGTTTCCGAGCCGCGCGCCGGCCCCGCGTCGTCCCACCACGGACAACACGACACCAGACCCGCGGCCCGCAGCACGCGCCCACTGTGACTGCGAGCCCACCACGACCCGCACCCACCCGCCACGCCCACCACCCCGCTCACGAGGCCAGCGCGACGCGTGCTGCGCCACCACGCCCAGCACGCTCACAAAACGATCCACCACGACCGCTGCGCCCCGCCGACCCCGCCCGCCCGTCCGGATCACCTCCCCACCCCGCCACGCATCTCCACGGCCGCACCGCCCGCCACAACATCCTCCACGTATTGGAGTGCCGTCGAGAACGACCGGACTCGTCGTAGTTGCGCATCCACCACGCGCAGCCACTCCCGATCCAAATCCAGCGGCTGCGCCGCCAACCGCGACCACGCATCCGCAAACGACCGCGCCGGCCCAGCCCCCAGCGACGCCACCGCCCCATCAAGCGGCGGATCACCCGTCATGCGAACCGCTAACTCCGACGTCCACAACACCGTCCGGCACGGCACCACCACATCAGCCGACAACGCCGCCGCCACCCCATCATCACCGTTCGTCGGCGGGCCACGCTCTGGCCGCTCCGCCACGAGATAGAGATCATCGAACGCATACCCCGCGCGGTAAGTATCAAGCAACGCCGCTACCAGCAACGTGTGGTATTTGAGCGACGTGTACGGGACGTACACCGACTCGTTGAACCGCGCCGCCACATCACTCGTCAACCATTCAGCGTGCAGCTCCGCCGGATCAGAACACCCCGGCACCACCAACCCGCGCACCTCCGCCAACGACGCCGGCACCTCGTCGGGATCCGCGACCGTCGCCCCCGTCACTAGGGAGAGCCGCGCCGGCGACGCGTGATTCTCCACGGTTTGCTCCGGCTCCCCCGACGGGCGACTCAACACCGCCGCATCCCCATCCGCCCCGCACGGCACCGACTCATTCACCGCTACTCCACACACTATCGACTCACCAGCCTCGTGCTGCCGGCCTCTGAGCTTGTGTACGTCGTGCCGAAACGCCGCCACCAACGCATCCGACTCACCATCACCAGCAGGCTCCTGAGCGGACTCCGTCTCCGTCACGCCCCATCACCCTCCACACCCGACTCACTCTCATCGTCACCCGACGCGCGCTCATCACGACCCTCCCGCAGACTCGCAGGCGTCTCCTGCACCGGATCCGTCGCCGTCGACGGCTCCCGCACCTCATTCAACTCCCCATCCAACTCCGCACCGCCCTCGCCTTGCGCCTCCCAATCAACCGGGTCCTGCACCGGGTCCGTCGCTATCGTCGGCAGCCGCGGCTCATCGAGACCAACTTCTTCATCCTCACTGTCGCCCTGCTCGTCACTCGGACCCGTCACGACGTATCACCGCCCGGACCCGACGCGTCACCATCACGCCCCGCCACACGCGCCTGTAGCGCCGCCACGAACTCCTCGCGGACTGACTCCCGCCACACATCATCCTTCCACTGCATCCCCGACGTCGCATCCTGCGCACGATTGAACACCCGCCTGATCTCCGCGTCCGAGTACAGCGGGTTAATGACGCGCGCATCAACCATGCCCGCCCCGAAATTCCGCGCCCCACCGAGCTGCAGCTCGAACTCATCACTGTGCGCGTCAAGGTAATCGACCGCCTCCACGAGCAACCCAACGTACTCCGGTTTCAACTCTCGAAGTGAGAGTTTCCATGTGCCGACGAGGTTGCCGACGACGTCTCGGGAGGCCATTCTAAGTGGTTGCCCGTCATCCTCCGCGTTCCGCGACCGCACCTGCGTGTTCAACTGTCGGTAATGGGCTTCCGCTTCACCTTGGAGCACGTCCACTTGTCGGCGAATCGGCGAAAACCCGATCGGCCGGCGGACCAGGCGACCCGCCCGGTCGTTGAACCCCCCGAACAAATCGTACAGCATGCAGCCGGCGTCACCATCCACGCACGACCCCTTCTCATGGTAGCCAGCATCGAGATCGCGCTCGTACACATCCTCCAACATGTACTCCGCGTCCGCCGCACCCGGATGGCACGCTGTCCCGCCAGCCGCCTGTACGACGCGTTCACACCCGTGCCGCAGCCATCCTGAGAGCGGGAACGGCGACACCATCCCCCCAATCTGGTTCTGCGGATCATCCGCCTCGTACCGGTCAGCCGAGGCGTGGTGTCGATCCGTCACGATCCCATCGCCCGGTGCGAGCAGTGGGATTTCGAGCCCCACATACACGTCCGGGAGCATCAGTTCTTCCACATCATCCGGCAGCAAGAACTCGCAATCAAGGTGTTCGGTATCGAACGCCGGCACCATCACCGCTCACCCGCATCCGCCCGCATGTGCTCACGGACGGCCGTCAGCAACGGAATCGGGCCATCACGGCGCTCCGCAGCTTCAGTACTCTCAGTATCGGCGTCACGGGTCGATTCACCTACCGTGCGAGCCGAGCTCGACGACGCCACACTCACCACCACCGGCGACGGCTCAATCAGCACCAACCACGACGACTGCATCGACACATTCGTACAGAGACCGATCCGGCCAGTGACGACCAGTTCATGAACACCACGCGTAAACACCGACGGATGTTCGTGTTCGTGTTCGTCCGCCCCGCACATCATGTACCCAACCTCAAAAATCGGGTTGCCAGCCGCCCGGAAGGCATACGCCGTTAGGTCGTCGCCTTCTCCGAGGTCGCTGCCGCACATCTGACACATCGCGGCCCCTTCCCCGAGCGCATGAAATTCAACATGGTTTATCGCTTCAATTAATTGATCGACGTTCTCTTGACCGCTGAAATCTTTCTTTATCATGGGTTCTTACTTTCCGTGTGGGAACCCGGTCCGCGTGTTGGCGCACGCGGGCATTCTAACCTAACCGACTACCCCGTGGGACCGAGTGTTCAATCTGTCCTAACACTCCTATTCACTTATACTTAACGGGTAGTAAAGGTTATTAGTATTTACGGATATGTATAATGAGAGATAAGAGGTACTAGAAAAGATATGACGTAAACATGCCCCTGAGAATAGACGAGAATACGGAGAAAGTGATTGACGAATTTGTATCTAAAGGCAATCTCACAACGGGTGCACTTGTGGATTTTACAGGCTTATCTCGACCGACTGTAACAAAGAGGCTAGATAGACTTCATGCTGCGGAGTTTATTGAATATGTCCATGAACCAACAGCACTCTGGCAACTCACTGAAGATCCTAGATCCCATTGAACCTTCTCTCAAACTCACTCGTTTTCTCCGTGAAGGAGAGTAATCTCGAGCCTGAACATTCGTAGATCGGTCTGCCTCACTGTTCATCCTAAGCTGAACACCACTACTTGTGATTTGTAGCTGAGCGGCCTGAATCTTGAGTTTGCGTTAGGACTTTAGAGACTTGATCACTGTCACCGGTCAACTGCTGACAACCGCATTAATACTATCCTACAGAAGAGCGATATTTCTAATATCTAAAGTGAATGTTAATACTCTCGTCTACATGAATTGAACTATGAATGAATCACGAACAGAACAAGCGACTGTACCAGGTAATTGGGACCACTCGGTAGAGAACCTCAATAAGCGAGTTAAGGAGTTCTACAAGCCTTGGGAACCGGGAGAAGAGAAATGGTTTCGCTGCCAGCGCAGCGCAGATGATGGCACGGTATGTGGCCGGAAGTGCTTCTTTCCGCACGGCGTTGTATCGCACGAAAACCACCACAGTATAAACTCTGGCAACGGGCCTCTTATCAGCCAAAGTCAGTCTGATGACTCAACATCAGAAGAACCCAAAATAACTAATCATAATGCCTCGAAGGTGGAGGGTGGAATACTTGAATCGATAGAGTCTGAGTTCGATGGCTGAAATATGTGAACTGATAACGCCGACACAATACGTATATTCGCACACGGATTAGATGTGGTTATTCGGACAATAGCGATGGCAGATCTACAACCACCGGACTGGATTGAAGCACGCCCGTATCAGCAGGATGCCGTTCGTAGCTGGTTGAACGCAGACGGTCGCGGAATTCTGCATATGGCGACCGGAACCGGAAAAACGATCACTGCGCTGCTGGCTGCCTCTCACGTGGCACGGTCCCTTGATGAGAACCTCGCTCTCGTCGTTGCAGTTCCGTATCAACATCTCGTGGACCAGTGGTCAAAAGACTTGATCGATTTCGGAGCAGATCCGATCCTTGGATATCAATCACGACGGAACTGGCAGCCTCGACTCGAACGAGAACTTCTCGAATTCAACAACGGCGTCCGCGACACCTGCGTCGTAGTCACTACCCATCGAACGCTCTCGATGGAATCCGCGCGTCGGACACTCAGTCGCGCTACGGGACGGATGATGCTCATCGCCGATGAAGTCCATCATCTTGGTGCGAACCACACGCAAAACGCGCTCATGGATAATTTCTCACTTCGACTGGGGCTTTCGGCGACCCCGGAGAGATGGTACGATGAAGAAGGAACTGAAAAACTGACATCGTATTTCGGCGGAACCGTCTTCGATTACGGGCTTGAGAAAGCGATTGAGTCCGGAGCGCTCTGTGAGTACTACTATATTCCTCATATCGTGGAGTTACAGGACGACGAGATGGAGGAGTACATGCAGCTGACTAAGAAGATCGGACGGCTCTTCGCTCAACAGAAAACAGGAGGAGACTTCGAACTAGGAGATAACCAGTCCCTTCAGACCGCCCTATTCAAACGCGCTCGACTGATCGGCACCGCCCGAGAGAAGCTAGATCTACTCGTTGACCTGTTCAAGCGGGGATCGGATCCAAGTCACTCCTTGGTCTACTGTAGTGATGGTTCCACTGGATTTGACGGCGAGGGAGAGCGTCACGTCGACGCCACGACGAGGCGACTCCGAGACGAATGCGGCCTGACTGTCGAACGCTTTACCGCACGCGAGGATCAGGCCGAACGCGAGCGATTGCTCTCTGCGTTCGAAGCGGGTGACATCCCCGTACTAACATCTATACGGTGCCTCGATGAGGGAGTCGACGTCCCCGCAACCCGGACGGCGTACCTCCTCGCCAGCACGTCGAATCCTCGGCAGTACGTTCAGCGACGCGGACGAATATTGCGACAACATAAGGACAAGAAGTTCGCCGTCATCCACGATTTCATTACGATACCCGATACGAGTCGTCACCCTGAGGTGCTATCCGACGATCAGTACGATGCCGAGCGTACGCTCATCCGGAAAGAACTCGAACGAGTGACCACATTCGCCGAGTCGGCGAGAAACCATCCGGACGCAGATGTCGAGGGAGTTCCAACGACCGAACGGTCGCTACAGGAGGTAAAACGGCGGTATGATCTTCTTACCGCTTGACTGACCCCGGACGATTAACATATAAGTGAGAGGCGTCGCCAGTTCGTATAATGAGTGAACTCCCGGACGACCAGAGCGAAATCGACAAGAACGACCTTGAACTCGATCAGGCTACGCTTCGTAGGATCCGGGAACGGGTGCTGGAAGCCGAAAAAGAAAAAATACACCTTGATAATCCACGCGGTGTTGTCAACGACATCGAAGACATCGTTAGAGAAGAGATCAACTGATGGAGTTGGTACAACTAGATCTGGAGAACTTCCGTCAGTTCAAGGATGACACTGTCGAGTTCTCTCAGGGATCCGACAAGGGAGTCACGGTCATCCACGGATCGAATGGATCTGGAAAAACGACGCTCCTAAACGCGTTCACATGGCTGTTCTACGAAGAAGTTGATTTCGACACACGTCCTGATCGCCTCGTCAACGAAGGAGAGATTGCGGGTTCCTCTGTTGGCGACCAATTAACCGTCTCCGTTCGGCTCAAGTTCGAACACGAGAACACGGAGTACGTCGCACAACGTCAGGCAGTCTACGAAAAGCGCTCAGCGACAGACTTCGACGGGGAGTTGGTCGATATGGATCTGAGCGTCAAATATCTGGATGGAGGTTCGTGGTCTGAGCGCGGCAATCCGGGGAACACGCTGGATCAAATCATCCCGGAGCGTCTGAGTAGCCTGTTCTTTTTCGACGGTGAGGACATCGAGGAACTGGCGGGTATCGATAATCAGGGGCGGATTCAGGAATCGATACAAAACATAATGGGTCTGACAATCCTCGAACGGGCGACGCGCCATTCGAAGGCTGTCGCGGGAAGGTTCGAGGACGAAGTCGAAGAGAACGCCAGCGAAGAGCTGTCTAATCTTATCGAAAAGAAGCGAGACATCGAAGCCCAAATCGATGACTTGGAGCGGAAACATCAGGACACCGAGCGTGCACGGGACCGACTCGCACAGGAGATCAGAGATATTGAACAGAAAATGGAACGGCTTGACGAAAGTGCAGCACTACAAGAACGCCGGTCTGAATATCAAGAGGATAGGGATAAAATTGAGGCACAGGTCGAAAATCTCAACGAAGATATAAGAGACGAAATTCAGGAAAAGGGGTTCGTTCCGCTGGGCATGCCGCTCATACAAGAGACGGCAGAAAAGCTCGACGAGATGCGCGAAGACGGGGTTATCCCGTCTGAGCTAAACGATTCGTATATCGACTCTCTCCTCGAAGCCGAACGGTGTATCTGCGGCCGGTCGCTGGAACCGGGAACCGAACATCACCGCCAAATAAAGGCACTGAAGGGCGATAGCGTGGCCGAGGGAGTCGAACAGAGTGCACTCAGAATAATCAGTCACCTCAATCAGTTCTCCGACATGCGGTCGTCGTTCTTTGAGAATGTCGACGAGATTATCGAGAAAAGAAAGCGTCTCCACGACGATATCGATGATCTCAACGAAAAGATCGATCAGGTGAGTTCCGAGTTACAGGACATGGACCAGACCACGGAGTCTGGTGAATCGATCAAAGAGCTCGAAGCGAAACGGGAAACCAAGGAGAAGGAGAAGGAGGAGCTAAACGTCGAAATCGGCCAGATCGAACAGCAAATTGAGGACAAAGAGAACGAAATCGATGAGCTCGAAGACGAGATCGATGATCAGCGCGATGAACGGGAGGAAGCCATGCTTGCGAAACGACGGCAGAGGGCAGCCGAACTCGTCGAAGAAGAGCTCGATCAGGCCTTCAAGAACCTCAAGGACAAGGTCCGCAAGCTCTCGAACAAGAAGATCAGAGAGACTTTCGGATCGATTGCGAGCAAGGAGTTGACCGCAGAGATAACGAAAGACTTCGAGTTGAAAATTTGGCAACGTATCGGCGGAGAACGCGTCGAGGTGGACAAATCGACCGGCGAACGGCAAATTGCCAGTCTGGCGTTTATCGGCAGTCTGGTCGCTATCGCTCGACAGCGGTATGAGGCGGATTCCGACTCCGATTATTTCACCGGCGGTATCTATCCGTTAGTGATGGACTCGCCGTTCGGTGCGCTGGACATGGAACATCGAAGGGAAGTGAGTCGAGTGATTCCGGAACTCGCAAATCAGGTGGTCGTCTTCGCAACCGACTCACAGTGGAAGGGCCCCGTCGAGGAGGAAATGTCGCCGAGGGTCGGCAGACAGTACTGGCTCGACTTCGATGACGGAGACGGCGATGACGACCACCCGCAGACCACTATCAGAACGGAGCGGGCAGCGGTCGGAGGTGACTAACGATGGGAAAGACGGTCAACTACAAGAAATCGGATCTATACGACAAGGTGGTCGATGAGTACGAGATCTTTGACTACGGCTACGAGTTCATGGCCTTTCTCGCGGTTATGGGTTACCGAGAAGGAAAGCCGGAGCGAGAAGACTACAGAGGAGACGGTGAAATCGGTCTTGAGAACCTGCTGAACAGAGAAATATATCGCATAATTATGGCGAGCCTCGCGTTTCAAGACACCGGCGATCCCGAGGCCCTCGTTGATGTCGATCGCCAAGAGAGAATCCTCGTACAGTACTCCGCAGGAGGACTGAATATCGCTGAGGAGGAGTTCGGCCAAACTGCGGGGGATCCGACGGACGCGATGGTCAATTATATCAGAAATCACCAAGACACGGAGACGTACCAAGGGACGTTAGGTAAAATTGTCTCAGCGTTCGACGATCAGATGATGGGTATGGAGCAGGACTAAGTCCCGGTATAGGTCGTAGCACAACCTAACACTACAGAGCGATATCGATAGAGATACGCCACGATACTATTGATTAGTCTACAATTAGGTCCTATATGAGTGATGATGAATTTGACGCAGACGAGGCTTTGCAAGAAATAGATTCCCTACTCGAAGAGATCTCGGTAGAAGCGTCATCAGAAGATGAGCACACACTTCAGACCGATTCTCAAACTACGCGACGAATGATTCACCGGCTAATTCGACTGCCGAACGCATTCTAGATATTCTACTTGCTGACGCACGGTTGACAATATGTGAGCTTGCTGACCGAGTCGGTGTATCGGAACGGACTGTGCGAAAATATATTAATTAATTAGAAGGAAAAATATTATTGTCGGATACTCTGTAGATATTGATACTGGAGAACTCAAAAATAAAACTATCTCCTTAGTACGGATAGAGATAGATTGCACGACTGTTGAAGACGTGACAGAAGCGCTTACTGCTATGGAGGAAGTTTATTTTCTATAGAGATGTCGTTGGTCATAGCCGTCTGCGGTCTCGAAAAGCGCTATAACATTGACCTGACAGCGTTATCGGATTCAAAATAGGCGGATCAAAATAGATCTTCACTGCTTAAGTCTGCTTGGTCGAGAGTTGCATTACCTGCTTGAAGGCTCACTCTGAATCCGGTTCCTTCACCATCTGGCTCGACGGTGATTGTGTAGAATCCGTCGTCGATCGTGATCATAGCGCCAAGTGTTCCACGAGTAGCCTCTACAGAAATCACTTCAGAAGCAGGAGCGAGAGAATAGGTTGGTACCACTGCTTCTTCTCCTGTTAAATAAAAAATCACTCTTGCATCGTCAATACCTCCGGTTTCAGAGGTAATCATATCTAGGATACAGCCACGCCCGTGCTGTGAATGGGTCACTTCCACTCCTTCCGAAAATTCGTGTTGATCCATAGTCACTCTATATTAATATTCATCTGAATGTTATACTTGTAGGAAGACGCGCTTCGACACGGACAACTGACGAAAATGTCATATAAATACCTCTTGCGTATATGATGTAAAATCTGGCAATAGATGTATTATTGTTGGAACAGTCTCCCTTGTATATGGGAACACTGTCAATGACTGAGCCCGAAGTGCTAGCAACAACAAAAGAGCAATTATTTACCAGACATGAGACTGGCTCAGGATACACCGTTGTCGACACTCAGTTCTCGACCGACCAGTGGTTGAATGATGTTCCAATCCCACAGGAAGTAACCGAAACCCTAGCGCCATTCAATCACGTACGTGTGGGTTCAGGGTATCCTGATCTTGTTGGCGCTGGTTCAATTGAAGGTGACTCCTTTCGTGGTCACCACGGAGATATAGATTCTCCACCTCTAACCGTCGTTGAAGCGAAGGGATATGGATCGACTGGGCAGGTTGACACAGAGACGGGGATTGTTCAAGCTCATGACCGGCTACAGGAGGCGAACCTCGGGTTTTTAGCTGCTCCTCGCAGCTCTATTTCGCCAGAAACCCGAGCTCTTGGTCGAGAATTAAATATCGGTGTTCTCGGAGTAACAGAAGATCAATCGGTAGACGTACTTGAGAAACCGCGAGTAGTTGGCACACAGGTCGGTCGAGAAGCATCGACGATACGTTTCCAAGCCGGTCCACAGCGCGTTGCTGGCCAGTCGTTCCATCTCAACCGCCCAAAGAACTATCTTGGGTATCCGTTCTGTGTCTACCATACGGAACCGACTAGGGACGTTCTCGAAGAATACGTGGTGAGAGATTTCAAAAGTGCCAGAGACGGTGCTGCATTCCTCGGGCTGATAGAGAAGCAACCGGATGGGTCTGATGTTCTATCCCCTTTGGGTGAGGAACTGCTTCGATTCGGATTACAAAAACACGAGCAATCATTGAAATCTGTGTTAGAAGAGTTCAAATCATGGAAAGGAGAGCAGACGAGACTCACCCAGCTAGCACCTGACTGGGCGTTAATTGCCCGACGGGTAGTGTTCTCTTTTCCCGCAACACAGATGCTCGTAAAACATATTCAAGAGCTTCAGAACAACGATCAGCCACCGATTCTGCCTACCGTAGTGGAGTATCTGTTTGACACCTCGCCTACGTTTGCGGTCGAATTCTTCATTCGAGATACAGAAGAGGCACGGTCTGCAGTACTGACCGGCGATGGTGACTTGATTACAGCCTCACTGTTAGAATCCCAGGTATATCGTTCGGTGGTCGCGTATCAATTTAAACAGATGCTGTACCATTCTGGCATCCTTGCGGAGTCCGGATCTGATTCGAGTAATCTTGAACCACAGGAGAGCAACTGGCGATTAGAACAACCGATCTGAGGTCTGAGAGCCTCGAAGCGATCAATAACGGGCTCAGCGACTACTGGGGCGGTGTAGATGAGAGCACGTCATCTAGGTGCTCAGATAGCTCTTCAAGATTAGTTGTTCTGAAGTGTTCAGTGAGTGCGCGCATTTTCGGGTCTTTTGGGAGGACAACACCATCTCCGTACTCTGAGAACGCTTGCTCTATTACGGTACGGTAGGTTTTGCTGGTGGCGTAGCCAACGATGGCATCGAACTGTGAGCCGTATTCTTCGAGGTAGGAGACCAAACGGTTCACGACGAGTTGTTGGCGCTGTTTCTCAGCGTTTGTCAGCACGTACTCGTATGATTTGATCTGCGAGAGGCTTTCGTACTGTTCGGGTACAGGGCCGTACATGCCAGAGACAGTCACTTTGTGGATCTGATCGTTCCACTCAGCGGTTGCGTCTGCCACGACGCGGTGTGTTCGGGAATTAGAATACGGCTTGGTTTGGCTACACGGGATAACGAGAAGTACGCACTCATCGCCGACACGGTAGTCCTTCCGCTGAAGAATGTTGAAATCCTCCGGTGTGTGCTCAAGTGAAATCTCTTGGTCATCGACCGGAATATCCAAATCAAGCCGTTCCTGCTCTGCATCGCTTTGATCGGCGGTGAGTCGATTGTAGCCGCGTTCACGGAGCTGCTGTGCCAATTCACGGTCTCGGACTGTTGCCCGTTTTAATGCCCGCTTGATGTTCCCGACATCGTTGCGAGCCATCTTGGCAACGTATTCAAGCAACTCCCCGTCACCGTCGTTGATCAGCTCCCGCACGTGATTCATTTCGTCTTGGTAGACACAGAAGTTATGATAGCTCATTAGTGCGTAAAAATCGCTCTTCATGTACTCACCGTCTCGATCATACGACTTGCTGTCGTACATTGTGCCCTGCAGCTGCTCGAAACCTATCCGTCGTAGCTGCTCGCATGCAGGACATTGACAGCCCCAGCCCTCGGGAATCTGATCCGCAGTGAACTTTGACCAGTCCGCTGCCCAACGTGCGTCGGCTGTCCGGTCAACGTCAACACCAAAATCACCCAAGTCGTGTGTCGAAGCGTTTGGATTCCGGACGAGCTCCTCATCTGAAACCCCAATCTCTCGATTGATGAACTTCTTGAACTGTGCTGCTTGCATGTAGCTTGACGAGTCAAATGAATCCGCACCAAGAAGTGCTAGGAGTGCCGTGAATTTTCCACTAATCCCGAATAGGTGAAGCCCGAGATCTTCTTCCCGGTCGTCAGGAATCGCATCTTTCGCGCCTTGCACGATGTCAACCAGCATTTCGACGTTCGTCCGTAGCGGGACGAGTGACCCGATTGCAAATCCTTCAAATGACTTGTCAATATGCGTCGCACGGTCAAGGAACGTCCCGACGTACCAATTGATAGTTTCGTAGTCGTGACCGTGAATAGCGATATATACCGCAGGGGGGTCTGGTTGGTCCTCTAAGAGTTCGAGACAGCGAATGGCGCTGTCGATACTGTCCTCCATTCGTTTGGTCGTCTCCTCATCGTTCAGGTTCGGTGGAATCGGATAGTCTAGGGTAGCGATGATGTCAGCGCCATAATCGAGCTGTAAATCTAGAATACTCTCTGGATTCGTGTAGATTGCCCAGTCATTATCATCGCCCCCCTCCGTTGGCGGGTCGCCGAAGGTATCGGAGTTCAGGAGTTTGAATCCGCCTGAGTCTACAAATAACGGCTTAGTGAAACTCTCCGGCTGTGAGTGATACGGCTTGACTGGGTCGTGATCAGTGAAGTGGTCGTGGATCGGTTTTGAACGCCAGTTCCCAAGCGACTCGGGAGTGATGTTGAAATCCAAGAAACTCATCGCTTGGAACATCGCGCCTTGAAATTCGGGTTCTCCGAAGAGATGATTCCGCAATCGACTCCAAATTCCGCCGGACTTCTCGTTGGGTCCACCGATGAAATTGACTACGGGGAAGAACGCTGGTGTCTGGACGTCGCCGTGTGGTGTGTGGATCGTACCGCGGCGTGCGTTGCCAGCATCGTCAGTCGTGTCGGTCTCAAACGATGCCATTCTCTACACGTCATTGACGAGGGGATGTGATAAGTTCGGTCGTTCCGCGATGAGACGGTCTCAATCGGATCTGTGCTACAGTCGATCCTGAACTCTGACGATATGGATGTTATGCCGACGACCATTGTTATAGATCAGTCGGTCGTTCTTAAGATCAATCGTGACTTCTCCACTATGGTATCCTGAGCGCTCAAGCTCGCTCAGCTCGTCGCGGTCGCCGTACGACCAACAAACGATTTTATCGACGCTCTCAAGCGGTTTATCTTCCTCAAAGTGATCCGTGAGCCGACGGTGAATCGAACTCGCATAGAGGTTGGTATCCTGACGAAGCAGTGCGTTGACCTCCGCACTTGGGTCGTAATCTTCAACTGTGATCTCCGGTTCAGCCCCAAAGCGGTTCGAGCGCTCCAACCCGAGAACGACTTCGGCGTCGTTGGATGGCGTGAATCGGTTTCGGTCTTGAATCCGTTGCTCACGCTTCTCGATGGATGATTGTTGGGACTCTGCGCGACGGGTGAGTTTCGCCTCACGACGGTGAGACAAGTAGTCTTTGAACCACGGATCTGATGCGACCTTCGAAAGGTAGTGACTGAGTTCCTCTACGATCGCCTGGTACACCGGGCTCGACTTGTTCCGTATCTTTTCACGGTTTGCCGATAACTCAAGGTCTTGGCAGTTTGCGATGAAGAAGAAATGGAGGAACTCGTTGTCGTGTGAGATGGTGTCGTTGACCCGCTCAACTTTGATATGATCTTTTGCCAGCCAGACACCGAACTGTGCCGAGTGCTTTCCGTAAGTAGGGAGCTCGTTACGAGCCTCTTTGCCTCCCACCATTCCAACCACCTCTACAGTTGTTTCAGTTCCATTTTCGGTCTCAACGGTGAGTTCCCGGGGCGGGTAGTGTTTACACATCCGAGATTCAGAGAACTGGCCATCTCCAGGCTCAAGTTGCTCGGTTGGGAACTCGAGCTTGTTGTTCATCACCAGTTGGTCTCGTGTATCGTCGATCTCGTCGCCGAGGGTGACCGTTATCTCCATCTCTCGGAAGTCATCTGTGAAGAAGTGGCCCGTTGACCCGGCGAGCGTCTTCCATTTCAGGTAGTGCTCGATTTTGTTGTAAGTGAGCGATGCTGGCGAGAAACCGTGGCCGGATTTGAATCCGGTAATGCGAATGTGCGTCCCGGAGTTCCCTTCTTTGACTGCTTCCTCGTTCAGCACATACTCGGGCATGGTCCGGTTATTGAGCTTTTCCCACGGCTGCTCCATCTGTGCGCGTAAATTGGTCCCGTTCTTCGTGGTATTGACGAGTACCTCCTCGCTTTTGTAGAAAATCTTCGTTCCGTGACCCTTGTACCCGATAGAGCCGTTTTGACGGCCGCGCTTCGTGGAATTTCCCAGATCGAAGAACGACTCGAGATCAGCGTGATCCATCCCCTCTCCGTCGTCTTCGATGATAATCTCCGACCCGATCGGTCGGTCTCGGATGGTGATTTCGACTTCCGTCGCACCCGCATCATAACTGTTCGACAGCGACTCGCGGATCACTTCAAGCGGATCCTCGAAGTCGCTAGCGATCTCTAAAAATTCGTTTACTTCGTTGACTTGTGGCGTTTTAGTTGTCGACATTCAGAAGTACCCTCCAAGTGATTCGTTCACAACGCGATGCGCGTGCTGTTGCATCGACTTTTCTCGACCCAATGACTGTTCGATATATGATCTCAACGCTTCCTCTCCCGGTGTTTGGATCGCGGATTGGATCCGTTTTATTTCTTCTTTCTGGATAATCAGGTTATGCATCGCAACGGCACCGAGTTTGTCTTTCTGGTACTCTACGTCCCCTTTCATCCGGTTGACTAACACGTCATCACTACAGACTTGACAGTCGCATTCCGTAAAATCGACTTCGTCTACGGGCTCTGAATTGTATAATGACGTATCGTATTTCCCGTTGATTGCGGAGTGAATGTACGATGACGAATCAAATGTGTCTGCCCCGACTGCGGCCAAGAGAGGAATCGCACTAGACGAGATCCCGAGCACGTGGAGGGGGAGTTCCTCGAACCCCCAGTCGCTAAGGACTTCACGGCAATCACTCACAGCGGTGATCAGTTTTCCCTTATTGTCTTTGAGTGGAACGAGACTCCCGAGGGCGACGCCATCGAACTCACGATGGACACGGTCCCGGCCGATGGCTTTCTCGATCTCCGTGAGAAACGTGTCGAGCATTGAGTAGTTGTACCCATGGAGTGTCAGATATCGCGTGTCGTCTTGGGTAGTTAGATTGAGGAACTCGTCGACGTTTTCGGCCGTCAGCCGCGCTTTTTCGACTCGAGTGGAGTAGTCGTCGTCCGGCTCAATTGGTCGGTCTAGATTTACGAGGACGTCTCCCCCTAGTTTCCGCTGTATCTCAACGATTGCCTCCTGATCGACGTCCACCTCAAAATTGCTGCCATCTAAGGTACCGTCGCCGAGGAATTTGAATCCACCTGAGTCAAGAAAGAGGGTTCCATTAAAATCGAATACGTCGCGTTCCCTGATCGGTGCGGCGATGTAGTCTTCGTACCGTTCTCTCGAGATGCCGTAGTCAGTGAGTGACGCAACGGAGGTCATCACACCATCGAAATATCGACTGTAATCCCCACCGTTTATGACCTCGTCTCCGTTCATGAACTCCTTGATTGTCCGATGGATACCACCGCCGTATAGGCTGGAATCGGTGCCACCAGCGTAGAAGTTCACTACCGGTAGCAAATTGGGCGTCTCCAGCTCGGTATTGTTTATACTGATCACCCCACTTCGAGCGTCTCCAGCCTCGTCAACAATCTCAAATATTCCATCATCAAGGCGCTGTGAGCCGGAAGAGGCCATCAGGCAATCACCGAGGGTACAGTATCCGACCGGACGAAACGCTTCAGCTGTTTTCCCTTCTCTCCGATTCCTCCACCTTGGACTGTCGATATGTCGACATCGTATCGGTCAGATAAGTCGTCAACCGCTTCTAGGTACTCCTTCCCCAAGTTCAGGACGACTTGGTCGTATCTCTCTTCTTCGATACGTTTACGAACGGCACCGGTCACCTCCTCACGGAGTTCCTCAGCACGAGAAGCGGTCATTCTCCGGTCATACGTAGTAATTGTGTCTTCAGCGTCGATAAGTCCGTATTCTGCAGAGAGAATACAAATGTCAATATCGGATTTGAAGGCCTCCTCTCGTTTCGCCTTTTTGATTATTCTGAAAAAGTATCCGTCGTAAACATCTAGTGCCCGTGTCGGCTCTGTCACCTGATTCTTTGTGGCCGAGCAGGACTGTACTAGCAGCGAAGGCATTGAGAGCTTATCCGACGCGGGGGACCTAAAATCTTCCCACGTAGCGGTCCGGCGGCTAATTCGAGAAGCACGCTCTATTATACTGCCTCCTCCGAGAGTGTATTTCGCCCTTCGCTCGCCATATTAGTCAATAAGATATCACTTCCGCAAAAATGGAACTTTAGATAGGCTATCACCATGTCACAGTCGATGTAACTCGGCTGTCTGTCGCTCAAGCTGGTCCGATCACCTCGAAGGCGTTGAGGACTACCTCAGTGGGAAAACTGATCGCCTTCCCTGTCACGCTCTCCGGTTCCTACCTCGTGTCTACCAACGCGTTTCACAAAGCGTTGACTCAGATACCGTAGACGAGGATCAATAACTGCCATACTGATGGGTAGCCTAGTTGGCTTCAATTAACTCTCGCATGCTCCGGCACCCGAACCGCGGCTCAGAGATGTGATTGAATCCAGTCCGATTTAACGATCTGCTTCATCCTGTCGCAACCGATCTTCGTCGGTGAAATCTGACACCGTTCCAGTTGAGCGCGCGTCACTGATACGCTGAGACGTCGAGTCGTATGCGGCTCTGGCCCCCTTCCCCGAATGAGCCATATTGAGAGATCTGTCCGCATCGATACCCATGCTATCAGCAGCTAGTGCAGCATCCTGATTCGCGCCGATGAAGAGGAATTCCCATTCACACTCCTGCTGCCGCGTTTCGATCTGCTCCCGAATAACATCCTGCGGCGTTTCGGAGGCGTTCTCCCTACCGTCAGTCAGAATCACGACGACGACCGTCTCGGGTCGGTTCGCTGGGTCGATACCGTCGATGAAGCTTGCAGTATCTTCTATTGCAGTCGCGATCGCGTCGTAGAGTGCAGTCTGACCACCTGGCGTGTACGAATCTTTCGACAACTCGGGAGCGCCTTCAATCGCCGTTCCGCGATACGTTATATTGACTGTCGAATTGAAGTCAACGAGAGATACAGTTGCAGTCCCTTCCTCGTTGCGTTGATCAGCAAGAAATGTATTGAACCCGCCGATGGTATCCTCTCGAATGGCCGACATAGACCCCGACGAATCGAGGACAAAGGTAACATGTGCATTCATGATGCACTCAACGGAGGTGCACTATTCCTAATAAAGAGATATTCGTCTATACCCACTCAGTCTCCGCAATAAATTTCCTAGCCGAGTCCGCGGGCGGAGGTACGGGGTACCGCTGTCTACCCAGAACACCTTCGGACTGTAATCTATGCGTTCCAAAGTATTATAGAATTCTTGTCACATAGTAATTATTATGACTCTTGGATTGACTCCGCATTATTAATTGATAACCACATGATATTTCTACTAAAGATCAAACACTGTCGGAGCTTGTCTTTAGAATATTAACCTTGTTGGCCGACTGTCATACTGTCCACACAATTTATTGTTGCCACTCCGGTAGAGGTACCACGATGCCGATAGGTGAGTTGTGGGTATGTTACTGACTGCGGCGATTGTATTGCTTCTGATTGCGCTGTTCACGCAGAGCGAAGCGTGGGATGGATTCGGTATGCTGGTTTATCTCCTTGGCGTAGGGGTTGCGGTTGTCGGTTGGGGTTTCAACGCCTTATCGACGGTTCTGCCAGTCGTATCTGGATGGGGTGGTGTCTTATTATCGCTCGTGACTGGGCCGCTTGACCTTCCAGTGTGGCAGTCGCTTGTGATTGGTACAATCCTGTTTTTTTGTTGCTATCGCTACTGCTGACACGGAGTCATCAACGTCCAGTAGCACGACAGATAGCGCCTCACCTGATTCAGATAGTGCTGTAGTCCCAAACGTTGAGGAACTCCCAGGGGTCGGAGAGCAGAAAGCAGCGGCGTTGCGTGACGCTGGGTATGAAGACGCCAACGATATTCTCGCAGCGTCGAAAGCGGAGTTGACAACTGTTGATGGAATCGGGACGGCGCTCGCCGCGCGTCTCATCGTATCAGTTGAAGATCGGTTTGCAGAGCGCAATGCAGATGGCTTGACAACTGTGGAGTCAGACGGTTCGACTAATGGGGCTGGACTTTCATCCGGTACCGAGTCACCTGACCAGGCGTCCGATGACACAGCCACACTGGAAATGCACACTGACCGTGAGAAACTCCGGTTAGTGGCTGGACTTGAGGCGACGTGCGACCGGATCGAAACACTGGTTGCAACCGGTGAGATGGCTGAGGCGAACGACCGGATACCGGCGATGCGTGCCGCGGTGAGTGAGACACGAGAAGCATTAACCACGCTGTCAGGAGATCGTGATTTGCGGCTGCGTGTGAATGACGTCGAAGATCGGTTAGACGCGATTCCATCCGAAGCTGAAGCCCAGTACGACAAAGTCGTAAGTGATGGAGACGCACACGTCACAACAGCGCAGGATGCAGTCGAAACTGGTGATGTCGATACGGGGCTAGAAGCCTGTAAGAATGCGCATGCCGCGTATCGGGCGGCACAGGATGTGGGACAATCAGCGAATGCAGAGTGGTTTGCTGAGGAAGAAGCTGCAGTGTACAATCGGATTGAGACCGTCGAGTCGCTTACTGACCGGCTTGAACACGAGAGACAGGTGCAGCAGGCAGAAGCAACGATTAACACGCTGACGCAGCGGGTTTCATCACTCAAAGAAACGTCCCAGCTAGGGGAAGCGGAAGACGTCATGCAATCGGTTGTCGAAGACGGAAAAGACGCGCTTGAGCGTCTACCTGATAACATTACCGCGTCGGAGCTGGAACACCGCGTGTCACACCTACGCGAGCAAGTAACAGAATTCGAATCAGTGGCCGACCAACTCGCAGCACAGTCCTCGTCCACTCCACCCACGTCGGACACTGAAGCGATGTCTCTGATCAGGGAAGAACCCGGTGATACGCCGGACTCAGCGGCGACAGCGACTGAGGAACCCCAGAACGTGGAGTCAGCTGCGTCGGAACAACCGAGTGAACCAGAGCATGATGCGGCGGAGTCGCGCTCGTTCGTACGGACCGTAGACAAGATCGACGAAACGGCACAGCATTCCACTCCCGTGGTGTTACAGATTCGTGAGCACCTGACTGAAGACGGTCGACGGCACGTGTTCCGCGCAGTCACCGTTGACGGGGAGTCGGTGCAGCTTGACGTGTGGAACCGACATATAAGCGAATTTAACTGGGAGTCAGGTGCGTGGTACGTATTCGAGTCGGTGCGTGGCCAGCACTGGACGGTGAACGGTGAGACGGGTGTGACGGTAAGCACGACACCGAACACGACCGTCACGCAGCGCGAGTCGATACCGAACGCCGAAGCGACGACGGGGTAGCGGAACCGGCGATACTATTTTATTTGGCGGTTGATGACAGGATGGCAAGCAGTTATCACCTCAATAATGGATCCGTTCAAAAATCAAGTCGATGATCGTACTTCGTACACGGATCTTGACGAGCAGTTCTATGACGCGCGGCTCTCCAAAAACTCGTTGACACAGGGCGATTGGCCGTCACAGATTGACCGCGCCGCAATCGATGTTACGTACGGCGTCGCGCTCGGGACGACTGACGCTGCCTTCGATCACGGAGCGACAATCGGCCGTATGGATTTTGGTACGGCGTGCGGATCACACTATGTTGACGGGTTGCAAGCCCTTGCTGGGTCACAGTCAGACCTGCCACAACTCATCACTGAATACGACGCAAGCGACATCGGCGACTTGGTCTTCCGACTCAATGAACTCCGCGTTGAACTCACGAAACTCGGGTTAGACGACAGCGAAATTGGAGATCTCAACCGCGCAACCGAAGCGCTCATCGAGAAACTCATCACGCAACACGGCGACGAAGAGTTGTCTCGGCAGCCACTGCAACAACCGGAAGCCGTTGCCGACCTGCTGTATCAACTGTTCTCCGACCCGGCGGTGACGAACTACGCGGACATCCTCATCGACTCAATCACGGCAGACACTGGGAGCAGTATCGGTGGGGATAGCCTGTTAACACACCTGGACCGGCCGCAAATGGTCACCCGTTTGTGGGACCATCAGCAACGCGCTATCAAGAGATGGGTCGACAACGGGACGACCGGGTACGTGAACATGGCGACCGCAACCGGGAAAACCGTGCTCGGCCTCGCCGCCATCGCACACCTGTTCGGCGACTTACACCCTGCAGACACGGCTGACATCCCGGCAGCAACACGGTCACCGACGGGCCGTGCAACCGTGCTTATCGTCGCCGGGCAGGATTTACTGCTTGAACAGTGGCAAAGCGAGTTTGACGAGCATCTGAATATCCCGCGGAGCCGCACCGAAACAGACAGCGACGGTGACCGGCGCATCGAACTGGCGTGGGGTGACATTGAATTCCGCACCGCACAGGAACTCCTCGCAGCGGACCCCGGGCTGCACTACGACCTCGTCATTTTAGATGAGGCTCACCGGTACAGCAGCGGGCGGCGCGACAGTCGCGGATGGCGCGACTTATTCGACGACCTCACGACAAACGCCGACAGCGTCTTGGCGATGTCCGGGTCGATCGATGACGAGTGGCTCGGTGACTCGGGCGTCAAAGATGCGCTTGAAGCGAACCTCGCACAGTGTATTGAGTTCGGTATCACTGAAGCCCGCGAGCAGAACGTCATCGCGGATTTCCGGTGGGACGTGTGTTACGCTGCGAGTAAACCCGGCGACACGCTCACCGGAGTCGCAGACTCGACAACCACACTCATACCGGCATACGACACCAGCACGCACAAATTCATGCCGCAGGAACTCTCCGGCGACGTTCCAGCAACCGTCCCAGACACGTTTGAAACGCTCCGTGACCTCCGATCATTCGCGCAGAGCAAAGACGGGAAAGACGCGCGGGATCAGTCGGAAGCGTTCGACACGTTCGCCACTGCAGCGTTCTCCCGCCGACCAAAACGCTGGCAACTCAACCCGCCGCACGACACGATCCGGCAGCTCCTCACCGAACACGTCCCGGAGCGGAAAGCCGTCGTCCTCGTGCAAAGTTACGCGCAAGCCGACGCCGTCTCTGAACATCTTGGTAAGTGGTTCGACACAGACACCGTGTACACGCCGGCGAAAGACGAAGAAGCGCCGTACGACACGATCACGGCGTTCAAACAAGCAGATGCCGGCGTGCTCGTCGGGCCCGGCGACGTGCTTGGTATCGGGGTTGATCTGCCCGACGCCGGCATCGCCGTTAACCTCGCCAAAGGTGGGGTAAACGCATCGCTTATTCAACGCATCGGGCGGATCCTTCGGAACCCGACCGGCGACAAGCACGCGCACTTCTATCACGTCGTTACCATCCCCGGAGATGCCGATGCGCGTATTGCTGGCGAAGACGGCCGGCGACTCCTCCGCCGCGCCAGCGAATTCCGCGCACTCGGCTCCCGATTCCGCGAACACCCCGGGTTCGTCGCCTTCAGCGACACCACCAGTCAAATACTCCGAGAACTCGAAACTGCCGGCGCACGCGCTACTATCGCCGACAACCGCGACACGAGCGACATGGTTGACGACGAAGTCGCCCGCACACTGTTAGACGAACTCATCGATGAGATCGAATCGACACTCGGCGACACTCGAGAGCAGGCTGTTCTCACAACGTACTGGCAGCCTGAATCGCTCACTCCAGGCACGATGCCCGTTCAGGACTCCGTTACTCAAACCAAGACTCCGGGGTCCTCCGAAGCCACAGACGAGACTACTCCGACACGTCTCACCGTCACTGTTACTGACATCGACGGTACCGCGATACAGAACGCCGCAGTCATCGCCGAAACGACCACTGACTCAACCGAACAGATCACCGATGCGGACGGAACCGTTACCATCACGCTCCCCACCTCCGGAAACGACCCGTGCTTGTTCGTTTCCCGGGCCGGGTACCAGAACCAAACTCACAATATTCCAGGCGAAGAGGACACGGTCACGATCACACTACCGAATGCAAGCCACACTGCTCTGAGCGCGCACACGGCGGAAAAAACGGCATCCGACACCACCACAGAACCCGCTGAGTCGTCCGACGAGCCGAGAATTCCGACCAGAGACGAACTCCGTACCGAAATTCGGCGTGTTGACGGTGTCCTTGCCGGATATCCAACCCTTAGTGAGATGGACACACACAGCAGGTACGCGCCCGCACGCTACACGGACGCGTTCGAATCGTGGAACGATGCGCTACACGCCGCCGACATCGACCCAGACCAACGTGTTATCAGTGACGTACAACGCGTTGCTGACCAGGTCGACGGCGTCCCAACGATGGGCGATATCGCCACGCACAGCCACTTCACACCAGCCACACTCGGCGAACATTTCGGAAGTTTCGACGCCGCAATCGCTGCCGCCGGTGTCCATGACTCGAGACAGTCTCCAACACCGTCGACTAAAACTGGCCCCGAACCCACAGAGAGCAACCCTACCACTGCCACACAAGATGTAGACGAGACAGCGGACACAACTAGTACATCGTCCAGTACCTCGAATTCCGACACGACCACCACGAGAACAAGCAGCGATACCTCAACGCGCGATGACCTCATCAGCGAACTACGGGAGTTAGCCAGCGATTGGGACGAGATAGACCGGAAGCTCCTTTACTCGGTTGGTGATCACCATCCGGACGAGTACAAAGACGCTTTCGGGAGTTTAGACGCCGCACTCGTCAAAGCAGGTGTCGCCGACGAAGACACAGTGGAAACGTTCAAAATAAATCAGTCATCACTAACAGAGGAACAAGAGGAGCTCATCACCGAGCTCCAAAACCTTGCGAGCGACTGGGACAAAATCGATCGAAAACTTCTGTATTCCGTTGGCAGTCACCACCCAGATGAATACGAAGATGCCTTTGGAAGTATAGAGGATGCACTCATCGAAGCAGGCCTTGTTGACGCTGAAACAGTAGACAAAGAAAACACGAGAAACCCAAAGCGATCACAACCACCGGATGACCATACCGGTCCGGTCGCAGGGACCACCGGGCACCGCGAGACAGACCAACCGGTGTCTGATAAAACAACATCCTCCGCATCCTCGACGGTTTCGCTGCCCGACGGCCGCGTCGACAAAGTAACTATCACCGTCCTCGAAATTGACTCGAATCCCGGTAGCAAACGCGACGCCTGCCTCCAAGTAGAACTCCAAGACGGTAGCGAACTGCCGCTTGATATCTGGACAACACACAACCTCTCGCTGGACTGGACCATCGGGGCCACATACACAATTGAGCAAGCTCGGCATAAGAGATGGGAGACAGATGCCGGGACTGGTCAGGAGCTCAGTAGCACGAAAGATCTCCAAGCCACACGAATCGATACCAGCTCACGGAACAGCACGTCTGACTCCGGCTCATCATCATCGCCAAGCGAAGGCGCAACATCGAGTAGCGGGGAAACAACCACAGGAAGCAGCGGTACTCCAAGACGCCGTGACCTCCTTGACGCAGTTCAACACGTTGCCGAAACACTTGACCGACCGCTCAAGGCGACTGACGTAAGCAACACCACACAGTACTCAGTTAACGATATCACTCGCGTGTTCGGATCCTGGCAGAATGTTCTTGATGCGGCCGGGGTCGACAACGAAGCCCGACTTATTGAAGACCTACAACGAGTGGCCAACAAACTCGGTCATCAGCCCACCACTACGGAAATGAACGAACATGGTCATGTGACTTCTAGTACCATTGCTAACTACTTTGGCACGTACTCCGCAGCTACTGATGAAGCCCTTGACAAAACAAAATCCTCCCACCCATCGTCCGACACCACTTCGGACGACAACTCAGACAATTCCAACGGTCATGATGTTCCTACAGACACGACTATTAATTCAGGAGAGCTGCAGGAAGTGAACGGTGTCAACGATACAATAGGACGCTCGCTTCGCGAATCCGGTTTCAACACACGGAGTGATCTCAAAAAAGCGTCAATAGACGAGCTCACCGAGCTTGACGGCGTCAGCGAACAAATCGCGTTGCGAATCAAACTAGATGTCGGTGGATAATCAGGATACGGAAGAAATACAACCACGCAAACATCTCGTTATAACTACTCTAACTTTCTAATGCATTCACCACAGCGAACACTCGACTCCGCGATTGACCGTGCGGCAGAGATCACTTGGTGGAACCGCCAAATGACTCGACTCGATGAGGTAGTCGGCGATGAGGAAGCGACATCGTTCATCCGGAACGAAATCGTCGAACAAAAGGGTCCATACGTCGAGTTCGTCGACGCTCCGAAGTTCCATGAGCGGTCAGCGGCAGAGTTCCTCGGTGACCTTGACTACAGCGACGAACTCATTGACGCGATCATCGGTGACCTATTTGACGGCGACCCGAGCGGATCGCTTTACGAACATCAGGCGGAGACGATTGATTCGATTTCGGCTGATTCGAACGACAACGTCTTGGCGGTGCCAACTGCGACGGGGAAGACGGAGTCGTTCTTTTTCCCGATCCTTGATCACTGTATTTCCACGGACGAACCGGGATTGAAGTCGCTAATCGTCTATCCGATGAAGACTCTCGGCGTCGACCAGCTCAATCGGTTTATTTCCTACCTCGATCGGATCAACCGCCACCGTGACCCCGAAGACAGGATTACGATCGGGATTTGGGATTCCGACACACCCACTCGGATAGGGACCCGTGAACACGAAATCGAGGAGGGTTCGTACGTTCGAGGACTCGAATGTCCGCGAGAGGAGGGTGAGAAGCTCCGGATGCTCGGCGACATGACGGTGGGGACGGAAGATAACAAATATTCGTGGATCCGGGTGACACGGGACGCTATCAGAAACGGCGCAGATATCCTGCTCACGAACCCTGAGGCGCTCGACCATATGTTCGTGAGCAACAACTCCGAAACACGCCAGATACTCGGAGAAGACCCGGGGCAACACCCTGTGGAGCACGTCGTTTTCGACGAAGCCCACGTTTGGAGCGGCATCTCCGGTGCCTCTGTCCGGCTCCTCTCGGAGCGGCTCAAATCGTTTTACGCCGAGAGAGATCCCCAGATCACGATGGTCTCTGCTACCGTGGACAACCCTAGGGAACTCGCACACAAACTCACTGGAACGCCCGAAGCTGAAATCAACTCGATCGATTTCACGCCGCGGAAGTTCCCGATCCAATCATCGCCCTCATTCGATCGGTTTGCGCCGTGTGACCTCGGTGAGATTGCCGGTGTACTCGCCCTTGCCGACCTCGGCGAATCAACTCCCGATGACCTCGCCGAAGCCGGCCTCGAGGACGCCTACGAAACGGTCAGCGAGGTCGGCCTCGTGTCTGTCAGTGCTGCGGATGTCGTAACTCTCCCAACAAGCCTCGATTGGGTTCGGAACCCTCTCACTGACGAAGTGGAGGCTTTCCTCGCGGACGACACGTTCGACTCGGTGGCGGAGATTGCATCCACTGAATCGGGACAGAACCATCTTGCCGACACGCTGCTTGAGACCGGTGGCCTTGATAGCGAGTGGTTCGACTTCGTCAGCTCGCAGGTACCGGAGGCTGCGGCGTTCGCTAGTTGGTTCGACGAAGGGACGACCGGCGACGTCGGGTTCAGACACTATGACGGCCTCCTCGCGGAACTCGCCGACGAAGGTGTCGACGAGACCGCCGGAGTGCTGGACGCGGTGATGGCGTTCGGCCGCCTTGCGGGGATGGTGACGGAGAAGTACCACGTCTTCCTGAAGCCGCCGACCCAAGCGTACCTCTGTGAGTCTTGCAGCGACGTTACACGGGATAAACACTGTACCTCGTGCGATACACGAAACGCGGAGATCCAGTTCTGTAAGCGGTGTCACTATCCGTTTGTCGAATACGATACGGCTGACGACGAGGAGAGCTTCCGACCGTTTGACCATGCTGCCCCCGTCGACGACTGCCCGGGCTGTGGTCAGTGGCCTCGGCTCACCGATATCGGCGTGCCGACGACGAGCCTCCTGTCGTACATGTTGACGGAGGTCTGCCGAACGAGCCCGTCGAAGAAGACGCTCGTCTTCTCGGACTCCCACAGCGCCGCCGAGTCTGTCGGTGACAGTATCATCGGGACAGAGTACGGCTTGATGGCGGAGACGCTCTACGTGCAACATCTGATCGAGAACGGGGGTAGTGCCGGCAACTACGAGGCGTTCCGTGCAGTCGCCGATGAGCTCCGGGAAGCGTACTGGGAGCCACTCATCCAGAACGAAATCGACGAGGACGGGACGGCGTACAACTTCCTCCGCACGCTTCTCGACGATATCGAGGGTCACGCGATGCTTCACAATGCGGAGAACCTCCTCGATAGCGCACTTGTCACCGCGGAGCCTGTCATCCAGTTCGACGGCCCTGTCGAACGTGTCGTCGCGCACGAGGCTTACAAGCTGTTCGTGAAAGATCCTCGGGTGGGATTCTCGAAGAACACCATCGAAATTGAGGGGCTATCGCTCCCCAAGATTGCCGAGCGAATTTCGTCTCGCTCTGGTTACGATACCGAAACCGTCCACAACGTCCTCCCTGAAGTCCTTGGTGCGTTGCTCGACGACTCAATCGTCGTCGAGCAATCGTGGGAAGAGGTCAGGCAGACGATAGCGAACGCGAACGTCAGTGAAGACCGAAAAGAGGAAACCGTCGAATACGTCGAGCGGGTCCGCGACGAGTTCAACGGGGCCGGAATTCGTGACGAGGAGTCAGAAACGGGGATTCTCACGCGTGTCACGCGCCGCGACAAGTCGACGCTTACACTCTTAGAGCGAGCGTCATTCTGTACGGATTGCTACCGCTCGTACCCCGTCGGCGACGCCTCACTCTCGGCTTGTCCCGAATGTGGGACCCCGATCGAATCGTACCAGCGGTTCACTCGTGACGAGGACGGAACGCTCGTCGCCGACCCTGGATATGCGGATGTCGATTCTGGCTGGTCGTATGCCGTCGACCACTGGGCTCACGACATTACGACGCCGATAAGAGGTGGTGCTGACCCGGAGTTCATCAGTGTTGGAATTCACAAGGGAAACGTTCCACACACGCTTCGCGGGGCGATCGAGGAGGGGTTCCGTAAAGACGACCCGGACGTCAACATCGTCAGCGCGACGCCGACGATGGAGCTTGGTGTCGACATCGGGAGCCTCGATACTGTCGCCCAAGTGGGTATCCCGCCCACGCTTACGAACTATGTCCAGCGGAGCGGTCGAACCGGCCGGACTCGCGGGAGTTCCTCGCTCGTCGCCACCGCTATTCGGGGCGAACACCCGGTAGACGGGCACTACTACGGGAATCTCGAAACGTTCCTCGATGACTTCGAACCCGTTCGTGTCCCTGACCCCTACCAGTTCGAAGAGCTCCTCGCTGGCCATGTCGTGACTGAGACGTTCGCGTATTTGGCCCGCAACCCGCATCCCTCCAACGTCTTCGAGAGGAAATACCTCCTGAATGAGACCAACCAGAACTTGGACGCGTTCGTTCACAGTGTTGAGGAGAGTCTCGACATTCTACAAGAATTCCTGCTTGCAGAACGCCGAGATGCGCTTGAGCGGCATCTGCGCTCAATCTTTGGTCAAGAGGGCATCGATGCGTTCGAGTCCGTGTTCGTCGACAGTGGGCCCCTTTCGATGCCTCACCGTATCGAGAAAACGTTCTCACAGATCATATCGATGTCGGGGTCGGCGGAGACAAACAAAGCGTTCACCGAATCGAACAACCGCCTCGATCAGTGGCTGGGCCGCCTCGGTTATCTAGCGAACTACCGCAGCTTCGGCCAGCAGTTCCCCGTGAAGTTCTCGGGACGTTCCGAGGGGATCGAGTTCGAGGGGTCCGGTCGACTCTACGATATGTTCCCCGGCCCAGAGAATGACTTGGGATCGCTCGTCACCCTCCACGGTACGGACTATATCGTGGATGACGTCCGCGGAAGTTCGACACCGCTCACGACGGTTATGGTGTGTACGAACGAAGACTGTGAGCGTCCGTTCGAAAGCTACGAACTCGACACGGAGCGGTGTCCGTACTGTGACACCCCTCTCGAAGAAACGAACGTTCATGGGGTGAGTTCGGTCGAGTGTAAACCGGCACGTGGCGGACAGAAGCGGTACAACACTCGTGGATTGATGACTACCGCCGTCTCCGATAGCGACGTTCCCCCGCAAAAGACAGGCTCAATGACTGTGTTCGGACTGGACTGCGAGGCGAGCTACGGGGAACTCGACGTGACGGACTTCGTTTACGCGTTCGAGCGCCGCCACTCATCGAGTCCTGATAAGTCGATCCTCCGGTCGCAAGCGCTCATCGAGCGCGACCCGTCTTCATCGTCGCCCGACAGCGGGAAGTCGTGGGAGGATCGGCTCGAGGAGAGCGAGACCGAAGAGTACGCACCGGTCGGCCAACAGTATCACACGCAGGGTCTGACTATTGAGTTCGACCAGAATGACGTTGCCGACCGACTCGATGTCAGTGACGGTGAGGAGATATGGCCACAGGCGCTCGTTAGCCTGAAGCAGGCCCTCGAGAAAGCGATTGCCGTCGTTGCACAATGCGAACGGTCGGATTTCCGAGTCGATACGGACAAGACTGAATCGACGGTCACCGTTAACATCGTGGATAGCCGCCAGGGTGGGAACGGGATCGCTTGGCAGGTCTGGAACGCGCTCGATGACATCCAGGTCCGGGTCGAAGAGGTCGCCGACTGCGACCGATGCGAGGACTACTGTGACGAGTGCTTACTCCTTTCGCGCACGCCCGCTTACTACCTCGAGAACGACTTACTCGATAACCAGGTGCTCAGTACGCTAATCACCGTTCCCTCAAACACATGACGGAGCCATCGACGTTCAAGCGGCTCAGGAACGCCGATGTCGCGGCCATCCACGACGACACCGGACAGACGTACTGGTGGATGCTTCGATCGCTTCCGGCCATCAACTATCTCGGGTTCCAGACGTTCACCTACCCTACGTCGTGGCGCTCACTCAACACCGGTGGGGAGTTCCCGTCGTACACGCATCAGTACGACTACCTCGACTACGACTACAAAGTCCTCGGCCAACTCGAGGAGGACGCGTTTCGCAACGATTTGGTCGTCACGACGAGTGAGTATTATGAGGCCGAGACTCAGTACTCGATCGATCATCTCGTCAGCCGCTACGCAGCTCGTCCAGAGACGCTCATCGTGGTCACGGACTCACGTCGGTTCACGCCACGCGGTGGACAGCGTCCGCTCTACCAGGAACAGTTCGTCGAGAACGTTGGGTCCTATCAGCGTCTGTATACCGGATTCGAGCAGGTGTATGAGGACGCCGGGTGGGACCTCCCGCTACTGGACACAAAGAACCTCTTCATCCACGACAACGCGAACCTCTATGAGTTCATCACCGGGGAAGAACTCGAGGATACCGAAGCCCTGTTCGAAGTTCTTCCCGATGCACCGTTCCTGCCGCTCTACGCTGTATTCGGGCAGATATTTGCGCGACCAGACGAGTACGGCTCCGTTCCACTCGACGAGGACGACGTGACGGGTCTCGAACGGTGGCTACGCCGGCGCATTGAGTGGGACCGGGAAACCGCGTCCGATGTCGCTCGAAGCCTCAACCGTGCGGTGAGCGACGATGGACAGACGTTCGACCCGTCTTACGCGTCACGGACGCCGGTAGTGAAGGACGCCGCAGACAGGGCGGCCGAGATCGACCCCGACGAATCATCAATTCATAAACGATACCATGCCTGGTTACAACAGCCTAACAGATGAGTAGTAGCGAAGGATATCTCCTGAACGCGATTCAGACGCCAGGGCCACTCCTCCCGGTATATCGATCGATAAGTCACGGGAGCGAGACGAAGTCTCACATCAACAGTGACACCCAAATCGATTCTGGGCTTGATTCCATCCTAGACGGCCTTCGGCTCCTTCGGATGATCGGCAAAGAGGAGGAAGCGTACTACGCTCGTGAGTATGAGTGGGATGTCGGAGACGAGCGCTGGAACTTCCGACTCACCGTACTCCACAACCTTGCACAGGAGTGCCAGTCGAATGACTGGGGCAAGCAAGCCGCTGTCTTGCTCAATTACAAGTTCTTACTCGACAAGGACATCCAGCATTTCGAAAATAACGAAGAACCGATCTACTCCGATATCGACGACTGGTACGCCGAAATCAATTATCGGCCACAGTCCCAGCAGGGATTAATAATGCATAATGATAATAAGTTCGCAAACTGGACGCGGCTCGTCCATTTCCTCGGACTGGTACACAAAGTGAGTGGCCGGGAGCATACCGTCTACCCTGATCCAGCATTAATTCGATACTCACTTGATCTCGCTGCTGAAGACAGTGCGATAAATATCGATGGGACACCCGGCATCGTGATTGAGCAGTATCTCCGCTGGCTCCGTGAGAATCTGCTCTATGTCGAAACGACGTCTGACGGTGCGATCCCAGAAGGGATTGCTCGTGTCCTGTTCGAACTCATCCGAGATGATGAAATACGGGTCGTTGAGTACGGTGATGCCGGCGCCGTTACCCTTGGCGGTATCCCTCCGTATGATGGAATTGATAGCCAAGCAAACGCGATTAAATTGATCTAAGATGAGTACTATTCAGCAAGACTCGGAGCTTCAGTGCCCGCACTTCGAGGCAGTCGACGAGAAGACGCTCCGACAATTGTTCTCGAAAGTCGCAGCGGTACGCTCAGACAACAAAGACCTGTTCGAGTTCACACACCGGCCGATCGAGGTATTCCGGTCGCCGCAGGGGACTCGATCAGAAGAGGAAGTCGTCGGAGAGAAGGAAGTGTACCGCGAGTTCACCGACCAGCGAGTCGGGAATTTCTCGGTCGTTATTGAAGGAGAGGTAGGGACCGGGAAGTCAGAGTTGTGTGCTTTCTTATCACACCAACTTGAGGAAGACGGTCGACCAATCCTGCACGTCGACAAGGACGACGACCTGATGACGCTCCTCTCGGAACGAATCCCGGAGTTCTACGAGAAGCACTTCGACGAAGAACTGCCCGGCGCATCGAACTTTCAGCAGCTCCGGGAGGACCTCAAGAAAAACGCGAGTGTTGTCGCCAACAACGCAACATCCGGCGCGATTCTCAACCTCAGTGCGCGCGGCAACGAAGTTGACGCACAGGGGAAAGAAGAAAAGATCCGAGAATTTGTTCAGGACCAACTCTCACTTCTCGTCGAAAAGGGTGAATACGCGAAAGAGATCAAGTTTGTTACCGAGCAAGCGTACCGCCGGAACGATTTCCTACAGGTTATTGAGGATTCTATTGATGTCGAAGACGCCGTTGAAGCGTTCAACGAGGAACTCTGGCGGGAGATCCGGGAGCGCTACCAGACGGCATCCCTCGGCGATGTTCTTGAGCGCGTGGGAGACCGGTTCACGGATACGCGCCCAGTAATCATCTTCGAGGACTTCGCTATCACGGCAATGGAGGGGAAGCGGCTCCGGAACTACATGGAACGTGATAAACCAAGCGACAATTGGGACTTCGTGGTCGCTGGCACTCGAGACTCAACGGACGTTCTCCACACGCAGACTGCTGAGGACCGTTTCGAATTTTATCGAACGAACCGCCAGAACTCGAACAGCGTCCTCTTCCTCGACGAGGACTCCGCTGTCGACTTCATCCGGCCGTACCTCGGCTACTTCAAGTCCTTCGACGGGAGCGTGGAGTACGACCGTAGTGGGGATGGACTTGACCTCTCGTTGAATCCCGCTCCTTCTGAGTCAATCTGTGCTGACTGCGGGTTCTGTGATGAGTCATTCCGAGACCTCTTCCCGTTCAACGAGCCCTTCCTCGAACGCGTCTACGCTGGGCTTCAAGACGACGAGCAGTCCCCGAGAGAGTACGTTATGGCCGTATTCGATGTGCTCCGTGATTACTACGAAGGGTACGTCGACGCCCCGTCGAGTGCTGACCGTCTAACAGTGTTAACTAACAATGTTGATCCAGCCACTCCAATCTATGAGAGCGCAGAATCTCTCGCAAACCTTGCGCGGTGGTATGGAGTTCCGACAACTGACGGGATTAAGGTCGACGCTAGGTTCGTCGACGCCTTCGGAGAATCTGAAGCAGTGGAGGGAACTGACGGGGTCACTCGTTCGGATGGTTTCGTCACAGTCCCGACTGATATCGAGTCCCCGGGTCCAACCGGACCGGGACCTACAGGGCCGGGACCTACGGGACCGGAACCTCCTAAACCGCCACAGCTCAGCAAAGCCGAACGGTTAATCCAAGACCTCCGACCGAACGTCCAGCCGTGGCAGAGCAATCCGGGGGAGTTCTCTGATATCACCCGATACCTCCGTATCGGGCTGACCGATTCGATCAAACATCTCACCAACGACTTGGAACTGTTCGATGGGATGGGACTGCGGTATAATTTGAGCAGCCAGAAGGATCCGTTCGTCTTTGCGAGTCAACAGCGGTCGCCTGATGACGATCAGATCGTGATCGATCCACAAGAGTTCCGGCTATCCGATCTGAAAAAGCTCCTCAAGTTCGGGATCTACCGGGAGGAAGAGAACTCACAGGCGGACTTCGACGAGTTGCTCAGAGGCCTTGGAACACAGTTGACAGGGTATGCACGACAGTGGCAGCAGGAGATCGTCGAACATCATCTTCGTTCGGACCTGAAATTCTTCAAAAAGAACGCAGATCACACATTCGAGGATTTCGCTCTCGCGGGCTACGCGTACGTGGTTCTTCTAAGTTCTCCGTTCGAGGAAGTCACCGCCGAGCGACTGAGTGAGCGATTCAGCGAATCTGGCTCCTACACGCTTGATTCGGAACTTCGAGAAGCACTGAGGCAAGAGGTCTCGAAAGATGGGTTCGATGACCTCGTCAAGTTCATGAACCAAGCCGACCGGTTCGAGGAGATGGTCAGTGCCTTTTATGGCGCTAACGCGAACACGCTCGATGTGGCTCGTGTCCGTGAGCGGCTCGAAGAGCATCCTCCTACTGCCGTCTTCGAAGGGCTTGGTCGGGGTCGAATCCAGCGTGTCTCGTCTCGTGTGCGCTTCGATACGGACAGCAAGATTCGGGATATTGCGGATATCTCGTACGACCTCAACCAATTGTTCGAAGAGCTGGAAGGCGAGTATAGAGAGGAGACGGTCACCACAGTCTCCGACGAACTCGCCTCAGTCTCTATCTCGAATATCGATGGTATTCTCGAAACGCTCCGGACGTATGACCACGTGGACACCGACATGGTCGAGTCACTCGGTAAGTTCGTGGCGTTAGATCAGCAAGCTATCGACGAGGCGGCGGACGCCGCTCGTCTCGCTGGTGACCTTGAGAACAGGTCGGCTGACGAACGGCTACAAGCGATACTGATCAGCATGACACTCACGAAAACCAACGTCTACGAGCGTTACGACGATATTTCGATTGTCGGCGGTGGCACCGAATCCAACTTTGCAAAGAACTTCCTCGAGATCGGAGGCTACTATGTCGACTGACAGTGAGTCGCTCGAAGCCAAGCTACAAAGCGTACAGAAGCAGTATCGACGTCAGCATCTCGCTGACGAACTGGACGAACTAGCGGAGACGATGGAGGAAACACTCCTCCAGCGTGAACTCGCAAGTGCGTTCTTCGACGAACGTGTCGACATCGACACCTCGGCACGCCAGTCTGTCGACGAGGTCATGGATTTGCTCGAACGCGGGGAATACGAAACCATTGAGGAACGTCTCCCGGCGCTCGAATCAGAGGTAGAGAGTGCAGAGACGACAGTACAGAACCGGATTCAGGAGCTTCGACTGAAGCACAATTCAACGGTTACCGCGATGCAGCGGTTGAACGACCGGGTTGAGCGCGTCAACGAGTTACGCCTCCGGGCGCTTGGCGGTCTCCTTGACGACTGGCGGTGGAAGGAGCACGTCTATTCGGAGGAGGACGTGAAGTTTGAAGAGTTAGCTCAGAATGCCCGCGAATACGGTCAGGAGATGCGTGAGGCGTTTGATGAACTTCAAGAGACGCTGTTTGGCCACTATCCTCCGGATATCAGGTCGTTGATCGAGCGGATGATCGACGACGAACGCCTCTCGTACGCCGATCTACAACCCGAACAGCGGACGCTGCTCGCTGAGTCAGATATCGGCGAATATATTGAGCTGACACTCTCGTAGTCTCTTTCTCTCCCCTCGTTACGAGGTGTTAGTAAGCTTGAAGAACGGGCGGGTGAACGACAATAGTATCCCGTTCTTCTCATGCAATTCGTAGACCGGAACACGAAGTCATCTCGGCTGAACGATGATATTCAGCCGCTGATCGAGGCGATACTTCAGAACCGCCGAATCTTCAGGGCGGATCAGGAAGACCCTCCGTTCGTCACCGAGGCGCTCAAGTACAGGCGTGAGCGGCAGAAGAGACGACAGACGAGCCCGTACACCGGGTCTGATGAGTTTGTTCAAGGGATCATCGACCTGTTTGGATTCGATCCACTAGACTTCCAAGTCGAGAGTTGGCAGACGGTCGATGAACTCGACCGGGAACGGCGAGAGTCGAATCAGAACAAGGCTGCCGTGTTTTCTGCACCTACCGGATTCGGCAAGACGGAGGCGTTCCTGGGTCCACTCTACCAGCTGCTTCGTGATGGACGTCAGGAGTCGACGGCCATCGTCTACCCGAGTCGGGCGTTGCTACAGGATCAACTGGGTCGTGTCCTCGAACATATCCACCAGATCAATTCAAACACCGATGATCAGCTCTCTGTTGGTGTCTACGTCGGTGGCATGCCGTACAAAATGAATGAGGTCGAGGGCGACCGGACCTTCTTCACTGGTGATAGCGGCCGCCCTCGGTTCAAACTAGCCAACTGCTGGTGTGGCGAGGAAGGCAGTCCGAACGCGTTCGAGTACCACGGAACTTCCCAGAGTTACACGCTCCGTTGTGAGGCCAACCCGGACCACTCGTTCACCGATCGTGAGCTGATCTTGTCGCGCCACGACATGGTGTTCAACAACCGGCCCGACATCGTTCTCACAACACTTGAGTCACTGGAAGGGTTCGCTCTCAAGCCACACTATTCGCTGGTCGATGACTTCGAAACAATCGTCCTAGACGAGGTCCACATGAACACCCAGATTCGAGGGGCTCATGCGTCGAAGATCATCGAGAACGTCAACGCGATTACCGAGCAGCCCATCCTCTGGTTGGGGTCGAGCGCTACCATCGACAATGCGGCTCGATTCGGAAAGCGCCTCTTCGGCGTGTCGAACGACGACATCCGCACCGTCGAACCCGGCGCATCGGATTTCGATGACGACCACGACGATTACGAACACTACTACTTCATGCTCGCCGCGCCTGATGGGCCAGGGGCGTCGTCGATGTCGATCCAACAGCACCTTCTCCTCGGACACAGCCTCCTTGAGCAGTCCTCCGGGCAGCGTGGGAAGATGCTCGCCTTCATCGATAGTATCTCGCAAATCAATCAAAAATACACGCAGCTTCTCGACGCGGACCACAACCGAGAGCTCTGGCGCTACCACCTCGGCGACGGCGACGATGATGTCGAAGACTGGGCGGCCGTTGCTGAGGCGATGGATCACAGGTTCCTCGATGAACACCTCTCGTTCATGCCGGTCTCTGCCGAACACGGCTTCGACTCGGGTGACGTCGGTTCCAGCGACGTCCTTCTGTCCACGTCGTTCTTAGAAGTAGGAATCGACGTCGGGGAAATCAAGACGATTACGCAGTACAGGACGCCTTGGGACCTTTCCTCGTTCAAGCAGCGTGCCGGTCGCGCCGCACGGAAGGAAGGGATGGACGCACACGTTGCGGTGATGCTCTCCAGTCTGACGGGGGACTCGAACATGTTCTACCGGGCGGACCGGTTCCTCGACTCTGACATCCGCACACCACTCAAGACAGACAACGATGTCATTGAATGGATCCACTCACGGTTCCGTGAGTACTACGAGGTGTCGCTCGGAATCGCAGATCAGCCCAGTCTCAGCCTTCGTGACCCCGGTGAACAGTTCCTCGACGAATATCTCGGCGATCGACTCGAGTTCGACGCCTACCGTGATCTACTGCTTTCGCCGGGGGAATTCTTTGACGAGGAGTTCGGAGTCGACGTCGCTTCACAGCCTTTGCTCTCAGAGGAACTCGTCGGCGAGGCGCGTATGGCGCTCAGGTCAGACCTGGAAGACCAACGCGAGACGTTCGAGGAGATTGAGTCATTCTTCGAGCTCGATGACGGAAACGTAGTACGGGGCGAAGAAACGGTCAACACCTATGTCCACAAGGTCCAAGATCAGGTACTCGAACTGATCAACGCCTTCTCCGGGCAGGTGTCGGGCTATGAGGACGAACTCGAGGCGCTCGGGGAAACGGGATACGAGGAGGAAGTAGCATCGCTCGAATCGAGTTTAGCAGACCTTCGAGAGACTGCGTCGGAAATTCCTGAAGGGGATACACAGACCAAGATACGACATTTCGATGACTTACTCGCGGACCTATTCAGTCTAACCGGTCCGCTGATGAAATTCCGAAGCCGGCTTGATCGTGCTACAGATCGGACGATCCCACAAGTTCGGACGGACAGGCTCAGCGACGTACAAGACGCGGCTATGCAGCTCGACAGTCTAAGCGACGATGAACGGATCAAGGATTACTACCGCACACAGAAACGCATCCACTACCTCATCGAGGCACTCGACGAATTAGAAGAATACGTCGCGTTTAGCAACCCGCACCTCAGTCTCTACGCTGTCAAGCGGCTCCTCCGGGGTGCGTATTACTTCGAGCAGTACCTCGGCGTGAACGATCGTAGCCTCGGAGAGGTTTGGTACATCCCCCAGAACTACTTCGGTGGTGCTGGGCGCTTCTTTAGCGTCTTCAACCCCGATAACGGCGACAGCACTGATGAGTCGATCGACAAGCTCGTGAGTACTTACACGCCGTATCGATCGGAGTACCAATCGGAGACCAACCAGATGTACGCGTTCCTACCGCGTACTCGGGTCACAGAAGACGGTGTGGAACTGGACTACTCCCAGCACGTCAGCGGGGAGATCCAGGACGGCATCCTCATACCTGACTCAATTGAGCTGTCCGCGATGGCCGATTTGAGTGAGGATGCCATGAACATCGTCCGGTACTGTCCCGTCTGCTACCAGGTAATCACCGATATCGATAGCTGCCTACGCCACAACAAAAGTGAACTGGGGAAAATTCATTCGAACCCCCAGGTGAGTACGAACGTCGAACTCCGCTCGGAAACGGAGCGGACAGGTTCGGTAACGCTTGCGGACGTCTCCTCGGAGGTAACTCTCGACGGAGTTACGCTGAGTATCCGTCCTGCTCAGTCATGGGGGACGCAGGTGAGTTTCGATCAGCGGGACCCGTTCGAGGTGGAACTCGACAGCCCGGAAGAGAAACTCGGCTTCCAAATCGACACACGAGGACTCGTGTTCGATCTCGAGTCGTTCCTCGAGAGAGTCGTCGACGAGGACGTTCGTTCGCTCGTCGAACGCTACCACGAGTTCGAGGAAATCGACTACGAGTACGTCGCGTATCACACGGCAGCACACTTCTACCTCCAAATCGTCTCGGAGATCAGCGCCGTTAACACCTCGATGTTGTTCTACGGATTCGACCGCGACGCAGGCGAGGTGTATATCTTCGAACGAACAGAGGGTGGCCAGGGAGTCGTCGACTTGGTCTTCGAAGACCTATCGAACGATCCCGGGACTGTGTTGGAAGCGATCAACCGGGCCGGATACAACTCGCAAGTTATCAACGAACGCCTGTGGGCGAGTGAACCTTTCGTCGACCTGCTCTGTACATCGACCGCTGAACCCGATGTCGAGTCGGCGGTCAGAGAAGCACTCGATACCCCGTTCGAGTCAGTGGTGGATCGGGTCGTTCAAGAAGTCCTGTCCAGCGTTGACAAAGCCGAACAGTTCGCAATCGACGAGGAAATCGACGCCACCGACGCGTTTCGGGTCAAGCAGACAATCGCTCAGAAACAGGTAGACGGGGTGGACGAGTTCCCCGATACTGCCGTCGATGCGCTAAGCATAGATCTCTCCGACGTCGACCGAGCAAAAACGGTGTTCTTCTCGCCTGATATCGATGGCTGTGTGGAGAATCTCCATCTCGGGGAGTGCATCGCCGCGACGGATCAGAGTGACTCACTCAGTTACGTCCTACTCGAAGCCCTTCGAGAGGATATTACTGAAACGGTTCCCGCTGACCAGACTAGTACCGAGATGTTCGACCGAGAAATACCCCCAGCAGGTGAATTCGATGACAAGAGCGTTTTCCTTACCTTCTGAGAGCCTCTCGTACTTCATCGGGTTCACGCTGCTGCACTGCGACCCTGTCGTCGTAGTCTCGCCCTGGCTGAGCGATGTCTCCCTTAGTCTCCCGATCAACGACCGATTCGAGTCTCGGGAAGTGTCCCTCGTCGAAGCGCTGGCAACGCTCTCAGAGAAGGAGATCCATCTTCTGGTTCGTTCCGGGGAGTCACACAACGATTACATCAAACGGAGACTCCCCGAGCACGTTCATGTTCAGGAGATCGACGGCCTCCACGCGAAGGCTGTCGTCTCGGACTCGTTCGTCTACCTCGGCTCGGCAAATATCACACGTGGCGGCCTTACTCTCAACCGGGAACTCTGTGAGGTAATCGAAAACGAGTACGGTTCGGCGACCGAGTACGTCAAGCTGACACTCGATCTTACTGTGTGATGAACGCGTTCAGTTTCGTTAAGAGTGGCTGGTGATTTGACTCTGGAGAACCCTCAGAATCAGATCGGAATAGCGTACACAAAAACGAAAATAATGTTAGGGAAGACCGGCTCTGCTGAAATAATCAGAATCTGATAGTACTGGTTGATGTATACTGGGTATGTATTTACCGTCGATAAAGCATATTATCCGTAAAGAGTAGCTCTACAGCATGAGTATCATTCAACAAGGTGGGAGCCTGTCAAGAAAGAACCGCTGTATTGTTCTCTCAATAGCCTATTTCGAACCCACATAATTAAATTGTCACGTACCCTAGTTCCCTACGGAAGCTATTGATGAGGTACCCTCCTGAGCCTGAACCAGATGACACCGATCTCCCGGGAGATTGGAGAGGAGGGAAGGTTTACCGAAATTCTCAGGGATTTAGACGGATATTCGTAAATGAATCTCGTGAATTGTGCATTTGGTATTCCTCCCTAGGTGATCGAATTCCGCTTGAACGACTGCACAAAACGGAAGACGAGACTGGAAACGAATCTTTGGATAGAGAAGAAATTCACTATTATCAAGCAGGAAATGAGGCAATAGCTCTTGACAAATCTATAATAATGATGGAGAAAGTGGAAAACGGTCAAATTGAATACGATTAAAAACTGGTTGGTAGTAAAAGCTGGACCCTCCCTACGACCGGTCCAGAGAACTGCACGCGAATACGGTATTCGGGTACGAAATACGCTTTAGAGTCCAATTTTAGCCGTTGGTTCGCTTTATTGAACGGTATATCGTAGGCGTGGTGAGTGTTGATTATATTTCACTAGCTCTGCTAAGTCAATAGATTCGACCGAATCTGTGTGCTAAATTCTAGTATGGATTCAACCATTTACCCATTACTCTGGTGGTCGGCAGAAGCGTCAGTTTTGACGATAGTATCAACGGTTAAGATAAGTATGTTGTATTCCGTGAGTGATGTTTACATTCCACGGAGATAGAAGATAGGTATGAGCCTCGGCACTGCGTTGCGGGTGTTATCGTGGAATGTTCAGGGTGCGGTTCCACCGAACGGAAGTATCGAGCGAATTCGGAATCAAGTAACATATCTGGAAAATAGTGTGGGCCTGCCGGATATTGTGTTGTTGAATGAGGTGACGACAGTTCAGCGTGAGCGTTGGCGAGACCTCTTAGCGGAAATTGGATATGAAGAAATCGTTGATACGTTGGATTGGGCGGCAGAACTGCGTGAAAGCACTGTCCCACCCCATCAAGATTACAACCACGTGAACGGTAATCTGATTGCTGTCCACGAAACGAGTCCTGCAAGTGATCTGGAACGGATGTCTGCGAGCATTCGATATGGGCCGTGGGAGGGTGCGGATTTGAAGGACTGGGATACGAACGTTCCTGAAAAGGTCCTGAACGCCACCGTTTCGCTTGGAGATACGACACTCGAGTTGTGGAATGTACGGGCGGTGCCGGGCAGTATGCATGGCGAAGAGAAAATCAAGATTCTAGAAAATGTCTACAATCGAATAATGAAAGGGAGCAGCATGCCCTGTATTTTGGCAGGCGATTTCAATAGCCCGAATCAAGAATTGGCGGATGGGACAATCATTCCTTGGAGGTACGAGGACGAGGGGGAGATCGCTGAACGATGGGTAGAGGCTGAGATGAATATCCTACGTGGGTTAGAGGACAAGGGAATGGTGGACGTATTTCGGGACCAACACGGTTACGGCGATTTGAATATTCTGGACGTGAGTCACGCTACCCAAACGGAGGAAGCGTTGGGAGTGTCACCAGCGGACGTTGAAGGAAAGCGATTTGATCATATGGTAGCTTCAACCGACCTCAACCCAGGTGAGTGTTGGTACGGACATAAGGGCTTCAGTTGTAGTGACCATGCACCTCTCGTTGCGGAGTTCAGTCCGTAGTCTGGGACCTCGGTGACCGACTCGCGCGCTGTATCCAGCATGACCTCTCCAAACTATCAGTGGTTGAGGATTACAACAGAGGCAGTAATTAAGAAGAAGATTACAGCTTCGAACTAATTCACGAGGTAGATGAATCGAGTGGCCGAACCTCATCGACGGCTGAGAGACCTTTTGGATGGACAATCGTGATCGTCCACTCCTCACCCTTCGCGCCTTTGAGAACCTCGTTGATCTCGTCCGCGAGATCGAGCAGATCATCTCGGTCAGTCGTGGCAAACACGCCCGAACTCTCTTCACCCTCTGCGGACCAGAGTGCAGCATCGCCAACGACGCTTCGATCCTTGTTGTTCGGAATAACGTCCTGCAGTGCGAACAGTACGGTCAGTCCTGGCTGTTGGTCGAACAAGCCGTCTGGAACGACTTCATCGGCAAGATAGCTAAGCCGGCGTTCGATCGAACGGAGTGCATGGCGGAGCTCACGTAGGACCTTACGCCGGTCATCTAACTGAGCAAGTTTCATCTGAATGTTTCGTACGTGCCGCTCATCGTTCGTCTGAAAATATGGACGCCGTGACGCAGGGTCATACTCACCTATGTCCTCCGCCTCGTCGATGAGGTACGCGAGGAAATCCTCGTAGATGTGTTCACGGCGTTCCCGGACCTCCTCGAGTTCGCTAGCGACGGTCACTCCAACGACGATCTCGACATCGTCACTATCGATTAACGGAGACGTGTGGTCGCGTTCAATAACCCGCTGGGCGTAGTTGAGGAGGATACTCGTGTCAACGAAGACGTTGTCGGGACTCAGTGTCCCCACCCCTGCATCATCATCTCCGATACCGGGCATGTTCTCTCATTCGAGATACTGTGTTGATAAATCGCATAGTCTTTCGGACAGGACATTATCGTCGATCGGTTCGTAGTCGCCTGGTGCTGGGAGGAGGTCGACCGAAGCGAGATCAGCCGCGATTGTGCTTCGTTCGTCGAGGACGCGATCGTCAAACTCTTCGAAGGCGGCGAGTTGCTCTGCGTGCAAGTGGTCGGCCTGAGAGCCACTCGCGGTGTTCGCTGAGATGAGGAGACAGGGATACTTCCAGATGTAGTAGTAGAAGAAGTCCTGAAGGCGTTCGATGGCCGACCGATGTTCAGGAGTGAGATCAGCCTTCGAATGCTGATCGAGTCGCATTACGGCGTCCTCAATAAGATCGGTACCCTCAACGACGACACTGAGAGTCTGACTGAGGTCGTCGTGGCGACCGATATAGTAGTGGAGGTCAGAAATCGAGAGTCCGATGGACTCCCGAATCGAAGCGATCGACCGTTCTGGGGTGCCGCCCTCGATGATGGTGTCAATCGCGTCGACGAGGTCCGCGAGATGCGTCCGGAGATGTGTGCTTTCGATGTACAGAAGACGGTACTCGTCGGGAGCCGTCTCTTGGTAGAAGTTCTGGAGGAATCGCATTGTCCGTTGGTGCCAGAGGTCGGGGATCTCTTGGCGGTAGAACGACAGCAAATCGCTTCGGGAGACGTACGCTTCGAGGTCGGACGATGGCTCCGAATCGAATTCCTCTCCTGAATCGGTAAATAGAATCGGATCCACCGTGCTAACGCTTTCAATCACGTCCTCAGAATCTGTTTCCGGAACTGACGGACTGCTTGGTCCTGTCGGTCCGTCAGCGGTTTGGAGTGCATTCGGACCGATCGACCGTTCAGGGACGACAGCACCGGCGAGATACCAGCTATGAGTGACCGGAATCTCGAACTCGTCGATTGCGAAGAACAGGAGCTTCTGTATTTTCGTCTTGTTCGCGTAGCTCTCATCGATTTCCGGGAGTGAATCTATCGCCTCTCCGAGGACGTCGAGAAGCTGATCAACGAGTTCGGATTCAGTTTCAGTGAGGTCAATCATCAGTTCTCGACGGTAGTGGCGTTTGTGCCGATGATCGCAGCGAGGGTGTGCAGCAGTAAATCTCTTCGGTCGTTTAGTCATCCTGGTCGGAGTTTTTCGGGCAGGTACCGTTCAGTCAGTATAGAGAGCATATCCCATTTAAATTGATACCTGACGAAACCCGCTAATTTTTGACGGCCAGTCTTCTGGCGGGTGGATTATCACCCTGACACGTGTAACGAGAGTATGGCTTCCACATCACCGCTTAATGTCGAATACTGGGCTCTCCAGTACTCGGCTCAACAAGATGACACTGCGACATACACAAACGTAATTCGAGGTCGTACGGACGCCCTTGAGCGCGCGCGAGCCCTCTGGGATTGGAAAGACCTCAGTCGCGGAGTTGATGTGGATGAAGTTACCGATGTCCTCACAACTGATGAGCTGATCGACCTCCTCGAAGACAGTCCCGGCGATGCAGTCGGCCAGTTAGCCGACTTACTCGTGGAGCGCGGCGCACTTGCAAACCGGACCGTCGTCACTCCCGCGTTTCTCCTCCATCTCGCTGACAGCGGTCCCGGCCAATACTCCGTTCGCTTCCCGATTTTTGATGTTCGATGCTGGGTCGCGTATGTCTACCTAACGAGACGACGTGATGGAGAACGGCCACTTCCAAGGAGTGCGACCCAATCGCCGGAACGCTTCGGCGAGTTCAGTGCGTTCTTCCAACGCACAATTCCAGAACATGTCGAGGGAAGACGCTACGAACAGGCGATGTTTCGGTTCGGTGCGTACATTTCTGCGCTTCCATCTGACACAATCAGCGACATAGACTCTCACCTGAATGAGCTGGAGAACGCGATCTCGAGCGTGTACGAGTCTTCCGGTTTCGCACTCACATCTGATTCCGCTCGAGGGTTCGAATACTGATCTCGGTTATCAATTTAAGTCAGATACTGTTGCTCTGTCGTACTGGGCGAACCCGGCACAGAACGTGCCTCTGACAATCGCCCACCCTTTCAGGCGTCGACCGAGGGTAAAGCTCAAGAGAACGCCGGACACATAACAGGATAAGTACCGACCCGCTGCATCAGCAGCACCGGCTTGTTGGCACCGACAACGAATTCCCGTCAGCCCCAACGTCTCGCCAGTAGTGCAGCTTCGGCCACAACAGCCGGCCCCCACCCCAAAAGTCGCAGTGAAACGACTTCGGGGACAGAGTGTCCAGATTGCGTCGACGGCGAAATCCTCACCGAGGATGGAGTCACCTATTGTAACGGCTGCGGCGTTGTAGTCGAAGACTCCCCGGTCGAGTACAGCGAGCCCCAGTGGCGCGACTACAAAGACCGCCGACTCGGGCCAAAGCAGAGTCAACAGTGGGTGCATACCGGCACCACGATTACTCGATCCGTTCACGGTGACACGGATCGACTCAGCCGGTACAATGAGCGGCTGCAGAGTGATGAACGCTCACTCGTAAGCGGCCTCCGTGAACTCCGCGATGTCGCAGCAGCAGTTGAACTATCTCAGCCGCTCCGTGAGCGGGCAGCGTACTGGTACCGAAAAACCGTCCAGAAGGGGTTATTAAAAGGCCGATCAATTGAGGGGTTCGCCGCCGCGTGTGTGTTCCTCTCCGCCAGAGAGCGTCGACATCCGATGACGCTCAGCCGGCTCGCTCAGTACTCTCCGCTCTCGGAATCGAAAATCCGCAATCACGTGAGTGTCCTTCGTGTCGAGTTCGAACCGTCGATTCCTCCCGCCCGCCCGCAGGACTTCCTCCCACGTATCGTCTCTGAGCTTGAGTTCGACCCGGACGTCGAACGCAGAGCAAGCGGGTATCTCACTCGGGCAACTGACGAGGAATTGCACATCGGTAAACATCCTGCTGCAATCGCTGCGACAGCGGTGTACGCTGCCGCGACCGACCTAGGTATCTCGATCAACCAGCAGGCAGTAGCAGAGGCCGCCGACGTCTCGACGGTCACTATTTCACGTCACTACCAAGATATTCGGGAACTCTCCCCGCCGGAGTCCAGCTTCTAGCTCGATAGCAACTGTAGATATTCGATGCTGGCTGGTTTCGTTCGTGTCCCGTTTATCTATTTAAGTAAGGTGCTGTTCCACTAATGTATTGATGACGGAAGATCTATCTCGCTATCCGATCGAGGGACACCTCACGCCAGTTGGTGCACTCACATTCAGCAAATCTGGGGGATGGTGGCGCGCAATCGTCCATTCCGAAGACGAATACGGAAACGAGAAGATCCGATTGTACCTCTGGCGGGACAATGACACCAAGGGATGGGTTACGAAACATAAGTGGAACATCGACCCAGACCACTGGGCGGCCGAGCGACGCGTCGTCGAAGACTACGCCGGTACGACCGTTGATGCTGATACGCCCTACTTCCCCGTCCAGCACTACAACGTGGTCGGCGGACAGACGATCAAAAAGACAGACGACTGGTGGACTGCCGTCGTCCAGTACGAGGACGACTACTCATCGACGCACAAGACGCGTCTCTACATGTGGCAACTCGAAAATGGCGATGAGAAGGGGACCGGCTTCAAATGGAACGTTCGCAGCGATACGTGGCCGGAGGAACGTGACGCCGTCGATCGCTACGTAGAGCACCTCCAGTGACAGCGATAGCCCCGAGCAAGAGCCAGCAGACTCTCACCCGACACATTTCGATCCATGACTAACTCTCAGCGAACGACCGTCAGTCCGAGTGCGATCGCACAGTTCTACAAACTTCAGCAGTGCCCGATGTACCTGTACCACCGTTACGTCGACGAGAACCTCGGTTCTATCTCGGATATCTCCCTGAGTCCTCTCCTCGCCGCAACAGGCCAAGCGTTCGAAGCTGGGCAGCTCCGCCACCTTCTCGAGGCAGACATATACAGCATCGGACCGGCCGATGAGGACCACCCCTTCGACGAACGGTGGAGCGGTGACCCGGAGACAAATATCGAACGGCTTCGAACAGTCGTCGAAGACCTTGCGACAGGCGATAGGTCGAACCCAATCGTCTTCTTCCAACCACGGATCGAGGGGACTGTCGGTGCGTGGCCCATTCGTGGTGATGCGGACATCGTCATCGCTAGCCCGGACACGACCGCTCCTGGTCCCCGAAGCGTGGAGGTACGCGTTGTCGAACTCAAGTCCTCGAGTTCAGTGAAAACTCACCACCAGCTACAAGCTGCCATCTACTCGCTTCTGCTTGAGTCTCTGTTTGCGGACATCAATACGAGCGTCTCAGCGAGTATCGTGTCACAGGAACCGGAACGGAACGACCTCGCGGCTCTCGTGACATCCACCGGTGATCTCGATTTACGACGAGTCGGAACATTCGATCTGAGCACGCGCCAGAACGATATCCAACTCCTCCTTGAACCCGACGGTGCGCTTGACGCTGAGCTCCTTGACGGCGACGAGATGCGAGAATCCGGCGATCCGCCTACCTACCGAATCGACGCCCGATGTGACGACTGTGCTAAGCAGTCGAAATGTATCGCGCACTCGGTGACGAACCACAACCTCGCTCTGCTTGGGCTCAGTGAGGGCGTACAGGAGTCCCTCAATAGTCTCGGCATCGAAGACCTCCACGACCTCGCAACGCTCTATGACTGGCCGACTGAGGAACGTAATCGGAGAGCGACTTCTCATGTCCACCCGCGCCCCAAGGAGCCGGAATTAGTCACGCGCATCCTACGGGAAACGGAGATCTCGAACCTCCGCGATACCGCACAGATCGCCCACCGTTTCCTGCGGCAGATCGATCCTGATTACGAAGATCAGTGGCAACAACGATCCGACAAGGCCGGTCCGTGGGGAGACTACCTCATCGGCTCCGGTCGAAACCTTCCCGATGATAATCCGCCGGAGAGCTTCAATCTCGATTATCCTCGGAAGTCACTCGTGCGAGTCTATCCCTACGTCCAGTACGATTTCGTACGCAATCGGGTCGTGCTTCTCGCGGCGAAGGTAACGTCCAGCCGATACGAGGATGAGCACGACACTGGGAAGTTTATTGTCAGCCACCCGGATGAGCTTCCGAACCTAAACAACGAACGTAAAGATCAAGAAGAGCGCCGGTTGATCGAGCGGTTCTTCGAGAGGCTCTCCTCTGCGGTCAACGAGGTTCGCCCTGACCTCAGTGAGGAGGGGTATAGCGATACGGAAGGCTTCGTCCATATCTATCCGTACGGGGACTCCCAGCGGCGGACGCTTATTGACGCTGTTAAGCGCCATCCCGAATCGGATGCCGCACAGGCGATTCGGACCCTTCTCGGCTACCGTGAAGAAATCGACCAGACGAGTGTGAGTGTCCTTCGAGACGAGTTCCGCGACAGACACGCGTTCCGATACCCGGGACTGGGCGTCGTTCAAACAGCAGCTCAGTTCTACTCGAGAGATACGGAACTCGACTGGGAGCGTCCACGGGACGCTGAAGAGGTGCCACTCAAGCAGGTATTCGACCTTGGCTTCTTCGAGACGACCGTTTCGTACGATCAGATGGGCTCTCGTATCCTCCTCGATTTCGACGATGGTCTCAAAATTGCCTCGGACCACTTGAGAGGTGAATTCCCCATTCTCGGTCGAAATCAGGACACGCTTCCGCTGGAGTACCTCTACGCTACCGAAGAATTCGATCTCCTCAAACCAGATCTGGCTGAGGATCCGGAGATGCAGTCACAGATCGAGCGATACCGTCACCACACCGATGCGGGGTCATCACGAGTGACACTAGACGACGTTGAGGACGTCGTTCACTCCATTTGTGAGGCCTATGAGCATATCGAGCGCTCGATTCGTGACAAGGACGCGACGATGACGAAAGAGCCTATTGAGCTTGGAGACCTCCGCGAGAATACGCTCGGCGTATCTGAGCTTCAGTCGACATGTCTGGAGTATCAGGAACTCGAATTCGGTGCGAATCGGCGCGAGCTCGTCTCCCACTACCGGACACCACTCAGTCAACGCACGACGACCGGCCGCGCAATCCCGTTCGAGGTTACTGAACCGCCTGAAGAGGGCGATGATGACTCAGAGCCACGGATGTGGCTCGGTGGGTCGATACTCCGGTCGCTCGGGGACGATTCACAGGATGGGATTCAGGCCGACACTCCTCTCTCGCTCGAGGAGGGGAGTTTCGTCGTAATGACGCCGTTGAAACGTAACGGCGACGGAAGCCTAACTGAGGACGTGAGATCACCACAGCGGATCGCAAATCAGGTGCTGGGACGACTCACTCGTGTCGATACCGAGACGGGTACGGTCCGGATTTCCTTCCTCGGAGCTCAAAGTAGGTCAAGGGAGAGATTCAAACCGAACCATTCTGGCTGGACGACCGACGAGGACGACGAGTGGGACCGTCAACTCATCGAGGAAGGGATGCAGTTCGTGCTGGACCCGGCACTCGATGACTTCGTCGCCCACCGTGCTCACGCCGCGCTGCAAAATGCCGGCCAAAACGACGTACATAATCGGCTGGTCAATCTGTACGACGACGAGATCTCGGACGCGCTTCGACGGGACTCCCCGCAGTTCGACCCTACATCGGTCCGATCCTTCCTCGAGGAGTTCGACCAAGTAATGCCTGAATCGACGAACTACGACCAGACGGCGTTCGTCTCACAAACGGACCACACGGTTGCCGCACTCCAGGGACCGCCCGGAACCGGAAAAACGAGGTATGCGTCTGCCCCGGCGATACTCGCACGCGCTAACGCTTCGACCGGGTCGTTTTCGGGGATCGCAACGGCCCACTCACACAACGCCGTCGACGAACTCGCTAGGTCAGTTGCAGACGCACAACAACGACTCGCCGAGGATGGGGTACTTGAGAACGCGCTTCTCATTCGGGTGCAATCCGGATCTCTTTCGGGCGACTTCCCCGGAAACGTCCGAGAGTACAGGGCCTACGATGACCGTGACGAACTGCAAGATATCTTCGAGAAATACGTCCTCGGAAACGAGGCGCCAGGTCCCCTCATCGTGTTCACGACGCCGGTAACCCTTCGGAACTTCGTGAACGGTGTGCGCTGGAGTATCGATGAGGACGCCGATTCGGTCGAGGAGTTCATGGCCGATGGCCGTTCTCGGCTCTTCGATTTCGCCCTCGTCGACGAGGCGAGTATGATGGATCTCCCCCTGCTATTTCTCGTCGGCGCGTTCCTCGGCCGGGACAAGCAGCTGATGCTCGTGGGAGACCATCGTCAGATGCAGCCCATCCAAGCACACGATTGGGAGAGAGAGGATCGCCAGACGATTGAAGAGAACACTCCTGCAGTCTCCGCACTTGATTTCGTCCGGTTCCTCCGCGGTGATCAGGACAGTAACTTCGAACAGTTCGATCGTGAACCGCCGACTTGGAGTGAAAAGGATGCGGTACTCCCGATGGACCAGCTGAAACTAACCTATCGGCTTCCTCCCGCAATGGCTCGTTTCGAAACCGAGCTGTTCTACCACCGGGACAACATCACGCTCGAGTCGGCCGGGTCGGCACAAACGATTCCGGACGTCCGCAGTGACGATCTCCCTCCCTGGGTAAACGCCGCGCTCGATCCAGAAACGCGTGTTACCGTCTTACTGCACGACGATAACGTCTACACCAAAGACAGCCCCGTCGAGGCCTACTTGGCTGGTAGGGTGCTTGATCCGCTTCCAGTTGTCGCCCAAGAACCCGAATCCGACGAACTGAGCGCGGGCGTCGTGGTTCCCTTCCGCTTGATGCGTCGGCGAATGCAGAACCACGTTGACCTAACTGTCGATACCGTTGAACGGTTCCAGGGCGGCGAACGTGACGTGATGGCGCTGGCGATGACTGCCGGCAACCAAGGGTACGTGAATCAGATCTCTGAGTTTCTGCTCGATGCGAACCGGTTCAACGTCGGTGCCAGTCGGATGAAGCGGAAGCTCTTCATCGTCGTCTCGAAATCCCTGTTTCGGGCTGTCAGCAGTGACCCCGAAAAATACGAGCAACAGAAAGCGTGGAAGCAGCTCTACCAAGCGCTCATCGCTGACCGAGACCCCGTTGAGACGATACAACTCTCTCGCACAAAGGTTCCCGAACTCGATGGGCGGACCGTCTCCGTACAGGTGTATACCGGATTCCGGGATTGACCGGAATCCAAGTTATACCGCTCCGTCCCCCGAGCCGCTAGCAGGTATCCGAATAAATATCACGTTTGAGGTGGCCTTCTAGCTCGCTTACCGATTGCTGAAAATCACGGTCCGTAAGTTCTCTATGGCTTCTCTGTTGTTCATGAGGATGTTTGAGTATATCGGTGAATCAGTTGAGGGACTCCCGATCACCATGTCTATGTTCACCGCGGTTCTCATCAAGCTCACTGTCGCATCGCTAATATCATCCTTGGCCGAGGACACCTGGACGTAGAGCTTCATGACGACGAAGACGCAGTGACAGATGAGCCAATTGTGTAAATTTGTTAATTTTGTCGATATTTTCGACTAGGATGTTCGGCGTAAGTCAAGCCGTCGCTGCATATCCTCTTTTACGAGCTGCTCAATATCGGAATCAAACTCATCTGGGTAGCCCTCGATCGTAACGGATTCAAGTAATTTCTCGATAATATACACCTTTCGCTGAATCATTGACTCATAATCCCACATCTCGTTGTATTCCGACACAAGTGTATTACTTGAATCAGTTTCATCAACATTATTGAATGACATTAATTCTGAGACTGCATTTTTGACTTCACCGTCGTACTCTGTGGGTTCCAAGTCACTCCCCGAAATACTTCGGTCCAATTCATTAGTTATCGCTGGAATGGTTCCATCACTGGGTGAATCAATAAGTAATCCCAGGATGTTGGCGAGATCACCGTCGCTCATACTTGCTTCGTCAGCAAATTCTTCGATCAAATTGACAATATCTAACATATGTATGCTGTTTTGCAATAAATACTCACTAGAATGCCGTAGATCACCACGGCAGACTAGGTAATAGAAACATGCCTTCTTCGAGAATAACTTGTTTTTGACGGTTGAGTTATCGCTCCGAATTAGCAGAAGCATGTTTCCGATATCATCTACAAATAAATCAGAGATATCATCGTTGTCAGCCTGGGAAAGCTCCGGATCATCAGGATCAATTCCATCTATTGTCTGCATAACCGTTTTCCCACTGTCAACACCGTCGAAAAAGTGTTCTAACCATGCGATCTTGTTCTCAACATCGGAACTAATAACGAACGTCTGTGGAAAGATATGTTCGACTGTGAGGTCAGCTTCCGGGTCGACCATGAAATGGCCAGAAGTATAGGTACCTCGGGTGCGGGTCTCAAGAAGTGAATCCTCCAGAAGCTTTAGGAATAGAGTTTCAACTTTCTTTGTCGTCCAACCCTCTTTACGAACAAGCTGATTAGTTACTGCATCTCCTTCAAGTCCGTTTGGAAGTTCTCTCTTGAGCATTTCTCGGACTTCGTCTTGGTCGTATTTATCAACGGTTCCTGAGTTGTACTCCTGACAGGCAGTCGGGAATAAATCCGAGATAACTGTTGATGCGATATCTTGTCCAAAAAATGAGTATCGATAAATAATTCGTTCGACAATACGGAAAATTTCTATCATAGACTCTCCCTGATTTGTCTCGTCAGAGAAGTTTTTATACACAGACAGAACAAACGGCTCCCAGACATTTCCAACTTTATTGAGATGCTTGAAAGCTATTTCACATTCAGCTTTCAAATTACGGTCAGTATTATCATCATTGTCAAGACTATTAATCTCGCTAGTATCGTCTGGAATTTTGGCCTCTTTAATCTCATAATAGCGTTTTGAGTATTCGCTTAGTTTTTCGAGGTTTGCGTCAGGATCATTTAACAGGAGAGACGAGATCTCAGGGTCACCAACTCTCCGTAGACTGAAGAGAGATTTGACATCTTCCTCACTTGGAGCTTCAATGCCCTGTGTGGCGACTATGTAGTTTTTCAGGAATTGAATGATAGTATCATCATCGTCGTTAAATCGCTTGACTATCTCATTCCAGTTTTCAGGGTTTGAAGCGTCAGAAGCGATGACTCGTGCACGAATAATATCGGAAACATCGAGAGCTTTTCCACGGTCATTCAGTGATTGAAAAATCTCGATTTTGTACTCATCGTCAGTTAGCGAGAATTCAGCATAGACAATACGCATTGCATGCAATAATATCTGAAATAGATTGATCAATACGTTGGCCCGCTGATCGTTGTCTGAACATATTGTATCTAGCGTTGGCTCCACCTTTTGCAGGTCGTCAACACTGCCGAATTGTCTCTTTATACTTAGCGCTTTGAACTCATATGGATCATCTTCATCATCCAAAGACGTGTCGTCTGTAGCCGCGTTTACTTCTTCGATGGTAAACTCAACAATACCTTCATGATCTGTCAACTTCTCTAGTTTATTAATCGAAACATCAGTATCGGGTTCTGGTTCTCCGTTTCGGCATATCTGCAGGCGCACCTCTTCCTGATCGGTATCGCAATCTAGCACCTTGAGACGGTCCGTTTTGGATATCAGGCTTGAAGCATTAGAAAATGAGAATGTCTGCTGTGCATCATGCCTGCGTGCAATGAGTTTACCTCCATCAGGGGCGGAAGATAAGTCGACCACTGCAGTTCCGGTTTCATCTGTTCGAGTTCGTTGAGCTACATCATCTCCATCTTTGACGATAACCTCCACATTCATCGCCGGATACCCTTTTGTAGTGCAGTTAATCGTCACCTCGTCACCATCAACTTGCTCAACCGATGCGTCAAGCTCTCTTTCGATGCAGCCATCGACAGCTCCAATCAGCTTCCCGATCTCTTGTCGATAAGTGTGGTTTGCGTTGAGAAGCCTTTCATGTGATTTGCCGTAATAGAGGGTTCCAGGTTCAGAAGAGGATAGATTGTCTTCAATATCTATTGGGTCAAGACCGAGATGCCTATTAATTAGGGTCTCGACACCGATTCGACGACTACCTGATTCGATGTCAATACTCTCTGCATATGAGACGATTCGGTCAGGCTCTTCGCGGAATAGCAGGTTCAGATATGGTTCATCGACATCGCTGGGGCGCAACACTGGATTATTACCATCATAGAGCATCCTTTTGAGACACTCCGGCCCGACAATGAACTCAGCAAGGTCCCATACGTTACCACGCGAACCCACATCCGTATATTGTCCAAGTGATTTTAGATATCGACGAATGTTTAGTAATATAACAAGTAAAGTGGTAAGCCGCTGTTGTCCATCAATGATTTCGAGAGTATTCCGCTCATCAGCAACATACATCGAGCCCATGTAGAATTCAGGGACATCGTCACCGCCAATATTATTAATAGCGTCAGAGAGACTGAGCCAGAATCGCTGATTTTGTTTTTTATCCCACGAGTAATTCCGCTGATAATCTGGTATTGTGAATTTCGTATATGGACCATTGAGAACTGCCCCCAATAACAGTCCCTCTGTGTATAACTCCCGCCTGGTCAGTGAGGAAAAGTAATCCGAGAAGTCATCAATATCTACGTTAGAGCTGTCTATTTCCTCATCAAGTTGTGATAAAATTCCGGGTAGCTCGACATCTTTATCATCGAATTCGCGGCCGTATTGTCTCTCCCCATATCTCAGAACTTTTCTAACTGACAGTGGAACATCTGATCTGGAACTCATCCTCTAATCCCATCATAGGACCGTACATAAAATTAGTCCAATATTATCTAAATCTGTTCAATACCATCTTCGGTGTGCAACCTCAGTAGCATACACATGAACTCCTTATTCGGCTACAAAATACGCACTAGAATTGATTCTGACGATTAAATCTCCACATTCAACTTCGGAGATCTTAGCAAATTTGACTTCGACGATCAGTTAGTAAATAAGGTTCGACTCAATACATCCACTCTTGCAGATCACCGGTGATATTACCTATCGTCTATTTAAGCTGGCCGTTCCACGAACTCCGTAACGGCGTAGAACGGGAGCGTATCAATCAGCGCGACAAGCAATTTCACGATGTACTGTCCAGCAACGATCGAGACGAGTGCCCAGCCCCACGTCGGGTCTCCGCCGAGGCCGAGTGCCGGAAAGATAGCGAAGCCGAGCGTGATGAACACGACTGTGTCCACACCTTGACTAATCGCAGTGGATCCGCAGTTTCGGAGCCAGCGATGACGACCGCCGGTGCGAGTTTTCAGATTGGCGAAGAGTCGGACGTCGAGGTGTTGGGCGGCGGCGAGTGCGACGACTGAGGCGAGGATGATTGATGCGGAGCCGCCGAGCGTCGAAACGAATGCTTCCTGCCCGCCGTAGAACGGGGCGGATGGCATCCAGATGGCGAGGAAGACGAGTGCGTACGCGATGACGAGCGTGACGACGGTTCCGTTGACCACGGTCGCAGCGTAGTCTTTCCCGTGGTACTCGACGAGCAGGTCTGAGGCGAGGTACGCGACGCCGAACGCGACGAACCCGGCGGGGACGGCGACGCCGCCAAGCCCTGGCAGTTCGATCCACGTGAGTTTCGCGGCGAGTACGTTTGCGAGGACGATTGAGCCGGCGAACACGGCAGTGAAGATCGCACGTGTATCCTCAGTCTCCATTAGCTGCCACCACCGTCTGTGACCGTACAGGTGCGTGTGGTGCGTTGGTGCGACTCGGATCGGATTGTCACACGTAGGCGACAAGAGGTCTGGTGGTGGGATGTCCGTGAGTGCGGGTGGTGCTGCTGTTCCATCGGTGGAGTAACGAAACTCAATATTTATATATTCCCCGAATATTCTTCGAGTATGGCCCGAAGTTTATCGAGAGACGAATCCGAAGCAGATGCGCTTCAGGAAGCAGGGCAACGAACGCTGCTGATTGGAGATGATAAGCCGATTCGGATCAGCTCGGGTCACCGGATCCTGCATCACGATGGGAAGTGCTCGCGGCCACACGGCCACAATTACGAGATTACTGTGGAAGTGACTGGGGAACTCACTGAGGAGGGCTGGGTCGTCGACAAAGGGGACGTCACGGACGTCATCGACGCGTGGGACCATCGGTTCCTCGTCGAGGAAGGCGATCCGCTCGTTGACGCGTTTGAGGCGTCGGGCGACGGCGACGCGCTCGTCGTGTTGGAGTACCCGCCGACGGCGGAGGTGATGAGCGTCTTGCTCGAACAACGCATGCTTGAGGCGTTCCCAGACACCGTGTCGGACGTGTCGGTGTCGGTGAGCGAGACTGGCGAGCTCTGTGCATCGTACTGATGCCGGTCGCTAGTGACGCAGAGGAACCTGTTGCGGACGCTGATGCGGCTGGTGAGGGCCTCCCGATTAACGAGGTGTTCTACTCGCTGCAGGGCGAGGGAACGCTTGCTGGCGTGCCCTCGGTGTTTGTGCGGACGTCTGGGTGTAATCTGCGGTGTTGGTTCTGTGATTCGTATCATACGTCGTGGGAGCCGACCGGGGCGTGGCGCGACGTCGATTCAATCGTAGAGGAAATCCAGTCCTACGAGCAAGCCACCCACGTCGTGCTCACGGGCGGCGAACCACTGATCCACGAGGAGTCTGTTGAACTCCTCGAACGACTGGCCGCGGAAGGGTATCACACGACGGTGGAGACGAACGGGACGATCTACCGGGATGCGACGATCGATCTGGCGAGTATCAGTCCGAAACTGGCGAGTAGTACGCCGACGCCGGATCGGGACCCGAAAGGTGACGGTGAGTGGGAGGAGAAACACGAAGCGAACCGGATCGACATGGGCGCGCTCTCCCGGATGGTCGATGCGTACGAGACGCAGCTGAAGTTCGTCGTGACGGACGAGTCAGATCTGCCGGAGATCACGGACCTAGTTGAGCGGGTGCGGGCAGCGACCGCGACGACCGTGGCGGACGATGACGTCCTGTTGATGCCGGAAGGGATGACGCGGGAGCAACTCGATGGGACGCGAAGCGAAGCCGCGGAGTTGGCGATGGAGTACGGGTACCGGTACACGCCGCGACTCCACGTGGACCTGTGGAACGACGCGCCTGGAACATGAGCACGACACGACGTTGTCCCGGTCAAAGCAGTGTGGTGCCACGAGAGCGGCGCGGATGTCGCCCGTGGCGTGGTGGACAGGATAGCAATCAATTCGACGAGGCTGACAATTCATGAGTAACGAGAGCGCGGTAATTCTGGTGTCGGGCGGGATGGATAGTGCGACAGCGGTGTACGAAGCGATGGAGCAAGGGTATGAGCCGTACTTCTTGCACACGTCGTACGGGCAGCGCACCGAAGACAAGGAGTACGAGTGCGCACAGGCGCTTGCTGAGGAGGTTAACGCGGCGGATTTCCTACACATCGAAACGGGGCACCTCTCGAAAATCGGGGCGTCGAGTTTGACGGACGAGGAGATGGACGTGGCTGACGCGGATCTGGAGAGTGACGAGATTCCGACGTCATACGTCCCCTTCCGGAACGCGAATTTGTTGTCGATGGCGACCTCGTACGCGGAAGCGACTGATTCGGAGGCGCTGTTTATCGGAGCGCATTCCGAGGATTTCTCCGGGTACCCTGATTGTCGCTCGGCGTTCTTCGACGCCTTTCAGAACGTAATCGACGTCGGGACAAAACCGGAGACAGAGATTGAGTTGAAGCCACCGTTCGTCGAATGGTCGAAAACAGAGATTGCGGAGCGTGGGTTAGAGCTCGGTGTACCGTACGAGATGACGTGGTCGTGTTACCGTGACGAGGAGCCGGCGTGTGGGTCGTGTGATGCGTGTGCGTTCCGCCTTGAGGCATTCCGGAATGCTGGGTCACGTGATCCGATCGCGTATGCTGAGCGGCCGGAGTTCTCGTAGTCTACTGGTCAATACCAGCTCCGTTGAAATCCGGTCATCAGATCCATTCTCGTATGAAACAGCCACTCACGGAATCCTGCGAACATATAATCGGTTACATATGATTGAAATAGACATATACACTGGAATGAATATTGAATAATCAGTCGAAAAATAGAGCGCACTCTGCGATCTCAGGTTCACTATCGGTCCTCAACTGGAGAAAGATACCATACTTATAGCACAAATCCTCTCGGAAACGCACTATCTTTTCTTTGTCGCAATCGCCTGATTCAGTAGAGGATGTTTTCTTAAGTTCAATTACAAGGAGGTTATGATCACTTGATTCCCGCTCGTGAACGATGATGTCCGGAAAAACGGTTTGAGCATCTGTGTCATCGTCTTGTATTCTTCTGCCTCTGCACGAATCGGTAAGTTCATCATATGAAACGCGTTTTTTTATAGAATCGGTCGCACCGTTTTCCTCAGTCACCCTATTGTATTCTACATCAACCACATAGTCTGGTTCCAGATCTTTAATTTCTTGTTCCAGATAGATGGCAAGCCTGTGGGTAATACTTCGTTCATTAGAGTCATTGACGAGGAGCGGCCTATCATCCTCAAATAGTGTTTCAAGAGCATCCTCCACATAGTTTACAACGGTATCCGGTGATGGTGTCATAGGAGCGAATGCTCACTAAAATAATAAAAAACCTAACCCCCACTGTTACACTGAATCTCTGTACTGACCGCACCCGGATCAAACTGTATTAGTTGCTGTGAGTTTCCACAGACCAGACTAACCACATCGGTACTCTACTGTGTATTAGAAAGAACTGCTAGTGAGTTCGGTATGATGTGCGACAACATGAAGATATTCGTCTGCGAATACGGGCGTATGCCGAAGGTCAGCGTCGAGATTCCACAGGAGCTGCTTGATGATCTTGACGAGCACGTCGGTGATGAAGAGTCGTTGTGGTCGTTGGATTTGGATATGGATCTGTTTAGCCCGGAATACAGTGTCTGAATCAGTGAAGGTGTGGGCGCTTACCAGATGGAGAAGAAGTAATTGATGGCGGCAGATAGCCCGCCAAGGTCACGGAAGAACTTCGCCAGGGTGCCGAGCCCTATCGTGCCGAGGATACCGCCGACCAGCGGGTCGACCGCCATCCCGATCCGGAGCAGTGTCCCGAACTGGAACATATCGACAAGTAGCAGGCCGCCGGTGAACATGGCGAAGTCGACTGGGACGGCGATCCCTTGCTGGTAGAGGATCCATAGGATAGTGACGCCACCGACCAGTATCCAGAATAGATACTTGCGGCCTCGCTGAATGGCACTCTCGGGGTCACCATTCCGCCAGTTCCGGAAGTAGTTCGCCGTCTGTAGGAGGGCTTTGAGCAGTCCCGGCGCCATCTGATGTGTCAACCAACCGCTGAAGGACGTATAAGCTTTATTCCGGTCAAAATCTCGAATGCGACCCGCACGTAGACGGTCTGTATTAGGACCAGATATTTAACGAAACATAAGGTATCATAGGGAAATGACGGTGTTCGGCCGTCTTGGCACCCTGTTCGTGGTCCTCGGTGGGGCAGCCTTCCTGCTCGTCGACGGCTTGCGTTCTCCTCCCGGTCTCTGGTACGCGGCCGCAGGTATCGCCGCCGGGACGACGATGGTCCTGTATACGGTGGTTTCGTCACCTTCCCCTCCTCGGCGTCCACAGCCTGCTCCTGAACCCGCGCCTCCGGGCACATCCGAGGAGTCCACGACGGAGTCGGGGACGCAGCAGATCGACTCACAGCCGACGGAGACGGAACATACGGCCGAGTCCACAGCATCTGCCGAGCAGGAACCTGAGCCAGCAGGCGACAACGACCCGAATCCACCGAAGCCGCCAATATCGGAAGAACCAGAGCCGCTGGCCTCGGAGGAACCAGAACCTGCGTCGACCACGGTGAATAAGCCACGGTCACTCCCGGACGACATCGAGACGGCGCAACGAACCGCTTCGTACACCGATTTCTCTCGGGCGGGGAAAAAGACGAGCACGTCAACCCACCGGCAAAGACACGTCACCGCCACAGCGTCGCCACGCCGGAACCTATCCACCGAGACCGACAACCCATATTTCAAGCCGGTCGATTCAAGCCGCGCGATCAAGTTTATCCAGGTCGACACGAGATTCAGTTACCTCGACGTCGACTGGGGACCGGAATTCATCAGTCTCGATCCGATCCCGGATCTCGTTGAGGTCGATGTCGGGCCGAGTGCCGTGAGTCACGAACTGGTTCGCAGTCCGATCGAGATCAAGATTTCGTCGTTCATCAAATCGCTCTTCATGCCCTCGCCCGGGAATGCTGGCGCCGATGCTCGGGACGAGACGATGCAGTCCGTGGATGCATCGGACGGTCGCGCACATCACTGGAGAGACGATACCCGTGCCCGGCAGAGACAGGTTACCCGCGATACCCAGGAAACGCGGCACCGTGAGCAGGACTGGCACGTGGACCGCCGTCGTAACCCGCTGACAGCCGCCGATAGAAGGCAGCAACCGGCGGAAACATGGCCGCGGTCATCCGACCGGGAACCGGTGGATGACAGCCAGGCCACCGATGACACAGCCGGCTACGACAACTGTTCAGATGCCACCGCACCGAGTTTCGGCCGTTTCGGTGACCGTCGCTCCCCTGGCTGGGAGCCAGTCATGGACGAAGGACCGATTGAACCGCAAGACGTGGGTATAGTCGATGAGCCGACGGTCGATGCGGGTCTGGATCGTTCACCTCTGCGGTGGGATGGCGATCCCTTCGGACTAACCGACGTCGCCGCGGGATTCTCCGGAGTCGAGGAGCCAATGGTGGAACCGGTTGAACAGCCAGGTCTCGGATTTGGAATGTCTGACTTGGATCCCGATGTGCCGATGGAGGAACCCGTGATGGATCCGGAACTCGGTGCAGAGATGTTAGGTCTAGACGAGTTTGCGGAGCCGCCGGCAGATGGATTTAGTATGCCCGGCGTCGATGCCGAAAGCGGGTCGAACCCGTTGCTCCCCGACGCAGAGAGCTTCTTCCCGGAAGAGGCAGAGGACGACTGGCTGACGTTCTGACGTGTGTTAAACCCACGGCCGCCTCTGTCACCGATAGCTCCAGTAGAAGAGATTGACTGTAACTGCGACTACAATGCTTTTTCAAGGTTCCCCGTGGTATCCAGTGAATAGTGGAAAGATTTGCGCTTGTTCTTAAAACTCCAGCCCCACCTCAATATAGAACTAATCTCTAACGTTCTCGATTACAGTATTCATGCACATGTTCCAAAAGATCGACAATCTCTGTGGGGTGATCCACATCTTCTAATCTTCCCATCCTAAGTCCAATATTTGGCTTTGTCACACTAGGGCAGTCTTGAATATTGCGTGCGCAACCACTTTGAATAACATCAACTATTTTCCCACTCGGTTTCTCCGCTTCGTCTACTGACTGAAAATGGATTTCCTCCCAGTCGTTGCCATCTGCACGCGGCCAGTGTTTTTCAGCGAGTTGGACTAAGTCGTCCTTCTTCCACGTGTCCTCAAGTTCTTTGTCACCGACCCAGGCGATTTCTGGTTCTGAACCACCGACTTCGTACATTTCCTCAAGATGATCTTCAAGAGTATCCTCAGAATAGGTTCGCTCTTTTGCATCGGAATCCAAGATGACGAACGTTCGTGCTCGGCCGCTATCCTGAAGTCGTTTGAGAGTTTTAACGATATGACCACACCCTTGGCTATCCCAGATCTGGACTCCATCCTCGACGAGAGTACTACCGGTGACTCGATGGTATAGTTCTTCGATATATTTGTGTTCAGTTGCACCCTCTACGACAATCATCGCTCGTTCGAGATAGACCCAGCTAGCAGAGAGTCCCAAACCGGCCATGATGTTGCCCATGAAATCCTCAGCCTCTGCTTCGTCTTTCGAAACTAGCGGCGCTCGTTCGTCGTTCGTATCCACTTCTTCAGGGAGATATACTACTTCGTGTAAGGGGGTCCCATCGACCATAATCAAACTATGAGTCGAGACGATACACTGGGAGAGATAACTATCTTCATCCGAGATGTCGCTCCGGAGAAGATTGACCAGCCTCCGTTGGACGTCAAAATGGAGGCGGTGATCCGGTTCATCCATCGTCCGGATGACGGATTCTTTTCCTTCATTGGCCTCTGCGCTCCATTCAAGCATTGAGAGGGCCGAGCGGGCATTAGTTCCCCCACCCAGTTCTTGAAGCGGGATCTGTTCACCATCTCGGCGAAGCACGATATTGGAGAGATCTGCTCCGTTGACAAAACTCCAATCAGGATCTACTGTGATCTTATCCAGACCGGGAAGGTATCGCACCATCCTGTCGGAGAGGCTTTCGAGTCGTTCGTTAAGCGCATCCGTCGCCTGTTCCTCAATTTCGACAAGTTCGTCAACTCCACTCTTCTCACCATCCTCATCCTCGGCATAGAGGAAGGATTTGGTTTCTTGACGGAGTAGTTTTGAGAGTAGCTTGATTGGACTGTCTACATCCTCGGTATCGATTTGCTCACTGGCTGGAGCTAAACGACTGAATTCTCTGGTTCCGCAAGAGACCCAATCAAGACCGGTGTCTTCGGGATTTTCGAGGATCTCAGCTTTTAATTCCTCAAACTGTTCTTCCCGCTCATCAGCGTTGCTTCCTGGCTCAATATCGTAATCCTCCAGAATCTCCTTTTCGCCATCCGCATAATAGTGCCATTCGTGGAGCCGTTCATCTTCGGGAACCCGCTCTCTCAGATAATGGTCTGGGGACTCCAAATAAACATCTTCTTCTGAATCTCCAGTTACTTCCCATTCCATCTTCAGCCCTGCAGCATCACCCTCTTCAAGATTGGCACGATCTGCCAGATCGTCCGGCGGGTTTTCAATGACCGCCTCGATTGAGGCGTCGGGTGCTCTTCCAGTGTCTCGTGTCACATCACGCCGGATCTGCTTAATGTCCAGACTCGAATGATCGTATACAGTCTGTAATGCCTCCAAGAGAGTGGTTTTTCCAGCGTCGTTAGGACCCACTAAGAGTGTGAACGGAGTCAGCTGGAGTGTTAAGTCTTCGAATTTCCCGATGTTCTCGACTGAGAGTCGTGAAACGTGAGTCCGTCTGTCACTCACGGCTCCGCCCTCTCGATTTGAGAATCTTGGACACGGACTAAATTGACACGCATTATTTGATCTGATCGTATCGGTATTTATCTTCGATATTCCGGTGGAAGTATTTCCCGTGCGAATTGGCGCTCATGAGTTCCTGGTGAATTCGTTTGGGGACATCGAAATACTGGTAGACTCTTCCACCGTGGAACTCAATCTCTAGAACTTGGTTCGACTCATCATACCCAACACTGCTGAGGTTACTTGAGGAGACGGGGACCCGTTTCATACTGCGTTATGTGGAAGAATAGTCATTTAATTCTATCCATTAAATGATGGTTTGTCTAGCCTCAATTGCTGTGTTGGGTGAGGCAGTAGGGGAGTCCTTTGACTTCGACGGCTTCGACGTCAGGGGCTTTGATGACGGCTTGGCCTTTGCCGTATATTTGGGGGTCTTGTTCGTAGCCGCGGGGGATGGAGGGGACTTTGGTGATGACTTCTTTGCGGAGGCCGAGGAAGATGTTGGTGTTGGTTTGTTTGAGGATGTCGCCGTCGATGTCTTCGGGGGTTTGGGTGATTATGAAGAGGCCGAGTTTGTCTTTGCGGCCTTGTTTGACGGCGTCACGAGCGCGGTTGATGATTGTATGTCGTCTCTAATTCACTTTCACCCTGGTTGACTGGCATTTAATAGCCGTCCGGTTACACGTAGTCACATACTTTCAGGCCCGTGATTTGGTAGCACGCTCGGCTGAACAAGTACCCTCCACGATACACTGAGAATGTTGACACTCACGCACATCGCTGATACGCATCTTGGCCATCGACAGTACGGGTTGAAACAACGCGAGGACGACATGGTATCGACCACGCGTGCTGCGTTCCAAGAGATGATTGAGGAGCGCGGGACGGATGCGATTCTATTACCGGGTGACCTGTTCCACTCGCGGGATCTGCGGCCGAAGATCCTGCATCAGATCGAACAGGAACTTGAACGGATACCTGATGAGGTGCCGGTGTTAGTCTCGCGTGGCAACCACGATGAAAATCTGACGCCGCGTGACGTGACGTGGTTGAATTACCTGCATCAGCGCGGACACATCGTGTTTTTGCAGGCCGAACTGAATGCGGATCCCGGGACAGCGTGGTTCAATCCGTACGAGCCGGAAGAGCCGGGGCAGTCTGCAGGGTTTTATGATATTGATGCCGCGGACGTAGACGGGCCGATTCGCGTGTTCGGGCTGCAGTGGCGCGGTGCGAAGACAGACCAGGCGCTCCAGCAAGTGGCGAAGGGGATCAAGGAGACGAATGAGATGCATGGGGAACCGGCGTGGACTGTGTTGCTGGCGCATTTTGGGATGGAAGATGAGGTGCCGACGCTCGGCGGGACAGTAACCCACGGCGAACTGCGGGACGTGAAAGAGGTGGTGGATTACCTGGCGCTTGGGCACATTCACAAGCGGTACGAGTCGGGCGAGTGGATATACAATCCTGGGTCACCGGAAGCGCATAACACGCGGGAAGGGCGACCTGAGTGGGAGCACGGCTACTACTCGGTCGCGCTTGATGTCGGAGGCTCCAGGGCTGGTGGTGACGCGGTTGGGTTCGACGTGAAGCATCATCCGACGAAGCGACGGCCGTACTACCGGATTGAATTCGACGTGACTGCGCATGAGTCACCCGGTGATCTCGAAACCGCGTTTCAGGAGCACGTTCGGGATGAGCAGGCTGCGATGACAGAGTACTGCAGTCAGGACGAGTTCACGGCACAAGGCGAGCCGCGAAAACCGATTATCGATCTTCGGTTCACGGGCACGTTGCAGTTTAGCCGTGGAGATTTCCGAACCGATGAACTTGCGGCGTGGGTGGAAGACACGTGCGATGCGTTGTACGTACAGGTGAATACAGGGATTCGGACGGCGAACGTACAGCAACTTCTCTCGGAGATCGACGAGGACGAGGTGTTCAAAGATGGGCAGCTGAACACGGCTGCGTTAGAACACCGTGTTTTCGAGACGATTGCGAAGGAATCGATCTACGATGATCATGCAGGCGATGTCGCTGACGTGTTAGGGAACGCGCATCAGATGGCGCAGGCTGACGAAGCCGTTGAGGATATTCGTGACTCGGTGAGTTCGGCGCGCCAGGAGTTGTTCCCGGACTTGGCGGATGACGTGGTGCTGGATATCGAGGAAGACCCGTTCGCCGATGCCGAAACGGACGAAGAGGCGTCCGGTGACACGACGGGCGGCGACGAAGCAGACGTCGAGACGGAGGCAGGAGAGGTGGTAGAACAATGAGAATCACGGAGGTTGCGTTGGAAGACATCAAGTCGTATGAGGATCGGACTGTCGTGCCGATCGAAGGCGGCGTGACGGCGATTCTCGGTGAGAATGGCGCGGGGAAATCGACGATTCAGGAGGCCATCGGTTTCGCGTTGTTCGACTCGCTCCCGTTCAACAACAAGGAGTTCGTGCGGGAAGGTGCGAGTTCGGGAACTGTCGAAGTGACGTTCAAGCAGGACACGCCAGGTGGGACGGAACGGTACCGAGTTGTTCGGTCGGTCGGCCGGTCGAAGTACGGCGTGCACCGGTATGATCCCGATGCTGGCGAGTGGATCGATCAGGATATCGATTCGAAGAAACAGTTGGTGGAGTGGTTGTGCGTACGCTTCGATGTTGAAGATGGAGATGAACTTAGCAGTCTCTGGAGTTCCAGCATTGGGGTACCCCAAACGCGATTCCTATCGGACTTCTCGCAGACGCCTCGGAATCGCACGGCGACGTTCGATGCGCTCCTGAATCTGGATGCATACGAGGAGTCGTGGGAGACGCTCAAGGACGTGCCGGACGCGATCGAGAGTCAGCAGCAGGATCTCCGCAGGGACATTGATACGCTCACCGGCGAGGTACAGGGGCTGCCGGATGAGCGAGCGGAAGCGGAGTCGTTGGCCGATGACGCTGAGACAATTGAAGCGCGAATCGAACGGAAAACCGGCGAATTGACGGAGAAAGAGTCGGAGTACGAGAATCTGGAAGCCGTTGAAGAGGATATCGACCGCCTGGACCAGGAAGCTGACTCGCTGGAAGGGGAAATCGATTCGACTAAAGACAGTTTGGAGACGGCGAAGGAGGAACTCGCGACTGCCGAAGAGGCACAGGAGAAGTGCGAGGCGAACCGTGAGGGGTACAGCCGGTACAAGGAAGCGCGCGAACGACAGGACGAGTTAGAGGAACTGAAGGCCGAACGGGACGCTCTCGTTGAGGATCGAGACGAACAGGAAGATACGATCCAGGCGATCGAATTTGAGGTCGAACAGCTGGAAGAGGACTTGGAAGAACTGGAGGCTGCTCGGGAGACGTTGGAGGCGCGTGAAGCGGAGAAGGAGCGGTACGAGGAACTCGATGACCGTATTGAATCGCTGAAAGACCGCGAAGACGACGTGGAGGCGTTAGAGCAGGAAATCGGGCAGTTGGCCGAGGAGATCGAATCGAAGGAGAGCGAGATCGAGGCGAAAGAGGAGACGATTGCGGAGATAGAGGACGAGTGGGAAGCGACGACGGACCCGGAAGCGCTCTCCGATGAGATCAACGACCGGGAGGCGAGCCGGAAGCAACTGGCGAGCGAACAGGAGCGGCTTGAAGAACAGCTGGGCAGGTTGCGTGACGCGGATGCTGATGCGCCGTGCCCAACGTGTGACCGCCCGTTAGACGAGGATCACCGGTCGAAGACGATCGAACAGCGTGAAGCCCGGATCGAAGAAATTGAGACGGAACGTGAGGAACTCGCCGAGGAACTTGATGCATTGCGTGAGCGGCGGGACACCGCGAGAGGGGTCAAGCAGCGCGTTGATAAGATCCCTGTTCATCGGGAGAAAATCGAGTCGTTGGAAGGTGAGATCGAAGACCTGCGCGCCGAGAAGGAAGAGTGGGAAGCGGAGTTAGCGGACTTGGAAGACGAATTGGCGGAGCTCCCGGATCTCGAAACCGAGCGAGACGGCTTGGAGGAGGCGTACGACGAGTACCAGACTGCTGAATTCCGAGTGAAGGAGCATGCTGATGTCCCTGGTGAGTTGGAGGCAAAGCGGGTGGAATTAGAGGAAGAACAGTCGGCGCTGGCGGAGATCGAAGACGAGTTAGAGCAGTTCGAGGGGTTGGATGAAGACTTGGTAGATGTCAAGAAAACGCTGGAAGAGACGGAGTCGGCACATCAGACGTACATCAAGCACGAGCAGCAAGCCTCGCAAGTGGAGGAGCGGCAGGAGAGAGTCGAAGACCTGGAGAGCGAGCTTGCAGACCTCGAAACGAATCTCGAAGAGACGGAGGCAGAACTGGAGGAGACGAAAGCGTCGTTCGATGAAGAGCGATTCGAGACGCTGGAGTCAGACATCGAGGATCTCAGGGAGGAACTGGCAGGTGATCGGCGGTCATTAGAGCATAAGAAGGAGAATCTGAAGGAGGTTCGTGAAACGATCGAGGAGTTAGAGGAGAAGTTAGAGGAGCGCCAGGAGAAACTCCAGCAGGTGAAGGAACTGAAAGCGGACCAGCAGTTCGCTGACTGGGTGCGGGAGAATGTCCGCGAGGCCGGGCCGAAAATGCGGGAGATCATTACCGACCGGATTGGATCCCGGGCGAATGAGTTGTTCCGGTCGATTCGCGGCGCGTCGGCTGAGACGCTGGAGTGGACGAGCGACTACGAAATCGTCGTGCACGATGCAGATGTCCGAAAGTCGTTTTCGACCCTGAGTGGCGGGGAGAAGATGGCGGCTGCACTTGCGGTGCGACTGGCGATTCTCGAACAGTTAGCGTCTGTGGGGATCGCGTTCTTGGACGAACCAACGGCGAACCTTGACCGGCAAAAGAAGCGGAACCTCGTCACCCAGCTCAAACAGCTGGATAGCTTCGAGCAACTCACGGTCATTAGTCACGACCAGACGTTCGATTCGATGACTGACTACACGATCACTATCGAGAAAGACCGGCAGACGTCGGAGGTGTCAGTCAATTAATGCCGATCGATAAACGCGGTGTCGCGTCTGAATTGGAGGCGAACGTTGACACGATTAAGACGTATCTCGAAGACGATACGGGGATTGTGGAGCGGTATCAGGAGGCGTTTCAGCGGTTGCCGAATGAGTGGACGAGTGCTGAGATTCGAGCCTCGCTTCAGGACGCGTCATACCCCGGGGCGTATCCGACAGATGAGTTCGATGACGTGGACAGCATCATCGTTCCGTACCCGGAGAGTGACGGGTGGGAGAATCACGAGCAGGTTAACGAGTGGGCGCGCGAGATTATTCGTGATGTCTCGGTGATGGCTGTCGATGGGTCACAACTCCCGCCGACAACGCAATTCAACGTTCCGCTCGCGTACGTCCAAGCGGCATGGGCAGTCAATCACCATCACGCCGAGGGGCGGCTTGACCGCGGCGTTGAGGGGCGACTCTTGACGCCTGACGAGGTCACACAAGAATCAGAAGACGGAGACTATCGGTTCGTTGATTCCCAACTCGTTGGACATCACCGGTTCGAACACGAAGGACGGCTACTCATCGACCAACTCTCGGAGTTAGCTGACGCGCGTGATGCAGGTAACATCGACAACACGCCGGTCGTGTTCTATGACGGGCCGTTGATCGCGTCGTTTGCGAATCCGTTGAAGCCGGAGACCCGAGAGCGGTACATCTCGACGCTAAGCCGAGTTATTGCAGCGAGTCAGCACCACGAAATCCCGCTGGTCGGGTACGTTGCCGGGTCGAGCGCGACTGAACTCGTGAAGATGATGCGACTCCTGTTACGTGAGGAGTTCGGGACAGATCGCGTCATTCCGGATGCGCACGTCTTGACGGAGTTGATGAGCCCGTGGGGTGACACGACGATCCCATTCATCTCGAAACGTGATGGGAGCATCGACGCGTTGCAGACAACGTACAACGGGCAAGCGTACGAATTCCGCGATGACATCTTGTTCTCGTACCTGAACGTGCCGCCAGGCGCTGGACTCGATCGAATCGAATTCCCCGGGTGGTTGTGCCGCAATAACGGTCCTGACGGTTACGATTCGATGTACGAGTACACCGTCGACATTGTGCGGGCAGAAGCAGGCATCGGACGTGGCTATCCAGAAATCCTGCAACAGGCCGACAGCGACGCTGTGTTAGACCATCAGGACCGTCAACAGTTCCAGCGCGTCGTCCAACGCTGGGCTGAATCGAACGACGTACCGCTGGAATGGGACGCCAAAGCACTAAGCAAGGAACTTCGACGACGATGATTCACCCCACCTCACACGCACCAGTAGGATGCACCGCTCGACGACCAGACAACAGTACGGAGACGAAGCTATGACAGACACACCAACTAACGTAGACAGTCAAGATCTTGATTCGTGCGTTCGGATTGGCAGCATCGTGTCCTCGAACAGCCACTTGGATTACGTCGTCGAGGTGTACAAGGAACGGGACTGTGATCGTCCACCGGAACTGCACGAGCGCGAGTTCGGGCAACCAGTCTTCATCAAGAAAACTGTCGACGGAACTGAGCACGCAGTCATGGGCGTGATTTATGATACGCAGTTAGTCGATCCTGACCAGGGGCGAACCGGACCGCGATTAGCGCAGGACGACCAGGCCCAATTCACGCCGGGATATATCGAAGAGCGCACCACGCTCGCTGGCGTGGCGCTTCTCGGTACCGCAGAAATCGCCGAAGACGGGGGAATACAAGAGCCAACGCATCAAATGCCGCGGTGGACGTTAGAAGTCGAGGATACTGTCTTCCAGTGTCCTGATCAGGTCACGGGTTCCTTCCATACCGTCGACGATCAGATTCAGTTGGCGTACATGGATCGACTCTTAGACATTGCTGGTGACCTCGGGTCGGAGGTCATTGTCGCACTGATCGACCGGTTACGAGGGATGCTCCCGGAAGACGATCCAAACCAGCGAGTACTAGACGTGGTGGAACAGAACGTGCAGTGGCAAGCGCGGGAACAGCGAGGGATGGTCTGATGGCTGATCGATCAGACGTGGTCGGAACCGTTGCTGGACCGGGTGACGATCCGAACGAATTCGTGTTCGTGACTCCGTCGGATAAGTCGATCAAGACGGGTGAGTTCATCACGTACACTGTCCCGGTTGAAGCTGAGCCACGATCGGTGTTCGCTCGTGTGACAAACCGAGAACTAATTCGGGGGCTTCCTGAAGGGTTCCTTGCGGATCCAGAGGTCGGGCCGGAGACAGTTGCGGCAACACTCGGTGTGCCGACTGATGACACTGAATTGTATCGGTTGACAGCAACGGTCATCGGGTACTACGACACGAACATGACGACGTTCGCTAATCCTCGCCAGTTGCCTGACCCGGGGACGCCACTGTCGATTGCACCACACCAGCAACTCGAAACCGTGTTGCCGAACCTCGGCTGTGAAACTGACAGCACGGATGTCACAACACTTGACGGAGTCGCGCACGTCGGATGGCTGTTGAATCGACCGGCAGAGGCGACAAATCTACACATTCCGATCGAAGAATTCGCTTCGACACACCTAGCGATTCTCGCTTCAACAGGGAGCGGGAAATCCTACACAGCGTCGGTCCTAATCGAGGAGATGATGCGTCCGAGCTCGCGTGCATCACTGCTCGTGTTTGATCCGCACGGGGAGTACGACACGCTGGCGGAAATGCAGGGCGAAGAGGCGTTCCAAGGTGCAGATGGGTACGAACCAGATGTCGTCTATTACGATCCAGAGCGGCTTCGCGTTCGGATTTCCGAGTTGGAAATCGGCGATGTGATGGCGGTGTTGGATAACCCGAGTAACCGAATGCAAGATCGTCTCTCGACGGCGTGGAGATCGATGCAGAACCGTGAAAGCCGGACGTGGGGGATCGATGCGCTCATTGCGGAAATGGAGGACGAGTTCGGGAATGATGACGCAAGTGTCGGCGCATTAGAGTGGCGGCTCCGCCGATCGATCGAGCGGAATGACCTCTTCCACCCTGAAGAGAACGTGCCGCTGGATGAAATCGTGGATTCTGGGCAGTGTACCGTCCTTCAGATGGATACGTTGGATCGGCGGGATCAGCAACTGATTACGACCGTTCTTCTGCGGCGGATGTATCGAGAACGACTCGGTGACGTGCGGAACCGGGATTCAGATATCGAGCATCCTATTTTTGCCTTGTTCGAAGAAGGGCACCGGTTTGCTCCGGCCTCCGGTGAAGCCCCATCGCTAGGGATCATGCGAACGATAACGTCTGAAGGCCGTAAGTTCGGATTTGGACTCGGGATTATTAGTCAACGCCCGTCAAAAATCGATCAAGACGTATTGTCGCAGTGTGGAACTCAGATTTCGATGCAAATCAAGAACCCGAGTGACCAAGACGCGATCAAAAACTCCGTGGAGGCCGCTGGCGAGGATGTGCTTCGGGAGTTGCCCGGTTTAACCCCCGGGCAAGCGGTCGTGTCTGGTGACGCAATGAACACGCCGGCACTGATTCAGGTTCGACAGCGACGCACACCACACGGTGCCGGAAGCAGGCCTGTCATCGAAGAATGGCGCGAAGTATATGACGAACGACAACGCGAACCGACACAGTCCGAATCGGCTGATTTCGGGGAAGGAGACTCAACTGGCGTTCAGAGTCTCGATTAATGTGACCTAAGTATAAACGAAACTCACGCTTCTTCGAACGCAGCGATTATATCAAGAAAGTAACTACATGCCAGTGATTACGGCTATTCATTATTGTTGTGAGAAATAGTTCGCTGACTAACTCGATGAGACGCGAAGTGAGGTTGCCGAGCTCGCTATGGAGCGTGTCTTGCCGAGAGAACTACGAACAAGTCCGGTACGGCGTTCAACACGCTGAAGATATTCCTCTGCGAATACTAGTGTATGCCGAAGGTCAGCGTTGAGATCCCCCAGGAGCTGCTTGATGACTTAGACGAGCACGTCGGTGACGAGGGGAAGTTCGTCAATCGAAGTGACGCGATCCGCGCATCAATCCGGAAAACACTCGATATGCTTGATGAGATCGATGAGAGACATGGACGAGTTGAAACAGGTGATGTGGAATCCCACTAATCTTAACCAACAGCACCGAACCACCAAAATGTACAGTTAAACGCTGAGTGATACGGCCCGCGTTGGATGATCAAGACTGGTATTTCGGTCATTAAACACTGATTCGGACCTGTTGTCTATCCTCATCTGCGGTACCGCGAGTTCGCCGAGTTGGTGTTAACGTCGGTGATTCACTACTGGAGTCATGATTTCCGCTTTGCCCGTTGGTGATCTGTGCCAGTTCTATATACTGTATTTACTGGACGCATCACTGCCGGGGGCCGAACTGTAGTTTGCGCTGCCCGCCGAACACAAAACAGGCGTCACAACTTTCCAACTCTTTATTAGGGTTCTCGATTATCGCTCGTGTGACGTACTGTACAAGCCGGTTTGAGTTCAGTAGGAAAGCGGGCGACAGTAATAACGCCCTGATACAGCATCGAGTCGTTTCTCACTGTAGCAGTGGGGTGGCTCGATGAGTGAGTCGGAGCGAGTCATTCGGGAAACCGGGGTCACGAACGGTGATGTCGCTGCCCAAGTTGGTGGAATCCACGTCCTTGGTGGGTTACATGGCCATCCGCTAACGATCGCTCGCTTGACAGGGTCGCTAACGCGGTACGAACCGGATATCGTTGCGGTCGAAGCATGTGCTGAGGCAGTTTCGCAGTATCATCCGGATGTTCAAGATGCTTGCTGGCCGCCACGAGATGAGGTGGAGGCTGCTGCATACGTGACTGACAGACGCTACGATTTACTTATCGCTGGCATCGACACGCAAGAGTGCGAGTATTCGGTGGATTTTGAACAACTTGACAGAGAGATTTTCACTGAACTCGGGATCATCAATTCACCCGACGAATTGACGGAAGAGACGTACTTCAACTTGGACTTACAGACCATCCGGCAATGGCGATCGATGACGGAAAATCAAGTGCCAGACGCGTTCGCCGCCGTACTGGCCGATCGGGATGCCGTGATGGCAGGGCATTTACACGCACTCATTAGCGACGAGGACATCAACAGCATCGTCGCGGCCGTTGGCGTACAGCATTTGACCGGTGTTATCGATTTGTTACAGACGCCATCGGAGATACCCGACGATTGTATTGAGGACCCACCACTCGCTCATTACCGGCTGTTCAAGCGGGATTCGCCGTGGTCCAGTGCGAATTAGGCGTGTGCTCTCTGTCCGGATCACATACTGACATCAACCACGGTGGCAGTAAACTCTCCAACCTACTGTGTGGTCACTACGCATCGTACTAACGGTCTGTTTGAGATCACCGGGACAAGGTTTTATCCCTGACCGGGTGGGTCGAGTAAGTATGCGACGCCCGAGAAGATCTGCATCTGTAGTCTGACGATGGGTAGACCTCTCTGGCAAGCTCACTCGATACCCACACTCTTGGTATCATAGTTCCTCACCGGCGCGGGGCCAGCGCGCCGGCGGACGTCGCGTGTTTGCGGTGCGGATAGCGATTAGCACGCGATACGCATGACACGAGAATATTCACCAGACGGTGACGACAGCGGCGACCAGCGCGATGAATACAGCGTGCAGTTCGAAACAATTGAAGCGAAAGCGCGGGAGGCGCTCAAACACGATGATCCGGAACAGAGTTGTGACGTGAACGTTCTTGCTCATAATCGTGTTTATGACTCGAAGCGGGATGTGACTACTCACCTCATTAATACTTGGGAGGAGTGGATTGCGGTTCGAACGTGGTCCGAGGCGAGCGGAGAAACTGGCCTGAGAGTCACAGATAACGGTAAGAACCTGATAACAGACCCGCTGGAACTTGATCGAAACCGTGTCGCGGTTTATATTTGCCGTGAGGCAATTAACCTGATTGACGATCGCAGTGAGGACGAGCGATCCGTGGAACCGTTCACTACCCTTGTCCAGTTCGCTGGCGGTGTGACAGATGGGCTCGTTGGTAGGTGGCAAGAAAGGGCGGACTCCTCGGTGAAACGTGAAGTTGAGGCAGGGAACGCTGAATGGGTTGGCAGTACTGCGTGGACCACAGACGAAGATGCTGTGTCTGTTCCGGCAGACAAAGTAACGACAATATTGACCGATGAGTATACGGAGTGCGATGTGAGTAACGACGCAGCAGGAACCATTCGCAACATCTGTGAGCAAGCGTTACTCATAGCTGTTACAGATCACTGCGACTGTCGATCCAAAGAGCCAAGCTACGCAGCAAAGATAGCACTCAGGGGCTAAACTTCTCCAGCTAAAGCCTCTTCTTTTTCTACAACGGTATCGATCTCGGAGACAGGACTATTCCACTCTGTTGAATCCGCAGAAGGCGGCGAGATAGCGTCTTCTGAAGCCGGAAGCGAAGCGGAAGAGCCGAATATGCCTAAACACCTCTTCCGCTTCGTTAAGCAAGCCGCGTCGCCGGCTCAAAAGCGCTGTGCCGCCAGTCAACGGCGGTGAGTGATCCGACTGGCTACGGATTTCTCGGCTGGAAGCATGTCACGCTCCACTTGTTGCGGGTTCACATGGACGCGACGTACCGTGAGATCGTTGATTGGGCGAGTGAGATGGATCGCGTTCGTGGTCTGTTACAGCTCGTTCAAACAGCATTTCCCACACTCTCAACGTTATACCGGCCATTTCGCGCTGATAATCGACTTTGGAGTCGGTCGGAGAATGGTGGAAATGCCGGATAGGTGAATTAGGGCTTACCGTTAAAGGTGACTGGACGTATCCAGGTGTGCTATGGATCGAAACGGCGGTGTGTACACAGGTGAACCAACGGCGTTTGATGAGAATCTCGAAGAAGTGGTGTATCACCTGATACTGGAATCAGAAGCGGCGGAATCACTTCGTGAATTGCATGACACGGAGATAACGGATAAGTGCGTGATGTGCGGTGGACGGGCTGTGTGGTACTCGTCCGAGATCCAAACGGAGGGGGCGTTCACGAGCAATCAAGGACGTGTTACGCGGTGCTGGTGTGATCAGTGTATGCCTGACGCGTTGGTTGATACATGGCGCGACTGGCCGTGGACACCGGACGAAGAGTTAACGGATAGTGACCTCCCGTCAACGTTCAATCCAGATGATGACGGGCAAGGACTCCGAGGACAAGTGAACACTCCGGTTGTCATCTTACACTTAGATATGGACGCGGACTTCGAAAGCGTCAGTAAAGTATTACAATACCGCGGGATTCCGCGGAGTGACGCTGTGTGTGACGAGTGCGGTGGCCGTGCAGACTGGTATCAAGGACGTGTTATTGACGTGCTCCGCGAGTACGACTTCGATGCGGCGCGCGAAAACGCGCTTCTGTGCGACGAGTGTATTGACGATGAATCCATTACCACATGGGAACGACGACCGTGGACTGCAGGTGAGCCGGAACCATTCTGAACAACAACACTGAGTAGTCGAAACGCAAAGTCAAGGCTGGAGCCATCACGTACGTCATCGATCGATACCGCGGACTTGACACTACTCTTGTTCGGCATATAACATATAGCGCGTCGGTACACAGCATCGAATAGCACGATGTCCCAGCTACGAACACACAACGTTCCCGACGAGATCGACCAGAGCGATTGGACACTCCAGGTTACCGGTGCGGTTTCTGAACCGCTTCGTATCGACCAAGAGGAACTACTGGAGTTTCCCCTTGAAACGGTTACAGACGATTGTCAGTGCGTGGAAGGGTGGATCGCCGAGGATCTTTCGTGGCGAGGAATACGCGTCGGTTCGGTTCTGAACCGTGCCGACCCCGAGACAGATACCGATTACTTGTTGTGTAGGTAGGTTTCGAGCGGGTTGGAGCCGAATTCTGCTTCCCATTCGGCTGGTCGCTGGAGTTTGTTCTGGAGGTGTTCAATGCCGTCGTCTAGCGGGATCGGTTCCTCGCCGTGAACTGTGCCAGTGACGTGGATCGTCGTTTTTTCACGAGAGTCCGCTGTTTCAGGTCCGTCAACGCATCCCTGTACGACCGGGATGGTGTGAATGGTGTGGTCCTCTCGTTCAATAGTCACGCGGTGTGCGGGTGTGAACACATCAGGTTCTTCGCCCGGCATAGGGACGTCCGGTGACCAGACGTTGATGAAGATGAACCCCGGGTTCTGGAGGCCTGGATGATCGATTGTGACGGCGGTGATGTCGTCGTACGTGTCTATCGCGGTTTCAATCGCTTCTTCGAGCGTGAGTTCGATGAGCGTCTCATCGAGCAAGCGATTGATGGTTTCATCGATGGTTTCTTTCTCGCTGCGTCTCCGGTCTCGTAACCGCTGTTGTGTTTCGTCAGTTAGCATCACTGCGGTTTTGGACATTGAACTTATTGACTTAAACAGTTGGAAAGTTGGATCGAACTCATTCATATTGATACGAACGGCCGATTTTAGCTGATTAACACGGACAGCGGGTACTGAAGTCGTGCTGATGTCCCCGTGTTCTCAATAAATCGTTGTTATGCCGGAAGTTAATTTCAGAGTACGAATACGAACGGTAGAACAGTACATAGCATAAGGAAATCCACTACGGACGACCGGGTCTATTTCGAAGTTCAGTAGATTTTGAATCCACGCTCGAGGTCAGTATTTCGGGGTTCTGTCCCGCGTTTTACTCGATTTTCTGCTGAGGGCAGAATTTTAAAAGCAGGTGGTTACTGTACTTGTTTGAATCAAAATGGAAACAGCAGGTTCAGACGTTCAAATCCACGATACCAGTGGATTACACATAGTAACGACGCAGGGAAGCGTGTACTGGTCTCCAGCACCGGAGCAATTGACTCCGCCGAGTAACCAACTCGACGCACCCGAGCCCAGTGATCCCGCCGCATCTGGGGAGATTTCAAGAAAGACCGCACCGCCGTTGGAGGACCATGCAGACGTCGCGGCACTCCTTGAGAAGGTTACGACGGTTGCCGCTCGGATTCTGGATGCGTTCACTGCGAAGGCTACTGAGGAGCTTCGAGATCGAGTTGAGAGTTGGGCTGACCTGCATGGGTTCGATGAGCTTGACGAGTCTGTTCGGATGACGAGTATTGCTCGGCAAGCAGCGATTGCTGTCCTGCTGCGAGTCACACTGTATGAGTCGCGTCACGAGTGCGAGGTGCGTCCTCCGACCGCTGAGGGCCTCCTTCGAAACGCGGCGGCGGAAAAAACGAGTGTAGTGGACTGGAGTGTTGTTGACGATGTTGCGTGGCTCACCGACGCGGCAGACCTCACACCCGTCATCAACGCAAGTCAGGATCTCTCCCGTTCAACAGCACCATCGGCAGATCTTGGTGAACTGTACGCGAAAAGTGTTGATGCGGCTGCTCGGCAGACACTCAGTCAGTTCAGGACGCCGCGATGGGCTGGCCGCGCGATGCGGACGTGGGCGGTGAACGATGGTGAGACGCTGCTTGATGCTGGGATTGGTCCTGGAGCATTATCGACACCGCTCCACCCAACGTGGCAGCTCTACCCGGAACCACGCGACGTCATTGGGATTGACCGGAGCAGCCTTTCGGTCCTCCTCGGAGAAACAGCGCTAACGCTCAGCAACCAGCCACACTCGATGGTCGAAGCGGATTTCTTAGATACAGAACCTGCGGACCTTCCAGCTCGTCCTGATGGGATGGTAGTTAACCCGCCGTTCACGAGTAGCGAGCGGCTTACTGATGCTGATAAAGACCGCTGGGGTGAGCAAGTCCGGCAATCAGTGGGTGTTGACATCAGCAGGCAGGCACCGTTGTACGTGTACTTCATGCTGCACGCGGGAGCGCTGCTTGATGAGGGATGCCGAGTCGCGTTCCTCACCCCGCAAGCATGGTTACAAAAACAATACGCGCACGAACTCAAGCAGTTCCTGAAAGATCGGTTCGATATCAAGGCGCTGATCCAAGTGAATCCGGAACAAGGATCACTGTTCCCTAGTGCCGACACGACAGCCGTGTTCACATTGCTTGAAGTCCGAAACGATCCGGACCCTACCGGTAAAACACGGCTCATCACCATTGATGACATGGAGTTCTCAACACTCCAGAAGGCAATACACACTACGGCCACTGACGACACTGACTGGGCGATGATCAACACTGTCGAACAGTCCGCGCTCACGAATACGGAGAACTGGCAGGCGCGCTTCGATCCGATTGAGACGGATGTGGATCACTTACCGACACTGTCACGGATCGCGTCCGTTAGCGTTCCTCGGCAAACTGGATGCATCGGGATGTTCTGTCTCACCGACGAAATTCTTCGTGAGTACGGGATTAGCAGGCAACATGTGTCACGCCTCTTACGACGTCCAGAACGGGTGCCAGGGTACATTTACGATGAAAGCGATTGGGCTGCTGCGCGTGATGCCGGTAAGGAAGTGTGGCTTCTCGATCCTGAGGAAATCCCCGCGATTCCTGACACCGCCGACGCATTCGCGCAACAATATGAGAGTGGGGAACTCGTCGCTGACGGCGTCACAAGGGTACAAGCGACGCTCTCTCAGGAGTACGACGCTGAGGCACTCACCACAGACGCGACGGTGAGTGATCATGAGAATCTCTTCGAGTACTTGTACGACGGCATCCTTGAGCACGACTTGAGAAACAATAGAACGCTTCAAAACCGGCCATTGTGGTACCGTCCAAAACGGAGTGATGTGACATCCGTTGTTGTCAACCACGGATTCGATGGCAAGCCGCGATTTATCCTGAATGATGCTGAACTGCGAACGACGAACAACTTCTTCGCAGTCAGGATTGACCTGACTGGAGTCAATAAGAAAGCGCTACTTGCGTACTTGAATAGCAGCCTCGTTGGGGAGATCGCAAGGCAATACAGCGGACGTCGCAGCAGTGGAATGTACAAGATGAGTGTTGAGGTTACCGAGAAGCTCCCAATTATTGATCCGCGAACACTCCCGGACTCAGAGGTGAAGGCGCTCGCTGACGCGTTTGACGATTTATGTGACCTTGGACAGGACGGGTCGGACAGTGAAGTCATCGACCGAATCGATACCATCGTCAACCGCGCGGTCGAACGAACACGACCGGACTGACAGTACCCCGGTGATCCAGTCAATCAACACGGGGCTCAGTGACTGATCGAAAACACCGGTTCAGATGATTGTCCTTTGCTGAATCCACTGACACTGGAGGAAGTGGCTGGCAATTAAAAACCACGGTGAAACGCTTTCAGCCTGGAGTTGAGATTCCGTGTTGAATTCCGTTACTGACCGCATCTGTAGCGATGTGTTCGATGCGATTTCTGCGTAGTAGACCTGCTACAGTTCTTGTCGGTGCATTAATACTGTTTGCTTGAAACATATTGTGTGCATGTCTAGCAAGGATTATAGTCCAGCCGATGCACCGTCGCCTGGGGCGAGCGGACTCGAAGGGGGTATCGAAGCAGCGTATTATACTGAGGAGATTCACGGACCGTTAGAGTATTTCACGATCGACGCGTTCGAACTGGAAGGTGGGGAGACACTCCGAAATTGCGAGGTTGCCTACACGACGTTCGGTGAGCTAAACGAGGCGAAGGACAACGCAATCTTGTTTCCCCATATGTATTCGGGGACGAGCAAGGACATGGAGATGTACGTGGGTGAGGACCTCGCTATTGACCCGCGTGAGTATTTTGTTATCATGCCCAACCAGCTCGGCGGCGGACTGTCGACGTCCCCAAACAACACACATGGGCCGATGGGACAGGGAGACTTCCCTGCCGTTCAGATCGGAGACGATGTCCGAGCACAGCACAAACTCGTCACAGAAGAGTTCGGGATCGACGAACTCCAACTCATCGTCGGGTGGTCAATGGGCGCACAGCAAACCTACGAATGGGCTGTTCGCTACCCGGATATGGTCAACCGTGCGGCTCCGATCGGCGGAACTGCTCGGAACCCTGTGTTGAGTGGGGTTCTCGTCGACGCCCTCATCATGTGTCTTGAAACGGATCCGAACTTCCAAGATGGACACTATGACGACCCGAGCGACGTCCGTCATGGGCTTCGCCACCTTGCCCGTACCTGGGCACTCATGGGAACGTCCGCCGAATTATGGCGTGACAGCGAATGGGCCGCCGCCGGCTTCTCATCCGTCCAAGACTTCCTACTCAATCTCTGGGATGACTGGTTCATGCCGATGGACCCGAACGTGTTGCACTGTACCGCGAATAAATGGAAACACGCCGATGTGAGTCGGAACACGCACGGCGACCTTGAAGCGGCCTTAGACCGGATTGAGGCGAAGGTGTACGTCATGCCCTTCGAGAAAGATAACGTGTTCACGGTGACAGACTGTCGCCGCGAGGAAGAGATGATACCCGACAGCGAGTTCCGTCCGATCCCGACTCCCTGGGGGCACTTCGGGATGTTTGGATTTGACCCGGCGGACTTCGAGCTAATCAACGATCACCTTGCGGACCTCCTAGCTGAATCAGTCTGAGAAGTTCCAGAATCGGGCTTCGTTCTTTTCCAGACCGAGATACTGATACCCAGTAGCCAATACCGGATTACAGGTCACCTCCTCGGACACCATTATCTCGATAATGATTACTTGGATAATTTTCTGGGTCCGGTGTAGTAGGGTCCTATAGTATAATAGACCATCTCGATGGTATCGCCGAGTTCTCGATAGAGCATTCCGGTTTTCAATTACTATGCCTGGGTGCGGTTTTGGATTGAGCATTACAAGTTTACATTACCGGAATATAATACAAAAATTGAGAAGTGTAATTATATTATTTCGAATGGAGTCAAGATCGCTCAGCCGCCCGTGGGTTTTGAGCGGATCATTGCAGAATTACATTACGGGGTACCATGCTCCGGTCCCTCGATTTTCGGGAGGCTGTTGTCGATTTTAATGTATACGAAGATTGTCAGTGGTGTGTACCCGCTGGCGAATTCCGGAGTGATTTTGGGCTCCGGAATCGGGTGTAGCACTCAAATTCACTATTTCTGGGTGTCAAAATCAGACCAGTAATAGTACTGTTGTGTACCCCATTTAGGGGAAAGTGGTAAGGGTGTGTGGAAATCGAATTACCAGTTAAGTGACGTGATTTGGTCTCGGTTGAGCTCCGGGGCGTCTGCCCCGAGGATGTCTTCTTTGAGCCGCCACGTAGTCGTCCAGTCAGCGACGGCCCAGTCGTGCTCGTCGCTATCGTACGCGTCTTGGATTCGACCTCGGCCTGCGGATATACTGAAGTCGGAATCGAATGTACCGTTCGGGAGGTTGCCGAGGCCGTCCCAGTTGTGCCAGTAATTAAATACAGTGTATGCTGTGTCCCGCCCGTCAAAGACGGCAATCGGTTTGATCCCGTGACGGTCTAATTCTTCCAGCTTCCGGTACGTGGACCGGTGAAGCTCCCAGCCGTGGTGATCAGTTAGAATTTCACGTGCGTACCGCTGGCCGTATTGGTCAGTGGCAAAGGCGTCTATCGTGTAGTCGTTCCAATCGTAGTAGCTTGCGCCGTTCCACCCGCGAATGAGATCTCGGAGCCGGACGAGACCGACGGTAACACGATGGGTAAGTCCTTCGCGTGGATCGCCGTGTAGGTTCGGGTAGTCGTCGCTCTTATTGATGTGAGTGCGAGCTTTACCGTTGATATCGAACCAGGCTCGCTTTCGGAACAGGGTCGTTGGTTTGAGGAACCCAGTCGCGGTGTCGAACCAGTCGGCATCGCTGAATGCGATCAGCGTATCGTGGCCGAGCCTCGTATTGTACCACAGACGGTTGAGTTCAGTTTCATCGAGATCATGAGTGATGTGTTTGATGGGCGGACACTGGTCAGCGAGTAAGTGAACACCACAGACGGTCTCACCGTTCCAGAGTCTCGCAATCCGGCTTAGCAGCGTTCGCCGATCTTCTGCCATCCGGATGGGCGGCTCATCCTGCCCCCATACCTGGTTTTTTGCTCTTCTTTTCCACGTGTCTGTATCAACACCTTGTGGCCGAGGCGGGTTGAGTGGATCATACAAGAACCGGTCTTCGAATTCTTCGAGTGAGTACCATTGTAGCGTTGGGCGGCCATGTGTGTTGATCACCATTACGTGGTCACTCCGCGACGTTGCTCTTGGAACGTCAAACCCGATTTCGGACCAGTCACAGTCGTCTTCGTCCCGGGGGATGCGATGGCAGTCACTCAGGTCGTCAGTTTCGCAGGTTGGGAACACTTCAAATGAACAACTTCCACGTGGATCACGTGGTCTAGGTTTCCCATACAGTGGGGCGTCATTCAACCAGTGATCATCATATGTCGGTTCGAACGGGCTTAATCGCATACTCAAAGAGAGAACCCACAGCACCAAAATAGATCGCCTCAAACCGAGATAGAACGCCTCTAACCCGCACTCACAACAGTTATCCCCGACTCACAGCACGACCAAATTACGCTGATCAGATGTCGGCTTCGCTGGTGAGCACGACGTATCACTATCACTGTGTGGCCGGCTTTTATTCGTGTCATCACACTGTTTCCTCCATGGACGAACTGACGGCGAACATCTCGTTTGACCGGTTCGCGGATATGCCGGAATTCTACGGATCAGGGGAGGCGGAGTATCGGTTAGCGATGGTGAAAAGCCGGGATGACTTCTTGGAGTTGTTCGAAGGCGCGGCCCACGTAGATGCGGTGACGTATGCGGAGACGCCTGAACTGATGGTACAGATGTTGACCGAGTACGGTATCGGGTCGCTTGACGTGCTGATCGGGAACGCCGACGATTACGCGGATCAGGTGAACGAAGTGGCGACGGCCCGGTCGTTGGTACAGCTGCGAGAGGATGACCGGCTCGTTGTTCGCTTGAAGAATCGGAAGACGGTGCACTCGAAAATATACCGGATTGTCATGCCGGACAACACGGTGAAACTCGTTCAAGGGTCGGCGAACCTGTCGCGGAATTCGTGGGAGTACCATACGAACCAGATTTCCGTGATGACGGCGGAGCTCGGCACGGAGTTGGACGAGGCGTTCGAACAGTTCATCGATCAGTACCGAGACGGGTACAGCAGCCAGACGCTGCTCGAAGGCCTTGTCGAAGCGCTCGAAGATGCGGACTCTCCCGAAGAGCGTGAAAACCGGATCGAGTACTGGGTCGGAGCCGGTGACCTTGACGTGAGTGACACGGCCGCGTTGAATCAGGACGCCGTCGAGGACCTGAAAGCGGTCGCAGATCAAGTTACGGCGGTCGTCAATGACCCTGACGAGGCCGAGGAAACGGTCGCGTTCGTCGAAGATCCGGACACCGCTGATCGGACCGTCGTCGAACCAGAGGAGACCGAAAGCGAGGAGTCCGACGAACCCGCCGACGAGGAGACGGAACCAGACGTGGGGCTCGTCGAATCCGAGCACGAGACGGGGTTGACGGACACGCTCGATCGCCCTCGTGTCAGGACGCCTGACGAGCGGATACGGATGGGGACGAGTAAGGTCGATAAGGACACGGCGGACGAGTTCGGAGCAAGTCTCCGCGATCGCGGCGCGACAATCGAGGATCACAGCATCACCGCGCCGCTCAGCGCGTACAACACGCAAGTGAAGGAATCGACGGCGATCCCGACGATGACGGTGTTGCCGGACGCCGAGCAAGTCGTGATCGGTGAGCAAGACGAGATGATTCTCGTCGCTACCGAGGAACCGACCCCGGCGGTGCTGGATCACTGCCTCGAAACGATCGAGGACTACATCGAGACCGTCGAAAACCACGGGCACACGCAGTCCGAGACGGCGGTGATGGCACAGATGTACGAGGCGTTCCTCTACGGGTTCTGGGCCCCGTTCGCAAACCAGTACGCCGAGGCGTTATCATCGCCATCACGCACGCTCGATAACGTTCTACAGCACCTGTACATCGAAGGGAAAAGTGACGCCGGGAAGGACAAACTCACCGAGTACATCCTCCGACTGGTGTCCGACAACACCGTGATTTCCGGGGTGGACGCCGATGATGTCGGTGTCAAAGAGATCCGTGGGATTCGGGAGTGGAACACGAGCTTCCCGTACGCTATCATCGACGCAGAGAAAGAGAAGATACAGCGGTGGAGTCCGATCCGGAACTACTGGGGCGATTGGACGCCGACGAGCGTCGATCAGCCGTGCCTGATTTTCACGACGAACGACGCGCTCCCGAAGTCAGAGTTCCGGAACCGGATGAAGATCCTCAGCATGGACGTGTCGTTCCCGTCGAATCCGGAAGACCCGGGATTCCGCGAGGCGCAAGACGACCTTGCGGAGGTTCTCGAACGACGGAACCCGATCTTCAGTTACGTCGCCCGACGCATGCTCACCGAGAAACCCTGGACCGACGGAAACGGCACGATCGAAGACGTTCGCCGTATCGTTCGGGAGTTCTACGAAGAAGCCGGGAGGAAGCAACCCGAATACTTCCCCGCCGACGAGCCGGCTGAGAAAACGTACGACACGGGGCGGCTCAAATGGCAGCGTGACATTCAGGGTGGCCGCGTCAGGTTCGAATCGGAGCCCGACGCGATCACGGCGGATTTCGATCGGGAAGAGTACGAGGTGTACGACTACGAGAAGCGTCTCCCCAAGCGGTTCATGTCCGAAAAGTCCTCAACGAGCGTCTACATCGGCGCACCCGATGAATTCGCAGAGTGGATCGGGTACTCTGTCGAAGAACTCCTTGGGGATCCCGCGGAAAATGGGGCGGAGCCGCAAAGCGCAGTAGGATCCGAATCCGATGATAGTACCGGCGAGGACCCCGGCGGATTCTTCTCCCGGCTTCTCGGCAGATAGGCCCAGCTACACGTGTTTGGGATGGGTGCTATCTGAAAGAGAGTGATTCAGCGAATGGGGCGTGGTGAGTTACTCGCCGAGTACCGAGGTCAGATGTGCCTTGATCCGCTTTCGGCGCTCTTCTACAAACTTGTCGAAGTTCTCTAACTTGTGGTACTCGGGGTCGGTCGGGATGAAGTGTCGGTCATAGAAGCTCTCATTCTGGTCGGTGACCCACTCCTCGAAGGGGGCGTCCTGTTTAGCGGTGTTCTCGCCTTCGGTGAGGAGCTGTAAGTTCGCCAGTTTATCGCGCTCTTCGGTGAACGTCTGTATCGTTTCCTCAAAGAACCTTTTGTCCCGGAGGGCCGACTCCTGTAGTTGCGACGATGGGAAGATATGGTCCTGGTGCGGTTTGACGCTCCCCCAGTCGTTTTCGGGGTACAGTAGCGACAACGCGAGGAACGTTCGTTTGCTCCCCTTCGTGTACTCCAGCACGTTGTCTGCGACGTCCTCGGTGAATCCGACGACCTTGTTCAGTTCCCGAACCTCCTCGTTGAGTTCTTCCAGCGGGAATTCTTCGCCGTCCGTTCCTTGGAGCACCTCGCGGACGGTTCGAAGCACCGTGTCAGCGTTTCCGGTGAACGTGCCGTTCAGCAGCGACGTGATCAGCCACTTTTTGATGTCTTGTTTCGTCTGATAGTAGGTCTCGTCGCTCCGTCGGAGCTTATCGACGGTCAACCCGGTCCGTTTGAAGTAGTACGCGACGGGGATGACGGCGTTACGGCTCGTCAGTGTCTTCTCGTTGATCCCGAAGTGGTTGATCAGCGTCGCCGCGGTCTCGATCGCCCGTTTGATCTCGGGCCACTCGTCTTCGATTTTCGAGACGTTCTCTCGGTTGAACTGTCCGACACGGTATCTGACGGGAAGATCGCTGAGGACCAGACACGATTTGAGCAGGAAGTCCTTTCCGTAACTGTTCGTCGCCGGGAGTTGTGTGTTCAGGTGGTCAACGAACGAGGTGAGTTCCTCGCGGGCGTTGTACTCCGTCCAGTTCGCTTGTGCGATCGAGAGCAGAAGGTCGGATTTCTGGAGCTGCGTGCCGCCGTCGTTCGTCCGGATGAAGATCTCCAGGACCCGGTCGATGTCCTGTTCCTTCTCCTCGAAGTAGGTGATGTACGACTTGTCGTGGATACCGCGCCAGAGCGCACGGACGTTGCTCCCGACGTGACGCCGCCGCGTCACGTTCTCGGCATCGACGTGCTCGTTTTGGATCTCGTGGATGAGGTTCTCCTGTTCCTCGTGTGTCGGATGATTGAGGATCGTACCGGTTCTCAGCCAGAGGTCGTCGCCTCGGGAGACGACTCGTCCGTCGTAGTCGTTGACGGGGAGGAACTGGAACTCGTACCGGGTGGTTCGGTCCCCGCCTTCCTCCAGCTCCTCGTTCGGGTCCGATGTGATGTTCAGGTAGAGCCGAGACTTGTTCCACGCGCTTTCGTTCCGGTACCACTTGTACGGCTGCTTGTACGTGTACGTTCCTTTGAGTCCGATGTAGAATGACGAGAGTCGCTGTTGCCCGTCGAGAACGAGTTTCAGATCGCCGGACCCGTCGGGCACGACCTGTGAATTACGCGTCTGCGCGTTCGTGTTGATGTATTTTGTGGTCGTGATGTAGTCCTGAATGAACCCGTACATCGTGTACTGGTCGCGGTTCCGGTCCTCGATGTCCCAGTAGAGGAACGTCCCGATCGGGTACCCCTGGAGGACCGAGTCGAACAAGTCGGTTATCTGGTCTCGCTTCCAGACGATTTCACGCTGGATGGCCGGTAACAAGTAGTTCTCCTGCTGTATTTCTCGAACAGCCTCGGCGATGGTCACCCGCTGGTCGTACATGTCACGGCGACTCACGGGGTAACGGGTTAACCGTTGTGTCAATGTCTTCGGCTCTCAATGGCATCGTGACCCGACGACCGAGTCCGAGGACGGCACGATCTCAGACGGACGCGATCGAAACGTCGCACTGCGTCACGTGCGGCATCACGGTCAGTATAGCATTTATATCGGAACCGGCACACTTGGAGTACGACCGATGCCCGTCCTGGACGATCTCTCCGGGTTCGAGTTCGAGGACGTGATGGAGGACGTCTTCCGGAACCTCGGGTACGAGAACGTCCGGCAGGCGGAACGGACGGCCGACGAGGGGCGCGACGTCCTGATGGAAGAGGTCGTCGACGGGACGCGGCGCGGTGTCGTCGTCGAGTGTAAGCACACAGGGACGGTCGGGCGGCCGGTGGTCCAGAAGTTACACTCGGCGATTGCGACGTTCGAGTTCGACGGGCCGAAACGCGGGATGGTGGCGACGACCGGCCGGTTCACCGGCCCGGCCGTCGAGTACGCCGAGCGACTGCGACGGAACAACGACCCGTACCCGATCGAACTGATCGACGGCGAGGACCTCCGCGAGATCGCCGACGAGATCGGACTCGATCTCTACAACGGTCGGATCGAAATCCTGTGCGACGAAACGCTTCGGCCGTTCGACCCGGCGACGTCGGTGGCTGCACCCGTTGAGGAGGCGTTCCAGGACATCGACAACATCGAGTCAGCGGACCTCCCCGCGCCGCACTCTCGCGTCACGTTCCAACCGGTCGTCGCCGTGACAGCGGACACGAACGCGGTATTCGAGACGTCGGTCGGTGTGATTCACCGGGTCAACGATCGGTCCCGGTTCGTCGTCCACGCCGAACGCGGCCGCCCGCAAACCGCATCCGGTGACGTCTCGAACCTCGTGATAGAGAACCTCCACGCGACCGTCGATCTCGAAGCGGACCGGTTCAAAGATCAATTCGATGTAGTCGAAGAGCGACGGTTCGGGCAGACGCAGACCGAGTACAAAGAATGGGCCGTAGACCGGGTCAGAGAACGCCACACGACGACGGTCTCCTACACGGGGGACAACAACGTCACGTACACAAAAACGTGTGAGCCGAAGCGCTCCGACGTTTCAGTCCAATCGATCGAACCGGTGTACGTTCCGCAGGTTCGGCATATGACTGACCTAGGAGAGTACACGTACCCGTACGAGTACTTCGCGGCGGGACCATCGCGCGTCACGAGCGAGGACGGGATTCACCGGTGTGTCCACTGCGATACAGTTGGGGACAACACGACTTTCACGTACTGTGCGAACTGCGGGAGTATCAACTGCGACTCGCATCTCAAGACTGAGCGCTTGGAGGGTACTCCCGTCTGTACCGGGTGCGCGGTGACCGAGCGCTTCGCGTTCAAAACGAAGTACTTCTACGACGACGAGAACCGGGACGCGTTCCGCGAGGAGTACGCTTCAATGCCGTTCTACAAGAAAGCGATGGAGAACATGCCAATCGCTGTCGGCATGGTCGTTCTGGTTGGACTCATCTTATTCGGAGTGCTCACTCTCGGCGGTGGTATCTAACGCTATTCCAGACGCGTTCGCTGCTAACTCTCAATCACTCCCGATTCCGACCGGTGGGATGTGTCACGCCTCTTTGTCCGGACTCGGTAGATATGATATTACCCCTAACAGCAGTTACAGGCACTGGACAATACGATCGTGACATCAACTACTGCTATATGACTTTCTCCCCCTACTGACACCGCCCCATGGAGAACTGTAAATACTGCAGTAAGAGCCAGGTGGTTCCAGTGCTTGACGAGAAGACAGACCAATTGTCGCGTCCCGGGAACAAATTTCGGAGATTCTGTCTTGGTTGCGGGCGGTGGCTCCCGATGTGTTCCGAGAAATATTTTCGAACTCACCCCGATCCTCATGTTCTCCCGATGGGAGAGACGGAGATAATCCCAATCGCTGAATCGAAAGAAACGGAACAGTATCCAGTATCGGATCTTCTTGGTAGAGAAACTGACTGTAATGATACGTCCCGACGAGTTGATGATGGACACAGAGCAGCCCAGGACTGCGAGTTGCGGAACGAGATATTACTCGAATGTACTTTTGATCTAGTTCTTGAGGGGATTATAGACAAAGAGACAGCGGTTCAGTACCTGTCTCAGAAATTCCGAGAGCAGATAGAGAGTCGTGATTTGAATTGATCGCTCCGTCTCCACGATCGATCTCACGGATACCCGCTCCTATCTCCTCTTGACCCAGTTGATTTGGGATTAGACACTCTTCAGTCGGAGTTGCAGGCTGTGGCCTCAATTACACGGCCCCAATCGATTCTGGAGATTTCATTTCATCTGAAGGTGGATTTTCGGGCGTAGTCGGCTCGGTTGATGTGCGTTCATGATGCGCGTGTTGGCTCGCCTTTGAAGTCGAGTGTGACCGGAGATCAATGAAATCTTGAAAATCGCCATCCGGGAGGCTAATTGTTTCTAACTATCAAAATAGGCGGTTGAGATCAGTAGAATTTCGGCTCAAATGAGCATAGTGTTTATAAGTAACCAGGTTAGTCGACGAGTGCACCGATGTGTGATTCAACACAAACGACTGACACCGTTCGAATCGAGTTGGAACACCTATGACACGCCACGTAGATGCCTACGTCGAGCCGAAGACGCGGGAAGTTGACGAAGTCGTGACGGCCAAAGTCACGAAGTCGGGCGACGGGGAGACCGTCGGCGTCCCGGTGTTCTTCTCGGCGGCCGACATCGAGAAACAGGGACTTGATCCGACCGACATCGATGAGATCGGGATCCGCGTTGAGGACGGCTACATCGTGTTCGTTCCTGTCTCGTCGGGAGTTGAGTGAATTGAGTAATTTTCCAACTGTTTAATATGATGACTGACAGCGAGCCACGTAGAAATCGCACGCATGCCAGGACATAGCTCCGAAACACAGCCCACGATGACGTATCCCTCTAAGCAGCAACACGCACGCTGGAAGCAGGAAGCTGAGAGCATGGACATGTCGTTGTCCGAGTTCGTTCAGGCGATGACTGAAGCCGGACTCAAGAAATTCGATGCCGACATCACATCGGATGAATCAGCGCGTGCCCTTCGGCAGCAACGGAACGAGTTGAAACGAGAACTCGATCGAACACGAGACCGGGTACGAGAGTTGGAGGCGCAAGTCCACGCCTTACAGGATGACAGTTCGGGTGGTGACGGATGACGAATCAGGTCGCAACGTACCCGACAGATGAGCAGCTCGCCCGTTGGAAGAACCGAGCGGATGAGCGGGGAATGTCGCTGTCACAGTGGGTGTCGCACATGGTCGAAGCTGGACAGAAGAAATTCGAAATCGAAGTCACCCCTGACGAGACGAGTTCCGAACTCCGAGAGCAACGGAACCAGCTCCGACGAGAACGTGACCGGAAGCGGAAACGAGTCACTGAACTCGAACGGCAGCTGTTCAACGACGAGCGACAGGAAATCATCGACTTCGTACAGCAGAACCCGGGTGCCGATGAGACAGCTATCCATCAGCGGATCATCGAGACAGCGAGCGACCGGATTCCAGATCAGTTAGACTCACTGGAAGGCCGGAAGCTCGTGAAACGAGACGGGACGTACTACCCGTTGGAGGACGCGTAATGGTGTCTGATGACGTCACGAACCGGCTAGGCGTGTTCAAAACGCTCGATGAAGTCCCCGAAGAGTACCGGTTGTGTCGACACGACCGATTGTTTGCGGGGCGTGATGCGTACGCCGCGTGGGAAACGGAGAACATCGATGCTGAGTGGGCGCTCAAAGAGGCCGGCCGTGTCGAACGACGATGGAAGAGCCACATGGATGCTCGCGGCCGTCACCACGCCCTCGCAACCCCTGCTGACGTGGAAGCATTCCTCGCTGACCTCGCGGACGACGTCCAAATCGAACGCGTGTACACGCCGTACTGGCTGTTCTTGAAGCGCTTCTATCACTGGATGGCGTGGCACACCGACTACCCCCATCGGTACAACCCGGTACTGATGGCGTGTGTTGAGCATCCGACGAGCGAACGGGTTTGGAATCACGTCATGAACGACGTTAAAACGGCTTTCAAATGACAGACAAACACGATTCACGCGAAGAGTTCGCTGAGACGTTCGATCAGGAGATCGACCCGTTACAAAAGTACGAAGAGGGGTTCAGATCGATCAGTGCGAACCCGTTCGACTTGTTCACGACGGAGATCCTCGATCAGAAGGGTAAGAGCAACACGAGAAACAACTACACGATCCCGATTGATCAGTGGACAGAGTACATGGAGGACGCGGGGCGACATCCCGCTTGTCCTGGGAAACGACATGTGGAGGGATTCGTAGACTACCAGCGTAACGAACTGGGGAACTCGAAGCAGACGACAAAGCAAAAACTCATTCACCTGAATCGGGTGTACAAATTCTGGGTGAGTGAAGACTCACTCCCCCAAGACGGTAGCTACAACCCGTTTAAAAAGGTGCTCGACGACACAGAGTGGGAGGAAGACAACACGAAAACACCGCCCAACTTGTCCGTCGATGACGTCGCAGATGTACTCGTCACCGTGAAACACTGGAAACACCGCGTCATCATCCTGCTGATGCTGTTCCTTGGCATCCGAGCGCAGGAAGCATGTAACATCGAACTCAGTGAACTGAACATCCAGCATGACGAGCTCCAACAACAGTACCCGGAACTCGGTACCCATGATCGCCTGCCAGACGGCGTGGACGCGGTTTACTTCCCGACGCGGTACGACAGGGAAGGGAACAAGTCAAAAAACGAGCGGATCATGCCGATCCCTGACGAGTTGAAAGTCGCGCTCGTCCGGTACCTCATGGTTCGCCCGGATAACGGGAAGCCGTGGCTGCTCCTCTCGCACACCCGGCACAATCAGATGGGAAACTCGAAAGTCAACGAGATCTGGAAGGACTACTTCCACCCGCAGTACGAGTACGGCGACGACGAGAAGTACGACTCGATCACCTCACACTTCGGTCGGCACTACTTCACGACGTGGTTCAAGAAAGAGAAAGACTGGAACCGCGAACTCGTGAAATACATGCGCGGCGACTCAATCAAAGGGAAAGACGGTGATTCGCTCGATGACTACGTCCACCCGTACTTCGAAGACATCCGCGAACGATACCTTGAAGAAATCTACAAATTCGGGCTATAGTAACCGAGTTATTGTGGGCCCAGGTACCCCCACGCCTGAAGTCGATCGCCATCACCGTTGACCCACCGTTCACCGATGTCGTCGCGGTAGTACATGTTCGGCATGACGATGTCATCGATGCGGTCGTATGCTTGCTCCCGTGCCGCTTGCATTGTCTCTCCCTTGCCGGTCACGACGATGGGCATCCCGTTGTCCCCGGCGACGCGCCACTGACCGTCCACTTTCTTAGCGTCTTCAAGATGAATGCCTTCGCGGCTCTCTGTCTCGAACACCACGGCCGCGTTCCGGGAATTCTCGTCGTACGTCTTCTCGTCGTCAAACGGGAACGGCGGCAAGACGACTCGGACGGCAATTTGGTACCCGTTGTGAACCTCTACCTCTGGCTCGTTGCCGTGCGCGAGATCGTAGAAGAATTCTCCGGTGGACGACTCGATCGACTCTTCTTGCAGCGCAATGGTCGGGTAGCCGAACCGCGGCGTGAATTCTAATGGGTAAATCCCGTTTTGATTGACGATACAGTTGATGTCGATACTCCCGACGTAGCCTTCGTTGGCGAGCCAGTCTTCGATTTTCCCGAACGTTTCTTTGAAGAGTTTGTTCTGGCCCGCCCAGAACATTGAGGTCCCCATCTCGCCGGTGGAGGGCCCGATGTTCCCTGGGAATAATTTCTTATGCTCAAAATTAAAATTGACCTGGTCAATGAACTCGTTCCCGTTGAAGAACCCGCAGATAGCGACTTCGACACCCTCTACTTTGCGTTGCAACTGGAAGCCCTTCATCCGGTGACCCCACGCCTTCTTGTACGCCTTCAAGACGTCTACGACGTCACTCCCGTCGTCCTCATTCCCGACATACAGTAAGCGCTTGACGTTTTGGACTTCGCCGAGTGGTTTGATCACATACGGGGCAGGGTTCTCTTGGACGTGTTGTATCCCCGCGTCGAAACTATCGAAGATGTGATGTTCAACGGTGTTCACACCGTGTTCTTCGAGGACTTCCATCGCGTATCCTCGGTCCTCTTCGAGATGATCGGTGTTGGGCGTCCCGCCGACGACGGCTTTCCCTTTCTCACGGAGTTCCTCGGCGAGTTCACCCGTGCCGATGTCGGAACCGACCCAGATATCGTCGAAAATGATGACATCCGCCCACTCGACTTCTGCGCGCCAGTCGTCGGTCTTCGGGACGAAACCGTTCCCGATCTCCTGATCGCTATCGGCTTCGATATAGTATTTCACGTCGTGGCCTTCGCGGTGAACTTGCCAGGCCAGGTCGGTGATCAGTGCAGCGTCGGCCGAGATGAACAGGAAGTGTTTCGATTCCATAGTGTAATATTTATGTTTGGGGCTGTAGTGTTTACGCAGCGAGACTTACTGGACAATTGTGTACTAAATCACGTTTTTTGTGCTCGAAGTTGAAATTTACCTGGTCGATGAACTCGTCGCCGTTGAAAAATCCGCAGATAGCGATCTCAACGCCCTCAACTTTCCGCTGAAGCTGGAATCCCTTCATGCGGTGGCCCCACGCCTTCTTGTACGCTCGGAGAACGTCGACGATGTCGCTGCCGTCGTCCTCGTTGCCGACGTACAGCAGCCGCTTGACGTTCTGGACCTCGCCGAGGGGTTTGATGACGTACGGCGCGGGGTTCTCCTGCACGTGCCGGATGCCCTCGTCGAAGTCGTGGAAGACGTGGTGGTCGATCGTGGTGACGCCGTGCTCCTCGAGCACGTCCATCGCGTAGCCGCGGTCCTCTTCGAGGCGATCGGTGTTCGGCGTCCCGCCGACGACGGCTTTCCCCTGCTCGCGGAGTTCCTCGGCGAGCGCGCCGGTGCCGACGTCGGAGCCGACCCAGATGTCGTCGAAAACGACGACGTCGGCCCAGTCGACCTCGGCCTCCCAGTCGTCGGTCTTCGGGACGAAGCCGTCGCCGATCTCTCGATCGCTCTCGGCCTCGATGTAGTACTTCACGTCGTGGCCCTCGCGGTGGACCTGCCAGGCCAGGTCGGTGATCAGCGCGGCGTCGGCAGAGACGAACAGGAAGCGAGCGGAGTCCATACGTCGGTATCTCCCGACGAGAACTTGAGTATGGGTGTCGACCCCGCCCGCTACCGTCCGACGACGTCCGGTTCGAGCGCGCCGACCTCCTCGAGAATCGCCTCGGCGTCCCCCTCGGCGACGCCGTTCTCCCGGAGCGCCTCGCCGAGGTAGGTCGCGACGCGGCCGAACGCCTCCGCCGTGATCCCCATCCCCTCGTGCGCCGCCCGCATGTCGGCGCCCTCGTACGAGACCGGCCCGCCGGCGACGGCGCTGACGAACTGCACCTGATGGGCGTACAGCGCATCCCGGTCGACGCCCTCGAAGTACGGCTCGAGGAGCGGGTCGTCGAAGACGCGGTCGTAGAAGTCGGACACGACGGCCTCGACGGCCTCGCGGCCGCCGATGTCGGCGTAGATCGATTGACTCTCTGTCATCGGTTCGACCGTGTTTCTTGCGACTTAAAATCGGTTCGAAAGAATATGTTCGGGGACGTCGTTCGCGACTCGCGGGGACCGGACGTCCGCGGCGAACACGTTCGGGTGAACGCTGACCCGCGTGGCGGCCGGCGATCCGATATGAGACACGAACGGCCCGACGCGCGACCGCGACCGGCCGTTCGCGAGCCCGACGGCGGACCGAGCGGCGACGGATCGACCGATGACGGAGCTCCCGATCCGGACCGCGTTCGACGGCGGATACGGGACCGAGCGGAGCGGATCGAGCGCCGCGAGGTCGGGGAGGCGATCTCGTCGCTCGAGGCGCGCGGCGGCCTCACCGACGAGCAGCGCGAGACGGTCCGTCTCCTCGGAACGGCGATAGCCAGGGGACTGACGGCAGCTCCCGAGTCGGCCCTGGATCGAACCGCGCGGGACGACCCGGCGACCGTTCGGGCCGTCGCGCGGTTGTTCGACGTCGAGCGCGAGTAGCCGCGACCCGGCGCCTACGTCTCGACCTTCGGGAACTCGGCGACGAACTCGTCGGGCGCGTCCTGCCGGACCTCGTACCCCTCCTCGTCGAAGGCGGGCACCTCGGCGGCCATCTCGTAGTACAGCGGCTTCGGTTCGTGGTCGTTGACGATGGTGAGCGTCTCGCCGGGGTCCATCCCGTCGAACTCGTCGTGGATCCGGTCGTGCCTGTTCACCGGCGGAATGTCGCGCACGTCTAGTCTCGGCATGCGGGTGACCGTTGCGGGCGCGTCCGCATCCGCCTTGAGACGAACACGTTCGGGTACAGTCACTCCCCGCACGGGCCCGAGGATCCGGACGTGACACGCTCGATGACGCCGTCGATCGGAAGGAGCACGGACAGAAACCGCCGCTCGGCCGGGCGACACGGCCCGCACCGCCGGGGTGAGTGACGTGCCGGCGACGAGCCTCGACGCGGAGCGAACGTACGACGAGGAGCGCTTCTCGACGAGCGGCGTGTTCCGGAGCGACCGGGCGAAGGTCGTCTGCGGGTACTTCGAGCCGGGACAGTTCATCCCGGTCCACGCCCCCGAGAGCGACGTGGTCGTCACGGTCCAGTCCGGCACGGGAACGGTCCGGGAAGGTGACACTGACCACGCCGTCGCCCCCGGCGACGTCGTCGTCGTCGAGGCGGGGACCGAGCGCGGCGTGAAGGCGGACGAGGGCGAGCGCCTCGAAGCGGTTCTCGTCACCGCGCCGCCCCTGACCGACGCGGAACACGATCCGGTCCGGGAGGGTATCCGACGCGGCGAGTTCGACCCGCGGGACGGACGGGAGTGAGGATCGCCGCGGGGGATGGGAGTGAGGATCGCCGCGGGGATCGACCGCCGCACTCGGCCGTCACCTCACGTCGAACACAGTATTTAAACACCAGTATATGGGGGAGAACTGCGATGTCCGTCCCGGTATTATAGAACAGTATATACGATATATGATGTGACGTCGCCTCCGTTCGAACGGAGAAAGACGATGACACAGAACCTCAGCAGGCGGCGGGCGGTACAGGCGATCGGTGCGGGGGCGGTCGGCGCTTTCGCCGGGTGTATCGGCGCGCCGGTGAACGCGGAGCCCGCGTCCACCGCCGGAACGAGCCCGGACGAGTCCCCCGAACTCGACCCCGCACGCGACGTCGACGTCGACCGGATCGCGGCGGACCCGACCGACGTGCCGGCCCCCGTCGACTGGGACGAGCCCCGCGAGCACGACATCACCCTCCGGACGAAGGAACTCGTCGCGGAGATCGAGCCCGGCGTGACGTTCAAGTACATGACCTTCGAGGGGCAGGCCCCCGGACCGATGATCCGCGTCCGGCGGGGCGACACCGTCAACCTCCGGTTCGAGGTGCCGGCCGACGACAACAGCGACATCCACAACGTCGACTTCCACGCCGTGTACGGCCCCGGTGGCGGCGCCGTCGACACGACGCTCGTGCCCGGCGACGACGCCGCGGAACTGAGCTTCCGCGCCGAGTTCCCCGGGCTGTTCACCTACCACTGCGCGGTACCGGCGATGGACCACCACGTCAGCTCCGGGATGTTCGGCGCGATCCTCGTCGAGCCCGAGGCGGGACTGCCGGCGGTGGACCGCGAACTCTACCTCGGACAGCACGAGCTGTACACGACCGGCGACCTCGGCGAGAAGGGACACCACGCGTTCGACCAGGGCGCGATGGTCGACGAGGAGCCGACGTACGTCGTCTTCAACGGTGAACACCACGGCTTCACGGCGGACCGCCTCGGTGCGATCGGGGCCGACGTCGGCGAGACCGTCCGCGTGTTCTTCGTCAACGGCGGACCGAACCAGTCCAGCTCGTGGCACCCGATCGGCAACGTCTGGTCGCGGCTGTACCGCGACGGCGACCTCGTCTCGCCGCCCGCGCGATACGTCGAGACCACGCCGGTCGCGCCGGGCACGGCGACCGTCGGGGAGATGGACCTCGTGGTTCCGGGGCCGATCAAGATCGTCGACCACGCCCTCTCGCGGGCCGGCCGGCGCGGTGCGCTCGCGGTCGTCGACGTCGAGGGCGAGCCGAACCCGGACGTGTTCGACCCCGGATCCGACGAGTGAGCCGTTCGGTCCGCCTCGGGAACCCCCCGCGGCGAACCGCCCGATAGCGGTACTCACTTACCCGCGGCGCGACCAGCGGGGGACGATCGGGTCGGAGAACGGCCCGCTCGCGAGTACCACCGATGACGGAGTCACCTCGAACCGATGAGACGTCGGCCGATTCGACGGCCCCGGAACGCGTCGGCGCCGCGCTCCGGGAGCTCGATCCGGCGTACTTCGGGCTCGTCATGTCGACCGCGATCGTCTCGATCGCGTTCCGGGAGCTCGGCGTCCCCGCGGTCGCCCGACCGCTGGCGGTCCTCTCCGCGGCCTGTTACGCGCTGCTTATCGGCCTGTTCGCGGTCCGAACCGTTTCGTTTCCGAGACGGATGCTCGCCGACCTCCGGGACCGTCGGCGACACTGGGGGTCGCTGACGTTCGCGGTCGCGACGAACACCGTCGGGACGGTGTTCCTGCTCTTCTTCGACGCGGTCCGCGTCGCCGCCGCGCTCTGGGGAATCGCGGTCGTCGCCACGCCCGCGCTCCTCTACTACCTGTTCGCGACAGAGATCGTCGGCGCGGGAAAGGCGGACGTGAGCGAGCGGATCGACGGCGCCTTCCTGTTGGTGATCGTCTGCATGCAGTCGCTCGCCGTCCTCGGCGGCCTGCTGGCCGAACCGCTGACCGAGAGCGCGAACGCGCTCGTCCTGTTGAGCATGAGCTACTTCGGGTCGGGGTACGTCCTCTACTTCGTCGTCGTCACCGTCGTCGCCTATCGGCTCCTCGACGGCCCGATCCGGCCCGGCGACTGGACCGGACCGTACTGGATCACGATGGGCGCGGCGGCCATCACGACGCTGGCGGGGGCGACGCTCGGTCCGCGCCTGGGGACGGTTCCCGGCTGGGAGCCGTACGTCCCCGTCGTCGTCGGCGCCACGTTCCTCGCGTGGGCGATCGCCTCGTGGTGGATCCCGCTGCTGCTCGTCCTCGACGCGTGGGCGTTCCTCGCCGACGGGATCGACGACCGCCCTCCCGCGTGGGTCGCGGTCCTGCCGTGGTCGCGACTGGCGTTCGGCGACCGCCTGCACGCCTACGCGCCGACGGCGTGGGGGCGAGTGTTCCCGATGGGGATGTACACCGCCAGCACGCTGAACCTCGCCGGCATCGGGACGTTCGAACTCCTCTCCGTCGTCCCCGCGTACTGGGGGTGGTTCGCGCTGACCGTCTGGGCGCTGACCTTCGCGGGGACGGGACGAGCGGTCGCACGGGTGCTGGTGGGTTCCGAACCCGAGACGGACGACCGGTCGGCGTCGACGTAGCCCCGTGTGAGCCGAGCGCATGTAACGGTGTGAGCCGAGTGCGTCCAGCAGTGTGAGCCGAGCACATGTAACGAATTCACACCATTTTCGCGGAATGGAAACGAATATTCATAATCTCAAAATACAGGTTGTTTTTACCGGGTGTTTCTCTCTAAAGTGAACACCTTTTTATTCGAGGTGACGGAAGGTTCGGACGACCTGCATGATTCAGAAGACAGACCGCGAGTGGTGGCCGAACCAGTTGAACCTGGAGATACTCGACAAGAACGCCCGCGACGTCGGACCCTACGACGACGACTTCGACTACGCCGAGGCGTTCCAGTCGCTCGACCTCGACGAGGTGAAGGCGGACCTCGAGGAGCTGATGACGAGCTCACAGGACTGGTGGCCGGCCGACTACGGTCACTACGGGCCGCTGTTCATCCGGATGGCGTGGCACAGCGCCGGGACGTACCGGACGGCGGACGGCCGCGGCGGCGCGGCCGGCGGCCGACAGCGGTTCGCCCCGCTCAACAGCTGGCCGGACAACGCGAATCTCGACAAGGCGCGCCGGCTGCTCCTCCCGATCAAACAGAAGTACGGCCGCAACCTCTCGTGGGCCGACCTGATGATCCTCGCCGGGAACGTCGCCATCGAGTCGATGGGGTTCAAGACGTTCGGCTTCGCCGGCGGTCGCGAGGACGCCTTCGAGCCCGACGACTCCACCTACTGGGGCCCGGAGACCGAGATGGACACGCAGGAGCGCTTCGACGAGCCCGGCGAGCTGGAGCCGGGGCTCGGCGCGTCCGTGATGGGGCTCATCTACGTGAACCCGGAGGGGCCGGACGGCAACCCCGGCCCCGAGCAGTCGGCGAAGAACATCCGCCAGACGTTCGACCGCATGGCGATGAACGACAAGGAGACGGCGGCGCTCATCGCCGGCGGCCACACGTTCGGGAAGGTCCACGGCGCGGACGACCCCGACGAGCACCTCGGCCCCGAGCCCGAGGCCGCCCCCATCGAGGCGCAGGGCCTCGGCTGGGAGAACGACCACGGCAGCGGGAAGGGCGGCGACACGATCACGAGCGGGATCGAGGGCCCCTGGACTGGGTCGCCGATCGAGTGGGACATGGGGTACATCGACAACCTTCTGGAGCACGAGTGGGCGGCCCAGAAGGGCCCCGGCGGCGCCTGGCAGTGGCTCCCGGTCGACGCGGACGAGGTCGAGAGCGCCCCGGACGCGCACGACCCCGACGAGGAGGTCACGCCGATGATGCTCACGACGGACGTCGCGCTGAAGCGCGACCCCGACTACCGCGAGATCATCGAGGAGTTCCAGGAGAACCCGATGGAGTTCGGGATCAACTTCGCGAAGGCCTGGTACAAGCTGACCCACCGCGACATGGGGCCGCCGGAGCGGTTCCTCGGCCCGGAGGTCCCGGACGAGGAGATGATCTGGCAGGACCCGCTCCCCGAGGTCGACCACGACCTGATCGGGGACGCGGAGGCAAGTGATCTCAAAGGTGCGATCCTCGACACCGACCTGACGACCCGACAGCTCGTCAAGACCGCGTGGGCGTCCGCGTCCACCTACCGCGACAGCGACAAGCGCGGCGGCGCGAACGGCGCGCGCGTCCGGCTCGACCCCCAGCGTAACTGGGAGGTGAACGAGCCGGAGGAGCTCGAGACGGTGCTGGCGACGCTCGAGGAGATCCAGACGGAGTTCAACGCCTCGCGCACCGACGACGTGCGCGTCTCGCTCGCCGACCTGATCGTCCTCGGCGGCGCCGCCGCGGTCGAACAGGCGGCCGCCGACGCCGGCTACGACGTGACGGTCCCGTTCGAGCCGGGGCGTGTCGACGCCTCGCCGGAGCAGACCGACGCCGACTCGTTCGAGGCGCTCAAGCCGCGCGTCGACGGGTTCCGCAACTACCTCGGCGACGGCGTCGACCACCCGCCCGAGGAGCTGCTCGTCGACAAGGCGGACCTCCTCGACCTGACCGCCACCGAGATGACGGCGCTCGTCGGCGGGATGCGCGCGCTCGGCGCCACCTACGAGAACACGGACCGCGGCGTCTTCACCGACAGCCCCGGAACGCTGACGAACGACTTCTTCGTGAACCTGCTCGACATGAGCACCGAGTGGGAGCCCGTCGAGGAGGGCGCGGAGGACGCGGACGTGTACGAGGGCATCGACCGCCAGACCGGCGAGGTCGAGTGGGAGGCCACCCGCCTCGACCTGATCTTCGGCTCGAACTCCCGGCTCCGCGCCATCGCCGAGGTGTACGGGAGCGAGGACGCCGAGGAGAAGCTCGTGCGCGACTTCGTCGACGCGTGGACGAAGGTGATGCGGCTCGACCGCTTCGACCTCGAGTAACGCGGTTCCACCCGCTCGCGGCGGTGTTTTTTCGTCTTCCAGGCCCCGAGAGGCGTCACCACACCGGCGCGAGCAGCAGCGCGACCGTCGCCGAGATGAAGACGAGTTTCAGGGCGGTGTTGACCGCGATCACCTTCGTGCCGAACCCGGCGCCCCAGATCCCGTACTGGAAGGGGATCGAGCGACGGAAGGTGGAGACGGCGAACGAGAGGATACCGCCGATGAGCAGGCTCGCGACGGCGGTCCGGGTGGTGAACACGCCCGCCTCGGTCCCGGCGAGCGTCACGGCCCCGGCGGTCGTGTCGAGGGTGTAGACGGCGATGACGGGGACCGCGGCGCCCGGGAGCCCGAGGAGACCGGTGACCGGTTCGGCGACGCTCGTCAGCGCCTCGACGTCGTAGTGGGTGACGAACGCGATCACGAGGGTGTACACGACCGCGAGCCGCGGGACGATCCGGCGGAGGGTCGACCACGACTTCTCGCCGGCCTCGCGGACGCGCTCGCGGCTCGTGCGGTCGTCGGCCTCGGGCCCGCTCGCGTCGACGTCGGCGAGCGCGGCGCGGTCCACGTTGCGCTCGGAGAGCAGGACGCCGCCGGCGAGGACGCCCGTGACCGTGATCGCGAGGGCGATCCCGGCGCGCGCTGAGACGTAGACGGTCCCGGTCTCGACGCCCAGGATCGGGATCAGCACGGGGACGTAGAAGGTGAACACGTGCTGGACGAAGCCGAAGAACGTGTTGATGGTGACGGCGACGAGGGTCGCCCGGTCGTCCAGCAGCCCCGACTCGCGGTACTCGGCGAGCGTGGCGTAGCCCGCGGTCGTCGACGCCGCGGTCGTGAGGATCGCGGTGCCGACCTCGTCGGGGAGGTTCGCGGGCCGGGTGAGCCACCCCGCCAGCCCGGCGACGTACCGGATCAGCCCGAACGCGACCGCGACGTTGGCGGCGAAGACGCCGACCGCGATGAACGCCGCGATCCGCGCGAGCCGCGGGGCGACCTCGGCGAGCAGGGCGACGACCTCGGCGGCGACCGATTGCACGACGGGTGGTACGCGGCCGCCGACCTAATGCGCGTCGAAACGGGCGGGTCCTCGGTCGGGTTTCGGACGACGCCTCGGTCCCGGGGCGTCGGGCTCGCGGGGCTTATGAGAGCGCCGCCCGAATCCCCGGCCGATGGCACCCGCGGAGGACGACATCTCGATCGAGGAGAAGCGCGTGTACGCCGGGACGGCGGGCCGCACCGACGCGTACGTCGCCACCGGAAGCGGCGTCGTCCGGGTGGCGCTGTCGGCCGACAAGGTGGGCGCGTTCGACATGGTCGCCCGCGAGCCGGCCCGCGACGTGGCCGTCCTCCCCCGCGACGACGCCCCGGACCTCGTCGGGATCGCGACCCCGGACGGCCTGCGCGTCGCGCCCGTCGGTGACGACCCCGAGTTCGATCCGATCGCGGCCGACGCGGACCCGGCGGTCGCGGTCGGCGTCCACGACGGCGCGTTCCTCGTCGCCGCGGAAGACGGCGGGATCGACCGGGTCGCTGTCGGCGGCGCGGATTCCGATCCGACCGCGACCCCGATCGGGACCGTCTCGGAACCGCGCGCGATCGACGGCCCCCTCGTCGCCGCCGGCGACGGGGTTTATCAGGTCACCGGGAACGGCGGCGGAGGCGGCAACCCCGCGCTCACCGCCGTCGGCCTCGACGACGCCCGCGACGTCGCCGGCGCGGGGATGCCGCTCGCGGCGACCGGCTCGGGGCTCTACTGGCTCGGCAACGGGTGGATGACGGCGCTGGAGGGGACCGCCGAGGCGGTCGCGGCCGACGGCGACGGTCACGCGATGGCGGTGGTCGACGGGGAGATCCGGGTTCACGGGGGCGAGGAGGGAGACAACGGGACCGACGCGTGGGACGGCGCGACGTGGGGTGAGACCGATCTGCCCGTTGACGAGGTCGCGGTCGCGCTCGGTTACGGCCCCGGGATCTCCGTGATCGTCACCGCGGCGGGGACGCTCTGCGTCGACGCGGGCGACGGCTGGCGACACCAGGTGGTCGGCGTGCGAGACGTCGCGGGCGTCGCGCTCGCGGTCGTCGAATAGAGCGTCGATCAACGATGCGAGATCGGTCTCGCGAAGAATACTGCTAGTGTTTCGAGCGCTCGCATATGAGTGGCTGGTGGTGGCGGATCGGCGGTGACTGCCTCCAAAGCCCCAGCCGCGAGTCGGTCACACGCTCGCTGTCGTTCGAAAGGCGCTACGCGCCTTTCGTGATGTCGTCAGAAGGCTCCGCGTTCTGACTGCTAGCCGGAAATCGCTGATTTCCGGCGATGACGAAACGGCTTCGCCGTTTCGAACCACGCTCCTCGTCACTCGCTCCGCTCGTTCCCGCGGTGCTTACGTCGCCTGTGGCCGCCTCGCGGCTGCCCCTTTGAGTCCCGCCCCGCACAGCACCGCGACCTCACGCCTCCCCAGCCTCGCGGCTCCCTCCGGTCGCCGCGTCCCTCGCGCGTGCTCTTGCCGGCGGCGAAGCCGCCGGCTGTCAGAGGGACCTTCGGTCCCTCGCTACTCGCGCCCGGTGGGCGCTCGGAGGCACGCGCCGACCGCCATAGTGATTTATAAATGAGCGACTGTTCCTGCTCCGATCCGGTCTACGCGGTCGGCAGTTCGACTTCCTCGCCGTCGGCGTACACGGTCGGGTTCCGGAGGATCCCGTCGAGGTGGATCGGGGCGTCGGTCTCCCCGCCGATCCCGGCGTTGTCGCCGATCGCGATGTGGACGGTGCCGCCCGCCTTCTCGTCGAGGAGGACGGAGCCGACCAGCTCGTCGACGCCGACGTTGGTCCCGATCCCGAGCTCGGCGAGGTTGTACGCGGCGTCGCCGACCGACTCCGCGGCCGCCTCGACGTCGGCCCGGATGTCGTCGTCGTCGATGCTCGTGACCAGCCCGTCGTCGACCTCGAAAGTGAGCTCTTGGTCCTCGTCGAGCAGCCCGTGGGGCATCATCGTCCCGTCGACGACGAACGTCCCGGTCGCGGTCTCGGGCGCGACGAACACCTCGCCGGCCGGGAGATTCGAGAAGTCGCCGGGGTCGCGCACCATACCGGTGTCCGAGAGCCACTCGCGGTCGCCGATACCGAACGTGACGTCGGTGCCCGCGGGCGAGGTGACGCGCACCTCGTCGGCGCCGGCGACCTGCGCGAGCACGTCGTCGCACGCGGCCTCGATGGCGGCGTAGTCGGCGTCGAGCCCGGTGGCGAACACGTCCTCGGTGATCCCCGGGAGCGTCGCGCCGCGGGCGCCGGCGTCGCAGGCGGCCCCGCGAGCGCGGGTGTGGCTGAGGCTCTTCGTCGTCGGCGCGAGGAACACGTCGCTCTCGGCCATCGCGGCCGCCACGGGCGCGGGCGGCTCGGTCCCGTGCTGTTCGGCCGGCGGGTATCGGAGGACCGTCGCGTCGTCGGTTACGGCGACCGCGGCCTCGTACAGCGCCTCGCCGATCAGTTCGCGCTCGTCGTCCGTGACGACCACGACCAACTCGTCGGGCGCGACGTTCAGGCACTGGTTCACGGCGGTGGCTGCCGCCTCGGAGAGGGCCGGTGACATACGCGACGATCGGTGCTCGCGGGCGTTAGACCTTCGGATCCGTCTCTATTTACTCTCTTTCGAAACTCAGTTACAACGTCGCGTCACGCGAATTTACCGACCCGTTACTCACGCCGTAGTTAATTTCTCACCAAAATACTCGAAAACATTATGCCATTACGGAATCCAGTGAACGACATGATACGAGTGGGCGTCAACGGCTACGGCACGATCGGCAAGCGGGTCGCGGACGCGGTCGCGGCCCAGCCCGACATGGAGCTCGTCGGCGTGACGAAGACGAGCCCGAACTACGGCGCCGAGGCCGCGGTCCGACACGGCTACGACCTCTACGCCGCGATCGACGACCGGGTCGACGAGTTCGAGGCCGCCGGCCTCGGCGTGTCGGGGACCCTCGCGGACCTGCTCGACGAGATCGACGTCGTCGTCGACTGCTGTCCCTCCGGGATCGGCGAGCGCAACCGACCGACCTACGAGGCCCACGGCGTGTCCGCGATCTACCAGGGCGGCGAGGACGCCGCGGTCGCCGACGCCTCGTTCAACGCCCGGGGGAGCTACGACGCCGCTCGCGGCGCCGACTCGCTCCGCGTCGTCTCCTGTAACACCACCGGGCTCTCCCGGCTCCTCGCGCCGCTCGACGAGACGTACGGCGTCGAGAAGGCGCGCGTGACGCTCGTCCGTCGCGGCGGCGACCCGAGCGAGACCGACCGAGGGCCGATCAACGACGTCGTGCCCGACCCGCGGACGGTCCCCTCCCACCACGGACCCGACGTGAACACGATCCTCCCGGACGTCGACGTCGACACGGCCGCGCTGAAGGCACCCGTAACCGCGATGCACACCCACAGCGTCAACGTGACGCTCGAGGAGGAGCCGAGCGCCGCCGCCGTCAGGGACCTCCTCGCCGGCGAGGGCCGCGTGTTCCTGATCCCCGAGCGCGCCGGGATCGACGGCGCCGGCGCGCTGAAGGACTACGCCGCCGACGTCGGCCGCCCGCGCGGCGACCTCTGGGAGAACTGCGTCTGGGAGGAGTCGATAAGCGTCCAGGGACGGGACCTCTACCTGTTCCAGAACGTCCACCAGGAGGCCGACGTCGTCCCCGAGAACGTCGACGCGATCCGGGCTCTGGCGACCGACACGCCCCGCGAGGAGTCGGTCGCGCGCACCGACGAGTCGCTCGGGATCGGCCTCGACAGCCTGCTCTCCGACGGCGGCAGCACGCGGAGCCCGCTCACGGCCGACGACTGAGTCGGTCTGTGCCGGCGACGGCGATTCTTACTCCGACGGCCGCGTCACGAGGAACGTCCGTCCGCCGCGGCGTTCCAGCGCCACCTCGCTCCCGCGCACGCGGTTCACGCGAACGCGGTCGGCGATCCGGTCCGTTCGACAGTCGGTGACGTCCACGCGCGTCGGCGTCGCGTACTGGGGTCGGTCGCGGGTACTCGCGCTCATACCTCCGACTGCGAGCGGAACGCCCGTATAAGCGAGCCATGTCCGGAGTGAAAGTGAAAGTAAACGTATCGCCGTCGAACGCCGCCGATCTCGTCTCGATCGCCTTCGGAACGAACGCGGATCTACCGACGGAGCCCCGCCTCCTCGTCGCCCTCGACGAAGCGGACCGTGAAGTAGTCGTATCCACCGTAGGCGGCGTCGAGCGCACCGAGCCACCAGTTCCAGCGCTCGACGAGCGAGGAGCCGTCGGGCGCGTCCTCGAGGTGGTCGATCACGCCGGGGACGGTGAGCGCGTGCCCGCGGTCCCGGGAGGGACGACCGGAGTCGTCGAGGTCGCAGGCCGCGCGGGCGACCGCCCGCCGATCGGCCTCGGTACCGCCGAACGCCTCCGCCAGCGCCTTTTCCAGACGGGTTCTGTCCATGTGCGTCGCTAGGAGAGCCGAGTATATGAGTCGCGTGGTAGGGGGTGGCACGTCCGGTGTCGACGGGGGAGCGTTCCGGCATCCCGGTCGGCGGTCACAGCCGCGCGGCGAGCGCGAGGAAGAGGAGACTGAACGGCGCCGTCAGGAGCGTCAACAGCAGCCCGGCCGCCGTCTCGCCGGACGCGACGGCCATCGTGAGCCCCACGACGAGCGAGGCGGAGCCCAGCATGGCGAGGACGACGCGCTCCGGGACGCTGGCCCGGTCGGGACCGTCGCTCCGCGCGAGCGCCTCGGCGAGTCCCCGTTCGACGTCGTCCGCGAGTTCGGTCGGAACGAACAGCCACGGCGTCGAGCGGTACCACGCGTTCCCGCGGTACGCCAGCAGGAAAACGGTCGTCCACGGGAGGTCGATCCGGCGCGTCCGGACCACGGCGCCGAGGTCGTCAGTACGCGTTCGCTCGTGGCTCAGGTAGGTTCGCTCCACGCTCAGCGCGCCCGGATCGAGCCGCACGTCGGTCCCCCGAGAGCCCGCGACGGCCGGCGTAAACGCGAGGAGCGCGACGACCAACGGCGCGAGCCCCGGAGACAGCGACGGGAGGGCCGGAAGCGGGCCGACCCCGGTCGCCGCGATGGCAACGGCGAGCACGGCCCCCACCCCGGCGAGTGTCCAACCGGGGCGGAACCGCGAGGGGTCGAACGAGTAGTCGCCGAACTGCGAAAGGAGCTCTCGGCGTCGCTCCGGGGAGGTCCGGTCGTAGGCGACGACCCAGTAGAGCAGCGACACCGGACCTCCGACCAGGAGGACGACCGCCACCGCCCACGTCGACGCCGGCGGTCCGCCCCCGCCGAGCAGCGAGGCGCCGACCCCGAACGCGGCGACCGCGAGCACCGCGAGAAGAAGCCCGCCCGCGGTCACGGTCGCGCCGAGCGCCAGCGAACGCAGGCGGTCGAAGCGGACCGGCCCCCACTCGACAGCGTCGGTCGACTCCGGGGAGACGGCCGAGTCGGGCGCGTCGCCGGCGTCACCGTCGGCGACCCCCGAGACGGTCTCCTCGGCCGAAGGGGGCGAATCGGAGGGCACGCCGCGGAGATAGCGGTCTGAGCGGCTTAAATCCCGACGGCCGTGCCGTCCCGGCGAATACTTACCTCGCGACCGGCTATCGTCGGGCATGACAGACTGGCGTGCCGTCGGCTACGGGTTCGTCGTGACGCTGATCGCCGGACTGCTCGCGACGTTCGCGCCGGTGGTCGGGCACGTCGGTGCGGGACTGATCGGCGGGTTCGTCGCCGGCTACGTCGCCGGCGGGGGACTCCTCTCCGGGACGTGGCACGGCCTGCTGGCCGGCTCCGTGAGCGGCGTCGCCGTCACCCTGCTTCTGGCCGCGTTCGGCGGGCTCGTGGGGCTCGCCGGCGGACCGATCGGAAGCCTCCTGGGAGGCGCCGGGGTCCTCGTCGTCGGCCTGTTCCTGACCTTCCTGTTCGCGATCGACTCGGCGCTGGCGGGGGCCATCGGCGGCGTGCTCGGCGACTGAAAAACGCGCGTTCGGTACCGGGACAGTTCGGGAAGCGGACCGCGGGCGCTCGCCGGAGTTCAGGCGGACCGCGCCGCGTCGAGGACCGCCTCGTAGTCGGGCTCGTTCGTCGGGTCGTCGGCGACCCAATCGTAGACGACCTCGCCCGACTCGTCGAGTACGAAGACGGCGCGGTTGGCGATGCCGTAGAGCCCGAGGTCGGCGATGTCCATCTCGAGGCCGTACGCCCGGATCGCGTCGCCGGCCGTGTCGCTCACGAGGTCGAACTCGAGGCCGTGCTCCTCGCGGAACGCGCCCTGCGAGAACGGGGAGTCGGCGCTGACCCCGAAGAGGGTCGCGCCGGCCGCCTCGAACTCGTCGGCGTGCTCCTGGAGCGCCACCATCTCGTTCGTGCACGGCGGCGTGAACGCCCCGGGGAAGAAGGCGAGCACCACCGGCCCGTCGCCGAGGTGGTCGTCGAGCTCGAACGATTCGTGGTCGCTCGTGCCGATCGTCGCGGAGATACCGGGTGCGGTGTCACCAGTGGAAACCATCGTCCGTTGATACGTTAGATTCGTTCAAAAAGGTTGCCGCGAACCCGTTCGGATCCGGTACCCGCGTCGGCCGAGGGGCGCTACTCCCGGTCGAGGTACTCCTGTTGAACGGCCACGATCTCGGCCGAGTCCTCGCAGTCGGCGTACCGCCGGAGCGGCTCCTCGTTGAGGTCGAGGAACGTCTCGCCCCACGTGAACTTCGCCATGACCCGCTCGGCGTGGTCGGGCTCGCCGAGGATCGCGAGCGCGGCCGCGAACGCCTCCACCGTCGTGAGCCGCATCGGTCGCCCGAAGTTCACGGGGTTGCCGGCGACGAGGTACGGGAGCGCGCGGTGTTCACCTGGGAGGCTGAACATCTTCTCGCCCGCGGACTCCCACGAGCAGTCCAGCGCGACGAGCGCGTTCTCGCGGGCGAGGTCGGCGTCGGCCGGCGAGAGAGCGCGCTCGGCGTGCGGGTTGAGCACGACGCCGTACGGCGTCGCGCGGTCCGAGCGGTGCAGCTCGGCGAGGTCGAACCGCGCGAGCTTCCGGGCCGTGCACTTGTCGGGGTCGTCGTCGCCCTCGTACCGGACGTGGAGATCCACACCCGGCGTTCGCGAGAGCCGCGTATAAGCCGTGCGGACGGAACTCGGCGAAAAACGGTCGCTGCGGTCGCCCCCGACCGGTCACGGGGCGCGGGTCCGCGTCACGAGGGAGTCGCGCTCGTCGCTTTCCGGCGGGACGCGCGTCCGCGTCCCGATCGGCTCCGATTCGCCTTCTGCGGTGGATTCGCACATTGCGGGCGACGTTCGCGATTCGTCGCTGATAACTGTTCGGGCGTAAGTGTCATTATTCAGCGTCTGTCCTAATATCCGTTCGCTTTCATTCGATATACAACAGCGTATATCTCCATACATCCTAATTACCTGGTTGAATAGGGTACCGCCGTCTGCGCTTCGGTCTCCCCGTCTCATCCACCGGATACCGTCAAGCCGACCCGGTACCGGCGGGGTTTTTCCTCGTCGCACCCCAGGTGGTGGTATGGAGCTGTTCGCCGTCCCGGACCTCCCGGAGATCCGGGAGGGAGACGACCTCGCGGCCATGATCGACGAGCGCGTCGACCTCCGCGAGGACGACGTCGTCGTCGTCGCCAGCACGGTCGTCTCCAAGGCCGAGGGGCGGACGTTCGACCTCTCCGACTTCCCGGCCGGCCCGCGCGCGAACGAGGTCGCCGACCGGCTCGCGGCAATTTCGGGCGAGGAGAAGGACCCGCGCTTCGCGCAGGCCGTCGTCGAGGAGTCGACGGAGCTCATCATGGAGGCGCCGTTCCTCCTGACGGCGACGCGGTTCGGCCACATCGGCGTCAACGCCGGGATCGACCGGTCGAACGTCCCCAACGGCGACCTGCTGCTGCTCCCGGAGCGCCCCTCGGAGAGCGCGGAACGGATCCGCGAGGGAGTCGCGGCCGACCGCGTGGTCGTCAGCGACACCTGCGGGCGCCCGTTCCGCCACGGCCAGCGCGGGGTCGCCATCGGCTGGGCCGGCCTGCCGGCGAGCCGCGACTGGCGCGGCGAGCGCGACCGCGACGGCCGGGAGATGGGCGTCACCGTCCAGAACGTGATCGACGAGCTCGCGTCGGCGGCGAACCTCGTCGCCGGCGAGGGCGCGGGCGGCACCCCGGTCGTCGTCGTCCGCGACTGGGCGTTCGGCGACCACGACGGGTCTGACAACCACTTCCGCGAGGTCGAGGGCGACTTCGTCCGCCAGGCGCTGCGCGACTGGAGCTACGAGGACCGCTGATCCGAAACCACGAGGACCACAGACATGCTCGGCATCGAACTCACCCCCGAACACGACCTGCATCGCCTCGTCGACCTCGGCGTCCGCGCCGAGGCGGCCGGCTACGACGCCGTCTACTCGACGTGTCACTACAACAACCGCGACCCGTGGGCGTTCCTCTCGCAGCTCGCGACCGCCACGGACTCGGTCCGGCTCGGCCCGGGCGTCGCCAACCCGTACGAGACCCACCCCGCGACGCTCGCCTCGAAGGTCGCCACCCTCGACGAGCTCTCCGAGGGACGCGCCGTCTTCGGGCTCGGCCCCGGCGATCCCTCCACACTCGCGAACCTCGGGCTCGCCGACGAGCGCGGGCTCCGCCCCGTGCTAGAGGCGTTCAAGACCGCCCAGAAACTGTGGGCCGGCGAGCGCGTCGACCACGATGGCACCTTCGACGCCAGCGAGGCGGGGCTCAACTACGAGCCCCCGCAGGGAGCCGCGATTCCGGTCCACGTCGGCGGCGAGGGCCCGCACATGTGCCGGATGGCGGCGAAGCACGCCGACGGCCTCTTGTACAACGGCTCGCACCCGAAGGACCTGGCGTGGGCCCGCGAGCAGGTGGACGACGGGCTCGCCGACCGGCCCGAGCATCGCGGGGCGTTCGACCTCATCGCGTACGCCGCCGTCTCGATCGACGAAGACGAGGAAGCGGCCCGCGAGGCCGCCCGGCCCCCGGTCGCGTTCATCGTCGGGGGTGCGGCGCCCCCAGTGCTGAAGCGTCACGGGATCGACCCCGACGCGGCCGCCGCGATCGGCGATCGCGTCTCCGCCGGCGAGTTCTCGGCGGCGTTCGACCTCGTGACGCCGGGGATGATCGACGCCTTCTGTATGGCCGGTTCCCCGGAGACCGTTCGGGAGCGCGCGGCCGCCGTCGCGGAGCACGCCGACGGACTCGTCGTCGGCTCGCCGCTCGGCCCCGATCTGGAGGCGGCGGTCGACCTCGCGGCCGAGGCCGTCGACGGATTATTTTAAAACAGCCCTACTCGGACCGGCCGCGTCCGCCGAGCGAGGGGAGCTTCACGCCGATCTCCTGTAAGAGGGCGCCGACCGCGGCGTAGCCGAGCGCGGCCACGGAGGCGACGATCAGGACCTGGCCGACGGCGACGAGCAGCGCCGAGAGCGGGTCGCCGGCGCCGAGGATGAGGTCGTTCAGGAAGATGTCGACGAAGCGACCGATGTCGCCGACGACCCGCGAGACGAAGTCGATGAGCGCGAACATGGCGAAGGGTTGTTCCGGGGGGTACTTGGGTGTTGAGTTCCCGGCCGTTCCTCGCCCGGGGCGCGGTCGCGAGGCCGCGTCGGATCGGCTCGCCTCGGCAGCGATCCCGCACCGCGGCGGTTCCGGTAACCGAACGCCTTACACCCGACGGACACGGACGTGTCGGTAATGAACGCGCTGACGGACCTGTTCGCCGAGAACACGCTCCTGTGGGTCCTCACCGGTGTCCTCGCGTACTCCGCGGCCGCGCTGTGGCTCCGGGACCGCGGGATCCTCCCGGAGTCGGTCGGCGTCTCCGGCCCGATACTGACGCTCCGCACGCTCCGCGGCCGGGCGTTCCTCAACCGGCTCGCGGCCCCGAGACGCTTCTGGCGCGGGCTCGCGAACCTCGGCCTCGGCGGGGCCCTGGTCGCGATGGTCGGGTCCTTCTTCCTGATCCTCTCGTCGGCGGCCTCGGCGCTGAACACCGCCCAGCCCTCCGCGATCCAGCAGCCGCAGAACTTCCTCATCATCCCCGGCGTCAACGACTTCCTCCCCCTGTCGGTCGCGCCGGAGATCATCGCCGGGCTCGCGGTCGCGATGGTCGTCCACGAGGGCGCGCACGGCCTGCTGTGCCGCGTCGAGGACATCGACATCGAGTCGATGGGGCTCGTCTTCTTTACGATTCTGCCAGTCGGCGCCTTCGTCGAGCCGGACGAGGAGGCGACGCAGGCGGCCTCCCGCGGCGCCCGCGCCCGGATGTTCGCGGCCGGCGTCACCGCCAACACGCTGCTCACGGTGCTGGTGTTCGCGCTGCTGTTCGGCCCCGTCGTCGGCGCCATCTCGCCGGCGCCGGGCTACGCCGTCGGCGAGGTGAACCCCGACTCGCCGGCCGAGGCCGCCGGGCTCTCGGCGGGCGACCGGATCGTTGAGGTCGGTGGGACGCCGGTCGACACGGCCGCCGAGTTCGAGGCCGCGATCGGTGACGCGGGCGACACGGTGACGGTCACGGCCGACGACGGCGACGGGGAGCGCACGGTCGAGGTGGACCGGCAGTTACAGGCGGTCGGCTCAGCCGGCGGCAACCCGCTCGGCGTGACGATCACGGAGGCGCCGCTGACGATCGAGTCGGTGAACGGCGAGCCGGTGGCGACCGAGAGCGGTTTCTACGACGCCGTCGGCGACGCCGAGCGCGCCACGGTGTCGGTGCGGCCCACCGGTAACGCCGGCGACGGGGGAGCGAACGCCACGACCGCTGAGATCCCGATCGGCGCCTACGCCCTCGGCGTGCAGGCGGACGGGCCGCTCGACGACGCCGGGGCGACACCGGGCGAACCGCTGACGATCGTCTCGATCGACGGGGAGCGGATTCACGACGCCGAGGACCTCTCGACGGTGCTCGGCGAGCGCGACTCCGGCGCGACGGTCGAGGTGATCGCGTACGACGGCGGCGACGAGCGGCGGGCGTACGACGTCGAGCTGGCCCCGCACCCGAACCGCGACGGCGGGTTCGTGGGCGTCACGGTGTTCCCCGGCTCCAGCGGGCTCGCGCTCGACGACTTCGGCGTCTCCGAGTACCCCGCCGGCGCCTACCTCGAACTGCTCGGCGGCGACGGCGGCGAGACCGCGGGCGACGGGGTCGCGATCGGCGGGCTGACCGATTCGCCGCTGGGGCTCGTGTTCGTCTCGCTCATCCTCCCGCTCGGCAGCCTGTTCGGGCTCCCGTTCAACTTCGCGGGGTTCACCGGCGACGTGACCAACTTCTTCGTCGTCGACGGGGCGTCGGGCGCGCTCGCCGGCGGGGTCTTCCTGCTCGCGAACCTCCTCTTCTGGACCGGCTGGATCAACATCCAGCTCGCGCTGTTCAACTGCCTGCCGGCGTTCCCGCTCGACGGCGGCCGGATCCTCCGGATGGTCGCCGAGGCGGTGATCAGCCGGATCCCGCTCTCCGACCGCCACGCCGCGGTCCGGACGATCACCGTCTCGTCGGGGCTCGTCATGCTCGCCGGGCTGATCGCGATGGTGTTCGGCAACCAGATCCTCGCGGCGCTCGGGCTGATCTGACGGGGGGATCGTCGACGGCAGGGGAAACGGGTTTCTCCGCGGGCCGAAACGGTGCGGTATGAGCCACGAACGCACCGTCGAGATCGAGGGCCACATCATCGACAGCGGAACGATGCAGCGCTGTTTCGGCGCGGTGATGGACCTGGGCGGCTCCTTCGACGTCGAACGATTCGACGTGGGGAAACACGAGGACGAGGAGTCGTACTGCCGGATGACGGTCTCGGCCGACGACGAGGAGACGCTCCGGGCGATCCTCCATGAGCTCCACCAGAACGGCGCGGTGCTGGAGGACCCGACCGACGTCGACCTCGTCGCGGCCCCCGCGAACAGGGTCGTGCCGCCCGACTTCTACTCCACCACGAACCACCCGACCGAGGTGCTGTACGACGGGGAGTGGATCGAGGTCGAGCGGATCGAGATGGACTGCGCGCTGGTCGTGGAACCGGACGGCGGCCCGAACGACGAGCCGCGGGCGTACACGAAGGTGCTCAACGCCGTCGAGGAGGGCGACCTGATCGCGACCGACCGGTCGGGGATCCGGGTGCACCCGCCGGAGCGGCCGCGAAGCGGAGGCGGCGCGTTCGGCTTCATGCAGGGCGGGGTCTCCGCGGAGCGCCCCTCGGAGTCCACCATCCGAGAAGTCGCCGCGGAGCTCCGCGAGGTGAAGCGCTCGGGGGGGACCGTGATGGTCGTCGCCGGCCCCGCGGTGATCCACTCGGGCGCCGGCGCCGCGCTCGCCGACCTCGTCGCGGCGGGCTACGTCGACGCGCTCTCGGCCGGGAACGGCTTCGCGACCCACGACCTGGAGCGCTCGCTGTACGGCACGTCGCTCGGGATGAACGTCGAGACGCTCGAACACCCGCGGAAGGGACACAAACATCACATCTGGACCATCTCGGAGATCATCCGCGCGGGCGGGATCGAGGCCGCCGTGGAGGAGGGGATCGTGACCGAGGGCGTGATGTACCAATGCGTCGAGCGCGACGTCGACGTCGTCCTCGCGGGGTCGATCCGCGACGACGGCCCGCTCCCGGACACGGTCACGGACGCCGTCGAGGCGCAGGACGCGATCCGCGGGCAGGCCCACGAGGCCGACATCGTGATCATGCTCGCGACGCTGCTCCACTCGGTCGCCGTCGGGAACTGCCTGCCGTCGACGACGAAGACCGTCTGCGTCGACATCAACCCCGCGACAGTCACCCAACTGCTCGACCGGGGCTCGGCGCAGGCCGTCGGGATGGTCACCGACATCGGGACGTTCGTCCCGAAGCTCGCGGAGTTCGTGCTGGAGGACGGGGACGACATCGAGGGAGGGGACGACATCGAGTCCGAGAGCGGGGGCGAGGAGGCGTGAGCGTCTCGCTCCGTCCGTACGACCCCGCGACCGACGCCGACGACCTGTACGACTGCAAGGTCGCCTTCGAGCGCGGGCTCGGCGCGAACACCGGCGGCGACGCGAAGGCGGCCGCCTACGAGGGGAAGCTCACCGACGAGTACCGCGATCGGTGGCTCGCGTGGGTCGATCGGTGCGTCGCGGACGACGAGCGGTGCGTGACGGTCGCCGTCGCAGAGAGCGGCGAGGGGGAGGACGACGGCGGCGAGACCGCCGGAAGCGACGAGGTCGTCGGCTACGTCTTCGTGCTTCCCGCGCGACTGGCGATGGTCTGGGACGCGGCGGTGGTAAACGAGCTGTACGTCGCGCCCGACCACCGCGGCACGGGCGTCGCCGACGATCTGATGGCCGCCGCCGTCGATCTCGTGGGCGATCAAGATCTCCCGTTGGACCGGATCGTGCTCGACGTCGACCCCGCGAACGAGCGCGCTCGGGCCTTCTACGACCGGCACGGCTTCGAGCCGTGGGGCGAGATGGTCGCGCGACCGGTCGACCGAGACTGAGACCGACCCGGAACCGCAGGACGTGAGAACGCCGGACAGGAGTTATATGCGAGCCGGCGCCATCTCCGGGTATGAGCTATCTCGTTGCGACCGACGGATCGACGGAGAGCGACGAGGCCGTCAGATACGCGGCGCGGCAGGCGGTCGCGTTCTACGAGACCCTCGAGATCGCCCACGTGTTGACGCCGGACTCGGAGCTCGTCGACGGCACGATCGTCCTCCCGGGCGAGGAGGCCGCGGTCGACGCCGGCCAGAGCGTCCTCGCCAACGCCAAGACGATCGCCGAGGAGGCGGTCGGCGACGAGTCGATCGACGTGGAGACGCAGCTGCTCACCGGGCGTCCGGCCGACGCGCTCGCGAACTACGCGGCCGAGGCGGACGTCAACGCGATCTACGTCGGGCACCGGGGGCTGAGCGCGGAGCGCGAGCAGGTCGTCGGCAGCGTCGCGAAGAGCGTCGTCGACAAGGCCGACGTGCCGGTGACGGTGATCCGGTAGCGTTCGCTCCGAGCATCCGGAGCGACCCGTCACCCCCCGCGTCAGAGACCACGGCAAGGACCACCATTACCGGGAGTTCAAAAGCGTCGCCCGCGTAACGGAAAGCGATGTCCGAGGACGTACTCGTCACGGCGGACTGGGTGGAATCGAACCTCGACGCGTTTCAGGAGGACGACGCCGACCTCCGGCTCGTCGAGATCAACAATCCGACCGTCACCGACGAGTCGGAGTACACGCCCTACGAGGAGGGCCACATCCCCGGCGCGCTGAACTTCGAGTGGGACGAGGTGTTCACCGACGAGACGGAGCGCGACATCGTCTCGAAGGAGGACTTCGCGGCCCGGAACGGCGAGGGCGGCATCGACGCCGACACGACGGTCGTCGTGTACGGCGGCGGTCGCGTCCCCAACTGGTTCGCGCTGTTCGGCTACTGGATCTACAAGTACTACGGTCACGAGGACGTCCGCGTGATCGACGGCGGGAAGGGGTACTGGGTCGCCAACGACTACCCGCTCTCCACGGAGGAGCCCGACTTCACGCCGCGCGACTACGAGGCCCGCGGCCCCTTCGAGAGCGTCCGCGCCTACAAGGACGACATCGACAAGGCGATCGAGGAGGGGATCCCGATGGTCGACGTGCGCTCCCCCGAGGAGTTCTCCGGCGAGGTCATCGCGCCCGAGGGTCTCAACGAGACCGCCCAGCGCGGCGGCCACATCCCCGGCGCGAGCAACGTTCCGATCTCGACCACGCTGAACGAGGACGGCACGTTCAAGAGCGCGGACGAACTCCGCGAGCTGTACTCGGACGCCGGCGTCGACGGCGACGAGTCGACGATCACCTACTGCCGCGTCGGTGAGCGCTCGTCGATCGAGTGGTTCCTCCTGCACGAACTGCTCGGCTACGACGACGTCCGCAACTACGACGGCTCGTGGACCGAGTGGGGGAACCTCGTCGGCGCGCCGATCGAGACGGGCGAGTAAGCGGCGATCGCGGTCGCCGGCCGACTCGTCGATATTTCACATTTTTCGCGACTCCACCGAGACGCCCGCGGTCCGCTCCGCGCTGATCCGATGTGACCGGTGCTCCGACGACCGGACTCGGCCGGGTGCGAACGTATATATGTTTGTGTGTAGTATTGTGTATTATGAACCAGAACGTCGGATCCGCGGACAAGCTCGTCAGAACGGCCCTCGGTGCGGTGTTCGGGGCCGCTTCGCTCGCGACCCTCGCCGGGGCGGTTCCGCTGCCGGCGCTCGCCGCGCCCCTCCTCGGCGTCGCGTCGCTGCTCATGCTCGGGACCGCCGCGACCGGTACCTGTCTCCTCTACTCGCTGCTCGGCGTCGACACGTGTCCGGCCTCCGTCGGCGGATCGCGATAGGGCTATCGACGGGCTCTCTCTTTCATGCATAGAAGAGTTGAGACGGTGTTTCTCGGCGTTTTCGAACCACCGGCGACGGCAGCCTCAAGTGTGGCTAGTCGTAACGTGTGACATGAGTCTGCGAGACAGACCGACGACTTCCGTGTGCGTGCACGCGAATCGCTTCGCCGACCGAGGTGACCGCTCGTGAACCGCGATCCGACCGTCCTCGTGATCGGTGGCGGCGCGACCGGAGCGGGGGTCGCCCGCGACCTCGCGCTCCGCGGCGTCGACGTGACGCTCGTCGATCGGGGCGGGCTCGCGGGCGGTACCTCCGGACGCTCGCACGGCCTGCTCCACAGCGGCGCCCGCTACGCGGAGGCCGACGCCCCCGGCGCCGAGGAGTGCCTCCGCGAGAACCGAACGCTGCGCGAGATCGCCGGGGCGTGCGTCCGCGAGACCGGCGGGCTGTTCGTCCGGCTGGAGGGCGACGACCCGAGCTACCTCGAGGAGAAACTCGCGGCCTGCGAGGAGATCGGGATCGAGACCGAGCGGCTCGACGGCGACGGGGCGCGGGCGGTCGTCCCCGGGCTCTCCGAAAACGTCGTCGAGGCGTTCCGGGTGCCCGACGGCGTGATCTACCCCTCCCGGCTGGTCGCCGCCAACGCGGCCGACGCCGAGCGACACGGCGCCGACGTCTACACGCACGCGCCGGTGGAGGCGCTCGAGATCGACGGTGGCGGAGAAGACGACGCGATCCGCGTCCGCGTCGGGGGCGACGTCGACGCGACCCTCGAACCGACCCACGTCGTCAACGCGACCGGGGCGTGGGCCGACCGGATCGCCGACATGGCCGGCGTCGAGGTCGGGATGGCGCCGAGCCGCGGCGTGATGGTCTCCGTCGAGTACGACGGGCTCGACCCGGTGTTGAACCGGTGTCGCGACCCCGACGACGGCGACATCGTCGTCCCCCACGAGGGGGAGGCCGTGCTCGGCACGACGAGCGTGCCGGTAGACGACCCGGACGAGTACGAGACCGCCGACTGGGAGGTGGAGCGGTCGGTCGAGGAGTGCGCGGCGATGCTCCCCGCGGTCGCAGACGCGCCGGAGGTGAGGCGGTGGTGGGGCGTCCGCCCCCTGTACGCGCCGGACGAGGCCGGATCGAACCGGCGAGGCATCTCGCGCGGGTTCACCGTGATCGACCACGCCGACGAGGGCGTCGCGGGCCTCCACACCGTGGTCGGCGGGAAGCTGACGACCTACCGGGAGATGGCCGAGGTCACGGCCGACCGCGTCTGCGAGCGGCTGGGCGTCGACGCCGCCTGCGAGACCGCGACGGAGCGGCTCCCCGGCGCCGACGACCCCGACCGGCTCGACGAGTTCGTCGCGCGGTACGGCGACGCGAACCCGACCGACGCCGGCGTCGTGGCCACCGACGACGACTGAGAGGACGTTAAAAGCGAGCCCTGCGACCGCGAGCGAGCGTTACTCGTCGTCGATCAGACCGCCGAACACCGAGGTCGCGGTGTCGGGGACGTCGAAGTCGTGGTAGTGTTCGCCCTTCTCCTTCGAGAGGATGTTGAGGGCCGCGGCGGCGCCGTCGCCGGCCGAGATGACCGCCTGCCACTCCTCGGCGCGGACCATCCCGCCCGTGGCGTAGGCGCCGTCGACGCTGGTCTCCATCGAGACGTCGACGTCGACCGTGTCGTCGTCGCCGAACGCGCAGCCGAGCGACTCGGCGAGGTCGCGGCTCGCGCCCGTCGCGAGCACGAGGTAGTCGGCCTCGTACTCGCCCGACTCGGTCGTCACCGCGAACCCGTCGCCCGACTCGGCGACGCCGGTGACCTCCTCGCCCTGCTTCCGGTCGACGCCGAAGTCGTCGGCCTGCTGTCGCATGGTCGCGAGGAGCTCGCTGCCGCCGACCGAGCCGATGCCGGGGTAGTTGAACAGGTGCGCCTTGTGCATCCACGTCTTGTCGGCGTCGAACAGGACCGCGTCGAGACCGTTCTTGCCCGCGAACAGTCCCGCGCTGAGTCCGGCCGGTCCGCCGCCGACGATTGCCACGTCTGCCATGGCGGTACTTCCCGAGCCGGAGTGATAAGGGTTGGCGGAACCGGCGACGCGGGTGCGGTAGTCGCCGCCCGTCGGTGTTCGCGGAGAACCGTGCGCTCGGTGACCCTCGGCGGAACGGACCCGCCGACGACTACGGCGAGAAGTCGGAGAGCGACCCGTCGGCGTCGTCGTCGTCTCGACCTTCGCCATCTGCCCGGTCTTCCCGCGCGCTCTCGTCGTCTCCGCCCTCGCCGATCGTCTCGGGCTCGTGCCACGGGTCGTCCGGGTCGACGGGCTCGACGGCCCGGTCGAGTTCGGCGGCGGAGTAGTCGCGCTCGTCGTCGAGCAGCATCGCGAGGCGCTGCCAGCGAGCGCTGTGCTCGCCCTCGCCCTCCGGTCCGACCCGCGCGCCGCGGGTCTTGAAGAAGCGCGTCCCGCGCCCCAGCTTGGCCCCCTCCCCGGTGTGGCCGTCGAAGATCGCGTCGAACTCGCCGCCGGGTTCGAGGTCGCCGACCGGGAAGTCGTGGGCGGGCTCCTCGCCGCGCTCGCGGGCCTCGGCGCGCAGGTCGGCGACGGCCCGGAAGTACTCGTCGGCGTTGGGGCCCTCGCGGGTCGACCGCGCGCGGGCGGCCGCCAACGCGGCGTGGATCGCACAGAGGCGGCCCTTCCACTCGGCAGGCTCCCAGCGCTCGGTCGCGAGCTCCTCGTAGCGCTCGATCGTCAGCGCGACGTCGCTGCCGGCGCGAAGGTCCTCGACGACGTAGAGGGTCAGTCTGTCCCAGAGGTTCCACGCGTAGCCGGAGCGCGCAAGCTCCCAGGCGGCCCACGCGGCGACCTCCTCGTCGGAGCGGCGCACAGCCTTCTGGAGGAGGCTGGAGACGGCGTAGCGGTTGTAGCCGCCGTCGGTCTCGTTCGGCTCCTTCGGCTCGCCGAAGTCGTTCTCGCCGGTCGCGTCCGGCGTCGTGTCGGTCTCCAGGCTCCCGTCCGACCCGAACGTCGCCTGTCTGTCGTCGCCGTCGGCCATACCTCTGCTCCCGCCGCGAGCGACTTAAAAACCGCGCGCGGCGGGCGGGGTCGGAGCGAGGCGGACGGTTCCCGAAGCGCCCGCGGTACGGCGGATCACACCTGCGCTGAAAGGGAACCCTTAAGTTGAATCCGGCGGCTAGAATACGGTAACCGCCCTTAGCTCAGCCTGGTAGAGCAGTCGACTGTAGATCGACTTGTCCCCCGTTCAATTCGGGGAGGGCGGACTCGTTTTCAAGCCGATTCATGGTCGACTGTAGACCGACTTGTCCCCCGTCCTCGTGAGCGAAGCGAACGAGGGCTCGGAAGGCGCGCGCAGCGGAGCGAGCACGTCTTCCGGCGTTCAATTCGGGGAGGGCGGACTGAACCTCAGCAACCGTCAGCGGTAGCGAAGGTTGCTGACCGGGAATTGAGACTGGATTTAAATATCGCTGAGCGACAGCGATCGGTACTGAGCGTGAGTTACCGCACGAACCCGACGAAAAAACGATAGGCCGTCGGACCGCGGGAACTCTCGATCATCAACTATTTAAATGGTCCGAATCAGCGGTCCTCGGTAAGAGTCCGTGAGACGCCCGTAAAGACGTCTTAAAACCGTTTCAGACGTATATCAGAGATCAGTGAGGGACCAGCGAATACCACTCAAAAACCGTCGACAACTCCCCTAATTTATTACATACCAGTTTAATATCTATTGTGATCATTACTTAAGAATGTCCGTAGGACAGGAGTTACTCGACGTACCGTTCCCCGAGATGGTGGCCAGCATGGGTCAGGGGATCGCGGACGCGCAGAACCAGTTGGACATGAACTCGGTCGAGGTCGCCAAGACGCTCGCGGAGACGGAGATCGAGGTCGTCCCGGCGATCACGCGGACGATCGACTCGAACGGCGACGTCACCTACTCCTCGGCGGACGCGATCGACGTCTCGCTGCTCCAGGCGGGGCTGTTCCCGACGTTCTACCAGTTCTCGGAGGCCGTCATCGAGGTCGAGATGGACATCAAGACGACCACCGAACGGGAGACGGACATCGACGTCAGCGCCAAGGCGCACGCCGGATTCGGACTGTGGGGCGGCAGCATACAGACCGACGTGAGCCACAACCGCAAGTTCGGGAAGGAGGTCCACGGGACGAGCAAGCTGAAGACCACGATGGTCCCGGTTCCGGAGCCGCCGTACCTCTTCCCCGAGGTCGAGACCGTCGACAACCGCACCACGCCCGAGGAGTGATCGAATCGGTTCGCGGTCCCGCCGTCGAGAGAGCGGCTCCCGACGGCGACGCCCGAACCGCACTCGCGACAATCGAACCGCACCCGCGACACCGTCATCTATGCCACTACGCGCCCATCACGTGAGTCTGCCCAGTACCGCCCGCCGCCGACCGGACCAGCCGGTCGCGGACGTCCCGTTCGACGACCTCGTCTACCTGCTGGCCGCCGGCGTCGCCGACGCGCAGACCGCGCTCGACGCGCACAGCGCGGAGACGGGGGCGTCGCTCGCGGAGACCGAACTCGAGGTCGTCCCGTCGGTCACGCGGACGATCGACACCGACGGGACGGTCACCGCGACGCCGGCTCCGGCGGAGCGCCGACCCCTGCTGGAACTCGGGATCACGCCCGCCTGGTACCGGTTCAGCGAGGCGACGATCGAGGTCGACGTCGACGTGCGCGCGACCGAACGCGAGGGCGACGACGGGAGCACTAACGGTGACCCCGCCGACCCCGCGGACGGGCTCACGGCGAGCACGCAGTCGGTGATCGACCGGCGGCGGTTCGACCGGGAGACCGGCGCGAACGCCCGACTGGCGGCGCGTCTCGAACCGACGCCGCTGCCGGTGCGGACCGGTCCCTCGGCGGACATCGACGCGGCGCGCGGAGGCGACCGTGCCGACTGACGAGTGGCTCGCGCGACCGCTCTCCGAGTTCGTTCGGTCGGTCGCGTTCTCGGTCGCGGAGGGGCAAGAAGAGCTCGACCGCCGGTCGATGGCCTCCCAGCGCGCGCTCGAACGGGAGATCGAGAGCGGAGAGCTCGCGTACGAGCTCGACGCCTCCTGGCTCCGATTCTCCGAGGTCGAGGCCGATCTGGAGGTGACGCTCTCCGTCGAGGGCAAGGAGATCCGCGACCCGGAGACCGACGAGATCCGCGGGTACAAGCCCGTCGTGAAAGCGGTGCCGCTCAACCATCGCGTCGCGGACGAGTACGAGGTGGACGCCGAGATCGCGAGCGAGGTCCGCCTCAAGATCGCGCCCGTGCCGCCGGAGACGCGTCGACCATGAGCGACGGGTTCGACGTCAAAAGCGACCCGTATCGGATCACCGAGACGTTTCAGTTGGAGGAGATCCCCCAGATCGACGTCGACAAGTTCGACACCGTCGAGCGGGCGGCGCTCGAGCGGGTGATCACCGAGCGGCAGGAGTCGCTCGTCCGGCTCCAGACCGACGTGCTCGACGTGCGGAGCGAGCGCGACGCGCTCGAACATCGGCTCTCGACGCTGAGCGACGACCGCGATCGGCTGCAGGAGCGCGTGCGGGAACTGGAGGCCGAGCGGCCGGCGCTGGAGCCGAAGACCGTCTTCTCGAACCTCGGCGCGGCGCTGGAGGCGGCCGACGACGACCTGTCGGGCGAGCGGTACCGCGTCGACGACGTCGACTTCACGCTCAAGGCGAACGTGACCCAGACCGAGGAAGGGGTCCGGATGCATCTCCCCTCGCTCGACGAGTCGTCGCTCTCGGCGAACCTCAGCGAGGTCTCGTTCCGGCTGCGAGCGCCCCGCACCGAGCCGGACAGACCGGAGACGGAGTACGTCGACGTGCCGGCGCTGCGAGGGCTGTCGCGCGAGGCCGCGGTCCGCCGACTGACCGCCGCCGACCTCGCGGTCGGAACGGTCGAACGGGCCCCCGACCCGACGACGACCCCCGGAGCCGTCGTCGAGCAGTTCCCCGACGCGTACGCGGTCGCCGAGCCCGGATCGCCCGTCGACCTCGTCCTCGCCGAGGAGCCCGCCGCCGGTCCGGAGGCGACAGACGGATCGAGTACGGAGACGACGGACGAATCGAACGCGGATGAGGATACCGACGACTCGACCGACTCGACCGACGCTGACGCGACGGGGGGCGGCGACGCAAGCGTCGACGAGACCGCGGACGACGCGTCCGCCGACGAGACCCCGGAGGAGAAGCCCGACGAGCCGACCGACGCCGACGAGAAGGCGCGCATGGAGGCGTTCCGCCGCGCGATCGTCGAAGTCGATCCGGAGAACGGGTCGGCCGTCGCGGACCGGCTGCACCGCGCCGGCGTCACCGACCTCGAGTCGCTGGTGAAACGGGACCCGGCGGAGCTCGCCGAGCGGCTGTCGATCCCGGTCGAGCGGGTCCGCGCGTTACAGGACGAGCTCGGCGGTCGCGAGGAGTCGCCCGGGCTCGAATCCGTCTCCGGCATCGGCCCGACGTACGCGAGTCGACTGCGCGAGAAGGGGATCGAAAACGTCGCGCAGCTGTCGGCGCTCGACCCGGAGACGGTCGCCGAGATCGCGCGGGCGTCGACGAGCCGGGCCGCGGACTGGATCGAACAGGCGGTCCGGATGACGGAGGAGCGGTGACCCTCGCGGAGCGGTTCGGCGCGTCGATCGAGGTCTCGGGACCCGACCCCGACGCGGAGGCGTTCTTCTTCGTGAAACGCGCCGAACCGGTCGATCACGACGCGTTCGTCACCGGGCTGCTCGGGCTCGTGGGGACGTCGGGCCGGCTCGTACTCCACCACCGGTCGGGGTTCGCGGTCGTCCGCGTGTCGCACGACCGGGCTCGGAGACTGCGGCGGCTCCCGTGGATCGACACGATCGGCGGCGTTCGGTTCGATCCGGAGCAGTTCGCGGCGGTGACCGGCGCTCCCGTCGCGTGAGGAGAGCGTCTTCGATTCTCAACGCGAGTATTCGCACCGACAGCGTATTTATCCCTCCACCACAACCCTCCCGTCATGACTCTCGTCGTGGTCCCGGTCCGATTCCCGCCGTCGTCGCACTCGGCGGCGACGCTGCGGGAGGCCGTCCGCGTCGCCGAGGAGCGCGACGCCGACCTCACGATCCTCCACGTGGACCTGTATCAGAACTCCGGCGGCGTCTCCCGCAGCGACCTCAAGCGCGCCGTGGAGAGACAGATCGGAACGGTCGACCGCGCGCGGTACGTCGTCCGGCGCGGCTTCCTCGTCGAGGAGACCATCCTCGAAGAGATCGTCGCCGAGAAGGCCGACGTCGTCGTCATCGGCTCGAAGCAGGCGGGTCGCTGGCGGCGGATGGTCCAGAAGCTCCTCTCCGACCCGGACATCGACTCGTTCCTCCGGAGCGAGCTCGACTGCACCGTGATCACGGTCGAGGCCGACGGCGAGACCACGAGCAACGAGGCCGGGGAGAGCGAGGCCGACGCCCCGCTTCCCAACGACGGCGACGACTGACCGGCGTCAGTCGCTCTCGCCCGCGACCTCGTAGCGGCGCTCGTACTCGATGACGGTCGCGACGCGGTCGGCGACGGCTCCACCGAACTCCCGCTCGACGAGGTACAGGGCCAGGTCGATCCCGGAGGTCACGCCGCCCGCGGAGAGCAGGTCGCCGTCGTCCACGACGCGCGCGTCCACGACCTCGGCCCCCGACTCGCGCAGCTCGTCGATCGCGCCGGCGTGGGTGACGGCGCGCCGACCGTCGGTGACGCCGGCCTCCGCGAGCAGCATCGAGCCGGTACACACCGAGGCGATCCGCGTGCCGGCCGCGTGGTGGGCCGCGAGCGCGCGCGGCACGTCCCCCTTCCGCGCCTCCGCCCACGCGCTCGCCTCCTCGTCGCGCGCGTTCCAGCCGCCGCCCGGGACGAGCAGCAGGTCGGGGACGTCGTCCGCGTCCGGCTCGGGAAGGATCCCGTCGACCCCGACGCGCGTCCCGTGGCTCGCGGTCACCGATTCGCGCTCGTCGAGGGTCACGTACCGGACGCGCCCGGCCGGGTCGTCCCCTTCTCCGGCGTACTCCAGCGCGTAGTCGAACACCTCGTACGGGCCGATCCCGTCCAGCTCGTCGAAGCCGTCGTACAGCAGAATATCGACGTTCATACCGACCCGGAGGGCGGCGGGCGGCTTGTGCGTTCCCCCTCCGGGCGTGCGGCGATCCCGTCCCCCGTCTCCTACCGGGCCGAGCCCACCCCGCGCCGCCTCCGCGCCGCGCTCACTCTGTGCTCACTCCGCGCTCACTCCGCGCCGCCCCACCGCTCGACGCGCTTCGGCCGGTCGGAGACGGCCATCACGTCGATGTCGTCGCCGGCGTGTTCGATCGCTTCCAGCGCGGCCTTCGCGGAGGCGTGCGTCGAGAAGTAGGTGATCTCCTCCTCGACGGCCACCTCGAGCAGGTCGCGCTGGCGGGAGACGATGAGGTCGATCTCGCCGCGCCTCGCGGCCTCGATCAGGTCCGTCGCCGTCGAGAGCTCGAAGTGCTCGGCGTACCCCTCGACCAGCGCCTCGCCGGCCTCGGTGTCGGGGTCCGGGAACTCCTCGGCGGAGAGGTCGACGACGGCGGTGCCGGACTCCGGGATCGGCTTGCCGGTGGAGTCCTGCGCCTTGTCGTACGCCTTACCGAACGACCGGGCGGTGCCCATCACCTCGCCGGTCGACTTCATCTCCGGGCCGAGCCGCGGGTCCGAGCCCGGCAGGCGGTCGAACGGCAGGACGACCTCCTTCACGCTGCGGTGCTCCGGGATCTGCTCGTCGGCGTCGAGGTCGGCGAGCGTCAGGTCGTCCGTCATCACCTTCGCGGCGAGCTTCGCGATCGGGACGCCCGTCGCCTTCGAGACGAACGGGACCGTCCGCGAGGAGCGCGGGTTCGCCTCCAGCACGTACACCTCGCTGTCGACGTCGTCGCCGACGCCCGTCACCGCGAGCTGGACGTTGAGCAGGCCGACCGTGTCGAGCGCGCGGGCGATGTCCTCGGTGACCTCGCGAACCCGCGCCAGCGTCTCGTCGCCCAGCGAGCGCGGCGGGATCATGCAGGCGGAGTCGCCGGAGTGGACGCCCGCGCTCTCGACGTGCTCCATCACGCCGCCGAGCAGCACGTCCTCGCCGTCGGCGACGGCGTCGACGTCCAGTTCGACCGCGTCGTCGAGGAACTGGTCGACGAGGATCGGCTTGTCGGGGGAGACGCGGACCGCCTCCTCGATGTACTCTTCCAGCTCCGCGTCGTCCTCGACGACCCGCATCGCGCGCCCGCCGAGCACGTAGGAGGGGCGCACGAGTACGGGGTAGCCGATGTCGTGCGCCAGCTCCAGCGCCTCCGCCTCGCTCGTCGCGGTGCCGCCCTCGGGCTGCGCGATCCCCATCTCGTCCATGAGGACGTTGAAGCGGTCGCGGTCCTCGGCGAGGTCCATCGCCTCCACGCTCGTTCCCAGAACCGAGCAGTCGAGCCCGCGGCGCTCGATCTCCGCCTGGAGGGGTTCGCCCACGTTCACCGAGGTCTGCCCGCCGAACTGAACCATCACGCCGTCGGCGCCGGTCGTCTCGATCACGTCGGCGACCTCTTCGGCCGAGATGGGCTCGAAGAAGAGCCCGTCGGAGGTGTCGTAGTCGGTCGACACCGTCTCGGGGTTGTTGTTGACGACGTGCGCGTCGATGCCGAGCTCGCGGAGCGCGCGCACCGCGTGGACCGCGCAGTAGTCGAACTCGACGCCCTGCCCGATGCGGATCGGGCCGCCGCCGACGACCACGACGCTCTCGACGTCGGGGTCGACGCGGACCTCGTTCGTCGCGCCGGCCGTGTCGTCGCCCCGCAGGAACTGGGGCAGACGGGCCGAGTAGTAGTACGGCGTCGACGCCTCGAACTCGCCCGCGCAGGTGTCGACCTGCTTGTACGTCCGGTCGGGAACGCTCGTCTCGACCTCGCTCACGTCCGCCTCGACGCCCCCGGCGGTCGCGGTCGCGGCGATCTCCGCGTCCGTGCGGCCGACCATCGCGGCCTCGGTGAAGTCGCCCTCGGCGGCCGCGGCGGTCCCCTCGGCGATGTTCTCGAACCGCTCGACGTACCAGCGGTAGATGCCCGTCAGCCCGATCACGTCGTCGACGGTGTAGCCGCGGTCGAACGCCTCGAACATCGCGTACGGGCGGTCCGGGCTCGGGCGCTCGAGGTACTCCGACTCGAGCTCCCCGTCCGACACTTCGTCGAAGTCGACGGCGGGGTCGTACTCGGAGGAGCGGAGCGCCTTCACCATGCTCTCCTCGAACGTCCGCCCGATCGCCATCGCCTCGCCGGTCGACTTCATCGCCGTGCCGAGCTCGAAGTCGACGTCGTCGAACTTGTCGATCGGCCAGCGCGGCACCTTCGTCACCACGTAGTCGATGGCGGGCTCGAAGGCGGCCGTCGTCTCGCCGGTGATCTCGTTGTCGATCTCGTGGAGCCGCTTGCCCAGCGCGACCTTGGCCGTGACGCGCGCGATCGGGTACCCGGTCGCCTTCGACGCGAGCGCCGAGGAGCGGGAGACGCGCGGGTTCACTTCCACCACGCGGTACTCGCCGCCGGGCGTCCCGTCGTCGTGCCACGCGAACTGGATGTTACAGCCGCCCTGGATGCCCAGATCGCGGATCACTTCAAGCGCGGCGTCGCGCATCTCCTGGTGGCCGTCGTCGGGGATCACCTGCGACGGGGTGACGACCGTCGACTCGCCGGTGTGGATCCCCATCGGGTCGATGTTCTCCATGTTGCAGATGATGATACAGGAGTCGTCGGCGTCCCGCATCACCTCGTACTCGAGCTCGACCCAGCCCGCGATGGACTCCGTGATCAGCACCTCGCTGTTCCGCGAGAGGCGGAGCCCCTTGCGGACGCGCTCGACGAGCTCCTCGAACTCGTCGACGACCCCGGAGCCGGAGCCGCCGAGGGTGTAGGTCGTGCGGGCGATGACGGGGAGCCCGCCGACCGCGTCGACCGCGTCCTGGACGCGCTCGCGGAACGCCGCCTCGTCGAAGTCGGTGACCGACTCGCCCTCGTCGAGCGAGATGGTGGTCGAGGCGGGCACCGGCTGCCCGAGCCCCTCCATCCGCTGACGGAACAGGTCGCGGTCCTCCGTCGCGTAGATGGTGTCGAGCGGCGTCCCCATCACCTCGACGTCGTGCTCCTCTAAGATGCCCTCCTCGGCGAGCTCGGCGGTGACGTTGAGGCCGGTCTGGCCGCCGAGCCCGGCGATGACGCCGTCGGGCTCCTCGATCCGGATGACCTCCGCGATCGCCTCCGGCGTGATCGGCTCGATGTACACCCGGTCAGCGGTCTCCGGGTCGGTCATGATCGTCGCCGGGTTCGAGTTCACCAGCACGACGCGGGCCCCCTCCTCCTGGAGGGCGCGACACGCCTGTGCGCCGGAGTAGTCGAACTCGGCCGCCTGTCCGATCTGGATCGGCCCGCTACCGATGAGTAGAATGGTCCGGTCCTCGCTCATTATCGCGACGGAGTACGCTCATCGTAATAAGGCCGACGATAGAATACGAATCTCGCAGCGACTTTGCGATTTTCGCAAGGTACGTCGAGACATGGCGAACGAGAAAGAGTGACACGTGACCCGGTGACTTATGCGGACGTCGGACGCAAGCCGCCGACATGGCGTTTACGACGCCCCCGCCGCTCGGGGACGATCAGAAGCTGGCGGTCGTGGCGCCCTCGCGACCGGCCGACGCGACGCGGCTCCGGATCGGCCGCGAGCGACTCGCCGCGCTCGGGGTCGAGACGCGCGTGTTCCCGACCGCGGACCCCGACCGCGAGAAGCCGGCGTCGCCCGCGGCCCGTGCGGCAGACATCGAGGACGCCTTCACCGACCCCGAGATCGGCGCCGTGATGGCGTACACCGGCGGCGACGACCAAATACGAGTGCTCCGGCACCTCGACGGCGACGCGCTCGCGGCGAACCCGACCCGCTTCTTCGGGTACAGCGACAGCGACAACCTCCGGCTGTTCCTCTGGAACCGCGGGATCGTCAGCTACGGGCTCGGGATCCATCCGGACCTCGTCTGCGATCCGGAGCTCCGCCCCTACACCGAGCGGTACCTCCGGCGCGCGCTGTTCGGGGACTCGCTCGGCGCCGTCGCCCCCGCCGACGAGTGGACGGACGAGTGGTTCGACTTCGAGACCGGCGAGCCGCGCGCGTGGCGCGAGAACCCCGGCCCGACGACGCTGATCGGTCCGGAGGCCGACCCCGACGAGCCGGTCCGGGGCCGGGTGTGGGGCGGCTCGTTCGCGATAGTGAAGTGGCACCTCCAGGCGGACCGGTACCTCCCGGACCCCGAGCGGCTCGACGGGGCCGTCCTCGCGCTGGAGACCTCGGAGGACGTGCCGCCGCCGCGCGAGGTCGGCTACACCCTCCGCGCGATGGGCGAGCGCGGGCTCTTGGAGCGGTTCGACGGCGTGCTCGTGGGTCGCCCGCGGACGAACGCGCCGACCCTCGAGTGGGATCCGGACCCGTACGAGTACCCCGCCGAGCTGGAGGACGTCGCGGCTCGCGAGCTCGAGCGTTACGCCCCGGACGCGGTCGCCGGCTTCGGCTACGACTTCGGCCACACGGACCCGTCGTTCCCGCTCCCTCTCGGCGCGGTCGCGAGGCTCGATCCGGCCGACGGCGCGCTCCGGTTCGGGTCGGAGTGACGGCGTCTGTCGCCGGCGGGGTCGCCGGGGCCGGGACGCCGGGGCCGGGACGCCGCGACCGGGTCGCCGGGGCCGGGACGCCGCGGTCAGGTCTCCAGCCGGTACCGGTACGGGCGGTCCGCGATGACCTCGACCTCGCCGCGCTCGGCCCACCGGCCCAGCACGGTCGCGACGCGGTGCGGGCTGTCGATCTCCTCGCACTCGTCGGCGAGCGCGAGGATCTCCCGCGCCGTCAGCGGCTCGTCGGCCTCGGCGAGCACGCTGCGAATTCGGTCGTAGCGGTCGTATTCACCGCCGCTCATACGTCATACGTACGACAGCCGTATATATAGGGTTCAGTGAGACGCGAGTCGGACAAATGTCTGACAGGACCGCTGAAACGGGTGCAGACCGCGGATTCGGAGTGATTCGGAGTGAATCGGGCGTCCCGACGCCGTCCCGACTCTTTCCCGTTGGTCGTCAGGCGTACGGGTCTTCCGCCTCGAGGTCGCGCTCGGCGCGGTACTGCTCGACGAACTCGCTCACGTCGAACTCGACCATCTCCGACTCAAACGCCGAGAGCGCCTCGTCGTCGTCGGCGTGACTGACGGCGTGTTCCATCAGCTCGACGACGAGCTCGACGACGATCTCGTGGAGGCGCCGGGAGTCGAAGTCCGTCACCCACGCCATCGCGTAGCCGACGTCCGCGTTCTCGCTGGCGTCGTACGCCACGACCGCCTCCGGGAACTCCTCTAACACGACGCCGAGCAGGTGCGGGGTGTCGAACTCCGGCATCTCCTCGCTGGTCGTCTCGATCGCCTCGCGGAGCACCTCGACGAGGAAGTCGGGGAGGAACCGCTCGGGGGGATGCACGTCCATCACGACCGCGTGCGTCTCGCCGCAGTCGCACTCGAACTCGCGCATCCCGAGGTCCAGCTCGCCGGCCGCTATCGTCTGCCCGCAGGGCAGCTCCAGCGTGTTCTCGTCACCGCCCGGGACGCGCGGCTGGGACATGCCTCCGCTTGGTCGCTGTCGGGGTTAAAAGACGCGGAACGAGACGCTCGGGAGTCGCGGTCGCGGTCGACGACGCGGGGCTACTCGTCGTCGTCCGCTTCGGGATCGTCCCCTTCGTGCTGTTCGCTCCCCTCCTCATCGCGACCGTGCTCCTCGTCGTCGCCCCCGTGCGTCTCCACCTCGGCTTCGATGCCGATCTCGACGCCGCTCGCCTCGTAGCTCGCTTCCACGACCTCGGCGTCGTCGCGCTCGATTTCCAGTTCGTCGCTGTCGACCTCCACTTCGACCTCCACGTCGACGGTGACGTCGTCGGACATAGCCGTGCGTCAATACGCTTCCCAGCCGAAAAAACGGTCGGCGCGGGCGGACGGCCTCCGGAGACGGCTCCGTGGCTTACTGGAACCCGATCCGGCCGCCGGTGTCGCGGATCGCGTTTCCGCTGCCGCCCTTGAACTGCTGTTCGACCTCCTCGTAGTACGCGAGGATGTCGTCGTTGATCGTGGGACGCACCGACTCCATGGCGCGCCGGAAGTGCTTCATCTCGACCTCCTCGGCGTCGTCGTCGTCGCGCAGGGCCTCGATGGCGGCCTCGCGGGCGATCCCCTCGAGGTCGGAGCCGACGTAGCCGTCCGTGATCTCCGCGATCTCGCGGAGGCTCACGTCGGGCGCGAGCGGCGTGTCTCGGGTGTGGATGTCGAGGATCTGCTCGCGGCCCTCCTGGTCCGGCTGGCCGATCATCACGAGCCGGTCGAACCGGCCCGAGCGCAGCAGCGCGGGGTCGATCATGTCGGGGCGGTTGGTGGCGCCGATCACCATCACGTCACCCATCTCCTCCAGTCCGTCGAGCTCGGTGAGCAGCTGGTTGACGACGCGCTCGGAGACGTTGTTGCCCATCTCCTGCCCGCGCGAAGGCGCGAGACTGTCGAGCTCGTCGAAGAAGATGATCGTCGGGCTCACCTGCCGGGCCTTCCGGAAGGTCTGTCTGATCGCCTTCTCCGACTCGCCGACCCACTTCGAGAGCAGCTGCGGCCCCCTGACCGAGATGAAGTTCGCGTTCGTCTCGTTGGCGACCGCCTTCGCCATCAGCGTCTTCCCGGTGCCGGGCGGGCCGTACAGCAGCACGCCCTTCGGGGCGTCGACGCCCATCCGGTCGAACTTCTCCGGCGAGGTGAGCGGCCACTCCACGGACTCCTGGACCTGCTGTTGGGCGTCGTTGAGGCCGCCCACGTCGTCCCACGAGATCTTCGGGAGCTCGACGAGCACCTCCCGCATCGCCGACGGCTCCACCTCCGTGAGCGCGCCCGAGAAGTCGTCGCGCTTGACGATCATCCGGTCGATCAGGCTCGGCGGGACCTCCTCGTCGTCGAGGTCGATCTCGGGGAGGTAGCGCCGGAGCGCCTTCATCGCGGCCTCCTTCGTCAGGCTCTCGATGTCGGCGCCGACGAACCCGTGCGTCTCGTCGGCGAGGTGGTCGAGGGAGACGTCGTCCGAGAGCGGCATCCCGCGGGTGTGGATCTGGAGGATCTCCTTGCGGCCCGTCTCGTCGGGGACGCCGATCTCGATCTCGCGATCGAACCGCCCCGGGCGGCGGAGCGCGGGGTCGACGCTGTCGACGCGGTTGGTGGCGCCGATGACGACCACCTGTCCGCGCGTCTCGAGGCCGTCCATCATCGTCAGCAGCTGGGCGACGACGCGGCGCTCGACCTCGCCCGTGACGTCCTCGCGCTTCGGCGCGATCGAGTCGAGCTCGTCGATGAAGATGATGCTGGGGCTCTCCTCTTTCGCGTCCTCGAAGATCTCCCGGAGCTGCTGTTCGGACTCGCCGTAGTACTTCGAGATGATCTCCGGGCCGGCGATCGAGAAGAACGACGCCGACGTCTCGTTGGCGACGGCCTTCGCGAGCAGGGTCTTCCCCGTGCCCGGCGGGCCGTGCAGGAGGACGCCCTGCGGCGGCTCGATCCCGAGCTTCGAGAAGATCTGCGGGTGTTTCATCGGCAGCTCGACCATCTCCCGGACGCGCTGGATCTCGTTCTGGAGGCCGCCGATGTCCTCGTAGGTGATCCCGCCGCCCGTCTTCTCGAACCCGGAGATCGGCTCCTCGCGGAGCTCGACGTCGGTGTCCTCGGTGATCAGACAGACGCCGTCGGGCTCGGTCTCCACCGCGATCAGCGGGATCGCCTGCCCGGGCGACCGCATGAACGGGTGGTTCGTCGAGGACATCACGGGGACGATGTCGCGCTCGACGACCGGGCGCTTGAGGATCTGGCGTTTCACCATGCCGGCGGCGTCCGAGCCGAACTGGACCGACGCCTCCTCCGGCGGGGCCAAGACGAGCTTTTCGGCCTTCTCCGCCTCTGCCTTTCGGATGGTCACGCGCTCGCCGATGCCGACGTCGGCGTTCTGGCGGGTGAACCCGTCGACGCGGACCGTGTCGGTGTTCCAGTCCTGGCGGTCGGCGCGCCAGACCTTCGCGGCGGTCGTCTCCGCGCCCTCGATCTCGATGATGTCGCCGGGCGAGAGCTTGAGGTGCAACAGCGTGTCGGGGTCGAGGCGGGCGATGCCGCGTCCCGAGTCGTTCGGGTACGCCTTCGCCACTTCGAGTTGGACTTCGTTCATGGTTCCTCGCGGGGGTTACCCGTATCTCCATCCGGTTCGGGAATAAGCCTGTTGCCCCTGCCCGTGCCGCCGGTCCGTCCGGGAGAACCGGGACCCGCGGCGGACTGTGTCATCATGTGGCACGGTACGGACCCCCGGCTTAAAACGCCGTCGTAAGCGTGCGTTTTCGCCGTCGACCCGGTCGGGATCGCGACGCCGGCTCCGGCCGCGGTCGCAGGGCGGTTCCGGGGGGTCCGGCGACGGATCCGGAGGTATTTGTCCCGCGCTCGCCTCCGGTCCGCCATGCGAACGCTCGTCTTCGACGGCCGGACCGGCGCCGCCGGCGACATGATCTGCGCCGCGCTGATCGCGGCCGGCGCCGACCCGGAGGTCCTCTCGCCCGTGACCGATCGGCTCCCGGTCCGGTACGAGATCGGGGAGACGACGAACAAGGGGATCCGAGCGACGACCGTCGACGTGCTCCTCGACGAGAGGGACGGCGGAGGGGCCGGGGGCGATCCCGATCACGGACACGACCACGGTCACGGCGAGGGCGACCACGGACACGACCACGGTCACGGACATGCCCACAACCACGACCACGAACACGGCGAGAGTGAGCGCGACCACGGACATGCTCACGACCACGAGCACGGCGATCACGCCGAGGGATCGGGCGTCCACCGCAGCTACCCCGAGGTCGTCGCGCTCGTCGAGTCGATGAACCTTCCCGCGTCCGTCGAGGCCGTCGCGCTCGACGCCTTCGAGCGCCTCGGTCGCGCCGAGGCGTCGGTCCACGGGACCGACCTCGACGAGACGCACTTCCACGAGGTCGGCGCGGACGACGCGATCGCCGACGTGGTGGGGGCGGCGCTCCTCCTCGACGACCTCGGTCCCGACCGCGTCGTGGCGACTCCGGTCGCGACCGGCGGCGGGGAGGTCTCGATGAGCCACGGCGTCTACCCGGTCCCCGCGCCGGCGACGACCGAGATCGCGGCGGGCGCCGACTTCTCGGTGGTCGGCGGCCCCGTCGACCGCGAGCTGCTCACGCCGACCGGGGCCGCGATACTGGCGGCGGTCGCCGAGGGCGTCGACCGGCTGCCTCCCCTCGACGTCGAGGACGCCGGCTACGGGGCGGGCGACGCGACCTTCCCGGAGCACCCGAACGTCCTCCGCGTCCTCGTCGGCGACGGCGGTGACGAGGGCGACGAGACCGCGGGAGCGGATGTCGACGACGGACTCGTCCGCGACGAGATCGCGGTGCTGGAGACGAACCTCGACGACGCCTCGCCGGAGGTGCTCGGCGGGCTCCAGGAGAGCCTCTCGCGCGCCGGCGCCCGAGACGTGACGGTCGTCCCGACGACGATGAAGAAGTCGCGGCCGGGCCACCTCGTGAAGGTCGTCTGCAAGCCGGAGGACGCCGAGGCGGTGGCGGAACGGCTCGCCCGCGAGACGGGGACCCTCGGCGTTCGACAGTCGGGCGCGAGCCACCGGTGGATCGCGGAGCGCGACTTCGAGACGGCGACGCTCGCGGTCGACGGCGACGCGTACGAGGTGTCGGTGAAGGTGGCGTCGACCGCCGACGGCGACGTCTACGACGTGAGCGCCGAGTACGACGACGCGGCCATGGTCGCGGAGGCCACGGGGATCCCGGTCCGAGACGTGCTCCGGCGGGCGGAGGCGCAGGTGCGCGATCGGGTGGGCGAGTGACCGTCGGCGCCCGCCGGAAACGGAGCGAGACCCACCCGGTCACGCGCCGTCGACGAGTTCGACGCGCTCCGGCTCCACTCCGAACCCGTCCCTCAGTCGCTCCGCGACACGGTCGGCGACGCCGCCGGGAGCGTCTGCGTCGGTGTGATGCTCGGGGTCCGTGACCGGTTCCTCGCCGTCGACCGAGAGGGTCGCGACCGCCTCCACCGTCGTGTCGTTGAGCCCCGGTCTGACGCCGGCGATCGTCAGCCCCTCGACGGCCACCCCGTCGACGCGCTCCAGCTGTCGGCGGGCGCCGGCCGCGAGGTCGCCGCCGGCCGCCTGCGAGACGCGAACGCTCACCGTCGCTTCCACCGTCTGCGTGCGGATGGCTGCTGCCATGAATCCCTCGCCGCGAATCGAACGCGGTGCGGCCCCGAACGCCGGACTCCGCCGTCGACGCCCGCGGGAGCGGGCGGCGGGGCGGCCTCGGCGCTCGCGAGGGTGACACGGTCGCGTCCGGCGGCTCCGCGGTCGATACGGCGACGGCTGGGGAGAACGGGTGCGGTCCGTCCCGCGGGGGAACCCTCCCCAGCCGACGCGCGTTACGCGGTCGGCCGGACGGACCGTGTGTCCGGAGTCCCGTAGCCGTTCCAGCCGAGGAGCGCGCCGCTGGCGATAGCGGCGGACGCCGTGGCGACGGAACGGAAGCGGGTCATACGTGGACTCCGCGGCGCGAGTGCGCCGTTGCTCGCTCGATATGTCGGACGTGTATTAAATCTGTGGCGAGGGTGTGCCTCGGTAGCACACGTCGGGATCCGACTGCGGCGCCGACCGCGCGACCGCCGCGAATCCGCGGTGAGACCGCCGCGCGCGACGGGTTCCGTCGACGGCGAGACGACAGGCCTATGCCGAACGCCCGACCAGACCCACGTAACGCAGCCACCGTCATGATCGAGCGAATCCACACGTCGGACGTCGAACCGGACGCGGACGAGGTCGCCATCGCCGGCCACGTCCACGAGATCCGCGACCTGGGGGGGCTCGTCTTCCTCATCGTGCGCGACCGCGAGGGGCTCATCCAGATCGTCTTCAAGGAGGAGCGCGAGCCGGAGCTGTTCGAGGCCGTGCAGGACGTCGGCGCCGAGGACGTGGTCCGCGTCGTCGGCGAGCCGCTTGAGAGCGACCAGGCGCCCGGCGGCGTCGAGATCGCGCCGACCGAGTACGAGGTCATCGACGAGGCCGACTCCCCGCTCCCCTTAGAGATCTCGAAGGACATCGAGGTCGACCTCTCGACCCGGCTCGACAACCGCGCGCTCGACCTCCGCAAGCCGGAGACGCTCGCCGTCTTCACCCTCCGTTCGAAGCTGATGACCGCGATGGAGGAGTGGTTCGACAACGAGGGGTTCGTCGACATCAAGACGCCGCTCATCTCGAAGGGCGGCGCCGAGGGCGGCGCGGAGCTGTTCCCGATCCTCTACTACAACAAGGACGCGTTCCTCTCGCAGAGCCCGCAGCTGTACAAGCAGATGCTGATGGCCTCCGGCTACGAGGCCGTCTACGAGACGGGCACCGCGTTCCGCGCCGAGGACTTCGCGACCTCCCGGCACGTCTCCGAGATCGCGATGTTCGACGTCGAGCTCGCGTACATCGAGGATCACGACGACGTGATGGACGTCCAAGAGGAGTCGCTGCGGTACGCGCTCCGCGCGGCCGCCGAGAACGCCGAGCGCGAGCTCGACCTGCTCGACGTCGACCTCGACGTGCCCGAGGACGACTTCCCGCGGATCACCTTCGACGAGGCGCTCGACATCCTCGAGCGCGAGTACGGCCACTTCCCGGACGACCCGACCGACCTCGACACGAAGGGCGAGAAGCTGCTGGGCGAGCACTTCGAGGAGCAGGGGCATCCCGCGTTCTTCGTCGTCGGCTACCCCGACGAGAAGTTCTACTACATGCAGGACGTCGAGGGCGACGAGATCGCCTCGCGGAAGTTCGACCTCATCTACAAGGGCCAGGAGCTCTCCTCGGGCGGGCAGCGCGAACACGACGTCGACCGCATGGTCGAGGTCATGGAGGAGGAGGGCGTCGAGACGGCGAACTTCGAGTTCTACATCGAGGCGCTCAGCTTCGGTACCCCGCCCCACGGCGGCTACGGGCTCGGCATCGACCGCCTCGTCCAGAAGGTCGCCGACCTCGACAACATCAAGGAGGCGATCATGTTCCCGCGCGACCCGAACCGGCTGGAGCCGTAGCCGGATCGCCCCGGCCGTTCGACGCGCTATTTTATAAGTAGGTCCGAATAGAGACGGAATCCGCTCTTCATCCCGCCTTCGGACGATTAAACCGAGTTAAATCGGGGGCAAATGGGCTGAACGGCTTGTGCCATTAAAGGGGGTAGCGCCCCGAGAGGAAACCGTCATGAACGCGATCCGAACGACCCTGATCGTGGCGCTGGCCACGGTGGTACTGATCGGGACCGGCGCGGCCGCCGGTGCCGTCGCGGCGACGTCCGGTCCGGACGACCCGGCGGGCGACGCGGGACCGCCGAGCGACCTGCCGGATCAGGTGCCGGACTTCGTCGGCGACGTCCTGAGTAGCGTGAACGACTTCCTCTCGGGCGGCGTCGACGACCTCGGTGACACCGTGAGCGACGTCGCCGGAAACGGTGACGACGCCGAATCCGGCGACGGCGACGACTCGGGGGCCGCGTAACGTGACGGACCGCACGCCCGAGGCCGACGCGTCCGAGACCGATTCGGTCTCCCGCCGGACCTACCTGCAGGCGACCGGCGCCGCCGCGCTCGGGGTCGCCGGGCTCGCCGGCTGCGTCGGCCGCGCGACCGGAACCCTCGCGACGCGGGTGACCGACCAGCCGGCCGACATCGGCGACTTCGAGTCGCTCGTGGTCACCATTCAAGGGATCTGGCTCGGACCCGAAGGCGCCGAGAGCGGCGTGGACGGGAACGAGACGGACGATGACGGTGGGGACGACGAGAACGCGACCGAGGGCGACGACGCCGACGGCAACGAGACCGACGACGGAGACGGCGACGAGCCCGCCGGCCGCGAGTACCTGGAGTTCGACGACCCGCAGGAGGCGGACCTCGTCCAGTTGCAGAACGGGGAGACGCAGCTGATCGACGAGCGAGAGCTGTCGGTCGGCACGTACCGGTTCCTCCAGCTCGACGTCTCGAACGTCGACGGCACGCTGGAGGGCGGCGACGAGGCCGACGTCGACCTGCCCGGGAACGCGCCGCTGACGTTCAACGAGGAGTTCGACGTCCGCGAGAACACCCGAACCAGCTTCACCGCCGACTTCGCGCCGGTCCGGCGGGGCAACGGTTCGTACCTCCTGCGTCCGGTTCCGCGCGGGATCGAGGTCTCCTACGAGGAGTCCGACGGGAGCGGGGACGACGCGAACGGGACCGACGACGACTCGTGAGGACGGCCGGCGTGTCACCCGTGGACCCCCGTTGAAGCCGTCTCGGATCGGCGCCGTCGGGGCGCCGCCGCGGCTTCGGGGTTAGGGCTGGGACGGTCCCGGGATCCGGGGTCATGGGAATGCACGTCCGCACCGGCTATCGGAGAGGCACACGAGTCGCCTCGACCGTCCGGAGGTACCGTGCCTCTGGACGATCGGCGCGTTCCGCCCGCAGTCGCGATTCTGATCGGGACCGCGAGATCGCAACGACCGCCCGCCGCGGCGTCTACCCCGCGGCCGGGACGGCACACGCCCTGCCGCGATACGCCGGCGACTGCGGTCGAATCCCGCGGTCGCCCGCCGAGGCGGTCACGCCGTCGTAGCGGGTTCTTCTCGGACGAGCGTTCGATACAGCGGCCCGGCGAGCAGCAGCGCCCCCGTGCCGGCCATCGCGACCAGCACGGTCGGATCGACCGCGGAGAGGTCGCCGGCCGCGAGCCGGTCCAGCGAGACGCCGACGGCGACGCCGACGATCACCCAAGGGAGTTCGCCGACTGCGGTGCCGACGAGGAACGGTCGCGTGCGGATCCCGGCGGCCCCCGCCCCGACCGAGACCGCGTCTGAGGGAAGCGGAAGCAGGCGAGTGGCCGCCACGGTCCGGAGGCCTCCGGCCGCGGTCGCCAGTCGCTCGCCCGCGTCGCAGAGCCGGTCCGCGGTCCGGGAGGCGCCGCGGACCCGGAGCCGCCCCGCCCGCGCGAGCCGGTAAGGGACGACGGCCGTCGCCACCAACAGGGCGACGCCGAGCGGGACGCCGACCCAGCCGTACCCGAATCCGACGGCCACGGCGAGCAGCGTCGTCGGCCACGCCAACAGCGGCCTGACGGCGGTCAGCGCGAGGAGCGCGACGCCGAACCGGACCGGGTCGTCCGCGAGCAGCGCGAGCCGATCGACGGCGGCCTCGGGCGACGCGAGCCAGGCGACCGCGGCCGCGCCCGCGACCGCGACGCCCGCGACGAGGTATCCGAACAGCGCGAACCGACGGTTCACGGCCGACGGTTCGCTTCGGGGGATAAACGCTTTGTGGGCCGACTCCGCCGTGAGGGCTGTCGGCGTCGCGGGCGGGCGACGCACGAGGGGGATGCCCCGGTCAGGAGAGCTTCCCCAGCGCCTCGAAGAAGTCCGACGGGGGGCCGGCGATCCGCATCGGCGGCGTCGTTCGCTCGACGGTCACCTCGACCGGGGCCTCCAGGGTCGTCGCGCTCCGCCCGTCGCTGACGACGGTCGCCTCGTCGACGCCCTCGACCGCGACCGTGACCGCGGCGTCGACGTCGACGACGAGCGGCGGCATCCCCGACTCGGCGGCCATCTCGTTCACGATGAGCCCGCTCACGCCCGGGCCGACGAGCGGGCCGCGCTCGGAGAGGTTGTACGCCGTCGAGCCGGTCGGCGTCGCGACGAGGACACCGTCGGCGTGACCGCCGGAGTAGCGGCTCCCGTCGACGCGCACCTCGTAGTCGAGGCCGGCCCCGGGACCGCGGCGGCCGCTCTGGATCACGATCTCGTTCGCCGCCGGCACCGACGTCCAGTCGCCCGCCCGCGCCGCGAGCCGCGGCGCCTCCCGGACGTCCAGTTCACCGCGGCCGAACGCCTCGACCTCGGCGAGCACGGCCTCCTCGGCGTCCGCCGGGGGGACCGCGTTGAGGAACCCCACCTCGCCGAGGTTGACGCCGACGATCGGCGTGTCGCCGGCGTTGCGCGCGACGAAGAGGAACGTCCCGTCGCCGCCCACCGCGACGGCGAGGTCCGCGTCGACGAGGGCGTCGACCGAGCGCCCGCGATCGCCCTCGCCGAGCGCGTCGGCCGTCTCCGCGTCGAGCCAGACGGACCCCCCGGCGGCGACGACCGCGTCGCGCAGCTCGGCCGCGAGGCTCGCCGCGCGCTCGCTCCCCTTCCGTGCCACGATGCCGACCTCCATGCGCCACCGATTCTCCCCGCCGGACAAAAGGATGCGGACTTCGGCTCCGGGTTCCGGAAAGTTTCAAGCCGGCCGCCCGCGTTGCCCGACACATGTCGACCCCCCACGGCCGACTGGAACGATGAGCGAGGAGGACGACTGGTTCGAGCGCGCGTTGCGCGACCTCGACGAGGAGTCCGACCGCTCGATCGACGACGAGGCCGACGACGCAGAGGCCGACGAGGGAGAGGGCGTGGGTGACGGTTCCGGGAGCGACGAGGCCCCCGACCACGGAACGGAGGGAGACGACCCGTTCGGCGGGGTCCGCGACGAAACTGACGAGACGGGCCAGACGGGCGGAACTGACGGGACGGGCGGAACGGCGCCCGAGGACGGAGACGACGACGCCGAGAGCGATCCGTTCGGCGCGGGGTCGTTCGGCGACGACGATCCGTTCGGCGGAGGGGGATCCAGTGAGACGGACTCGTCGGGTGAACCGACCGGTGGCGACTTCGGCGGTGGCGATTTCGGCGGTAGCGACTTCGGTAGTGGCGATTTCGGCGGTAGCGACTTCGACGGCGGCTCCGACGGGTCCGGCGGGGACCCCTTCGGCGACGGGTCGTTCGGCGATGACGACCCGTTCGGCGGGTATCGCAACCGCGCTCAGGGCGGATCCGACGACTTCGGGTCAGACGACTTCGGATCCGACGACTTCGGGTTCGGCGACTTCGGCGGCGGCGGTGGAGACGGGACCGAGCCCGGATTCGACGTCGACCCGGACGAGTTCGAGTCGTCGATCGAGCGCACCGACGTCGGCATCGAGGGGCTCGACGAGATGATCCTCGGCGGCGTCCCGCGTCGCTCCCTGCTCTCCGTCATCGGCGGGGCGGGGACGGGGAAGACGACGTTCGCGCTCCAGTTCCTCAACGAGGCGCTCGAATCCGGGGGAAAGGGCGTGTACATCACGTTAGAGCAGACGCGCGAGTCGATCCTCTCGACCGCGTCGGAGAAGGGGTGGGCGTTCCGCGACCACGCCGACGAGGGCCGCCTCGCCGTCGTCGCCATCGACCCCATCGAGATGGCGAACTCGCTGGCCTCGATCCGGAACGACCTCGTCCGGCTCATCGCCGAGTTCGACGCCGACCGGCTGGTGCTCGACTCCGTCTCCCTGCTGGAGATGATGTACGACCACCCCGCGAAGCGGCGCTCGGAGGTGTTCGGGTTCACTCGGTCGCTGAAGGAGGCCGGCGTGACGACGCTGTTGACCTCGGAGGCGAGCCAGGAGACGCCGTACGCCTCCCGACACGGGATCGTCGAGTACCTCACTGACGCGGTGTTCGTGCTGCAGTACGTCCGCGGCTCCGACTTCCGCGAGACCCGGCTCGCCGTCGAGATCCAGAAGATCCGCGACGCGAACCACTCCCGAGAGACGAAGCCGTACGAGATCACCGACACCGGGATCTCCGTCTACGGCCAGGCGAACATCTTCTGACGGGCGCGTTCGCGCGGGACACGACTGATAGGGTTCAATTCTCCGGCACACCTGCGGCTCACGACGCTGGTCGCCGCAGGAATGCGCCGTCCGGGAGTCACGCGAGCGGAGCGAGCGTGACAACGGACGGTGCACGACCGAAGGGAGTGCACCGTCCGGAAATTGAACCGGAATCAGACGTGCTCGCTCCGCTGCGCGCGACTGATAGGGTTCAATTCACCTGGCATACCCGTGGCTCGCGATATTGCTCGCCACGGGTATGCACCGTCCGGGAATTGAACCCGGGCTATTAGCTTGGGAAGCTAATGTCCTACCACTGGACCAACGGTGCTTACAATCGGCAACAAGTTCCGGATGTTGCCCCTGTTTGATCTCGCATTTGGCTAAAACGTATCCTCTGGTATAAACTCATTCATTGTGCTACCACGAGGGGCAGTACAGTATCTCAAGGAAACACAACATCTGTTCCGCTCAAAGAATTGTTATAAGCGGTCAGATCTGTTGAAATCCTATTCTTCCGATTCAAAACAGGATGAAACAGCTGGTCGCTAAAGAGTGCTTATTGAACCCGGTCATAGAGTACCTGCTCGTTTTGGGTACTATCTATATCTCTAATTTCCCGCGACCTTCTCGGTGAAAATCTTATACAACCAGAGAATCCCCATGGTGTATGGACTCACGGCTAGAATCGCTTCTTCTCGGGAAGTCGTTGAACCTATCACTTCGGTATCTCGGGTACTCAGTCATTCTCATGGCCTTGTTCTTCGGCCAGCTCTATCTTACTGGGAATTTCGAGATCGGAAACTCATTTGGTTTGCTTATGAGCCCGCTTGGAGTCACGGTATCAGCGATTATTCTGGCAGGGATACACACATATCGCAACGACGGAATACTCGTGAGTATCGCCGTCGCCGTGATCGTCATAAGCGGCTTTGCCCTGTATAGTGTCATCTCGCTTAATCACCCTCAACCTGACTATGGACTTTTAACCGGCGTGGGGGGAGCAATGTTGTATGGCGTCCCAATAGGGATTGTATCATCTACTGTTGCGTTTGCTTTACGGCGATTTTCCCCGAGCCAATCCCCTGTAGTATCTGAGAAGAAATAGAAGTATAAGCACTCCTCCACTAAGTAAACACCCGAAATCTTCAGTAGTTCACCTGTACTGAACGATCTACAGTAAATATTTCCAGGGTTGCGAGACTGAATCAACCGCGAGATCGCGCTTGCGAATTTAGCAATGGCTTCCGATAACATAGGCATATCTCCTACGAACACTTTTCACTACAACGACCATATATATATATAATCATGGATAGAAATAGAATTAGAGTGTTAGCTGGACTTGTCGGCGTCTTCGGACTTGTCATTCAGTCCGTACCGGATATTATTCTCGGTCGGGGGATTGACCGTGGATTTGAGGGCGCAATCCCGATGATAGGGAGTGTCGGGCAGACCGTGACAGTCTACAATGACATGGGCAGAATCGTTGGGCCGTTGGTGACGCTCGCTATGGCAGTCGGTCTCGGCTTGTACGTTGCCCGACGAGTCGATCTCTCTACGGAGTATCGGCGGGTCGGTGGGGCAATCGCTATCGGGAGTACAATCGGCGTCCTCGTCGCCGCCGTTCCGATACTACTCCAAATGTCGGGCATAACGTCGATGAATCTCATTACCGGCATCATATTAGTCGCAACCGTCGTCAGGATGCTCGTTGAAGTGGCACTTCTCATCACAATCGGCGCTATTGCTGGAGGCGCAATCGTCACGTTCCGGACGGATGAGGAGCGACCGGTCACACCGACCGGTGCGGATGATTCTCTATCAACCTCCCCGTCTGGATCTACACAGGAGGACTCACGCCCTGAATCTCAGCCTGCTCACTAATCACCGACCGTTATCTACCTGAGCTGTATTGAGCAATCCGTGACTCTCTTGCGCTGAAGGATCGAGAGTACAGAAAACTATCGTTTTGATTTGTTATTACCACTTTGAGTCAGCCAGTTTACCACGTTCCTCTGATCCCGAGTGAACATATCGCTCTGTTGTCTCAATTTGTTTGTGACGTAGCTGCTCTTTCGCGTTGTGAATACCCTCCTCGTTTGCCCAAAGAGTTGCAACTCCCCGCCGGATTGAGTACCAAGTGAGATCCCGATTCCGCGGCTCAATGTTTGCCCGCTCAATGAGTTTATTTAGCAGACTGTTCAGTGACCCAGAGCTGTAGGGATTCCCGTATTTGGTGAGCCAGATCGCATCGCTATCGTCGTATTTTTTCAGAGCATCACGCTCGTCCATCCAGTTACTCAGGGCGCGTGTTGCCTCACTTGACAGCACGACTTCCCACATTGAATCTCCCTTACTCGATTCCTTGGAGGGGATCACGAGTTCTTGATCGCGGAGGTTGATCCACTCTGTGTTCGACCGCTTGACCTCAATGGGTCGGAGTCCCGTGTCACAGCAGACTGCGATAATTGACGGGTACTTCCAAGAACCGGCTTCTTTGAAATCCTCCGGACCAATCTCGTCAACTTTCACCCCCATTCCGATCTGCAAGGTGATGGGACAGCCGTTCGCGCTCAATCGGGGTCAGTGACTTGTTGTTATAACTGCGAAAATCAGAGATTTCCAGCGCCGCTTCATACAGTCGACCGAGTTCGTACTTTTTGAAGTAGCTATGACTCATTGAAGAGCCACCCTTGCTGTTCAGGTATCCAGGGTCCCACTCGTAATCGCGGCCTTTTGCGCGATTGAAATATTTGAACAGTCGCTTGATCGCCTTCTGGTACTTTGCTACCTCTGACTCGGGCTTTGTCGTTCGTGCATTGAGTAGTTTGATGAGGTCGTCGGCGTCATCAGGTGTGAAATCCGTCGTGATTCCATCTTTCTCCCATTTCCAGCGGTATGCGTGCTCAATGCGATAGTGTGTCTGCCGAACCGTCTCTATCGCATATCCATCTCCCTTATCTGGAGCTTTGCCAGTCCGGAGTAACCACTTGAGGAGGTCGGTTTTGAACCCCTTGTAATTCTCTCGGTGTAGTGGAGGGTATTCTTCGAGGTCTTCTACGGTTGACTCTGCAACTGGTGAGACAGGCAATTCTACATCGTCGTCGTCAATCGTGTCGAACATGGCTGATTCATGTAGTAGCCCTGAGGGGTTGGCAAACCGCAGTACTGCGTGGGGATTGCCGGATTAGTGTTAGACCAGTATATTACTGACCTATTTTCACTACCAAATTCGGAGGAAAGTGGGTATACCGCGCGTCTTAGCTCCCAACGCACCAGTACCCGATTGAACCGACGGGCTATTAGGTTGGGAAGCTAATGTCCTACCACTGGACCAACGGTGCTCGGCCGGAATTACCCGACGGCCACACTTTAACATAGCGTTTCCGGTGCCGGGAGCCACACGCTTATCCGCACACCGACGGAGTCGTTTGCATGCACTCACAGCCGACCGTAACCGACGTGTCAGCCGATCCGGTGGCCGTCGAGCGCGTCCGCGAGCGACGCGACGCGCTCGCCCCGGCGCTGGGCCGAACGTGGACGGACGACGAGCCGTGGCGCTTCCTCACCGACCTCACCGCGATCGGGAGCCGCATGGCCGGCAGCGACGGGGAGCGCCGGGCGGCGGGAGTCGTCGCGGAGGCGTTCGAGCGCGCGGGACTCGCCGACGTCGACACCGAGCCGTTCGAGCTTGACGCCTGGGAGCGCGGGAGCGCGGCGCTCCGGGTTCGGGTCCCCGACCGAGGCGGTGAGGGGACCGCCCGCGAGTTCGAGTCGATCGCGCTCCCGTACTCGCCCGCCGGGGAGGTCGCCGGCGAGCTCGTCGACGTCGGGTACGGCACCCCCGCCGAGATCGACGAGCGCGACGTCGAGGGGCGGATCGTCGTCGCCTCGACGACGACGCCGGGCGGGCGGTTCGTCCACCGGATGGAGAAGTTCGGCTACGCGATCGACGCCGGCGCGGTCGGCTTCGTCTTCGTCAACCACCTCGACGGCCAGCTCCCGCCGACCGGCTCGCTGACGTTCGGCGACGAGGCCGACGCGGTCGCCGTCGGCGTCTCCAAGGAGACCGGCGCGTGGCTCCGCGAGTACGCGGCCGGCGGGGGCGGCGCAGGCGGGACGCCCGGCGCGGGAGACCCCGCGGCCGAGGCAGAGATCGCGGTCGAGGCGACGACCGCCCCCGGCGAGAGCCGGAACGTCGTCGGTCGCGCGGGGCCCGACACGGACGAGCGTCTCCTGCTGCTCGCCCACTACGACGCTCACGACATCGCCGAGGGGGCGCTCGACAACGGCTGCGGGATCGCGACCGTCGCGACGGCGGCGGGGATCCTGACCGAGGCCGACCTCCCGATCGGCGTCGACGTCGTCGCCGTCGGCGCCGAGGAAGTGGGTCTGCTCGGCGCGGAGCACCTGGCCGAGACGGTCGACCTCGACCGGATCCGCGGCGTCGTCAACGTCGACGGCGCGGGGCGATTCCGCGACCTCGTCGCGCTCGCGCACGCCTCGGACGCGGCCGCGTCGGTCGCGCAGGCGGTGTCGACGGCGACCCACCAGCCGATCGCGGTGGAGGCGGAGCCGCACCCGTTCTCCGACCAGTGGCCGTTCGTCCGCCGCGGAGTGCCGGCGCTCCAGCTCCACAGCGACTCCGGCGACCGCGGTCGGGGGTGGGGCCACACGCGCGCCGACACGCGGGACAAGGTCGACGACCGCAACGTCCGGGAGCACGCGATGCTGACGGCCCTACTCGTCTGCGAGTTCGCGGCGCCCGAGCGCGACGTGCCCCGGCTCGACCGCGACGGTCTCGTCGCCGAGTTCCGCGAGGCCGACTTCGAGACGGGGATGCGCGCGGCCGACCTCTGGCCCGACGGCTGGGAGTAGCGCCGGTTACCGAAGGAGCGACTACCGCCCGCGACCGGTCGGCACGTCCGGAGTCGTGCGCTTGTGGGCCGTGGCCCGGTGTCGGGCGAGCAGGTCGGCGACGGTCCCCTCGTCGACGTCGACCCCGGCGTCCTCGCCCTCCGACAGCCGATCCGCGATCAACGCGGCGTCGAGCCCGCGGTCGACGCCGAGTCGGAGCACGCGGTCGATGACCTCGTACGGGGCGCCGAGGTCGTCGGCGTCGCGCTGGCCGGGGAGGAACCCCGCGGTCGGCGGCTTCTCGACGACGAACTCCGGGACGTCGAGCTCGGCCGCGAGCGCGCGGACCTCGGTCTTGTACAGGTGTCCGATCGGGTGCACGTCCGCGCCGCCGTCGCCGTGTTTCGTGAAGTAGCCGAGCAGCAGCTCGCTCCGGTTGGCCGTGCCGCAGACGAGCCGGTCCGTCGCGTTGGCGGCGAGATACGCGAGCGTCATCCGGAGCCGCGCGACCGCGTTGCCGGAGAGGACGGGTTCGTCGTGGAGATCGAAGCGGTCGGGGGCGACCGCGCCGAGCTGCGCGAACAGCGGGTGGAGGTGGACCGTGTCGTGGTCGATCCCGAGCGCGTCCGCGAGCGCCTCCGCGTCGCGGGCGTGGTGCGCGCCGACCTTGTTACACGGGAGGATCAGACCGTAGACTCGATCGGCGCCGAGCGCCTCGACCGCGAGCGCCGCCGTCACCGTCGAGTCGAGCCCGCCGCTCATGTTGACGACGACCCCCTCCGCGCCGGCGGCCGCGACCGACGACTCGACGAAGGATCGGATGCGGTCGCGCTCGCCGCCGGGGTTCCGGAGCCCGAGGTCGCGGTCGGCGGCGGCGTCGGGGGACGTTCCGTCGGCCGTTCCGCCCTCGTCGCGTGCTCTCGACGGGACCGCGCTCGCGACCCGGTCGTCCAGTGCGTCGCCCTCGAAGGCCGGGGATCCGCGCTCGCTCATCCGCCGGCACCCCGGTCGGTCGCTCGGGTCGTCGCTCGGCGACTCCACCGTACGGTGCGGTCGGGTTCCGCGCATCGGGGGCGACGCGGCCGCAGTCGGTCGTCGGTTCGACGGTTCATGATCACCCGCCGCTTCCGAACGAACGGGTAAATACTCACTGTGTAGATTGTATAAGGTATTACGCTTTCTTTTCTATATACGTCATAATTCTGGATTTAGCCTGACCAAATGCAGATTTATAGCCCGAAATACCGCACACATACGTTACTGATCCTCTCGAACCCCATCAAGATTCTTATTCACATATTCTCGCCGCCAGATACAAGACGTTCGTCAGGTTATGAACTAGAAATTTACTGTAACGAGAATATAAGGTGCGGAGAAGAAAACATTTATCAATCTATGTTTGCTGCTTTCGGTCATGTCGACGATACGGCTCACGTCGAGTCAGAAACGCGTGTTGACCGCGCTCGTAAACCTCGCGGAGAACACCGATCGGCCGGTGTCCGGGAGCGAGATCGCCGACTCGATCGACCGCAACGCGGGCACGGTCCGAAATCGAATGCAGAGCCTCCGGGACCTCAGGTTGGTCGAGGGGGTTCCGGGTCCCAACGGCGGCTACGTCCCCACCGACGGCGCCTACGAGGCCCTCGGCGTCGAGCGGATGGACGACGCCGAGACCACCCCGGTCGCCGTCGACGGCGAGCCGGTAGAGGGGGTGAACGTCGAGGATATAGACCTCTCCAGCGTCGCCAACCCCGAGCTCTGCCGCGCGGAGCTCGTGATCCGGGGCCCGGTCGGTTCCTTCGAGGCCGGCGACCGCGTCACCGTGGGCCCGACGCCGGCCGCCGGGCTCCGGCTCTCGGGGACCGTCGACGCCACGCACGTCGACGGCAACACCCTCCTGTTGCGCGTCGACGGGATGGAGACCGCGGCCGCCGACGCGGCCGACGTGAGCGCGGCCGATTAAGCGGTGTCGTCGTCGCGTCGCTCCTCGGGACCGCCCCGGCCCCTCACCGCGATCCGGTCGCGGATCGATCCCGTCGCCGCCGCGACGTGGCGGGCCGTTCGGTACCGCTCCCCGAAGGCGACGCGGGCGCTCTCGGCGGCCTCCCGGTCGACGCCGAAGGCGACCCCGTCGTACGCGACGTCCCACAGCACCAGGGGCTCGGGCGGCGCGGGACCGACTCCGATCTCGCCCGGCACCGGCTCCGCGTCGAGGAGGCGGTCGATCCGCGACGGCTCGGTGTGCCCCCGACCGACCGACCGAACCGCGGCGACGAGCCGCCGGACGAGCGCGCGCGGGAAGCCGTCGGCGGCGACCTCGATCACGAGCAGATCGCCGTCCCGCGTCGCGGTCGCGGTCAGGTCCCGGACGGTTCCCGCGTCGTCGCTCGTCAGGTTGTGGAAGTCGTGTCGCCCCGAGAGCCGGTCGAGGGCGTCGCGGACGCGGTCGTCCTCCACGGAGTGGGTCGGGTCCGCCGACGCGGTCCCCGACTCGGGCGCGTAGAGGTGATACCGGTACGTTCGCCTGACCGCGTCGTGGGTCGCGTGGAACCCGTTCGGGACGTCGGCGGCCGCCCAGACCCGCACCGATCCGGGGAGGTGGCCGTTGAACGCCCGCGGCGTGAGCCACGCCGGCGCCTCGAACGCGACCGTCTGCGCGACGGCGGCGACCCCGGCGTCGGTGCGTCCCGCCGCGGCGTACCCCGGGGGCGTCGCGTGCGTCGGCCCGTCGCCGCGGTCGAGGATCCCGTGCTCGGCGAGCGCCCGGAGGAGGGTCCCCTCGACGGTCGTCGCGTGGGGCTGACGCTGGAAGCCGGCGTACTCGCGTCCGTCGTACGCGACCCGGAACGCGCGGGTCGTCGCGGCGGCGGTCACGTCCCGTCGGCGGCCTGCCCGTCGTCGGCGCTCGCGGCCGTTTCGTCCACTTCGTCGTCGGGGTCGGCCATCGGAACGGTGACGACGGGAACGGGCGAGACCCGGACCACCTTCTCGGTGACGCTCCCCAGGAGGACTCGCCGGAGGCCGCTGCGGGTGTGACTCGGCATCACGACGATGTCGGCGCCCGCGTCCGCGATGGCGTTCTCGATGACGTCGACCGGCTCCCCCTGTCGGAGGGAGCCGACGACGTCGACGCCGGCGGCCTCCAGCTCCGCGGTCACCGCCTCGACGCGCTCCTGCGCCGCGGACTCGACGCGCTCGGCGAAGGCGCCGGCGTGCGGTCCGCGGAGCGTCCGGGCGAGCGTGTCGACCGCGCTCACGACGTGGACGGTCGCGTCGTAGCGCTCGGCGAGGCTGGCCGCGTGCGGGACCGCGTCGTTCGCCTCGCCGCCGGGCGCGACGGGGAGGAGGATGTCGTCGTACATACGCGACACTGCTCGGGCCGGGTGCAAAACGATACCGGCCGGATCGGCGTTCGGAAGCCGAGGCTCCCGGCGGCGCCCGCGACGACTCGGATGGGTAGGGTTTTCCGACGCGCGTCCCTCCACGGCGACATGGCACGAGAGGTTTCCAATCCCGACAACCCGCAGGTGACGCTCCACACGAACCACGGCGACGTCGTCGTCGAGCTGTTCGCCGACCGCGCCCCGAAGACGGTCGAGAACTTCCTCGGACTGGCGCGTCACGACCCCGCCGCGGACGCCGACCCCGCGCGCGACACCAACACGTGGGCGGACCCCGACTCGGGCGAGGTCCGCGGCGACTCGCTGTACGAGGGGAACGTCTTCCACCGCGTCATCGAGGACTTCATGATCCAGGGCGGCGACCCGCAGGAGAACGGCCGCGGCGGCCCCGGCTACCAGTTCGACGACGAGTTCCACGACGACCTCACCCACGACGGCCCGGGGATCCTCTCGATGGCGAACTCCGGCCCGAACACCAACGGCTCGCAGTTCTTCATCACGCTGGACGCGACGCCGCACCTCGACGGCAAGCACGCCGTCTTCGGCCAGGTTATCGACGGGATGGACGTCGTCGAGGAGATCGGCGCCGTGCCGACCGACCGCCGCGACGAGCCCCGCGACACGGTCGAGATCGAGCAGCTCACCGTCGACGAGTAGGACTCCGTTCGCGGAGTCGTCTCCGCGGAGATCCCCGTCGGGGGATCCGCCTCCCCCGTTTTCGAACGAGCCAATCGGCTTGTCGCGCGCGTCAGCGACTGTTCCCGAGCGCGACCGCCGACGATCGCCGATGTCGCGCTCGGGCGGTTCACCGGGTCGACGCCTCTCCACGGGACAGGTAGTACCCGTACAGTCCGACGATCCCCGAGATCCACAGGAGGACCGTATACGGCCAGACGAGGCCGAACCCCTGCCCATAGACCCGGATCGCCCCGAAGCAAGCAATCACGCCCAACAGAATAGCGAGCCGCTGGAGGGAGTCGCCTCTCATCGAATCGCGATTTGGACGCCACGAGCGTATAAGTTATCCACGATCCCGTCCGCCCGAACTGGCGGCGCGCGAGGCGGCCGGCGCGCACCGTTCGGCGACCGACTGGTTCGTGAGCGTCCCGTCGACGTTGTCGAGGAGATCCGTGCGAAGCGTTGGCACTAACCGCCCCGGCGGGCTTCTCACACCACCCGATTCTCCAGCTCCTCGCCGCCGTCGAGCCGGTCGAGGTTGCCGGCGAGGATGTCGGCGACGCGGTCGTAGTAGTACGGGGTGTGCCCCGCGTTGTGCGGGGTGATCGTGACGTTGCCCAGCCCCCACAGCGGGTGGTCCTCGGGGAGCGGCTCGGGGTCGGTCACGTCGAGCGCGGCCCCGCGGATCCGGCTGTTCCGGAGCGAGGAGACGAGCGCGTCGGTGTCGACGATCGGCCCGCGCGCGATGTTGATCAGGACGGAGTCGGAGCGCATCGTCTTCAGCGCCTCCTCGTCGACGAGCCCCCGCGTCGTCTCGGTGAGCGGGCACGCGAGCACCACGTACTCCGCGTCCGCGATCGCCTCGTGGAACTCGTCGAAGCCGTACACCGCGTCTGCCGGCCCGCCCTTCTCCGGGGAGTACCGGACGCCGACGCTGTCGACGTCGAACGCCTCCAGCCGGTCGAGGACCGTCCGGCCGATGGCGCCGAGCCCGACGACGGCGACCGTCGAGCCGTACACCTCGGTCGTCTCGTAGGTGCGCCACTCGCGCTCGGCCTTCTGCCGGTGCGCGCGCGGCCACTGGCGGGCGTGAGTGATCATCGACCCGACGACGTACTCGGCGATGTTCGGCCCGTGGACGCCCGAGGCGTTCGTCACGGCGACCCCGCGGTCCGCGAGCGCGTCGCTCGGGAGGTGGCCGGTCCCGGCGAACACGCAGGCGAACAGCTCGAGCTCCTCGGCGGCGGCCAGCAGCTCCTCGTCGATGTGGAGCCCGACCGCGGCGCGGGCGCTCGCGATCAGCTCGCGCTCCTCCGCCGGCGTCCGCGCCAGCGCGATCTCGCGGTCGGGGAGTCGCTCGCGGAGCGACGCGACGAGGTCCGACGCGTCCGATCCGTGGATCGTCTGTCGCAGCACGAGTACGTCTGGATCGCTCATGGCGACGCCACTCGGCGCGACCCTTATAAAGGGTGCCCGTGCGGCGAAGGGTGCCGGCTTCGGCGCGGGGAGCGGCGGCCGACGCGAGACGGACCCGACGGCCCGCCCTCGTTCACTCCAGCGCCGCGTCGAAGGCGGCCTGCAGGTCGGCCTTCATGTCGTCGACGTGTTCGAGGCCGACGGAGACGCGGATGAGCCCGTCCGTGAGCCCGGCCGCGAGGCGCTCCTCGCGCGGGATCGCGGCGTGGGTCATCGCGGCCGGCTGCTCGATGAGGCTCTCGACGCCGCCGAGCGACTCCGCGAGCGTGAACACGTCGGTCTCGCTCACGACGGTCGACGCCTGGTCGAGCGTCCCGTCGAACTCGAAGGAGAGCATGCCGCCGAAGGCGTCCATCTGCTCGGCCGCGAGCTCGTGGTCCGGGTGGCTCTCGAGGCCGGGGTAGTAGACGCGACTCACGTCGTCGTGGGATTCCAGCCACTCCGCGAGCGCCATGGCGTTCTCGCAGTGGCGGTCCATCCGCACCGGGAGCGTCTTGGTCCCGCGGAGCACGAGGAAGGAGTCGAACGGGCCGGGCGTCGCGCCCACCGAGTTCTGGTAGAAGCCGAGCCGCTCGTCGAGCCCGTCGTCGTCGACGATCAGCGCGCCGCCGATCGTGTCGGAGTGCCCGCCGAGGTACTTCGTCAGCGACTGGCAGACGACGTCCGCGCCGTGTTCGAGCGGGCGCTGGAGGTACGGCGTCGCGAACGTGTTGTCGACGGCGCAGAGCGCGTCGTTGGCGTGGGCGATCTCCGCGAGCGCGCCGATGTCGTTGACGTTCATCAGGGGGTTCGTCGGCGTCTCGACCCACACCAGCTCCGTCTCCTCGCGCATCGCCTCCCGGACCGCGTCGTGGTCGGTGGTGTCGACGAAGGTCGTGTCGACGTCGTACTCGTCGTACACCTGCGTGAGGATGCGGTGGGTGCCGCCGTACACGTCGTCGCCGGCGACGACGTGGTCGCCCGCGGACAACAGGTTCAACACAGTGTTGATCGCCCCCATCCCCGAAGAGAAGCAGCGCGCGTGGCTCCCCGACTCCAGCGACGCGAGGTTCGCCTCCAGGTCGGTCCGGGTCGGGTTTCCGGTCCGGCTGTACTCGTAGCCGCGGTGGTCGCCCGGCGCGTCCTGCTTATACGTGGAGTTCGCGTGGATCGGCGTCATCAGCGCGCCGGTCTCGGGGTCCGGCTCCTGCCCCGCGTGGATCGCGCGGGTCTCGAAGCGAGAACGGTCGCCGTCGCGTACCGTCGCGTCGTCGTCGGACTGCTCGGTCATACCGGAGCGTCGTCGGCGAGCGCCGTGATTCTTCCCCTTCGGAGCAGGGACGAACCGACGGCATCGGAGGCAGAGACGAGACGGCGGCACCGCTGCTCGCTGTGTGGGTTCGCGAGAAGTGCTCGGTCAGGGATTTGAACCCTGGTCGTCGGCTGACTTCCGAACCGGCGCACCGTCGCGCCGCATCCGTCGAAAGGCCAACATGATTGGCCGGACTACACCAACCGAGCGCGATTTCCGCTTGTGCCGCATCCGATTTAACTCTTCTCAACTCCCGTCACCGTGGGACGTATCGGCACGGTTCCGGTCTCCGAATTCGGACGCGTCGCCGCCGGGATACGCCGACGGGAGAACGCCTCTCCGAGAGAATATATAGGAATATATAAATCAGTGGTCTCGACTCGTTTTGACGCTCCGTCGTCGGCCGAAATTTGGTACGAGCGGTACAAAAATGCCTTCTGAGGCCACCTGTGGTTATCTGAACGCTAGTATATATCTTGGACAAGCTTAAGGGAGATCGCGTGCGACACGTAGGCATGGAAACGAGGAAGGTGCAGGTCACCGGCGGCTCGACGTACACGGTCTCGATCCCGAAGACGTGGGCGACCGAGAACGACGTGGAGGCCGGCACCGAGATCGAGTTCTTCCCGGACGGCGACTCGCTGTTCCTCACGCCGCGGTCGGAGGAGGAGCGCACCCGCGGTACCCTCGACGTCAGCGACCTCTCGGGACAGGCGCTCACCCGCGCGGTGACGACGATGTACGTCAGCGGGTTCGACGTGATCGAGCTGGAGGGCGCCGAGATCACCACGGAGCAGCGCTCCGCGATACGCGAGGCGGTCCAGAGCCTCGTCGGGTTGGAGGTGTTAGAGGAGACTCGCGACCGCGTCGTCATCCAGGACCTGCTCGACTCCTCCGAGCTGTCGATCCACAACGCCGTCACCCGGATGCGGCTGATCTCGCTGTCGATGCTGGAGGACGCCATCGCCGCGCTCTCCGACCTCGACCACGATCTCGCCCGCGACGTGATCGGTCGCGACGACGACCTCGACCGGCTGTGGCTCGTCGTCTCCCGGATCTTCCGGGCGACGCTGCGCACGCCGAAGGCGGCCGAGGAGCTCGGACTCCCGCGGGAGGAGTGTTTCGACTACCACTCCAGCGCCCGCCAGCTGGAGCGGATCGGCGACCACGCGACGAAGATCGGCCACCTGACGCTCAGCATAGACGAGCCGCTGCCCGACGAGGTCGTCGAGGCGGTCAGCGAGCTCCACGGCGACGCCGTCGAGGTGATCGACACCGCGATGGACGCGCTGTTCGCCGACGACAGCGACGAGGCGACGCGGCTGGCGAACGACGCCCGCACCGGCGTCAGGGCGATCGACGAGCGGGTACGCGCGATCGACGAGCTCCTCCGCGACCTGGACCCCGCGCGCGCGCAACTGCTCGGGCTCGTGGTCGACTCCGTGCTCCGGTCGGCCGACTACGGCGGCAACATCGCGGAGACGGCCCTCCAGAAGGCCGCGCCGACGCCGTGAGTCGGGTGGGTTTTTGACCGTCCCGACCGGAGATGCGGACATGCCAGAGATAGAGCTCGGCGTGCCGCGAGGGGTCGTCGAGTCGCTCCCCGAGGAGGACGGCACCGCCGAACAGGACATGCGGCGCGCCATCGCCGGCATCCAGTCGCGGATCAACGAGGAGATCGAGGACACCGAGCCCGCGGAGGCGGCCGAGGTCGTCGCCGACGCGGTCGAGCGCATGGAGGCGCAGGCGAGCACGTACCACGAGTTCGTCCCGGAGCTGCGCGCGTGGGGGCAGTCGCCGATCTACGCCATCGCGTGGCGGAACCTCTACGTGGAGCTGATCGGTCAGCTGTACGAACACGAGTGGCTCGGCGACGAACTGGGTCGCGAGCGCAACTTCCGGCTCGTCGAGGACGGGATCCGGCTCTCGGATCTGTAGGCGACTTGCCGTTTTTCGCCGCGAGAGACCCGCCGTTTTTCGTTGCGGGCGATCCGGTCGGACCCGCAGCGATCCCCGCAGCCGCCCGTTTTTAAGCCGTGGGGGCTTGATACACCGGTATGGAACTGGAACTGCGGTTCTTCGCGACGTTTCGTGAGGCCGCCGGCGGGAAGATCGTCGAGGCGGAGTTCGCGGACGGCTCGAGCGTCGGGGACGTGTTGCGGGAGCTGGAGGGCGAGTACGAGGGGATGGCCGGTCGCCTGATCGTCGACGGCGGCCTCGCGCCCCAGATCAACGTGCTGAAGAACGGTCGCGAGGTGCTCCACCTCGACGGGTTGGAGACGAGCTTAGAGGACGGCGACCGCCTCTCGGTGTTCCCGCCGGTCGCGGGTGGCGCATGACCGCGGACGGCGAGACGGAAGCCGGCGGCGATCCCGGTGACGGCCTGCCCCCCGCGGAGGAGGGGTGGGAGCACGAGACGGTCGCGTACCGGGGGATCTCGCGGCGGCTCGCGGCCCACTACCTCGTCAATCTCGGCGGGGAGCTCGTCGGCACGGACGACCCGGCGGAGGCGACTCGCATCGACGGCGACGGGTGGCGCGTCGCGCTCAGCGCCGAGAAGGTGACGGCCGCGGCCGCGATCGAGCTCACCGAGGTGACCGCCGAGTTCGTCGGCGACCCGGAGGCGCTGTCGGAGCTCCTCCCGAAGTACAGGCAGAAGGCGATGCGGGCCGGCGGCTGATGGCCGGCGACGAGGAGTCGTCGGGCGCGGAGTCACCGAGTGCGGAGTCGGCGTCGCCGGACGGCGACTACCCGATCGACGGCCCCGCCCTCGTGAAGACGGCGGCCCTCGCCAGCGTTCCCGCCGAGCGGCTCCCCGCCCTCCTCGCCCGCGTGCAGGCGGACCTGGGCCCGCGGATCGACGACTACCGCCGCCGGTACGAGCGCATCGCCGAAGAACCGGACCGCGAGACGTTCCTCGTGGAACCCGACCACTGGGACGAGATCGGGGATCGGCTGGGACTCTCGGACCGGGAGCGCGACGCCGTCGCACGCGCCCACGAGACGGCGGTCGAGCGCGCGGGGTCGGGACGGACGCGGCGCGAGGAGTACGAGACCGCGCTGGAGATCCGGTCGGGGGTCGTGATCGGGACCGCGAGCGAGCGCGACGACGACTGACCGCGGCTGAGCGGGACGACCATTGACTGCGACTAAGCGCGACGACGACCGACTGCGACCGACGCCTTTTCGACGCCCCCGCGCGGACGTGCCGGCATGCGACTCGCACGCCTGCTCACGCCGGACGGACCGGTCTCCGGACGCTACGAGGACGGGACGATCGTCGCCGACGACGGCCGCTACGAGGTCGGGCGCGACGGGCGGCTCCTCCCGCCGTGCGACCCGAGCGCGCTCTACTGCGTCGGGCGGAACTACGTCGAGACGCTCGACCAGATGGAGTACGAGCGCCCGGAGGAGCCCGACTTCTTCATCAAGCCGCCGGCGAGCCTGCTCGCGCACGGCGAGTCGATCGCGTACCCCGAGTGGACCGACGAGCTGACGTACGCCGGCGAGCTGGTCGCCGTCATCGACGAGCGCTGTCGGGACCTCGACCCCGAGGAGGTCCCCGACGTCGTCCGCGGCTACACGGTCATGAACGACGTCGACGCGCTCGACCAGCAGGGCCGGACCGCGCGCAAGGCGTTCGACGGCTCCGCACCCCTCGGCCCGTGGATCGAGACCGACGTCGACCCGACGAACCTCGACATCTCGACGACGGTCGGCGGGGAGCAGCGCCAGGACGCCAACACCGAGCTGATGCTGTTCGGCCCCCACGAGATCGTCTCGTACCTCTCCGAGCGGTTCACGTTCGAGCCCGGCGACTGCGTCGCCTTCGGCAGCCCGGCGAACCCGGGGCTCGTCGAGCCCGGCGAGCGCGTCGAGATCACCTACGAGGGCGTCGGGACGCTGTCGAATCGGGTCGTCGACGAGGCGTAAGCGGGGACATTTTAAAATCGAGTGTGCGGTGGCGCGTGCCTGTGAGGCCGCCTCGCGGCCGAGGAGCACGCGCGAGGGAGTCAGTCGCCGAGCGGAGCGACGGCGACTGACGAGGCTGGGGAGGCGTGAGGTGCTGTGCGGTGCGGTACGGGGCGGGACTCAAAGGGGCAGTCGCGAGGGCGACGCATGACGACGCAAGGACCGCAGGGAGCGAGTGAAACGAGCGACCGAGGACCGTGGTTCGAGAGAGCTTCGCTCTCTCGTCATCACGAGACGCCTTTGGCGTCTCGAACGACAGCGAGTCACGCGAGCCGTCGCGACTGGGGCTTTGGACGCGTTCGTCGGCGATCTCTAGTCAACTATTTATAAGCGAGCGGCCGGGGCTTTGGCGGTGTTCACCGTGTCGCTGGCAGTAACAGAACGAACTGCAGGTGAACCGACGAAGAGACGCTCCCTATAGCTCGATCACTCCGGATTTCGCATCGGCTGCCGTTCCCCGTACGTCAGCGTCCGCCAGACCCATTCGACCGGACCGAACCGATAGTACTTGAGCCACACCACGGACAACACGACCTGTACGACCCAGATCGCGAGGACGATCCCGTACTGCTCGACGCGGGTCACGGAGCCGAACAGGCCGAGCCCGTGGCCGTAGAAGATCGAGGTCGCGAGCACGGTCTGGAGCAGGTAGTTCGTGAACGCGGTCCGGCCGACCGCGGCGAAGGTCCTCGTTACCGGACCGTCCGGCCGCCGCTTCGCGTACAGCATGACGAGCCCGAGGTAGCCGCCGGCGACGAGGAGGCTCCCCCAGTAGTTGAACTGCCGCCAGTACAGCGCCGCGCCCGCGCTCCAGTCGTTCGCCTCGATGTAGGCGACGCCGGCGACGACGACCGCAACGCCGGCGACCCCGCCCGCGACGAGCCGCTTATAAAACCGCGCCGAGCGCTCGCCGGTCAGCGCGCCCCAGCGGTACAGCGCCATCCCGAGCAGCATCACGCCGCCGACGCGCCAGAAGCTGGACCCGATGAAGCCGGTCGTCTGCCGCTGGAAGGAGGACTGAACGCGGTGGTCCATCTGCTCGAGCCAGCCGCTCCGGTAGGTCGCCACCTCCTGGCGGAGCGCGGCCTCGCTCGGCGCCCACTGCGCCGCGATCGCGTCGCCGCCGATGCTGACCGCGGCGAACAGCTCCGTCGCCGGGACGAAAAGGAGGAAGAGCCCGCCGAGCGCCGCGAGCCGTTTCGCCTCCATGTCGCGAACCGTGATGAGGAACAGGCCGGTGAAGCCGTAGGCGACGAGGATGTCGCCGTACCACAGCAGGTACGCGTGCACGAGTCCTATCGCGATGAGCACCGCGGTCCGTCGGTAGTGGAGCCGGACCGCGTCCTGGCCCTTCTCCTCTTTGCTCTCGACGAACAGCATGACTCCGGCGCCGAACAGCGCCGAGAACAGCGTGATGAGCTTCGACTGCGCGAACACGTGGCCGGCGAACCACGCCCAGTAGTTCGCGCCGGTGAAGTCGCCGTAGACGGCGGTGTCGGCGTAGACGGTGGGGTTCAACAGCGACGCCTCGGGCATCGCGAACACCCAGATGTTGATGACCAAGATGCCGAGGAGGGCGAACCCTCTGAGCGCGTCGAGGCTGACGATGCGTTCGGAGGGCGGGGTCGGGCCGGCGTCGCGTGTCACGGATTGGTTCCGAGGAGGGACCGGAGGACCGAATAGGTTCGGATAGCGTGAGCGGTCGACGCAGCGAACCGGCAGCCCGTCCGACCGTCCGATCAGTCCAGCCGGACGGCCTCGCCGCGCTCCGAGGAACGGTAGATGGCGTCGATGACGCGCTGGACGGAGAGCGCCTCGTCGATCGTGTTGATCGCGGGCGCCTCGCCCGCGGCGACCGCCTCGAGGAACGCCGCCTGCTCGGCGCCGTGGCTGTTCCCCTCGCGGGTCTCGATCTCGGTGTCGGAGAAGTGGTGCTGGTCGCCGTCGAAGCTCCGCGCCTCGTGGATCGCGAGCTCGTCGCTGCCGCGGTCGAACGTCGCGCCCGCCTCCGTCCCCCGGATCACGAACTCGTCGTTCGTCGGTCGGTTCGTCGCCCACGCGACCTCCAGCGACACCGTGTTGCCGTCGGCGTCGCGGATGAACGCCGACGCCGAGTCCTCGACGTCGAACCCGTCGGCGCCGTTGTCGTCGCCCCACATGTGAACGAACGCGTAGTCGTCGCGGTTCCCGAACTCGGTGCGCGTCTCGCCCGACACCTCGACGACCTCCGGGTGATCGAGGAAGTACAGCGCCAGGTCGATGGCGTGGACGCCGATGTCGATGAGCGCGCCGCCGCCGGCGACGTCGCCCGACGTGAACCACGAGCCGCGGCCGGGGACCCCGCGGCGGCGGACGTAGTTCGCCTCGACGTGGGTCGTCTCGCCGAACCGTCCCTCGTCTTGATACCCCTTGATCACCTGCACCGGCTCCGCGAACCGGTTGTTGAACCCGACCATGCAGAACCCCTCGGCGTCGCGGGCGGCCGCCGCGATGCGCTCCGCGCTCTCGACCGTGTGCGCGAGCGGCTTCTCTAAGAGCACGTCGAGTCCGGCCTCCAGCGCCGACACCGCGTACTCCTCGTGGAACCGGTTCGGCGTCGTGATCAGGACCGCGTCGCACTCCTCGTAGAGGGCCGCCTCGTCCCCGTACGCGTGGACGCCGAACTCCTCGTGGAACCGACGCCGGGCGTCGCCGTCGATGTCCATGCCGCCGACGAGGTTCGCGTCGCGCTCGGTCAGCTTCGTCGCGTGGTGGTTTCCGATCCCGCCGAGTCCGACGATGCCGACGGCGACGTCGTTCGCGTGAGTCATAGACGCGATTCACAACGAAAGTTGTTAAGGTTCACGTTCCGATTCACGCGAACGATACCGGCGCGAGACGTCACCGCGCCGTCGGTTTCGCTCACCGGTCCCGCGTCATCCACTCGCTCGCCTGCGGCTCCGCGGGGTCCGTGACCACCTCGACGAGCGCGGGGCCGTCGCGTCGCCGGGCCGCGTCGACCGCGTCCCCGACCGCGTCCCGGTCGGTCACGCGCTCCGCGGGGACGCCCATGCCGGACGCGACGGCGACGAGGTCGAGGCCGGCGTCCTCCCACCCGTAGGCGCCCTCGGGGAAGCCGTACGAGCGCGACGCCTCCTCGCTGATGATCGCGTAGTCGTCGTTGTTGAGCGCGACGACCGTCACGTCGACGTCTTCGGCGGCGAGCGTGTGCAGTTCGTGAACGCACATCATGAGCCCGCCGTCACCGGTGAGCGCGACGACGTCGCGGTCGGGGTTCGCGAGCTTCGCGCCGATCGCCGACGGGAGACCCGTCCCCATCGTCGCCCACGAGCCGGGGTTGACGTACGAGCGGGGGCCCGCCGCCGGGAAGGAGACGAGCGTCCAGAGCCGGAAGCCGCCCGCGTCCGCCGTGACGACCGTCTCCTCGGGGAGCGCCTCGCGGACTTCGTTCAGGACTTCGACCGAGCGGAGCGGCCCGTCGGGGGCGCGGTCGTCGGCGAGCGCCGCGAACCGCTCCTCGTCGGCCGACCTGACCGCCCCGGCGCGCTTGGCGCCGGCTTCCGCCGTCGCCATCGGATCCGCCATCTCGTCGGCGTCGAGGCGGTCGCGAAGCGCCCGGAGGAACGCGTCCGCGTCGGCGACGACCCCGAGGTCCGTCTCGTAGCCGAACCCGATGTCGTCGCCGTCGAGGGTGACGTGGACGAGCCGGTCCGGCATCGGGGCCGACCACGAGGCGGTCGCGACCGCGTCGAGGTCGGAGCCGACGACGAACCCGACGTCGCCGTCGGCGAGCAACTCGCGGAGCGCCGTGCTCGACCCGCCGCAGAGGACGCCGGCGGAGAGCGGGTGGGCCTCCGGCAGCGTCCCTTTGCCCTTGTACGTGGTCACCACGGGCGCGTCGAGCGCCTCGGCGACCGACCGAAGCGCGTCGCTCGCGCCGGCGCGCCGCACGCCGCCGCCCGCGAGCACCACGGGCGCGTCGGCCGCCGCGAGCAGCTCCGCGGCGCGCTCGACGGCCTCGGCGGGCGGGGCCGGCGGCGCGCTCGGCGAGCGTTTCCCGACCGCGGGCTGGGGCGTCTCGCTCGCGAGGACGTCCTTCGGGATTCCCACGCGGACGGGTCCCTGCGGGTGCTCGCGGGCGACGCGGATCGCGTCGGCGACGGCGGGGACGGCGCCCGCGGGGGAGTCCACGAGGACGTTCTCCTTGACGACCGTGTCGTACGTCTCGGGCCGCGTCTCGTGGATCCCGTCGCCGCCGCGCACCTCGCGCTCGGTCTCGACGGCGAGATGGAGGAGCGGGACGCAGTCGTTCAGGGCATTCTTCAGCCCGTTCATCGCGTTGGTGTCGCCCGGGCCGGGGACGACCACCGTCGCCGCCATCGCGCCCGGTTCGCTCGTCTCGGCGTACCCCCACGCCTGGTGGGTGACGGCCGTCTCGTGGCGCGCGACGACGAACCGCGCGTCGCGGTCGGCGAGCGCCCGGTTGAGCGGGAGCGTCTGCTTCCCGGGGATCCCGAAGGCGACGTCGACCCCGCGGTCGAGCATGTGGTCGACGACCGCCTCGGCGACGGTCGGGGCGGCGGGGGCGCCCGGATCCGTACCGCCCGGGGAGTCGCTAGTGTCCATACCGCGCAGTCGACTGAGCGGGTGTTGAAAGCTTCGGCGGGGCCGGGGCCTCCGGCCACTCGGTATCGTCGCGGGCGCGAGGCATCCGAACCGATACGTCGCTCGGCGAGAGACGGCTGATATGGTCGACATCGCGGTCCAGCTGTACACGCTGCGCTCGCTCGACGCGCCGCTTCCGGAGCTGCTCGACCGCGTGGGCGAGGTCGGCTACGACGGGGTGGAGTTCGCCTACCGGGTGCGCGAGTCGCCGACCGAGGAGGTGCTCGCGGCGCTCGACCGGAACGATCTGGACGCGGCGTCCGCGCACGTCCAGATCGAGGCGTTGGAAGCCACTCCGGCCGAGGCGTTGGAAGACGAGTTCGACGAGACCGTCGACCGCTACGACCGGCTCGGCGTCGACACGCTCGTCGTCCCGTGGCTCGACCCGGAGCAGTTCGAGAGCGCGGCCGCGGTCGACGCGGTCGCGACGCGGCTCGACGACCTCGCGGCGGCCCTCGACGACGAGGGCGTCCGGCTCGCGTACCACAACCACGACCAGGAGTTCGCGACCGTCGACGGAGAGCCCGCGTTTGAGCGGCTGATCGATCGGACCGACGATCGGGTCGGCTTCGAGGTCGACGCCGGCTGGGCGCTGGCCGGCGGCGCGGACCCCGCCGCGTTGATCGACCGCCACGCCGACCGGATCACGCGCGTCCACGCCGCGGACGTCGACGTCGACCGCGGCGAATCGGTCGCGCTCGGCGAGGGCGACGTGGACCTCGACGCGGTCGTCGCGAGCGCTCGGCGAGCGGACGCGGAGTGGCTCGTCTACGAGCACGACGAGCCCGCGGACCCGATCGCGTCGATCGAACGAGGCGCGAGAGTGCTCCGCGACGCGCTGGAGTGATTCGGCGTACGGTTCTCCTCCTCCGTCGCGACCTATTCCGCCGCGACCTACTCCGCGACGTTCGTCTCGCGCACCCGCACGCCCTTGCGCGCGAGGTGTCGCATCTGGCGCTGCGCGAACTCCTCCTCGCTGGACCCGCGCGTGGCGAGCACGTAGACGAGCGCGGAGCCGGCGGGACGCATCGTCCGCCCGGCGCGCTGCGAGCCCTGCCGGCGGGAGCCGCCGAGCCCGCTGGCGACGATGGCGACCTCGGCGTTCGGGAGGTCGATCCCCTCGTCGCCGACGCGGGAGACGACGAGAGTGTCGAGGTCGTCGCCGTCCGAACCGGCTTGTTTCCGGTCTCCGCCCCCCTCCTCGCGGAACCGTCGGAACAGCTCCGCGCGCTCGCGGTGCGGCGTCTCGCCGCTGATGAACGGGACGCCGAGCGCGTCCGCGATCGCCTCGCCCTGATCGAGGAACTCGATGAAGACGAGCGCCTTCTTGTCGCGGTGAGCCGCGAGGAGGTACCGTATCTCCTCGATCTTCGCGGGGTTCTCGGCGGCGAGGCGTCGTCGCTCGCGGCCGTCGGCGCTCGCGTATTCGTTCTGCGCCATCTCGTCGCGCCACGGGACGTAGCGGATCTCGACCTCCGGCTCCTGGACGAAGCCGGCCTCGAACAGCTCGTCCCAGTCGGCGCCGATCGGCTGGCCGATCAGCGTGTAGATCTCCTCCTCGCTGCCGGTCTCGCGGACCGGAGTGGCGGAGAGACCGAGGCGGTGTTTCGCCTGTAGCTCCGCGGATCTCGAGAACACCGGGGCCGTGATGTGGTGCGCCTCGTCGAAGCAGATCAGCCCCCACTTCCGCGAGTCGAACAGCGAGCGGTGCCGGTCCATCCCGGCGGTCTGGTACGTCGCGATCGTGATCGGGCGGATCTCCTTTTCGCCGCCGTGATACTCGCCGACGTCGGCGGGATCGACCGTGGAGTGTTCGAGCAGCTCCTCGCGCCACTGGCCGGCGAGCTCGCGGGAGGGGACCAGGATGAGGGTCTCGCCGCCGACCGCCGCGATGGTCGCGATCGCGGCGACGGTCTTCCCCGATCCCGGCGGACCGACGTACACCCCGGATCGGCGCTCGAGGAACGTCTCCACCCACGTCTCCTGATACGGGCGGAGGTCGGTAGTGAGCTCGACGTCGACCGGGTCGCCCACGTCGAGGTCGCGGTCGTCCTCGACCGGATAGCCCGCGTCGTAGAGGGCGCGCTTGACCTCGGCGACGGCGCCCTCGTTCACCCACGCCTCCGTCTCCGAGATGGGCGCCCGGAGGTGGTCGTCGTCGAGGTGCTGGTCCGCGACGTTGCCCATCAGGCTCTCGGAGGCGGCCGCGAGGACGACGTAGTCGTCCTCGTGGGTGTAGAGGCGGAAGCGGTGCGCGCGGCGCCACTGGTCGCGGATCCACTCCTCGAGGTGCTCGTACCGACGCGGGAGCACCGACCGGAGGCTTGCGATTAGCGCGTCGGCGTCGTCGAACGGCGCGGCCCACACGTCCTCCTGGCGGATCCGGTAGAGGTACCCGCGGGTGCCGGGCTCCGTCCCGGTGGTGTCGACGAGGTGCGCGAACTGCGAGAGCCGCGCCCGGGTGTACTGCGTCGGGCGGTCGACGACTATCTCGCGGCGGTTCGGGAACGCGACGACGCGTTCGCGGCTCGCCAGCCGGCCCCAGTCGGTGGGGTAGAAGACGACCGGGTCGCTCTCGACGTCGAGCCTGTCCACGTCGCCGCGGTCGACGAGCGCCGCCAGCGCGTCGCGGGCGGCCGACTGCGTCGTGCCGAGCCGGCGGGCGACCTCGCTGGCGGTCGCGATCGGGCGCTCCTCGGCCTCGAGCGCCTCGTGGAAGCGGTCGAGCGAGAGGTCGGCGGCGGCCGCTGTACGGGCCTCGTCGCCGGAGTCCCCCGATTCGCCGGACTCGCCGGGGTCGTCGGTCATTGCGTCCGGTTCGGCCGCGACGCTGAAATGGGTAGCGTCCGCGGCCGGAGGAGAGGAGGGGGACAGACGGGGCGCGATCTCACCGACCGGAGCGTCCGTGACAGCCGCGAGAGGTGATCGCGTCCTTCGAGCGGAACCGGCAGCCGCAGTCGGCGCACCGGACGTACGGCTCGCCCGGGTCGGTCTTCAGGCGGTGGTCGCCGACGACGAACGGCCGGGTCACGGTTCGGGGGCGGATCCGGTCCGGGATCGGCGTCGCGGCGGACTCGCTGAGCGCCGCCCGCACGGCGATGGTGTCGACGTCGACGGGGTCCCACCGGCGGGCGTCCAGGGCGGCCTCGCGGTCGGCCACCTCGGTCCAGCCGGTGACGACGACGGGGGAGTTGGTCTCCGTGTCGCCGACGACGACGACGAACCGGATCCCGCCCTCGACGAGGGCGAACCGCCAGCCGTCGGTGCGGTTCCAGCGGAGCTGCCCCCGGCGGATCGCGTCGCTCACGGTGCGGGTCGACACGTAGCGTCCGGGCTGTTCGAGCCGCTCGCGGAAGTGATCGGTGAGGGCGTAGAGCCCGGGGTCGCGGATCGGCGGGTCCTCCGCGGTTCGCGCGACCGCGGACCGCCGGTCCGGTGCGGGGTCGCGGCGCCGCGAGCCGCCCGTTTCGGGGTCGAACGGGAGGGAGTCCGCCCTCGCCGTCCGCCGACGAGATCCCCCCGGCGCGGTCGTGGACGCGGTCCGACGCTCCGTCGATCCGGGACGGGATGACTCCGCGTCTCCCGGCCCGCCCTGTCGGGATGCCACTGACTCCTACTACAGAGCGATCTGTTAAGTGTGTTACGCTGACACAGGGGTGAGATCGGGGACGCCGTGGTGCGAAAATCGACCGCGCCCGTCGAGACTACTCGTGACCGGAGACCCGGACCGGCTCGTACGGCTCCTCGAGCCACTCCACGTCCGACGCGGAGAGGTCGACGTCGAGGGCCTCGACCGCGTCCTCCAGGTGTTCGACGCTCGACGTGCCGACGATGGGGGCGTCGACGACGTCCTTTCCGGCCACCCAGCGGAGTGCGATCTGGGCCATCTTCACGCCCTTCTCGTCGGCCAGCTGTTGAACGCGGCGATTGATCTCCTCGCCGCCGCCCTCGCGGTACGGGCGCCCGAGCGCGGTCTCGTGTTCCCCGCGCGTGGTGGCGTCATCGCGCTCGTACGGGCGCGCCAGGTAGCCGGCGCCGACCGGGCTCCACGGGATCATACCGACGTTCTCTCTCTCGCACAGCGGGACCATCTCGCGCTCCTCCTCGCGGTACGCGAGGTTGTAGAGGTTCTGCATGGTGACGAACCGCTCGTACCCCTCGCGGTCGCTCGCGTGGAGCGCCTCGGCGAACTGGTGGGCCCACATCGAGGAGGCGCCGACGTATCGCACGTCGCCGCGGCGGACGGCGTCGTCGAGCGTCGCCAGCGTCTCCTCGATCGGCGTCTCGTAGTCCCACCGGTGGATCTGATACAGGTCGACCGTGTCCATCCCGAGCCGATCGAGGCTGTTCTGGAGCTCCTGTTCGATCGCCTTCCGCGAGAGCCCGCTCGCGTTCGGGTTCGACTCGTCCATCTCGCCGTACACCTTGGTGGCGACGGTGAACCGATCGCGGTCGTACTCGGCGAGCACGTCGCCGAGGATCGCCTCGCTCTCGCCGTTCGAGTAGACGTTCGCGGTGTCGAAGAACGTGATCCCGAGCTCGATCGCGCGCTCGACGAGCTCGCGTCCCTCATCCTCGTCGAGCATCCAGTCGTGCTCGCTCCCGAAGCTCATACAGCCCAGCGCGAGCTCGCTGACGCTCGCTCCCGTGTCGCCCAGCGTCGTGTACTCCATACGGATCGGGCGGTCGCCCGACTAATAAATCGGGGCGACTGCGCGGCGACGGGTTCCCGAGCGGAACCGGCCGGCCGCCCTACAGCGCCGGCGGTTCGCCGCGGCCGATGACGATCTCTTGTCCCTCGACGTCCTCGAGGGCGGCGACGCGGCCGCCGATCTCGACGCGCCCGGTGGTCGTTTCGACCACCAGCGAGGCGACCTCCTCGGACTCCTCGAACGCGAGGTCGACGACGCGGCCGCGGACGGTGACGGACTCGCCCGTCTCGATGTCGCGCCCCTCGACGGTGGCGTAGAACTCCTCGTCGCCGAACTCCTTGACGTCCTTGACCGCCCGGCGGATCGACGCGTAGCGGCGCGGGAACGGGCGCGCGGCCCCGTCGGTCGCGAGCGTCTCGGCCGTCGTCCACAGGACGGTACCGAAGAACCCCGAGACGAGGAAGCCGAGCGCGGAACGGTTGAAGATGACGCCGTAGCGCTCGCGGTCGTCGCGGAGCGCGTCCTGGGTGGCGTAGACGGAGTACTCGCCGTCGGCGACCGCGAGGATCGGCGTGGTGATCCCGCGGCGCGCGCGGGCGATGGTCGCGACCTCGAGGTAGTCGAACTCGTCCGGATCCGGGGCCTTCGAGGCGGGCGTGACGAGGAGTTCGACGCTGACGCCGGCGGCCACCTTCGCCGCGAGGTCGTCGCGGAAGCGACGGAGCAGGCCGGGGGTGAGCGAGAGCGCGAGCTCGTACTCCGCGCCCGCGATGACCTCCTCCAGGTACCGGAGGATCGTCGACCGCGACTTCACGAGCGAGACGGCTTCGGTCTCTCGGGTCGGCGCGGTGTACCGCGCCTCCAGCTCGTCGACCATCTCGGCGAACGACGACCGGAGATCGCCGAACGCGTCGTCCGGGTCGACGGCGACGATCTTCATCGGCCGCGACTCGCGCAGTTCCACCAGCCCGCGGTCCGAGAGGCTCCGAACCGTGTCGTACACGCGCGGCTGCGGGATGTCGGTTCGGTCGGCGATGTCGCTCGCCGTCAGTTCGCCGTGTTCCAACACCGCGAGGTAGGCGTCTATCTCGTACTCGCCGAGGTTGAACCGGTCCCCGACGTGGTCGAGGGTGTCGCGGAGGTCGTCCGTCATGCAGGAGCCGACACGTCCCTCGGATATAGGTTTTTACTATGAGACGAGTTGCACGCGTTTTCAGAGCCGGATCCCTCGAGACGACGGGCCGAACTGGTCGCCGTCACATGTGCATCCGGTCGTACTCACATGTACGTCCGGTCGTACTCACATGTACATCCGGTCGTACCCTCCCTCCGGCTCGCGCTCCTCCATCCGTTCGGCGAGCCCCTCGTAGTGTTTGCGGATCTCCTCCGCGAACGACGCCAGCGGCTCGGAGTCGACGCCGAGGTCGTAGGTGTCGTCGACCGTGTCCACGAGCCGCACCGCGGCCTCAACGTCGGGCGCCTGCGCGTGGACCGGCGTGATGAACAGGCCGACGCCGAGCGGCGATCCCATCCCCCGTTCGAGCAGGGAGGCGTTCGTCCCGTCGAGGAAGCCCGCCTCCATCGGCGGAACCGTCTCGTCCGCGAGCCGCGCCTCGCGGTAGTCGTCCGTCGCGACGTAGAAGGTCCGGTGAGCGTCCGGACCGTGTGGGATCGGCACCCCCGACAACACGGCGATCTCCGAGACGCCGGCCCCTTCCGTCCAGTCGAGGATCGACGTCGAGAGGAGTTCGCCGAGCGCGGGCGGCACGAACTGTTCGGCCACGAGCACGGTGACGTCGACGTCCTCCGCGGAGTACAGTCGGATCGGGTGGCGTGGGCGACCCTTGGCGAACGGGGTGATCGACGGTAGGCCCTCGGTCCCGACGTGTCCGGTCTCCTCGAGGTCGAGGTCGTCGACCAGGTAGTCCACGGCGGTCAGTCCGGCGAGGCCGAACGACGAGAAGCCGGCGACGAGAACGTCGCTCGGCGTGGAATCGTGCGCGACGCTGAAAGAGGGTCTGGTGGGCGGCGTCTCGGACATGTTACCCAGTTCGTTCGGCGGGGTGATAGTGGTTGCCCAGTTCGCGACCTCGATCGACCCGAACACCGTCCGGACTTCGCCCGGAGGGAGAAACCCTTTTTCCGGTGGGCGACGCCGGATTGGCTATGGCACAGTCCGCGGGCGCGGCATCGGTTTCGGGGACCACCCCCGATCCGGCGCTGGGACGGGTCCTCGGCCCCGCGGTGGGACAGGTCCTCGATCCGGTGACGAACGCCGTCTCGCGGCTGGCGTCGCTTCCCGGCTCGCGACTGTTGATAGTGATTCTGTCGGTCGCGCTGGGTGCGCTCCTCTCGAAGTTCCTCGTCCGGCTCATCGGCCGCCCGGTGGCTCGGCGGGTGTCGAGACAGAGCGTCGCGCAGACGATCGTCCGCGGGGTCCGGGTCGGGACGGTCGTCATCGCGCTGTTGTTCGGGCTCAGGGCGGCCGGGTTCCAGTTCACCGACCTGCTCGTCGGGACGGCGGTGTTCTCGGCCGTTATCGGTATCATTCTCGCCCCGCTCGTCGGGAACTTCATCAACGGCGTGTTCATCCTCGCGGACCAGCCGTTCGAGATCGGTGACATGATCGAGCTGGAGAACGGGACGACGGGATTCGTCGAGGACATCACGATCCGGTACACGAAGATATTCACGCTCGATAACACCTTCATCGTCGTTCCCAACGGGACGATGCGCGAGCGCGACGTGACCAACTTCTCGGCCGAGGACGAGCGAACGCGGCGGACTATCGACGTGCTCGTCACCTACGAGAGCGACATCTCCGAAGGCCGCCGGCTGATCGAGCGCGCGGCTCGCGACTGCGACGCGGTGATCAACGGCGGCCCCGACATTCGGGTCGGCGTCGCGCGCTACACCGCCAGCCCCGACTGTCGCCTTCACGAGTTCGGCGACGACGGTATCCTGCTCCGGCTCCGGTACTGGGTGAAGAAGCCGTACAAGCTCGCGAAGGTGCAGTCGGACGTGAACACGCGCATCCGCGAGCGTCTCACCGACGCCGACGTCGAGATGGCGTACCCCCACCGCCACCTCGTCTTCGACGATACCTCCGGCGTCGCGCGGGTTGGAGGTCCGGAGGACGGACGCCCGCCGGGCGAGCGGGCGGGCGACAAGCCGGACGACGACGGCACGCGGGGCGGTCGGACGGCCGACGCCGACTCCCCGGCCGGTGGCCCCTCGGGCGACGATTCTCCGGCCGACGATTCTCCGGCCGACGGTCCCGAAGACGATCGGGCGGGCGGTACGGGCCTCGTCGGTGACGCTCCCGAGAGCGACCGCGCGACCGGGGGAGACGGGGTCTGATACCGTCGTGCCACGCAGGCCGCCGGAATCGGAAGCCTGATTGACGGAGCCGTTCACTTATAAATCAGTGAGCGACGAGCCCTCCGAGGACCGACCGGATTCCCCGCCCGGGGTCGACGGAAACGGTTCTCACGATAGCGATCTCCCCGATGACGACGGTTCCGGCGGCGGCGACGGTTCCGGCCGCGGTGACGGGTTCGACGATACCGGCGATTCCGGCGGCGGCGACGGCGACGAACGCGTTCCCGAGGAGTCGATCACCGAGGGGAGCCTAGTGCGACCGCTGTTCCACCTGGCGTGGCCCATCGTCGTCATCCAGCTGTTACAGGTGACGTACAACGTGGTCGACACGCTCTACCTCGGTCGCTTGTCGGCGGAGGCCGTCGGGGCGATCAGCCTCGCGTTCCCGCTGATCTTCCTGCTCATCGCCGTCGCCGGCGGGTTCACCACCGCGGGCGCCATCCTCGTGGCGCAGTACACGGGGGCCGACGGCGACCGGTCGGCGGGACTCGTCGCGGGACAGACCCTCTTCACGGTTTCCGTGCTGTCGGTGTTCATCGGGATCGCGGGGTACTTTTACACGCGGCCGGCCCTGGAGCTCCTCCCGAGCGACCCCGCGACGGCGGCGACGGTGATCCCCCTCGCGGCCGACTACATGGAGGTCATCTTCGCCGGCATCCCGCTGATGTTCGGCTTCTTCGTCTTCTCCGCGCTGATGCGCGGCTACGGCGACACCCGGACGCCGATGGCGGTGATGCTCGTCTCCGTCGTCCTGAACGTGTTCCTCGACCCGTTCCTCATCTTCGGGTTCGCGGACAACCCGCTGTTCGAGTGGCTCGCGGGGGTCCCGGGCGTCGGCGCGTTCGACCCGGTCGCGCTGGAGGCCTCGCTGTTCGCGTTCACCGGATTCACGGGCTACGGGATCGAGGGGGCGGCGATAGCGACGATCTTCTCGCGAGGGGTCGCCACCGCGATCGGCATCTGGCTGCTGTTCGGCACCGAGTTGGGTCCGGCGGTTTCGGTGAGCCACCTCGCTCCGGACATCGGGTTCATCCGCGACATCTTCCGTCTCGGGCTCCCCTCCAGCGTCGAGCAGACGACCAGCGCGCTCGCGATGATCACCCTCACGGCGATGGTGGTCACGTTCTCGCCGCCGGTGGTGGCGGCGTACGGCCTCGGGAACCGGCTCATTTCGCTCGTCTTCCTCCCCGCGATGGGGCTCGGGCGCGCGATCGACACGATGGTGGGGCAGAACCTCGGCGCGGACCGGGCGGACCGCGCGGGGCGGTCGGTGAAGATCGCTGCCACGACCGGGGCGGGCGTGATGTTCCTCGTCGCCGTCGTCGCGGTGACGTTCACGGAACCGATCGTCGGGGTCTTCCTCGGCGACGTGCCGGACGCGCCCGCGACGGTGGGCTACGCGGTCGAGTACGTCCGGATCCGCTCGGTGGAGTTCGCCTTCATCGGCGTCTCGCAGGTGATCCTCGGGGCGTTCCGCGGCGCCGGTAACACGAAGACCGCGATGGTGATATCGATACTCACCCTCTGGGTCGGCCGCGTCGCCAGCGTCGGCTACCTCGTCTTCGTGGCCGGGTGGGGCGAGACCGGTATCTGGGTCGGGATGGCGCTCGGGAACGTCCTCGGCGCGGTCATCGGCGTCGCGTGGTTCGCCCGGGGGACGTGGACCGAGCGGTACATCGACGAGCCGGAGCACGACGTCGACCCGGTCGCGAGCGACTGAGCGTCGGCATTCCGTCGCGCGAGCGACTGAGCGTCTGTGTCCCGTCAGGCCGGATTTCGGCCGGACGGACGGTCAGTGCCGGAACAGGTGGATCGCGTCGTGGTCGCGGAGGAGACAGAAGCGAGCCCCGTCGTTCTCGGGGAACGTCGTTCCCGTCTCTCGCGTCGTGAACAGCCGATCGAACGGGTCGTTACAGACGGGACACGGGACGTCTTTTCGGTTCTCCCAGAGTCCCGTCGAGCCGGTGTCTCTGAGCTGTTTCAGCGCGTGGCGGTGGTTGTGGACGTCGAACCGCGACATGGTTGGGGGTCGGCGAGGCGGAGGTTGAATGTGCCCCCGCGAGTATCATGGGTGATTCCGGCGTGTCCGACGCCCCTCTGACGTCCCGTTCGTCCCTCAGACGTCTCGTTCGGCTCTCAGACGTCTCGTTCGGCTCTCAGACGTCTCGTTCGGCCCTCAGACGTCCCGTTCGTCCAGTCGCGACCGAGCCCGTTCGATCGGGGTGTCGTCGCCGGTCCGGACGTACTCGCCGAGCGCGTCGGCGGCGTCGACGAGCGCGTCGGCGTCCGCCGCTGGAACGTCGCCGTTGAGCGCCTCGACGCGTTTCGCTCGGTCGCGGAGGCGTTCCAAGAGCTCCCTGGCCGGAGCGATCCGTGACTGCGGGTCGCCGCCGGCGACCCTGACCGTTGGCGCGTCTGTCTCGGGGTCGGGTTCAGCCTCGGAGTCAGTTTCTGTCTCGGAGTCGAGTTCGTCGTCTGTCTCGGTGTCGAGTTCGTCGAGGAACGCGAGGAGATCGCTCCGATACTCGTCGACCGCGCGCGCGGCCGCCATACCGCGCGCTTCGCGGAGTCGCTCGGGGACGCGCTCGGTCTCGGGGCGGTCACCCGCGTCGGCGCCGGCGAGCAGATCGAGGAGGTACTCGCGGTCGGCGTCGGTGGGATCGCGGAGCCGGTCGTAGCAGTCGACCGCCTCTAGGAGCTCTCGGGCCGCGAGGTACGTGGTGTCTAGCGGGAGCAGCTCGCCGCCGCGAACGAACCCACGCTTGCGGACGTACTCGCGGAGGTCCGATTTGAGGTCGTCGACTCCCTCCGCGGGGAGGGTCCCGCTCGCGTCTCCGAACCGAGTGCGATGGGGGCTGAGGTCGAGGGACGCGGGCGCGTCGGTGTGGGCCGTGCGGTCGTCGACGCCGACGCTCCGGAGGCTCCCGCAGTCCGGGCACTCGACGCTTCCCGTCTCGTAGTACGACCACCGGGCGCCGCATTCCTGGCACTCCCGTTCGCCGCGGACTTTCATACTCGGAGCCTCGCACCGTCCGGCGTAAAGGGCTGTGGTCGGGCCGAGTGCGACGCCCCGACCCGCTCCTCCGACATATTATATAGGCGATCCGTGAGAACCGCCGGACATGAGTTGGCACGCCATCGACGCCCTCGACGACGCGGTCGACGCCACGCGTCGGTTCCTGTTCCCGTTCAGCCTGGTTCGCTGGACGAAGCTCGCCCTCCTCGTGCTCCTGATGGGCGGCGGCGGCGCGAGCGCGAACGCCTCCGTCTCCGTCGTCTCCGACGCCGGCGTGACGCCGCCTCGGGGGACCGACTCGGGCCTCGGCGGCGTCGGTCCGGGCTCCGGCGGCGTGGGTCCGGGTTCCGGCGGCGTCGATCCCGGCGCGGTGACCCCTGAGGGGATCGTCGGGGCGGTCGATTCGGAGACGCTCGCGGTCGTCGCCGTCGGAATCGTCCTGTTGGTCGTCGCTCTCTCGGTCGCCTCGCTGTCGCTGCGACTGGTCTTCTACGACGCCCTCCGCACGAACGAGGTCCGAATCTGGCGGCCGTTCCTCGCGCGGCTCCGTCAGTCGGTCGGGCTGTTCCTGTTCACCGCGGCGCTCAGTGTCGCGGCGGCGGCGCCCGTCGCGCTCGCGGTCCTCGTCGCGGTCGCCGCGGACGCTCCGATGGGGTGGGGGCCGGTCGACGCGCTCGCCGGAACGTTCGGTTCGCTGTCGGTCGGTACGACGATCGTTCTGGGGTTCCTCGGCGCGGTGCTCGTCGCGGTCGCGGTCCTCGCGCTCCGCTTCACCTACGAGTTCGTCGTGCCGACGATGATCGTCGGGGAGACCGGTGTCCTCGGGGGGTGGAGTCGATTCTGGGACATGCTGCGCGCGGAGTGGACGGAACTGCTGGTGTATCTCCTCGTCCACGTCGTCGTCTCGCTGGGGCTCTCGGTCGTCGCGGGAATCGCGGCCGCGTTCGCGTTCGCGCTCGTGGCTACGGTCGGCGGCCTTGTGCTCCTGCTCGTGGCCGCCGCGCTCGGCGGGCTCGGTGCGCTCGTCGGGACCACGGCCGGGATGGCGGCGCTCGCAATCACGGCGCTTGTGGGGGTTGTGACCCTACTCGTTCTCCTGTTGCCGGTACAGGTTCTCACCCGTTCGTACCGCATCGCCTACGAGGTCTCGACGCTCGGCGGGATCGATCCCGAACTCGCACTCCTTCACAGAGATCTCGATCCGGGGGCTTCCGGATCGTCGCAGTCGGACGCCGCCGATCCCTCCGATCGCTGAGGCTCTGTTCGTTACAATTGACGGTCTGGGGGGACCGGCGACCGTCGTGGTCGCTCGGTCCAGAGGGATTCCCGTCAAGGAGGGGAGTGACACACCGGGTTTCCGGTGAAACGGGGAGTGTGGCGGATGCGGTCGGGGGAGGGCTCCGGACTATCTCCCGACCCACTGACATTCGTCTCAACCACTCTATAAAGAATTATAAACTAGTTTTGAGTACAGTCCATTGCCAGTAATAGTGGAGAGACATCACCACAGAATGTGGAGAGACTTTTCACCGGAAATGAAGTCGTCAGTTCCGGCTCTTTGGCGTTTAAATCTCTGTCCCGACGGCAAGAGGTTATGAGCGAACACCGTGTTTCCGGTGAATTCGAACGTCACGATGGCTCCGATCCTCGCTTCGCTCTCGTCTCTCACTCCACCCATTCCTTACTCCACTTCTGTCTCTCACTCCGCTCCTCCGCTCCTTCACACCTACTCCGCTCCCGGCTCTTACTTCGGTCCCGCCTCTTACTTCGCTCCTCCATCCCACCCCCGCCGAACACCACCCACCCATCCACCCCATTTCACCGGAAACACGGTGTGTGTCTCAATCGCCCTACTTCGGCACACGCTCGAAACGGAACGCATTTCACCGGAAACCCGGTGTCGATCCCATGGACGCAGCGGACGACCTCTTCACTCGGGAGGACCCGATATTCGCGAACAAGGAACTCCTCGAGATCAGTCATCTCCCCGGGGAGGGGCGGATCGTCGGTCGAGACGACGAGATCGCCGACCTCGCGAACGCGGTCAACCCGGCCATCTTCGGCCAGAGCCCGAGCAACGTGCTCATCTACGGAAAGACGGGGACCGGGAAGTCGCTCTGCGCGAAGTACGTCTCGAAGCGGCTCGTCTCGACCGCCGGCGAGGAGGGCGTCAACGCCACCTTCGCGTACGTCGACTGCGCGCAGGACACGACCGAGACGCAGGCCGTACAGACGATCGCCGACGGCGTGAACGATCCCGACGCCACCGGGATCAACGTCCCCGACAAGGGACTGTCGACGTCGACCTACTACAAGCGACTCTGGCGCATCCTCGACCAGCGATACGACGTCGTGCTCATCATCCTCGACGAGATCGACAAGCTCGACGACGACGCGATCTTGATGCAGCTCTCTCGGGCGGGCGAGGCCGGGAAGATCACCGACTGCAAGCTCGGCGTCGTCGGGATCAGCAACAAGATCCAGTACAAAGACCGAATGGACGAACGAGTCAAGTCCAGCCTCTGTGAACGCGAGTTCGTGTTCCCGCCGTACGACGCGAACCAGCTCCGAGAGATCATGCAGGCGCGGGCGGACGCGTTCCACGACGACGTTCTCGACCCGTCCACTATTCCGCGTGCCGCGGCGCTCGCGGCGCGGGAGCACGGGGACGCGCGGAAAGCGATCGACATCCTCAGATACGCCGGCGAGATCGCACAGGGGAACGACGAGCCCACCGTCCGCGAGGAGTTCGTCACGCAGGCGCGCCAGCGCGCCGAAACGGACCGGTTCCGCGAACTTATTCGCGGATCGACGCCGCACTCCCGGTACGTCCTCCAGGCGCTCGCGCTGCTGTCCCTCTCGAACGGGCGACAGGACGGCTTCCGAACCAGTCACGTGTACGAGATCTACGAGAACATCTGCCGGCAGGAAGGCTCGGACAGTCTCTCTCTCCGACGCGTCCGCGATCTCCTCAAGGAGCACGCGTTCCTCGATATCATCGAACAGTCGAAACACAGCGGCGGGAGCGCGGAGGGGAGCTACACGAAACACCAACTGCTCGAGGATCCGAGCGTCGTCAAGGAGGTACTGACTGAGGACAGCGCGGCGTAGCCGCCGCGGTGCCGACGATCAACCGGTTTACCCGTCGTCGTCCGGGCGTGATCGAGCCGATCACGATCGAGCCGATCCGATCGAGCGAGCGATTAGCCGAGGAGGCCGAGTCCCTCGATCCGCTCGACGATCTCCTCGACGGCCTCTTCGGCGTCGTCCGTCCGCTTCCCACCGGTGATGACGATCTTCCCGCTGCCGAACAACAGAATGACGACCTCCGGCTCGTCCATTCGATAGACGAGTCCGGGGAACTGCTCCGGCTCGTACTCGACGTCCTCCAAGCCGAGCCCTATCGCCAGCGCGTTGAGGTTGAGGTTGTGACCGAGATCGGCGCTCGATACGATGTTCTGCACCGTTATCTCCGGGTCTTCCTCGACCGGGATCTGGAGTCCGCGAAGCTTCTCGAAGATGATCCCGAGTGCCTCGTGCACGTCGTCGATGCTCTTCGCGCCCGTACAGACTATTTTCCCTGACCGGAAAATGAGCGCGGCCGCCTTCGGTTCCTGGGTCCGGTAGACGAGTCCGGGGAAGTTGTCCGGGTTGAAATCGGCGCCCGGGAGGTCCTCTGCGAGCGCTTCCAAGTCGAGCTCTTGGCCGATCCCGGTCGATGCAACGACGTTCTGGATCTCGATCGAATCAGCAGGGTTCGTCATCGTTCGCTTTTATATGCGTCCCCCTCCCTTATAAACGCCCGTGGTATAAACGACCGCTCGCTCGCGGCGTGTTTCTGGTTACTTTCCTTTTGCTCGCTCGCGGGTCTCTGTCGTCTCAATCCACCTTCCAGCGGCAATATCGTCGTTGATCGCGCGCACGCGACCGGGGACGAGTACTGGACGAGTCCGAGACGAGTGGCGTCTCTCCGCCGAGAACGAACCGCTCGTCCGGTTTCGCTCCGTCCTTCCGCGATCGGAGCGCTCGTCTTTGGGATCGGAACGATGCGGGTCGCGTCCGATGCGAAATAGCGATGCGGGTCGCGTCCGACGCGAAATAGAGAACACCGGTCTCGTCTTCGCGGGCGTGAGACGGTCCCCGTGATCCGTCCGCGATCTCCGGTCCACCCACTGACAGAATCCAGATAGGTTCGAGCGGATCTGCCTTTTGCAGCTCGACCGAACGTCCTCGGATGAACCCGTCCGAACGCTTTCGGTCCACGATTCGTCGTGGCAACCGATCCCAATGAAACCGCATGACGTGGCGGCGATGGTTCGACGGGGTTAAGTACAAGCCGGGGTTCGTGATGAATGCGAAGGTCCCCCGGCGTGGGGGACGACGGCCGGCCGCACCGCGGCCGGTCGAAGCGTTCCGACGTGCTTAAGTGTATAAGCCCGTTCGGTCAAGACGCGAAGAACGCATCGCGGATTCGGGCCGTTCAACTCGGCCCGGTTTCGTAGAGTCGGTTCGTCCGACTCACCGATATGAGGATTTCGCCCCCTGCGCTCCGGCGTAAGAGGAAATCTGATGTGAGCCGTGGTAGTTCGGTGTCATCCAGATCGCTGGCTGACCCGGACACCACATAGACCATGCAATGGTGTTTTGACTTATCGCAAGTCAAAACCCGCCAACACCCCCTCTGAGCCGGGAACCAGGTTCAGAGGTTATACATTCCGGTTGATCCTGCCGGAGGCC
>NZ_MWTG01000002.1:0-22121 GCF_059752555.1 Halorubrum sp. B52 | reverse complement strand
TCTTTCGCTCGTCGAACCAGTCGCCGCACAGTGCGATGAATCTGATTCGACGAGTTCTCATCCCACTCAGAACTCTCTCGCACTGGTTCGACCGCGAGAACGAGCGGGATGTTCTGCCCGATGATCGAGAGCGTCGCAAACTTGAACGCTCGACCGTCTCTGTTCTTCGTCCCGCTAACCATCGGCATCTCTTCGACATCCCCGTAGTAGGGAATGGTGGTGATATCGATCGCAGCGGTAACTGGTCTCCGAAAAGATGCTTCAGAGGCGATCACGGAGAGCAAGCGATCCGTTGTCTCATTGAATCCGTTCACGAGCTCTTCGGGGTCGAACTGTTTGACAGCGCGGAGATGGGTGTCGCCGTGGGGTCCATAGTCCTTTCCGCGCCGGTACTGGAAGCGAGTCGCTCCCTGCGCGGTTCCGCACCGAACCATCCCCATGAACGTCTGTAGCTCAAAGAATTGTGTGTCCTCGTACGAGGCGTTCGACGCCCGACCAGAGTCGAAGTATCCAAAGGCGTGATCACGCGCGAGGCGTGTCGTCTGGACGATCTCGTCCTGTGAGAAGGATTTGTCTTCTACTGGGTCTGCGTCTTCTTGCGTATCGTCGATGATCTCTGCCTTAGGCCGCACCTCCGGCGCTGAGATGTTACGATCGTAGACCTCTTTGACAACGAAGTGGGCGGCAGCGTGGGCATATTTGTGGGCCGCGTCGTCAAATCGATTTCGCCACGCCCGCGAGAACGCTGATTCGTCGGGCACTCGGCTGAAGCCGAGGATAGTGGCGACTTCCGGTTGCCGAGTGAGTCGTCGAGAAAAATCGGCGTACGAGTCACCCGTTATCTCCATGAACACGAACGAGAGGGCCATCGCGTGAAAGGAAAGTGGCGCAGGATGCCACGCTGAATACCCGTCTTCGATCGCGTCTATCGAGTGATCGAGGTTCTCGAACGCGGTGACGAGGTCGGATCCTTTGAGTTCGTTCCGGATGGCTATCCCGAGTTGGTACGCTTCGTACAGAGAGCGCATTCGTGGATTCTCATGAGACGGTGTATGTCTTTCTTGCTCTCGCTCGTATTCTGCGAGTTGTTCGATCCGTTCCTCTGTCGGAGGATGCGTTCGGAAAAGCCAGCGTTCGAACCGGTACAGCCGTTTACGAAGCCACCAGTATGATGGCCCCCTATCTCCTTTCGGACCAAGCATCACTTTCTCCAACTCTTCGGGTTCAAGTGAAAGAAGTGAAAGGATAGATAGCGACGCAATTCCCGACGCCTCACGTAAATCTCGGTTTGGCGTTACAGGAAAAGTTCCGAGTCGGAGCGTCGTATATGCGAGGTGACGATGCGATCCCGAACCTCGGCCAACCGAGCGTTCAGGGCACTCGCCGGGCAGAGGTACTAAATCTGTGACTCACCTTCCAATATCTCGGCCGTGACGGACTCAAACAGCTACTCTCAGCTCTGGATAGCCAAAATATCGTACTCGACAGTGAAGCGCTCGGCTAGTATCGACAGTTCCGAGAAATTAGTCTGATGTACGCCACCATCAACATAGAACCGCTGTGTAAAAAAAACGCTGTGATCGTGACTCAGCATCTATTCAACACCGCAGTTAAAGAGACCCTTTTGCAGCAGTCAGTCAAGCCACTCAAAAATATCGATGATAGGGATTTCTGGTTATGGCCTCAGATAGAGTTCTGTGCGGCGTCTGTCCAGCCCAGTGTGTCGCCGTTCATCGTGATGCTTCCCGGACCGAGTGAGAAGGACACGTCGAGGCTACCGCAGATATTGTATGCAGTGTCGATGTACGTGTGCTGGTACTCCATGGCGATGGGATACTTGTAGGCGTCCGGTTGAACAGCGTTCAGGTCGGTAGCGAACGAGGATGACCAGTTGCCCTGCGAACCGTCGCGGGCTGGCCACGGGTCATCAACATCCGCGAGGATACCATTGTATGTTTCCATCCCATTGTAGGAAACCCTGTCGTTCCCGTAGAAATTGTCCGTTCCTGACTCCGGGGGAACAAAGTAATCACCGTTCCAGAACAATGCAGCCGCGTCCGGGGGACAGGTGTGATACCCTTCAAACACAATGTCATCCTCGTTAAGATCCCAGTTCGCGTGGATCCGATAGTCAGCAGGAATCCAAGAACCTTCACTGATACCTACCGAGAGCGAACTTGGTGAGTCGGCTGGTGCAGACCAGAAGTTATCCGTCGAAACCTCGTCGTCATTGAAAGCTGTCGGCGTTGCTGAGACCTCCTTCGTCTCAAGTGCCCCGCCGTGTTCCTCTGCGAGCTGTTCTGCTTGATCGTACTTCGCGTCTTCCATAAGCCCCTGGATCGCGGTTCCGGGATCAGTATCCGTGTCCGCACTGGCGAACCCGGTCAGCGAGAGGGAACTGGCAGTTGCGACACCGATACTTTTCAACGCGTTTCGCCGTGTTAGGTTCTCTGAAGAATTCTCTTTCATTTTCTCCGTATAAATCTAATATGGCCAACAACTTATAATTACTTGTGCATGGAATATTGAATACTTCCTAATATATCGATTTATAGTAGAGTACATGTATTATCTACTGTGTTTACTGGTGATATAACTAATGTTTATAGTAGTTATGGATCTCACAAAAATATTAGTCCGAATCGTACCGAAGTATTGTGGGCAGAGAGACACTCGTTTGGATGGGTTTTCGCTTATACCCGAACGTTTCCGCCGTCACCGCCGCTCTCTCCGCCGAAGTACCGCCACAGTAGATAGGTCAATAACCCTGTCGTGACAACGGATAAGGTGATGATCACCGACAGGAGTATCTGTGCCGTGATCAAGAAACTGCCGGCGAGAATAACTATCCCCGCAAGGGCAGCGATACCGATCATCTTGCCGAGATTGTCTATGCTCATCTTTTTTTACTACACAAACTACACATATATGTCTTCTGGCATCGATGATAAAAGAGACAGATCTGAGCGGAGCCGTCGGCCTCTTGAAATCATGAGAGTTCTGTCGCGACATATTGGTGCCAGCCGGGGTGATGATCAACTGGCCGTTACCATTCTGGACGTGCAGCCGTTCACCTCGTAGGTGACCTGCTGAAATTCGTCGACAATCTCTGCCTTAGGCTGAGTCTCAGGCGCTGGGATGTTGCGAACTTGGACTTCTTTGATGACGAAGTGAGCGGCAGAGTGGACGAATTCGTGGGGTTATCGGTACCGTACAGTCTCTGAATTTCAGATGCAAATGAAGTTGACATTGTCTTCTACTCTGAGAAAAGAGTTCAAGGAACCATCCTGATCGATACTCAAACAGTGGTTAAGTGGACGACATAACCGTTTGAGTCGGGCAAGTAGGACGTCGAGGAGATCTTCCTTCGTTGGTGGTAGCTAACGGATACAGTAACCGGTATTGTCGTATGTGTTGAGACCAATCTTTCTCAAGGAATTTACTGAGGAGAATATCACCACTATTTTTTGATTCATTCACTTTCTACCCGAACAGAAGGCACGCATCAAACACATCCTCCGAGATTGTGGAAGTTGAGACTACGGCGGCTATAGCACCGCTGGTATGCACGATATCAGCCGAACCACCGAACTTGACACGGTTCACACTCGGGCCGGGACACCACTTCCAGTTAGTATCCCAACTAGAACTGCGTATTTGAAGAGATCAGAACAGCGCTGCCGCTCGTTACTCCTGTTCTCACTGGCTCAATATCGGCGATTACCCGACTCCAGTTTCCTTCTTCAACAGTGTGAGCGTATTGTCCGCAGTCACAATCGGGGAATGCTCGTACTCACCCGTCAACTCGACTTGCACGAGGAGGTCGACGGCCCGCCAGATTGAGTACAGCAGACAGGCGAACGCGAAGTAGAAGAATCGCAGTACGAAGTTCTTCGAGGTTGTCGCGGCCATGAACCGCTTAATGCTCCGGTAGCCGCTCTCGATCTCCCAGCGATAGCCGTACTCACTCAGCAGTCCCACATTACCGTTGCACATGAACACCGAATACTGCCGGTGGTCAGTGTGTTCAGAATTCTCGTTTCGACGGTACACGAGCGTCGTCTGGTGCCACTCATTCTTGCCCAAGTGGAGCTTACGGTCGTTCACGTATCGATCTGTCTCACTCTTCAAGAGTCGTTTCGCCTGGGCTCTCTCGCTCGTGTGCATCCGCTTTGGGACGACGTACGTGAGCCCGCGTTGGCTAATCATCTCCAAGACGTGTTGGCTGTCGAATTCTCTGTCCATCAGCACGCTGTCGACGTGGACGAGGTCCTCAGCCGAGTCAAGTAGATCCTCGACAATTTCCAGCCGACTCTCGCCACGCCGCACCGGCCTTGCGTCTAAGACAATCGGGACCGCATTACCGACGAGCTGGACGGTCGCCCACTGATAGGCGTATTCGTCGGTCTTCTCTTTTGTCCCGATGATCTCATCCTCGTGACCTGTTCTATCACCGGTGAAGGGCTCAGCTTCAGTGATGTCGATGGCCACGATTCCGGCTCGGAAGAACTGCTCTGTCTCCGCGACTTCATCCAATAGCCGTTTCACGGCCTGACGGTACATCTCACGAATCTCCGCTATCGAGAGGTCACGAATCTGATCACGATGGGCGTGCCCCAGAGGTGTCCGACTACGCGTCGACTCGTAGATGAAGCTCCGAGCCCCCTCATTGGCAGCTAAGTTCTCGCGGAGGCCGAGATAGGTCTGTAAGTCCCAGTAGGCATTCTCGTGGATCTCACAGCCCTCTCCGCGATCCATCGAGAACGCCGGGAAGACAACGCGACTGACGTGATCCGTGATCGTTCCCGCCTGTTCCAGCACGGTCTGCTCGTCCGGATCGGAGTCTCCGGTACTGTCTCCTCGCTGAGGGAGCGTCCTGTCCGGGTCACGCGGAACGCTCACACCCGCGTTTTGGGCATTGATCAGGGCCGTCCGGGCAGCCGTCTCAACCGTCTCGCGTAACTCACCCGTGAAGCGCTCGTGCCAGCTACGCCAGAGCGTCGACTGATTCGGAACGCTCTCGAGTCCGAGTTGCTCACGCAATTCAGGGTGGCACTCGAGGAATTCGACGAGTGCTGTCTCGTGGTCCCATCCGTGGAGTTCTTTCAACATGAACACTCGAAAGAGGGTGTCCATCTCGTAGCTCGTCGATCCCGCATAGCGGTCATGGGTCTCGAATTTGAAGTAAGCGAGCGGCAGCGAACAGACGAACTTTTCGACCGAGTTGTGGCACTCGTGGCAGAACCACGTCTCCGAAATCGTCCGAACATCTGATTCCAGTCCCGCGAGCGACGTTCGGTCATACAGTGGTGTCGAATCATACGCCGGCCACTCAACGTACGATCGCTGAGCGATACGTCGAAAGATCGTTCGACGAGACTCGGGAGTCGAAGCCACTACGAGATACTGACTCGGACACGCAGAAGTCCTCGTCCATCTCGATAAGAGACATCGAGATTGGGGAAGGTCGGTACTCGCTAGGGGAGAGAGATTAGTTCCGCAATCCGGTTCCAGGGGGAACACATTTCCTCCACATGCCTCTAGTCGGACTATGGCTCACGAGTGCGACGATTGCGGGGAGTCGTTCGAGACACTCACTCATCTCCGACTTCACGACTGTGGCGATGTCCAATCGGACACGTTCTCGGCCTCGACCGATTCGGGGAGGTCTAAATCTGACTCATCTCCAAGCCAAAAACGGAACAAAGAGGTTGCCGAACTCGATAACCTGCTTGATCGTTTCTCCGACGGTGACGTGGATGCCCTACACTACGCAGTCGTCGAATTCGAAGCAGCACTCTCGACTGCAGTCGAGGAAGACAGCAGTGGAGATACGTTTCGGGACGTCTTCTGGCCATACTACGAGCGCGTCAGCAACGAACTCGACGATGCAACGAGAGTACACGGTTGGCCATTCCTTGCGGATGTAATCGATGCGCATGAGCCCACTGAGAAGGCCGAATTTCCGCTCGTCACGCCCACAATAGCAAACGCTGTCGGGCGATATCTTATTCGAACGCGGATAACCGATGGTGTCGAGGCGATTCCGGTCAAGGCACTCGAATATCTGAACACTGTCGCGGTCAACGCTCCCGAAAGCGACGATGTCGCACGCGAGGAAGTCCATGCTTATGGGTGGGGAATCGGACATCCAAACCACTCAGTCGTCGACCAGCTCCACGCCCGTACGACGGAGGACATCTTCTCCGTCAGCCCAACAGTCGAACACGCCTTCTACGCTGACCAGTACGCTGCCGTCGACCTGCTCGAACAGCTGGTACGAGACGAATCGATCAATGGGACGCTCCCTCGCGTCACCCGTGACGATATGCCATATCGTCGCTACCTGCTCGACTGCGTCTACGGACTGAAAACAGACAGCCACTGGCCGGGGATGCCACGGTACTACGACTGGTACGATGAGTTGGATTACGCCTTCGAACTCGACGAGACAGTCGAACAGCGTATCCGAGACCTCGTCGAAGAGATGGGCTTCGATGCCGATCTCTCGAATGACTGGACGTTCCGCGATCTCGGTATTTGAGGGAATTAACAGTACGCTTTCCCCGCCGCCCGACATACTGGCTGGTAATGCCGTTCAGCGTCACGTAGCACGTGTTCTTCAAGCAATAAGAACTCCTGGCTCTGATAGGATGAAAGCCTGCTAAGTCCTCAGAGTGCGTAAATAGGTACTGGGGTGGTCAAAGGCCGATGATTCAACAGCGTTTCAGAACGCGTGGCTCTGATTGGCCTACGTGCCAAGGAAGCACCATCATGGGAGGTCGAATAGGTGTTGCTCCATTTACGCACACACCACCCATCAGCGCAGCAGCAGCTCGTACCGATCTGCTAGGTGCTTGACCGCATGGAGGAATTTGATCCACAAGAAGTGGCTCTGTTGAAATCCTCAACAAATGATATATTCTGGCCCGGTTGCGGTCAACACAGGGAGTTAACCTACCTAAAGCCGACCGATTTTCTCGGGTGTAAGTATTTGTCGGAGCACTATGGATTATTCATATGGCGATGTCCTCCAAGACCCTCAATGTGGGATTGCGTGATGTCGGTTTCTCCCTCCTGTGTATCGTGTCGGTCGCCGCGATACTGCCCGTACAATTCGTCTCACTGATCGTCTTCGATACCATCGGACTCGACCAATTCATTCCCAGTACAGTGATTTATACGGTGGTGCCTGCTGTAGTGGTGACTGCTATTCCGGCAATCGTGGCCGCTCGTCAAAACAACCGTCGGGGTTCGCAGGTGATTACGGCGGTAGTGTTCATCGCCGCGATCCTCGCCTCTATCCTCGTGTGGAGCGGGTTCTTCGTCATCGGATAGCGACGAAACACACGCAGCTCTCACCAACCGGCTGTTTCAGCCTATCGTATCTCTGAAGAATGTGGGTTCAACAGAGCCGGATATGTGGCTCTGTTGAAATCCTTTTCTTCAGATATGTTCTCGTCTGAGATAGCCGGTTACTGAATAGTGTTTCTTGATCTTGTGCGGGAGTAGGTGTAGTACGTCGCTCAGTGTGATGGCGTGGGGATTTATAAGTCAGATCACCGTGTTGCTGTCGGCTGTTTATAAGCGGTCGACGCTGCTGCGGTGAGGGCCTTCAAATCCCCAGTCGCGAGGCGGGCGCACGCTCGCTGCGCTCCTCACTCGGTCGCTACCGCTCCCTCGTTGCGGTGCTTACGTCGCCTGCGCCCGCCTCGCGACTGCCCCTTTGAGTCCCGCCCCGCACAGCACCGCACAGCACCGCACAGCACCGCACAGCACCTCACGCCTCCCCAGCCTCGCCGCTCACGCCCTTGCGGGCGTTCGCGGCGTCCCTCGCGGGCTGGCTCGCGGCCTCCGCTTCGCTCCGGCCGCTCGCAGGCGCGCCACCGCACCGCCTGCCATTTATAATCGACCGTCGGCGCCGCTAGCGACTATTTAAATACCGAATCGCTACTACCGATCTGCGATACTCACTTCCGCAATCGCTCGTCGCTACGTCTGTACTGAGCGATTCATGAGTCCCCTGTACTGAGCGATTGAGGATGAAAAACTATCAACTTCAGAGGGTTTCAACCTACACGTCAAAACGGCGCCACCGACGTACCGACGTTCATCACCGAGAGCCGAACTGTCGCAGAATCCTTTCCAGTTGAAGAGCACCAACAGCTGTTCAGCGCCGAGTACCACGACTTGACAGCGTGAAAGACAGTTGCTGAACCCTTTCTACGAGTAACCTGGCTCTGGAGCTCGCCATGCAACCACGATTCCACAGATAGCGACGACTCCAGCGAGTAGAAATGCCGTATCGAACCCCGCTCGGTCGACAACAACGCCGCCTACAATCGGGGCAAGGAACGCCCCCGCTAACCCGACACTCGTCTGGAACGCGACGGCTGTCGCAGCGACTCTTGAATCGACGACTTCCCGGACATACGTGAAAGACAGCCCCAGCGTAAGCTGAACCGCGAACCCGGTGAGCAGCAGGAGCGCAACGAGTAATGGAAGTGACCGAAACTGAGTGAACACCAATACGAGCGGAGCAGCAGCTGCGAAGGACCCGAAAACGATGGGTTGGCGGCGACCACCGAAGACGCGGTCAGACAGGAGGCCACTACTGATTCTAGAGACGACCCCGATTGCGGGGAACACTGCCACCAGGAGTCCACTCACAGCGAGTGACAGGCCAAGCTCGGTCGTGAGATACGACGCGCCCCAGCTATTCACGAACAAGTACAGCGAATAGCCGAGAAACCCGAGCAATCCGACAGACCAGACCTCCCGGTTCCGAAGAACTGCACCAAACTCCTGAACCGAGGGGGCATCTCCCTGACTCGTCCCGATCCCTCGACTTGCTGGCCAGAATACGATGAGACCCATGACTGTGAGCCCCGTGAACGCAATAAAGATTGTAGGCCACCCGAATCGATGCGCAATGAGTGGCCCGGTTCCTTGACCGAGCGCGAATCCGATCGGGCCACTTGCGGTGAAAATGCCGACAGCGGTTGCTCGATTCCCGCTAGTCGCTGCTCGACTCACGATATCGATGCCAGCGTTCCACACGACGACGTAGGCGACCCCCCCAAGCGCTCGCGACGCAATCACTGATCGGTAGTTCCCTTGCCGTCCAGCGATCCATCCCCACGTTCCGGCGACAAGTAGTGTGAGAACGGCGAGTGCCATCACGTTTCTAGAGTCTGTCCGGTCAAGCACCGCACCAACTGGAAGGCTTGCAATCACTGCAGTACCGAACATGACTCCAACGAGGAAGCCTGCGATTGTTGGCCCGATACCCAGCGAGTCACGAATAAGCGGGGAGACGCTCGCGGGCACAATCTCGTAGGCTGCCAACCCTGTCGAGATGAGGCTCGCGCCGGCGACGATACCCCACGTTGACTGATGTTTCTGGTGTGGATCGCTATTAGTGGGTTCTTGATGCTGGGGGGTCGGTTGGGTAGTCATTACTCGAGAATGTGGACGGACGGTGAACCACGGAAATCGGGTATCGACAGGTGCCTGTAACGAATTCTGACGATAGTGTATCCATGTTATGTATCTCTCCGCATACCTTTAAGGGTTAGATGGTAAATCCTTTTATTCTCTTACTGTTAGATGGTTAACCACCAATGTACATTCATTCTGGCCTAGGCCAGCAGCAGAATTGGGGACGAATTCGAACCGGGCTCGAGGGAAGCGTTCCCTGTATTCAACTGATCGAATAATGGTCGCTTCTCAATTAGTCCTCAATTCGTCGACGGTACTACTCGTCGGAACAAATAACTGGCTCACGCAATTCGCTGTTACGCTTGAGACACGGACTGACGCGACTGTACATACAGTTGGAACCAAGGCGGAAGCGAGTGATATAGTCCGAAATCGGACCATTGACTGTCTCATCACCGGAGACACGCTCGAAGGGGCAACAGGGCTGGAACTCCTCAAGGAGATCCGCACCGAAACCACGACGCTCCCGGTCGTACTTTGTACCGCCGCTGGGAGCGAAGCTATTGCCAGCGACGCTATCAAGGCTGGTGTCACGGATTACATCGTGCTCACGGAGCCGGTAGAAGAGATGACCGACGAACTCATCGAACGAACCGAGCGTGCCGTCCGATCCGCACGGCGGACAGCCACGCGATGGGACCGGGCCAGACAGTTCGACGCCATATTCAACGATTCGCGGACCGCGACGTGGGTGCTCGATCCTGCTGGCTCACTTGCGCGTGTGAACAAGACAGCACGGGAAATGAGCGATGTGGATGTTGAAACGATCGTCGGTGAACCGTTCTGGACGCTTCCGTGGTGGGCAAAGACCGGTACGAAGAGCACGGACGTACAACAAATCGTGGAGAACGCGTTCGATGGGAGATTCGGCAACGCGGTCGTCACACAGCCGCCACACGTCGAGGATCCACGCGTCATCGATCTCTCCGTGCGTCCAGTCGAGAACGAGCGTGGAGATCTCGTTTCAATCGTCGTTGAGGGCGTAGACATCACCGAGCGCGTCGATCTCGAACGCGACCTCCGACAATCAGAGGAGCTCCACCGCGTCACGCTCAACAACATGACCGATACCGTCCTCATCACGAACGAGGCCGGCGAGTACACCTATGTTTGTCCCAACGTCCACTTCATCTTCGGCTACACGGCCGACGAGATTCACGAGCAAGGGACGATCGACAACCTCCTCGGTACGGACCTCTTCGACTGTGAGGAGCTCACAGAAGACGGCGTGCTTAAGAACATCGAGACGACCGCGACGGACAAAGCGGGTCGTGAGCACACGCTTCTGATCAACGTTCGCGAGGTCTCGATTCAAGACGGGACGCTTCTCTTCAGCTGTCGGGATATCACGAAACGTAAGCAACGCGAGGAGGCGCTTGCGACCCTCCAAGAGACCGCCCGTGATTTTCTGTACGCCGAAACGCATCAGGAAATCGCCCAGCATGTCGTCGACGACACACCTGTCGTCCTCGATCTGGATGCAAGTGCGTTCTATCTCTTTGATGCTGATGCCAACGAGCTTCGACCCACAGCGCACTCGGCGACGATGAAAGAACTCAACGGTCCGCTCCCCACCGTACACGCCGACGGCGAAACACTTCCGGGTTACAGTTTCGTCGAGGACGAAGCGCTGTTTTTTGACGATGTTCATGAGGCAGACCGGCTCGAAAACCGGGTGACTGACCTCCGCAGTACAGCCTACATTCCACTCGGTAACCACGGCGTGTTCGTCGCTGGCTCGGACCGAGTCGGCGTCTTCGACGACGTAACCCGGGAACTGGCTGATCTTCTCGCTGCAACCGCCGAGGCAGCCCTTGACCGCGTCACACGCGAGTCCCGACTTCGAAAGCAAGATCGCACACTACAGGAACAAAACGAACAGCTGACCGAGCTGAATCGGATCAACGAGACAATCCGGGAGATCGATCAAGCTCTCGTGCAAGCGGAAACACGGGAGGAAATCGACCATACTGTCTGTGAGCTGTTGACCGGCGAGAACCGATTCCAATTCGCCTGGATCGGGACGATTGACCGGATAACTGACTCCGTCGAACCACGGGCTTGGGCAGGCAGCGAACAGGGATATCTGGATAGCCAAGCATTCGCTATCGACGCATCAGCTGGGGAGCCAGCCGGGCAAACCGCGGCCACTGGCGACGTGACGATAGTGACGAACGTCGCCGCTGGTCTCCGCGACGAGCCGTGGCGGAAGGCCGCACTGGCTCGTGACTACCTCTCTGTATTGAGCATCCCTCTCGTGTACAACGACCTTACGCACGGCGTGTTGACTGTCTACGCACCGACCCAGGACGCGTTCGACGACACGACGAAGGCTGTCCTCGCTGAACTCGGCGAAACTATCGCGTCTGCGCTCAGTGCTATTGAACGAAAGAATGCACTGCTCACGACATCGGTGACGCGGGTCGAATTCGGCATCGATGATCCTGCGTTTATCCTTTCACGGCTCGCTCGAGACGCAGCGTGTACACTCTCGTATCGAGGTGGAGTCCAACAATCCACAGAGGGAAGTTACGTGTTTGTGACTGTCGACGACGGAGCAGTAACTGACGTTGTAGACGCCGCCTCGCAGTTGGTCGGGATTGACGACGTACAACAGATTAGTACGGATGGTGAGGGGAGTGTGCTCCGGTTGCGGCTTACCCAACCGTTTCTCGCTCTCGAGCTGGCCGATCATGGTGCTGTCTTCCACGAGGCAACCGCCGACCCGACATCCACAAGCCTCGTCATCGATATTCCGGACAGTATCGATGTCCGGACCATCACCCAACTCGTCCGAGAGACGTTCTCCACCGTCGAACTCCGTTCGAAGCAGACGCTGGATCAGTCCATGGAACGCGACTTGTACTCGAAGTTCCTCGAGAAACTGACCTCACGGCAACTCGAGGTGATCCAGACGGCATACTACAGCGGGTTCTTCGAGTCACCACGCGAGAACACAGGCGAAGATGTTGCGGAGACACTCGGAATCTCCCCTCCAGCATTTTATAAACACTCTCGGACTGTCCAGCGCAAACTGTTCGAAACGCTCTTCGAGGAGCACAATATCTCAATTTCGGGAATCGAAGAGTTCAATAACTAACTCCAAATTTCAGAGGGTGTTTGGTGGTTAACATCTGAATATTCCCTTATACACTTATTACACGTACATAGAGTGCCCTATATTACCGGCTGGCACTCGTGAACCCACTATGATAGATGTCGACCCTGAATCAGACGAAAAAACCCCGTACGAGTGCTTCGAGTGTGGCAGCATCATCATCGCAGAAGACAGCCCAGGCCAATGTCCCGACTGTGGCGGCCCGATGCGAAACCGGCGAATGTCACTTGAATAATTATGGCATCAAAATCTGAGAGCACCCACAACGGATCGGACGACGAGGCGGCAGAACCAATCGAGCCTGAGTCGGCACTCGAGACCGCCCGCCGTCAGTTGGATCATGCTGCCAGTCACTTGGATATCGACCCCAGTATCGTCGAACGGCTCAGATATCCGAAGAAAGTCCACGAAGTAACAGTCCCAGTCGAACGCGATGACGGTACGGTCGATGTGTTCACCGGCTACCGAGCTCAACACGACAGTGTCAGAGGCCCGTTTAAAGGAGGGCTCCGGTATCACCCCGAGGTGAGTAGAGACGAGTGTGTCGGACTCGGCATGTGGATGACCTGGAAGTGCGCTGTTATGGATCTCCCGTTCGGGGGTGCCAAGGGTGGCGTCGCAGTCAACCCGAAAGAGTTGAGTTCGGGAGAAAAAGAGCGACTCACTCGTCGGTTTGCCCAGGAAATTCGCGATGTTATCGGACCGAATCGCGATATTCCCGCGCCGGATATGGGTACTGATCCACAGACGATGGCGTGGCTGATGGACGCGTACTCGATGCAGGAAGGTGAAACGATACCGGGAGTCGTCACCGGGAAGCCACCAGTCATCGGGGGGAGTGAAGGTCGTGAGGAAGCGCCTGGACGGAGTGTCGCGATCATCACCAAGCAGGCCTGCGAATATTATGGGAGCGATCTCGAGGGAACAACGGTCGCAATCCAGGGCTACGGGAGTGTCGGTGCGAACGCCGCCCGGCTGCTTGATGAGTGGGGAGCAATGGTCGTCGCAATCAGTGACGTGAACGGCGCAATGTACGACCCAGACGGGATCGAGACGGCGACCGTCCCGTCACACGACGAGGAGCCTGAAGCCGTCACGAAATACGCAGACGACGTGATCTCAAACGATGAGTTGCTCACACTCGATGTTGACGTACTCATCCCTGCCGCTCTCGGAAACGTGATCACCGAAGCAAATGCGAGTGCGATCGCCGCTGACCTCGTCGTTGAAGGCGCAAACGGTCCCACCACTTCGACGGCGAGTGCGATTCTCGCAGAGCGAGACATTGCAGTTATCCCCGATATTCTCGCTAATGCTGGCGGAGTCACGGTGAGCTACTTCGAGTGGCTCCAGGATATCAATCGCCGATCGTGGTCGCTCGAACGGGTGAACGACGAACTCGAAACGGAGATGCAAGCCGCTTGGCAGGCAGTCACAGACGAATACGAGCACCGCGATGTCACGTGGCGTGATGCAGCCTATATTGTTGCGCTCTCACGGATCGCTGAATCCCACGAGGTACGGGGGCTCTGGCCGTAGGGAGATGGACTATCGCCCACTCAGACGGATCCGACAGCCAACTACCCCGTTTGAACGGGGACTGTTTGGACTGTATCAACTCGTTAGCCCCGGGACTATCCTCATCACTATCTGCTTTATCGGATACGTCGTCATCGGCTTCAGTTTATCTTACGTCGGAATCTATGAACCAACGTACTCCGTTATGGGTTTCACTGATCCATTTTTCACGAGTTTGTCATTTCTAACAGGGCTCTTCATCAGTACGATGTCGGGGACGCTTGTGGCGCTCACGCTCTTGCTTAGTCCCAACGATTCGAAGGCTGATCTCGTTGTCGTGGTGAGTTTCATCGCTCTTGGATTTGGGGCCGCTACCATGCGAGTCACATTCGGAGCCGTCCAAGCATATTTCACTGAGATAGTAAGTAATCTTCTATAAAAACAATAAATAGTTTGAAATACGGAAGAAATTGGTTACTTGAATTGAGGCGCTAAGGCCCCTTCCTCAACGAGCAAGTGGAGCGAGCGAGTAGGGAAGGATTCAGCGCCGCACAAGTATCAAACACGTTAGACGCTCGGCCTACAGGCGCACCACCACCTTATTATATTGTTCTCAAGAACTGCTCAAGTGGATCCAGACACAGGGGCTTGCTACCGATGGCCGGTCGGTTCACTGTACAGGATACTGGTAAGTCCCATCCGTCTCGTGACTGATCACGCAACAAGCCGGCTGCGTGGTTCATGTTCGGGTGTATCATCTCTACTCGCTGAAAGCACCCGCCACGAGCAGTGGGAAGACGAGCGTCGCCTCTGCTTCGACCTGCGTATAATTTGTCCGGTCATCATCTTTGATCTTCCCCCACGATACTGCCTCGTTCGGGGGTGCGCCAGAGAGTGACCCATCCCCTTCCATACCGGTCGAGATATAGACGACGTAATCGGCCCCACCGCGGAACAAGTTCGTCATAATTGCGTGGTGTTTCGGCACGCCACCTCCAACTGCGATCAGACCCGTCGTATCGGCGAGCATTCCGTCCTCAATGAGCGAGTCGTAATCGTCGAGAATCTCGATTCCGACCTCCGAATCGTACCCCTGTCGGTAATAGTAGAGAAAATTCCCAACCTCGGAATCCGTCAGTGCCGGACAGTAGACGGGAACATCATTGTCCGCTGCTTGTTTCAGAACCGAATCCTGATCGTCGAGTGTCTCCCCTAACTCTCGGGCAAACGATGTCGGCGTCCGAACCTTTTCCTCAGCGAAGAACTCCTCGAAGAAGTCGTATAGGTACTCCTCCAACCAAACGTAACGGTTGGAAGGGACGAACAGATTCCCAAGACGGTTGATTCCCTGTTCCCGGAGAACTGCTTCATCCGCATCCCACTCTCCCATTTTGAACGGCTTCGCCGTTTTGATAACATCCTCCGCCAGCGATCCCGCGGTCGTGATAAGCACGTCGACGTACCCTTCACGAACGAGGTAGGCGACGACTTCACGCAATCCCGACGAAATGATATTCGACGTGCATGTGAGATAGATCGTGGCATCGGCGTCTTGCATTTGCTCGGCGATGTCGATGGCCTCTGCGAGTTGCGTCGCCTGAAAGCCCGTCGTTGCATACGCTTCCAGCATCTCCTGAAAATCGAATTCGCCACGGAAGTCGTAGCCCTGCACGTCTGGCGTGGTCAACTCTTCAGCACTTCCCGGAACAACGTGGTCGTGAGACTCCTCGTCCATACCGGCAATTAGCAGGATGCCGGTTTGAATCGTTCGAGACGGGTCGCCGATTCTCGATACACACAAGTCCAGCATCAGCTAACTGTTCAATATGTCCCAGCCGACGGTGGCTGTTCTCCGACCCGACGACAGCCGTATCGTTGAGGCGGTCGAGTATCTCCAGTCACTCGATGTATCCCCGATTCCAGACCCAATGCTGGCAATCACACCGACCGGTCAGGTTCCCCCAACATGCGGACTACTGTATCTTCACAAGCGAGACCGGTGTCGATCTAGCTGCGACAGCGGGATGGAAACAACGAGGCACCACTGTTTGTGCTGTCGGAGATCAGACTGCAACCGCATTATGCAATCGGGGCTATTCAGTCGATATCGTTCCATCGACGTTCACATCCACAGGACTCGTCGACGAGTTATCTACTGAAGTCGAGGGCCAAACCGTTGAACTTGCTCGGAGTGCACACGGCAGCGAAGTACTTGTTGAAGGACTGGAAGCAGCTGGTGGAATTGTCAGCGAAACAGCCTTATATCGCCTGAAACGACCGGAGACTGCGGGACAGTCGGTTTCACTTGCGGTAGACGGTAAGCTGGACGGTATACTGTTCACCTCGCCAAAGACGATAGAGCACTTCGTTCAAATTGCGACTGAACGTGACGCTGTCGCTGCACTCCAACGCGAGCTAGAGGAGACGATTGTTGGAGCGATAGGAGCACCAACAAAACGTGCTGTCGACAAGCATGGGATCGCTGTTGATGTTATGCCGGATACAGTGGGGTTCACACAGCTTGCCGAGGTCACCGTACGTCGAATTCTGGATACCCACCAATGAACACATTCCGTCTCCAATCTGTTAGCTGACTTTGAGTGTTCACTGACGTCTCACCGTAAACCACGTTACTCCGATCAAGAAGGCAGCGGCACCAGACACTAACAGGGTTTGACGATAGCCGAACAGTGCTGCAGCCCCGACACTAAGCGGCGGACCGACCGTCGTGCCGAGTCTGAGAACACTTGTCCGAATACTCATAATGCTCCCGCGGAATTCGTCCGGTGCTCGTTCGTTGAGTGCCGTATCCGTAATCGGCTCTGCAAGTCCTTGACCAAGTCCGAATAGAAGGAGTGCACCAGCAACTACGTATATAGAGTCTGCGACGGCGACGCCGACGAGTCCGATCCCGTAACTCACGAATCCGAGCGCGATCGATTGGAAGCTCGTGAGCGACCGAAGCACGCGATCACCTTGCATTGCTGTCGCTCCCATCGTAACCGCGGGTAATCCCACGAGAAGGCCGATACTCGCTGATGAGAGGTGATATTCGTTGGCGAGCAGGAATGGAACGGCGGTGAGTTGCGCGCCGTAGAGGATGACGAAAATACCGAAGATTGCGAGATAGAGCACGACGAAGGGGGTCATCGATGTGGGTCCGGTGAGGAATGCACGGATACTCGAATTCGTATTGTTCTCGTCGCGCTGTGGCTCCTCGAGCAAGGTTATGCCGGGTACAGCGACGAGCAGCGCGAGGAGAAAACACGCGAAGGGAGCCGACCAAGCGACTGTCGCCAGCGCACCGCCGAGTAACGGATAGCCAGCAGCACCCACCGCGAGAATCGCCGCGTTGGTCCCAATTAGCACTCGTCGTTGTTCACCGGAATAGAGGTCGCCGAGGAGCGTGACCGTGAGCATCGCAATCGCACTACTCGCCGCCCCTTGGATGGCTCGCAGGACCAAGATCAGGGTGAAGTCGGAAATGAAGATGATACCGCCCCCACTGAGTCCGAAGACAACAAGCGCCGGGATTAGAATCGGTTTTCGACCGATGCGGTCAGTTAGCAGTCCAATCGGGAGAGTGAGAAAGATCCCGGGGAGCGTGAACGCCGACAGCAAGAGGCTGGCCTGTGCCTCCGAAATGTTCCATGCCTCCTGGACCGCTGGGAGTACAGGGCTGATGAGTGAGACACCCATGACAGCGACGAGCGTACTCGCGAAAATCACGGCTGTTGCTGGCGAGTTCCGGAGTTTCCGTATCCATTCCATTCGCTCTATTACTCTCTCGGTGAGCGCTCCCCGTAAGTCATCCGCTATGGGGGAGTGGTCGCCCTGAATCAGAACCGGAGGACGTTCACGGTGAGCCAATTATGTTCACAAGCCCAAAGACGCAGATTATTACAAACGGTGTAGGTGAAAGCCACGTGGTTTGACATCCAAGCAATTCACCACGGAGTGTGACTACACTGGGCATCGGACGTCCGGGAAGAAATTATCACCATGACTGAGCTCCTTGAGGAGACGTACGTTGCGGCATTGCAGCGTGATTTCGTAGATGTTTCCCCGGAGGCATGCTCGTAGGTGTGGTTCGACGACCACCCTGCTGGTTTAGAACAACAACCGACGAAAACTACCCCTCAGTTAGCCCTCCGCCGGATCTCCTCGACGAGTTCAAACAGTTGCACGACGGACAGTACCGACTCTCGTGACCGGCTGGATCCGTCACTCACCGCTGCGTCTGGCCACCATCGACGGGAAGCGCGTGCCCAGTGACGAACGAAGCGTCGTCCGAGCAGAGCCACACGATCACGCTCGCCACTTCGGCGGGATCGGCCGGTCGACCCATCGGCACGCCGGCGGTGACTTCATCCTGCTCCTCGGGAGACATCGACTGGAGGGCACGTGTGTTAACGATTGTCGGACAGACTGCATTAACTCTGATACCGTCTGCGGCGAATTCGAGCGTGACCGACCGCGTGAGCCCGACAACGCCGTGTTTGCTCGCGCTGTAGGGCGTCCGACCGGGACTGCCCCGTATCCCGGCGTGTGAGGCAGTGTTGACGATAGCCCCGCCACCGGAGTCCAGAAGAGCCGGTATCTCATGTTTCAGCCCGAGCCACACGCCTTTCTGGGAGATGCTGGTGACGCGGTCCCAATCCTGCTCGGAGATGTCGGTTACTGGCGCGGGATCGGCTCCGGTGGCGACGTTGTTCACTGCGAAATCGAGGCGGCCATACTCTTCAAGCGCACGCTCAATCATCGCCTTGACCTCAGTGGAGTCGCTGACATCAGTGCGGACGAACGTTGCGTTCCCGCCGTCGTTTTCGATGCGGCTGACTGTCTCTCCGCCAGCCTCGTCGTCGATATCCACGACAACGACATCGGCTCCCTCGTCGGCGAATCGCTCCGCAGTCGCTCTGCCGATCCCCGACCCCGCACCCGCTACCAACGCGACACCGTCACTAAAGTTCCGCGAAATGCTGCTGAAAGACACCGTTTATAACCTTCGCCGGAGCGTCCGATACCCGTGAAATCCGCCACCGTGTACCGAAATTACAGAGTCGTGAAATCTAGTGAGAACACTGGAAAACCGGTGTGGAGGTGGGGGTCTGGCGATGATCCCAATGTCCTACTATCTGCGTTTCATAGGTACTGGCAATGGCGAATTCGCGGCGGCCCATCGCACCAGCTGAAGAAAATGTCCTCAATCATCTTGAGGCATATCTCGAAGAACTGGGCGATACCAACCCGCTTACGCGTGAGATAGCTATCACATACCTCGAAGATCACGGAATCAAGCCTGCCGACGGACGCGATATAATCAAACAGCTACTCCTGAAGGGGTATCTGTATGAGGTTGGTGACGAAATTCGGATTCCACCACGCTCGTGACGAGTTGGTACGTCTGTTGTCTATCAGACTCTTCTCTCTCTCTTATCGCTAGTTCACGCCTGTACCAAACACAACAGATCTTCCCCAGATGGTTCGTTACTTCCGATATACCAGAAATCGATAGTATTTCATGAATATAACTCGAGACGCGAACGATGTACGATCTCACTGGCTTTCAGCGCGATCTCCTGTATGTTATTGCCGGGCTTGAGGACCCACACGGGCTCGCAATCAAAGACGAACTCGAAGACTACTACGAAAAAGAGATCCATCACGGGCGGCTGTATCCAAATCTCGACACACTTGTCGAGAAGGGGCTGGTCGAAAAAAGTCAGCGTGATCGACGAACTAACGAGTATACCACCACTCGTCGAGGAACTCGAGAGATCGAGGCCCGAGTAGAGTGGGAAAACCAGTACATCGATCACGCAAACTGACACCCCATCCGTCTTTAGTTAATACTATCAGTAATACTCGGTAGCCGTGGTTTTCGCCCAAATACGGCCTAGCCACACCAGCTACGGCAATAGAAGGGCGTTTGTGATGGTTACTTATCGCTCGATCTCGCCAGTACTGGTGTCTCATCTGTATCTTCTCCCGCCTCTAATACTGACAAGCATACTTTTGAGAATTGTATCACTCTCAAGCTTAACTAAAGACGAATGGTCTGGCACCTATACGTACGTCTGTACACCGCATGAGGTGGTCGGCATGAAGGGTGCCATTCACGTAGAGTTATCTTCTCTCCGCCCTGATGACGAGGTCTTAGCCTTACTATTTCCAGCCGGCGAAAACGCTACGAGACCATCGGGTGACCGCTCTCTTCTACCCGAGATAGCGTCCGTCACACGGACTCCCGAGCCGGTTCCTCCGTCGGATCGATGCTGAAAAACACCCGTCCGAGTGCCCGTGCCATTCCGACAAGCGTCAGCGCCCACACCACCAGCGCAAACCAACTCCAGTACACAGGCACGACGGAAAGCAGTCCGAAGGTTCCAATCCCGGCGAGATTCAGCGTACACGCCGTGTACATCCCCATCGGGAACACCCGCCCCCACGCAGTCGGCGAGTACGTGTGAACCCCCCTACCGAATCCGAGCCGCAACCACGGGGCCACAATCACCCAAATTGGCGGTCGGCCGTCGACCCCATCGGTGAGGAACTTCCAGACGTCAATCGCGAGCAGCAGGGGGATCCACCAAGAGGCGATCGCCCACGCGAGGAACGTTACGCCGACTATCACTGGTGCATACGGTTCCCAGCCTTGAAACGCCACCAGCCCCGGGCCGAGCGTCGTCCCCGCGAGCGTCGTGATCGCCGCCGCGCCCATCGTGATCCAATACGGGCCGGTCCAATCGTCCGGGCGGATGGGGCCATCGAGGAGTCGATAGCTGACGACAGTAACGACGACGAAGTAGAGGACATACCCAGAGCCGAAGTAGCTCATGCTCAACAGGACGACTACGTTTCCGTACCCTGCCAGCGGTTCAGCAAGCAACCCGCCGAGGACTGCGAGCGACTGCATGCAGACGATCACGAGCAAGAAGGCGCCGTCGATCCGCTCGCTCACACCCGCCTTTCCCGTGCCGATGATCTCGGTTACAAACAGGTAGTACAGCAGCAGTGGCGTGGCGACGACGGTCACGCCCCACATCGCGGCCGCCACCGCGACAATATCGAAGAACAGCAGAAACTGAACCCCGATGGTATTCGTGGCAACAATGAAGGTCAGCGTGCCCCAGTGTCGGTCTCGGTTCCGTAGATCGGCGAGCGTGCGTTTGGGAAAGGCCGCAGCTCGAACTGCGAACAGCGCAAGCAACAACGCGTAACAGGCGACGTTGAACACCGCTAGCGGCCGCGCGATAATTGTGATACCCAGCTCGAAGAAGGAAATTGAGACGATCCCAGTCGACATGACGAATCCGAAGTATGCCGGGTCGAGTATCTTGAGAGCGCTACCGAGAGAGGCAGCGAGTGTCTCCCTGTTAACAGAGGTAGACCGGTCGTCGATTCCGGATGAATTGGTCATTTCAGTCGCTCAAAGTGGGGGTCGATCCCACCGTATTGTCGGATTTTGGCCGGGCGGATGGTAAATGGGTACCGTTACGAGATCACACCTAACCACATCCCGGAAGACATTCACCGAACATGTTCTTTCGGAGCAGTCGGCTCTGTTGAAATCCTCAGAGAGTTACATGTTCGCCGTGTAATTCGACGAGATGAAGGCCCTCCCGAAGTCGCAGATTCTCCGGTTTACTGAGAAGGCAATCCATCTGGCACGGCGAGCTGTCTCTCAATACTCCTCAAAATTCTCTAAACACCGTTATACACTTCCTCAGCACGTCGTTCTGCTGTGTCTCAAAGTTCGGAAGAACACGACCTATCGTGGCCTGCTTGACGAACTGATCGAGATGCCACGCATTCGTCACGCCCTCGGATTAGCTGAACTTCCTACGCCATCAACGCTTTGTAAGGCGTTCAACCGGCTTGATATGGCTGTCTGGCGTGCCATATTGACTCTCTCAGCGACGCTACTTCCGACGAGCGGTGTCGTTGGAGTTGATGCGTCAGGATTCGACCGCAGTCACGC
>NZ_MWTG01000017.1:0-1677 GCF_059752555.1 Halorubrum sp. B52 | reverse complement strand
TCTTTCGCTCGTCGAACCAGTCGCCGCACAGTGCGATGAATCTGATTCGACGAGTTCTCATCCCACTCAGAACTCTCTCGAACCGGCTCGACAGCTAAGATCAGCGGAATGTTCTGTCCGATGATCGAAAGCGTCGCAAATTTGAACGCTCGACCGTCTCTATCCTTCGTCCCACTGACCATCGGCATTCCTTCGACATCCCCATAATAGGGGATAGTCGTGATGTCGATCGCAGCGGTAACCGGCCGACGGAACGATGCTTCAGAGGCGATCACGGAGAGTAAGCGATCTGTCGTCTCGTTGAACCCGTTCACGAGCTCTTCAGGATCGAACTGTTTGACTGCGCGGAGGTGGGTGTCGCCATGCGGACCATACTCTTCACCACGATGGTACTGGAAGCGAGTCGCTCCCTGCGCGGTTCCGCATCGAACCATCCCCATAAACGTCTGTAACTCGAAAAATTGCGTGTCTTCGTAGGTAATGTTTGACGCCCGATCAGAGTCGAAATGACCGAAGGCGTGATCACGCGCGAGGCGCGTTGTCTGGACGATTGCGTTCTGTGAGAATGATTCGTCTTCGACTGAGTCTATGTTTTCTTCAGTACCTTCGACGATCTGTTTCTTGGGGCGAACCTCAGACGCTGAGATATCGCGATCGTGAACTTCTTTGATAACAAAGTGGGCAGCAGCGTGGACATATTCGTGGGTCTCGTCGTCGAATCTATTTCGCCACGCCCGCGAGAACGCTGATTCGTCGGGCACTCGGCTAAAGCCGAGAATAGTGGCGACTTCCGGTTGCCGGGTGAGTCGTCGAGAAAACTCGGCGTACGAATCTCCGGTGATCTCCATGAAAACGAACGAGAGGACCATTGCTCGAAAGGAGAGTGGCGCAGGATGCCACGCTGGATACTCGTCTTCGATCGCGTCTATCGAGTGATCAAGGTTCTCGAACGCAGTGACGAGATCGGTTTCTTTGAACTCGTTACGGATGGTGATCCCTAGCTGGTACGCTTCGCACAGAGCGCATTCAAAAATTTTCACTAGAAGGTGAATCGTCAGGGGCGCTCATACAATATACTGAGGAAGGTTACAAAATCAACGCTTTGAGTGGAAACGTTGAGTAGAACACGAATTTACAGCTAGATTGAAATTCTATCCAAGTGATATATGCTGACTTGATTGTGGTCAATACCTCACAGTGTTACCGGAGAAGAGCACTCACGTAAAGCACAAAGAGAGCCAGAACAACGGAATTGGCTCTGTTGAAATCCTCTGAGATTTGCATGTTTGTCCTGTAATTTCACGAAATGAAGGCTCTCCCGAAGTCGCAGATTCTCCGGTTTACTGAGAAAGCTATCCATCTGGCCCGGCGAGCAGTCTTTCGATACTCCTCGAAGCTCTCCAAACACCGCTATACACTCCCGCAACACGTTGGTCTGTTGTGTCTCAAAGTTCGGAAGAACACAACCTACCGTGGCCTGCTTGACGAATTGATCGAGATGCCACGTATTCGTCGTGTTCTCGGGCTAGCGGAACTTCCTACTCCATCAACGCTCTGTAAGGCATTCAACCGGCTTGATATGGCTGTATGGCGTGCTATATTGACTCTCTCAGCGACGCTACTTCCGACGAGCGGTGTCGTTGGAGTTGATGCGTCAGGATTCGACCGCAGTCACGC
>NZ_MWTG01000016.1:0-3146 GCF_059752555.1 Halorubrum sp. B52 | reverse complement strand
GCTGGCTCGCGCTCGGCGTCGATTGAAAACGGGTGGGGCAATCGCCCCGGATGAATGGGCAGGCGGCGAACCGCGGTTCCCAGAGGATCGCTCACTCCAGTACTTCCCGGTACGCTGGTGGGCTTAACTTCCGTGTTCGGAATGGGTACGGGTGTTCCCCCACCGCTCTGGCCGCCTTTACGCCGACGCTCGGATTCGAACCGAGCCTCTCTCCCCATATGAATGGGCTGAGAGACGCCTGTGTCGGTGGTTCCGATCTGTGTGATCGGCCGACCGTGTATACGTGCGATCCAGTTACCGCCTGAACTCATGCGAGTGTGGTAATGTGTCAGTGCCGTATGATTGTGGCTTCGGTCTGTTAGTGCTCGTGGACTCAACACCTCGTTGCCTCGGTGCGTACATCCCGAGTCTATCGAACTCGTCTTCTACGAGTGACCTCAACGGTACTTCTTTTCCATGTGGGTTTCGAGCTTAGATGCGTTCAGCTCTTACCCCGTGTCGCGTGGCTACCCGGCAGTGCCCTTGCGGACAACCGGTACACCAGTGGCGACCAAACGTAGTTCCTCTCGTACTATACGTTCGTTCACGTCAAGTACCTTGACACCCCCAATAGATAGCAGCCGACCTGTCTCACGACGGTCTAAACCCAGCTCACGACCTCCTTTAATAGGCGAACAACCTCACCCTTGCCCGCTTCTGCACGGGCAGGATGGAGGGAACCGACATCGAGGTAGCAAGCCACCCGGTCGATATGTGCTCTTGCGGGTGACGACTCTGTTATCCCTAAGGTAGCTTTTCTGTCATCTACGGGCCCCATTCCGGAGCCTCGTAGGTTCGCTAGACCACGCTTTCGCGTCAGCGTCACTCGTTGGGAATGACACTGTCAGACCATCTTGTGCTCTTGCGCTCTTCGCCGGATTCCCGACCCGGCTGAGATGATCTTCGGGCGCGCTCGATATCTTTTCGAGCGCGTACCGCCCCAGTCAAACTGCCCGGCTACCGGTGTACTCCTCCCGGAGTGAGAGTCGCAGTCACCGACGGGTAGTATTTCAATGTTGTCTCGGTGGCCCGCTGGCGCGGGTACCTGTGTAACGACTCCTACCTATGCTGCACATCGGCGACCACGTCTCAGCGACAGCCTGCAGTAAAGCTCTATAGGGTCTTCGCTTCCCCTTGGGGGTCTCCAGACTCCGCACTGGAACGTACAGTTCACCGGGTCCAACGTTGGGACAGTGGCGCTCTCGTTTATCCATTCATGCAAGCCGCTACTGAAGCGGCAAGGTACTACGCTACCTTAAGAGGGTCATAGTTACCCCCGCCGTTGACGGGTCCTTCGTCCTCTTGTACGAGGTGTTCAGATACCCGCACTGGGCAGGATTCAGTGACCGTACGAGTCCTTGCGGATTTGCGGTCACCTGTGTTGTTATTAGACAGTCGGAGCGCCCGAGTCACTGCGACCTGCTCCGTAGAGAGCAGGCATCCCTTCTTCCGAAGGTACGGGACTAACTTGCCGAATTCCCTAACGTCGGTTCTCCCGACAGGCCGTGGCTTTCGCTGCCAGAGCACCTGTGTCGGATCTCGGTACGGACATCGTGCTTGTCTTTTCACGGGCCCTATGTACGGCTGACTTGCGCTATCTCACGTTTCGCTCGCTTCGTGCCGTGACGGCGTCCACGAGTTTCCACGATTCGACCGGGCGAAAGCCCGGCTCAGCGTTCCACACGGCGTCGACGTTTACTGCACGATGGCACTGGAATATTAACCAGTTTCCCGTTGATGCAGTCGAGTTGCGGTGCATCTTAGGACCGGCTGACCCTCGGCTGAGTGGCAGTGCCGAGGAACCCTTGCTCATCAGGCCGTCGAGGTTCTCACCCGACTATCGCTGCTACTGTGACCAGGATTGTCGTTTCTGAACGGTCCACGCGAGCTCTCGCCCGAGCTTCCATCCGAACAGAACGCCAACCTACGCGGTTGCCCCTGTCAAGGGCACGGCCAGGTCTCGGTGGTAGATTTGAGCCCCGATCATTTTGGGCGCCTCAAACCTCGGCCGGTAAGCTGTTACGCTTTTCTTAGAGGGTAGCTGCTTCTAAGCTCACCTCCCGGCTGTTTAGGGCTTGAGACCACCTTCGAATCGCACTTAATCTACACTTTGGGACCTTAACCCGGCTCTGGGTTGTTCCCCTCATGGTGCACAGGCTTACCCCGCACACCGGACTCCCTTCGTCTGCGGCGCCTGCGGGTTTGGAGTTTGACAGGATGGCCGACTCCTCTCGGAGGCGGGTCATCCAATCGGTAGCTCTACCCCGCGGGCTACCTCGGAAGAGGTCATGCTTCGACATGTTTCGGTTGGAACCAGCTGTTGCCAGGCTCGATGGGCCTTTCACCCCTATGCGCAGATCACGAGAGGATATTGTAGAATACCACCTCTAACGGGCCTCCACGTGGCTTTCGCCACGCTTCACCCTGCCTGCGTATAGATCGCCTGGTTTCGGGTCGCACCCAATTGACTCCCCGCGCTTGAACACGGTGGCCCTCGCAATGCTGCGGCCGTATCGGTTTCCCTGCGCCTTCCCCGGTTCACGGGTTAGACTCGCCAATCAAGTGCACTCCCTGGGTCGTTTTTCAAAACGCACGACACGACGCCGGCTCGTCTCTCTTCCTACTAGAGAATCGCTTCTCGGTCGTTTTGAGAGACGCCTTATACGCCCTGTCGCTCGATCGCCAGCTGATTTCAGGCCCTATTGCACCGCCCTTCTCGGGGTGCTTTTCAGCGTTCGCTCACGCTACTTGTTCGCTATCGGTCTCGAGGAGTGTTTAGCCTTCTCAGGGGATGCCTGAGTTGTTCACAGAGGATATCCGACCCCTGCTACTCTGGTATTGACGCCAACGGTACTGTTTCATCTTACGGGGTTGTCACCCTGTTTCACGCTCCATTCCAGGAGACTTCAGATGAAGTGTCGCGTTTTGGTTGTCAACCCGAACACCACATTGGTCCGAAGACCTTCGGTTTGGGCTGTGTCGCGGTCACTCGCGGTTACTAACGACATCGCGGTTGCGTTCTTTTCCTTCCCTTACTGAGATGTTTCAATTCAGGGAGTTCCCTATTGCGCGTGGCAATTGTAAACGGATTCCGATTCGGAGATCTC
>NZ_MWTG01000015.1:0-2095 GCF_059752555.1 Halorubrum sp. B52 | reverse complement strand
GAGCTTTTCGCAGCTTGGCACGTCCTTCGTCGGCTCTCGAGCCGAGCCATTCACCAGCTGGCACAGTAGCCAGTAGTGTGTTGGACGGTTCCGTAAGGAACCTCCAACGGTGTCAAGTGACATAGTGTCACCCGACTGTATATGGTTCACTGACGTTCCACGAACTCGTATGAGTTCAGTGGACGTCTGGATCGCACGTATACACGGTCGTCATCGAATCGCCCTGGCGGGGCGTTCGTCGAACCCTTCCCATCCGCGGTTTCCCGGGATGGTGCATCGGTCGTCGTAACCCAACGGAGTCGCGTCGCCCACTTAAGGGGACGGATTCGCGTTGGGGGACATGGACTCACTGGGATTCGAACCCAGGGCATCCTCCTTGCAAGGGAGGCACTCTACCGCTGAGCTATGAGCCCACCTTCCCATGGTGGGAAGGCTCTGTGTGTAGTGTGAGCCGTGGTAGTTCGTCGGTGTCCAGATCGGTGGGTGAACGGACGTGACCATGCATGAATAGTGACCGTTCGTGTGAACGGTCGAAAGGTGAGCTCCCGCGGAGCGGGAGTCTCGGGTCTGTGGAGGTGATCCAGCCGCAGATTCCCCTACGGCTACCTTGTTACGACTTAAGCCCCCTTGCGAAGCCCAGATTCGACTCGTGAAACGAGCCTCATCCGGACCTCACTCGGGTGCTTTGACGGGCGGTGTGTGCAAGGAGCAGGGACGTATTCACCGCGCGCTTGTGACACGCGATTACTACCGAATCCAGCTTCATGTGGGCGAGTTGCAGCCCACAATCCGAACTACGATCAGGTTTCTGAGATTACCGTCTCCTTTCGGAGTTGGAACCCTTTGTCCTGACCATTGTAGCCCGCGTGTTGCCCAGCACATTCGGGGCATACTGACCTACCGTTGCCCGTTCCTTCCTCCGTGTTGGCCACGGCGGTCTCCCTACTGTCCCCAGCCACTTCGCAGTGCTGCTGGCAAGTAAGGATGCGGGTCTCGCTCGTTGCCTGACTTAACAGGACGCCTCACGGTACGAGCTGACGGCGGCCATGCACCTCCTCTCTGAAACTCGGATAAGGTCATCAACCTGATCGTCATTATTACAGTCGATGCTGGTGAGATGTCCGGCGTTGAGTCCAATTAAACCGCAGGCTCCTCCGGTTGTAGTGCTCCCCCGCCAATTCCTTTAAGTTTCATCCTTGCGGACGTACTTCCCAGGCGGCCTGCTTAGCGGCTTCCCTACGGCACAGCACCCACTCGTAGTGGGAGCCACACCTAGCAGGCATTGTTTACGGCTAGGACTACCCGGGTATCTAATCCGGTTCGAGACCCTAGCTTTCGTCCCTCACTGTCGGATCCGTTCTCGCGACGTGCTTTCGCCATCGGCGGTCCGTCCAGGATTACGGGATTTCACTCCTACCCCGGACGTACCCGTCGCGCCTTCCGGTCCCAAGCCACACAGTTTCCACCGGACGCCCACCCGTTGAGCGGGTGGATTTTCCGATGGACTTGTGCGGCCAGCTACGGACGCTTTAGGCCCAATAAGATCGGCCATCACTCGGGCTGCCGGTATTACCGCGGCGGCTGGCACCGGTCTTGCCCAGCCCTTATTCGTCCACCTCCCTACGGTGGACAAAAGCGTAGGCTCTATGCCTACGCACTTGGGATTCCCTTATCGCACTGTCGTGCAGTGTAAAGGTTTCGCGCCTGCTGCGCCCCGTAGGGCCCGGAATCTTGTCTCAGATTCCGTCTCCGGGTTCTCACTCTCATGACCCGTACCGATTATTGGCACGGTGGGCCGTTACCCCACCGTCTACCTAATCGGCCGCAGCCACATCCTTCGGCGCCGGAGCGTTTGGCACAGTCCTCATTCCAGGTGGACTGTGGTATCTGTTATTAACCTCAGTTTCCCGAGGGTATGACGGTCCGAAGGGTAGTTTGGCCACGTGTTACTGAGCTATTCGCCACGAGTCTGAACTCGTGCGACTAGCATGGCTAAATCGAATCCCAATAGCAATGGCCTCCGGCAGGATCAACCGGAATGTATAACCTCTGAACCTGGTTCCCGGCTCAGAGGGGGTGTTGGCGGGTTTTGACT
>NZ_MWTG01000014.1:0-9376 GCF_059752555.1 Halorubrum sp. B52 | reverse complement strand
ACTGGAACAGCTGCTGCCCACGGTAGTGGAAGCTACGGCGGCGGTATGATGGGCGGCGGCTGGGGCGGTATGGGCGGACTCGGCGGCTTCGGGATGCTCGGCGGCGGGATGTTCCTCTGGCCGTTGCTCCTGATCGGACTCGTCCTGCTCTTCGTGTACGGGACTAACCGCGAGGAACCGTCCTCTGGGCCGGATACTGCACTCGCTGAACTCCGCGAGCGCTACGCGCGGGGTGAACTCTCGGACGAGGAGTTCGAGGCTCGGCGAGCCTCGCTCACACAGTGAGTATTGACTCCCTCCACGTATCCTCCCATGTCTTCCACTCGCATTCGTATCGTCGGCTTGCACCTTCGGGGGTGCTACAGCGACCACGAGAGAGTAGACCTGAACGACGGGACGATTTGCTGGGTCAGCAAACGGACTCGGCCGGTTATGCCTCGTGCAATCGTCCATAGTATTGTGGAGAGAAGGAACGGACACACAAAATGTAGAATGAGCACCGGAGCTAACCTGACGACAAGGTCTCTCCAACTCCGTCGGGGACGACTCAAGCGATCTGAACAAAACTCGACGCGCGTCGATTCCAGTCACGGACTGACTCGAAACGCGCGTCACGACAAAACCGACCACCACCACAATGAACGACTCGCAACACAGAGCCCGAATCGACTCACGAGAACAACGCAGACAGGCTGCCGAACGCCGACGACTCCATGCATTCACCGCACCGGAGGCGTGGGGCGGAGCCGGACTGTCGGAAGCCCAGCGGCTAATCACGACCTTGGAAACCCAACACACGGAGTAAATCCATGACGTACACCATCACCACGACGATCGACGCACCGTTCGACGACGCTGTCGCTGCAGTCATGACCGCACTACAGGACGAAGGCTTCGGCATCCTCTGTGACATCGACGTCAAAACAACCCTGAAGGAGAAACTCGATGTCGACGTAGACCAATACCGGATTCTCGGTGCTTGCAATCCACCGCTCGCCCACGAAGGGCTCGTCGAAGAGCCAGACCTGGGTGCTCTCCTCCCGTGCAACGTCGTCGTCTACGAGACGGATGCCGGTGACGTCGTCGTGAGCGCCGTCGACCCACAGCAACTCGTCGCCATCACGGAGAACTCGGAGTTGGACGGGATCGCGACCGAGGTTCACGAACGCTTCGAGAGAGTGCTCGCAGTTGTAACCGACCAGCTTACCACGGAAAGTGAACTCCAATGACGACAACGAATCGAACCAGCACAGCGACGATCGTCCTCCTCGTACTCGGAGCGCTCGTCGTCCTTCCGCTCCTCACGATGGGCGGAGGGATGATGGGATTCGGCGGCTTCGGAATGCTCGGCGGCGGAATGTTCCTCTGGCCGCTCCTCCTGATTGGACTCGTCCTGCTCCTCGTATACGGCGTGGGTAATCGAGACCGGAGCGACGACACCGGCCAAGCCCAGGCAATCGAAACGCTTCGCGAGCGCTACGCTCGCGGAGAACTGACTGAGGACGAATACGACGACCGTCGACGAACGCTTCACAACGAACAACAGGGTTCGTAGGTCCATCAAAAGACCGTGCCGACGACCACCCGAAGACTCCGACGACCCGTCGAACCCGATGCTGCTGAACAGCCACGGTTAGAGGTGACCGGCAGATCAGCTCCGAATAACACCCAGACACGACCGTGACTTTCACACCATCGACCGACGCGCCGAAAGCAGCCAGTAAGAGCGCACAGGCGACGACGCGTCCGCGACTCCCGGCGAACAACTGGCGAGCCATCATCTGTCAGGGGCTCGCCCTCTGGGTCGTCGTCTTCGCTGGATTTCTGGGCCTTCCGCCGAGGCATCCGCTTCAGTTCGGGGTCGCGATCGCCACGATCTACGTGGTTCCGTTAGTTCCGATTAGTCTCTACCTGGACGTGCGTCAGGCCCACCGCACGAGTGGGTGTCAGCTCACCGTCAGGACGTATGCGAGGAATCTGGCGTGCGATTTCGCCAACTGTGTCCGGCGGGACGGCTCGCTCGGCGACGCCCGACGGGATTTGGCCGCGTGTGGTTCAGAGGGTCGCGATGCGTCCGACACACCGTATCCAGAGCCTGCTCTGGCCGGTGATTTCGCACGCAGTGACGGCAATCTCACCGCCGTCCAGGGGCGTCAGTTGTCCGCCGATCAGGTGGGAGGGAGTAGCAGCCCCTTCAATCGATGGGGGGCAAGTGTTGAGCGTAGACTTTCGAAAATGAACAGAAATTCCAATAAAACACAAGACCGTAGATTCAACTGTAGAAGGAGTACCAACTCGCACCCAACAAACCACATATTGCACTCATGACAAGCCTACTCGAAGCAGTACGGACGATCGGAGAACAGTTTTCGACCTCGGAATCCGGAGGATTCCTCGGTAGAAGTGGCCACGCCGCCCCACGCGCAATGCACGGCGGTCGTGGGAGGGGGCTTCGAGGACTCTTCGGCGGTGGAATGATGGGTCACGGCCATGGTCGGCATGGAGGTCGATCTGGCTGTTCGTCGCACCACTCGTCGCACGAATCTACCCCCTCGACGGAGTCTTCAGAGGCGGGATCGAGCGAAGAGCCCGCCGGTTCCGACCGCGCACTCGCGATACTCCGCGAACGGTACGCACGCGGTGAAATCGACGAAGAGGAGTTCGAGACGCGGCGAAACACGTTGAGAGAGATAAAATAAGAACCGGTCGGAAAACACAGCAACACAATCCAACAGATTCACACATGACTCGTAATTACACCAGACGGAACTGGCTGAAGACCCTCGGTATCGCAGGGAGCGTAACCGCCGGAGTTTCATTAGCCGGATGTTCGACCCAGGCACAGAACGGAGGAGAGGTCTACGTAACCAACCAAGGAAGTAACACCGTATCGGTAGTAGATTCAGCCGCGATGGAGGTCCAGACGACCATCGATGTCGAGGAACGGCCACATTTCGTTGCCTTTTCTCCCGATGGCTCGCGAGCGTACGTCGTCAATAACGGTGCGGACATCATCACAGTGATTGACACGGCCGCGCGTCAAGTGATGAGTACCATCGATGTGGGACCAAATCCGCTCCACACAGCGATCAGCCCCGAGGGCAACTACGCGTACACTGCAACTGGGGGTACCAAAGAGGTACGGCGTATCGATCTCCAAAAAGAGATGGTAGACCAAAAGATTCCAGTTGGAACGATCGCCCACGTACCGGCGTTCAGTCCGGACGGAAGCCAACTCTACATCGGTGGTGGTGAGAGCCAGAAGACGATTGTCATCGACACTGAAGCGGGGCAGATACTCACGGAAGTTCAAATCGGTCCGGTAACACACGTGGCGGAACCATCTCCGGATGGGTCGATAATCTACGCCTCCAGCCGCGGCAAGGACCAGGTCACCGTTATCGAGGCCGCTTCATTAAAAGTGAGCGATGTGATTGATATCGGCAGCGGGACGCACGGAATCGCGTTTCACCCCGACGGGCAATACGCGTACGCGACCAGCGAGTCGGCAAACATCGTGTCGGTGATAGACACCGCTACGAAGCAAGTGGAGGAGAAAATAGGCGTAGGAGAGACACCGCACATTGTAAAAGTGAGACCGGACGGACGTTACGCCTACGTGACCAATATCGGCTCCGGCAGCATCTCCGTGATCGACTTGGAGAAGCAGCAGCTGGAGACCGACGTGGAAGTCGGTTCAATGCCCACTGGCGTTGCAGTGCGCCCGTAAGGTCAATACTACAACTACAGAAGAATGACCACAGACGATTCACCATCACACCCGCTGTTTGCGGCCGTGTACGACCCGGTGACGAAACATGCCGAGGAGACACTTCTCCGGGAGCACCGCGAATATCTTACCAGGGATCTGAACGGAGCCGTACTCGATCTCGGGACAGGGACCGGTGCGATGTTCCCGTACTTCGAAGCGGCAACCGAGCACGATCCATCGCTCGTCTTCCACGCGATCGAACCAGATCCACACATGCGACGGCGGGCGGTACAGAAAGCGAATGATCTCGACCTCGACATCGAGATTCGCCCCGAGGGGGCGCAATCGCTTCCGTACGCCGACGATTCGTTCGAGGTCGTCATCGCGTCGCTCGTCTTCTGTACGATTCCCGACATCGACGCGGCACTCGACGAGGTCGCCCGGGTACTCAAACCAGGTGGCGAGTTCCGATTTCTCGAACACGTCCACGCTGACGGGTGGCTCGCGCACGTCCAAGACGCCGCAAATCCCGTCTGGCGGCGCGGCGCAGCCGGCTGTCATCTCAACCGCGACACGGCAGCCACCTTCAGAACCGACGATCGCTTCGAGGTGGCAGAGCTCGATGAGTTGGAAATCGGCATCCCGCCGGTAAAGCCGTTCGTTCGCGGAACGCTCGTCGCTCTCGACGAGCACCGGAATCCGTGGGAACGTGTCTTCGACCGCATTCCATCGCGGCTCGAGACACTGCTCACCCCGGAGCGGTGACCGTCCCTTCGAATCGAAGATCTCGTCGGGTCACGGGCTATGATATTGAATAATAAGTCCAATAACTACCAAGACCATATAGACACCTGTGACCGAAGTTATCCTCTTCACCCAGGAGACGTGTGGAGCGTGCGCCACGCAGCGACAGAAGAACGAGGGAATCGAAGACGAATTCTCCGACGTCGAGTTTCGCGAGGTCGACATCCAGCGGGATCTGGAGATCGCCGAGGAGTACGGCGTCCGCAAGACACCTACGATACTCATCCACGCGGACGGCGTGCGGGTCGACGAATTCATCGGCATCGTCGAGCGTGACGAGCTAGAAGCGGCGATCCAGGAAGCGAAAACCCACCGATCTGGGTTCGCACAACGGCTCGTCGATCTCGTTCGTGGATGACCACTCACAGAAGACAAAGCACACTGACCACTGATAATGAATGAAACCAGGTCCACTCCGAATAGTATTGTACGATTCGAACAAATAAACGTGCGATCGATCCGTCGTACCGCCAGAAACCACAGCCCATGACACGCTCCACTATCGACCCCGCTCTCACCTACCTCCGTGACCATCAGGACGACGTCGTTGACCTGGCGAGTACGCTCGTCGGATTCGACACGCAGAACCCACCGGGCGACACCCGTGAGACCGTGACGTGGGTCGAGTCGTTCTTCGCCGACCTCGACATCGAAACCGAACGAGTCGTCTCCGACCCAAAAAAGCCGAACCTCGTGGCGACCCTTCCGGGCTCGTCCGATCGAAGGCTCCTCTATCAGGGACACCTCGACACCGTACCATTCGACCCTGACGAGTGGACGTTCGATCCACTCGGCGAACGCGACGGTGACCTGATCTACGGCCGCGGCACAACCGACATGAAAGGTGCTGTCGCGGCGATGCTGACCGTGGCACAGGCGTACGCCGAAACCGACACAGAGCCACCGATGACCATCGACTTTGTGCTGGTGAGCGACGAAGAAGTCGCCGGCGATGCGGGGTTGCCGACACTCCTCGAGACGTGGGACGTCTCCGCCGACGCGTGCGTCATCGGCGAGACGACCTGCGAGCAGGGCCGACACTCGACGACAGTTGCTGATCGGGGGAGCATCTGGCTCACCCTCGCCGCGACGGGGCAGTCCGCCCACGGATCACGCCCGATGCTCGGGACGAACGCGATTCGATGTCTGTGCGACGCCGTCGACGATGTCGAATCGACGCTCTCCGAGACGACGTTTGATCTCGACCCCGTCGTCAAGGCGGTCGTCGACGAATCGGTAGAGTACTACGAACCACGGTTCGGTGAACGAACCGCACGGGATCTGTTCGAGCGACCGTCGGTGAACCTCGGCGTCGTCCGTGGCGGTGACCGCGTGAACGTCGTTCCGGGGGCCGCCGAAGCCCATCTCGACGTTCGGCTCACCGCTGGCGTCCATACGCCAGACGTACTCGACACCATCCGCGACATTGTGGCCGGTCACGACTGCGTCGAAATCACCGACGCGAACTGGTCCATCGGGACGTACGAGCATCCCGACGGGCCGCTGGCGAACGCCGTCGTCGCCGTGGCCAGCGACGTCACGGGAGACCGGGTCTACCGTCGCAGTGCGACCGGGGGTGGCGACGCGAAGAAGATGCGAAACGCCGGCGTCCCGACCGTCGAGTTCGGCCTCGGGACCGACACGGCCCACGCCGTCGACGAGTTCACGACGAGAGACGCGCTCGTCGGAAACGCCGAGGTGTACGCGCGCCTTCCGGCCGAACTCCTGAACCACCTCAACACCGGCTCGGAACGAGTCGACGCCACAACTAGTAGGATGGGAGACACCCATCTCCCGAAGCAGACCACGCAAACGGGTGACCAACAGTGACACCCGCCGAACTGCGTGCGTCGATCCCCGCACTCGACGGGGTGACCTACCTGAACACGGGTGCGCACGGGCCCAGCCCCAAGACAGTCGTCGAGCGAGTCGAGCGGTCTCTCGAATATCACGAGTACGAGTCTCCCGCCGACGAAGGACCGTATTCGACGGCGTTCGCAACCTACGAGGACGTTCGAACGGACGTCGCTGACTTTCTCGGCGCGGACGCGAGCGAGATTGCGCTAACACAAAGCACCACGGACGGCATCACCCGAATCGCCACCACCCTCGACTGGTCGCCGGGGGACGTCGTCGTCAGAACCGACCTCGAACACCCCGCAGGCATCCTCCCGTGGCGACGGCTCGAACGCGAGGGCGTCGAAGTACGCGTCGTCGAGAGCGAGGATGGCCACCTCGACCGGGATCAGTACACCGAAGCAGTCGAAGGAGCGTCGCTCGTCTGTTTCAGCGCCGTAACGTGGAACTACGGGACGCGCCTCCCGGTCAGCGAACTCGTCGACGTCGCACGTGACGCGGGAGCACTCACACTCGTCGACGCGGTACAGGCCATCGGGCAGTTCTCCGTGGACATCCGCGAGTGGGGGGCAGACGTGGTCGCCGGGGCCGGACACAAGTGGCTCCTCGGACCGTGGGGCGCGGGATTCCTCTACGTCCGCCGAGCGCTCGCCGACCAACTCGAACCACGGGCGGTCGGCTATCGCGGCGTGACGGAGCCGACGAGTGAGACGACGGAGTTCAAGCCGGGTGCACCTCGATTCGAGATCGGGACGACGAATCCGGCGGTACACGTCGGCCTCCGCGAGGCCATCGACCTCGTCGACCGCGTCGGACTGGATCGAACCGAGGACTACATCACGTCGCTCGCGGGACGATTCGTCGATGCGGTCCCTGACGATAGGCTGGTGAGTCCGCGCGATCCCGATTCCGGCCTCGTCACGGTCGACGTGAACGACCCCGAGACGACAGTCGAACGACTCGCCAACGAGGGCATCGTCGTTCGGGCACTTCCCGAACCGAACGCGGTACGAGCGTCGTTCCACACCTTTAACGACGAATCGGACGTCGACACGCTTCTCGACGAACTCGGCGAGGAGTGGTAGTCAGCGTATCCGGCGACCACGTAACGATGAAACACGCCACAGAAACCGACTCATGAACCCAACTAGAAGACAGTTCCTGCGACTGCTCGGTACTGGTGCCGTCGCAAGCGCGGGACTTACCGGAACGGCAGCCGCACAGGAGACACCCGTCGTGAAGATGGGCAACAACTACTTCGATCCGATCGGACTCCACGTCGACCCCGGTATGACGGTTCGCTTCGAGCTAGCGGCCGGAGCCCACTCGGCGACCGCCTACTCGGAGCGGATTCCGGCCGACGCTGACACGTTCGACAGCGGGACTATCTCCCGAGGGAGCTTCGATCATACCTTCGAGACACCGGGAACCTACGATTATTACTGCATTCCGCACCGCTCGGTGGGGATGGTCGGCCGCATCGTCGTCGGCAACCCCGGCGGGCCAGCCGAAGACAGTCAGATTCCGGACGGCGACGTGCCCGCGAGTCGGACAATCGTCGAGCAGAGCACCGTTCCGTACGGCTCCTCGTCGGGGACAGGGAGTAGTCGAACTGACGACGGAATGATGGGATCTGGCGGGATGGGCGGCGGAATGGGTGGTGGGATGGGCGGTTCCAACACTGGTGTAGACGGCGGGTCACTCGTGGGGGTGTTCGGCGGGCTGGTCGCCATGCTCGGCGTCGCTGGTGGAGCCGTCTACTGGCTGATGCGTCGGGGAGACGCTGAAACGTCTACCGACGCTGATTCGGCCATGGACGCACTCCGGGGGCGCTACGCACGGGGCGAAATCGACGACGAAGAGTTCCACGAACGTCGCGCCCGGCTCGAAGAGGGTGACAGCCACTTCGAAGAGTAAGCCAACTGCAGGTTCGTCGACGAAGGTCTTCGAATCGCGCGGTGTCAAATCGGTGCGGGTGAGGGTACTCGGCTAGCGGTATCGACTCACCGATGGACGGAGAGGTCTACGAGCGACGGCTCGCCGAGCCAAGTGTATCGCTTGCTCAACGAACCTGAGTAACCGCGACTTCGGGAGGGCTTCCATCTGGTCAGACTACGAGGCGAACCTGTAACTCTCTGAGGATTTCAACAGAGCCTCGACATTGTATCGTGGCCGAAGTAGCAACTCCAACACGCCATTTGTGATGATTTCCTTGTATTTCAACATTTCCTGATGGACAAACTTAGACATGAGTTTGATACTATGGTTTACAATCCAATCTCCAATAAATACACCGCCACAGTAAGATTCGATAGTAAAGAGCCGATCATACGCGGTAAATCGATGAAATTTCGAGCTCGCTCATTCGTTCTAACTTCGCCGTAGGTGGCCAAGCAGCTTATCACCCTTGGGGTATCTAATCGTTCAAAAGTACTCTTCAGAGTATTCAAAAAGTTACATAGCAACCGAATTCGGCACGGATGAACGGTTCTGTCCTTGGAAAACGATTAGAACGCTCTATACACGTTCTCGAACGTTCTCCTGCGTGGATTCACACCCACGTCGATAACTCCCGAGGGGTCCTACGAGTAACCGAGGAGAAAGACAATGACCAACTTCAAACTCGGCGGCTGGCTGCTCGTGGCGCTCGCGATCGTCGGACTCGCGTTCGCCGCGCCCGTGGTCAGCGCACACGGCACCGACACGACCGCAGACGATGCGCCCACTGACAATGCTACCGCCGATGACTGGGCGGCCTGGATGGAGGCGCAGATGACCGAGCACATGGGCCCTGGTAGCGTCGAGTGGATGGAGACGCACATGGGTGTGACCGTCGACGAGATGGCCCAGGACATGGCTGACGACGACTACAACGGCGGGACGTACGGACAGGGCCACTGCTGACGGCCCTGACCGTTTCGACCGCTTCGACCGAATACCGAAACTCACCACCAATTCACAATCATGACGAAACCCACCACTCACCTCGGAGGCACTGCTCGT
>NZ_MWTG01000013.1:0-13122 GCF_059752555.1 Halorubrum sp. B52 | reverse complement strand
TGGCCGAGCATCGCGGCTTCGGCCTCGATGCCACCGACGCCCCAGCCGACGACGCCGATGCCGCCGATCATCGGCGTGTGGCTGTCCGTGCCGACGAGCGTGTCCGGAAGCAGCCAGTTCTCACCGTTCCGCTCGCGGGCGTGAACGACCTGCCCGAGGTATTCGAGGTTCACCTGGTGAACGATACCGGTGCCCGGCGGGACGACGCGGAAGTCGTCGAAGGCCTGCTGAGCCCACTTGAGGGCGCGATAGCGTTCGCCGTTGCGCTCGTACTCCAGCTCGACGTTCTTCTCGTAGGCATCCTCGGAGCCGAAATAGTCGACCTGGACGCTGTGGTCGATCACGAGGTCAATTGGAATCTCTGGCTCGACGATCGCGGGCTCCTTGCCTTTCCGGTCAACCGCTGATCGGAGCGCAGCGAGGTCGACGACGGCAGGGACACCGGTGAGGTCCTGAAGAACGACTCGTGAGGGAGTGAACGGGAGTTCGACGTCCGGCACGTCAGGTTGCCACGACGCGACGTTTCGAACGTCCTCGGCGGAGATCGTGTCGCCGTCGACGTTCCGGAGGACGGATTCGAGGAGGACACGGATGCTGACCGGGAGACGGTCCAGTTCACAGAGTCCCGCCTCTTCGAGGGCGGTGAGGTCCGCCATCCGATAGGCATCTCCGTCGAACTCGAACTCGCGTATCGCGTCGAAAGGATCGGTTTCGGCCATACCCTGAGCTACGGCGCCCCGGCTCTTGAATCGTTTCCCGTGGGCGATCTGACGACTGGATCATCGCTCCCATGGATTTCGTCGGCCGTGGGGCACTCCGGTCACAGAATCCGGTCGAGTGCATCTGTAATCGAGGGAGATTCGACGATTCGGAACCCTTGAACAGCCACGTCCGTCGGTTCGCCCGCCGGGACGATCAGCTCCCGTGCGCCGACTGCTCGCGCCGCGCGGGCTTTCGTCTCGATCCCGCCGACGGGGAGCAACGTGCCCTCGTCGTCGACGATCCCCGTGATGAGCGTCTCCTGTGAGAGTGACTCCTGACGGAAGCTGGCGACGAGTGCGACGGTGAGACCGGCCTCCCAGCTCTTCCCGCGGAGTGCGAGTACACCAGAGGCGGGGGGCTCGAACGTGACGTGCGTCGCCGTGTTGGTGAGCGACTCCCCGGTAAGACGTGTGGCCGTCTCCCTCGCTTCTCGGAGCGCGAGCTGGAGGTCGTGACGGACTTCGATTCCGTTCAGGTTGACGAACAGTTCACCGTCCCCGTCGGTGAACTCGAACTCGAACGGGACGATGAGACCGTCACCGAAGCTGTCGACCGCTGGAAGGTAGTAGCGCGTTGGGGCGGGAAGCGTGGCCCCACCCGCAAGCGTCGCCAGCGACTGAAAACCCTCCCCCGCTCGCGTTAGACCGAGAACCACCCCAGCGCCGCCGACGCTCCCCAGGCCGAGTCCTGCGAGGAACCCCCGCCGTGACAGAATCGTCTCCTCCACCCGTCCTACAACGTCTCTTTCCGTATCGGACGGGCGAGAGACGGACGCGGAGTCATCGGTGGGCATAGCAGTATGGTGCGTGGCTACGCTGGGTTCCCGTGGTACCATGTAACAGGGGTGCAGTAATAAAGGCTCTTCGTGTACGCGTTTCGAACGGGTACGCCTATTTCGGTCGCGCACCGACGGATAGACACAGTCTCATCACCACTCATGACGCTCCGGTATCGGTCGTTGGTCGGGCTCGTGGGCGTGAGCAGCGTCGTGACCGGGGTCGGCGTGTGGATCGCCTACCAGTTCGAACTTCTCTTGCTCGGAGTGACGACCCTCGCGACCTGGACACTTCTGGTCGGACTCGTCGAGGAGGCATTCGTCCGGTTCGTCCCATTGATACTCGTCTTCTACGGCTGGAGTTACCGTCGGGGGACGCTCCTCTCGAAGACCGAGGGGTTGCTCGCGACCGTGGCCTCCGGGCTGACCGTTGCGCTCCTCGAACTCGTGCTCAAACTCGAGTACCTGTCGCGGCTGGAGGCGACAGTCCGGTTCGACTCGCTCGTGCTCCCGCTGGTGTTCGTCCACCTGCCGTTCGCGTTACTCGCCGGGCGGTTCGCGTACGCACTCGGCGAGCGGATTCACGGCTCCGACGACATCGGGTTCCCATCACTCTCTCGGCGAACCCTGGCGGCACTCGTGCTCGGGTATCTCGCACTTTCGCTCGCCCACGTCGGGTACAATCTTCTCATCTGAGAGCCGCTCGAACAGAGGGAAGAACTGAAAGACCGACAATCACCACACCCTGGATTAGGTGGGGATACTGCAACCGTTTCCCGAATCCGATGACGGCCCCTTCGACGAGGACCCAGACGACGAGCGCGACGCCGACGGCGATGGCCGCCGGCCACGCCCATCGTTTTCGACGGAAGAGGCCGTACACGACGACCAGCGGGAACACACCGAGGATACTGAAGAGGATGACCCCGGGAACCAGATAGCTATCGAACGGGGAACCAGCCAGAAGCGTCGGCGAGATTCCAATAAGACGCCCCGAGGGAGCGAGGATGAACTGGCCGCCGCCGGCGAGTCCCGACACGCCGAGCACACCAATCGTCGCGATGAGTGCCCAGAGCGCGAGTGGTCGATCTTGGTGCTGTGTTGAAATACCCATCCGTCGACGCTCCTCCGTCCTGATGAGAAGTGCTTGCTACGGTGGGAAAGCTATGTGGGTCTACTGGCTGTCCTCTTCGTGGTCGTCGCCGAGTGCCGTCCGAATCATCCCATTGAGTTCTTCGAGCTTCTCGCGGACGCGCTCGGGCTTGTCGGCCGGCGGCTCTTCGAGTGCGACCTGCTCGTGGGGGTCCGGCTCACCGACGATGACGCTACCGATCATCCCGAGGCTCTCGTGGGGCGTACAGTAGTAGTGGTAGACACCCTCGGTCTCGAAGGTGTGTTCGAACGTCGCACCCTGCTCGGAGACGATGCCGCTGTCCCAGGCCGCTGCGCCGTCGGGGACGAGCTGGGGCTGGTCGTTGTCGGGGTGGTAGGCGGTCGTCGAGTGACTCCCACTCTCGTTGTTCCAGGTGACCGTTCCCCCGACGTTCACCCGCACGACGTGGGGCTCGAAGTGGTAGCCACCGTCCTCGGTAATCATCCGCACCTCGGCCGTATCGGACGGTGCCCCGACTGCTTCGTCGTGGTCATCCTCGTCGTCGCTGTGACCGGACTCCGTGCCGCCGTCGTCGTGGCCAGTCTCAGTCGGCGTGCCGTTTGCCGCTCCGCCATCGTTGTTCTGCGTTCCAGTGCACCCGGCAAGCCCAACGACTGCCGCACCGCCAGTCAGCTGGAGCATCCGTCGACGCGTGAGTGAATCGGTCATGGCATCGGTCACCTTACAGGTGAACCTACACGGTCTGGGCATATAGTCCGGAAAGCAGATTTGCTGGGTCAGCAAATCGGCGTTCCTTTATATACCCACCCACAACAACACGGATTGTGAGTGAGGAGCGAGACATCTCGGGGATTCTCGAAATCCTTGACGACGACTATGCACGCGCCATCCTCGAGGCGACTCGCCCAAAACAGCTGTCCGCCAAGGAACTCAGCGAAGAGTGTGACATGTCAGTCTCGACAGTTTCCAGACGGGTCAACACGTTACTGGAGTACGATCTGCTTATCGAGCGAACGCACGTTGATCCCGACGGTCATCATTACAGCGAATACGAAGCCCAACTCGACCGCGTCGAGGTCCAGCTCCTCGAATCAGGATTCGACATCCGTATCGAACTTCGAGAAGACGCGCCCGACAGATTTGCTCGGTTGTGGAACACAATGAGGAACGAATAACCATGCACCCCGGACTCATCGTCGCAAAGCTCGTCACAATGGTTCTGGGATTCGTGATCGCCTATCAGGCCTATCGAGGGTACCGACGTAGCAACAGTCAATCGATGCTGTACCTCGCGGTCGGGTTCGCCATTATCAGCTTCGGCGCAATCGTCGAAGGAATCTTGTTCGACGTGGTTGGCCTGACCTTACATAATGCGGGAACGGTGGCAACAACCATCGTCGCGATTGGTATGCTCACGATCCTCTACGCTCTATACGGACGTGACCCGCAGAAACTGGAGAACTGACTAATGGTGGATACGACAACAGCCGTTCTCGTGGCCGTCCGCCTGGCTGTCCTTGCCCTCGGTATTCTGATCACGTACTACAGTTTCGAGGCTTATCGACGAACAGGGACGTACTATATGAGAAACGCTGCAGTTGGCTTTGGAATTATTACCCTCGGTGTGTTCATCGAAGGAGTACTGTTCGAGTTCGGGGGGCTTGATCTCGCCCTTGTCCACATCATCGAATCGGTCGCCATCGGTCTCGGATTCGTGGTTCTTCTCATCTCGCTTCGCCGGTAGCTCGAGCCACGGCTATACTCCTCGAATGGTCAATACTGGCTCGTCCGAGTTCCGAAGAACCCGTTCGGTCACACTTCCGATGATCCGTCGTGAAAGGCTGGACCGTCCGTGTGTTCCCATCACGACGAGGTCGATTCCGTGTTGATCGCAGTAATCTCCGATTGCCTGATGAGGAACACCGTGGGTGATCTCAGCAGCGACTGAAACACCGTCGGCAGTTGCCCGGGACTGGACATCTTCGAGGACAGTCTCTCCGTTTTGCTCCAGTACTTGCTGCAGTTCGTCCCACGTCCATCCCGGACGAGACGCGTAGGCACCTCTATCCACAACGTAGAGGGCATGAAGTGTCGCATCGTACGTCCGAGCCAAATCAAGAGCGTGCGTGACTGCCTCTCGTGCGGGCTTACTCCCGTCAGTCGGGACGAGGATAGTCTCAAAGCCTCCCCGCATTCCGGGTTCTGATAGCGCCTGTTTTGCTTTGACACTGAGCACGGGGATATCGACAGTACGGACGAGTCGGGTCGTTACACTGCCGAGCAGGACTCGGTCGAGACCGGTGTGTCCTCGGGTTCCCATACAGACGAGGTCGATCCCGGTATCGGTGATGTAGGAACGAATTTCACGCGCTGGAATGCCACGGCGAACCTCAGTTACTGCGTCGAGACCATGTTCTGCAGCTCGAGTTTCGATCTGCTTGGTGGCGGCATCGCCAGCCTCATACCACGTGTCTGGGAGTGTCTCCAGGTCGGTTTCCAGCGCAGTCAGTTCCAGCTTTCGCTCGATGGGCGAACTGTCGACGACGTGGAGCGCGTGGACAGTTGCGTCGTATCGGCGAGCGAGCTCAAGTCCGTATTGGATTGCGGGCTCGACGTTATCGCTGCCATCAGTCGGGATGAGGATGTCGGTATACATGGTTGGATGAGTGCGTTGATGTTGCTACGGACTCTCGTCCGTCGGTTTTGGGGGCTTATGGGCTGTCGACTCGATGCGTTCCTTGAAGAAGACGAGCTCCTTGTTGGTGTGGTCGTAGAGCTTGGCCTTCCCGTCAAGAACGGTGGTAAAGAGCCGCTTTAGCAACCGGCCCCGGCGGTTATTCGGGAAGTCCATCCAGACGGCGTGTGACATCCGGGTTCCATCCTCAGTCTCTTCGAGCCGAATCGTACCACCTTCGGGGATTCGAACGGTGACAAGTCCACGAAGGAGTGGATAGTACGCTGTCCCAGTCCAGACCGCCACGTGTGGATGATCGATGTACTGAAATCGGCCGTGCAGATCGGCGTACATCCCAGCGACTTCTTCCGCCTGGTGGAATGTCGCCCCCTCTTGTGGGCGATTATCGGGTGTGTCGTATTCGAGTCCGTAGTGTTCCTCGGGGTTCGATGCCGTCCAGTGGACGGGGTCAGTTACGTAGTCCCAGATCTCCTCGGGCGATGCGTCGATGACGATTTCGGCGTTGTCGGTGACGTACATGGATTGACTCCTCGATTTATTATGCGAAGGCGTTGTACAGCCACGCGAAGGCGTACACGAGGATGAAGCCGATCACCGCGGCTTCGACCATGCCCGCCACGGTTCCGACGACGGTCGGTTCGAAGAACAGGTGCCACTGTTGCATCATCTCGACCGCACCTTCGTAGACGCCGATTGCTCCGAACACACCGAGCAGGAGCATCACGACGGCGGAGAGTACAGCTGCAGCTCCGGCGAGTGCAAGTGTGTCAAGGTGTAACGTACTGTCGGTGGAGTCCATTTCGTACGTATCTTGGTTTGTGGTAGTAGTGCTCATGACTAGAGATACGCTCTACTCCTTCATTCGGGTTCCTGTTACAATTCGAAAGAGAGATTTCTCTTGTTAACATAGAGCAAGAATCTCGTGGAGGGAACCAGCTGTACAACACCCCGATCTGTGTGACTGAGCCGTCGGGAGACCAAGGAGCAACCACCGACTGGAACCAGTGACGTGCAAAAACTCATGAGCGCGAACACAGTCCTCGAACGGTCGACCACAGCTGCTAGCAAGAATTACCTTTGAATGCAAGATTTACTCCGCCTACAGCCCCGGTTTCTTAAGAACAAATAACAAAACAGATGCCTGTGATAGTGTAGATATGCAAGCCGTTCTCGTCGACGGGATTCTCGAGTCCTTACGAATAGGAGTTGGCTTCCTCTGGACCGCTGCGTGGGCGATCATCATGGGGCTCGTCATCACGAGTCTCGTCCAGGTCTACGTCTCGAAAGAGCGAATGGCCAACGTCCTCGGAGAGGGGGACCTGAACGGTCTCACAAAGGCGACGGTGTTCGGCGCCGCGAGTAGTGGCTGTAGCTTCGGCGCGGTCGCCATCGGGAAGGGACTGTTCAAGAAGGGAGCACATGCGGTGAACTTCCTCGCGTTCATGTTTGCGTCGACGAACCTCATCGTCGAACTCGGATTGATGATCCTGATTCTGCTAGGCTGGGAGTTCCTTCTCGCGGAACTGCTCGGCGGGATCATCCTCATCGCCGTGATGGCTGTCATCGTCCACCTCACGCTCCCCGAGAATCTGTTCGAGCAAGTCCGGCAGGAACTGAATCACAGCGACAACGAGCAGGGAATCACCGAGGATCCGACCTGCGGGATGGAAGGCAAAGACGAGTACTCGCTGGTGACCGATGGTGGCGAGACGCTGAAGTTCTGCTCGGAGGGTTGTCTGGAGACCTACCAACAGGAAGCCGCAAGTAGCGGCGGGTGGCGCGACGAACTCCTCTCGTGGGGTGGGTGGTACAAGGTTGGAAATCAGTACCGCAAGGAGTGGTCGATGATCTGGAAGGATATCGTCGCAGGGTTTCTTATATCCGGATTCGTCATCGTTTTCGTTCCCCAGTGGGTCTGGAACACCCTGTTCATCCAGGGCGACGGCCTGCTTGTGACCGCCGAAAACGCGATTATGGGTGTCACCATCGCCGTTCTCAGTTTCGTCGGCAGTATGGGCAACGTCCCCTTCGCGGTCGCGCTGTGGGGCGGTGGTGTCAGCTTCGCCGGGATCATCGCGTTCGTCTACGCCGACCTCATCACGATTCCCGTTCTGAACGTCTACCGGAAGTACTACGGCTGGAAGATCATGCTGTACATCCTCGGCGTCTTCTTCGTGACGATGGCGTTCACCGGTTTCCTCATGGAACTACTATTCGACGCGTTTGGCATCGTCCCCGACTTGGCCGGTGGCGAGACAGCATCGGAACAGACCTACTTCGAGTTGAACTACACCTTCTACCTCAACATCATCGCGTTCGTCCTCTCGGGGGCCCTCCTCTACGTCTATCGCCGGGGATTAGGTGCACCTGGTCAGTATCGCGACCCCGTTTGTGGGATGCGGACCGACGACAGCGGGCCGAGTCTCACCCACGAGAACGAGACGTACTACTTCTGCTCGAATCAGTGCAAGCGAACGTTCGAGAAGCACCCCTCCGAGTTCGCACATCAACATCCGCAGGTCTCTGAAGAAGGTGAATCCCATGACGATCACTAAAAACATATTGGGGAGTGGGACGACCCTGTTCAATCGATTAGGGAGCGGCGAATGCGAGTACCTCGTTGAGGGTGGTGCCGAGCGCGCAGCGCTCAATTTCCTTCTGGGTGGTGTCACGACGATCATTGTGTCCCCGTACAGGCCGACTCAGGCGGGGTAATGGTAACGCCCGTGTCCCGATCCGGATTTCAGTCTTCACAAAGGTCTTGCATCGGGGAATCAAAACTGGTACAGCGCTGGTTCGCTAACGAGAACGTATGACTACGCGACACGCCAAACTGAGGAGTGAGGTATGAATCGGCGGCGAGCCGATGCAGTGGTTGGCCTCCTCGTCGCTGCCGTCGTTATCGTCGGCGGTGCGCTCAGCTGGGATGCGTATCAGCAACAGCAGGCATTCGGAGAGATGGGGTCGATGATGGATATGGGTGCGTCGATGGGAGGGGTTCACGGCACAAATCCGCTCTGGTACGTCCTTGGAACCCTTCTCGTCTCGACTGTCGTCGGTGGAGGGTATCTCATTGTTCGGGACGAGCTCACCAACACAGATGCAAGCGAACGCGCACAAATAACGAATCCAACAGATCCAGAGAGCGCTGATTCATCGGAGAGATCTACCCAATCAGAGGAAGCCATCAATCCAGAGTCTCAGCCGCAGGCTCGTATATTGGATCTCTTACCGGAAGACGAACGCCGGATTCTTGAACCGGTCCTCTCCTCACCCGGTATCACACAGATCGAACTCAGGGATCGCTCGGACTTCTCGAAGAGCAAGGTCAGTCAGACGGTGAGCGCTCTCGAGAAGCGCGGCCTCCTGTACCGCGAGCGCCAAGGGCGAACGTATCGGATTTACCCGAGCGACGACTTACAACAGAAACAGGCGAACTAGCGGACCATTCCTACGAGTCAATCCCCGTCCAAAACGTAGGTATGAGTTCTGGATTCGGAACCAGTACGGCAGGGTGATCTCACCGTCACCGCGAGGCCTATACCCCCAAGCATCCAATACAACGGATATGCGGTCCACAGGCTTCTCCCGTCGCAAACTCCTCCAGCTGACGGGGGCGACCACCCTCGGCTCGCTCGCGGGGTGTGCCGGTCAGCTACCGGGCACCGACGATGGTGAGGGTCGTGAGGTGACACCGCGCTCGACAGTCACGGCCGAACCAGATACATCCGTCAACCTCACCGCGGCGTCCGGGACCATTCGACCAGCACCCGGTACGTCGACGACTAACTGGATGTACGAGGGCGAATTCCCGGGACCAGAGCTACGCGTTCAGGAAGGAGATGTGCTTAGCGTCGAACTGACCAACGACCTTCAAGATGAGACAACAATTCACTGGCACGGGATTCCCGTCCCGAATCCGGTCGATGGGGTGCCGGACGTAACTCAAGACCCGATCGCTTCCAGCGATACGTTCACGTACACGTTCCGTGCCGAACCCGCCGGGACGTATTTTTACCACAGCCACGTCGGACTCCAACTCGACCGGGGATTGCTGGGGCCACTGATCGTCGAAGAGCGTAACCCACACGTCGAGTACGACCGCGAGTACGTCGTGATCGTCGACGATTACCTCCCTGGAGAGCCGGAACTTCCTTCGGACGGGGGGATGGGCGGCGGTGGTGGAATGGGTGGGGGAGGCGGAATGATGGGGGACGTTCGGCCGCCATACGAAGGGCTCCTGATCAACGGTCGACTCCCTGAGAATCCACAGACGTTCGACGTAACGGAGGGTGAGCGGATTCGCTTCCGGTTCGTGAACGCTGCCAGCGCGACGGTCTTCGGTGTCCGGATTGCCGGCCACGAGATGACAGTGACCCACGCCGATGGTCGACCAGTCGAACCCGTCGACGTGGACTCGTTCGTCTTCGGTGCCGGTGAGCGCTACGATGCCGTGGTTGAGGCTACAAATCCGGGCACGTGGGTCGTTCAAGCGGATGCGCTCGATGGAAACGAACCACCAGCTACAGCCGTCGTCGAGTACGAGTCAGCGGGCGGGGGGAGCCCACAGCGTCCGTCGTCGGCCAGTAACCAACTGCAGTACGGAGACTTGCGGGCGATCTCCTCGCTCGAGGGGGTGAGTGGAGATCCGGATCGAACGTTCGATCTGACGCTCTCCCGTGGTAGGGGCCAGTCCTACACGTGGACGATTGACGGGCAGGTCTATCCGGATGCCGATCCACTCCAGATTCGACCCGAAGAACACGTCCGGATTCGAATGACCAATCAGAGCCCGGTCGTTCACCCGATGCACCTTCACGGACACTTCTTCCAGGTCGGCAACGCAGTCAAAGACACCGTCATCGTCCCCGGCCATCGGGGGCAGGTGACACTGGACTTCCACGCGGACAATCCCGGTCGCTGGTTGTTCCACTGTCACAATTTGTACCATCTCGATGCGGGCATGGCGCGTGTCGTGAGATACGTCGAGTAGCTCAGTAGCGAGTTTCGAGTCGAACAAACGCCTCTTTGCTCGCGTACTCGAATTCATGTTCATCGCCTATTACGGGAACTAGAAGACGTCTGCATTTGACACAGGACTCATACTCAAACAGCTGCCACTAGAATTGAACCTCGTCGTATGCTCTTGGTGTAGCGACGAAATGAAGATCGGTGTGTCAACTATGACTGAGAGTGGGGTGTTCAACCCTCGGTACTACTCCTCCCGGGTTCCCGGCCACTGGCGTGCGTCCGCCTGAATCAATCCATGCATGGTTCGGCGTCGCTCTTTCAGCTCTTCGAGTACGTCATCGAACTCCTCATCGGACACCGTCGGGACACCCGCCTTGCGTAGAACGGCGAGGTCGGGCAGCGGTGGATGCTCGTCGGACTGTGTCGCGAACACACTGACCGTGTCGAGGTAGCTCTGAACACTCGACCGTGCGTTTTCGAGAACCGAGTCACTGGGCCTCTTCGCCTCGGGCGTCGCTCGCTGCCAGAGGGTCAAAGCGTCGTCGAGACTGGCGACGCTCAACACGGCGGCGGCCTCGCGGTCGTCGGTGTAGAAGTAGTGTAGGATTGGGTAGGCTTTGTGGTTAGACGTTAGTTCGTTCAGCGCCGTGGTGATACTGTTGAGAGGGAGCGCGACGTCGTCGAACTCATCACCGTTCCAGGTAGTAGTGACGATCGATTCGCCGTCCAGTCCGAGCCCGCTTACGTTCCGCGCGAACGTGCGTTTCTGCGTAACTGCGTCGAGGACGGAGAGGACGTAGGTGATGCTCAGCGTCACCAGCAACATCCCGCTGGCGGTCATCAGTGCAGTCAGGATCTGCCAGAGGCCATCTCGGGGCGCGAAATCACCGTTCCCCATCGTGAACATCGAATATCCCACGAAGTAGAATCGTTCGACCCAGGAGATGGGGCCTGCGTCGATGGTGTCTCTCAGAGCGTTCTCGGCACTGGCGAAGACGAACATCCACCCGCCCCAGAGTAGGGCGATCCACATCCCAAGCCCGAGGGCGAGAATCACCGGGCCGGCGAGCGTCCGAATGCGGGGGCTGTAGGTCCCAAAGCGTCGTAGCAGCTTCCACGTCCTCCGCATCAGGCGTGCAGTAAGGGGTCCCGCACCGCCCTCAACCCAAAGGGTCGTCCATAGGAGATCGATCGCGGCCACGATGAGCAGACTCACGCCCAAGCCAAAGTATAGATAGTTCACTGGTCTGTCGTTCTCTCCGAAGTCGATTCAAACTGAGCAGCGACAGACAGCGAGTTCATCATCGATGGTGGTGACGGCTGAATCATTATTGTACGATAGGCTAGTCGGCGGCCTGTGCCTGTCCGCCGCTCTGTCTCATTTCGGCTGGATTCTTCATGCCTTCCTTGACGCCGAAGTGGACCAAAACGGCGTTGACCGGGAACGCGAAAACGAACCCAACAGATAGCGAGAACGCGAGTGCACCCCAGAACAGCAGATCGGAGATGTGGGCCTGACTGGCGATCAGCAGATCCGTTCCGATAGCAGCGATCTCCATGATGGTGATGCTTGGCGTCTCGCTATAGAGGGCGTCGAGCATGGCCTCGCCGAAACCGACGCCCTCCTGCATCAGCGGGCCGACTGTCAGGGCGTAGCCGAACAGGTACGCGAGCGCGAACGTTCCTGCAGCGACGAGGACCGTACTCTGGAGTGCGAGCAGGCCTGCGAGGAGCGCGAACCCGAGAACTTCACCGGCCCCACAGCCCGAATAGCAGTGAGCGGTCGAGCGGAAGCCACGCCGCCACAGCGAGTCGTTGCTGATCTGGCTGCGGCCAGAGTACCAGTAGATGGCCAGGCCGAACGGCCCGGAGTAGAGGACGACCAGCGTCCAGACGCCTTTCATCAGCGATGGCAGCGCCTGATTCCGCTCGCGGATGTCCCACCAGAGGGTGACGACGGACGCGAGGACGAACAGCGCCCAGACACCCATCACGAGCGGGTCCGACAGAATCGGTTTCATGATGTGGCGAACCGGTGCGAGCGCGTGTTCGATCTGTGTGAGAAGTCCTTGGAGTGGCATAGTCTACGGAATAGCTGAACTAATTCGAGGCTATGCGGTATCGTCTGCTGCTCGACGGTCGCTACACGACCTAGTTGGGGAGGGAAACTTTCTGCAGTTGTGGTTAACATTCCAAAGTGGGTTGGATCACCGATCTCGGCTCTCATCGGTTGCAGCAGTTCCGGGCGTGCTAACCCACTCCTCGGACGAATTCGGTGGAGATGAACGATTCTATTCTCAGGAAACGATTAGAACGCTCTATACACGTTCTCGAACGTTCTCCTGAGTGGATTTACACCCACGTCGATAACTCCCGAGCAGTTCTACGAGTAACCGAGGAGAAAGACAATGACCAACTTCACACTCGGCCGCTGGCTGCTCGTGGCGCTCGCGATCGTTGGACTCGCGTTCGCCGCCCCCGTGGTCAGCGCACACGGCACCGACACGGCTGCTGACGACGCGCCCACTGACAACGCTACCGCTGATGACTGGGCGGCCTGGATGGAGGCGCAGATGACCGAGCACATGGGCCCTGGTAGCGTCGAGTGGATGGAATCGCACATGGGTGTGACCGTCGACGAGATGGCCCAGGACATGGCTAACGACGACTACAACGGCGGGATGTACGGACAGGGCCACTGCTGATAGGCCCTGACCGTTTCGATCGCTTCGACCGAATACCGAAACTCACCACCAATTCACAATCATGACGAAACCCACCACTCACCTCGGAGGCACTGCTCGT
>NZ_MWTG01000012.1:0-179302 GCF_059752555.1 Halorubrum sp. B52 | reverse complement strand
AAATGCACCGGCCGAGACTCCCCGCGAGCAGCGCGAGCGGGGAGTCAGGGCGGTGCACGACTGCAAGGAGTGCACCGGCCGAGATTTGAACTCGGGTTGCAACCATGGCAAGGTTGCGTGATACCACTACACTACCGGTGCGTGCTTCGCGTCTGCACATAGCCCGAGTCGGAGATATAAGGGTTCCGAACGACGACCGGCCCGGTGAGATATCCGCCCGAATCCGCTCGCCGGAAGCGTCATCGGGCTCCCGTCCAAGACGGAGACGAGACGACCCATATGACGCGTCGATCCGCTCCCATCGCCGACAGACGCAGCGTCCTCCGAGCGACCGGCGGGCTCGCCGCCCTCTCGACCGCCGGCTGTCTCGGCGACGGGGGTGCGAACGACGGCGGCGCGAGCGACGGCGGCAGCGGAAGCGACGGCGGTACCGACAGCGACGGCAACGACGCCCCGTCCGACGACGGCGACGACGTCGCGTACGCGGTCGAGCGCGTCGGGGAGGGGTTCGAGCATCCGTGGGGACTCGACTTCCTCCCCGACGACGGGCGCCTCCTCGTCACCGAGCGACCGGGACGGCTCTCGCTCGTCGACCCCGAATCGGGGGCCGCCGAGTCGGTCGCGGGCGCGCCCGACGTGTTCGCCGAGGGCCAGGGCGGGCTGCTCGACGTCGCCGTCCACCCGGACTACCCGGACGACCGGCGCGTGTACCTCACGTACGCGGCGGCCGCGGGGGACTCGCCCGCGGACGGGAGCGGCGCGACGACCCACGTCGGCGTCGGCCGCCTCGACCCGGAGGACCCGGCGCTCTCGGGGTTCGAGGCGATCCGCGTCGCCGAGCCGTTCCGCGACACGGACCTGCACTTCGGCTCGCGCGCGACGTTCGGCCCCGACGGCGCGCTGTTCGTCACGGTCGGCGACCGGCGCGACACCGAGTTCGGCCCGGACCACGTCTCGCAGGACCGGTCGAACGAGCTGGGGGCGACGCTCCGGCTGACGCCCGACGGCGACGCGCACTCCGACAACCCGTTCGTCGGCGACCCGGACGCGTCGGACGCGGTGTACAGCTACGGCCACCGGAACCCGCAGGCGATGGCCGTCCGTCCCGAGACGGGGGCGGTCTGGCAGTGCGAGCACGGCGAGGAGGACGGCGACGAGATCAACGTGATCGAGCGCGGCGGCAACTACGGGTGGCCGATAGCGAGCGAGTCGTGTCGGTACGGGACCGACGACCCCCTCGCGCCGGGCCACGACGAGCGGGACGACGCGATCGCGCCGGTCCACTACTGGCCGTGCGGCTCCGGCGGGTTCCCGCCGAGCGGCGCCGTCTTCTACGACGGCGAGGCGTTCCCGGCGTGGCGAGGCGACCTGTTCGCCGGCACGCTCGCGGCGCGGTACCTCGGCCGGTTCACCGTCGACGGCGCCGGCGTCGAGGGCGCGACCGTCACCGAACGGGAGCCGCTGCTCGACGACCGAGGGTGGCGCATGCGCGCGATCGCGGTCGAGCCGGCCACGGGCCACCTCTACGTCGCGGTCGACGACGCGGACGCGCCGATCGCGCGGATCGTTCCGGCGTGAGGTGAGGGCGCCTCGCTCCGGTTTACTCAAACGAATTTACGTAGGCCGCGTTACAAAAATATCGTTCAGATTACAGTTATACTCGCGTAGCTCGTACCGCCGATCGCATGAGATCGAACGGAGTGCGGCTGTCAGGCGACGCATCGAGCCCCCCGCGCGGACCGCCGCCGACGGTGCGCGGAACGGCGCTGCTGCTCGCGGTCATGGCCGGCCTCGTCGTCGCCGCCTCGTACCCGGTCCCGAGCGTCGGCCTCGCGGCGGTGACTCTCTCCGCGCGCTACGGGGGGCGACCGCCCCTGCGGCGGCTCCGAGAGCGAGCGGCCGACTGGGAGCCGGGACCTGTGTGCGTGCCCGGGACGGACGTCTGCCTCGGCGCGTGACCGGCGAATTCCCACGACAGGCTCTTTATACGAGGCGGACCCACGAGCCACCACCATGACCGAGGCGGACCCGAACGGTCGGCTGCCGCCGGACGAGGCGTTCGCCGCGCTCGGCGACGAGGTCCGGGTGGGAATCCTGCGCGTCCTCGGCGACGCGGCGGAGCCGCTCGCCTTCTCCGAGCTGTACGACCGGCTTCCGGTCGAGGACACGTCGCGGTTCAACTACCACCTCGGCGAGCTCCGCGGTCACTTCGTCCGGAAGGACGAGGCCGGCTACGCGCTCGATCACCCGGGTCGACGGGTCGTCGAGGCGATCCGCTCCGGGGCGGTCACCGGCGACCCCGACTTCGAACGCACGTCCATCGACGACCGCTGTCCCGCGTGCGACGAACGGCTGGAGATCCGGTGGCGCGACGGGAGCATCGAGGTGTTCTGTCCGAACTGCCGGAGCCGGTGGGAGCGCTCGTCGAACCGCGTCGACGCCGCCGAGGGGCCGGAGTCGGGGTATCTCGGGCGGCTCCCGTTTCCTCCGGGCGGGATCCGGAACCGGGAGGCCGAGGAGGCGTTCCGCGCGGCCCACGCGTGGACGGTCGTCGAGCTCCTCGCGGTCGGAACCGACATCTGTCCGCGGTGTGCGGCGACCGTCGAGGCCGAACTGGATGCCTGCCCGGACCACGAGGACGACGGGACCTGCTCGAACTGTCGGTCCAGCTTCGCGGTGGTGTTCCGGGCCTCGTGCGCCAACTGCCCCTACCACGCCGGGAGCGCCGCGGCGCTCGGGCTTCTGTCCTCCCCGGCGTTGCTGGGATTCATGCTCGATCACGATCTCGACCCGCTCTCGCCGCGGTCGGTCCGCCGTTTCGACCGCTTTTTCAGCGAATACGACGAGGAGATCAGGTCGCGGGACCCCCTCCGAGCGGTGCTTACGTTCTCCCTCGACGGGGACGAACTCGCGCTTCACGTCGACGGGAACGGCGATATCGTCGAGGTGTCGTCGTAGCCCGTCATCGCGGCTCGTTGCCGACGACGTGCCGGTCGTGCGGAACCGTCCGGCCCGAATCGACCGACCGACACCGACGGCCGCATCATCGGCGGGCGCGTTCCCGGGGCGGTCGCGCCCCGTTCCGTGTCAGAGACTCTCTCGATTTCCGACCCGAATCGCCCGCCAGACCCCGTGTGAACGCGCCACAGCCCGGAAACGGGACCGCTATCCTTTTACGGTGCCGTCCGAAATCGAGGGGTACAGTCTCGCCACGATGCGTACCGAAGACGGACTCACGATCTGCGTTCCGTCTTCGGTCGTCCGGGAGGCCGAGGACGACCGCGAGGCGACTCGCAAACTCGGCTACGTCGCCCGTGCGGCGGCGGTGTTCCGGGCGGATCGACTGGTCGTCTTCCCAGACGCGGAAGGCGAGCGGCGACGGGGCGGCGAGTACGTTCGGACCGTGCTGGGGTACGCCGCGACCCCTCCGGGGCTCCGCAAGGACCTCTGGGGGGAGCGCGACGAGCTCCGGTACGCCGGCGTGCTCCCGCCGCTCCGCGTGCCGTGGCGGACCGGCTCGACCCCTAGCGGGGAAGAGTCGAAAACACAGGGACTCGTGACCGAGGTCGGACCTGAAGGCCGCGTCCGGGTCAATTCCCCGCTGCGGGAACACCCGATCTCCCTGCTCGTCCCCTCCGGAATGGAGGTCGAGCGGGGGGAGCGCGTCACCATCAGGGTCTCTTCGAGAGAACCGGTCCGCGCCCGCATCACCGGGAAGCCCGAGGAGGGTTTCCAGGTCGTGGACGCGGACCTGTCGGAAGCGCTCGCCGGCGACGGACTGGCCGTCGCGACGTCGCGACACGGGGAGGAACTCTCCGTCTCGCGGCTCGGCGGCATCGTCTCGGACGCGCGGAAGGCCGGCGGCTACACCGTCGCCTTCGGCGCGCCCGAGCGGGGGCTTCCGGAGATGCTCGGGCTTTCGCCCGACGACATTCGGGCGGCCGTCGCCGACGGCCGTCCGGTCGAACCCGATCCGGGGTTCGACCTCTGGCTGAATACGATCCCGGCACAGGCGAGCGAGGTCGTCCGAACGGAGGAGGCTCTGTTCGTGACTCTCGGCTCGCTCACACTCACGGAGTAAACACATGCCACAACCAAGCCGACCACGAAAAGGCTCGCTGGGCTACGGCCCGCGTACCCGCGCAGACCGAGAGGTCCCGCGCATTCGATCGTGGCCAGACGACGACGGAGCCCCCGCACTGCAGGGGTTCGCCGGTTACAAGGCCGGAATGACGCACGTCGTGATGGTCAACGACGAGGCCAACTCGCCGCGTGAGGGGATGGAAGAGTCCGTCCCCGTCACGGTCGTCGAGACGCCGCCGATGTACGCGGTGGCCCTGCGCGCCTACGAACAGACAGCGTACGGAAAGAAGCCGGTCGAAGAGGTCTGGGCGACCGAGTTCCACGAGGAGCTCGACCGCGCGCTCGACCTCCCGGCGGAGGACACCTTCGAGGAGGACGCGGAGGAGCTGCGCGCGTTGCTCGACGACGACGTCGTCGACGACGTCCGCGTCATCACTCACACCGCCCCCTCGGAGCTCGCGAACGTGCCCAAGAAGAAGCCCGACGTCATGGAGACCCGAGTCGGCGGCGGCTCCCTCGAGGAGCGCGTCGACTTCGGGCTCGACCTCGTCGCGGAGGGCGGCGCCCACGAGTTCGGCGACGTCTTCCGCGCCGGTCAGTACACCGACGTCTCGGGCATCACGAAGGGGAAGGGGACGCAGGGTCCCGTCAAGCGATGGGGCGTCCAGAAGCGGAAGGGCAAACACGCCCGCCAGGGATGGCGGCGCCGGATCGGCAACCTCGGTCCGTGGAACCCCTCCCGCGTGCGCTCCACCGTTCCCCAGCAGGGGCAGACCGGCTACCACCAGCGCACCGAGCTCAACAAGCGCCTCATCGACTTCGGCGAGGGCGACGACGCCTCCGTCGACGGCGGCTTCGTCAACTACGGCGAGGTCGACGGCGAGTACGCGCTCATCAAGGGCTCGCTGCCCGGTCCGGACCAGCGCTTGCTACGATTCCGCCCGGCCATCCGGCCGAACGACCAGCCGCGCCTCGACCCCGAGGTCCGGTACGTATCCACCGCATCCAACCAGGGATAATACATGAACGCAACAGTACACGACCTGGACGGCGGGGACGCGGGCAGCGTCGAGCTGCCGGCGATCTTCGAGACCGCGTTCCGACCGGACCTCATCGGTCGGGCGGTCTCCGCCGCACAGGCTAACCGGAAACAGGCTTACGGCGCCGACGAGTTCGCCGGGCTGCGGACCCCCGCGGAGTCGTTCGGCTCCGGGCGCGGGCTCGCGCACATCCCGCGCTCCGAGAACGTCGCCCGCCGCGTCCCGAGCGCCGTCTCGGGCCGCGCCGCGCACCCGCCGAAGGCCGAGAAGGACCAGACGAAGAAACTGAACGACAAGGAGCGACAGCTCGCGATCCGGTCGGCCGTCGCGGCCACCACGGACGCCGAGCTCGTCGGCGAGCGCGGTCACGCGTTCGACGACGACCTGGCGCTCCCGCTCATCGTCTCCGACGAGTTCGAGGACTTACAGAAGACTCAGGAGGCCCTGGGCGTGCTGGAGGCCGTCGGCGCCGACGCCGACATCGAGCGCGCCGAGGAGGGCCGCTCCGTGCGGTCCGGCCGCGGGAAGACCCGCGGTCGCAAGTACAGCCAGCCCAAGTCCGTCCTCGTCGTCACCAGTGAGGAGCCGTCCCGCGCCGCCCGGAACCTCTCGGGCGTCGACGTCGCGACCGCGGGCGAGGTCAACGCGGAAGACCTCGCGCCGGGCGGACACCCGGGGCGACTCACGCTGTGGACCGAGAGCGCGATCGAGGAGGTGGCCGACCGATGAACTCCATCATCGAGCACCCGCTCGTCACCGAGCAGGCGATGAACGAGATGGACTTCAAGAACAAGCTGCTGTTCCTCGTCGACATCGACGCGACGAAGCCCGAGGTCCGCGACGAAGTGCAGGACCGCTACGACGTCACCGTCACCGACGTGAACACGCAGGTGACCTCGAAGGGGAAGAAGAAGGCGACGGTCACGCTTTCCGAGGACGACGACGCGACCGAGATCGCCTCGCGCATCGGGGTGTTCTGATATGGGACGACGAATCCAAGGACAGCGGCGTGGACGCGGCGGCCCGACGTTCCGGGCCCCGTCCCACCGCTACAAGGCGGAACTGTCGCACAAGAAGCTCGAGGACGTGGACACGGTCACCGGCGAGATCGTCGGGATCGAACACGACCCCGCCCGCTCGGCTCCGCTCGCGGAAGTCGAGTTCGAGGACGACGACCGTCGGCTCGTGCTCGCGCCGGAGGGCGTGCGCGTGGGCGAGACGATCCAGGTCGGCGTGAGCGCGGAGATCAAGCCCGGGAACACGCTCCCGCTGGCCGAGATCCCTGAGGGCGTGCCGGTGTGTAACGTCGAGAGCAACCGCGGGGACGGCGGGAAGTTCGCGCGCGCCTCCGGCGTGTCGGCGACGCTCCTCACCCACGACCGCGACGTCGCGGTCGTCCAGCTCCCCAGCGGGGAAGTGAAGCGGCTCGACCCGCAGTGCCGCGCCACGATCGGCGTGGTCGCGGGCGGCGGCCGGACGGAGAAGCCCTTCGTCAAGGCCGGTAACAAGTACCACAAGATGAAGGCGCGCGGGACCAAATACCCGCGCGTCCGCGGCGTCGCGATGAACGCCGTCGACCACCCCTTCGGCGGGGGCGGTCGCCAACACCCCGGCCAGCCGAAGTCCGTCTCGCGGGACGCCCCGCCCGGACGGAAGGTCGGTGACATCGCATCCAAGCGCACCGGACGAGGTGGCAACAAATGAGTTCCAACTACCGAACCGGCCGCGAGGGCAAGGAGTTCGCCTACCGCGGTCACTCGCTCGACGAGCTGCAGGAGATGGACGTCGAAGACGTCGCGGAACTGCTCCCCGCACGCCAGCGGCGAAGCATCGTTCGCGGCCTCGGCACCGAACAGCAGAAGCTGCTGGAGACGGTGCGGAGCCGCGACAAGGAGACGACGGCGGACGACCCGATCCGGACGCACCTGCGCGACATGCCGGTCCTGCCGGAGTTCGTCGGCGTCACCTTCTCCGTGTACAACGGACACAGCTTCGAGCGCGTACAGGTCGAACCCCAGATGATCGGACACTACCTGGGCGAGTTCCACCTCACGCGAAGCACCGTCGAACACGGTCAGGCCGGCATCGGCGCGACCCGGTCCTCGAAGTTCGTGCCCCTCAAGTAACAATGGGAATCAACTACAGCGTCGAGGCCGACCCGGAGACCACCGCCAAGGGGATGCTCCGCGACCGGCCCATCAGCGTGAAGGACAGCAAGGAGATCTCCCGGGAGATCAAAGGCGAGACCGTCGCCGACGCCGAGGAGTTCCTGCAGGAAGTCATCGACGAGGAGACCTCGGTGCCGATGCGCCAGCACAACGCCGGCGCGGGCCACCGCTCCGACATCGACGGCTGGGACGCCGGCCGCTACCCCGAGAAGGCCGCCAAGGACTTCCTCAAGCTCCTGGAGAACGTCAAGAACAACGCGACCGAACAGGGGTTCGACGGCGACGAGATGGTCATCAAACACGTCGCCCCCCACAAGGTCGGTGAGCGACCCGGGCGGAACCCGCGAGCCGCGGGCGCCACCCAGTGGAACACCACCCTCGCCGACGTCGAACTCATCATCGAGGACCCGGAGGCCGACGAATAATGGCTGACGAACACCAATTCATCGAGGACGGCCTGCGCCGTTCACAGATCAACGAGTTCTTCGCGGACGAGCTCGGCCGAGCCGGCTACGGCGGCATGGACGTCGCCAAGACGCCGATGGGCACGCAGATCGTGCTGAAGGCCGAAAAGCCCGGCATGGTGATCGGGAAGGGCGGGAAGAACATCCGCAAGATCACCACCGAGCTCGAGGACCGCTTCGACATGGACGACCCGCAGATCGACGTTCAGGAGGTCGACGAGCCCGACCTGAACGCCCAGATCGTCGCGGACCGTCTCGCGAACGCCTTAGAGCGCGGCTGGTACTTCCGGAAGGCCGGTCACACGACGATCGACCGGATCATGGACGCCGGCGCGCTGGGCGCCGAGATCGTGCTGTCCGGGAAGGTCACCGGCGCGCGCTCGCGCGTCGAGAAGTTCAACCGCGGCTACATCAAGCACAACGGCGAGCCCGCGGAGGAGGTCGTCGACCACGGCCAGGGCGTCGCGGTGATGAAGCTCGGGACGATCGGCGTCAACGTGAAGATCATCCCGCCGGGCGCGAAGCTCCCGGACGACTTCGACATCCGCGAGGACGCCGAGGTCCCGGAGGTCGAGCAGGCCGCCGCGGGCGACGACGAGGGCGTCGAGGCGCTCCTCGAGGAGGAGCCCGAGGAGGTGCCGGACGTCGGCGCCGACGACGACGACGTCGAGGTGCCCGACGAGGACCCCAGCGACCTCATCGACGAGGAGGTCGTCGAGGAGGTCGTTGAGGAGACGCAGGACACCGCCGCGGAGGCGACCGACGTCGCCGCCGAGGAGCCGGTCGGCGACGCCGACGCGGACGACGTCGACGAGCTCGACGAGGAGATCGAGTCGGAGGCGGCCGACCTCGTCGCGGAGATGGAAGCCGCGGACGACGAGGAGGAGGACGAATAATGGCGATCCTCTACACCGACGAGATCCGCGACATGACGGCGGCCGAGCGCCAGGTCGAGCTCGAGGAGCTCGAGACCGAGCTGCTCAACTCGAAGGCGCAGCGGGCGGCCGGCGGCATGCCGGAGAGCCCGGGCCGCGTGAAGGAGCTGAAGAAGACGATCGCGCGGATCAAGACGATCCAGCAGGAAGAAGGCGACTTCGACGACGAATAACGATGATATCCCCCGACACACTCGTCCGGCACGAACTCGTCGGCCTCCCGGTTCGGGTGGCCGACGCCGCCAGCGACGCCCACGCGGGCATCGCCGGCCGCGTGCTGTCCGAGACGTTCGGCACCCTCGTGGTCCGAACGCCGTCGGGGGACAAGCGCGTGCCCAAGTCGGGCGCGACGCTGGAGTTCGCGGTCGTCGACGTCCCGACCGTCCGCACAGATGAAGCCGCCGACGACGTCCAGTCGTCGGGGTCCGCGTCCCAACTCGGGTCGGATACTACGGGGGTCCGCCCCCGTCAGTCTGGCCCGTCCGGGTCCACAAGCGTCGTCACCGGTGACGACGCGGGTCCGGCGAGCCATCGCGGCGAGTGCAAAGACGCGGTCTACGTAACGGTGGATGGCGATCGGTTGCGGCATCGACCCGCCGAACGCACCGAACGAGGTGTCACACAATGGCGATAGGAATCGACGTACCCACGCCTCCGGAGCCAGACAACCCGGAGGATTACGACTACGAGAAGTGCCCGTTTTACGGGCAGCTCTCCGTCCGCGGCCAGACCCGTGAGGGAACGGTCGTGTCGACGGATATGGAAAAGACCGTCATCGTCGAGCGAGAGTACGACGTGTTCGTACCGAAATACGACCGGTACATGAAGCGTCGCTCGCGCATCCCGGCCCACGTGCCGGGCGTGCTCGACTCGCTCGAAGTCGGTGACGAAGTGACTATCGCGGAGACGCGACCGCTCTCGAAGACGAAGTCCCACGTCGTCGTCGAGAACCTGTCGGGTGATCGGTGATGGAGGCGCTCAAGGCCGACGTCACGCAGGGGCTCTCGAAGGGCTCGCTCATCACGTGCGCCGACAACACCGGCGCGCGCGAGCTGAAGGTGATTTCCGTGGCCGGCTACTCCGGCACGAAGAATCGCCACCCGAAGGCAGGTATCGGCGACAAGGTGACCGTCTCGGTCACCAAAGGGACCCCGGAGATGCGGCGGCAGGTGCTGGAGGCGGTCGTCGTCCGCCAGCGCAAGCCGATCCGCCGTCCGAGCGGGACCCGCGTGAAGTTCGAGGACAACGCGGCCGTCATCATCGACGACCTCGACGAGCCGCGGGGCACGGAGATCAAAGGCCCCGTCGCCCGCGAGGTCGCCGAACGATTCGGGAGCATCGCCTCGACCGCGACGATGATCGTCTAACCATGACGAAACAGCCACGCAAACAGCGAAAACGGTCGGAGACCGCGCCGCTCCACGAGCGGCAGAACCAGGTCCGAGCCACCCTCACGGAGGAGCTCCGCGAGGAGTACGGACAGCGCAACGTCCGCGTCAACGCCGGCGACACCGTCGAGGTGCTTCGCGGCGACGCGGCCGGGACGGAGGCGGAAGTCGTCGCCGTCGACCTGTCCGCGGAACGGATCACCGTCGAGGACGTCACCGTCGAGAAGGCGGACGGGGAGGAGGTTCCCCGCCCGATCCCGGCGAGTAACGTCCGGGTGACCGAACTGGACCTGGACGACGAGCGCCGGGAGGCGCGGCTCCAGGAGGATAACGAATGACGCGACATCAGAAGCGACTGGCAGTACCGAACTCCTGGCCGGTCGAGCGAAAGACGAACACGTTCACCGTCAAGGCCGGCGCCGGCCCGCACGGTGAGGCGGGCGTTCCGCTCGTCGTCCTGCTGCGGGACGTGCTCGGCTACGTCGACTCGACGAAGGAGGCGCGCTACGCGCTGAACAACGACTCGGTCCTCGTCAACGGGGACGCGGTCTCGGACGAGCAGCGTCCGATCGGGATGTTCGACATCCTGGCGTTCCCCGAGCGCGGGGAGTTCTTCCGCGTCTTCCCCGACGAGGGCGGTCGGCTCGCGCTGACCCCCGTTGACGAGGAGGCCGCGGGCAGCCGGCTCGGGAAGATCACGAACAAGTCGGTCGTCCCCGGCGGCGCCGTCCAGCTGACGCTCCACGACGGAACGAACGTGCGCGTCGACGCTGACACGCCGTACGACACCAAGGACTCGATCGTCGTCGACAACGAGACCAAGGAGGTCGTCGCCCACTTCGAGTACGAAGAGGGCGCGCTCGTCACCGCCGTCGCCGGCCAGCACGCCGGCCGGATCGGCGAGGTCGACGACATCGACGTGACGCTCGGCTCGGGCTCGAACACGGTCTTCGTCGGCGACGACGAGGACGGGTACGAGACGGTCGAGGAGTACCTCGTCGTCATCGACGAGAACTTCACCGGCGACGACGCCGAGGAGGCGGGTGATTCGGATGAGTGAAGCCGAGAGCGCATCTCACGAGATGCGCGAGCCGTACCTCGAGAAGGTCGTCGTCCACATGGGCGTCGGGCAGGGCGGTGAGCCGCTCGCCGACGCCGAGGAGATCATCGAGGAGATCACGGACCAGCAGTCGGTCCGGACCACCTCGAAGCGCACCATCGCCGAGTTCGGGATCCGCAAGGGCGACCCGATCGGCGTCAAGGTGACGCTGCGGGGCGAGGACGCGCACGAGTTCCTCGCGACCGCGCTCGACGTCACCGAGATCTCTCGGAGCCAGTTCGACGACACGGGCAACCTGAGCTTCGGGGTCGAGGACCACACCGACTTCCCGAGCCAGGAGTACAACCCCAACATCGGCATCTACGGGCTCGACGTGACGACGACGATCGTCCGGCCCGGCTACCGCGTGTCGAAGCGGGACAAGGCGACGGCGTCGATCCCCGCGAAACACCGGATGACAGTCGAGGACGCGGCCGCGTTCCTCGAGACCAACTTCGACGTAGAGGTAACGGAATGAGCGAAGCGAACAACGACACGGGCGAACACGCGGCGAAGCGCACCGACTCCCGGCACACCTGCCGGCGGTGCGACCGCGAGCAGGGGCTTGTCGGCAAGTACGACATCAACCTCTGCCGGCAGTGTTTCCGCGAGGTCGCCCGAGACATGGGATTCGAGAAGTACAGCTGATCATGACAGGAAACGATCCATTCACCAACGCGCTCGCCGGCATGGACAACGCCGAGAGCGTTGGCCACCTGTCGTACACGGTTGAGCCCGCCTCCAACATCATCGGCTCCGTCCTCGAGGTCCTCTACGACCGCGGGTACGTCGACGGCTTCGAGTACGTCGACGACGGGAAAGCCGGGAAGTTCGAGGTCGAACTGAAAGGCGCGATCAACGAGTGTGGCGCCGTCAAGCCCCGCTACTCCGCGGGTGCGGACGAGTTCGAGAAGTGGGAGAAGCGGTACCTCCCCGCCCGTGACTACGGGACGCTCATCGTCACGACGAGCCACGGCGTCATGAGCCACTACGAGGCCCGCGATCAGGGCATCGGTGGCCAAGTGATCGCATACGTCTACTAACAATGAACAGAGTCGAAATCGAGATTCCGGACGACGTCTCCGCCGAGACCGACCACCTCGAACTCACCGTCGAGGGTCCCAACGGGAGCGTTACGCGACGCCTCTGGTACCCCGACGTCGAGGTCACGGTCGAGGACGGTGTCGTCGCGATCGCCTCCGAGAACGAGGACGCGAAGACGAACGCCACGGTCGGCACCTTCGAGAGCCACGTCGCCAACATGATCCACGGCGTCACCGACGGATGGGAGTACACGATGGAAGTGTACTACGCCCACTTCCCGATGCAGGTGACCGTGGAGGGCGACGAGGTCGTCATCGAGAACTTCCTCGGCGAGCGAGCACAGCGACGCACTCCGATCCGCGGGGACACGGACGTACAGGTCGACGGCGAGACGGTCACCCTCTCGGGCTCCGACAAGGAGGCCGTCGGGCAGACCGCCGCCGACATCGAACAGCTGACGAAGGTGACCGACAAGGACACGCGCGTCTTCCAGGACGGCGTGTACATCGTCGAGAAGCCCACCGGAGGTGCCTAACCAATGGCCGAAGAACTGGAAGACATCAGCGGTGTCGGTCCCTCGAAGGCGGACGCCCTTCGCGAGGCCGGCTACGAGACGGTCGAGGACGTGAAGGCCGCCTCCCAGTCGGAGCTCTCCGAGGTCGACGGCGTCGGCAACGCGCTCGCAGCGCGCATCAAGGCCGACGTCGGCGGGCTGGAGGTCGACGAGGAGGCGGACGCGGAGATCGAAGACGAGACGGACGAGGAGGCGGAGGCCGACGAGGCCGACGCCGACGAGGACGTCGAGACGGAGCTTCGCCCCCGCGGTCACGCCGACAAGACGCCGGAGCTGGACGACGAGACCGCTCGCGCGCTCGCACAGAAGCACCGCGAGGGGAAACCGCAGTTCAACCGGCAGGACTACCACAAGAAAAAGCGGATCCCGACGTCGTGGCGCAAGCCGCGCGGCGGGCTCTCTAAGCAGCGCCGCCGCATGAAGGCGAAGGGTCCCGTCGTCGAGGCGGGGTTCCGCTCGCCGAAGGCGTCCCGCGACCTGCACCCGAGCGGCTTCGAGGAGGTCCGCGTGCACAACACGGACGACCTCGAGGGCGTCGACGGCGACACGCAGGCGGTGCGTATCGCCTCGAAGGTCGGCGGTCGCAAGCGCGAACTGATCGAAGACGAGGCGGAGGAGCGCGAGATCCGCGTGCTGAACCCGACCTACGTCGAAGTGGAGGTCGACGATGAGTGACCTGAAAGCGCAGAAACGGCTCGCCGCGGACGAGCTTGACGTCGGCAAGGGCCGCGTCTGGCTCGACCCCGAGGCACAGGAGGAGATCGAGGACGCCATCACGCGAGAGGACGTCCGCGAGCTCATCGAACAGGGCACGATCCGCGCGAAGGACGCGAAGACGAACTCCCGCGGACAGGCCCGCGAGCGCGCCGCGAAGCGCTCGTACGGACACAAGTCCGGCGCCGGGACCCGAAAGGGGAAGGCCGGCGCGCGACAGAACACGAAGGACGACTGGAAGGCGCGGATCCGCGCGCAGCGCGCCCGCCTGAAGGAGCTCCGCGACGACGAGGACGTCCTCGACGCCAGCGAGTACCGCACGCTCTACAACAAGGCGAGCGGCGGCGAGTTCGAGGACGTCGCGCGGCTGGAGGCGTACATCCAGACGCAGTACGGTTACGAGGTGACAGAGTAATGGCGACAGGACCACGATACAAGGTGCCGATGCGGCGCCGCCGCGAGGTCCGGACGGATTACCATCAGAGGTTGCGCCTGCTGAAATCGGGCAAGCCTCGCCTGGTCGCCCGGGTGAGCAACGCTCACGTCAGGGCGCAGCTGGTGACTCCCGGACCCGACGGCGACGAGACCCACGCGGCCGCCTCCAGCGAGGACCTCGCTGAGTACGGCTGGGACGCCCCCACGGGCAACCTCCCCAGCGCGTACCTCACCGGGTACCTCGCGGGCGCCCGCGCCGTCGACGCCGGCCTCGACGAGGCCGTGCTCGACATCGGGCTCAACACGGCGACGCCCGGCAACAAGACGTTCGCAGTACAGGAAGGAGCGATCGACGCCGGCCTCGAGATCCCGCACAACGACGGCGTGCTGGCCGACTGGTCGCGTACGCGAGGCGAGCACATCGCCGCGTACGACGAGCAGCTCGACGAGCCGCTGTACGGCGGCGAGTTCGACGCGGCCGACGTACCCGAGCACTTCGACGACGTGCTCGCGACAATCCAGGAGGACCATGAGTAGACACAACGACGGCTGGGAACCGCGGACGCGACTCGGCCGCAAGGTGCAGAACGGCGACATCTCGTCGATGGAACAGGCGCTCGACTCCGGCCTCCCGCTGAAGGAGGCGGAGATCGTCGACCAGCTCCTCCCGGGGCTGGAAGACGAGGTGCTGGACATCAACATGGTCCAGCGCATGACCGACTCCGGCCGCCGCGTGAAGTTCCGCTGCGTGGTCGCCGTGGGCAACCGCGACGGCTACCTCGGCTACGCGCAGGCCCGGGACGACCAGGTCGGCGGCGCCATCCAGAAGGCGATCGACGTCGCGAAGCTGAACATCATCGAGGTGGACCGCGGCTCCGGCTCCTGGGAGGACCAGCCCGGCGGCACGAACTCCCTGACCCGCACGGCGAAGGGGAAGGCCGGCTCCGTCACCGTCGAGATCAAGCCCGCCCCGCAGGGGCTGGGCCTCGCGGCCGCGGAGACGGTCCGGAACATCTTGGAGCTCGCCGGCGTCGAGGACGCCTGGACGAACTCCGACGGCAACACCCGCACGACCGTCAACCTCGCGAAGGCGACGTTCAACGCCCTGGAGAACGCGGCGCAGTCCCGCACTCCGCAGCACGCGCGCGAGGTCCACTACGACGAGGTGAGCGAGTGATGCAGGCGATCGTACAGCTCCGCGGCGACGTCAACCTCGAGTACGGCGTCGAGGACACGCTCGATATGCTGAACATCGGGCGCGTCAACCACGCGACGTTCGTCCCCGAGACGGAGTCGTACCGCGGCATGATCACGAAGGTGAACGACGTCGTCGCGTTCGGGGAACCGAGCGTCGACGCCGTCGCGACCACCATCGCTCGTCGCGGCGAGCCCCTCGAGGGCTCCGCCGACGTCGACGACGAGTGGATCGACGACAACACCGACTACGCCGACTTGGAGGCGCTGGCCGAGGCGCTCGTCGCCGAGGAGACGACCCTGCGCGAGCAGGGGCTCTCCCCGACGCTGCGGCTCCACGCGCCCCGCGGCGGTCACGAGGGCATCAAACACCCCGTGATCGAGGGCGGCGAGCTCGGGAAACACACGACCGAGGAGATTGACGGTCTCCTGGAGGCGATGCGATGACGAGCAAGAAACGTCGACAGCGCGGGTCCCGAACCCACGGCGGCGGCACGCACAAGAACCGGCGCGGCGCCGGTCACCGCGGCGGCCGCGGCGCGGCCGGCCGCGCGAAACACGAGTTCCACAACTACGGACCGCTCGGCAAGTACGGCTTCAAGCGCCCCGAGGACGCGCAGACGGAGGTCCTCGAGGTCAAGGTCCAGAAGCTCGACGAGGACGCGGCGCTGTACGCCGCGGAGGGCCTCGCCGAGGAGGACGGCGACGCGTACGTGGTCGACGCGCGAGACGTCGTCGACGACGGTCACGACGCCGACGTCGTGAAGGTGCTCGGCGGCGGACAGGTCCGCCGCGAGCTCCGCGTCACGGCCGACGCGTTCACCGCCGGTGCGGTCGAGCTGATCGAGGAGGCCGGCGGCGAGGCGGCGCTCTCCGAGCGCGCCGAGGAAGCCGCTGCCGAATCAGAAAACACTTCAGACGACGAGACTGACGAGGCGTAATCATGAGCTGGAAGGAGGCCGCCGAACCGGTGCTCTCGCGGATGCCCGTCGTGGAGCGACCGGCGGGTCACGTCCCGTTCAGGCGCAAGCTCACGTGGACGGCCGGAATCCTGATCGTCTACTTCTTCCTGACCAACATCAACCCGTTCGGGTTGGCCGTCGGTCAGGGGTCCGACTTCTTCGGGCAGTTCCGGTCGGTGCTCGCCGGCTCGTCCGGCTCGCTGTTGCAGGTCGGTATCGGACCGATCGTCACGGCGTCCATCGTCCTCCAGCTGTTGGGCGGTGCGAACCTGCTGGGCCTCGACACCGACGACCCGCGGGACCAGGTCCTGTACCAAGGCCTCCAGAAGCTGTTGGTGATCATCGTGACGGCGCTGACGGCCGCGCCGATGGTGTTCACGGGGCAGTTCCTGCCCGCGGACCCGGCCGTCGGACAGGCCCTCGGTATCGGGACGTTCGGCGTTAAGTCGCTGATCTTCGCGCAGATCTTCGTCGGCGGCGTCCTCCTCCTGTTCATGGACGAGATCGTGAGCAAGTGGGGCGTCGGCTCCGGCGTCGGGCTGTTCATCATCGCGGCGGTGAGCCAGCAGATCGTCGGCGGCTTCTTCAGCTTCTCCGCGCTCGGCGCGCCCGGCTTCTTCGCGAACTGGTACTCGATCGCGACTGGCGGCACCCAGCTGGGATCGCCGTTCACCTCGGCCGGGCTCGAGTCGCTGCTGTTCGAGCCGGGGAACATCCTCGCGCTGTTCACGACCGTGTTCATCTTCGGGATCGTCGTGTACGCGGAGTCCGTCCGCGTCGAGATCCCGCTGTCGCACGCCCGCGTGAAGGGTGCTCGCGGCCGCTTCCCGGTGAAGCTCATCTACGCGTCCGTCCTGCCGATGATCCTCGTGCGCGCGCTGCAGGCGAACATTCAGTTCGTCGGCCAGCTCCTCTCCTCGCAGTGGGCGGGGATGCCGGCGTGGCTCGGGGTGTACGGCGAGCAGGGACAGCCCACGTCCGGGCTGTTCTACTACCTGAACCCCATCCAGCAGCCGGAGCAGTGGATGTGGTTCCGCGGCGCCGCGACCGGCGAACCGTGGATGATCGCGGTCCGGCTCGCGATCGACCTCACCTTCATGATCGTCGGCGGGGCGATCTTCGCCATCTTCTGGGTCGAGACGACCGGGATGGGCCCGGAGGCGACTGCGAAGCAGATCCAGAACTCCGGGATGCAGATCCCCGGCTTCCGACGGAACCCGCAGGTCGTCGAGAAGGTGATGGAGCGGTACATCCCGCAGGTGACCGTCATCGGGGGCGCCCTCGTCGGGTTCCTCGCCGTGATGGCGAACCTGCTCGGTACCATCGGCTCGGTCTCCGGCACCGGACTGCTGCTCGCGGTCTCGATCACGTACAAGCTGTACGAGGAGATCGCCGAGGAGCAGCTGATGGAGATGCATCCGATGATGCGCCAGATGTTCGGGAACGAGTAACGACCGCTTCCCGCTTCTCGCGGTCTCTTTCTCAACGCGTTCGCAGCTACCGCTCCGTCGAGCGGACTCGCTCCGCGACGGCTTCGAGCGTTCGGAACTCCTCGGCCGAGTACGCGATGACCCGGACGTCGGTCAGCGTCGTCGGCTCGTGTGCGTCGATCTCCTCGCAGACGGTCTCGGCACCCGCCTCGAAGCCGAGGCCGGCGGCACCGGTTCCGAGCACCGGAACGACGAGCGACTCGCAGCCCAGTTCCTCTGCGGTCGCCAGCGCGTTCCGGGTCGCGTCGCCGACGCTCTCGGGAGTCGCGCGTCCGTCGCCGTAGTGCGGCATCGCCGCGGCGTGGATCACGTGGTCGGCGTCCAACTCGTACGCGTCGGTGACGGCGACCTCACCGAGATCGATCGGGCCCTTCGCGACGGCGGCCTCGTTTATCGGGCCGCCCGCGTTCCGACGGAGCGCGCCGGCGACGCCGCTTCCCATCTGCAGGCTGGTTCCGGCGGCGTTCACGAGCGCGTCTGCGCGCTGTTCGGCGATGTCGCCGCGGATGACGTCGAACTCCATACGCGACGCTTTCGTCGGCGATCCGGTAACGCTAACGGCCGGATCGGTCCGCGAGAACGGGAGGGGGACACCGTGAGTCAGCCGTGTTACGAATCGCTCCGCTGGTCTTCGTCTCCGTCCGACTCTTCGATCTTCTCGCCCACCGTCTCTTCGACCTTCTCGTCGACGGTCTTCTCGACGGTTTCCTCGACCTTTTCGTCCACCGTCTCCTCGACCTTCTCGCCCACAGTTTCCTCGACCTTCTCGCCGACGGTCTCTTCGACGGTTTTCTCGACGGTCTCCTCGACCTTCTCGCCCACGGTTTCCTCGACCTTCTCGCCCACTGTCTCCTCGACTGTCTTCTCGACGGTCTCCTCGACCTTCTCGCCCACCGTCTTCTCGACCGTTTCACCCACCGTCTCCTCGACGGTCTTCTCGACGGTCTCGCCGACGGTCTCCTCGACCTTCCCCGACACCTCCTCGCTGACGGTGTCGCTGACGTCGTCGGCGACCTCGCTGACCTCCTTGTTGACGGTGTCGCCGACGGTCTTCTCGACGGTCTCCTCGACGGTCTCCTCGACTTTCTCGCCGACGGTCTTCTCGACTTCCTTGCTGACGGTTTCGCCGACGCTCTTCTCGACCTCCTTGCTGACGGTTTCGCCGACGGTCTTCTCCACTTCCTTGTTGACGGTGTCCCCGACGGTCTTCTCCACTTCCTTGTTGACGGTGTCGCCCACGCTCTTCTCGACCTCCTTGCCGACCTGATCGGCGACCTCCCGCGTCATCCAGTCGGGGTCGAACCGGGCCATCTTCCAGACGACGTGGACCACGTAGGAGGCGAACACCCCGATCCCGAACGCGACGCCGACGTCGTTCACGTTCAGCGTCGCGATGAGGACGATCGATAAGACGATCAGCGCGCCGTACGCGAGGTCGGTGAGCGCGTCGACGCGGGCCGGACTCACCATCGCCGATCCGCCTCCGCGGTCGCGTCGCGGTCGCGCGTCGGGCGGCCGTCCCGGTCTCGGTTGAACGTAGCGTACATCAGTGTGTCCACGTATCCGCGGTGACGGGCTAAAAGCCCCGCTTCATGGCCGCCGCGTTCCGAACGGACGCGAGCGGCGCGTCGGGGGAGGTCACCGGCGGAGCGCGGTCCTTTTGTGCCGGATGGCCGAAACCGAGGCATGGACATCGAGGAGGGCGGTCTCACCGTCTCCGTCCCCGAGGCCCGCGACGGGGCAAGCGAGGGCACCGGCGGCGGGGTCTTCTTCAACCCGACCCAGGAGCTGAACCGCGACGTCACCGTCGCGGTGCTGCGCGCGTACCGCGAGCGCGAGCCGCGCGCGGCCTCCTACCTCGACGCGATGGCCGCCTCCGGGGTCCGCGGCGTGCGCGCCGCCGCCGAGGGGTACGACGTCACCTGCGCCGACGTCGATCCCGACGCCGTCGACCTCGCGGCCGAGAACCTCGCCGCCAACGACCTCGACGGGGAGACGGTCCACCGCGACGTCAACGCGCTGCTGTACGAGGACGTCTTCGACGTCGTCGACCTCGACCCGTACGGGACGCCGATCCCGTTCGCGGACGCCGCGCTCGCGAACGCGCGCAACCTCGTCTGCGTCACGGCGACCGACACCGCCCCCCTCTGCGGCGCGCACCTCAACAGCGGGATCCGGAAGTACGGCGCCGTCCCGCGCAACACCGACTACCACCCGGAGATGGGGCTCCGGACGCTGATCTCCGCGCTGGTGCGCACCGCGGCGCGCTACGACAAGGCGGCCCGCCCGATCGTCTCGCACGTCTCTCGCCACTACGCGCGGACCTACCTCGAACTGGAGTCGGGAGCGCAGGCGGCCGACGCCTGTATCGACGAGCTGGGGTACGTCGACAACTGCGAGGACTGCCTCTGGCGCGAGCCGACCCGCGGGCTGATCGCCGATCCCGTCTCGACCTGCCCCGTCTGCGGCAACGACCGCGTGCTCACGGCCGGGCCGCTGTGGCTGGGGCCGGTCGCCGACGCCGACTTCGCCCGCGCGGTCCGCCGACGCGTCACCGACGACATGGGCGAGGCGAAGCGCGCCCGGAAGCTGCTCGGGACCGTCGCCCGCGAGCTCGACACCCCCACGCATTACGACCAGCACCGGCTGTACAAGGAGTGGGGCGAGCCCGCCATCGGCATGGACGAGTTCGTCGACCGACTGCGGGGGGCCGGCCACGAGGCCAGCCGCGCCCACTACCGCGGCACCGCGGTCAAGAGCACGGCGTCGATCCCCGAGATGCGGTCGGCCGTTCTGGACGACGCCGCCTGACGGCTCTCGTTGTCGACGCGGCCTCCCTTCCCGTCACCGACGCCGACACCCGCCCCGCTTTTGTCGCTATCGCCCGAACTCCAGAGCGTGCCCCGACACTCGACCGCCGCGATCGGAACGGTCCGCCGCGTCGTCGACACAGCGATCGACCGGCAGGTGACGTTCCTCGCCGCCGCCATCGCCTACTACGCGTTCGTCTCGCTGATCCCCGCGTTACTCCTGCTCGTCGTCGTCGCCAGCGCCGTCTTCGGCGAGGCGCTCGCGGACGAGCTCCTGGCGATTGCCGGCGACTTCCTCACGCCGGCCGGCCAGGAGGCGGTGACCGCGGCGATCGCCTCCGGCGGCGGCCGGACGGGCGCGGGCCTGTTCGGCGTCGCCGTGCTGCTGTGGTCGACGCTGAAGGTGTTCCGCGCGCTCGACACGGCGTTCGCCGAGCTGTACGACGTCACGGAGCCGCCCGACTTCGTCAAACAGCTCACCGACGCCGGCTCGGTCGTCATCGCCGTCGGCGTCGGCGTCGGCGTGATGGTCGCCGTCGGCGCGTTCGTCGCGGCCGCCGACACGGTCCCGATCGTCGAGGCCGCGAGCATCCTCGCGTTACCGGGCTTCCTCGCGGTCGTCTTCCTCCCGATGTACTACCTCCTGCCCGAGCCCCCGATCGGGATCCGGGAGGCGCTCCCCGGGGCCGCCTTCGCCGCCGTCGGCTGGACGCTGCTGCAGGCCGGCTTTCAGGTGTACGCCGCGAACGCCGGCCAGTACCAGGTGTACGGCGTGATCGGCGGTGTCCTCCTCCTCGTCACGTGGCTGTACCTCGCGGCCACCGTGGTCGTGATCGGCGGCGTCGTCAACGTCGTCCTGGCGGAACGGGGCGCCGGCGCCCCACCCCCCGTCGACGACGCGGACCGGCAGTTACAACACGACCGCGGCCGACCCACGGGTATGAACGGCGAGTCGGACGGCGCGGGCGACGCCGGCGACGAGGAACGGCCGACCGGAGCGCCGGACGTGGCGGCGCTCCAAGAGGAAGTCGGACGGCTGCGGGCGGAGTTCGACGAGTTCGAGGACGACGTCGAGCGGCGCACCGTCGACAAGCCCGCGGTGGAGTCGGAGCTGAAACGCTACGTCCGGTCCCGGATGCGGCGCGGCCACGCCCGCGGCTGGGGGCCGTACCTCGTGCTGCTGTACGGGACGGTGCTGATCTTGGGCGCGTTCTCCTTCCTCGACGGCCTCTACGCCATCGCCTCGATGCTCATCCTCGGGCTGTCGACGCTGGGGCTGTACACCCTCTTCATCGTCGTCGGCATCGGTCTCAACCTGATCGAGACGCCCGGGAAGGCGCTCGACTACGCCCGCGACCGGGGCGACGACTGACCCGTGACGGGACTCGTCTCCGCGGAGCGCGGGGTCGGCGGGACCGCCCTCGCCGACGCGCTCCCCGAGGCCGTCGTCGTCTTCTTCGCGGCCGTCACCCACCTCGCGGACCCGTGGTTCCTCTTCGGGATCTTGGCGGTCGCCTACTGGTTCGCCGGCGACCGGCTCGCGGCCTCGCCGCGCCGCGCCGGCGCGACCGCCGTCGCTGCCGTCACCTGCGCGTACGCCGCCGTCGCGCTCGGCAAGGCGTGGTTCGCCCTCCCCCGACCGCCGGGAGCGATGGGACCGGCCGACGTGCCGACGTGGCTCCCCGGTCTGCTCGCGGGATGGTACGAGGCGCAGGTGCTCTCCGACGGCTTCGGCTTCCCGAGCGGACACGCCACCGGCGGCGCGGCGGCGTACCTCGCGCTGGCGCTGCTGTACGACCGCGCGTGGACCGACCGGACGCGACTGCTCGCGGCCGGCGTCGTCGCCGTCGCCGTCGCCGCCTCGCGGGTGATCATCGAGGTCCACTACCTCGTCGACGTCGTCGCCGGCCTCTGCCTCGGCGCCGGCGTCGTCGCCGTCGCGCTGTGGCTCGCCGGGGACCCGCGGCTCCGCCGGCGGAACGCCTCGTGGGTGGACCGGCGCGAGCCGACCGCCGGGCTCGACCCCACCCCGGCGTTCCTGCTGGCCGGGGTCGTCTCGACCGCCGCGGCCGGCGTCGCGTTCGCCGGCGGACACACCGGGGAGGTCGTCGAGGCGGGGATCGGGATCGCCACCGGGCTCGGCGGCGCGGCGGGCTGGCGGCTCGTCTCCGGCGACGAGCCCGCGGTCCCGGTCCGGATCGCGGTCCCGGCGCTCGCCGTCACCGGCGCGCTCTGGGTCGGCGCGTACTCGCTCGCCGACTCGCTCGTCGTCACGCTGGCCGCGACAACCGCCGCGGTCGTCGCCGTCGTCGCGCTGCCCGCACTGCCGGCGCGGATCGGTGCGGTCCGGTCGGACCGCACCGCGAGCGACTGGTCGAACGGAAACGACTGAGAAAGAAAGAGAGAACGGCCGAAGCGGAGCCTTTCAGAACGTCTCGAGGTAGCGGTCCTCCTCCCACTGGGAGACCTGGGTGAGGTACTCGCTGAACTCCTGGGACTTCGCCTCGGCGAACTTCTCGGAGGTGTGCGGGCCGAGCGCGTCCTGGATGACCTCGTCGGTTTCGAGGGCGTCGACCGCCTTTCCGAGGTTCGCCGGAAGCGTCTCGATGCCGTACTCCTTGCGCTTCTCGTCGTCGAACTCGTAGATGTCTTCGCGGACCGGGTCGCCGGGGTCGGCCTCCGTCTCGATGCCGTGGAGGCCGGCCGCGATCATCGACGCCAGTCCGAGGTAGGGGTTACAGGACGGGTCGGGGCTGCGGACCTCGAAGCGCGCGGAGACGCCGGCCGCGTCCGGGACGCGGACGAGCGCCGAGCGGTTCGTGTCGGACCACGCGACGTAGATGGGCGCCTCGTAGCCGGGCACCAGGCGCTTGTAGGAGTTCACGGTCGGGTTGGTGACGGCCGTGAACGCCTGCGCGTGGTTCAGGATGCCGCCCATGAACTGGTAGGCCGTCTCGCTCAGGTTGAACTCGTCGTCGTCGTCGGCGAAGGCGTTGCCGTCGTCGTCGAACAGCGAGATGTGGCTGTGCATCCCCGAGCCGTTGATCTCGGCGATCGGCTTGGGCATGAACGTCGCGTGGAGGTCGTGCTGCGCCGCGACCGCGCGGACCACGGCGCGGAACGTCGCGATGTTGTCCGCGGCCGTGAGCGCGTCGTCGTACTTGAAGTTGATCTCGTGTTGCCCTTCAGCGACCTCGTGGTGGGACGCCTCGATCTCGAAGCCCATCTCCTCGAGGGTGAAGATGATCTCCTTGCGCACGTCGCTCGCGAGGTCTTTGGGCGCGAGGTCGAAGTAGCCGCCGTTGTCGTGGGGGATCGTCGTCGCGTTGCCGTCGTCGTCCGTCTTGAAGAGGAAGAACTCCGGCTCCGGCCCGATCGAAACCGTGTACCCCATGTCGTCGGCCTTCGAGAGGACGCTCTTCAGCACTTGGCGCGGACCGCCCTCGAACGGTTCCCCTTCCGTGGTGACGATGTCACAGATGATCCGGGCGGCCGCGGAGCCGTCCTCGCCGTCGCTGCGCCACGGGAGCACCGCGAACGTGTCGGGGTCGGGGACGAGGCGCATGTCCGACTCCTGAATGCGCACGAACCCCTCGATGGAGGAGCCGTCGAAGTAGATCCCCTCGGTGAACGCTTTCTCCGCCTGGTGAGCCGGCACGGAGACGTTCTTCACGACGCCGAGGATGTCGGTGAACTGGAGCCGCAGGAAGTCGACGTTTTCTTCTTCGATCTCGTCGAGTACCGCCTGTTCTTCGGCCGTGAGGCCGCCGTCTGGTTTCGCGTGTTCGTCCGTCATGTTCTGGACGCTTCGTTAGTTATCTGCCAGTATAAAGGCCTTATCGCTTGGTGCATGAACCGCCAGTGCGGCAATAATGCTGGACGTTCGTAAAATTATAAACCCCCGAACGCGTGGATAGGTGTGATGACGTACGAAAACCTCGACGCCAAACTCGTCAATTCGCTTCTCAGCAACGGTCGCGCGAGCCTCCGGAGCCTCGGAGACGAGCTCGACGTCTCCGTGACCACCGTCTCGAATCACCTCCGCGACCTCGAGGACGAGGGCGTGATCCGCGGGTACACGCCCATCGTCGACTACGACAAGCTCGGCTACGACGTGACCGCCGTGCTCCAGCTGAAGGTCGAGGGGAGCGCGCTCCCCGACGTGACCGAGAGGCTCCGCCAGGAGAAGCAGATGGTGAGCGTCTACGAGGTCACGGGCGATTACGACGTGATCGCGATCGGCAAGTTCACCGACACGGACGGGATGAACGACCAGATCAAGTCCATCCTCACCGACGCCGACATCCGCGAGTCGAACACGAGCGTCGTCTTGAACGCGGTCACCGAGAACGAGCAGTTCGACCTCGACCTCAACGAGGAGTAGTCCGGACGCGAGCGCGGAGCTCCGGTCCGACGCCCTACTGCCGCCCGGCCGCCGCCTCGAGGACCTCCACGGCCGGCAGCGGCTCGCCCGTCAGCGCGCGGATGTACGCGCCGCCCGCGATGGAGACGTGCGAGAAGTCGTCCTCGCTCAGGCCGTACATCTCGATGGCGCGCGAGGTGTCGCCCCCGCCGACGACCGAGAAGCAGTCGGTGTCGGCGATGGCCTCCAGCACGCCGACGGTGCCGTCGGCGAACCGCTCGTCCTCGAAGACGCCGAGCGCCCCCTTCACGAACACCGCGTCGGAGTCGCGGATCGCGGGCTCGTAGGCCGCGACCGTCTCCGACCCCACGTCGAGGTACCCCGTGTCCTTCTCGTCGACGTCGTCGACGGCGACCTCCGCGCGCTCGCCGTCTTCGCCCTCGTACGCGAGGTCCGTCGCGAGGCGGATCGCGTCGCCTCGCTCCTCGAGCACCGACTCGATCAGCTCGCGGTTCTGCTCCCACTGCTCGTCGAACAGGTCCGACCCGCCGACGTCGTGCCCGACCGGGTGACCCGCGGCGCGCAGGAACAGTTCGCCGGCGACGCCGCCGAGGAGGAAGCGGTCGACCCGGTCGTCTAAGGCGTCCATCACGCCGATCACGTCGGTCGCCTTCGTCCCGCCGACGACCATCGTCACCGGCCCGTCGAACTTGCGGGTCGCGATGGCGGTGTTGGCCTCGTACTCGGTCTCCATCACGCGGCCGGCGTACGCGGGGAGCGCGAGCGGGAAGCCGACCAGCGAGGCGTGCAACCGATGCGCCGCGGAGTACGCGTCGTTGACGTACGCGTCGAACCGCGGCGCGAGCGTCCGGACGAACTCGGTCTCGGCCTTCTCCTCGGGCGACGCCTCGGGGAGCTCGTCCTCGCACATCCGGGTGTTCTCTAACAGGAGGACCTCGCCCGCGCCGAGCGCGTCGATGGCCGAAAGCGCCTCGTCGCCGTACGTGTCCGGGACGAAGGCGACGTCGCGGCCGACGTGCGCCGAGAGGATCGCGGCGTGGCCCGACAGCGACGTGAAGTCGTCGCGGCCGGGGCGGCCCTGGTGGGCCATCAGTACGACGCGGTGGCCCGCCTCGGCGAGTTCGCGGACCGTCTCCGCGTGACGCTCGAAGCGGCGGTTGTCCTGCGGTTCTCCGTCCTCGATCGGCGAGTTGAGGTCGAGCCGAACGAGGACGCGCGAGTCTGCCGGGATGTCGTCGATGGTGTCGAAGGTAGCCATGGGTGAACGGTCGTCGATTGGATATTTAATAAGTGGTTCTCCGGGGGAACGTTGCCGCCCGGTGGGCGCGTCGCGTGAGAGACCGAGCCGCGTCGGCCCCGCCGGGCGCGGTCGGCCGCTTACGCCTCGTCGCGGACGTACGCGGCCATGTCGAGCATCCGGTTCGAGAAGCCGTACTCGTTGTCGTACCAGGTGAGGATCTTCAGGAGCTTCCCGCCGGCGACGACGTTCGTCGACTGCAGGTCGACGTAGCTGGAGAAGGGGAGGCCGACGATGTCGCTGGAGACGACCTCGTCGTCGGTGTAGCCGAGCACGCCCGCGAGCGGACCGGAGTCGGCGGCGTCGCGGAAGGCCGCGTTGACGTCCTGCTCGGTGACGGTCTCGTCGAGGCTGACGACGAACTCGGTGAGCGAGCCGTTCGGGACCGGAACGCGCATCGCCATCCCGTCGATCTTCCCCTCGAGCTGCGGGAGGACCTGCTGTGCCGCGCCGGCCGCGCCCGTCGAGGTCGGCACGATGTTCTCGGCGGCCGCGCGCCCGCGGCGCGTCTTCGCCTTCGGGCCGTCGATGAGCGCCTGCGAGCCGGTGTACGCGTGGACGGTGGTGAGGGTGCCGGCGTCGACGCCGAACTCGTCGTCGAGCACCTTCGCGACCGGCGTGATGGAGTTCGTCGTACAGGAGGCGTTCGAGACCACGTCGTCGCCGTCGTACTCGTCGTGGTTCACGCCGTAGACGAGCTGCTTGACGGGCTTTTCGCCCTTCGGCGGCGCCGAGATGATCACGGTGTCCGCGCCGCCGTCGAGGTGCGCGCTCGCGTCGTCGTACGTCCGGAAGACGCCCGTACACTCCAGGGCGACGTCGACGTCGAGCTCGGCCCACGGGAGGTCCGCGGGGTCCTGCACGTTGTACAGCGGGACCGAGGTGCCGCCGATGGTCAGCGAGTCGCCCTCGCGCTCGACGCCGTCGAGCCGACCCATGACGGTGTCGTACTTCGCGAGGTACGCCATGTCGTCGAACTCCATCACGTCGTTGACGCCGACGAGCTCGATCCGCGGCGCCTCCAGCACCGCCCGGAACACGTTCCGCCCGATGCGGCCGAATCCGTTGAGCCCGACACGCACGACCTCGTCGTCGCTCACGTCGTCGGCCGCGTCGAGATATGATTTACTCATATACGAAAAAGCGAGCCGCAGATACTTAAATCCGGCCGAGTCGGCCTGAGATCGTCACTATCGTTGGATTTCGTTACGATCGCCGTCGGCGACCGTGACGGATTCGCGCTCGGGTCGCGGCGAGTCCGCGGTCGGTCGCGGCGCGCCCGTCCTCCCGCGCGCCGCCGACCCGAGCCGGCCAAAACGGCGACCGACAGAAGGCTTATCGGGGTCACCGCCCTCACGTGAGATATGGATAGAGACGACCGTGACGATCCGTTCGGCGATTTCTTCGAGGAGATCGAACGGATGATGAACGAGATGGCGGGCGGCGAACCGGGCACCGAGGACGCCGGCTTCGGATCGGCGACGCACGTGGACGCGTACGCCACCGACGACGGCGTGCGGCTCGTCGCCGACCTCCCGGCCGTCTCGAAGGACGAGCTCTCCCTGCAGTGCGACGGCGAGGCGCTCACCATCTCGGCGGCCTCCGACCGGCGGGAGTACGACGAGACCGTCGATCTCCCGGTCCCCGTCGACGAGCACTCCGCGAACGCGACGTTCAACAACGGCGTCCTCGAGGTCGCGTTCGACCGCGACGACGACTCCGCGTCGATCGACCTCGAGTAGCGGGTCGCCGCGCTCCCCCGGTCAGTTCTCCCCCGCTGCGGTCCGCTCGACGAGCCCCGCGAGCCGGTCGTAGAATTCCGGCTCGTACTTGGTCGCCGCGTCCACCGTCGGGCGCGCGTTGGTCTCGTTGACGACGAGCCGGTCGTCCGTCTCGAGCAGGTCGACGCCGAGGTAGTCGATCCCGAGGATCTCGGCCGTCCGCTCGGCCAGCTTCCGGGCTCGCTCCGGGAGGTCGACGCCGGTCGCCTCGGCGCCGCGGTGGACGTTGTGTTTCCACCGGCCGCGCTCGCGGGCGTCCGCGGGGAGCTCTCGGCGCACCGCACCGGCGTACGCGCCGTCGACGACCATCGCGCGGTAGTCGCGCGCGTCGGGGAGGAACTCCTGGATCAGGTACGACTTGTCGCCGGTCGCGCGGTAGTCGTGGACGAGGTTCAGGTAGTCGACGACGCCCAGCAGGGAGTCGAGGTCGCCGGCGGTCGCGACGCCGACGCCCCGTGTCGCCGAGTTCGGCTTGACGACGACGGGGTACGAGAACGGCGAGACCGCCTCGGCGACGACCGCCTCGTCGACCGGATTCGACACCAGCGTCGTCCGCGGCGTCGGGAGCCCGGCGTCGTCGAGCGCGGCGAGCGCGCCCGCCTTGTTCCGCGAGGCGAGGACGGCGTCGCGGCCGTTCACCCACGGCACCGACAGCCGCGCGTCGACGACGGCGCCCTCCATGAGCCGGGAGGGGTAGACGAAGCCGACGTCGAAGCCGTCGAACTCGCCGTCGCGACTCCCCTCGCCACCGTCTCCGCCCTCGGCGCGCTCCCCGCCCGAGACGCGGAGCGACCGCTCCTTCGCCCGCACGTGCTCGACGGCGATCCCGCGGTCCGCGAGCGGCCCGCGCACCCGGTCGAACGTCTCCGCGTCGGTCGTCATCGCGAGCCGAAGCATACGCTCGCTCGGGGCCGTTCGGACTTAAAAACGGTGCGGCGGTCGGCGGTCGCTCGTCGACGCCGCGGGGCGCCGGGGTCGGCCGCGCGGAGTCTCGGCGCCGCTCCCGTGGCGCAGCCGGCTCGCTTCGCGATTGCCCCGCGCTCGCGCTACTGCAGGTGGCCTTCCTCGCGGAGCTGCTCCGCCTCGCTCTTCTCGTAGCGCCACGCGATGTCGCCCTTCTCGTCTTGCCAGTCCCACGGCTCGACGAGGACGATGTCGTCCTCGCGGATCCAGACCCGCTTCTGCATCCGCCCGGGGATGCGCGCGGTCCGCTCCTTCCCGTCGGCGCAGCGGACGCGTACCCGGTTCGCGCCGAGCATCTCGACGACCTCCGCGAACACCTCGTCGTCGTCGGGCATCCGGAGGTCGTTTCGACCGTCGCCGTCTCCGTTGCTCATGCGTACGCGGTGATACGCGCTCCCGGAAATAAAAGGGCCGCTCTCCCCGCGGAAGCGCCCTTTTTAAACGCCGCGGCGTCGATCGGCGAATATGCGCGACACGCTCGGATCCACCGGTATCGTCGGCGTCGCCCTCGTCCTCCTCTCGGTCGGGCTGTTGACCGCGTACGACCCCGTCGTCGGCGGCGGGACCGCCCTCCTGCTGGCGGGGCTCGGGCTGATCGCGAAGGGCGTCGCCGACTCGGCGATGCGGACGTTCGGTCTCAAGTAACCGTCCCCCTCGTCTCGGACCGTTCCCGAAAGAGTGATAACCGACCGCCGACGCGGGGCGGTATGGTCGAAATACCCGCGGCCGCCGTCGAACTGGCGGAACTCGTCGCGGTCGTCATCGTGGCCGCCGCGGCCTCGGCGGCCGGCATCGTGCTCGAACAGTTCGGGCTCTCGGCGGCCTCCGCCGGCGACCTCGTCCTCGCCGCGTGGGCGGTCGGGATGGGGCTGCTCGCGCTGTACGTCGGCGTCGTCGCCCTCGGCTACGAGCAGGCGCTCCCCCGGCTACAGCGGCTCGCGGGCGGCGAGTAGGGCCGACGCGCAGTGGTCGCTCATCCGGTCCACGTCGCTCCCCGAGGAGGCGTACGGCTTCGAGGGGGGCACGTCGGTGCCGAACGACCCCATCGCGACGACGTTCGGCGTCGTCGCTCACGAACCGCTACACGGGCGCGGGCGACGTAGGTCCGGGAGCCGAGCGGTCGGGGTCCGGGCCACAACACCCTCCTTTTTACTCGGCGTCGACGAGGGTGGAGTCGTGGACGAAATACTCACGAACTGGCTCCTCGGTCTGATCGCCGCCCTCCTCGCCGTGCTCGTGCTCGACTCGACCGGGCAGTCGTTCCTCGACCCGCTCGCCCCGGTCGCGAACGTGCTCGCGCTCGTGACGTTCCTGGCGTTCGTGCTCCTGACGGGCGCGTTCCTCGTGTACACGGCGTCGTTCCGAAACGCGTAGGTCGCTCCCGCGGCGGTCCCACCGGTGCGGATACCTTTTTACTCCGCGTCCGTCTGGTCGCCGTATGGAGTACACCACGCTCGGCGACACCGGCACGACGGTGTCGAAGATCTGTCTCGGCTGTATGAGCTTCGGCGACCCGGACTGGCGCGAGTGGGTCCTCGACGAGGAGGCGGGGAAAGAGATCGTCGGGCGCGCCTTAGAGCTCGGGGTGACGTTCTTCGACACCGCCAACATGTACTCGAACGGCGAGTCGGAGCGCGTCCTCGGCGAGGCGCTGGAAGGCCACCGCGAGGAGACGGTCGTCGCCACGAAGGGGTACTTCCGGATGGACGAGTCGAACCCGAACTCGGGCGGGCTCTCGCGGAAGGCGATCGAACAGGAGCTCCAACACAGTCTCGACCGGCTCGGCATGGACGCGATCGACCTCTACCAGATCCATCGCTGGGACTACGACACGCCGATCGAGGAGACGCTGGCGGCGCTCGACGACGCCGTCCGCCGCGGCGACGTGCGGTACATCGGCGCCTCCTCGATGTGGGCCCACCAGTTCGCCGAGGCGCTGCACGCGAGCGACCGCGAGGGGTACGAGCGGTTCGCCACGATGCAGAACCACTACAACCTCGCGTACCGCGAGGAGGAGCGCGAGATGCTCCCCCTCTGTGAGAAGGAGGGGATCGGCGTGATGCCGTGGAGCCCGCTCGCGCGCGGCTACCTCACCCGGCCGCACGAAGCGGTCGACAGCACGCTCCGCGGCGAGACCGAGGAGCACCTCTACGAGCACCCGTACCGCGAGGGCGGCGGCCCGGCGGTCAACGAGCGCGTCGCGGAGCTGGCCGACGAGAAGGGCGTGAAGATGGCCCAGATCGCGTTGGCGTGGCTGTTCCACAAGGAGCGGGTCGACACGCCCATCGTCGGGACGACCAGCGTCGAACACCTGGAGGACGCGGTCGAGGCGCTCGACATCGATCTGTCCGCCTCGGACCAAGAGTGGCTGGAGGAGCCGTACGAGCCGGTCCGCGTCTCCGGACACGAGTAATCCGCAGACTCGCGCGATCGGCAGACCCGCGTGACCGGCGGCGACGGTCTCGCGCCCGTTTTAATCCCTTCCGTGGCGTTTTAGGAATTTAGTGATAAGCTATTACTGTGCCAACACGTACAACGGAAGCATGGGAGATGACGACGACCGGTCCCCCGTCCCATCGAGCACCGAGTACGCGCGCACCCGGACGCGGTGCCCGAACTGCGGCAACCGCGTGCCCGCGGTCGGTCGCGACGCGGAGACGACCGAGTGTCCGAACTGCCACCGGCCGGTTCGCCCCTGAGACCCGAAACGCCGCGACGGCGAGGCGAACGTCGCGATCGGGTACCTCGGTATAAACGCACCGTCGGTGCCCGAGCAACAACCCTTTTCGGCCGGGCTACCGAACCGAGACCCATGGCAGACGACGAGACCAACGACGCCGACGCCGGCGAGGAACAGGGTGGCACCGCCACCGAAGATCAGGGCGGCGACGCCGCCGAAGATCAGGGCGGCGACGACGCCGAAGAGAAGTCCTTCCGCGAGCGCGTCGAGGAGATCCGCGAGCGACGCGAGCAGGAGCGCGAGGAGGGCGACCGGCCCGATCCGGAAGAGATGATGGGCGGCGGCGGTCCGCCGGGCATGGGCGGCGGCGGTGGCGGCGGCAACCCGTTCGCGCAGATGATGTCCGGCATGATGGGCGGCGGTGGCGGTCCGGGCGGCGCCGGCGGCCCGCCGGGGATGGGCGGCGGTCCCGGCGGTCCGGGCGCACGCGGCGAGGAGGGCGGCGACCAGGCCGGCAACGAGGAGCTCGTGCGCGAGGTCCGCCAGCTCCGCGACGAGGTCCGCGACGCCACCCGTCAGCTCCAGCGCATCGCGCAGGCGCTCGAAGACGACTGACTCGGCGAGAGCTCTCGGACGTCGCGATTCTGCTTCGTTTTTGTACCCGCCGAAGCGGTGCGCCTGTCTCCCGATCGATAGCGGGAGTACGTCTCTCAGTGTGATGGTGTGGTCGTTTATGACGCGGAGCGTGGCGGTGCTGTCGACTACTTATGAGTTGGCGACGACTCCGCGGTGACAACCTCCAAAGCCCAGACCGCATACAACCCAACCTCACACCTCCCCAGCCTCGCCGCTCGCTCCGCTCGCGGCGTCCCTCGCGCGTGCTGCTCGGCCGCGAGACGGCCTCGCAGGCACGCGCCACCGCACCTCTCATTTATAAGCGACCATCGTTGTCGCTCGCGATCGTTTAAATACCGACCGTAGTCGCCGATCTGTAACACTCACTTTCGCTATCGATCGCACACTGCGCGTCACCGGCGATCGAACGCGTGAAAAATCGCACCGCGGGCGTCGAACGACCGATTCGCTACGCCGTCAGCACTCCGACCAGCCGCACGACTCGCACGTCTTGCAGCCCTCGGAGTAGTAGAGGTTCATCCCGCCGCAGTCGGGACACTCGGGCGACTCGCCCGCCGCGATGAGCTCCTGCATCGCGTCGTCGGCGCCGGCCGCGTCGTCCTCGGCCGCCCCGTTCGCGGTCGGGCCGTCGGTCGCCGCGCCGGCGTCGACCGCGCCGCCGTCGGTCTGGCTCGTCGGCTCGCTCGCCAGGTCGCGCTCGACGTCGTCGAGGCTCTGCTGTTGGGGAATCCCCTTGTCGATCTCGTCGTCGAGATAGCGGCGGAGCGCGGTGCCGATCGCGTCCGGGATCGACTGGATCTGCTCGCCTTTGTCCCAGGCGACCTTCGGGCTCCGGGTGCCCTGCAGCTCGTCGACGATCTCGTCGGGGTCCACGCCCGAGCGGAGCGCCGTCGAGATGACCTTCGCGAGCGCCTCCGTGAAGGAGTTGGTGTAGCCGCCGGAGTGGCCGATGTTCGCGAACAGCTCGAACGGCCGGCCGTTCTCGTCCTCGTTGATGGTGACGTACAGCTTGCCGTACCCCGTCTCGACGCGCTGGGTGACGCCGTTCAGCGAGTCGGGGCGCGGGCTGCGCTCGCTGTAGTCGATCCGCGGCTGCTCGCTCGCCTCCAGCAGGTCCGCGATCTCCGTGTCGATCGCCGCCTGCACGTCCTCGTTCTCGAGGAACGCCTCGACGCCGCCGAACACCTCGCCGATCTGCTCGACGATCGCCTCGGCCGCCTCGCTCTCGTCGGCGAACTCCGCGTTCTTCGCGCGCGTCGTGAGCACCTGCTTCGAGCGGGTGCCGTCGCGGTAGACGGTGACGCCCTTCCCGCCGTGGTCGTAGATGTAGCGGTACACTTCCTCCATCTCCTCGGCGGTGGCGTCGTTCGGGAAGTTACACGTCTTCGAGATGGCGGAGTCGACGCCCTCCTGGCAGGCGCACTGGACCGCCGCGTGCTGCTTACCCGAGAGGTCGCCGGTGACGACGAACAGCTCGCCGATCGCGTCCGGGACCGTCTCTAACCCGTCCACGCCGTCGAACTCGTTGGCCGCCATCTGCTCTTGGGCCTCCTCCTTGACGGCGTCGACGTCGACGTCGTTCTCCTCTAAGGTGCGCAGGAAGTAGTCGTCGAACTCGACGAGCATCTCGTCGCCCTGCACGTCGTCGGAGACGTTCTTGTAGTAGGCGACGTTGTAGATGGGCTCGCAGCCGCCGGTGGTGTTCCCGATCATCGACGTCGTGCCCGTGGGCGCGATCGTCGTCGTGTTGTGGTTGCGGATCGGGAAGCCGTCCGCCCACTCGTCGGCGTCGAGACCGGTGTAGTGTTCGAACCACTCGCGGTGCTCGGTGGGGTTCGCGTACTTCGACTCCTCCCAGTCGTTGAACGTCCCGCGCTCCGTCGCGAGCTCGTGGGAGGTCTGCTTCGACGCGTGGTTGATGTGGGTCATCAGCTGGCGGGCGACCTCGTTGCCCTCCTCGGTGCCGTACGGGATCCCGAGCTGGATGTACAGCTGGGCGAGCCCCATCACGCCCAGCCCGATCTTCCGCATGTCGCGGACCTTCTGCTCGATCTTCTCGACCGGGAAGTCCGACATCGTCACGACGTTCTCGAGGAAGCGCGTGCCGTAGTCGATCCGCTCGTCGAACTCCTCGAAGTCGATCGCCTGCTCGAGGAACGCCGACATGGCGGCCTCCTGCGAGTCGTACTCGTCCGCGTGCGCCTCGGACCAGACGCGCCAATCCGGCGCGTCCTGCGCCGCGAGCGTCGAGAGGTTGATGTGACCGAGGTTACAGGCCTCGTACTCCTCGAGGGGCTGCTCGCCGCAGGGGTTCGTCGCGAGGATGCGGTGGTCCGGGTGCTCCTCCACGTCGAAAGAGTGCTCCTTGTTGACGCGCTCGAGGTAGATGACGCCCGGCTCGCCGTTCTCGTGGGCGCCCTCGATCATGTCGTCCCACAGCTCCTGGGCCGGGATCGAGAGCTCCTCGCCGACCTCGACGTGCTCGCCGAGGCCGAACATGTCGTATATCTCCTTCGTCTCGGGGGTCGCGACGTGCGGCTCCTCCGTGCGGGGGTTGGTGAAGGTGAACTCCTCGTCGTTGTACAGCGCCTCCATGAAGTCGTCGGTGACGCCGACGCTGATGTTGAAGTTCGACAGGTGGCCCTCGACCGCGTTCCGGAGGTGTTCGGGCACCTTCCCGTCCTCGTCGATGAGGTCGCGCGCCTCCTCTAAGGCGTCCGCGAAGGAGTTGTGCGTGAAGTCGTCGGGGTCGTTCAGGCGGAGCGAGTGCGCCAGCGAGACGTCCTTGTTCTTCGAGTGGATGAACTGGATGACGTCGGGGTGCGAGACGCGCATGACGCCCATCTGGGCGCCGCGGCGCGCGCCGCCCTGCGCGATCGTCTCGCACATCTGGTCGAACGTCCGCATGAACGTGATCGGGCCGGAGGCGATGCCGCCCGTCGAGCCGACGGAGTCGCCGTAGGGGCGGAGCTTCCAGAACGCGTACCCCATCCCGCCGCCGGACTGGAACACCTCGGCCGCCTCCTTGGCGGTCTGGTGGATGTCGGTGATGTCGTCGTCGGGGGAGTCGACGAAGCAGGCGGAGAGCTGCTGGAGCTCGTCGCCCGCGTTCATCAGGGTCGGCGAGTTCGGCATGAAGGAGAGCTGCTCCATCCCGTCGCGGAACCGGTCCGCGGTCGCCGCCACGTGGTCGCGCACGCTCTCGGGGAGCTCGGGGACGACGGTGTCGTACGCGAACTTGTTGACGTTGTGCGCGGTGAGCGTCGCCTCCGCGTCGTCCTCGGCGGTGGTGCCGGCGCCGAACACTTCCTCCGCCAGTTCGTCTCGGCGGGGATGGTCGGGCTTCAGCTGGTCGGGCGTGACGGTGACCTCGACGCCCTGCTTCTCGGCCTCGAAGACGGCCTCCGCGAGCGCGACGTTGCGCGCGACGCGGTCGAACAGCTCCTCGGGGTTCTCGATCGTCTCGCCGTCCGCGTTCTTCCGGAGGTAACGCGCGGGCAGGATGTTGTGGTAGGCGTTGGCGGTGAGGCGTTCCTCCATCGTGTCGCCCGTGGTTCGTTTGATCGGCAGTTCGAGTTCGTCGGCGGCGACGCCGTCGCTGCTCATTCGACGGCCACCCCGCTCGGTTGACGTGCGTTCTGGCTCATTTAGTGTATACGTACTGTCGCAGCAGGCCCTTTTGTGTTCCGCTCCCGGCCCGGATAGGTGACTACCTGTTCGATTCGGTATGTAATTCCCGGTCCGCGTGTCTGACGCCGGATTCGATTACGTTACATCTGCACGTGTTCCGGACACATAAGCGTAGCCAGACCAGAGTGAAACTGATATCTGAGGCGAAAAACCGCAAGACGTGATCGCCGCCGCATCGGAACAAAAGGGGGGTCGCTAACCCCTCATTTTCGACGTTATGCTCCGTGTTACCGCGGTCACGGCCCTCGCGAGCGCAACCTCGTCGTCTCCCTGTCGCAGTATTTGCCGGCATACCTATCAGATTTCAATAATCGACGGCGCGGCGCCTCCCCACAAGCTTATGCCCGACGTGCTCGTGGGCCCGGACATGACCGCTTCGCTCGCCGCCGTGGCATCGTCGCTCCCGCTGCAGGCCGGCCTCCTCGCCAGCCAAGCCGGGCAGCTGCTCGTCGCCTTGGTCGCCGTCGCGATCATCATCGTCGTCGGCAAGTTCGTGCTGAAGCTCGCGTGGCGCCTGGTCACGATCGGGATCGTCCTCGTCGCCGCGTTCTTCCTGCTGTCGACGGCGGGACTGATCTAAAAATACGCTTCGTCCGGGTCCGGTCCGTCTCGGATCGCTCCGGTCATTCCGGCCGACCGACGGTCCGACTACTGGAACGCGGTGCCGGGCTCGGCGTCGGCGCGGTCGACCTCCGACCGCTGGAACTGCTTTTCGATCTCCTCGTAGCGCTCCCGCGTCTCGGGGGTGACGCTCGGGTTCACCTCGTCTAAGGCGTCCTCGAAGTGCGCCATCGTCACGCGGACGTTGCCGACGGACTCGCCGACCTCCTCGCGCGTGACGCTGCCGATGAACTCCCGAGAGGCGTTCATCGACGCCTCACGGGCCACGGCCTCGAGGTCGGCGCCGACGTACCCCTCCGTCTTCCGGGCGATCGCGTCGAGGTCGACGTCGTCGGCCAGCGGCTTGTTCCGGGTGTGGACCTCCAGGATCTTCCGGCGGGCCTCCTCGTCCGGCACGGGCACGTGCACGTGGCGGTCGAGCCGGCCGGGCCGGAGCAGCGCCGAGTCGATGAGGTCCGGGCGGTTCGTCGTCGCGATGACGACGACGTCCTCCAGCGATTCGAGCCCGTCGAGCTCGGTCAGCAGCTGGGAGACGACGCGCTCGCCGACGCCGGAGTCGCCGGAGTTCTTCCCGCGCTCGGTCGCGATCGAGTCGATCTCGTCGAAGAACACGATCGTCGGCGCGTTCTCGCGGGCCTTGCTGAACACCTCGCGGACGCCCTTCTCGGACTCGCCCACGTACTTGTTCAGCAGCTCCGGCCCCTTGATCGAGATGAAGTTCGACTCGCTCTCGTTGGCGACGGCCTTCGCGAGCAGGGTCTTCCCCGTGCCCGGCGGGCCGTACATCAGGACGCCCTTGGCGGCCTGCATGTCGAGCTCCTCGAACACCTCGGGGTACTCCAGCGGCCACTGGATCGTCTCGCGGAGCCGCTCTTTGGTGTCCTCTAAGCCGCCGACCTGGTCCCAGGTGACGTCCGGGACCTCGACGAACACCTCGCGGAGCGCGGAGGGCTCGATGCCCTTCATCGCCTCCTTGAAGTCCTCCTCGGTGACCTGAATGGAGTTCAGCACGTCGGCGTCGATCTCGTCGCTCTCTAAGTCGAGCTCGGGGCGGATCCGGCGCAGCGCGTGCATCGCGGACTCCTTCGCGAGCGACTCGAGGTCGGCCCCGACGAAGCCGTGGGTGTTCTCCGCGTACTCGTCTAAGTCGATCCCCTCGACCAGCGGCATGTTCCGGGTGTGGACCTGCAGGATCTCCTTGCGGCCGTCGCGGTCGGGGACGCCGACCTCGATCTCGCGGTCGAAGCGACCGCCGCGCCGGAGCGCGGGGTCGATGGCGTCGACGCGGTTGGTGGCGCCGATGACGACGACCTCGCCGCGCTCTTCGAGCCCGTCCATCAGCGAGAGCAGCTGGGCCACGACGCGCCGTTCGACGTCGCCGCCGGCCTCCTCGCGCTTGGGCGCGATCGAGTCGAGCTCGTCCATGAAGATGATCGAGGGCGCCTCCTCCGAGGCCTCCTCGAAGATCTCACGGAGCTGCTCCTCGCTCTCGCCGTAGTACTTCGACATGATCTCCGGGCCGGAGATGTTGTGGAAGCTGGCGTCGATCTCGTTGGCGACGGCCTTCGCGATCAGCGTCTTCCCGGTGCCCGGCGGGCCGTGGAGCAGGACGCCCTTCGGCGGGTCGATGCCGAGCCGCTTGAACAGCTCCGGGTGCCGCATCGGCAGCTCGATCATCTCGCGGACCTGTTCGAGCTCGCCGTCGAGCCCGCCGATGTCCTCGTAGGTGACGTCCGGGCCCTCGCTCGCGCCCTCGCCGCTCCCGCTCCGCTCGGCGAGCTCCTCGGCGGGGACCTCGGAGATCTCGATCTCGGTGTCGTCGGTGATGACGACCGTCCCCGACGGGGTGGTCGAAGCGACCTTCATCGGCACCGCCTGCGACTGGCCGCCCATCAGGCCGAACCCCATCGACGTGCGGATCGTCTGGCCCTCGGTCACCGGCTGCCCGGAGAGCTTGTCGCGGATGAACGGGGCGATCTGCCCGCGCACGCGGAGCTGGCTCGGGAAGGCGATCGTGACCGACTCCGCCCGGGAGACGTCGACCGATTCGACCGTCACGCGGTCGTCGATGCCGACGTTCGCCTCTTGGCGGAGCCGCCCGTCGATGCGAACGACGCCGCTCCCGTCGTCCTCGGGGTAGCCGGGCCAGACGCGAGCGATCGCGGCCCCGTCCGCGCCCTCGACGCGGACGATGTCGCCGCCGGAGAGCCCCAGCTCCTCGGCCGCGACGCGGTCGATCGCCGCGAGGCGGCGCCCGGCGTCCTTCTGCTTGAGGGGTCTGACGGTGAGCTTCATCGCTCGCCCTCCGTCGTGTCGTCCCCGGGCGTGTCGTCCGCAACCGTGCCGCCTTCGACCGTGATCACGCCGTTCGCGACCGCGGTCGACGCGGCCGGGCCCGGCAGTTCGAACTCCGACTCGACCGGCTCGCCGTCGCCCTCGACGACGACGATCGCCGTCTCGCCGACCGCGTCGACGCTCACGTTCGCGGCGTCGGCACCCAGATCGGCGGCGACGATCCACCCGTCATCGTACTCGAACCGGCGGAGCAGCGCGCCGTCGCCGGTCGATCGGGTCTGTTGGTGATTCATGCTAACTACAAGTTAGGCGCGAGAGTATTTAAACATGTCGCTAAAAACCGCATGACGTGAGATTCCACGGACGTATCGGTGGTGTTGCGGTTCGGGGTCGTTTCGGAGCGATCCGCCCGCCGCTTCCGCCCCGTCTCCTCCCCCAGAAGGCGCCGTTCGCCGGACGTTTATGACCGGGCGCGCGGGAGACGGGGACATGCAGCGAGTCACCCACGACGGCCGCGACACCGCGTACCGCGTCTCGGACCGCGGCGGCGACGGGCCCACGGTCTGTTTCGTCCACGGGAGCGGCGGGAGCAAAGACGTCTGGAAGGCGCAGGCGCGCCTGAGCGACCGGTTTCCGACCGTCGCGCTCGACCTCTCCGGGCACGGCGACAGCGACGGCGTCGACGCGCCGGCCGGGCCCGAGACGCTCGGCGCCTACGCGGACGACGTCGTCGCGGTCGCGGAGGCGACGGGCGCGACCGTCCTCTGCGGGAACTCCCTCGGCGGCGCCGTGGCCCTGTGGATCGTGCTGGAGCGCGACCTCCCGCTCGACGGACTCGTCCTCGCGGGCACGGGCGCGAAGCTCGCGGTCGCGGAGCCGCTGCTGGACGCGCTCGCGACCGACTTCGACCGGGCGATCGACCTGCTCCACGAGCCCGACCGACTCTTCCACGACGCGCCCCCGGAGTACGCCGAGCTCTCTCGGGCCGGCATGCGGGAGTGCGGCCGCGCGGTCACCGAGCGCGACTTCCGGACCTGCCACGCGTTCGACGTGCGCGACCGGCTCGACGAGGTCGCGGCGCCGGGGCTCGCGGTCGTCGGCGAGCGCGACGCGCTCACGCCGCCGGCGTACCACGACTACCTCGCGGACGGGATCGACGACTGCGAACGGGCGACGATCGAGGGGGCCGCGCACCTCGCGATGCTCGAACGCCCCGCGGCGTTCAACGCGGCGCTCTCGTCGTTCCTCGGGCGTCGCTCGGGAACATAAAAAAGACGGCGGCGGGGCTCGCGACGGAGCGGCTCCCGCGAGCGATGTCGCCGGAGCCGGAATCGGAAACGACGGGACGCCAGCGTCACGTCGAGGGGGGACGCCCCGCTACGAAACGCGTGGATCGGACAGTCGCGATCGCGCGGTACCGCTCGACGGTCGATGACTGCGTGGTCGGATCCTCGATGTCGTCGGTACTCACCTCGTGTTAGGTGTTAACACCTCACGATGTATAAACGGTTCGCCGCTCCTCCCGTCGATCCGGCCGCCGATACGCTTTTGCGACGCCCGCGTCGACCGTCCGACAATGGACGGCGACGACTCGGGACGACGGTCCGTCGGATCGGGCTCGTCTCCCGACGGGGACCGCTCGGCGGGGCCGACCGACGAGGCGGACCGGAGCGTCCCGCCGAACGGCGGTCTCGAGAACCCCGACATCAACGACCTGCTCGCGAAGCTCGACGCCCTGAGCGACACCGTCGACGGGGAGCACGAGCGGGAGAAGGTGCGCCAGACCATCTCGCTGGTCGAGCGAATGCCCGGGAGCTCGGCGTTCAGGACCCGGATCACGAAGTACACCTCGCGGGACATGGCCGAGGCGTTCGTGGGTTCAGTCCTCTTCGCGTTACCCCTGCTCGTCGAGGGGGGCGTCTTCGAGATCGCGGCGTGGTTCGCCGCGGTCACGCCCGGCGGCGTGCCCGTCTTCCTGCTCGTCCACGTGGGGTTCGTGCTGGTCATGACCGCCGGACTGCTGTACTTCGCCGACTTCCGGCAGATCGAGATCAGCCACCCGATCTTCGGGCTCGTTCCGCGGCGCTACGCCGGGATCCTGCTCGTCTCGCTGTTCACCTCCGTGCTCATGATGTTCCTCTGGGGGCGGCTCCACGAGGGCGACCCCGCCGCGCTCGAACTGGTCTCCCGCGTGGCGTTCGTCTGGGCCGGGGCCGCGTTCGGCGCGAGCCTCGGCGACATCCTGCCGGGCGAGTCGCAGGGGGCGGACATCAAGCACCTCGACCTGGACGACATCGACATCGATCTGGATTTCAACCGCGACGACTGACCCGCCGACTCCCCGTCTCGGTCCCCCCTTTCCACACCTTTTTCGCCGCGGCGACCGTACCCGTGTACATGTCAGCGTTACGTGACGCGCTCCGGGACCTCCCGGACGCGGTGTTTGCGGACCTGCTCGAATCAGACGACGGGTACGTCCTCGTCGTCGACCTCCCCGGCGCGACCGCGGAGACGACCGAGGTCCTCGCCGAGGACGGTCGGATCGTCATCGAGGGTCGCCGCGAGAAGGGGGTTCCCGAGGGGTTCCGCTACGTCCGCGAGGACCGCCCCCTGTTCCTCGACGCGGAGCTCCCGCTCCCGGGCGACGCCGACGGGAGCGGCGCGGACGCCGAGATGGACCGGGGGGTGCTCGAGGTCACGATCCCGAAGCGGACCGGGGACGCCTCCCGCACCATCCCCGTCGACGAGGCCGACGAAGGGGGCGAGGCCGACGGTTCCGACGACGAGGCCGACGCCTGACGGGTGGTCACGCTGGTCAACCTTCGCGCCTACTGGCGGTTCTTCGTGGTCCTCCGGCGGTTCTCGCCGCTGATCGTCGCCTACTGGCGGGACCGGAAGCGGTTCCTCCTGTTCGGCGGGGGCCGCGAGGTCGACGCGGAGACCCAGCGCGAGCGCGCCGCGGTGCTCCTCGACATCCTGCTCACGCTCGGCCCGACGTTCATCAAGCTCGGCCAGATCCTCTCGACGCGCCCCGACATCCTCCCGCCGGCGTACATCGACGTGTTGGAGGGACTCCAAGACGACGTGCCGCCGGCCCCGTGGGAGGAGTCGAGGGTCGTCCTCGAGGAGGAATTCGGCCCCGTCGACGAGACGTTCGACGACTTCGACCGCGACCCGATAAGCGGCGCGAGCCTCGGACAGGTGTACACCGCCCGCTACGAGGGAAACGACGTCGCCGTGAAGGTCCGTCGCCCGGGGATCGAGTCGCTCGTCGAGGCCGACCTCCGGACGATCCGCTGGTCGATCCCGATCGTCAAGCGGTTCACCGGGAGCGGGCGGGCGTTCTCGCTGGAGAACCTCGCGGACGAGTTCGCGAAGACGATCCGCGAGGAGATGGACTACGAGCGCGAACGCGAGATGCTCGAGGAGATCCGGGAGAACTTCGCCGGCAACGACCGGATCCGGATCCCCACCGCCTACGAGGCGGTCTCCGGGCCGCGAGTGCTCACGATGGAGTACGTCCCGGGCGTGAAGATCAACCGGCTCGACGAGCTCGACGCGGCGGGGTTCGACCGCAACGCCCTCGCCGAGACGCTCCAGGAGGTGTACCTCCAGATGATCATCGACGACGGCGTGTTCCACGCCGACCCGCACCCCGGGAACCTCGCCGTCGACGACGACGGCACCGTGATATTCTACGACTTCGGCATGGCCGGGCGCGTGGACCCGTTCATCCAGGAGAAGATCGTCGAGTTCTACGTCGCCGTCGCCCGGCAGGACATCGACGCCATCCTCGACACGCTGATCGACATGGGGACGCTCTCGCCCGAGGCGGACCGCGAGGTGATGGGCAACGTGATGGAGCTGGCCATCGCCGACGCCAGCGGCGAGGACATCGAGCAGTACCAGGTGAACCAGATCATCGAGCAGGTGGAGTCGACCATCTACGAGTTCCCCCTCCGGCTCCCGCCGGACCTCGCGCTCGTGTTGCGCGTCGCGACCGTCGTCGAGGGAGTCTGCGTCACGCTCGACCCCGAGTTCGACTTCATCTCGACGGCGACGGAGTACCTCAGGGACGAGGGGTACTACGAGCAGACCGCACGCGATCTCGCCGAGGACGCCGGGAGACAGGTCCAGCGCACCACCGAGTCGCTGTTCACCGTCCCGCCGAAGGCCGACGACTTCCTCGAGCGGGCGAACCGCGGCGACCTCCACGTCGACGTCACGATCGAGGACGACTCGAACGTCCTCGACAAGCTCGCGATGCGGATCGCCTACTCGGTGCTGCTCGCGGTCGGCGTCCTCTCCGCGACGATCCTCTACTCGTTCGCCGACGCGTGGCGGCTCGCCGGCGTCGTCCTCCTGCTCGCGGTCCCGCTCGCGGTCGCGCTCTACCGCTCATTCCGGAAGAAGCGCGGCATCCGGGCCACGCCCCAGTTCACCAGACAGGGGATGAAGCAGCGCCGCGACGACTGATTCGAAGGCCGTCGCTCGCGTCGTCCTCGCCGCCGTCGACGCGCCGAGACCCTTCGCCGGTCAGCCGGAGACGACCTGGATCGGAACGAGGAGGAAACAGAGGGCCCCGAGCGCGAACGTCGCGAGGCCGACGGCGAACCGGGGCCAGCCGATCCGCTCCTCGTCGGCCGGGGTCGCCGGGCCGTTGAAGGCGATCACGAGCGCGAACAGGCCCCAGAACCCCCACAGGCCGACCGACTCGTCGATCCCGAGACCGCGCCAGAAGTAGAGGTACGCGGCGATCGAGAAGAGGGCGCCGGGGACGAGCGCCGCGATCGTCTCCTGTCGCGGGCCGGCCATCGCGCGGACGATGTGGCCCCCGTCGAGCTGGCCGACGGGCAGGAGGTTCAGGAGCGTGAAGAACATCCCGACCCAACCGCCGATCACCACCGGATGCGCCGTGAGCGTCGGGTCCTCGTACCCGGTCGGCTGGCCGACGAGGGCGGCGATGATCTCCAGTAGCGGCGGGTTGTTGAAGCGGATCATCGTCCCGGAGGCGTTCGCGAGCTCCGCCGGAACGCGGATCGGGTCGAGCGAGAGGCCGACGGCGGTGACGACGACGGTGGCGACGAGTCCCGCGATCGGTCCGGCCGCGCCGATGTCGAACAGCACCTTCCGGGAGGGCATCCGCCCGCGCATCCGGATCACCGCCCCGAGCGTGCCGAACGGGAAGACGAACGGGATGACGTACGGGAGCGAGACGCTGACTCCGTGGTACCGACCGGCGGCGTAGTGGCCGAGTTCGTGGGTCATCAGCACGCCGAGCACGGCGGCGGTAAAGGGCCACGCTTGCAGTATCGTCAGCGGGTTCGCGGCGATCTCCTCCCAGCCGACGTAGTACCAGCCGTAGGCGCCGACGAACAGGGTGGTACACACCGTCGCCGCGAACAGGACGACGTTGAGCCACGGAACCCCGTCGCGCCCGCGGTCGAAGGGCGTCGCGACGACGACGTGCCCGTCGCCGTTCGCCTCGAGGTCGACGTCGTAGCCGGCGTCCCGGAACGGGGGGACCAGCTTCCGCAGCAGGGTGCGCTCGGGGACGTACGACTCGCCGACGTACCGGACGCGCCCGTCTTCCCGTCGGATCTCGTCCACCCTGAAGAACGTCCGCAGCGGCTCCGGACGCGGGACGTCGGGGGCCGTCGACGCCTCCCCGTCCTCGTGTTCTGGCATCGTCGGTCGTAACTGGTCGGCGAGTATAAACCCCGCGTCGACCGCGGTGCAGATCGAAGGGCGAGCGCCGCCGACCGACGCGTCGCCGGAGCGGTTCGGTGAACGGTCGGCCCCGGGGGAAGGGGGCCGCGTGGGAGAGGAAGCGGGGACGCGCGAGAGCGCGTGGAATGCCGCCGTCAGGCGGGCTCGTCGGTCCTCGTCAGGCGGGCTCGATGCGCCAGGTCGTCGCGCCCGTGTACGACCACTTCTCGACGGTGAGCTCGGTGGCCGAGTCGCGGAGCTTCACCATCAGGGCGCCGATCTCCTTCGGCGAGAGGTCGACGTCGTCGGCGATGAACTTCCCCTTGAAGTACATCTCGCCGTCCTCGGCGCGGTCGAGCAGGTACCGCTTCAGCCGCTCTTCCTTGCTGAGGTCGTCGGTGGGGTTCGCGTTCGCGGAGGGATTTGCAGTCGCGCTCATGGTACACTCCCCGCTTGTCTCCGGAGGGTGTTATAAAGGTGAGACCGTTGGACGGTGTTCAGTGGCTTTTACGGCGTTTCAGGCCGGGGGCATCGGCTAAAACGTGTCTGACAAACCGTTCACAACGTCTCCAAAACGGCTTAGAAATTTTATAGCGTGTTTTGACGCGCTCTTCTGTTGCTTGCCGATCGAGGGTTTAATCGTCTCGATAGATCGGTAATTCACGGCTTAACCGGGTTATATTGCCGGTAAGTAACGGGTCGCGACTCCACTATCGCCGGTCGCGCGGTCGGTTCGCCGGTAGTCGCGCGGTCGAGATCCGGTCAGCTCCGCGGCCGAGTGCCGGTCAGTCGTGAGGCCGAGTGCCGATCAGTCGTGAGGCCGAGTGTCGGTCAGTCGCGCCGGTGAACCCAGAACTCCTCGGCCTCGGTCGTCTCCTTCTTGAAGATCGGCACCTCGTCTTTCAGCCGATCGATCCCGTCCTCGACGGTGCGGAACGCCTCTCGCCGGTGCCCCGCCAGGACGACGACGAAGACGATGTCCTCGCCCGCCTCGATCACGCCGGTCCGGTGGTGCATCCGGACGTCGAACACGCCGTCGCGCTCGGTCAGCTCCGCCGCGATCGCGTCCATGCGCTCCGCGGCGACACCCTCGTACTTCTCGAAGGCCAGGTGGGTGGTGCGGTCGTCATCGGGCGCGTCCCGCGCCCGGACTCGCCCGGTGAACGTCGCGATCGCGCCCGAGCGGTCCGCGTCCGCGGACGCCTCGACCCGTCGCACGAGCGTCTCGCGCGTGATCCACGGCTCCGCGGCGTCGAGGTCGGCGACGAGGCAATCGAGGTCGACGCCCTCGGGCGCGTCGGCGGCGGCGATAACCGTCCCGGGCACGTCTTCCGGTTCCGCGTCCGCTCCGAGCAGGACCGTCGGTACGCGCAGTCGGGAGTCTCCGACGGCGACGAGGTAGTCGTGGTCGGGCGCGAGCCGGTCGAGGAACGCGTCGAGCCCGTCGACGCGACCGCGGCCGATCCACTCGCCGTCCCCCCCGAGCGTCACCTCGGTGTCGGCGGCGGTCCGGTCCGCCGGCGCCTCGACCGCGACGCCGCCGTCGGTGGCCTCGTCGCTTCCGCCGTTCCCGCCGACATCACCGTCCGTGCGGTTCACGACCGCGATTCGGCCGTCGAGCCGGTCGGTCAGCGCCCCCGCGAGGTCCGCCGCGCCGGGGCCCGCGATCGCTATCGGTTGCATACCGGAGGGCGGAGTGCGAGCGGCTTAGGCGTTTCCCGCCGGGCGCCGAGCGCCCGCGTTCGCTCCCGGGTGACCGCCTCGGGAACCGGGGGCGTCCGGCCTTGATAATCCTTAAGAGCGAGACAGGGGTATGCGACGGTAATGAGAGTCGTCGTTTCTATCGGCGGGAGCGTGCTCGCGCCCGATCTCGACCCCGACCGGGTGGCCGCGTACGCCGAGGCGGTCGAGCACATCGTCGCCGACGGCTGCGAGGTGGGCGTCGTCGTCGGCGGCGGCGGCGTCGCGCGCGACTACATCGAGACGGCGCGCGACCTCGGCGCCAACGAGGTCGAGCTCGACCAGCTCGGCATCGGCACCACCCGGCTCAACGCCCGCCTCCTGATCGCCGCGCTCGACGGGCGCGCGAACCTCTCGCCGGCGACGGGGTACGACGAGGCCGCCGCCGCGCTCCGCCGCGGCGAGGTGTCGGTGATGGGCGGCGTCACCCCCGGACAGACGACCGACGCGGTCGCCGCCGCATTCGCCGAGTCCGTCGACGCCGACCTCCTCGTGTACGCGACGAGCGCGAACGGCGTGTACGACGCCGACCCCAACGTCGACCCGGACGCCACGCAGTTCGGGTCGATGTCGCCGGCGGAGCTCGTCGACGTCGTGCTCCCGATGAGCCGGGACGCCGGCGCCTCCGCCCCCGTGGACCTGCTCGCGGCCAAGCTGATCGACCGGGCGGGAATCCGCGCCGTCGTCCTCGACGGCACGGACCCGGGCGTCGTCGTCGACGCCGTGCTCCGGGGCGACCACACCGGAACCGACGTGGTCCCGACCGACGGCGACGAACCGACCTACTGGACCGGGGGGAGCGACGCGTGAGCGGCGACGACTCACCGCACATCCTCTCCGAGCAGGCCGAGGAGACCGCCGGCTTCCGCGCCTTCTGGGCCGACGTGGTCGCAGACGAGATCGAGGCCCGCGATCCCGACGAGCCGATCGTGATCAAGGGCGGCGTCTCCCCCTCCGGCGTCGCGCACCTCGGCAACTTCAACGAGATCATGCGCGGGTACTTCGTCGCCGCGGTGCTCCGCGAGCGCGGTCACGCGGTCCGGCAGGTGTTCACCTCCGACGACAAGGACCCCCTCCGCAAGCTCCCCCGGAAGCTGGCGAACGCCGACGGCGAGATCGTCGGCCTCGGCGAGGTGGACGCGGGCGCGCTCGGTCGCAACCTCGGGAAGCCGTACACCGCGATCCCCGACCCGTTCGGCGAGCGCGAGTCGTACGCGGCCCACTTCGCCGCCCTCCTGAAGGCGGACGCCGACCGGCTGGGGGTCCCGGTGGAGATGGTGTCGAACACCGAACTGTACGCCGACGGCGACTTCGACGGCGTGACCCGGACGGTGCTCTCCGACCTCGAGGGCGTCCGCGAGGTGCTCTCTCAGTACCAGGACAAGGTCGACGACGAGTACGTCCCGTTCAACCCGATCTGCTCGGAGTGCGGGAAGGTCACGGAGACGGTGACGGCGGTCGACCTCGACGCCGAGACGGTCGACTACATCTGCACCGACATGGAGGTCGGCGACGAGGTGATCGACGGCTGCGGCCACGAGGGGACCGCCACGTTCCGCGAGGGGAAGCTCCCGTGGCGCCTGGAGTGGCCCGGCCAGTGGGAGGTGCTCGGCGTCGACTTCGAGCCGTTCGGCAAGGACCACGCCGAGGGGTCGTGGCCGTCCGGCGTCGACGTCGCGCGGAACGTCCTCGGTATCGAGCCGCCCGTCCCGATGGTGTACGAGTGGTTCACGCTCAACGGGGAGCCGCTCTCCTCGTCGGCGGGCAACGTCGTCACCGTGCCGGAGCTGCTCGACCTGCTCGAGCCCGAGGTGCTCCGGTACTTTTTCGCGCTCCACCCGAAGAAGGCCCGCGACCTCGACGTCGAGCGGCTCGACCAGCTCGTCGACCGGTTCGACCGCTTCGAGCGCGCCTACTTCGGCGAGGTCGACGACGAGGACCTGACCGCCTTCGTCGAGCGCGCCTACCCCTTCGTCGTCGGTCGCGCAGACGACCCGCCGACGGAGAAGCCAGTCCGGCTCCCGTACACGTTCGCGGCCGTCCTCGGGATGGTCGACGACCCCGACTTCCGCGAGCGGCTCGCCCGCGACGAGGGTCACATCCCGGAGGACGCCTCCGAGGAGGTCGTCGCGGCCGCGCTCGCGCGCGTCGAGAAGGCGCGCAACTGGGCCGAGCGCACCGAAAACGAGTACGACTACCGGCTCCAGACCGACCTGCCGGACGCCGCGTTCGACGACGACGTGGCCGCCGCGCTCGACGACCTCGCCGACTTCGTCGCCGCGGGCCACGACGGCGACGCGATCCAGGCGGAGATGTACGAGACGGCCCGCGCCCACGACGTCGACGTCGGCGACTTCTTCGCGGCCGGCTACCGCCTCTTCTTCGACGACACGCAGGGGCCGCGGCTCGGCGAGTTCCTCGGCGAATTAGAGCGCGACTACGTCGTGGCGCGGCTCCGCCGGGAGGCGTAGATGCCCGAGGACCGCTCGCTCGACGAGTTCGCCGGGGGCGCGGACGAGGGGGAAGGCGCGGCCGACGCGGTCGACACTGATGAGGAGGCAGGAGCGGTCGACACCGACGAGGAGCGAGGCGCGGCCGACGCGGACGAGAGGGGGACGACCGACGGCCCCACCGCCGACGCCGAACCGGCGACGCCGACCGCGACGTGGACGACCGGCGGCGCCGCCTGTGACCGATGCGGGGACTCGGTCGCGCGGAGATGGGTCGACGACGGCGCCCTCGTCTGTGCCGCCTGCAAGGAGTGGTGACCCGATCAGATTTAAGACGGCCCGCTCTGTGGTTACTTACGACTGAGACCGTCTGAGGTTTATATACTCTAATATGGAATTTTTCTCGGACCGGATCTACGACCGCTCGCCGCGGGCGCTGGCGGTGAGCTTCCTCTGTGCGGGGGCGCTGCTCGTCCTCGTGGTCGACGTGGCGATCGCCGCCGCCGGCGACGCGACCGCGTGGACCCCCGCTCGCCTCGTGAGCGGCTGGACGGTCGTCGGCGTCTCCTCGCTGTTCTTCCACGGCGCGTTGACCTACCACCGCCGCCGTGCCGAGGCGGCCCGTCGGGAGCTGGAGACGTCGAATCAGCAGCTTCAGGTGTTGAGTCGGGTGTTCAGGCACAACGTTCGCAACGACCTCAACGTCATCCGCGGGTACGCGGACCTGCTCGCAGACCGGGTCGACGACGAGCGGAGCCGCGAGTGCCTGGAGACGATCCGAGAGACGACGGACGACGTGGTCGCGATAAGCGAGAAGCTGCGCGTCATCGAGGAGGCGTCGCCCGACCGCCCCGGAGAGCGGATCGACCTGGTCGAGACGGCGCGGGAGGCGGCCGCGGAGGTGGACGGGTCGGACGTGACGGTCACGATGGAGACGCCCGCGGAGGCGTGGATCCGCGCCGACCGGTCGGTCGAGTACCCGATCCGCGAGGTGTTCGAGAACGCGGTCACGCACAACGACGGCTCGACGCGGCGGGTCGACGCGCGGATCGAGGAGAACGGGACGACCACCAGTCTGGAAGTCAGGGACAACGGCCCGGGGATCCCCGACGACGAGCGGGCGGTGCTGCGCGCGGAACAGGAGACGCCGCTCTCGCACGCGAGCAGCATCGGCCTCTGGCTCGTCAAGTGGATGTGCGAGACGCAGGGGGGGACCGTCGGGTTCGAGACGACCGACGACGGGACGACGGTCCGGCTCCGCTTCGAGTCCGCGGCGGCCGGGGCCGAGGCGAAGACGGAGCGGGCGGAGGGACAGGTCGACGCCGAGGACCGGAAGGACGACGGCGAGCCGCGCCGAGACGGTCCGATCAGTCGAGCTCGGTGATCGTCACGGCGTACACCGCCCCGCAGTTCCCGCATTCGACGTGGACGCCGCGGCTCGTCTGTCCACGGGTGAACTCGGAGATCTCCTCCGAGCACGAGCACTCGAACTGAACTTTCATTGTTCCGAATACGTCGTTCCGGTATTTAAAATACGGCGTCTCGGAATCGATTCTGAGAACCGAGCGCCCCCCGTTCGCCCCGGACGCGACGGCGGCGCGGTCAGTCGTCGTCCACGATCACTTCGACGGGGCCGTCGTCGGCCTCGGCGGCGTCGCCATCGCCGTCGCCGCCGGCCGTGCCGGACTGCGTCTGTTGGTAGTAGAGCCCGCCGGCGACCGCGAGAACGACCCACGACCGCCAGTTCGCGAGGTTCAGCGTGTAGCCGATACCGAACGGCTTCTCCACCAACATCCCCTCGCCGGGCTGCCAGTACGACGACAGCAGCCGGCCGAGGCTCGGCCGCTCGAAGTTGTACGGGATCCCGAGTATCTCTCCCGAGGACGGTTTGTCTGCCATACCGGCACATCGCTCGCCGGGGATATAAATCGTGGCGGGACCGGGACCTCGACGGCGGGTCCTCGCCGCCGCCCGGGGCCGACCGAGCCGACTACCGGTACCGCCCGCGCCCCTCGACCGCCCGCAGCCGGTCGAGGACGTCGCCGTCGCCGACCGCCGCGTAGCCCGCCTCGAACGCTTCGATCAGCGGGTCCGGCGCGGTCGCCGTCGCGCGGACGGACCCCTCGAACACGTGGAGGTCCATCGCGTGGTCCTCGACGTGGCCGGTGTGGTAGGCGAGCCCGAAGTCGATGAGCGTCGCCCGCGCGTCGCCCTCCCCTCGGCGTTCGACCCGGACGTTCCGCGTCGTCGGGTCGCCGTGCACGATCCCTGCCTCGTGGAGCCGCGCGAGGTGACGGCCGACGGCGGTCGTCCACCGCTCGTCGAGGTCGGCGGCGAGGTCGCGGTCGCCGACGTGCTGGAGCGTCAGCGTCGCCGCCGGCACGTCGACGTCGTACACCAGGGGGGTCGGGACGCCGGCCCGCCGCGCCTCGCTCGTCAGCCGCGCCTCGGCGACGGTCCGGTCCCGCCTGAGCGCGCGGTCCAACTCGGTGTGTCGGTACCGCTTGGGCACCCGGCGCTTGATCACGCGGCGGGCGGTGCCCGCGTCGTCGGCGTCTTCGCCCGCTCCGGCCGTCGCGATCTCCACGGTCGCCTCCGCGCCGCGTCGACCGGCGTCGCCGTCGCTCTCCCACCCTCCGTCCTCCCGCTCCCGGTCTCCCCGCCCGCGGGCGACCGACTCGTCGCCGTCGCGCCACGTCACGGGTACCTGGTCCGGCCGGAAGTTCGGGTCGATCGCGGAGTCGGCGATCGACACGGTGTCGCCGGCCGCGGCCATCTTCGCGCCCAGCACGGCGATCATCCCCGCGTTGTCGCGGAGGAACCGCGGCTCGGGCGCGTGGAAGTCGGCGCCGCGGGCCGCACACATCGTCGCCAGCATCTCGCGGAGCCGGTCGTTCTGCGCGACGCCGCCGCCGAGGACGAGCTCGTCGGCGCCGGTCAGCGAGAGCGCCCGCTCCGACACCTCCGTCAGCATCGCGAACACGTGCTCCTGCAGCGAGAAGCAGATCTCCTCGACGGGGACCCCGTCGTCGGACGCGTCGTTGGCGGCGGAGCTGATACCGGAGAAGGAGAAGTCCATCCCCTTGACGACGTACGGGAGGTCCACCAGTTCCGCGTCCGGGTCGCGCTCGGCGGCCGCCTCCGCGGCCGCGGCCTCGACCTTCGGCCCGCCGGGGTGGTCCCAGCCGACGTGGCGCGTGAACTTGTCGATCGCGTTGCCGACGCCGGCGTCCATCGTCTCGCCGAGCACGCGGTAGCGGCCGTCGTGGTAGCCGAGCAGATGCGCGTTCGCCCCGGAGGCGTTCAGACACACCGGGTTCTCGAAGCCGGACCGGTGGCGACCGATCTCCAGGTGCGCCACCATGTGGTTGACGCCGACGAGGGGGACGTCGAGCGTCCCCGCGAGCGCCCGCGCGGCCGTGCCGACGGTGCGGAGACAGGGGCCGAGCCCCGGTCCCTTCGAGAAGGCGACCGCGTCGATCGCGTCCGGGCCGTGCTCGTCCTCGGCGGCGGTCAGGACCGCGTCGACGACCTCGGGGATCGCCTCGGACATGTGCTCGGCGGCCTCGCGCGGGTGAATGCCGCCGCTGTCCGGCTCGTACGGGTTCGATTCGATGAGAACGGAGTCCGTCTCGGCGTCGTACAGCGCGGCGCTCGCGCACCACGCGGTCCCCTCGATGCCGAGAACGCGCATCCGGCGCGGCGTCAGGCCTCTTCGGCGTCCGCGTCGGCCTCGTCGCCGATCTTGTTGCGTTCGAGCATGTGCTCCTGCTCGACGTCGAGCGCGTCCTCGGCGGTGTCGTACACCTTCGCGTAGCCGACCGTCTTGCGCATGCCGAACTTCGTGTCCAGCTCGTGGACGACGACCTCCTCGGAGGCCTTGTCCAGCTTGGCCGCGAGCGAGTCGCGGACCGACAGGCGGGAGGGCGTCGCCTCCTCGTGAGTCGTCTCGAATCGGATGTCCGTGCGGTGCAACATCGGGTTCTCCTCCTCGGAGATGATATCGACGTCCATGGTTCAGTTACGGGTATATCCCCTCGAAAGCTGTAAAAGGATTTCGAAGCGGGGGTGCCGCCGGCGCCGACCGTTCGGCCGTCTCCGCCCGGATCTCACCGATCGTCGTCGGGGAGGCGCCCGAGCGCCTCGTAGGCCGCCTCGACGTCGCCGTCGAGCGCCTCGAACAGCGCCCTCGCCTCCGCGCGGGACTCCGGCGTGACCGCGACCCGGACCATCCCCTCGCCGGGCTGGCCGTAGACGACGCTCGCGCCGTCGGGCGCCGCGAGGATCGCCGGCAGGGCGGCCAGGTCCTCCTCGCCCGTCACCTCGATGATGACCGGTTCGGCCGCGGAGAGCGCCTCGCCGAGCGCCGCGAGCAGCTCCGCCGACAGCGACGCGGCGGGGTTCTCGACGCGCACGCGACGGTCCTCGGCGGCCGCGAGCGCCGACTCGATCTCCGCGTCGACCGCCTCGCGCTCGGTCTTGCCGTCGATCAGCGCGACGTCGGGGACGCGGCCCGCCTCCCGCAGGTGGTACGTGACCACGTCGCCGACGGCGATTACGGGGGCGTCGGCCGCGACTCGCTCGCCGCGGGTCTCCGCCGCGGCCGCGAGCAGCTCGTCGGCGTCAGTCGTCACCGGGCCGAGCGGCTCCTTGAACGCGTCGCGCATGGAGTCTGGAAGGGTGAGCATTGTTGTCTTCATCGCCCGTGTCGGCGTCGCTACCGGACCTTCAGCGCGTACGAGCCGGCCTTCGTGACGTTCATCTCCTCGGCGATCTGGCTCTCCTCGGGTTTCGTGATGATGACGTAGCCCGCCCAGTCCTCCGTCAGCGACGACGACCCGCAGTGCTCGCAGGTCTGCGAGTCGGGGTCGTTGACGTGGTGGCACTCACGGCAGGCGAGGCGGTCCTCGGCCATCAGTCGGCCTCCTCACCGGTCTGCTCGCGGTGAAGCCGCTTCCCCTCCAGCCACTCGTGTTTCCCGAGCCCCGGCTGTTTCGCCGTGAGCCCGATCTTCGAGTCGCGGGGGTTGCGCTCGTCGATGCTCTTCGTCACGACGCGGACCCGGACGGCGTCGTCCACGCCGAGGGTCTTGTCGGAGTCCGAGGAGGCGAGCTGCTGGTTCGCCCCGTCGAACGTGAGGTACTCGTCGGTGATCTGCGAGACGTGGAGCAGGCCGTCCACCGGCCCGATACCGACGAAGGCGCCGAACTCGACGGTCTCGACGACTGTCCCGTCGGCGACCTCCTGCATGTCGGGGTCGTACGTCAGCGCGTCGAACTCGGCCTCGTAGTAGACGCCGGGGCGGTTGTGTAACACCGCTCCCTCGCCGATGTCGTGGACACCGATGACGCTCACCACGCTGCCGACGTCCTCGTCCATTCGTCCTTCCAGTTTGTCCTGCAGCAGGGCTTTCACCCGCTCGTCGGTGACGTCCGCCAGGTGTTTCGGCGGCACCTCGACCGTATCCTTGAGTCGAACTCGTTTGTACATGATTGGTTGTCCGCGTCCGCTAGGGTTCCGTTATCGCCAGTGCGTTCCGACCCCTTAAACCGATTACTGGTGCGCCCGCCTCCAGCACCCGGTTCGCCAGCGGTCGATCGTTGGTGACGACGCCGTCGACCCGGCCCTCGGTGACCAGCTCGACCAGCGCGTCGTCGGCGTACGATTCGTCCGTTTCCACCGTCTCCGCCCGCGCCGCGAGGTCCGCGCCCACGCTCGCCGCGGTCGCTTCCTCGCCGTTCCCGCCCTGCAGCCGGTCGAGCTCCGACGCGACCGCCGTCGGGACGACCGCCTCGTACGCGCCGAGGAGCCGGTCGAGCTCCTCGAACAGCCGCAGGTTCGCCTCGATCGGCGCCATCAGCGCGCTCGCGTCGAGCGCGACGACCGGGGCGCCGTCGGAGCCGTCTCCCGCGAGGCCCTCGGTACGGGCGTCGCCCGCGGAGGCCGATTCCGATCCGTCCGCGCGGGCGTCGTCGGTCACGTTACGAGAGGGTCCCGACGCCGATGAGCCGCCAGCGCGCGCCGACGCGCCGGTTGATCGCGATCTGTGCGCCCTCCTCGGCGCAGACGGGCCGCTTGAGGCTCACCTCGCACTCGCCGTCGCGCGCGCTCGTCACCGCGCCGACCGTCGTCGCGGTGCCGACCGTGAGCATCAGGGGCTCGCCGGTGCTGATCTCCTCGATGTCGCTCTCGCCGCTCTCGTCGTCCTCCTTCCCGACGACGCGGTCGAGGAGGTCGACCTGCATCTCGAACTCGTTGCGGGTCGGCGGGAGGGTGCCGGGCTCGCCGGCGACCTGCCCGGCGAGCGCGTCGCCCTTCGTCAGGCTCGGGTCGAGCCCGGTGCCGACGCCGAGCAGCCCGCCCGGCCGGGCCGACTGCACGTCGTTGCTCCCGGCTTGGAGCGACCGGACCGTGGTCTCGAGCGGCCGCCACTCCGTCTGGCCCTCCTCTTCGACCTCGCGGCCGGGGCGGATCTCCAAGCCGTCGCCGACCGAGAGCTCGCCGCTGACGAGCGAGCCGCCGACGACGCCCCCCTTCAGATCCGCCGCGGTCGCGCCCGGGCGGTTGATGTCGAACGAACGCGCCGCGTACATCCGGGCGTTCTCGCCGGGGTCGCGGTCGGGGGTCGGGATCTCCGTCTCGATCGCGTCGATGAGCAGGTCCATGTTGACCTCCTGCTGGGCCGAGACGGGGACGATCGGCGCGTCCTCCGCGACGGTGCCCTCGACGAACTCCTGGATCTGCCGGTAGTTGTCGACCGCGCGGTCGCGGTCGACGAGGTCGACCTTGTTCTGCGCGATGACGACGTTCTCGATCCCGATGAGGTCGAGCGCCATCAGGTGCTCTTCCGTCTGCGCCTGCGGGACGTCCTCGGTCGCGCTCACGACCAGCACGGCGCCGTCCATGATCGAGGCGCCCGAGAGCATCGTCGCCATCAGCGTCTCGTGGCCGGGCGCGTCGACGAACGAGACCGTCCGGATCGGCTCGCTCTCGGAGCCGTCCTCGCACTCCTCGTCGACGGTGTAACACTCGGGCGCGTCGACGCCGGGACAGCGCCGGAACGTCGCGTCCGCGTACCCCAGCCGGATCGAGATACCGCGTTTCATTTCCTCGCTGTGCTGGTCGGTCCACGAGCCGGACAACGCCTGCACGAGCGTCGTCTTCCCGTGGTCGACGTGACCGACGAGACCGATGTTCACCTCCGGTTGTGTGTTGGCTTCAGTCACTGTTGGACCTCCTAACGGAGTAGTCTTACCGGAAATTCGCCCCGTGCGAGTGATAAAGTTGCTGTTATAGTGGCGCCAGCGGCGTCGACGACGGCGGACGACCGGCCGGGGAGAGCGACGGAACGATAGGGAAACCGTCGAGCGCGGCTGCGACGACTGGTTATAAATGCCCGCGCGGAGCGGTTGCGGTGGTGTTTGGAAGTCGTCACCGCGCCGTCGATGACGTTGACGGGTCGGTCGAAATTCTCAGCGATAGACAGACGTTCGGCTATACAGGAGGTTCCGGATCTGAGTATTATAATTATTAATAGTTATCTTTATCTCTTGAGGGGTCGTAGTAGAAGACGACTATGCCCCTATTCATGGACGTTCACAGAAACGTCGGCGGGAGTGCCAAGGACGTTGCAGAGGCCCATCAGAAGGATCTCGAAACCCAAGAGAAGCACGGAGTGAAATATCTGAACTACTGGGTCGACGAGGACCAAGACGCCGTCTTCTGCCTGTTCGAAGGCCCCAGCAAGGAAGCGGGTGAGACGGTGCACCGCGAAGCCCACGGTCTCACCGCAGAGGAGATCTTCGAGGTCCAGCAGGGGGAGTGACCCGACTGCTGAGATTCCGTCTGATTTTCCGTCTGAAGAACGGGGTTTCGACAGCGCGAAACCGACCATATACGACCGGACGGCCTCGTCGCCGGACGCGTTCGACGCGACTTTACGCCTCACCTGCGTACGCACGCTCGACATGGGATACGCGTGCCCCGTCTGCGAGACCCCCCAGCGCGACGGCGAGCACCTCGCGCACCACCTCGCGTTCACGGCGATGCTCCACGGCGACGACCACGAGGCGTGGCTCGACGACCGCGTCCCCGACTGGAACGACCGCGATCCGGACGGGCTCGCGGCCGAGGTGACGCCCCACGCCGAGACGGCCGAGTACCACGAGGTGTTCGAGGACACCGTCGACCGCGGGCGGCCGGACGTCGACCTCGGGGACCACGACCACGCGGGGCACGGTCACGGCGCTCCCGAAGCTCCCGGCGCGAGGGGCGCCGTCGACGAGTCGGGCGCGACGGACCCGGAGACCGAAGCCGCGCTCCGCGAGGCCCGCGAACTGACGCGGAAGATGTTCGAGGAGGACGACGGCGGCGACGCCGAAGGCGATGACGCCACCGAAGCCGATGGTGACGACCCCGACCCGTCTGCGTAACGGAACGCCCTTTTCAGTCGATACCGAACGCGAGGTATGCACACCAGAGGGACGTTCGCGCCCGAGACCCGCGCCGACGCGCTCGAACGCTACGAGGAGATCGGTCCCGTCGCGCAGGTCGTCGTCCGCGAGGCGACGAAGGCGATGGATTTCGACGCCGACGAGTACGACGAGCGCGTCACGCCCGAGGTGATCCGGACCGCACGAGACGCCACGTTCGCCGAGCTGCTCGCGGTCCACGTCGGCGACGAGGCCGAGTTCGACGCGTGGCTCGCCGACAGCGAGTTCGACGCGGACGACGTCGTCCGGATCGGCTCCGACAACGTCGACAACCTCGTCTGGCACCCGATCCCCTTCGCGGACACCGTGATCGCGGCGACGTTCCAAGAGGAGCCCGACGCGGCCGCCAGCACCCTCCGCCGGAACGCGTTCGGGCGCGTCTACCGCGAGGAGTTCTACGAGTCGGGGCGATAGCGATTCGCGCGTCGGATCGGCGCCGCGGCTCGGTGTTCAGGTAGAATAAAAAAAAAACGAGACGGTGGAGTGCGCGTTTACGCGAGTTCTTCGATGTTCTCGACGACGGCGTCGGCGAACTCGCTGGTGGTGAGCTTCTCGCCGCCTTCGATCTGGCGGTGGAGGTCGTAGGTGACTTTCCCGGAGGAGATGGTCTCTTCGACGGCGTCGCGGACGAGGTCGGCGGCGTCGGACCAGCCGAGGTAGTCGAGCATCTCGCGGCCGGAGAGGATCATCGCGGTGGGGTTCACCTTGTCTTCGCCGGCGTATTTGGGTGCGGAGCCATGGACGGGTTCGGCGAGACAGCGGCCGTGGCCGCGGTTGATGCCGGGGGCGATGCCGAGGCCGCCGATTTGGGCGCCGGCGGCGTCGGACATGTAGTCGCCGTTGAGGTTCATCGTCGCGATGACGGAGTAGTCGTCCGTGCGGGTCAGCAGCTGCTGGAGCATGTTGTCGGCGATGCGGTCCTTGACGACGAGGGTGCCGTCGGGCTGTTCGCCGTCGTGTTCTTCCCAGAGGTGGTCCTCGGTGATGACGTCGTCGCCGTACTCCTCTTCGGCGACCTCGTAGCCCCAGTCGCGGAAGGCGCCCTCGGTGAACTTCATGATGTTCCCTTTGTGGACGAGGGTGACGGAGTCGCGGTCGTTCGCGAGCGCGTAGTCGACCGCCTCGCGGATGAGGCGTTTCGAGCCGAATTCGGAGACGGGCTTGACGCCGATGCCGACGGGGCCGTCGTGGATGATGTCGGTGACGCCCATGTCGTCTTCGACGAACTCGCGTACCTGTTCGGACTCGTCGGTGCCGGCCTCCCACTCGATGCCGGCGTAGACGTCCTCGGTGTTCTCCCGGAAGGTGACCATGTCCATCTTCTCGGGGCTCTTGACGGGCGAGGGGACGCCGTCGATGTAGTAGGTGGGGCGGACGTTGGCGTACAGATCGAGGGTCTTGCGGAGCGCGACGTTGAGCGAGCGGAAGCCGGCGCCGACGGGGGTGGTCAGCGGGCCTTTGATCGCGACGCGGTGGGTGCGGATGGCCGAGACGGTGTCGTCGGGGAGGTTTTCGTCGTACATCTCACGGGCGCTGGCGCCGGCGTAGACGCGCATCCAGGCGATGGAGCGTCCGGTGGCCTCCGCGGCCGCGTCGAGGACCTGCTGTGCGGCCGGCCCGACGTCGGTGCCGATCCCGTCGCCGTGGATGATCGGGATGATGGGGTTGGACGGGACGCTCAGCTCGCCGGTGTCCTCGTCGGCGAGCGTGATCGCCTCGCCGTCGTCGGGGACGTCGACCTTATCGTAGCTCATTATCATGTGGCCAGTCCGCTCGTTCCAACAAAAAGATGCGTGTTTCCGTACCGCTCCAGATCCACTTACTTTTGGCTGTTCGCGGCTGGGACTTCCGTGTCGTCGTTTTCGATGTAGTCGGACGCCGTCTCAGCGGCCACTCGCCCGAATACGGCAGCGTTCGTCAGTCCGGACCCGCCGGGATAGTTGTTATAAAACAGGCCCCCAGTCACATTTCCGGCGGCGAACAGTCCCGGAATAACGCTGTCGCTGGTATCGAGCACCTCCGCGTCCGGTGTGATCGCCACGCCCCCGAACGTGAATGTCATCCCTCCGGTGACCGGGTATCCCGTGTACGGCGGGTCGTCGAGTGGAAGCGCCCAGTTCGACTTCGGTGGATCGATATCCTCCGCTGTGTTGCCGTCCAAGACGTCCGGGTCGTACCTGTCGACAGCTTCGTCGTTGCATGCTTGGTTGAACGTCTCAACTGTCTCGACCGCCTGCTCAGGGTCTTCGATATCAAGCCGTCGGACGAGCGCCTCGACGGAGTCAGCGGTGATGGCCCGTGACGGACCCATGTGGGCTACGTCGTCAACGACCTTGGAGTCGACGATGATAAACGCCTCGTGGTAGGGCTGCTCGAAAATCCGCTGTCCGAACTTGGCGTAGGTGTGCGCTCGTGAGTCCTCCCCTTCATTGACGAACCGCTCGCCGGCGTGATTCAGAATGAGCCCGTATTGATACCCGTCGATACGGGTGATCCCGCCCTCTATGTCAGGGGATCCGACGTCGATGATCGCCATGTGGGCGTCACCCCACTCGCCCTCGGACTTCGCACCGATATCCATCGCCGAATCGATAACTTCACCTGTGTTGTATCGGCTCCCTCGGACCTTCATGTTCCCGTACCCAGGACCGAAGTACCGAGTCCGCTTCTCCTTGCTGGAACCGTAATCGCCCGCGGCGAGCACAACAGCGTTGGCCTCGAATCGGGTACGCCGGCCATCGACAAACCCCTCGACACCAGCGGCGGTTCCGTCGTCGCCCCGGAGGATGTCCTGCACTTCCGCGTCGTATCTCACCTCACCGCCGAGTTCTTCGAACTGGTCGACAAGCTGGTCGATCATCCGCTCTCCATCGAGCCAAACACGACCAGCAGTGTAGCCTGGGTGGGGAGCTTGATACTCCCAGTCAACTCCTATTTCCGTGAGCCACTCGAACGTTTCTGCCGCCTCCTCTGTCACGGTTTGAGCCAGATCCTCGTCGGCCATGTAGTTCGCTGTCTTCATCAAATCTGAATAGAAATCAGCGGCGGTGTAATCCTCGACATTGAACCCAACGTCCAAGTCGATATCGGCCGTCGGAAGACGGAACGACTCCGTGAAACGTGTGTGACCTCCACGACGCTCCTTTGGTGACTTCTCGAGGATCAAGACCGGAATATTACGCTCTGCCAGACGGATCCCGGCCGAGAGTCCCGCGATTCCACAGCCGACGACAACCGCATCGTACTCGTGGGACGACATATTTGTGGTACTCCCGAGTATGTGGAAGCCAAGCGCGGTTAGTGATTCGGCTGAATATGTTCGGGATTCATCGCTAATTCACGGAAATTTTTCCAATTGTGCCGTCTACACTCAGACACGCTCCGGCAACGATTCCCTCACACGGACCCCCGCATCGGGTCGAGCGTATACTGTATCAACGTCTCGATTACTGTTCTGCAAGCTCTCATTCTCTATCTTATGGCGTGGTACGTTGCAAATTTTCGGACTCGATTCGTGGTGAACCACCCGCCAACAGGTCGATTTTGAGAACGTCGAGAAAGCGATGACGAGTAATTCAGTCGTTTGCGTGTCTCGGTGAGCACGCAAATAGCGAAGGCGATCTGCTCGTCGAACGCTAACGTGCCAATCGGGAATAAAAGAGTACGTGGAACGGATGTGTCTCCAGTCAGGTGTGTCTGGCGACCAGTTGCTGGAGTTTCGGCCCAACGAACGGACCGAGTAGAACGACGAGGATTGCGATAACTAACATCAACGAGAGCGGCTTGCTGATGAAGATATTGAGTGAACCGCCGGAGAGATGCAGCGACCGGATGAGGTTCTGCTCGGCAATCGGTCCGAGGACGATTCCCAAGACGAACGCGACCATTGAGAAGTTGTGCTTGCGCATGTAGTAGCCGATGAATCCCAGTGCGAGGATCGTGAAGACGTCGACCCAGTTGTTCCGGAGCGCTAGGGCGCCGAGTGTCGCGAGTACGAGGATAATCGGGATGATGTAATTGGTGTCTATCTGCGTCACGTAGCTGAGCTTCGTGATAACGGTGAGGCCCAACACGAGGATGACAATGTTCCCCACAAACAGCGCGATGAACAAACTGTACGTCTGAGGCAGTTGGCTGGTGAACAGGTCCGGACCGGGAATGAGTCCGTGCATGATGAGCCCTCCGAGTAGGACTGCGGTCGAACCGCTCCCGGGGATCCCGAACGAGAGCGTCGGAATGAGTGAGCCGCCGACGGTTCCGTTATTCGATGCTTCTGAGGAGATAACGCCTTCAGGGTTCCCGTTACCGAATTCCTCAGCGTTTTCCGAGGTTCGCATTGCTTCACCGTATGCGAGGAAGTTAGACACCGAGGCCCCTGAGCCCGGTATTGCGCCAATACCCATCCCGATGAATGCCGACTTCACTACCGTGACCGGGTGTCGAATAGTCTCTCTGATTCCTTCTCGAAGACTCCCGCTGATGGAGATGTCGGCGTCCGCAATTTCCGTCTGATCACGAGCGAGTATCAGCATCTCCGTCACGGCGAACAGCCCGATCAACGCCGCGACGTATGACAACCCGTCTCGGATCGCGAACCAACCGAACGTGTACCGGAGTGTGGGTTGGACAGGTGCGATCCCAATGGTGGTCAATAGAAGTCCAAACATCCCCGCAACGAGCCCTTTTACCATCGATCCCTGCGAAACGATGGTAATCATTGAAAGGCCCAACAGCGCGATGAGGAAGTACTCGGGCGATCCGAAAAGCAGGACAATCTCAACGAGCACGGGAGAGATAATAAACAGCGCAATGATGGTGAACAGCCCACCGATCGACGAAGCAACGGCTGACATCGCAAGAGCGTTTTTTGCTTTTCCCTGTTTGGACATCGGGTAGCCGTCGAATGTCGTTGCTGCTGCCGCTGCGGTTCCGGGAACGTTGAGGAGGATTGCGGCGATACTACCTCCGTACATCGCGCCGCTATAGATGCTCACGAGGAGAATGATCGCACTGATACCGTCGAGGGGAAGCGTCAGTGGGAGGATAATGGCCATCCCGAGAGAGGAACCGATGCCTGGAAGTGACCCGAAGAAGATACCGAGGAGCAGTCCGAGTAACATCAGGCCGACGGTGGGCCACCCAAATGCGATGCCAACTGCCTCATAGAGGGCGCTAACGGTCGCCATCTACACCACCCCCCCTACTCCGATCTGAAGCAGATCGCCGACGTATATTCCGCGATCAACCGGAACGATCAGCACGGTAGAGAACGCGTAGGCGAGGAGTGTTCCGATCCCAGTCAAGAACGCGATCATGTACCACGGCTGATCGAACCACGCGGTGTATGCGATCACGAACAGCGGCGTCATCAGGAACATCGAGAACAGGTAGCTCAAACCGATATACAGCGTAATGAGGACCGCAGTGAATACGGCAGGAGAGAGTGGCCGGTCGGGGATATTCGCTGTCGTCTCGGCTACGGATTGTTCCTCGCTTTTTTTCTCCTGTATCTCGTCCGTCTCTCGACTCCCGCCGACAATTGAAGTCGAACCGGCCACGACGGCGTGGAGCGGCTCCGGCAGGTAATCCCGGATCAAAAGCAGAACTGACCCGATCAGCGTGGCCACTCCTGTGAACCGTGGGAAGATCGCCGTCGTTTGGCCCCACTGGAAGGTCTGAATGACCATGAAGCCGGAAACGACTATCAGAAATCCAAGAAGGACCTGTTCACTGTCCAAATCGTCGAGTTGCTGTTGTACCATGTTAGGTTGTGACATTCTTTCGGGGTTTTATGTAGTTTTCGTCCGGCCTCGAGAGCCGTAGCCGCTCGGACTGTTTCATCGATATCTGCTGACTAATCGCAGTCGGTTTATCGCACGATCTCAAAAAGCTAATCAATGAAACAAGCGGAGGGTGATTAGCTTGTTTCTTCCCGCATCGCCTCGAGGTCCACGTTCTCGGGGATCTGCTCGAAGGCGTCCTGAAGCACCTGATCGGCGAATTCGGGTGGATTATACTCAATGATGTTGCCGGTCTCCTCGGACCACGACTGGACCGGCTCCGTCTGGAGCGCCTCCTCGACGGCGTTCGACACCGTCTGAACCCGCGAATCTGGCGTCTCGCCCGGCATCCACATACAGCGGGTGAGCTGACCGACGTAATCGATGTTGGGGAATCCCTGGTCCGTCACCGACTGCACGTCGGGGAAGACGTTGCTCCCTTGGCTAGACAGGACCGCAATCACATCGACGCGGTCGTCCGAAGCCGCGCTGAGACCGGACGCGTCGGTGGTGATGCCTACCGGTACCTCGCCCGACGCGACGGCTTGGACCAGCGGTCCACCACCGTCGTAACCGATGTAATTCTGCCAGCCCACGCCGTATTCGTCGTTGTTCTTCATGATCTCCGCGATGACATTGACGATGCCACCACGCTGTTGGCCACCGAAGTTGGTAATGTCACCGCTGCCGTACGCCTCGATGGCAGCTGAGAGATCACTGAATCCTTGGTCGGGATTCGCGTATACGACGTACGGCGTCCGGGCGTATCCGGCCACTCCGCGGAGATCCGTCAGTTCCCAGTCATCCGCCGGGTTCAACATGTAAGAGACCGGTGTCGACGGCGGGTTGAATCCGCCGAAAGTGTAGCCGTCCGGATCGGCACGGACCATCTGCCCCGCGCCGCGAAGCGACGCCGAACCCGGAACGTTGTTAATCTGGATCGGAACGCCGAGTATCTCCGACACCTCCGGCATGATCGTTCGGGCGTACGTGTCAGTACCGCCGCCCTCGCTGAAGGGAACGATGTACTCGAGCCGCTGATCCGGGTAACTATCACCGCCGTCGCTACCGTCGCTACCGTCACTACCGTCGCTGCCGTCACTACCGTCGCTACCGTCACTACCGTCGCTGCCGTCGCTGCCGTCGCCGCCGTCACCGCCGTTGCCCGAACATCCGGCGATGCCAGCTATTGAGACAGTCGATGCTCCACCCGTATATCGCAGGAGTGTCCTGCGAGACATGCGGTCATTTGTCATAGTCGACCCAGAAGATTAGTGTATGGAATCATATTTAATTGTTTCCATAACCCATCCGTCAGGATGATCGAAACGAACCGATTTGGGTAATATCGATACTGTAGGTGCGCGATCGCTCCCGAGTCAGGTAATAACGGAATCCCTGCAATCGGGATGAATCCTACTCGGACAGTAACCGCTCGGTGAATGACCTGCTCCATCACCTTTATCAGACCCTATCGCATCTGTAAATTTCATTCAATACATGCGAGGTCTGAGAGATGCTGATATTGTGCCGACGATCGGCGTGGCGCTGAGTGTGGTTTGCTTATACGGAAGCGTGGTGGGATTGCCGGTTGAGGGACTGTCCGCGACCGGTCAACGCGTGCTCGGACTGTTCTTTTTCGCACTAATAATGTGGCTGACGAAACCCGTTCCCTTCGTGATCTCGAGTCTCACGACCGTCGCGCTTCTGTACGTGTTGGGTCTTGTCGATTCGTTCGCCGTGGCTGCCAGCGGCTTCTCGTCGCGGCTCATTTTCTTTCTGATTATTCTACTGCTTCTCGGGAATACGATCTCCAAGGTCGGGCTGGACGAGATGATCGCGCGGCGGCTGCTCGTGGCCGACTCACCAGCGGAGACGATCCGGCTGGCCGCCGCTGGACTACTCGCGCTTTCGTTCATGATGCCGTCGGCGCTAGCACGGACCGTTGCATTTCTACCCATCTTCGAAGAGCTCGACGAACTCTGGGACGTCTCGGACGACGAGAACTTCCTCCTCAACGCTCATCTGATCCTCGGACACGTCAACCCGGTCGCGTCGATGGGACTCATGACTGGCGGGGGAATGGCGATTCTCTCGTCGGAGTTCATCCGCTCGTCCGTAACTGACATCTCTTGGCTGGACTGGGCGGTGTTGATGCTGCCGCCGACCGTGCTCATCTTTGGCCTTGCAGTTGGGACGATTCTCTTCATACACCCTGTCGGCGCCGCATCGGCGTCCGCACCGCGGGAGGAGCTCTCACCTGTGGCCGGATTTGACCGGGATCAACGAATCGTCATCAGCGTGATGATCGCGGTTATCCTCCTCTGGATCATTGGATCGTTCGTCGGGATTCCGACGATTCTCCCTCCCACTGCAGCGCTCCTCTTCCTCGCGTTACCGGGACTCAGAATCGTTACCGGCGACGATATGACGACGATCAGTTGGGGGATCATTTTCGTCTTCGGGACGATGTTCTCCTTGCTCGGCGTACTGGAGTCGTCCGGCGTCCTCTCGTGGGTAATCGGAAACGCGGAGCAAGCCCTTCCGTTCGGTGCTCTTCCCCATTGGCAGACCGTCGCGCTCCTGTTGGCGTTAGCGTTCGTCGTTCGACTGTTCTTCTCGACGGCCTCGGCGTCGCTCCTCGTATTATTCCCGGTGATGTTACGTTTTGCTGACACGTTTAACATCAACGCGCTGTTCCTCTCGCTGTCGCTGCTGATGGTAGTCGGCTGCTCGACCGTGTTCCCGTTCAACACGACGACGGTGCTTCTGACCTACGATAAGGGGCCGATGTCCTCGCTCGACGTGATGGTGACGGGGCTGATCACGACGGGGTACGCTATCCTCGCGATCGTACTCTGTTGGACCCTCTACTGGCCACTGGTCACCTGAAAAAGACGCACGAGGCGCAGTCGGCGAGGGGATCGCCGGCGACTGTACTCGGAGTCCCTCTCGAGCCTACAGAAACTTCTCGGTGAGCAGGCGGCCGTTTTCCACGACGGTTTCTCCGTCTAGCTCGACCGTTGGCGTGCGAACGACGCCGTCCAGATGAATGTCGCTCTTCCTGGTCCCACCGAGCGACTCGTTGTCGCCGATTGCGAAGTGGACCGTCCCGCTCCGCTTTTTGTCCTCCGCGAGGTTGCCGATAAGCTTCGCCTTCGGGTTCGTTCCCATCGCAAACTCGGCGAGGTTCCCCGCGTTCTCGTCGCTCTGATCGATCAGTTCGCGAAGCTCGTCCGCCTGACTACCGCCGTCGACGTCGCTCACGAAGCCGTCTTCGATCTCCAGCGTGATCGGCTCATCGAGCTGACCGAGGTTGTCCATCGACACGTCGATGACGATCGTTCCGTTCGCCGTGTCCTCCTTCGGGTGGGTCGGGGACTCTCCCGGGGGTAACGTGGCGAAGCCCTCCGCCTCGTGATAGTATCCGTCGAGCGAGAACGCGCCGCATCCGTCGACGCTGAAGCTGATGTCCGTTCCCTGCTTGCTCGTGACGCGGACCTCGGAGGCGGCGTCGTGAACGTCCCGAAGCCCCTCAGTGATACGGCGAAGTTCCTCAAAGTCAACGGTCATCGCCCCTTCGACCATCATCTCCTCCGTGACTCCGCGCAGGATCCCGAAGCGGGTTCCCGCCTCGGCGGCGCGTAGCCGCGATCGCGTGTGTGTGATCGCGTGCGTGGTGCACGTGAACGCAACGTCCGCAGCGACCATGGCGTCGGCGACGACGTCCGGCGGCTCGTTCCCGTGACTCTCCAAAAGTGGCATTACCGACATCGTCGTCGTCGCCCCGGCGGCGTTGGCCGCCGTCGCGATGTTTCGGCCGACACCGACCTTCCGAGCGTCCGTAATAACGAGGACCTCCTCACCGGGTTTGACGTTGAGACACTCCTCTACGACCGATGTGGACGCGTCGATCATCTCCAAGTCGAGCATTTGCTCGGGCATACGTCTCACATATCCGCGGGACTGCGCTTAAATCTATGCGTGGACTCAAACGACTCCGAGTTCTGGTCTGATGGGTCCGAAGCGACGGAGGACTACTCAGTAGTGTTGAGAGAGGTCCTGTCCGGCCCAGTACAGATCAAGAGCAGGGCGTTGTCTGCCTCGAACCCGCGTAACGTCTACGACTCCGCTGAGAGATGAATCACCGCGAGGACGAGGCAGGCGACTCCCAGACAGCCGACGAATCCAGCAAAGGCGAGTTCGTAGCTCCACCGGGTGGCAACGACACCGACGTACGTGGGCGCAAAGCTCCCGATTCCGGTCCAGATCGTCTTCATTGCCCCGAGGTCACCGCCCATGCTATCGTTCGGAAACAGACCGATGAGGTACGCCTGCATGACCGGTGGGTACGCGCGGAGTCCGGTCGCGACGACGGCGACGCCGAGAACGGCGATGACCGCGTTTCCGGCCGCGATCAAGACAATGAGACCGCCGATGGCGACGGCGGTCGCGATCACCCCGACAAACACCCGCGAGATGGCGTCTCCTATCCGCCCGGCGAGCGGTCCGACGATGATCGCGATGACGAAGACCGAGGCGAAGGCCCCGCCTGCGAGCACAGGGCTGAACGACTTCTCGACACGCAGGTACGTCGGGAGGAAACCGAGAAACCCCTGCCACGCGAAGGAGACGCAAACGTACGCGAGCAGCAGCGAGCGCGCACGCGAGACGGCCAGTACCCGTCGACCCGTCCCGCCGAGATCGAGCGAGACGCGACCGATCACCCACTCGCCGTCGCCCCATCGTACCAGTGCGAACAACACGACTGCGAGAAGCCCGAGAACCGGGAGAAACGAAAGCTGCCAGACACCGACCGAAACGGCGGCGAGCGTGACGCCGGCGGCGGCACCCGCACCGATAGAACCGGATGCCGATTGAATTCCGAAGACGTGACCGCGGCGCTCGCCGAAGACGTCTGTCAGAAGGGCTCGTGACGGAACAAAGTACAGTCCGGCGCCGAGCCCCACGAGGACGAACCCGACCAGGAGTCCGGCGTACGTCGAGACCACGCTAAGCGCGAGGAAGCCGACTACAAGGGTGGCGAGGCTCACCGTGAGCACCGTCTTCCGCGAGAGCGCATCCGAAATCCGACCGCCGGGATACTGACTGAGCGCGTAGACGAGCCACATGACGGTGAGGCCGAAGCCCGCTGTCGAGGGCGATATCTGTAGGTCCTCGATGAGCGTCGGGATCAGCGGCGGGATCGCCTCCCGACCGAGTCGAACCGCGAGCCATCCGGCCGAGAGGGCGACGAGCACCCGCCCGTCGGCGCCTGCCCAGACGGAGCGGTCGTTCGTTGACACGTCGACCACGATGAGGCACCCGCACTTGGTAGTGGAGATCCCGGCAAACAGGGCGAAAGACTGCGCCTCGGTGGGAATATCTGTGCCGTCACCGTCGCACGCAGCGAAACCTATATTCGTCACTTGGGTCTCGTAGTGGATATGTCGAACGTGTCGAAGCCCACCGGCCAGGGGTCTATTCCCGGCGTACTGTTTCGCGGCGGCACTAGCAAGGGATTCTTCGTCCGAGAGGGGGTTCTCCCTGAGCCCGGAGCGCTCCGTGACGAGCTCATTTTGGAGCTGTTCGGGTCTCCTGACCCGCTGCAGGTCGACGGTATCGGCGGCGCGAAGTCCCACACGAGCAAACTGATGATCGTCGCGCCGGCGGACCGCGAGGACGTCGACGTGGCCTACACGTTCGGGCAGGTCGCCGTCGAGGATCCGGTCGTCGATTGGGGGGGAAACTGCGGCAACCTCACTGGCGCCGTCGGTGCCTTTGCCGTCCACCAAGGGATCGTCGACGCCGAACCGCCGGTCGCCGACCTAACCCTCGTGAACACCAACACCGACACCGTGATCGACCAGACCGTCCCCGTGACAGCTCACGGCCTTGACGTCTACGGCGACTACGCGATCGACGGCGTGCCCGGCACTGGCCCCCGGATCCCATCCCGCTTCCGCGATCCGGCTGGCGGTGTCACGGGCGCGCTGTTTCCGACGGGGACCCCGGTCGAACGGGTCACCCGCGAGGGTGCCGGTCGAGATGGCGGTGACATCGGCGTGACCTGTTCCGTCGCTGACGTGGGGAATCCCTGCGTCTTCCTGCGGGCGGCCGACTTGGGTCTCGACGGGACCGAACTCCCAGCGGAACTGTCGGAAACGCCGGGGTTGCTCGACGAGTTCGAACGGATCCGCGGTGTCGTCTGCGAACGGCTCGGACTGGTGGACGACGCATCCCGTTCGCGGAGCGAATCACCTGCGGTTCCGCAGATTGCTGTCGTCTCTGAACCGCAGTCGTACGACTCTTCCGTGGACACGCACGTCTCGGCGGACGAGATCGACATCACAGCCCGAATCGTCACCTCCGGGACGCCTCACCACGCCTACGCCGTCACCGGTGCAATGTGTCTCGCTGCGACCGCGTCTCTGCCGGGAACGGTCCCGAATGAGGTTGTCCGTCGGGAGACGGACGACTCGGTCGTTATCGGTCACCCCAAGGGAAAAATCGAGATCGGCGTTGAAGTTGCCGAGAATCCGATGCAAACCGCCCCCGGCCGCGACGTTGACGACGAGGGATCAGACCCGCAAATTGAGGCTGTCACGGTCGGACGGACCGCCCGCCCGCTGTTCACCGGTGAGGCCCAGTACCGGTACATTGGCGACCTGTCACAGCTCGCGCCGGACGCGACGCACTAATCCGAGCGCCCCGGAGTGGGCGGGTCACTTATTTCGGTCTCGTCCGAGAGGGTGATATGGACCTGAAAATTGCGGGTAACGCGGCAGTTGTAACGGCGTCGAGCAGCGGTCTCGGAAAGGCGTCCGCACGGGCTCTTGCCGCGGAGGGCGTCGACGTCGTGGTTAACGGTCGGGACGAGGATCGACTCGCCGAGGCAGTCGAGGATATCCGGGCGGACGCGACCGGGTCGGTGGTGGGTCAACGGGGCAACATCGCCGTTCGGGATGATATCGAGGCCGTCGTGGAGCGGTGCGTCGACGAGTTCGGTCGGTTGGACCACCTCGTCACCAGCGCCGGTGGGCCAGCCAGTAAGTCAACCCTCGAAACCACCGACGAGGACTGGTACGACGCCTTCGACATGCTGGTGATGAGCGTCGTGCGCGCGGTCCGCGCCGGGGAGTCACACTTGTGCGCCGACGGCGGTGGGAGCATCGTCAACATCACGTCCATGAGCGTCAAGGAGCCGTCAAGTACACTCGTGCTGTCTGCCTCGGTGCGGATGGCGGTCGCCGGGCTCGAAAAGACGCTCTCTCGCGAGCTCGCACCCGACGTCAGATCGAACATGGTGCTCCCGCGAAGCATCGAGACGGAGCGGATCCGCTCGCTCGGAGAGGCGGCGATCGAGCGGGGCGAGTACGACACCTACGAAGAGGTGATCGCCGACCGCGCGAGCGACAGTCCGCTCGGGCGGCTCGGGAGTCCGGAGGAACTCGGCGACCTCGTTGCGTTTCTCTGTTCCGACCGCGCGAGCTATCTTAACGGGACGGCGATCTCCGTCGACGGCGGTGTCAGTCGATCGACGTTGTAGCTGTGGATGACCGGCTCATCGTTTCTCGCCGCCGTGTGACGTCATCCCGGTGTCCTTCTCCCGTAACCGGCTGTTGCCAGTACGACTAAGTACGGCCTCGACGTTGAGCCGAGGCGAGTTTGCATGAGCGACACTCCGGACAGCCCCCCACCGCGCGAGCGGCGGGCGGTCGACACCAGTGATCAGGCGTACGGCTCAGACTACATCACCGACTTCCTGAAGGGGTACGGCTTCGAGTTCGTCTCTTTTAATCCCGGATCGTCGTTTCGGGGGATCGAGGAGTCGCTGGTCAACTACAACGATGAGGACCCGCCGATAATCGAGGTACCCCACGAGGGGCTCTCGGTGGCGATCGCCCACGGACACGCCAAGGCGACCGGCGAGCCGGCGCTGTGCATCCTTCACAACGTTGTCGGGACTCTTCACGGGACGATGGGCATTTTCAACGCGTACTGCGACCGCGTCCCGGTCGTCGCGCTGGCGGGGACCGGCCCGGTCCAGAAGTCGAAACGGCGACCCTTTTTCGACTGGATCCACACCGCACAGATTCAGGGGAACCTCGTGCGCGGATACACGAAGTGGGACGACCAGCCGGTCGACGTCGACGGCGTTGCCGAGTCGCTTCTGAACGCGATCAACATCGCCGACTCGAAGACGAAGGGGCCGACGTACGTGGCTCTGGACCATCAGATTCAGGAGGCGGAGCTCGACGAGCCGATTCCGCTTCCCGACTTCGAGAAATTCGAAACGCCCTCGCGGATCGCACCCGATCCCGAGGCCATCGAGCGGGCGGCTGACCGTCTCGTTGACGCCGACTTTCCCGTTATCCTCTCGGACGCCGTCGGTGATTCCCGAGAGGCGGTCGACGCGCTCGTGGATCTGGCTGAATCGCTCGCCGCCCCGGTGTTCCACTCGCACCGGGTCGGCACGCCGCACCGTTATAACTTCCCGAACACCCATCCGCTTGATCTGGCCGGCACGGAACGGTATCGCGACGCCGACGCCGTCCTTGCGCTCGATGTGTGGAGCTCGAATTACACCCTCACCGACACCGAACCGGTCACTCACAACCAGACGGAGTCTGTGAAAGACGAGTTCGCGCTCATCGACGTCGGGACCCACAACACGCGTCCGTCCGGACTGGTGTCTGACCAGTTCGCACTGCGCGAGACGGACCTCTCGATAACCGCCGATACGGCACTCGCGGTCCCCCAGCTTCGCGACGCCGTCCAATCCCGGCTCGACGACGACGCTGAAGCGCGCGAGCGGGTGAGAGCCCGTCGCGCGACGATCGACGACGCCCACGAAACTCAGCGCGCGGCGTGGCAGGACGAGGCCGAGGCGGCGTGGGACGAGACGCCTATTTCGCTGCCCCGCGTAGCCGGGGAGATCTGGGATGTCATCGAGGACGAGGAGTGGGTGCTCACGAACGGGACGTTCCGCGGTTGGGCCTACAAGCTGTGGGACATCGACGAGTACGACCAGTATATCGGCAGCTACTCCGGCGGCGGCGGCATCGGGCAGGGAATCGGCCAGGCGATCGGTGGCGCGTTGGCCTACCAGGAGACGGACCGGGTCCCGATAAACCTCCAACCCGACGGCGACCTGATGTTCTACCCCGGTGGCCTCTGGACGATCGGCCACTACGGGCTACCCATCTTCACCGTCGTCCACAACAACGGCTCGCTGTACAATTCTACAAGCCACCGGATGACACTTGCCGAACACCGTGGACGGGACGCGAGCTTCGAGAGCGCTCTGGTGGGCACCGGACTGTACGAGCCGACTCCGGACTACGCGACGATGGCGGAATCGATGGGTGTGAAAGGATTCGGCCCCGTCGAGGACCCGGACGAGCTCGGAACGACCCTGCGCGAGGCCTGGGAGGTCGTCAAGGCCGGTGACCCGGTGCTCGTCGACGTCGTCTGTCAGCCGCGCTGATCAGACGAGCCGGAACGGGTCCGAGACCTCGTCATCGGTCTCGACCCAGACGCTTTTGGTCTGTACGTACTCCTCTATCGCCTCTATCCCCTTTTCGACCCCCATTCCGCTTTGCTTGAACCCGCCGAACGGCATCGTGAAAGACGATTTCCGGTAGGTGTTGAGCCATACTACGCCCGCCTCCAACGCGTCGGCCATCCGATGGCCGCGCTGAATGTCCTTCGTCCACACGCCCGACGCGAGCCCGAACTCGGAATCGTTCGCTTTCTCGATGACCTCGTCCTCGGTTTCGAACGTGAGGACCGCCAAGACCGGACCGAACACTTCCTCGCGCGCGATCGCCATGTCGTTCGTTACGTCGGTCAGGATAGTCGGCGGATAAAACGGCCCATCGGGGACGTCACGCTCCGGGCCGCCGGTCAAGAGCGTTGCTCCGTCGTCTAGGGCGCGCTCGACGTGTTCTTCGACACCGTCCAGTTGGGTCTCCGAGACGATCGGTCCCATCTCCGTCTCCTCGTCAAGCGGATCGCCGAGATCGATCCGTTCGGTCCGCTCGACCAGCCGGTCTAAGAACGGTTCGGCGATCTCTTCGTGGAGGAACAACCGCGACCCGGCGATACAGGTCTGTCCGCTGGCGGCGAAGATTCCCTTGATCGCGCCCGTCACCGCGTTCTCAAGGTCAGCATCCGGAAACACGATATTCGGACTCTTTCCACCGAGTTCCAGGGTGCTCGGGACGATGTTCTCGGCCGCAGCGGTCGCAACCGCGCGTCCCGCCTCGGGGCCGCCGGTCAACGCCACCCGATCGATGTCGTTGTGGCCCGCGAGCGCTGCGCCCGCCTCGGCGAAACCCGTCACCACGTTGAGTGCGCCAGACGGGAACCCTGCATCGTCCGCCAGCTCCGCAAGCCTGAGCGCCGAGACCGGCGCCAGCTCGGACGGCTTCAACACCACCGTGTTGCCGGCCGCGATGGCCGGGGCGATCTTGTAGGTCGCCAGCGACAGCGGCGAGTTCCACGTCGTAATCGCCCCGACGACGCCGTACGGTTCGGGGACCGTGTATCCGAAGAAGCCGTCCTGTTCGATCGGCATCGTGTCGCCTTGCAGCTTATCGGCGAGCCCGCCGTAGTACCGGTACCAGTCCGGAAGACTCTCGACTTGACCCCGCATCTCGCGAATCAGCTTCCCGTTCGACAGCGTCTCCAGCGCGGCGAGTTCTTCGGTGTGCGCTTCGATCTCATCAGCGAGCGCGAATAGCAGCTCCCCTCTCTCAGTCGCCGAGAGAGACCGCCAAGAGTCGCTCTCGTAACGCCGCCGAGCGGCCGCCACGGCGTCGTTGACGTCTGTTGCCGTCGCCTCGGGAACCGACGCCCACACCGTCTTTTGGTACGGATAGGAAACGTCGAACCGTTCGCCGCCGGCAGCTTCTGTCGGCTCCCCGTCGATGATCATCTGATACTCCTGACGCTGAGACAGCAACTCATTTGCTTCCATACGACCACAATCTGTCCCGATATTGATAACCGTTGAGGTGCGGGGCGGGTAAGGACTATACGTGAGAGCAGTCATGAGAGAGGTATGACCGTCTTGGTCGGAGTCAAAGAAGCGGACGGATCGCGCCAGACACTTGAGGCAGCGGAGACCCTCGCGCGGCAGTTCGACGACGAGTTAGAGGTCCTCCACGTTTTGAGTCGAGACGAGTTCGTTGAGCTCGAACGGACGAGCGTGTCAGAGACTGCAGACGCGGTCGACCCCAACGAGGTTCGGGAGATCGCGGCCTCGATCGCTACGGAGATTGCAGAGCCGGTCGTCGACGAGTTCGTGGCCACCGGTGCGGTGGGTGACGCCGCCAGCGAGCTAGTTTCGCTTGCGAAACGTCGGGACGCACGCTACGTCGTGATCGGCGTTCGGAAGCGATCCGCTGTCGGCAAGGCCGTCTTCGGAAGCACCGCACAGCAAGTCCTCACGAGCGTTGACCGACAGACTCTCGCTGTGCCGCGGTCGGGGGCCACCCAGGATTAAGACGGTATGTGGGCTTGAACTGTCCACCTTGGATCGAGTGATTTGACGCTAGTGGCTCTCCGAGCTGGTTTGCACATTCGTAGGACACCATTTGAGAGTGTGCGCACCGGAGGAACTCTCGTACCCCGGATTACGACTCGAACGCGACCGCCGTGTACCGCTCCGGTGCGCCGTCCCCGTCGAGCATCCCGAAAACGCTGTTGACCAGCGCGTCGATGCTGAGTGTCCGGCTTTCCGTGGTCGTCGCGGCGACGTGAGGCGTGGCAATCACGTTGTCGAACTCGTGGAACGGAGCGTCTCGCGGCAGGGGCTCGGTCTCGAACACGTCGAGGCCGGCACCGGCGATCTCGTCGGCCTCGAGCGCGTCTATTAGTGCGGACTCGGAAACGACCGGTCCCCGTGCGGTGTTCACCAGTATTGCCGACTCCTGCATCCGGTCCAGTTCAGGGGCGCCGATCAGTCCCTCCGTCTCGTCCGTCAACTCGGCGTTGACGGTGACGATGTCGCTTCGCTCGAGGAGATCCTCTAAGTCGGTCAACTCCGCCCCGGTGATGTCGGTATCCTCCTCGAAGACGTACGGGTCGTACGTGAGCACATTCGTCGTGAGCCCCGAAAAGAAGGCGGCGACGCGGCTTCCGATGTCGCCGAAACCGACCACGCCAACGGTCTTACCGTGGACCGAGGTACTCAGTTCGGTCTCGTTTCGCCACCCGCCGGCCGCCAGCAATTCGTCGTTTCGGAGGATATCACGCGAGACCGCCAGCGCGAGTCCCACGGTGTACTCGGCCACCGCCGCCGCGTTCAGTCCCGGCGTGTACGTCACACCGATCCCCAACTCGGACGCGGCGTCGAGATCGACGTTGTCGAGACCAGTACCGATCTTCCCAATGACCTCGAGTTCGTCGGCCGCCTCTAGGACCCGCTTTGAGATTGGAAGGCGTGAAGTGGTGAACAACACAGAGACACCATCAAGCGCCTCTATCACCGCTTCTTCGGTGGATTCGACCCCGATATCGAGGTCGAATCGATCTCCGACCTTCTCTTTCAACGCCTCTTCGGGCTGTAAGTCCTGATCGACGAGCGCCCGTCTCATCGCTTTCCCGCCATGGAATATTGTCCGTGAGTCCGGTTCATCTGTCGCTCAGAAAAACGTGAACTCCCCGTCTTCGAGCACGACTTCGCCGTCGAGCTCGAGCGTCGGCTCGGCCATCATCGCGTCGAAGTGGACGGGTGCGCGAGTCGTTCCACCGAGATTGCTGCTCGTGCCGATACCGAAGTGGACGTTACCGTAGCGGCCGTGGTCGTTGGAGAACCAGCCGTTGAATTCGGGACACTCGGGATTCATACCGACGGCCAACTGGGCAATGTTGTACACGGCGGGGTCGTCGTGGTCCGCCCAGACGTCCGCGATGCGCTTCGCCTCTTTGCCGCCGTCGACAGAGGTGACCGCCCCGTCTTCAATCTCCATTGTAACGGGCGACTCTAAGACGCCGATATCAAGGTTAGGGATGGCGCCATCGAAGACGACCGTCCCGTTCGTGGTTCCCTCTACGGGAGAGATGTTGGCCTCGATGTGAACGAGCGCCGTGAACTCCCCGGACTCGTGGGCGATCCCCGGATGGGCGTTGCCGTCACGCCCCTCGAGCCCGACCGTCACGTCGGTCCCTTGCGGGGACGTGATTCTGGCTTCGTCGGCGTCGCCGAACTTTTTCGCCATCTCCTCGCAGTGCGGCCGCATTCCCTCGTAGTCAGCGTAGAGACCGCCGTGGACCAGCTGTTCGTCGGTGAACTTCACCATGCTGATCACCCGTGCACCGGCCTCTTTGGCCTCTGCTGTCGCACTGGAGTGGGTGATGGAACGGTGGACGGGTGTGATGATCACGTCCGCTTCGAGCATGGCCGCCGCGACCGACGGTTCGGGCTCATTGCCGTCGTACTCGCGCGGGTCCATCATCGTCATCGTGACATTTGCGTCGCGCTCGTTCGCGGCCGCGGCGACGCGCTCGGCGACGTCTGCGACTTCCCAGTCCGAGACGACGAGGACGTCCTCGCCCGGCTGGATACCCGCACAGGTGTCGACCACAATGCTCGCGCCTTTCATCTCTTGGACTGAGTCCATACCTCCAGACAGTCCGTAAGTGCTTATAAAAGTGTGTCTCTCGGCGGAATCGACAGCGGCGCGGTCAGTCGTCAGCCTCCGCTCCCGCGGCTCCGTTCTTCAGCTCGTCGGCCGCCGATTCGGCGGCGATTTTCCCGTAGACAGCGGCGTTGGTCAACCCCGTGCCGCCGGGATAATTGTCGTAGAACAGTCCGCCGACGCTGTTCCCCGCAGCGTACAGGCCGGGGATGGTCTCTTCGCGCGTGTCGAGCACCTCAGCATCGGTCGTCGTGGCGACGCCACCGAATGCGAAGGTGATCCCGCCGGTGAGCGGGTACCCGACGTACGGCGGGTTATCGAGCGGGACGGCCCAGTTGGATTTGGGTGGCTCGATCCCCTCGGCATTGTTGCCATCCAGCGTCTCGGGGTCGAAATCGGGGTCATCCGGACAGGCATTGTTGTACGCTTCTACGGTTTCCTGTCCTTTCTCGGGGTTCTTGCAGCCGAGTTCTTCGAGCACCTCGGCGACCGTGTCGGCGTACACCGGGTCGGACGGTCCCTGCGGCCAGAGGTACTCCTCCATCTCGCTGTCGGCGATCAGGAACACCTCGTGGTCTTCCTCTTCGAAGAACAGGCGGCCGAACTTCGCATACGTGTGTGCGCGGGCGTCCTGCCCCTCGTCGACAAAGCGCTCTCCGTCGTGGTTGAGAACGACGCAGTACTGGTAGCCGTCGATTCGGTTCGCACCGCCTCGGGCCGGCGGTGAGTTCCCGTCGATGAGGCTCATGTGAGCGCCGCTCCACTGACCCGTCGCCTTCGCTCCGATATCTAGCGCCATGTCGATGGGGCCGCCCGTGTTGTACGGGCTCCCGCGGACGGTCATCTCGTCGTAGCCGTCGCCGTAGTACACCGTCCGCTTCCGTTCGTCGGACTCGTACCCGCCGCTGGCGATCACTACGGTGTCGGCCTCGTAGGTGACCCGTTCGCCGTCGACGAGCGCCTCGACGCCCGTCACTCGTCGTTCGGCCTCGTCATCGCTCTCCTTGAGGTCGCGCGCCTCCGCGTTGTAGACGATCGTCCCGCCGAGCTCCTCGATGCGCTCGACGAGCGTCGGAACCAGCTCCTCGCCGTCGATGAACGTCCGTGCTACCGTGTAGCCCACGTGAGGGGGCTCCATATTCCAGTCGACCCCGTGGTCCGTGAGCCACTCGGCGGTGGGAGAGGCACGATCCACCAGCGTACGAGCTATCTCCGGGTCGGCCTTCCCGCTCGTCTGATGCATAATGTCCTCGTAGTAGTCGTCCGCGCTGTAGTCCGAAATATCGAACTCGTAACCCCGTTCCGGAAGCCCCGAGTCCGCGGACGGAACGCGAAATGACTGGACATACCGCGTTTGGCCGCCGCGCTCCTCGCGAGGCGTCTTTTCGAGCAAAACCGGATTCAGGTCGAGCTCCGCGGCCCGAAGCCCGGTGGCGAGTCCGGCCATACCACACCCCACCACAACGAGGTCATGATCGTCGATAACGTGCATCTCGCCTCTCGGTATGAATGGTATTTATTAAACCCTTTTGTTCCACCAATTTGTGTTAGAAATACTGAATTAGATCCAAGAGCTCCGAGCCGTCAGCTCGCCCTCGTTCGACGACGGCCACGATCAGGGTAAAATAGATAAGCGCGCACAGGAGAGCACGTAGGTAGATGACAGAACCAGTCTACTCCGATCTCACCGTAGTCGTTCGGAAGCGAGTCCGCTGGCTACAGACCGATTGGTCCGTTAGATCGATTCTACCGGTCTCTCCCGTAGTGACATCTCAGGTGGGGGTTGATCCGCTGTGAGCGATCAGCGATCGCTTGAGTGTGCCGTCGTTCGGGGAGGGACGAGCAAGGGCGTCTTTCTCCGCCGGGAGGAACTCCCTGAGACGGACCGCGATGCGGCCATCCTTTCGCTGTTCGGGAGCCCGGACCCACGACAAATCGACGGACTGGGCGGTGCGACCTCGACGACGTCGAAGCTCATGGTGGTCGGCGATGCCGAGGTCCCGAACGCGGACGTCTCGTACACGTTCGGCCAAGTGGCCGTAGAGGATCCGGTCATCGACTGGAGCGGCAACTGCGGGAACCTCACCTGTGCGATCGGCGCCTTCGCGATTGATGAGGGATTCGTCGACCCCGTGCCAGACGCCGAGGCGGTCGACTTGCAGCTGCATAACACGAACACTGACGCCCGAATCGAACAGCGGGTTCCGCTTGCAGATGGGAACGCCGCGACGGACGGCGACTTCGAAATTCACGGAGTTCCCGGGACAGGCGCCCGAATCGACACGACGTTCCTCGATCCGGCCGGCTCGTTGACCGAGGGGCTTTACCCGCTAGGGGGTCCGACCATCGAACGAACGATCGACGGACGAACGCTCGAATTGTCCGTTGTTGACGTCACGACGCCGATCGCATTTGTCAAGGCAGCCGATATCGGGCTGACGGCCACGGAGACGCCTGAAGAGATCGACAACGACCCGGACCTCCTCGCAGATTTGGAACGAATTCGTGCCTCAATCTGTGCGGAACTCGGATTCGTCGATGAACCCGAAGACGCGTCGATAGAGTCGCCGGGCTACCCAAAACTCGTGTTTGTTTCGCAGCCGTCCGATTACGAAACTTCCGACGGGCATCGTATGTCCGGCGATGATGTGAATCTCCTCGCCCGCTATCTGTCGATGGGGAAGCTTCATCCGGTGTACGCTGTCACAGGCATTGCCTGTACCGCCGCTGCAGCACGTCTACCGGGAACTGTCGTCGAAGGGGTTGCAAAAAACGCTGCTGAGACGGTCACCGTAGGGCATCCGCGCGGAGCCATGTCAGCGACCGCATCGGTCGATACCGACCCGCATGGAGTCGACAGCGTCACCGTCTATCGGACGCAGAGACGGCTCATGGACGGCACAGGCTACTACTAACGGGAGCGTCCTTCCCCAAGAGACGCGGGACCTTCGATCGAATAGTTCGCGTTCGTGAGGATCGGTTGATTGGTTCTTCTGGAGTTACCCTTCAGATAGGTTCGTTCCGCTCTACCGGCGCTGTCACCTCACTGTTAGGATTCGATGTGAATTTTGACTCGGATTGGCTCGTTACGACGTTCTGTTTCCCGCCATATGAAAAACTGACATACAATAGTGATGGTTGATTCAATGATTAAATTGCATATCCCTATCAAAAAATAATCTTATTTATCTAATTTCGAACTGGAGTAGTCTAGAAACTACGCCTTCACTACTCCTGTTAACAGACCACAACAATTCGGTATGCAGAACCACCAATCAATCCAACTCATCCCGTTCGTTGACGTGCGAACACCCGTATCCTAGCCCATACGCATATTCGGATAGTTTCCCGCCATCCGGGAAATCTAAATAGTATTGTATCCACCATTGAGCCATGACCGACATCAGCGAGAACGATACTGTTTCCACGCTCGATACGGCGCTGTCGATCGTCCACGCTGTCAAGTCTAACGACGAAGTCACGCAGTCGGAAATTGCGACTGAGCTGGATATCTCCACGAGTACAGTCCACCGCCATCTCAACACACTCCGCAAACACGGCTACGTTGTGTGTGAAGGGACGAAGTACAGGCTTGGAATGGAATTCCTGACCCTCGGGGGCCACGTTCAGACGAACAAACAGGTGTTCGACCTCGCGAAACAAAAAGTGGACCAACTCGCCACAGAGACGGGCGAACGAGTTCAGTTTGTCGTCGAAGAAAACGGGCTCAGGTATTACCTATACACACAGTCCGGCAAGAACGCAGTCCAGACAGACGCGAGTATCGGAAAGAACGGCCCTCTCCATGAGGGCGCGTCTAGTAAGGCCATCCTCGCTGAGCTCCCTGAGGAGCGGGTTGAAGAGATCATCGATAGGCGCGGGTTACCAGCGTCGACGGACAAGACGATCACAGATCGTGAAGAGCTGTTCGCAGAACTTGACACGATCCGTGAGTCGGGTGTCGCATTCAACAACGAGGAAGCCACACCCGGACTGCGCGCGGTCGGTGCAGCCGTTTGTGGCCCTAACGGGGCTCCAGTCGGTGGCTTGAGCATCTCTGGGCCTGCGCATCGATTTAAAGGAGAACTCTACAGCGAGGAACTCCCGGACCTTGTCCTCGCCGCGGTAAACGAATTGGAACTGAAGTTGGCCTACGAGATCGATTGAGCGAGTGGGAAACACCCTAACTTGGTGTCAATGATGATCTCACTGCCGTGAGTTATTCCCGCTACACGGGACTCTTAGCGTGGTTGATTTTCGAAGCGTCGGGATACTGTGGCTACCACACCTCCGGATTCACCGACATCTCCAGTAAATAGATATCTCGCCAGTGAGAATTACACTCGTATGAGTGTAATGACTGTCTCCTCGCCAGACCGCTTTCGGAGGGGAGTGGCATCGATAGTATTCAGCTATTCAAACTATCTGATTTGAATACTGATATACTTTTTTATAAATAACATCTGTTAATTTAAGAACACCGATCACGACTACGCAACGTCGATGTATAATCAGAAGAATAAGATCGTTTAAACCGTATTAAACCGGACAAAATCATGATTCAATATAAATTACTAATAATACTATATTCCGTCGTGTTCCTTAAAACGAAATAAATCGATGGCTGAACCTGAAAACAACACATATGAAGTGAATCTAATTTGGTATCTTTAATTATACATATGGTAATAATCATTTAAAACCTTATTCTACTCGTTGACAATCCGATATCGCTTCATCGGGCCAGTCCTAACATTGACGCTCGGGGCACTGCCGTGAGATCAGCGATACCGTTATCATCGCCGACAAGAACGTCTTTGAGCGATTCGCGTTCGCACAGCGGGTCGGACTCGGGAACATGCTTTCGCCGTTCGACTGCTGCCTCGTTGCGCGGGGCATCAAGACGCTACCCGCACGGATGGAACACCACGAGGAGAACGCGATGGCAGTCGCGCGGTTCCTCGAACGCCACGAGCGGGTCGCCCGTGTTCGCTATCCGGGTCTCGAAAGCCACCCGCAACGCGATCTCGCGAGTGAGCAGATGCCGGGGTACAGCGGACTGTTATCCTTCGAGTTCGAGGGTACACGCGTCGAACTCGAGGCGTTCGTCGAGGGACTGGAGGTGTTCACGCCCGGAGCCAGTCTCGGTGGCGCCGAAAGCCTCGTTGCGCTTCCGTCGCTCATGCTTCCCGACGAGTTCAGTCGTAGTGGGGATTCGGCGGCGATACCGAGACGTTGGTCCGGGTATCGTTGGCCTCGAAGACGCCGACGACCTCCGCGAGGATCTTCGGACGGCCCTCCCGTAAGATCACACTCCTCGGCAGCACGGGTGCGTTTGGTTTTCGAGTCCGAGTCGACGCGATCGGCGACGGGGCAACCGGTCAGTCGACGATCGGCTCGGCCAGGTCTAGCGCCGCGTTCGCAAGCACGTTCGACGAGCGGTAGCAGTCCGGCCAGCTAGTGAACTCGTCTTCCGTGTGGCTCTTGCCGCCCTCACTGACCGAGAAAACCATCGCGGCGCCGCAGACGGCGGCGGCGTGGGTAGCGTCGTGACCGGCACCGCTGACCATCCGGCGGCCATCGTAGCCGAGGTGGTCGGCGGCGTCCGCGACGGCCTCGACCGGCCGGTCGGGGAAGTCGACCGTGGGCGAGGCCATCGTGTGCTCGATCTCGTACTCGATGCCCTCGCGGTCGGCCGCCGCGGCCACCTCCGCCTCCATCCGCGCGACGCCCTCGTCGAGGACGGCCTCGTCGGGGTCGCGGATGTCGGTCGTGAGCGTCACCGTCTCGGGGACGGTATTGACCGAGTTGGGCTGGACGGTCAGGGACCCGACCGTCGCGACGGTTCGGTCGCCGAGCGTCCCCGGCAGGCGCCGGATCGCAGTGACGATGTCCGAGGCCGCAACGAGTGCGTCCTCCCGGTAGTTCATCGGCGTCGTCCCGGTGTGATTGGCCTGCCCGTGGAGCGTGATGTCCGCCCACCGGAGGCCGACGATGCCGGTGACGATCCCCACGTCGGCACCGGTTTCCTCCAGAAACGGTCCCTGTTCGGGATGGAGTTCGAGATACGCGTGGTACGGCTCGCGCGGCTCGGCCGGCTCGTCTCCGTGGTAACCGATGCGTTCGAGTTCGTCGAGCAGGCGGGTACCGTCGGCGTCGGTCTTCTCGTACTCGGCCTCGATGTCGTGAGCGCCTGCCCAGACGCCGCTGCCCTGCATCGCGGGCGGGAACCGGGACCCCTCCTCGTTGGTCCAGTTGACCACCTCGACCGGCCGGCGAGTCTCGATCGCCCGGTCGTTCAGCGTGCGGACGAACTCCAGGGCCGCCACGACGCCGAGCGCACCGTCGTAGATACCGCCGTACGGCTGGGAGTCGAGGTGCGAACCCACGAGTAGCGGTTCGGCGTCGGGATCGGCACCTTCCCGACGGGCGAAGGTGTTGCCGAAGGCGTCGACGCGGACGTCCAGCCCGGCGTCCGCAGCACGGTCGACGAACCAGTCACGCACCTCGCGGTCGGCGTCGGAGAGCGCGAGACGGTGGAGCCCGCCGCCCTCCGTCCCACCGATCGCCGCCTGGTCTTCCATCGTCTCGACGAGTCGATCGCGGTCGATGTCGATACGCATGGCCGACCCACGCGCGGCGAGCAACTAAACGTCCCGGTGGACGACGGTCACTCTGCCGACGGGGCCGTCCGATCGCGGAGCGTCTCTATTTCGCTTTCGAGCCCCTCGGCCGACGGCGTCCCGACAAACCGCGAATCGACGCGCCCGTCGAGAGTAAACAGCAATGTCGGCGCTGCACTCGTGTCGAACTCCCGGTCTAGGAGCCGAGGGCAATCCGGACCGTACACCGCGAGCAAGAGCAGGTCGCCCGGTGGGTCGGCGCCGAACAGGTCGTCGAAGTCTGCCTTGATCGTCTCGCACGGCGGGCAGTCCTCGCGCCAGGCGTAGACGACACAGCGGTCGTGAAGCCGGACGAGCCGCACGAGGTCCTCGCCGTCGACGGGGAGGAAGGCCGCCGGTGCGCCGTCCGAGCGAGGCATACCGCTTTCGAGCTGTCCGATCACGACCGTGAGCGTGAGCGCCTGCGCCGCCGAGAGGTCGGCGGCCCGATTTCGGAGCGCGACGTATCGCGCGAAGAAGTCGAGATCGGAGACGTCCGCCGCCGCGAACGTATCCGCGACATCGGGGTCGTCGGTCAGCTCCGCGACGGCCGCGGACCGCTCGTCGGCGTCGCGGTCGGTCAGCGTCCGCCGGTGGCGGTCGACCGCCGCCCGGAACGATTCGGTCGGGCGTAACTCGTCATCACCGGTCGCCTCGAACACGTCGCGTTCGATGAGTCGGTCGACGGCGTCGGTCGCAGACATACCGTTATCTGCCATCTCGAATATATAAAGGATCCCCCGTCAGGCCGGAAGTACCGACGTGACGGTGGCCGCCGTCGCGAGGAGGTCGGCGTCGTGGAACGCCGGACCAACCAATTGGAGGCCGACCGGCAGCCCCGAGGCGGTACCGTTCGGCACCGTTACCGCGGGGAGACGGGTGACGTTCGCCGCCCGCGTGTTGCGCGCGTAATCGTACGCCCAGTCGTCGGCGCCGTCGACCGGCGGCGCCACGTCCGGCATCGTCGGCAGGAGGAGGGCGTCGACACCGTCGAGTGCCGCCTCGAACGCCTCGCGGAGCCGCTCTCTGGCGGTCTGGGCTCGGACGTACGGCCGGCCGTCGTGGGCCTCGACGACCCGCGCGCCGGCGAGCAGCTTGCTCGTGTAGAAATCGCTCAGCTCGCCGCTGGCCGCGGCGCGGGCGCGGGCGAAGCCGGTCTGGAGCGTCTCGTCGACGCCGCCGCGGCGGTACGGAGCGGCGCCGTCTCGCCAGTGGGTGGCGAGCTCGACGAAACTCAGAGCGTTCTTGATCGGACGGGCGTCGTGGAAGGTATCGACTGAGACCGACCGGACCGTCACGCCCGCGTCGTCGAGGGCGTCGACGGCGGCCTCGGTGCGCCTCTCGACGCGGTCCGCGACGCCCTCGCCAGTCCCCTCGTCGAGAACGCCGATCCGGAGATTCGGGGGATCGGATGACGAGGCGACCGCGTCGCGGTAGCCTCCGACGCGGTACCCCGACCGCCCGGCCGCAGCCAGGCTCGCCGGGTCGGTGTCGTCGGCGCCCGCCATCGCCCCGAGAAGTGCCGCCGCGTCGGCGACGGTATCGGTGAGCGTCCCGACGTGGTCTTGGGTGTAGGTGTTCTCGATGACACCGGTCAGCGGCACGAGCCCGTAGGTCGGCTTGTAGCCGACGACGCCACAGAACGACGCGGGGATGCGCACGGAGCCACCGGTGTCGGTACCGAGCGCGGCGTCGACGCTACCGGCCGCGACCGCCGCCGCGCTCCCGCCGGAGGAGCCGCCGGCCGTCCGTTCGTCGTCGTGGGGGTTGGTGATCGGCGCCCCGTGGCCGGTCGTTCCGCGGGCGCTCCCCGCGAACTCGTCGCAGGCGGTCTTGGCGGTGATCGACGCGCCGGCCGCGCGAAGCCGGTCGACGACGGTCGCGTCGCGGGCGGGGACGAACCCTCGCATAGTCGCCGAGCCACAGCGCATCGGGACGCCGGCGACGGCGATCACGTCTTTCACTCCGACGCGAGTGCCGTCGAGGGACCCCTTCGATGACGGGGGTACCGAGCAGCCGACCGCGACCGCACCGTGGGGATTCTCGGCCGGGTCCGTCCAGGTTCGCGCGCCGGGATCGGCGCCCGTTGGCGACGGCGCGTCGCCGCCGACGGGTATCTCCTCGAGCGCGTCGAGATCCGCGAGCATCGCGTTGACCGTCTCGGTGATGCTGGCCGCGCGATCATCGTCGACGTCGATCTCAAACTCCTCGCCGAGCGCCACCAGTTCGTCCGGGGTGAGTTTTCGCATGGCTACGCCTCAAAGGGTCGTTGTAAGTCAGTACCGGTGCGTTGTTGTCCCGTCAGTCGCATGTTGGGGGAGGGTACGGCGGTCTTTGATAACGGAAGGGACTTGGTTACGTCAAAAAACCGGAGGAGTCCTACGGATCGAGACCCAGTTCTTCGATGCAGGGGAAGTCCTCGGCCGAAGGCACCTCGCCTTGTGGCCACAGCGGGTCGAGGTTGGCGTCCGGCGGGTAGTGGAGGTTGTCGTTACCGTCCCAGCCCCAGCCGGCGTCTTCGAGCATCTGCCGGGCCACGTCCGGGCTGCCCTGTGGCGACTCGGCCCACCCGGACAGCATGTCCTCGGGCGGGTACATCGGGTGGTTCTTCGAGATGTACGTCGGGTACATCTCGGGTTCGACCTCGCCGGCCAGCGCCACGCCGATCATCTGCTGGCGGTTCATCGAGGCGTCGACCGCCTTGCGGAACTCGGGGAACTTACACGGCGCCGTGTGGCAGACGTACTGGAGGTTGTAAGACGTGTGCGTGGCCGCGAACTCCGCTTGGGCGTTGTCGATCTCGTTGTTGACGCGCTCCGCGTTCGGCGGCGATATCTCCGGTGTGATCATACACTCGCCGGCCTCGAGGGCGGTGATCATCGTCTCCTCGTTACGGTAGGCCTCGAAGATGATCGGCTGGCTTGCCTCGTAGGTCGGATGGCCGTCGTGCGGTTCTGTGACTACCCGCGTCCCGCGCTGGAGTTCGGTCACCTCGAGGGGTCCCGAAGAGACGATGGGCATCTCGAACTGGGCGCCACCCGGGTTCTCGACCGCACCCGCCTCCTCGAAGGACTGCTTGTGGAGGATACCCCACCGCATCAGCGTCGTACGCGCGAAGGGGATGTACGGCTCCGTGAAGGTAAAGCGGACCGTCTGCTCGTCGGGAGTCTCGATGGTGTCGTACGGAACCGGCGCCGCGCCCGGGTACGCGCCGGCCTCGCCGCCGCGCTGGATCTGCTCAAACGTGAACTTCACGTCCTCGGACGTGATGGGATCGCCGTTGGTGAACGTCGCGTCGTCGAACAGCTCGACGACGATCTCTTGGGAGTCGACGACCTCGACCGAGCCGAGCAGCTCCGTGAGCTCGAAGTTCTCGTTGTACTTGTGGATCGGCGAGTGGATCATGTGCTGCCACATCGCCTCCGGCATCGAGGCGGAGTGGGTCAGCCAGTTCGACGTCTCGGTGGCGATCGGGTTGATCGCCACCACCATGTCATCGCCGTTCGTGGTCTGGGACTTGAACGCCCACTCGGCGTTCGAGCGGGCGATCCCGCCGTTGCCGATGCCACCCATCTCGACCATGTCCGTTCGGTAGGCGCCGATGTTGGCGACCGGTGCGAGGTTGCCGATGGCACAGTCCTCGGACAGGCGGGCGATGGCCTCGTGCATGCCCTGCTGGCGCTCCTCGGACGTCTCGGCGGTCGTCTGTTCGAGGAGCAGCTCGGTGTACTCGCAGTCGGCGTAGTTGGAGTAGTTGCTCTGCCCGTTGGCGCCGGCCCAGTCCAAGCGCATGTTGTTCAGGAGCTCCTGCGGGTCGAGACGATCGGCTGCGGGCACCCACCACGTAAAGGAGATGTTGTTGTCACGGTTCTCGTCGTTGGCCATCTGGGAGAGCTGTGTCGTGATGCTCACCGGGACGACCTCCATCCCGACGCCGAGTTCCTCGACGCTGCTCGAGATGATCGGCGCCATCTGCTCCTGTGTGGTCGTGAATCCGCCGTAGTCCGACCAGTACTCCATCTGCAGCGTCGAGACTCGTTCGCCGAGGTCGCCACCGGAGCCGCCACCGCTCCCCGACTGGTCTCCACAGCCGGCCAGTCCGGTCGCGCCTGCAACCCCGATCGCCTTCAATACCGAGCGGCGGTCCACGCCGCTGCCACTCGATTCATTCTCGCATGACATACACTCACAAGCAAACGCGACCGGTATAACTCTATCGCCGATGCGAGTGGGGTTGTTAATATGAGATATATATTATACTTATTCCTCGGCCAAAAAATAGCGTGGGCGGGTGCGTCACCCCTCGACGCGGATGCGCGGATCGATCACGCCGTACAGCAGGTCGATCAGGAAGTTCGAGGTGATGACGAAGGCCGCGACGAGGAAGAACACGAACTGGACTGTCGGGTAGTCGCGGCCGAGCACCGCTTCGACGAGCGTGAATCCGATTCCCGGCCAGTTGAAGACGGTCTCGATCAGCACGAGACCGCCGAGCGCCCTGGCCAGCGAGACCGGGTAGATGGTGATCACCGGGAGGCTGGCGTGCTTGGCGACGTGGCCGAGCCGCTTCCGGAGCGGCAGGCCGGTCAGGCGGTGGTACTCGGTGTAGTCCTGCTCCATCACCTCGACGACGCTCGTCCGCATGATCAGCGAGGGGATGAACAGATACCGGCAGACGACGGCCACGAACGGCAGGACGTAGTGGATACCGAAGTCGGGGGTGACGTACGGTCCCCACCACGTCCCCGCGTCGCTACCGCCCGCCGACAGCATCCCCGACGTCGGGAAGATGTTGAGCCAGCTCGCGAAGACGACGATCAGGACGATGGAGATGAAGAAGGCCGGGAACGATCCCGCACCGATGACCGGGATGAGACCGAGTTTCTCGAGGCGGCTGCCCCGCTTGCTCCCGGCGATGGTCCCGATCAGCGCCCCGAGGATGTAAGTGAACGTCATCGCGGGCGCGACGAGGATGAACGTGTTGAAGATCCGCATCTTGACGAACTCCCAGACGGGGATGCGGTAGACCGGCGACTCGCCGAGGTCGCCCTGCGCGAGGTTGGTGATGTACCGCCAGTACTGGACGTGGAGGGGCTGGTCGAGTCCCCACTTGGCGCGCAGCGCCGCGAGCGCCTGCTCGTTGGCGCCCGCCACCGCCATCTGGGCGGTGAAGTCGCCGGGCATCGACCGGAACATCACGAACAGGGCGGTGAGCACCAGCCACAGCGTGAAGACGGTCTGGATGCTGCGGACGGCGACGTAGCGTTTCATCGACGACACGGGACACTCACCTCCGGACGCGAACCGCCGTCGTCGTGGGTCGTTCGGCCGGGTCGTGCGCTCCGTGATCGGTGGTCGTCGAGTACGACCGCCCGGTGTCGGGGTCGGGAGTCAGTCTGTCGTGATTGCATGGTCTTCCGTGTGCCGTTGGTCGTGGTCGTAGTACTGGTGGCAGGCGACGTGCCAGCCGGACTCGTCCTCGATGGAGTCGGGAGTGAGTTCACAGACGCTCTCGAAGCGCTCGCGTAAGCGGTCGATGGCGGCGTCCGGCTTACCGGCCGCGATGTCGTCGAGCGCCGCGTCGACCGTCGCCGCGTTCTCGTCAGACAGATCGGCCGAGAAGTGCTCGTCGTCGATAGCGGCGGTGAACGCGTCCGTATCGCCCGGGTCGTTGAGGCTCTCCCGGATGCGGTCGAGGGGGAGTTCGTCTCGTTCGAGCGCCTCGCGAAACGCCATCACCTCCCGGTACGCCGACTGATCGATGTCGAGCCCGTCGGGAGGGATCACTTCCGGGCATCGGTCGCGGAACCGGCAACCCTCCCCCAGATCGATCGGGTCGCGTGGCGCGCCGGACATCTCCGTCCGCGGCCGGTCGTAGTGGGGGTCCGGCACCGGAATCGCGGAGACGAGCGCCTTCGTGTAGGGGTGTTTGGGATCGTCGAGGAGTCTATCGGTGGCCGCCGACTCGACGATCCGCCCCAGATACATCACGTTCACCACCTCCGAGATGTACGACACCGTCGAGAGGTCGTGTGAGATGTAGATCATCGACGCGTCGTAGTCGTCGATGAGCCCCTTCAGCATCCGCAGGACTGACGCCTGTGTCGACACGTCGAGCATCGACACCGGTTCGTCCGCGAGGATGATGTCGGGTTCGAGCACCAGCGCACGGCCGATGGCGACGCGCTGTTTCTCGCCGCCGCTCAGGTTCATCGGCTTGCGGCGCAGGTACTTCTCCGGCGGCCGGAGTTCGACGTCCTCGAGCACCTCCCGGACCCGCTCGTCCCGGTTACCGATTCCGTGAATCTCCAGCGGCTCCTTCAGCGACTCTTCGACGGTCATCTTCGGGTCCAGCGAGTTGAACGGATCCTGGAAGATCACCTGAACGTTGCTCCGGTACTCCTTCCAGTCGCTCTTGTCGAACGACGACATCGGCGTTCCCTTGTACACCACGTCGCCGCCGGTGATGTCGTGGAGACCGATAAGCGTCAACAGTAGCGTCGTCTTGCCACAGCCGCTCTCGCCGATGACGGCGATGGAGTCGTTCCGTTCAAGCGTGAACGAGACGCCGTCGACGGCCTGAATCTTCGACGGCTCCTGTCGCATGAGGACGTCGAAGATGTTCGTGTTCTCCTCGAAGTGCTTCTCCAGTCGGTTGATTTCCAGCAGTGGTGGTTCGGTCGTCATCTCAGTCGTCCCCCTGTTCCGGCGCCGCCGGATCGGCTGTGCCGTGTTCCTCGTACAGTTCGTACGCCTCGTCGGAGCGGAAACACGACGCGGCGTGGGTGGCGTCGTCGTCGCCGACGGATTCGAGCGGCGGAGCGCTCTTCCGACACTCCTCGACTGCCCACGGACAGCGATCGGCGAAGCTACACGCCGACACCTCGCCGATCAGTTCGGGCGGGTAGCCCTCGATCACCTCCAGTTCCCGGTCCGGCTCGCGGATGTCCGGGAACGCCTCCTTGAACATGAAGGCGTAGGGATGCCGGGGGTTGTCGTGGACCGACTCCGCCGACCCCCGCTCGGCGATCTGACTCGCGTGCATGATCGCCACGCTGTCGCACGACTCGAAGATGACGCTGATGTCGTGGGTGATGAGCAGGAGGCTCGTCGAGGCGTCGTCTTTCATCCGATCGAGATACTTGAATATCTGGTCCTGCATGATCACGTCCAGCGCCGTCGTCGGCTCGTCGGCGATGACGAGGCTGGGCTCCAGAAACAGCGCGAGCGCGATGATCGCACGCTGTTGCATCCCGCCGGAGAACTGGTGGGGATAATCGTCGATCCGGCTCTGCTGGAGTCCGACCACGTCGAACATCTCCTTGAGCTTCTCGCGGATCTCCTCGTTGGAGAGGTCGGTGTGGACCTGGCCGATCTCCAAGGCCTGTTCGCTCACCCGCTGAAGCGGATCGAGGCTGTTCATCGAGCTCTGAGGGATCCAAGAGATCTCCTTCCACCGGAGCTTCTCGTTGAGCTGTGCGTCGCTGAAGTCCTGGATCTCCTCGCCGCGATACCGGACCGTCCCGCCGTCGACGAAGCCGTTGTCGTCGAGCCCGCCGATGATCGCCTTGGCGGTCGTGCTCTTACCGGAGCCGGACTCGCCGGCGAGGCCGAAGAACTCGCCCTCGTCGATGCTGAAGGACGCATCGGACACCGCGGTGATGTCGCCGCCGTCCGTCTCGTACCGGATCGTGAGGTCCTCGACCTCGAGTAGTGTGTCGGACATGATTACGCGGCTACCGTGTCGGCTTCGATCGACTCTCCGTCGGCCGTGATGAGATCCTCGTATCCCCGTCCGAACATGAACGTCGAGAGCACCGTGATACCGATCAGGAGCCCCGGTGTCAGCGACCACCACCACGCCTCGGACATGTACCCGGAGTTGAACGCGTTCCGGATCATGACCCCCCACGACGGGGTGAACGGCGACGCGACGCCGAGGAAGGTGAGGCTGGCCTGGAGCATGATGGCGTAGCCGACGCCAAGCGCCAGGAAGAAGATGGCCATCGGTGCCACGTTCGGGAGGATGTGTTTGATGATGATCCGACGCCTGCTCGCGCCCGTCGCCTTGGCGACCTTGATGAACGGGTACTGCTTGATCTGCAGGGTCTGGGCGCGGATCACCCGAGCCCCGCCCCGCCACAGGATCAAGCCGATGACGAGAATCGAGGACAGGAATCCGACCCCGAGAAAGGTGATCATCACGATGCCAAAGGGGATGAGCGGCACGCCGTACGCGAAGTCGGTGAAACGCATCAGGATCGTTTCGGTGCGCCCGCCGACGTAGCCGGCGGTGATTCCAATCGTGGTCCCGATGGTGAGGATCAGCCCGCCACCGAGAACTCCCGTGATCACGGTCGGACGGGCGCCGACCAGAAGCCGCGAGAGCACGTCGTAGCCCGCAAATGTCGTCCCGAGGGGGTGTGCGAGCGAGGGCGGCTCGGCGCTCAGCACCTCGCCGCTCTGGCTGTAGTGTGTCACCTCGATGCCGTAGGGGGCGATCATCGGCCCGACGACGCCGAGGATCGTGATTCCGACGAGTATCCAGAAGTACGCGGCGGTCGTCCGATCGCTGAGCATCAGCCGCAATCCATCGACGAAGTTGCGGACGATGTGGTTGTCCGTTAGTGCGTCCACCAGTCCGGAGCTGGTAGACGAGAGCAAGTCACGCATTGACATACCAGCCCTAATTCGAAGGGTGGTCAAAAGTGTTGTCCTTAGTTCGGTCCCATCAATTAGGATGGTTTTCAGTCACTCGATGGCGGTGGGATGTCCGGCCCTCAGTTCCGATATATGATGGGTCTGTGAGTGGCGATGCGGGCGTCGGAACCGACCCTCGACGCGGACCGGAACGTTTTGTTCGCGGCCGCCGTGGCGGTCTACATGGTGTACGATACTATCGGTGCGTCGCCGGTCGCGTGGGCGGGGAAGCCGTATCCGGAGGTCCGTGACGCGGCCGAGCGAGACGGCTCGGTGGCGGTCGTTCCAGTCGGGAGCCTCGAACAGCACGGCCACCACCTACCGACGGCAACGGATACCATCCTTGCAGACGCGGTTGCCACGACAGCCGCCGAACGCGCCGCCGACGCGATGCCGGTGCTCGTCACGCCGCCGATATGGACCGGCCACTCCCCACACCACACCCCATTCGGTGGCACGGTGAGCCTCGACGGTGGGGACCTGCTCGACCTGCTGGAGCGCGTGGCGGAGACGGTGCTCGCCGAGGGCTTCGACGGACTCCTGCTCCTCAACGGGCACGGCGGCAACGGCGCACTCGTTTCGAGCGCGACGAGTGCGATCGGCGCCGCTCATCGGACGGCGGAGGTACTGGGGGTCACGTACTTCGATCTGGGCGCCGACCGAATCGGCGAGATACGGGACAGCGACCGCGGCGGCGCCGGCCACGCGGGCGAGGTTGAGACGTCGATGCTCGCTCACCTCCGTCCGGACCTCGTCGACTTGGACGCTGCCGAGGGGACGCCGTGGGAGTCGCCCTACGACCGGACCCGAGACGACCTCTCGCATCCGGGGCCGCTCTCGGCCTACGCCGACTTCGACGCGTACAGCGAGACGGGTGCGGTCGGCGCGCCGGAGCTGGCGACCGCCGAGAAGGGTGAACGGTTCTTCGAGGTGTTCGTCGACGAGGTCGGCGACGTGCTCGAACGGCTCCACGAGCGGGCGGGGTGAGGGCGACGACGGCCGTTCGCGAAACCGCGTTGCCGACCGGTGCCAACCGGCCGGTACGGAAGCGAGCGACAGACACGCCGACCGCGAGTGACGGCTGATCCGGGAGGAGGCGTGGTCGGGGTCGACTCACCTCACCACGAGAACGGCCAGAGACCCGACGAAGCACGTTCTCTGTCTCCCTCCGGCGTCAATAGCGGTCCCGCGACGCCGCTTCGCCGGCGCCACAACATATTAATTGAATGAAGGAGAACACCGCGGAATAGTGATTCACGACGCACCGCTGGCCACGACGATAGACGACCTGCGTCGAGACCGGGTCAGCGTCGACGAGTATCTCGATACCGTCGAGTCCCGGGTCGACGCGGTCGAACCCAATATCGAATCGCTCGTCCTTGAGGAGGATCGGTGGAGTCGACTCCGGGCGGCTGCAGCAGACCTCCAATCCCGGTTCCCGGAGCCCTCGACCCGACCGCCACTGTACGGTGTTCCCATCGGTGTGAAGGATATCTTCCACGTCGACGGACTTCCGACTCGGGCGGGGTCGGACGTCCCGCCCGAGGCGTTGGCCGGCGAGGAGTCGACGGCAGTGCGGACCCTCCGCGAGGCGGGAGCGCTGGTTCTCGGCAAGACGGTCACGGCCGAGTTCGCTTACTTCGAACCCGGTCCTACCCGAAACCCGCACGATCCGGCCCATACTCCCGGCGGGTCGTCGAGCGGATCGGCGGCGGCCGTCGCGGCCGGGCTCTGTCCGTTCGCGTTCGGCACGCAGACTATCGGGTCGGTGACCCGTCCGGCGGCGTTCTGTGGTATCGTCGGGGTGAAGCCGAGTTTCGGTCGGATTTCCACCGACGGCGTGATTCCCTGTACGCCCTCGGTTGACCATATCGGGTTCTTCACGCAGGACACCGCGGGCGCTGCGGTCGGCGCGGCACTGCTCTGTGACGAGTGGCGACCGCTGCCAGCACCGCGTGACCGCCCGACGCTCGGCGTCCCCGAGGGACCCTACCTTCGGCAGGCGAGCGATCTCGGACTGAAATCTTTCGAGGAACACGTTTCGCGGCTCGAACGCGCGGGATACGACGTTGAGCGGATCGACGCATTCGAGGACATCGACGGCATTAATTCCCGGCACAATCGCCTCGTTGCCGCAGAATTCGCACTCACTCACGAGGAGTGGTATGGGGAGTATCCGGGGGGGTACGCCGACACCTCGGTCGAACTCCTCCGAGAGGGACGTGAGGTGTCGACCGCCGATGTCGCCGCCGCCCGTCGGAGTCGCCGCCGACTCCGTGCGGCGCTACACGACCGGATGCACGATGCAGGGATCGACCTCTGGATCTCGCCGTCGGCTCCCGGCCCGGCCCCTGAGGGAATCGATGCCACGGGCGACCCCGTCATGAACCTTCCGTGGACGCACGCCGGACTGCCGACCGTCGGCCTCCCGGCTGGGACGACCGACGACGGTTTACCGCTCGGCCTCCAGTGTGCCGCGCCGTTCGGCGACGACGAGAGCCTGCTCGCGTGGGCACACGATATCGCCGACAGCCTATAGACGATCTCCACTAGAACGGCGGTACACCTCGACAGACGGGGTCGACGTGGCCGCCAAAACGGTCGCGGGACGAGCGATTTACTGAGAGAGGTAGAGACTACACCGATCGGACCCTTCGATACGTATCACGCGGGGTCTGGTCTCGAAGAACCTCGCCCCCTTTCGGCCCGGGTTCGTTCAACCGTTCGAACACGCTCCGGTGTCCGGCCGGAACTCCTCGGCGAGCCACACCGTGGGCCCGGCGCTCTTCCCGGATGAGTATGGCCGAGGGGTCACTAGATCAGACAACGCTGGGGTGAGCGATCACTCACTGGGACCCGTTGATGACAATCACTAGGATCCGTTGATGATCACGTGGTTTTCACTGTGACGCAGGGGAATCGCTGTGAGATGGCTCTGTGCCACGTGCGAGAACGTCCCGGGGCACTACTCCGGGGCGGATCAATCAGCAACTGAGGTCTACCTAACCCCAAATTATGGAGGCGCGCTAACCGGGCTCAAACCACAGGTAGAATCGGCTTTGAGTTACTTCAGGTCGTCTAGTCTCGGATCTACTCGACCCCATTGATGTTCAGTGCCATTTCGAACCCTATTCTCTTCTCGAAGTGCCACTCGACCCCAATCACTAACGTGAATTCCGATTCGGTTCTTTTCGAATCGACAGACGGCGGCGACCGTCGTCACGGAGCGTGACGAAATCACCCCCCAAAATGAACCCGAAATATCGGCGATCTCGACGCTGTCGGGTGGTTTGCTATGTATCCACGGGAAGAGGTTGTGTGACGGGCGCGACGGGATTTGAACCCGCGGCATCTTGGTCCGGAACCAAGTGCTCTGTCCGCTGAGCTACGCGCCCTCACGACCGGATATCCGCGGCGCGCGTTTAACGCTTCTGACTCGGGGCGTCGGGACCGCTCGACGGCGGCCACCCGTCTTCGCTCGGATCCGCACCGACACCGTCTCCGCCCCCGAGATCCGTCTACCGCTCGAACTCGTCGCGTGTCTCCTCGTTGGTCCCGCAGTCGGCTCACGTGACCTCGGCGACCACTGCCGGCGTTACCGCTCGTGAGTCTCCGGTCGCTGCCTCGCCGTCTCCAGATCCGGCCGTTAATTATCTCGGTTGATATTCACAGCGTGGAGATTTATACCCGTCCGTCCGTAGCGTGGACAGAACCAACGTGACCCTTCGTCCCAGCGATCGACCGTCCGCCCCGCGGAGCGGCTCCGCTCGTGACGACGAGCGACGGCCCCCGGCGAAGCGCCGGTCGACCACCGACGGGGGGTCGAGTTTCGATTCGGCGGCCGACGTCACTCCCGAGGCGGCGGACCGGGCGGCCGCGGTCGACCGCGGCTCGGACCGCTTCGTCGCGGCGGTCGCCGTCGACGGCGAGGTGCTGTTCGCGGGCCCGTCGGTGCCCGCGGTGCTCGGCGTCGAGCGCGAGGCGCTCCTCGGCGACGACCTGCTGGAGCACGTCCACCCGAACGACCGCGATCCCGTCTCCGACGCGCTCTCCGCGGTCGCGACCCACCGGACCGTCACCCACCGGCTCCGCCACGCGAGCGGCGGCTTCGTCTGGGTCGAGTCCGTCGTCGACGAGGAGCTCGCGCCGGAGTTCGGGGGCCGCGTCGTCACCGCGCGCCGCGTCGACGTCGATCGCGCCTTCCCGGAGCGGTTCCGCCAGTTCCTCGAGTACGGTACCGACCTCGTCACCGTCGTCGACGCGGACGGGCGGGTCCGATACGAGAGCCCGTCCGTCGAGGAGGTGCTCGGCTACGAGCAGGGGTCGACGGTCGGCCGGTCGCCGCTCGGGTACGTCCACCCGGACGACCGCGAGCGCGTGACGGAGCGGTTCTACCGCGCCCTCGACGACCCGGAGGCGGCGCCGACCCTGGAGTACCGGTACCGCACCGCCGACGGCGACTGGGTCTGGCTAGAGTCGCGGACGCGCTCGCTGCCCGACGACGCCGCGGTCGGGACGCTCCTCATCAACTCCCGGGACGTGAGCGAGCGCAAGGCGCGCGAGCGCCGGCTCACCGACCGCAACGAGCGGCTCGACCGGTTCGCCGGCATCGTCTCGCACGACCTCCGGAACCCCCTGTCCGTGATCCGCGGGTCGATGGAGATGGCGCGGCTGAAAGAGGACACCGACCCGCTGGAGCGGGGCGAGCGCGCGGCCGACCGGATCGACCAGCTCGTCTCCGAGCTGCTGACGCTCGCCCGGCAGGGGTCGGGGATCGACGAGCCGACCGAGTTCGACCTCGCGGGGGTCGTCCGCGAGGCGTGGGCGACGGCCGGCAGCGACGACGCGACCCTCGTCGTCGGCGCCGACGCCCGGGTCCGCGGCGACCGCGGGCGCCTGCGGCAGGCGCTGGAGAACCTCTTCCGCAACGCGGTCGAACACGCCTGCGAGGCCGACGCCGACCTCACGGTCGTCGTGAGCGCGACCGGCGAGGGGGTCGTCATCGCCGACGACGGCTCCGGGATCGCCCCCGACCACCGCGAGGACGTCTTCGACCCCGGCTTCACGACCAGCGCCGACGGGACGGGATACGGTCTCGACATCGTCCGCGAGGTCGTCGAGTCCCACGGCTGGTCGATCGAGCTCCGTCCGGAAGCAAGCGCGCTCGACCTCCCGCCTCGCGTGTCGCGGCCGGACGGCGCCTGCTTCGTCGTCGAGGCGCCCGGTCCGGACGCGGTCGCGGCGACGGAGCCGTGGATCGACGGCTGACCGCCTCCGGAGCGTTCGGGGCGCACCCGCGTCGCACCGCCGCACCGCCGCCCCGTCGCGTTTATTCCTCCCGCCTCCTAACCCCGCCCGTGACCCCCGTCGACGCCGCGATCCGCCGGGTCGAGCGCGCGGACCTGCTCGGAGTGGTGCGGATCGAGCGGGCGTGCTTCTCGGACCCGTGGCCGTACGACGCCTTCGAGCGGCTGCTCGACGAGCCCGCGTTCCTCGTCGCCGAGCGCACCGGCGGGGTCGTCGGCTACGTCGTCGCGGACTCGACGCCGAACCACGGCCGCGACATCGGCCACGTCAAGGACCTCGCGGTCCACCCGGACGCGCGGGGGGAAGGGCTCGGCCGCGGGCTGCTCCGGTCGGCGCTCGCCCGACTCCGTGGCGTCGGCGTCGCGGTCGTGCGCCTGGAGGTCCGCGAGAGCAACGCGGTCGCCCGGTCGCTGTACGCGGACGAGGGGTTCGAGCCGGTCCGTCGCGTCACCAACTACTACCGGGACGGGGAGGACGCGATCGTGCTCGTCGTCGACCTCGCCGAGTGGGCGTCGGGGGACTGACCGCTCGGCGGGGGACTGACCGCTCGGCGACGGTCGCTCCGCCGCGAGGGGTCGCTTTTGACTGCCGCTCCGGTTTTGATCGGGGTTCCGCTTTTGACAACTCTTAGTGCTCGGGGCGCAAACCGTACGGTATGAGTTCGGTTCCCGAGCGAGCGGAGATCGACGAGGCGTACAAGTGGGACCTCCAGGGCGTCTACGAGGACGACGAGACGTGGGAGGCGGCCTACGAGACGGTCGCCGACCGTATCGACGAGCTGCGCGACTACGAGGGGCGCGTCGCCGAGGACGCCGCGACCCTGCTGGAGCTGCTCGAGCTCCGCGAGGAGATCTTCCGGGAGCTCCAGCAGGTGACGACGTACGCCCGCCTCCGCAGCGCCGAGGACACGCGGAACCAGGAGTACCAGGCGATGTCGGCGCGGGCGTCCTCGCTCAGCTCCGAGGCGTCGAGCGCGGTCTCGTATCTCGAGCCCGAGCTGCAGTCGCTCAGCGAGTCGGCGGTCGCGGAGTTCCTCGAGCGCGAGCCCGCGCTGGAGACGTACGAGCACTACCTCGACGACGTGTTGCGGATGAAAGAACACACGCGCTCGGCGGAGGTCGAGGAGGTGCTCGCCGACCTCTCGGAGGTCACCGACGCCCCGAGCGAGATCTACTCGATGCTGACGAACGCCGACATGACTTACGGCGTCGTCGAGGACCCCGACGGCGAGGAGGTGGAGATCACGCAGTCGAACTTCACGAAGCTCCAGACGAACCCGGATCGCGACTTCCGCCGCCGCGTCCACGAGACGTTCTACGAGCAGTGGGCGGACGTCCGCAACGCGGTCGGCACCGCGCTCGAGAAGGCGGTCCGCGAGCACGCGACGAGCGCCGAGATCCGCGGCTACGACAGCGCCCGCGCGGCCGCGCTCGACGGCTCGAACGTCCCCGTTGAGGTGTACGACACCCTCGTCGACACCGTCGACGACAACCTCGACGTGCTCCACCGCCACGCCGAGCTGAAGGAGCTGGCCCTCGGCGTCGACCGACTCGAGAGCCACGACCTCTACATGTCGCTGACGGGCGACCAGGGTCCCGACGTCGAGTACGACCAGGCGGTCGAGTGGGTGATCGAGGCGGTCGCGCCGCTCGGCGAGGCGTACCAAGAGCGGATGGCCGAGGGGCTCGACTCGCGGTGGGTCGACGTGTACGAGAACCGCGGGAAGCGCTCCGGCGCGTTCTCCTCCGGGACCTACGACACGCAGCCGTACATCATGATGAACTACCAGGACGACATCGCCTCGATGTTCACGCTGGCCCACGAGCTCGGCCACTCGATGCACTCCGAGCTCGCGGGCGACGCGCAGCCGTGGCACGACGCGAGCTACGAGATCTTCGTCGCGGAGATCGCCTCCACGGTCAACGAGACGCTGCTCACCCATCACCTGCTCGACACCGTCGAGGACGACGAGTTGCGGACGCACGTGCTCGACGAGTACCTCGAGCGCTTCCGCTCGACCCTCTTCCGGCAGACGATGTTCGCGACGTTCGAGCAGCGGATCCACGAGCGCGTGGAGGCCGGCGACGCGCTCACCCCCGACGCCTTCGACGAGATCTACGCCGACCTGAAGGGCGACTACTACGCGCCCGCCGACCTGACCGGCGGCGTCGAGCGCGAGTGGGAGCGGATCCCGCACTTCTACTACAACTTCTACGTCTACCAGTACGCGACCGGCATCTCCGCGGCCGCCGCGATCGTCGAGCGCGTCCTCGACGAGGGCGAGCCCGCCGCCGCCGACTACCGCGAGATGCTGCAGGCCGGCGGCTCCGACTACCCCCTGAACGTCGTCGAGCTCGCGGGCATCGACATGGCGTCGCCGGCCCCGATCGAGGCCGCCGTCGGGATCTACGACGACTACCTCGACGAGATCGCGACGCTGCTCGACCTGGAGTAACCCGCTCGCGCGGGTCGACGCTACAGGGACTTCGTCATACAGGCGGCCGAGGCGGGGCAGAGCTCGTCGAACTCCGTCGTTCGTCGGATCGCCTCCGGAGCGGCGTCCCGATCGATCTCCGCGTACTCCCGGTCGGCGAAGAAGTCGGCCGCGGTCGTGGTCAGCAGATACAGCGCGTCGACGCCGCCGGACGCGGCCCTCGCTTCCACCGCCGCGCAGAGCGCCGTTCCGTACCCTCGGTCGCGTTCGTCCTCCTCGACGACGACCGACCGGAGGAGGCCGTCGCTCCCGTAGCGCTCGACGCCCGCGACGCCGACGCGCTCGGCTCCGTCGTAGCCGACGTAGAAGCAGTCGGGCTTCGACCGCACGTCCCGCGACGGCAACCCGTTCGCCTCGAGTCGCTCCTCGACGTACGAGAGGTCGGCCGCGTCCGCTCGGCGGAGGCGTACCGATGCTCCGTCCATATCTCGGATCACGGGCCGAATCCCCTAATAGCCTCACCAGGGTACGGCGCGGGTTTGGGCGACTGCGGATTCGAAGGCGGTCTCGGTCGGTCGCGTTCCCCGCTCGGATCCGGCGGTCGCCCGCCGGATCGTTCCCCCTCCTCGCCCGCTTCCCGGCACCGATTTACCGCTCGCCCGCCACCCACGGACCATGGACGAACGCGTACGCGAGCACGCCGCGGTGCTCGTCGACTGGAGCGCGCGGGTCGAGGCCGGGGACGACGTCGTCGTCAGCGTCGCCGAGGACGCCCACGACCTCGGGGTCGCCGTCGCCGAGGCGCTCGGCGAGCGCGGGGCGACCGTCACGACGCTGTACGGCTCCGACGAGCTCTCCCGGGCGTATCTGAAGGGCGCCGAAGCGAGGGCAGCCGAAGACCCCGACGCGATCCCCGACTTCGACGACGACCCGGCGGTCGACCGCGCGATCTTCGAGGCCGCCGACGCCTACCTCCGGATCGGGGGCGGCCGCAACACCACCGCAACCGCAGACGTGGCGCGCGAGACGCGACAGGCGTACGCGAAGGCGCGGAAGGGGGTCCGGGAGGCCCGGATGGACACCGACTGGGTGTCGACGGTCCACCCCACCCGGAGCCTCGCCCAGCAGGCCGGGATGGCGTACGAGGAGTACCGCGACTTCGTCTACGACGCGGTCCTCCGCGACTGGGAGGCGCTCGCGGCGGAGATGTCGGAGATGAAGGCCATTCTCGACGCGGGCGAGGAGGTCCGGATCGTCACCGAGCGCGACGACGCGCCCGATACCGACGTGACGATGTCGGTCGCGGGCCGCACCGCGGTCAACTCCGCCGCCTCCGTGGCGTACGACTCCCACAACCTCCCGAGCGGTGAGGTGTTCACCGCCCCGTACGACACCGAGGGGGAGGCGTTCTTCGACGTGCCGATGACGATCGACGCGACCCGCGTCCGGGACGTGCACCTCGTCTTCGAGGCGGGCGAGGTCGTCGACTTCGCGGCCGAGACCGGCGAGGAGGCGCTCGCGGGCGTGCTCGACACCGACGCGGGCGCCCGGCGGCTCGGCGAGCTCGGGATCGGGATGAACCGCGGGATCGACCGGTTCACCGACTCGATCCTCTTCGACGAGAAGATGGGCGACACGGTCCACATGGCGGTCGGCCGCGCCTACGACGCCTGCCTCCCCGAGGGCGAGTCGGGCAACGATAGCGCGGTCCACGTCGACATGATAAGCGACGTGAGCGAGCGCTCTCGGATGGAGGTAGACGGCGAGGTCGTCCAGCGGGACGGGACGTTCCGGTGGGAGGAGGAATTCGAGGGCTGATCGGGAGGAATCTCCGACAGCGATACGGTATTTAAATAATCGCAGGCGGTGCGGTGGCGCGCGCCTGCGAGCGGCCGCCCCCGGCGGCCGCGAGTCAGCGCGTGCGAGGGAGTCGGTCGCCGCAGGCGACCGACGAGGTTGGGGAGGCGTGAGGTTGCGGTGCGGTTGCGGTCGGGTGGGACTCAAAGGGGCAGCCGCGAGGACGAAGCCCGGCGCAGTAAGCACCGCAGCGAGCACCGCGAGCGAGGAGCGCAGCAAGCCGCGCGAGTCGTCGCGGCTGGGGCTTTGGCGGTGTTCGTCGCAGATTCAGCGATCACGTAGTACCGAGCGGCTGTGGCTTTGGCGGTGTTCACGGTCGACGTCTACACGACCGCGACGGCCTCCGAAAACGACGCATAAACGCCCGACTGCGACCTCAGGTCCGCTTCCGTATTACCGCAGCGCGTCGAGATCGAACTCGAAAGCGGCCACCGGGACCTCCAGGTCGTGTTCGACGAGGACCGCGGGGTGCACCTCGCCGATCACACCGACCCGCTCGCCGTCGATCTCGACCGCGGCGGTCCGGCCGTCGATGAACGACGGGTGCTCGGTGCGGGGCGTCGCCAGCTCCGCGCCGAAGTCGTCGCACACCGCCTGCAGGCGGCCCTTCGCGGCCTCGTAGGAGGCGTCTCGCCGGGCGACCGCGCCGGCGACGCGGCGGCGCTCGGCGACGTTCGTGTTCTCGGCGTCGTCGCGCTCGGCGACGAAGCCGACCTCCGCGACGTCCTGCGGGTAGGCGTTGTGGGTGTTCCGCTCCAACAGCATGACGAGCGAGGGGAGCGCCCACGTGCGGAGCTGGGTGTACTCCTCGCTGTACGGCTCCGAGATCTCGACGGGGTCGCCGCCGCCGAGGACGGCGGTTCCCGGCTCCACGTTCATCCGATCGTAGTTCTCGGTGCCGCTCGTCATGTGGAAGTTGAGCAGGTCCTCGAAGCCGAGCCCGACGAGGCTCGTCCGGACCGCGTCCTCCAGCCGAGAGCGCTCGTGGCGCCCGCCGACGGTCCCCACGTCGGGGTAGCGCGGCTCCAGCTCGTCGAAGCCGTACGCCCGGCCCACGTCGTCGACCAGGTCGAGCGGGTGAAGCACGTCGACGCGGTACGGCGGAATTTCCACCTCGTAGGTGACGTCCCCGTCGAGGGTGTAGGAGGCGTCGAGGCCGGCGCGCTCGAAGCAGTCGACGACCTCCTCCGGCTCGAAGCCGACGCCGAGTAGCGTCTCGATCCGGTCGTGGCTCACGGACTTCTCGTCGGTGTCGAAGTTCGGTCTGACGAGCTCCGCGCCGTACTCGTCGGGAGCGGTCGCGCCGTCGGCGTAGTTCACTTCCACCTCCTCGACCGTCGCGCCGCGGGCGGAGAGCGCGTAGCAGACGATGTTGCACATCCGGTCGATCGTCCACTGGTCGGTGCCGGTGAGCTCGACGAACAGCTCGCGCGAGCCCGTCGTCACCTCGGTCCGCTTCCCGTTGATGACGGGCGGGAACGAGAAGAGGCCGAGCTCGTCGTAGATCGCGGGGTAGCGGTCGAGGTCCGCGACGAGGTCGGCGTAGGTTCGCCCCGTGTCGTGCTCCTCAAGCACCGCGGCGGGCGTGAGCTCGTCGTTCGCGTCCAGCGGGACGAACGTGTCGCCCTCGGGCGCGACTCCGCGGTAGGTGATCGACGGCTCCGCGCCCTCCTGTAGGGGCGCGCCCTTCACCATCGCGAGGTCGTGGATCCCGATCGCGCCCTTCGCGCGGCCGCGGCCCATCGTCGCGTGGAGCTTCTCCTGGAGCTGGATCAGCGAGTCGAGTGCGCCCTCGTCGAGGTCGACGCCCCGGATCACGGCCCCCGTCACGTAGGGGCGCTCGTCCGGCACCGACTCGTCGACCTCGATCGTCCACTCGGGGTCGTTCGTCTCGGGGACGTAGACGCCGCGGTCGTCGCCGTAGTGGTAGCGCAGCGAGCGCGCGACCCCCTCGACCGAGAGGCGGTCGAGCCGGTCGGGCGCGAACTCGAACTGGAGGAGCCCGTCGTCGGTCTCCCCCTCGAACTCCAGGCCGAGCCCGAACAGGTCCTCCTTGAACTCCGCGTCGCTCGTGTCGGTGCGGCCGGTGAGCCCGCGCAGCTCGTCGGTGTCGATGTCGACGACGGGCATCAGTAGCTCACCTCCGCGTCCCGCAGGAACTCGATGTCAGCCAGCGTCCCGTGGAGGTCGCGGATGTCCTCCGCGCCCGTCGTCAACATCGCGAGTCGTTCGAGGGCGAGCCCCCACGCCATCACGTCGCAGTCGACGCCGAGCGGGCCGGTGACCTCCTCGCGGAAGACGCCCGAGTTCCCGATCTCGATCTCCTCGCCGGTCTCGGGGTGTTCGCCGAACAGCTCGAAGGAGGGCTCCGTGTACGGGTTGTAGTGGGGTTTGAACCGGATGTCCGTGATGCCGAACTGCCGGTAGAACTCCTCGAAGGTGCCCATCAGGTCGCGCACCGAGAGGTCCTCGGCCATCACCCACCCCTCGATCTGGAAGAACTCGAGGAGGTGCGTCGGGTCGAGCGTGTCGTTGCGGTACACCTTCTCGACAGAGAAGTAGCGCTGCGGGGGTTCCAGCTCCGCGCCCGCGATCCCCGAGAGGTACCGCATCGACAGCGAGGTGGTGTGGCCCCGGAGGGCGACCTCGCGGGCGAACTCCTCGGACCACGGCGAGTGGTAGCCGTCGCCGTCATCGCCCCACCCCTCCCGGTGGGCCGACTCGACCCGCCGGATCAGCTCCTCGGGGATCTCGTCCATCGGGTCGACGTCCAGCGCGAACCGGTCCCAGTGGGTCCGTGCCGGGTGGTCCTGCGGCATGAACAGGCAGTCGTTGATCCAGAAGTCGCTGTCGGCGTGGGGGCCCTCCATCTCCTGGAATCCCATCCCGACGAGGACGTCCTTCACGCGGTCGGCGGTCCGGCGGAGCACGTGTTTCCGCCCGCCGCGCGTCGTCGGGGCGTCCGCCTCGACGTTGTACTCGGAGAACTCCACGTCGCGCCACTCGCCGCTGGCGAGCAGCTCCGGCGTGAGCTCCGAGACGGTCTCGGTCGCTTCGACGCCCGTCATCAGCGCGTCGACGCCCTCCTCGGTGAGCGTCACGGACCGAGTCACCGACTCGCCGCGGACGACGAGCCCGCGGGAGTCGAGCTGTTCGAGTACCGCCTCGTCGACCGCGGGCTCGTCGCCGTCGGCGAGCGCCGCGAGCGCTGCCGCCTCCGGGTCGGCGTCGGGGTCGGCGTCGGGGTCGACCCGGAGCTCTCCCGAGTCGATCGAGCCGAACCCCTTCCGCGCGAAGTTCGAGAGCGCGATGTCGACCTCGGGGCCGTCGAGGTCGGCCTCGCCGATGACCCGTCCCATCGAGACCGGTGCCTCGTCGGCGTCGAGCGCGAGCCCGGCCCCGTAGAGCCGCGTCTCGGGAAGCCCGTCGCCGACGTAGCGCCGTCCCTCGTCGGTGAGATACAGCGTCTCGGCGGCGCGTTCGGTCACCGAGAGCAGCCCCTCGTCGCGGAGGTCGAAGGCGGCGCCGACGACCGTCTCGGACTTCAGCCCCGCCTCCGCCGCGATCTCGTCTATCGTCCGTTCGTCCGTCGCGCTCGCGGCCTCGAGGACCGCGAGCTGTCGTTCCGGGAGTCGCATTCGAGTTGTATCCATACGCGTGTGGCTGGTTGGTAACGGTTCCGGCACGTCGCCGGCAACGGTTCCGGCACGTCGCCGGCAACGGTTCCGGCACGTCGCACTCGCGGGACGGCACGGGGCGGCTTCGGCTCCCGCGTGACCGTCCCGACCGCCGAACCGCGCGGTTTCGCCGCCCGATCGCGGGGCGGGTCCGCCGCGCGCCGGTCAGTTAAAAAAGAACCCGAACGCGTCGCCGGCGGCTCTCCGGGCGATACCAGTCGTGGCGCGTTCGAGTGCCATGCGATCCCCTGACGCACGCGAGCCGTTAACCGTTTCGCTCCGGTCGGCCGATCCGTCGATCCGTTTGAATTATCGTTTCTGATTAACGACGGCGAGTGTTTATATACTGGTTCGGCGACGAGAGGGGTATGAGCAGTGTTCCGACAAGCGCTTCCGACGCCGCCTCGCGTCCCGGACCGGTCCGGGTCGCCCACGGCTGCGACGACCGACCGGCGAGCCGAGCTGTCGTCGAGGCGGTCGCCGACCTCGTCGGGGTCGCCCCCGACGGGCTCGCCGACGAGGCCGACATCGTCCTGTACGACCACGTCGACCTCGACGCGCTCGACGCGCTCGTCGAGCACCGCGCGGACGGCGGGGTCTCCCTCTCGTTTTCCGTCGCCGAGTACGACGTCCGGGTCGACGACGACGAGGCCGTCGCGCGAGTTACCGAGTAGGAACCGCCGAGCGGTTCGCCCCCCTCAGCTCCCGTCTTCCGTCCGTTCTCGAAGCGCCGCGATCCGGTCGCCGAGCGGCGGCTGCACCTCGAACCACGTCGACCAGTCGCCCGTCTCGGGCTCGACCCCCCGAATCGCGGCGACGCGCTCGAAGGCGTCGGCGACGCGTCCCGCGCCGACGGCGTCCGCGGCGCGGTCGTCCGCCGCGTACTGCACCCGCCGGCCGACCCAGAACGCGGCGACCCCCACGGCGACGAGCGACGCGAAGCCGGCCTGAAACGGCACCGTAACCGTCACGATCGCCGCCAACACCGCGAGCACCGCCGCGATCGCGACCGCGCGGAACTCGCCGTAGTACGTCTCGACGCGACCCGCCTCGGCCGCGAGGAGGCCGAGCGCGACGTCCTCGTCGAGGTCGTCGAGCACGCTCTCCGTGACGAACAGGACCCGCCTGCCGGGCGGGCCGCGGACGCCGACGTCGACCCGGCCGATCCCCGATCCGTCCGCGCCGGTCGCCGCCTCGCCGGCGATCTCCTCGTCGCCGGTCTCGATCGCGACCCGTTCCACGTCGAGGCCGGCGGTCTCGCGGAGCGAGGCGAGCCGCGCCCGCTCCTCGGGCGTCGGCTCCCGCAGGTCGCGGAAGCGGTCGGCCGCGTACAAGGGTCCGACTTCGACCGCGAGGAAGGCGACGACGGCGACGCCGACGAGGAACGCGACCGTGAGCATGGCTGCCCCTCCGTCCCGGACCGAATAAAACGACCCGATACGCCCCGCACCCGGCGCCCCGTCAACGGGGGACCCGCCCGGCCAGGTTCCTGACCGCCCGCGCGGCGTCGCTCTCGGGCGCGGCGCCGACGACCGGCCGCTCCGCGGCGACGGAGCGCCCGACCCGCGGATCCGCCGGGACCACCGCCGCGGGCGCGCCCAGCGCGTCGGCGATCGCTTCGGTCGGCGGCTCCTCGGTCACCCGGTTGACGGCGCAGCCGACGAGCCCGGCGTCGAGCTCGCGGGCGAGCTCTCGGGTCCGGATCGCGTCGGCCAGCGCGAACGCCCGCGGCGAGACGACCAGCAGGCACGCGTCCGCGACCGCGAGCGGGACGCCGGCGTCCGCCCGCCGACCGGCCGGGCAGTCGAGGACGACGACGCCGCGCTCTCGCTCGATCGCGGCCATTGCCGCACCCAGCTCCGAGAGGTCGCAGGCGCGGGCGCCGGCGAGCGTCCGCCCGCAAGGGACGACGTCGACCGGGCCGGCCCGAACCGTTTCCGTCGGGTCGGCGCGCCCGGCGAGCACGTCGTGGAGGTCCGGACCCCGGCCGCCGGGGAGGTCGGCCATGCCGAGGTCCGCGTCGACGACGACCGCGTCGAGCGCGGCGGCGACGTTGTACGCGAGCGTCGTCTTCCCGACGCCGCCCTTCCCTCCGGCGACTGCGAGGATCACGCGAGCCGCTCCAGCGCGTCGATCGGGACGTCCGTCGCGTCCGCGCGCTCCGCCAGCGACGCCGCGCGCTCGCTCACCGCTCGGAGGAGCTCCTCGTCGGCGTCGAGCCGGTCGGCGAGGTCGGCGAGCGCGTCGACGCCGCCCGCGTCCGCGACTATCTCGGTCGCCGTCGCCACGTCGGCGTCGGTCAGTCGCTCCGCCCGCTCGACCCGGGCCTCGACCGCGGCGAACCGGTCGTCGACCGAGCCGGGAGCCGACCGTCCGGATCCGCCGGCGTCGCTCCGGGCATCGTCGCGCTCGCCGTCGGAACCGCGAGCGTCTCCGACCGGGGCGGTGTCTTCGGGGCGGCCGTCGGCCTCGCGATCCCCGTCGATCGCCGCCCGTGGCGGCCGGTATTCGTCGAGTTCGCGGAGCGCGTCGGCCGGCGTCGGCTCGGCGTCCCCGCCGTCGCCGGTGAGGCCGGCGGTTCCGCGGGCGGTTGCCTCCGAATTGACCGGCTCGACGCCGGCGATTTCGACCGGCGGATCGACGGGTGGCGCCGGGACCGCGAAGCCGAACCCGATCCGCTCGCCCGGATCGACCCGCAGCGTCACCCCGGTCGCGTCCCATCCGTCTGCCGGGACGCCGCCGCGTCGCGGCGGCAGCACCGGGGCGTCGAATCGGCTCTCGACTCGCACGCGGCGCGGGACGGCCTCGCCGTTGCGCACCCGACAGCGCACCAGCGACGCGTCGCCCGCCCGGTCGACGGTCCACGAGAGATCCATACGCCGGCTGCCGCGGCATCCGATTTAAACGTCGCCCCGGCGCAGACGTCGCTCACGGGTCGGGTGCGATCTCCGGTACGGGGCCCGGACGAGCGACTGCCGCGTCGAGTACCGCTTCCGGTGAGATCGAGCTGTACCGAGCGAGCCAACGCGCGGCCTCGACGCCGAGCGTGACCGGCGCGTTCAGGTCGGCCATCCGAACCGCCGCGAGCGACGCGGCGAGTCGCGGCCCGTCGTACGCCGACGGTCCCGCCCCGGCCCGCGGCGGGGCGCCGCCGGGGACCGCGTCGAGAGCGTCTCGAAACGCCGGATACGCCTCGGTCGCGAGCTCGCGTCGCGCCTCTCGCCGGCGATTCCGGAGCCGGTCTTCGAGTTCGAGCCGTCGCTCCCGCTCGTCGCGGGCGCGGGCGGCCCGCTCGCGGGCCCGTTCGAGCGCCTGTTCGGCCGCGATCCGCTCCGTCTGCGCGGTCGAGAGCTCCGCCGCGGCGGACTCGAGATCGCCGAGCGTCTCGTCGGTCTCCGCCTCGACGGCCCGCCGCGCCCGAACGTCGCCGCGGAGCGCCGCGACGCGCTCTTTCAGCCGTTCTTCTTCGCCGCTCGCCGCCGCGACTCGCCGCCGGGCCGCGGCGAGGTCGACCGATTCGAACTCGATCGCCGCGATCTCGTCGCGGAGCCGACCGAGCTCGTCGCGCACCGACGACTCGCGCCCGCGCGACCGGGCCGCCGCCGCGATCTCCCGTCGGAGGCTGGTCCCGGTCGGCACCCGGCAGAGCACCGTCGCGGGCGCGGGGACCGGTCGCACTCCGGTCTCCGACGCCCCGGTCACAGCTCCTCGCCCTTCAGTCGCTCCGGGTCGGGATGGTCCGTCCCGGCCGCGAACGCGGCGTACGGCGTCGCCGCCGCCTCTCGATTCGCGTACGCGTTCGCCGCCTCGCGGACCGACTCGTCGAGCGCGGCGAACTCGTTGAACGGCTCCGTCCGCTCGATCTGGACGTCGCCGCCGTGCGACTCCCGGAGCCGCACGGCGAGGAACGCGGCGTACTCCGTCGCCTCGAGCAGCGCCGCCCGCCCGAACCGCCGGACGACCGACTCCTCGTGGCGTCGACACAGGTTTCGGAGGCCGGTGCGGGCCGCCTCCGAATACGTCACGATCAGCAGCACGGACGCGGCTGATCGAGGGTCGAACTTATCGGTTCCGAACTACTCCGGATCGACTACTCGTTCGACCTCGAAGTCGGGGACTGCGTCGTTTTCGAGGTCTGTCAGATCGTCGAACTCGTTCGCGTCGATCCCGGAAAGCGCGAGCACGCGTTCGCGGGCGGCCGGCGCCGAGGGCGCCACGACGATCCGCCCGTCGACAGGGTCGTCGCCGACCGCGCGGAACACGTCGTCGTCGCCGTCGAACTCCGTGGCGTACGTCCGGAGCACCGCCGCCACCCGCCGCTCCGTGTCGGCGAGGTCGGCGTCGCCGTTCTCGAACGCGCGCAGGGCGTCCTCGACGTTCCGTATCGCTGAGATGCGGTCCATCTACGTCGTCCGCAGGTGGCCCTGCTTCGGCTCGTACACCTCGCCCTTCGTGCGGAGCTTCTCGATCTCCTGTTCGGCCTTCCCGGGGTCCATCCCGATCTCGCCGGCGCGGTCGAGCACCTCCTCGACCGGCGCGCCCTCCTGATACTCCTCCTCGATGTCCGCGATGAGTCCCTTGATGTTCTTGATGCGGTCGCGCTGGCTCTTGGAGGTGCCCGTCTCGACGACGTCGGCGTCGAACTGCCCCGTCTCGGGGTCGACGCCGATGTCCTTCAGACAGGACTCGACGATGTCGGTCGCGCGGTCGGCGTCCTCGCGCTCGACGGTGTCCGAGAGCCGGAGCCGCGCGCTCGCCTCCGCGAGCCGCACCATCGCCTCCAGCTTCCGGGCGGTGACGGGAACGGGGGCGTCCTCGTCGGCGCCCTTCGAGCGCAGGTCGACGTAGAACTCCTCGATGAGCTCCTTCGCCTCCTCCGTCATCGTCGGGTAACAGGAGCGCTTCGCGTGGGCGATGTACTTCCGGAGCAGCTCGGCGTCGATCTCCGGCGCGACCTCCTGGGTGACCTCCGCCACCTGGTCCGAGGTGAACTCCGAACTCGCCAGCTCCTCGCGCTGGGTGTTGAGCTCGCCGGCGTAGTTCGTCTTGATGATGTGTTTCGCCAGCCGGGAGTCGTGTTCCGGGTCCGGGCTGTCCGTCACCGTGAAGATCAGGTCGAACCGCGAGATGAGCGCGGGTTCGAGGTCGATCTGCTCGCCGATCGGCTCGTACTGGTCGAACCGGCCGTACTTCGGGTTCGCGGCGCCGAGGAGGGAACAGCGCGCCTTCAGCGTCGCGTTGATCCCCGCCTTCGAGACGGAGATCTTCTGTTGTTCGAGGCCCTCGTGCATCGCGGAGCGGTCGGAGGAGTTGTGAACAACGAGGCCGTTCGCGACGAAATTGTGCGTCTCGTCGACGGTCAAGTCGTACACCCTCGGTCGCCGCCCGTCCTCGATCCGAGCCAGGAGCGAGCGCAGTTCGTCGTTGACGGCGTCGACTTCGGCTCCGATCGCTTCGTGGAGATCGCCGAGCCTGTCGGTCTCGACGGTCCCGGACAGCCACCGCGACACGGTCGCTTGATCAACGTCGAGCGACGAGGCCACGTCGGCCTGACTGACGCCGTACGCGTCGAGCGCCGCCGACAGTTCCGCCCGCGTTTCGCCGACCTGACCCCGGTCGAGCAGCTCGCGAGCCCGCCGCTCTGCGGTTTCGACCGGCCCGCCGATGACGTCGGCGAGACGCTGCCGGAGCACCCCGCCGCGGTGTTCGGTCGACTCCGGCGGCACGGTTTCGACCGATTCGACGCGGCGCCACTTCACGTCGCCCCCGACGAACTCGCGGAGGTCGCCGAGATCGGTTTCCTCGACATCGGCGAGAATCTCCCGGAGTCGATCGGTTATCAGCCGACGAACGTCGTCGCTCTCGCCCCATCCGCGGGAGATCTGCTGTTGTGACAACGCCGTTCCCTCGGCGAGTTCGGACTGAGAGACGTGGTACCGCTCGCGTATCTCGGCGAGGATTTCCCACGCCGGTTCTCCGTCGAGCGCGCGACGGTCCTCGGCCGCCGCCTCCAGTCTGTCTTCGAATGCGGCGAGTATCCGGCGCGCTCGATGGAGCGACACGTTCGCGGTTCCGCTCTCGAAGTCGTGATACGTGACCGCGTCGAGCCCGCACTCGCTCTGGTGAAGCCGAAGCGGTTCGCGACACCGCGTCAATTCGTCGTCGACCTCCGGAATTACGTCGAGAATTGTACGGTCGCCGTCGGCGGCCTCGACCACTCGGTCGAGCGCCTCCGCCTTTCGGGTGGCGGTGAATCCGATAGCGCGGCGGAACGCCGCGAGCGAGTCGGCGTCGGTCACCGTGAGGTAGTACACGTCTCGGCCCCCGCTTCGTTCGCGGTGTTGGAGCTGGCTCGACACGCCGAACTGTAAGAGGAGGGTACGCGTGCCTCGGAGTAGATCCCGGCTCGCCGACGCTATCCGAACGTTGCCCGCCGACTCGTCGACGTGGCCCTCGCTGTCGGCGAGCGCACGGACGAACGCGGCCTTCGCCGCGCGGCTTCCCGTCGAAACATGTGTCGGGAAGCATTTCTCGTCGTATCGACCGAGGTTCATGCCCGCGTCGAGGACGGCGTCGGCGTGCTCTTTTCCAGTGACGCGGACGGTCTCGACGCCGCCTTCCCGACTCTCGCTCGGGGGGCGAGTCGGTTCTGCACCGAACGCCTCCCGCGCCGTCCGCTCGAAGTCGGCCAGCAGTTCCTCGTCGGTGTTGGTGAACCGAACGCCGTAGACGCCCTCCTCGCGGTCGTAGTAGACGTTCCCGTCGCCCGAGAGGTACCCGAGGACGCTCGCCATCGCGGCGTCGACTCCTCTGCCGTCATCGACGGGTTCGGCGTCGATACTACCGCCTGCAGCCGCCACCGCTCCCGCGCCGTCCGTCGCTTTCGCCGGAATCTCGCGGGGGACGTACACCCAGTCGCCCGCGTCGAGCGTGGCCGCCTCGCGCTCGACGCGCTCGCCGTCGTCGAGGACGAAGAACGGGTGATCGGCCGTCGCAGTCAGCGACTCTCCGGTCTCCATCGTCACCCGCGTCAGCTCCGACGGCGCGTCGTACTCGTGGACCGCGGTGACGGGACGCTCGACCAGCCGCCCGTCTTCGTCCATCGTCCAGACGTCGAGGTCGACGTCGCGGATTCGTCGGCCGTTCGAGAGCTCCTCGATATCGCCGTCTTCGGCGGCCTCTCGCGCCAGCTCCTCGATACGTTCCACGCGCCCGTCCGCGAGCGTGACCAGCGTGTCGCCCGTGACGCAGTCCATCTTGTCCAGCTCGTCGACCGCGGCGATCCCCTTGTCGGCGAGCACGAGCGCGCCGGCTTCGAGCGACCACTGCTGGCCGTCGCCGAAGTCGTCTCTTACAGCTGCAGCCGTGAGTCCTGCAGCAGATGATCCTTTCCCCGAGGTATAAACTGATCTCGGAGCAATATTCTCGACATAACTGATCATCTGACTCTTCCCTGTACCCGGATCTCCGATCAGGAGCATGTGCAGGTCGCCCCGGATCCGCGAGCCGTCGGGGAGGTGTTTGGTGACGCCGGAAAAGAGCTGGAGGATCATCGCGAGCTTCTCCTCCTCGTAGCCGTAGATGGCGGGCGCGATGGAACCGACCATCGCCTCGTAGATGTCGTCGCGGTTGGAGAGTTCGATGATCTCGCGTTTGTCCTCTTCGGTGATGTCCATGTCCTCGAACTCCTCGTCCTCGATGGAGATGGAGACGCCGTCCATGTAGAGGTCGAAGATGGCGGACTTCTCGTTGCCCTGCTCGACCTGCTCGATGTGGAGGACGCCGACGCAGGTGACGTGGTCGCCGGGGCTCACCTTGCCGGTGATGTCGTCGACGATGTCGACGTCGAGCGACTGGGGCGTCTCGCCGCCGCGGAGCCCCTCGGGCGACTCCTGGATCCGGAGCTTCTGGGAGTCGATGAACTCCGACTGGTCGAAGTTGACGCGGAACGGGCCCTGTCGCTCGCAGCCCTGACACTCGTGGGGCTCCTGGAAGCCGCCGTCGCTCTGCGGGATGTACGTCATCGTGCCGCAGCGCTGGCACTCGAAGGCGGCCTCCGTCACCTTCGGGCGGACGTCGGTCGCCTTGCGGACGATCCCCTTGACGGAGACGAGCTTGCCGATGTGGTCGTCGTGGACGCGGATGCCGCGGATGTCGATGCTCTCGGGGAGGTTCTCGATCCGGACGTGCGCGCGTCCGAGGCTGACGTCGGCGGGGAGGTCGTAGAGTCGCAGCGCCTCCTCGGCGTACTCGCGCATCTGGTCCGGCTTCGTGCGGAAGTCCTCGGCGAGGTCGCGGTCGAACTGGAACAGATCGTCGTAGTCGACGTAGAGGGAGCGCTGTTCGTTGGGGTATCGCTGCGCGAGGGTGCCGATCTCCTCGCGGTAGTAGTTGCGGTAGAACTGAATGAACCGCTCCGTGAGGTCCTGATTCCCGGCCTGAGCCATTACGAAACCCCTTCGTCGCCATCACGTATGAACCTCATGTTCGGAGTGAAGGTGGATCGCGACGGGGCTCGTTCGCCTCCCGAACGCGGCCCCGTTACGCCTTCGTCACGAACGTCGCGTCGGCCGAGGTGCGCCCCTCGTTGAACGAGAGCACCTTCGCGCGGATCACGTCGCCCTCGGAGAGGCCGCTCGGGATGTCCTCGGCGAAGACGACGAACCCCTCGACCTTGCCGACGGCGACCTCCCCGCCCGAGTGGTGATCGGTGAGCTCGGTGACGCCGAACTCGTACGTCTCGCCGATCTCGACCGGCGGCTCGCGCTCCTGCGCGGCGTCGTGAGCGCGCTTCGACTCCCGCGCCTCGCCCGAGGGCCCCCGCAGGCGACGGAACAGGCCCAACAGGACGAGCAGGGCGATCACGGCCGCGGCTCCGACGACGATCGGGTCCGACGGTATCATACCGGTCGGTCGGCCCGCGGTCACGTAAACGCACGGGGTCCGGTGACCACGCTCAGTCGACGCACCCGGTCGACCATGCTCAGTCGACACGCCCGGCCGAATGCGCTCGGCGGCAACGCCCGGCCGACCGCCGCCCACATGAGAAACGCCTTTGCGCTGGAGCCCCCGTCTCGACGTGATGCGAACAACGCTCGGTCGCCGTCGACTCGCCCGCGGGCGTGGTGCGGCGTGAAGGTCGCGGACGCGGTGCCGGAGTTCGCCGACGCGTTCGGCTTCGAGGAGTTCAATCGGATGCAACGCGAGGCGCTCCCGGGTATCTGGGAGACGGACCACAACGTCGTCGCCTCCGCGCCGACGGCCTCGGGCAAGACCGCGCTCGCCGAGCTCGCTATCTGTAAGACGCTCTCAGAGGGCGGCACCGCCCTCTTTATCGCCCCCCTCCGCGCGCTCACCAACGAGAAGGAGAGCGAGTGGGAGCGCTTCGAGGAGCTCGGCTACTCCGTCTACGTCGTCTCCGGCGAGCGCGACCTCAACCCCCGCCGCGCCGAGCGCGCGGACGTGCTCGTGACGACCCCCGAGAAGGCCGACAGCGCGACCCGCAAACACGACTCCGCGCGCTACTCGTTCGTCACCGACGTCGACTGCGTCGTCATCGACGAGGTCCACCTGCTCGACTCGGAGAAGCGCGGCGCGGTGCTGGAGGTGACCGTCTCGCGGCTCCGCCGCCTCCAGGACCCGCGCGTCGTCGCGCTCTCGGCGACGATGCCGAACGTCGGGGACGTCGCCGAGTGGCTCGACGCGCCCGCGGAGACGACCTACGAGTTCGGCGACGAGTACCGCCCCGTCGACCTGGAAACGGGCGTGAAGACGTACTCGCACGGCTCGAACGCCTTCGCCGACAAGTACCGGCGGCTCTACCGCGCGCTCGACCTGGCCGAGCCGCACGTCCGCGAGGACGGGCAGGCGCTCGTGTTCGTCTCCTCGCGGCAGGACACGGTGCAGGCCGCCAAGAAGGCGCGCGACGAGATCACCGACCGCGACATCCCGATCGACTCCCGGGGCGACTACGACTTCCACAACGAGGCCAAGGAGCTCACCAACGACACGCTCCGCCAGTCGGTCACCGACGGCGTCGGCTTCCACCACGCCGGGCTCGGGAAGGGGGACCGCGACCGCGTGGAGGAGTGGTTCAAACAGGGGAAGATCAAGCTCCTCTTCTCGACGTCGACGCTGGCGTGGGGAGTGAACCTCCCGGCGCGCTGCGTCGTCATCCGCGACACGAAGTACCACGACCCGCTGGAGGGCGAGACGGACATCTCGCCGCTGGACGTGCTCCAGATGCTCGGTCGCGCCGGGCGCCCCGGCTACGACGACGTGGGATACGGCTGGGTGGTCTGCGACCGCGCGGACGCCGACAAGTACCGAGAGCTGCTGCGCGAGGGCAAAGAGATCGAGTCCCGGCTCGCCGCCGAACTCGAGTCGCACCTCAACGCGGAGATCGCGATGGGGACGATCCGCGGGCTCGAGGACGTGATGGCGTGGTTGGAGACCACCTTCTACTACGTCCGCGCGGAGTCGAAGCCGGACGAGTACGACTTCGGCACCCTCCGCGACCGCGTGCGCGACACCCTCGACTCGCTCGTCGACGACGGCTTCGTCGCGGCCGACGACGACCTCGCGATCGAGCCGACGGGGCTCGGCCGTCTCGCCTCGAAGTACTACCTCCGCTTGGACACCGCCCGTCGCTTCCGGCGGCTCGCCGACCGCGAGACGCTGACGGTCGACCGGATCTTAGAGACGGTCGCGTCGGCCGGCGAGTTCGACTCGGTGTCGGCGCGGTCGGCCGAGGCGGACGCGATCGACCGCATCCTCGACGGCCACGACACCGACCTCGAGGACGGTCACCGGAAGGTGTTCGCCATCCTGCTCGCCGGGATGGCCGACGCGATCCCCTCGGACCTGCGCTCGGACGCGTGGGTGATCCGGCAGAACGCGCTCCGCCTGCTGGCCGCGCTCTCCGAGTTCCTCGACCGGTTCGCCGGCCCGCGCGCCGCGAACCTCGCGTGCCGCGTCGAGGCGCGCGTCGAGCACGGGGTCTCCCGCGAAGCGGTCGCGCTCACCGCGATCGACGGGGTCGGCTCCGGCCGCGCGGAGCGGCTCGCGGACGCCGGGCTCACCTCCCCCGCCGCCGTCGTCGACGCCGGCGCGGGCGCGCTGGAGAACGCCGGCATGAGCGGCTCCGTCGCCGAGCGGATCGTCGACGCCGCCCGCGACTGCCCCCGGATCGACGTCGACTGGGGCGACTTCCCCGAGGCCGTCGCCGTCGGCGAAAACGAGATGTGCGAGGTCGCGGTCTCGACCGTCTCCGGGCGCGCCCGCACTGGGATCCGGGTCACCGTCAACGACGTGGAGATGACGGCGACGACGACGTACCTCGACGGCGAGACGACGGTCCCGGTCGGCGTCTTCGGCCCCCCCGACGCCGACGAGCTGGAGTTCGTCGTCGAGGTCGTCTTCCCCGACCTGCCGCTGATGCCCGTCCGGGCGACGCGGACGGTTCGGGTGACGTAGGTCACTCCTCGCGCTCCCGCTTCGTGACGTCCACGTGGCGTCCGTCGAGGACGTCTCGACCGAGGAGCACGGGGTAGGTCATGTGGTTTCGGTTCTCGATGCTCGCCGTCACGGTCTGCCAGCGGTTCCCGATCTTCAGGTCGATCTCGACGAGCGGCCGCTTCTGCCGCCCGGCTCGCGACCCGGATTTCACGTGGACCGTGCCGACGATCGGACCCGCGCCGATCTCCGCGGCGACGTCGAAGTCGATGCTCGTTCGCCCGGCGCCGGTGTCAGATTTGGCGACCACGTCGACCGCCCGCTGGCCCGCACTCACCGTCACGCGTTCGGTGTAGCCGATCGTCGTCCGCTCCTCCGGCTCCGGATCGAGCGACGGCTTACACTCCGGGACCGAGTCGTCCAGGACCGCCGCGAGTGACGTGACGCGGTCGGAGTCGACGCCGCCGCCGCCTCGCTCGATCGCGAGTGCGGCGATGTACGGTGCGGGGCTGATCCCAGTCGCCTCGAACAGTCCTTTGAACCCCGCCGTCACGTTCACTTCGAGGACGTACCACGCGTCGTCGCGACACAGCAGGTCCACGCCGGCGTAGTCGAGGTCGAGCACGTCCGCCGCCTCCCGTGAGAGCCGCGCCGCTTCCTCGGGGAGGTCGGTGGTGAAATCCTCGACTTCGCCGCCGACGGCGACGTTCGTGCGCCACTCGTCCGACGGCGCGTACCGTTTCATCGCGGCGACGACGCGGTCGCCGACGACGTACGCACGGACGTCGAACGGCCGCTCCGTGCCGGTGTCGATGAACTCCTGGAGGAACGCCCGCCGGCGAGCGATGTGCGGCGCGACGACGTCGTCCGCGCCGACGACCGCCATCCGGTCTCCGTTCGTCCCGATCGCGGACTTGTGGACCGCTTTCTCGCTCGTGAGAGGGTTGCCCTCGTTGATCGTCCGATGGCTGAACGCGATGTACGCGTCCGGAACGCGGATGCCGGCGGCGGTGAGCGTCGCCGCGACGCCGTACTTATGCAGGGCTCGGACGACGACGGCCGGCGGGTTCAACACGGGACGCGAAGCGGTGTAGCCCGTCGCGATCCCGATGTCGTCCAGTGGCTGGACGGACTTCGTCATCAGCAGTCGGTTCGCGACGACGTCCACGTCGGGGTCGAACCGGAGGTCTCCGGCCTCGATCCACGACCTGGTGTTCTCCTCGCGGAGCCAGACCGGGTCGTGTCCCAACGCCTGAACGGCGTTGAGGATCGCCTTCGTCTCTTTGCTGTTGTGGAAGCTCAACACTCCGACCCGAACGGGAGGCGCTGACTCCGCTGTTTCCGACGGGCCCGCACCAGAGGCCTCGCTCATGTGTGTGATTACGGAAACGATCTTGTTAAGTTAATCACATAATTCCCCCGTCCGAGGAACGCGGACCGGTCGCTCGCGGCCCGCCCTCGTCGCCCGCCGCTTAAATCGGAAAACGAGGCAACCCCGCGGCATGCCCGAACGACTCCGCGTGTTCGCCGGCGACTGTCGAGTGACCGAGCGCGGCGACCGCTCCCGGACCCACCGGGGGCGCGTCGTCGTCCTGATCAAGCCGGACGACACCACGCTCGTCCACGACGCCGACGGCTACCAGCCGGTCGCGTGGCTCACCCGTCCCGACTCGGTCGTCGTCGAGGGCGACGGCGACGGCTTCTCCGTCACCGCCCGCGAGGGGACTCGACGGCTCCGGATCGTCGCCGAGGAGGCGACCGCGGGCCGCGCCCTCCCGGTCACGGAGGCCGGAATTCCGGTCGGCACCTGCCCGGCGGACGGCGGGCCGCTCGTGCGCTCGCGCGGCGACGTGGTCTGTCTCGACTGCGAGGAGCGGTGGGGGCTCCCGGCGGGCGCGAGCGTCACCGACGGGGTCTGCGACGACTGCGGGCTGCCGAAGATCAGAGTCGAGCGCGGCGAGCCGTTCCACCTCTGTCTGGACCCCGCGTGTGACCCGATGGAGGCGGCCGTCAGCGACCGGTTCGACCGCGTCTGGGACTGTCCCGACTGCGACGGAGAACTCACCGTCAACTCCGCGCCCGGCCGCGTCTACCTCGGCTGCGAGCGCTACCCCGACTGCGAGACGACGTTCTCGATCCCCTCGGGCGTCGTCGTCGACGAGTGCGACTGCGGGCTTCCGGTGTTCGAGACGGCGACCGGCCGCGATTGCCTCGACGGGACCTGTGAGTACGGGGGACACGCACCGGGCGAGGGAAAATAGCGAAACGACCGATCCGACGCCGGCTACTCCGCCAGCTGCTCGCGGCCCGGCGCGATGAGCCGGTCGAGGTACTCGGCGAGCGCGCCCTTCGCGTCGGCGGGGTGGAGCTCGCCGGACTCCAGGTCGGCCTCCAGCGCGTCGTACGCGTCGTACGCTAAGTCGCCGCCGTACTCCTCCGGCCGCTCGACGCGGACGGTCTCGAACCGCGGGAACACGTGGTACTCGAACACCTGCAGGACGGGGTTCTCCCGCGACTCGCCGTCGTCGGTCGGCTCCGGGTCGACGGTCGGGGGACAGTACGCGTCGTTCACCTTCGACTCGATGTCCTCGCGGGAGTCCTCCATCGAGATGGTGACGCCCGTGCTGGAGGACATCTTGCCGCGACCGGTGCCCAGGTCGGCGATGAGCGGGGTGTGGAGGCTCGTCGGCGGCTCGCGGTCGATGCTCGGCAGCACGTCGCGCGCGAGCATGTGGACCTTGCGCTGCTCCATCCCGCCGACCGCGAGGTCGACGCCGAGGTACGGGATGTCGAGCGCCTGCATCAGCGGGTACACTGCCTGCGACACCTTCACGGAGTCGCCGGAGGTGATCTCGGCCATCGCGCGCTCGGCCCGCGCCAGCGTCGTCTCCAGTTCGAGGGCGTGCAGGTCGAGCGTGTAGTCGTCGTCGAGCTGGAAGTCCGAGCCGAGCACGAACTGCGTGTTCGACTCGTCGAGCCCGTACGCGATGAACTGGTCGCGCATGCGCTCGGCGGTGTGGCGGATCTCCTCGAACGACCCCTTGTCGTTGAGGTAGGCGTGCACGTCGGCGAGCAGCACCGTCACCTCGAACCCGGCCTCTTGGAGGTCGATGAGCTTGTTCGCGGTGAGCATGTGCCCGATGTGGAGGACCCCCGAGGGCTCGTAGCCGACGTACGCCCGCTTCCCGTCGGGGTCGTCGGCCAGCGCCTCGATCTCCTCCTCGGTGACCACCTCGGCCGCGTTCCGGGTGATCCGCTCGTAGGCGTCCATACTCCCGACTGTGCGGTTGTCGGACATATGACTTCTGGAAGCGTGCGGGCACGTGGCGGACGGGAATCGGGCGGGCTCGACGAACCCTCCGCCCGATCAGTACGGCGGCAGCTCCGGCGGCACTCCGCCCCGCTCGCGGGTCTCGACCTCGTCGGCAAGCTCGCGCATGAACGGGTGGACGGTGTTCGCCATGAACATCACCGGCTGATCGGTCGCGAGCAGCCGGTCGAGCACCGTTTCCGCGTCCGTCGAGTCCGTGTCGTGCTCGGTCGCCGGCGCGTCGATCCGGCGGCCGAACACGCCCGTGTACGCGCCGCCGAGGTGAACGCGGTCGATGAGTCCCCGATCGAACAGGATGTCGACGTACTTCACGAACGAGGCCGTCCGCCCGCGGCGGTCCCGACGCAGGAAGACGAACGGACAGACGAGCTCCGCGTCGTCGCCCGTTCCGGCGAGCTGCCGGCGGAACAGCTCCGTGCTCTCGATCTCGTTGACCTTCGCCGCGTTGAACACCCGCCCCTCCGGCAGGTCGGTCCACTCCGGCTGGATGTCGTCGAGCATGGACTGCAGCTCCGCGTCGTCGATCCGCGGCTCTCCGAGGTGATCGAGGACGTGATTGAGCATGTGGACGGTCTCCGCCCCGGTGAGGTGGTGGTGTCGCTCGGGCACGTCCACCTGCTCGATGGTGGCGCCGCGCTCCTCGATCTCCGCTTTCAGGTAGTCGTGGATGGCGCCGTGCTGCTCGCCGCTGATGACGTGACACCCCTCGGGAACCGAGCGCGCGAACGAGCGCGCGATGGCCTGTCGCGTCTCTCCCAGCGTGTCGTTGTGGTCCTGTCGCACGTTACAGAACAGGAGGACGTTCGGCCGGAGGTACTGCTCGTTGACCATCCGCATCGTGTACTCGGTGATCGCCTGGTTCTCCATGACGATGACGTCCTCCGGGTCCGTCGCGGTCAGCTGCGGGACGAACTCCTGGACGAGGTTCAGGTTCTCGTACAGCGTCACCCGCGGCCCCCGGCGTTGGATCGGGATCATCCGTCCGTTGTGGTAGGAGGTCGGGTGATCGCCGGTGATCTTCGTGTAGGTGTCGTACCCGCGGTCGGTCAGGACCGACCCCAGCCGCTTCGCGGTCGACGACTTCCCCCGGATCCCCGACACGCCGATGCGGATCTCGGCCTCGTCGAGGTGAGACCGGTGCGTGCTCCCGCGGCCGAACAGCTCGCGAACGCCGTCGAGCGGGGACGACCTCCCGGGGCTCGTCCCGCCGTACGACAGCCCTCGGTCGAACGGCCACATCAGCCGTCACCTCCGGAGAGCACGGACGCCGAGAGCACCGCCTCGTCGTCCGGCGCCTCGATCCGCCAGCGGTACGCGACCGCGAGGCACGCCGCGACGACGACGATGCCCACGAGCGCGGTCAGCGGCGTGAACTCCTGGAGGATTCCCCGGCGGTACGGCTCGACGACGGTCCGGATGAGGAGGAGCATCCCGACGAAGGCGGCGACGGCGAGGAACGGCTGCTGACGGCGTTCGAGCGGCGGCGTGACGTGGACCGCGTAGGCGTCGACGCCGGCGATGACGCCCACGAACAGCGCCGACAGCCCCCGGAAGATCGGGACCTGCGTCGAGAACGCGAGCGCCGCCAGCGCGCCGACGCCGCAGCCGATGCTGATGAGGACCCGACCGTACAGCAGCGTCGTCCGGTGGACCGCCCAGACGGCGACGGCGGAGACGGCGAACGACAGGAGAAACAGGACGAGGAGCCAGCGGCTGACGAGCGAGAACAGCGCCAGCAACGCCATCGACACGATGCCGATGCGCACGCCGAACTCGCGGCGGACGACTTCGGAGACCGCCATTCCGACGGCGAGGAACGCGGCGATGGTCGTCCGCACCTCGATGTTCGGCGCCAGGTACCCGTCGACGACGGCGCCCCTGAGAACGGCCACGTCGGCGGTCCGGGAGAACAGCACGAGCGGGGTGAGGTCTCCGAGGAGCGAGGCGGTCCGCGGTCCGACGAGAGCGACTCCGAGGAGACAGAGCCCGAGCACGAGCCCCGTCGTGTACAGGAAGTCCTGTCGCCGGTACTCCGGTTTCGTCTGCGCGACGTTGTACGCGGCGAGCCCAGGGAGGATGCTCCCGACGAGGAGGAGCGGATTGACGTCGAAAAAGCCCGGTGCGACGGCGAGGACCGCGAGGTAGCCGACGACCGGAACGACCGCGCCGGCCGCGAGCGCGACGAGGAACTCGTCGCGGCCGTATATCAGCGTCCGCTCTTTGGCCTGCCACAGCAGCAGGTAGGCCACGACGGCGCTCGCGAGGAACACCGGGATGGTCAGGAAGTCCTTGAGCGCGTACACGACGAGCGTCGGCACCAGGATCGCCCCGCCGAGCCGGAGCCCCCTCGTCTGCGTCACGGCCGCGGTCAGAAAGAAGCCGAGCGCCGAGAGGAGAGATGCGACGATCACTATAACTATCTTTACCTGTTGGTCTGAGAATAAAAATGCTGGCCTCCGTCTCCCCCGCCGGCTCCCTCACTCCTCGGTCTCGGGCAGCGTCCGCCCCGCCCGATGCTCCGAGATGATCCGGTCGAGGTGCTCCTGCTTCTCGGCCTTCCGCCGCCGCTCCGCCCGCTTCTCCCAGTCGTCGATCGCGGTCTCCAGCTTCTCCTCGTCCGCGACCGCCAGCTCGTCGACCTCGCGGACGGGCACCGCGTCGGCCGGGACGACCGGCACGTCGTGGTCGAAGAGGACCTGATCGGCGACGTCCGAGAGGTTCCCGTCGCGGATCACCGCGCGCGGCTCGGTCTCGGCCAGCCGCTCGGCCGTCCGGCGCCCCGCGCCGGAGGCGTCTCGGAGGTAGACGACGTCGCCGGCGACGAGCCCGTACGCCTCGTCGGCGGCCTCGAGCGCGTCGAGCGTGAACTGCTCGACGGTTTTCACGCTGACGAACCCCCGGTCCGCGGCGACGTCGTCGAAGTTGGAGTGGTCGAGCCGCCACAGCTCCTTCAGCGTCTCCACCTTCCCCTCCAGCTCCGCGACGGTCTCGCGCGCCTCGTCGCGCTCGCGCTCCAGCCGGTCGGTCTCGCGTTCGAGCCGGGAGACGGCCCGTCGGCTGCGCGCCTCGATCCGCTCCTCGCGTCTCGCCTCCTCGAGCTCCCCCTCCAGCTCCGCGATCCGCTCGTCGCGCTCGTCGAGGTCGCCCTCCAGCGACTCCGCGTGCGACTCCAGCCGCTCGACGCGCTCGCGGAGCCGCCGGATCGTCTCCTCCTCTTCGGTGCGCTCGGGCTCGGTGGGGTCCGACTCGTCGGCGTCGCCGCTCCCGCCGCCGTCGCCGCCGTCGTCCTCGCTGAGGTCGGCGATGACCGACTCCACCGAGGCGTCGCCGGCGACGACCCCCGCGATCACCGCCTCGCGGTCGAGCCGCGGCGGGGTCTTCGCCGCGATGCGCTCGAACTGGTCCTCGTGGTCGTCGTACGCGTACAGCGCCGCCGCCAGCGCGTCGCGCTCGTGGTCGTTGTCGTAGCTCGCCTCGCGGGTCCGGTGGAGCTTCTCGTCGACGGGGAGGTCCGTGGTCGGTCGCCACCCGGCGGCGTCGAACGAGCGCCGGAACTTCTCGACGGTCTCCGGCATCGGCTCCACGTCGGCGGCGACGATGATCGGGCGGCCCTGCTCGATGATCCACTCGGTCACCTCCGCGGTGTCGGCGGTCCGCGAGGAGTACAGCGCGTGGACGGTGCCGTCGAGCCCGACGACGGCCGCCGCGGTCGTCGTCCCCGGGTCGATGCCGACGATCACCCGGTCGCGCCGCCGGACGAGCGGCTCGTACTCGATCCCGTCGCGGCGCTCGCGCTCGACCTCGACGCGCACGTCGCCGGCCCGCGAGTTCGACACCGGGATCTCCTCGGGGCGGGCCTCGACCGCGAACGTCGCGTTCGCATAGCCGCCGTACTTCTCGGTCACGTCGCGCTCGAAGTCGAGGTTCGCGTCCTCGAGCTTCGACTGCACCTGTCGCGTCCGCTTCCGGACGTTGCCGTGGATCCGGCGCGTGTAGCGGTCCTGGCTCCAGCCGCCCTTCCCGGTCGAGCGCCCGCGGGACACCTTCACTCGCGTCTCGTCGGTGAACGCGGTCACCTCGTGGCCGACGTTGGCCGCGGCCAGCCTGGCCGACGCCTCCGCCTCCTTCATCGGCTCTTTCCCGTACGGGATCCCGTGTCGGGAGGCGACCCGCGAGAGCGGCTCCGGGCGCTCCGCGCCGGTCACCTGCACGAGCCGGGTGCCGTCGGGCAGCGACCGGAGGAACCCCACGAGCTCGCCTTTGTCCGCCGCCAGCTCGTAGGCGTTGTCGGTGGCGACGTACAGCGGCTCGCGGTCGTCGATCAACCGGCAGAGCTTCCGGAACGACACCACGTCGCGGGTCACCCGCGCCATCGGCCCGTCGGCGTCGGGCGCGTCCGGGTCGTCCTCGTCGACGGGATCCAGGATGACGAGGGCGTAGGAGGGATCGTCGCCGCGGACGTCGCCGCTGTGCACGTCGACGCCGAACACCGGCCGGTCGCGGGCGCGGATGGTCCGGGTTGTCACGCCTCAGAATAGGCCGTTCGCGCGTATATACCCCACGCCGGGTGCGGGGGTTCCGTCGCGGGATCCGGCCCAGTCGCTCTGTCGGTGTCATCTTTTCCGACGTACCTCGTCCGGAACGCCCGGTCACCGAACGCGCATACTGGTTACCGAGGATCCTACCGGTTCGCTCGGGCGTTACGATAGCCCTGCGAGATAGAGGGAGCGCGTCGATCGAACATGAAACGACGGTGTTCGGGGGAGTCAGCGAGTTTCCATCGCGATATACAGCAGAAGTACGGCGATCAGATACAGCGTCATCCCGCCGACGACGCCCGCCGTCAGGACGTTCGACGGGTCGAAGTTAGCCCAAACACGAATCACGCCGATCAGCACCAACGCGAAGCCGAGTATCTGACTTTGGACCAGTATTCGTGCGCTACTCCAGCGCGGATCGAGTACGACCACGCCGTTGACGACGCCGAAAAGCGCGAACCACCCCGCCAGAATTCGCGCCGTGAACGGGGAGACGGTCCACGGCCACGCACCGATCATGGGTTCCGGGGCGACGAACAGGCTGATCGCACTGACCGCGAGAAGCGCTCCGATCCCACCGCCGAGCGCCCTCACCGCCTGTGGGAGCCGCGGCTCGCCACCTGTCAGTTCCCCGGAACCGGTCCGCCGATTGAGCGCCCAAACCGCTGGAATGAGGACAGGGGTGACCGCGTAGAGGCCGACCCAGAGGTCGAACGTGAAGTGACCGTGGTTGAAGTTCTCCCAGTGGAGGACGGTAGCGATGGCCATCAACCAGGTGAACGCCCCGATCCCGAGGAAGACCGGCGCGACCGTGTGCCACTCGTCGGCGGTGGACACTCGATAAAAGAAATACACGCCCGCTCCGTAGCCCGCGCCCATGGTAATCGGCGTCATTTCGGGCCTGATGGTCCACGCGAAGTACGTCGCGGTCTGATCGGGAACTCCGTAGAGGACCAGAAACGCCGCGGCCAAAAACGGGATGATGAAGCGCGCGACCCATCGGGTAATCGGGAGGATCCGCCCGTCGCGGGTAGCGGTACCCGTCCATCTTCGAAGAATCGGATTCAATTCGGTCACCGTTTCCACTTCTACTGCTTCCCTATGCAGCGTGCGAGCGTCTCTCGGCGTTACCGGCGCCGTTTTCGCTGACTCTCGTCTCGATCGGCACCGCTCCCTCTGCGACTCCTCACCCGTGTCCGATCGCGCCTCCCTCGGTCCCGCTGGCGGTCGTCCGTCCGGTGATCTCGCGTCCGGTGATCTCGCGTTCGGTGATCTCGCCGCCGCGGTGGTGTTTCGTCCCTCCGATCGCCCCGACGGTCCCTCCGATCGTCCCGACCCCTCCGATCGTCCCGTCGATTCCGGCTTCTTCGATCCTCCCGGTGGTCCCGCTCCCGCCGATCGTCTCGTCGATCCCGGTTACCAAACACCAAGGAACCGACGCCTTTTCCGATTTTTTTGACTGTCCGGAACGGATTGGGTATTATCATTGAAATAACCTGTCTCGTTCGACGTCTCAGCTGATTTCTACGACGGCACTTCCTCGAATCGAATTGGATGGCAACATACTTAATTATTATTAATGATATATCTTATATCGTTTCTGCTACTTCAGAGACACCGTGACGATCACTGTGCACGCGAACGACTGATTCACCACTCCCTCCGCGACTGAAGGGCGCTCCTCGCTGGACGAGCGGTCCGTATTCGGTAAGACGATTTTTCGACGTGCTTCAGTCGATCAATACCCGTTCCCCCGCTGACCGCACCCGAGACGGACTGTTTCGCTTCCCAAGCGTTTCAGCGGAGCTCTCGATCAGTACAGGTCGTCGAGGTCTCGCTCGACGTGCCAGTGCTCCTCGGCCGGGAACTCGCCGCTCTCTACGGCCTCTCGATACGCCGCGACCGCGTCGAGCATCTCGCCGCGCACGTCGCCGAACTGCCGGGAGAAGGGGGGCGACCAGTCGCCGAGTCCGACCGCGTCGTTGATCACGAGCACCTGTCCGTCGCAGTCGGGGCCCGCGCCGATACCGATGGTGGGGACGTCCAGCGCCTCCGTGACGGCCCCCGCGAGGTTCGCGGGGACGTGCTCTAAGACGAGCGCGAACGCGCCGGCCTCGGCGTGGGCGCCCGCGAGGTCGACGATCTCCTCGGCCGCGTCCTGATCGGTCCCCTGTCTGGTGTACCCGCCGAGTCGGTTGACGTGTTGGGGGGTCAAGCCGAGGTGCGCCATGACGGGGATCCCGACGTCGGTCATGCGCCGCGTCATCTCGACGGTGTGGGGTCCGCTCTCGATCTTCACCGCGTCGGCGTCGGCCTCCTTCAGCAGTCGGCCGGCGTTGCGCACTGACTCGGCCTCGTCGACGCCGAACGAGAGGAACGGCATGTCCGCGACGACGAGGGCGTCCTCGGTCGCGCGGGCGACCGCCGCGGTCCGGCTCGCGACCTCGTCGAGCGTGACGGGGAGCGTGGAGTCGTAGCCGAGGACGGCGTTGCCCATGCTGTCGCCGACGAGGATCACGTCGATTCCGGCCTCGTCGACGACCGCCGCGGTGGGGGCGTCGTACGCGGTCAGCATCGTGATCGGCGCCTCGCGGTCCCGGAGTCCCCGCGTCGTGGTCATACCCGAACTCACCCGTGCGACCGCTTAAAATCGCCGGGATCCGGAACTCCGAGGCGCGCGCCGACGCCGCCCCGCTCGCCCCGCTTCGTCCTCTCCGTTCCGTCCCCGCCCCGCGACCGCCACCGATTTGCCCCTCGGCGCCCGAGACGCAGGCGTGCAACCTGTCGAGCGGGCCGAGTTCGAGGGGATCGACTACGGCTGGGTGATGCAGACGACGTTCGTGCTCACGATCCTCGTCGGCGCCCCGGTCGTCGCGGTCCTCTCCGCGTTCGTCACGCTCGAGTCGTGGGGGGCCCGCGCCGCCTTCGCGGTCCGCGTCGGCGCGCCGATCTGGTTTACCACCGCCGTCGCCGTCGCGCTCTACGCGCGCCGCACCGACGCCGGCGACGGCGGCGTCGAGAAAGACGACGACGCGGCCGAGATGGCCGACGACGACGCAGTCGAGGAAGAGGCCGCCGAGAGCGAGAACGCCGGGCGTTAGATCAGGTCCGCCGCCCACGCGAACGCGACCCCGGCGCGTTCCGCCGCCTCCGCGTCGCGCTCCGAGTCCCCGACGAACAGCGCGTCCTCGGGCGCTGCGCCGAGGCGCTCGACCGCCGCGAGCAACGACTCCGGCTCCGGCTTGTGCGTCCCGACGGTGTCGCGGCCGACGATCGCGTCCGCGTCGAGCGCGTCGCCGAGCCCGTGGGTCTCGACGGCGATCCGGCACGCTTCCTCGCAGTTGAGCGAGCAGACGCCGGCCGGCGGCGTGCTCGGTCGGTCCCCGGCCCCCTCGATCAGCCGTCTCCCGAGGGGGAGCAGCGTCGAGTCGCGCGCGCCGGCCCGCTCGTGGAGCGCGATCGCCTCCTGGACCGGCTCGCCGATCCCGTACCCCTCGGCCGCCTCCAGCAGGCCCCAGAGCTCGTCGGTCGGCGGTTTGACCGCGTGTTCCGCGTACACGTCGAGCACCGACTCCGCGGCCGCGCCCCAGTCGACCGCGAGCTCGACGAGGGTGCCGTCGAGGTCGTAGACGACGGCGTCGTAGCCCGCGAGACCGGTCGGTCCGCCGTCTGTCGTCACGCGTTCGCCGGTCGCCCGCCGGTCGCTCGCCGGTCGCCGCTCACCCGTCACTCTCCCAACACCCCCCGCGCGATGATCGTCTTCTGGATCTCCGTGGTCCCCTCGTAGATCTCCGTGATCTTCGCGTCGCGGTAGAGGCGCTCCACGTCGAAGTCGGTCGTGTAACCGTAGCCGCCGTGGATCTGGACCGCCTCGTTGGTCACCGACATCGCCGCCTCGCTGGCGCGGTACTTCGCCTTCGAGGCCGCGACGCGGTTGTCCTCGCCCGCCTCGGCCTGCCGGCACGCCTCGCGCACGAGGAGGCGGGCCGCGGAGACGTCCGTCGCCATCTCCGCGAGCTTGTGGCGGATCGCCTGGATCTCGGCGATCGGCTCGCCGAACTGCTCGCGCTCGGTCGCGTACGATTTCGCCTCGTCGAGCGCGGCCCGCGCGACCCCGACCGCCTGCGCCGCGATCCCGATCCGCCCGCCGGTCAGCGTCCGGAACGCGGCCGAGAGACCCTTCCCCTCCTCGGTGAGCCGGTTCTCCGCGGGGATCCGACAGCCGTCGAAGCTGATCCCGGTCGTGTCGGAGGCGCGGAGCCCGAGCTTCTCCTCCCTCTTGCCGACCTCGAACCCCTCGGCGTCGGCCGGGACGAGGAACTGGGTGATCGAGTCCGGGTCGGCGGCGTCGACCTTCGCGAAGACGATCGCCACGCCGCCGCGCTCCCCGTTCGTGATCCACTGCTTCTCGCCGTCCAGCACGTACTCGTCGGTCTCGGGATCGTAGTCGGCGGTCGTCGACATCTCCGCCGGATTCGATCCCGCGTGCGGCTCGGAGAGACAGAACATCCCGACCGGTCGGCCCTCGGCCGCCATCTCCGGGAGCCAGCGCTCCCGCTGGGCCTCGCTGCCGAACTCCGCGATACAGGAGGTGGCGAGGCAGTGGACGGACAGCGCGGTCGCGACCGCGAGGTGGCCGTACGCCAGCTCCTCGTTGACGACCGCGTACGTCGTCTCGTCGGCGTCGAAGCCGCCGTACGCCTCGGGGACCGTCAGCCCGGTCAGCCCGAGCTCCGCGAGCCCGTCCCAGGCGTCCTCCGGGAACGTCTCCGTCTCGTCGGCCTCCCCGGCCCCGGGTCGGAGCTCCTCGACCGCGAACTCCCGGACGAGCTCCCGGATCGCCTCCTGTTCGTCGGTGAGCGACGAGCCGACGCGTGCGCCAGTCATGACACTCGGTTCGGTCTCACGCGGAAAAAAGGTGAGCGATCGGGGTGGGGAGGCGGGACCCCGGTGAACCCGCGCGGGCCGCGACCCGTCCGTTACTCCCAGAGCGGGTACAGCTCGTCGCGCGGCGGCTCCTCGATCCGGTCGCCGTCGAGGAGGACGGCGCCGGTGTCGGAGGATTCCGGGCCGTCAGGGCCGGAGCCGTCCGCGTCGCCCGGCGCCTGCACCTCCCCGATCTCGCCGACGGCGATCCCGGCGGCCGCCAGCGCGTCGGTCGCCTCGCCGACTCGCTCCGGGGGCACCGCCGCCAGCAGCGCGCCGGAGCCGAACGTCGCCAGCGGGTCGACGCCGACCGCCGCGCAGCAGGCCTCCGTTTCGGGTCGAACCGGGACCCGGTCGCGCTCGACCGCGAGGACCGCCTCGCTCGCGCTCGCGGTCTCGACGAGGGCGGTCAGCAGTCCTCCCTCGGTCGGGTCGTGCATCGCGGTCGCGGCGTCGCGGACCGCGGCCGCGTCGGGGACGACGCTCACCTCGTCGAGGAACGCGGCGGCGGAATCGAGCGTCGCGGCCGAGACCCCCGCCTCGGCGCACCGCTCGCGGAAGTCCGTCGCGAGGATCGCGGTCGCCTCGATCCCGGCGCCCTTCGTGAGGAGGAGCCGGTCGCCCGGCTCGGCGCCGCCGCTCGACACGAAGCGGTCCGTGGTCCCGAGCGCGGTCATCGAGCAGAGCGGGCGCTCCAGCGACGGCAACACCTCCGTGTGGCCGCCGACGACCGCGACTCCCAGCTCCTCCGCGGTCGCGTCCACCTGGTCCGCGACGGTCCGGAGGCGCGCTGGGTCGTCGTCGGGCAGGAAGAGCGTGTGGGTGAGCCACCGCGGGTCCGCGCCGCTCGCGGCCACGTCGTTGCAGGCGACGTGGACCGCCAGTTCGCCCACCGCGTCCGCCGCGAGCGACAGCGGGTCGGCGGCGACGACGAGCGTCGACTCCGCGCCGGACAGGTCGATCGCGGCCGCGTCCTCGCCGTAGGCGGGCCCCGTCTCGACCGCGGCGTCGTCGGCCCCGGTCGCCGCGAGGACCGTCGCGAGCGCCTCGGGACCGAGCTTGCCCGTCATCTGTCGCGCAGCCACGCGACGACGTCGTCGGGGTCGGCGTCGAGCCCGCCGCCCTGCGCGAACGTCGGGCCGCCGCCCCCGCCGCCGCCGAACTCGTCGGTGACCGCGTCCACGACCGCGCCGGCGTCGAGGCCCGCGCCGTCCGAGCTGCCGTCGCCGGCGGCCCCGTCCGCGACCGCGACGATCACGAACGGCGCGCTCCCCGAGCCGACCGCCGCGACCGCGTCCGGACCATCGCCGTCGGCCAGGAGGGACTCCGCCGGCCCCCGCAGGTCGTTCGGGTCGGCGCCGTCGACCGTGCCCACCGCCCACGTCGTCCCGTCGACCTCGGTCGTCGGGAACTCGCCGAGCCGGGCGGTCAGCAGCTCTGCGCGGGCGTCCCGGAGCTCCCCCTCCAGCCGGCCGGCCTCGTCGCGGAGGCGGTCGACGGCGTCGGGGAGGTCGCCGACCCGCGCGTCGAGGTTCGTCGCGGCGTCGAGCGCGGCCGCGTGGACCGCGGCGTCGTGGTCGATCGCGGTCGGCCCGACCGCGAACTCGACGCGGGTCACCCCCTCGCCGGGGTTCGACCGGTCGAGCACCGATATCGGCCCGATCTCGCTCGTGTTCCGGACGTGGGTGCCGCCGCAGGCGGCGACGTCCCACGCCGACGCGGCGTCGCGCTCGCCGCCGCTCTCGTCGTCCGTCCAGTCCTCGCCGCCCGCGTCGCCTCCGCCGACGGTCACGACGCGCACCGCCTCGCCGCCGCTCATCGCGCCCTCCTCGGTCTTGGTGTTGTACGCGATCCCCGGGACCGCGCGGGCCTCGTCCGCCGGGAGCGTCTCCCACGAGACGGGCAGCGAGTCCCACACGGCGCGGTTGGCGAGCCGCTCAAGCTCAACGAGGTCCGCGTCGTCGATCGGGTCGGCCGTCGTCAGGTCGACGCGGACCTTCTCCGCGGAGATGTCGAAGCCGGCGTAGCCCAGCTCCTCGCAGGTCCGGCGCGCGGCGCCGTAGAGCACGTGGGAAGCGGTGTGCGCCCGGGCGCAGTACGTCCGGAACGCGTCGTCGACGATCGCCGAGACCGTCTCGCCGACCGCGAGCGACGCCGGGGGCTCCTCGCCCAGCACGTGGACGACCCGCCCGTCGCGCTCGGTCACGTCGTCGACGAGGACGCCGTCGATCGTCCCCCTGTCGGCCGGCTGGCCGCCGGACTCGGCGTAGAAGAACGTCTCGCTCAGGACGACCTCGCGGCCGTCGACCGACTCCACCGTCGCCTCGAACTCCCTGACCTCGGGCTCCGCCGGCGCGCGTGACGCGGTCATGGACGAGCCGTGGTCGCCGTCGGATAAATAGGTGTTCGCCTCGACGCTTATTTATAAATCAGTACGTAGTGGCGCGCGCCTCCGAGCGGCCGCCCCCGGCGGCCGCGAGGCGCTCGTGCGAGGTCGCCGGCGCTACGCGCCGGCTGCCAGAGAATCTTCGATTCTCGCTGGAGGCGGCGGGCCGGCGCGGCTTCGCCCGCGCCGGACCGTCCGCCGAGGCTGGGGAGGCGTGAGGCTGCGGTGCTGTGTGGGGCGGGCGGGACTCAAAGGCTGGGGCTTTAGAGACATTCCCCGACGATCCCCCGACAACAGCCACTTATAAATGATCGACCGGGGGATCCGAAGACGTTCTCCGCGACAGCGACGAGACGCGAACGGACAAAAAACACTTTCGAGCCACTTTTCGAGACGGCGAAAGAATTGTCGCGACTCTCCCGCGACCGGTTCGCGTCAACCTCTCAGTCCGACAGCTCGAACGCGACCTCGACTTCGGCCTGGTACTCCCGCGTCGGCGCGTTCTTGATCTCCACGCCGAACTCCTCTACCTCCGCCCAGTAGACGTTCTCCAGCGTGTCCTCGGCGCGGTCGATCGCGTCGTCGGCGGCGTCGTCGAAGCTCTCCTCACTGGTCCCGATCAGCGTGATCTTTTTAAACACCATGTCACGTGCTACTTGCACGCACGGTTATATAAAAACAGGTGGAGTTCGGGGACGCCGTCAGGGGCTGCCGGGCGCGCCTTCCATCACGGCGAAGTCTTCGCCGTCGGCCTCGATGCCGATGACCGCCCAGTCGTACGGGGGCTTCTTCGAGACGAGGCGGTCGCGCAGGTCACCGGCCCGGTTACGCCACGTGACGAAACAGCGGAGCCGCGGCGTCTCGCCGCCGTCCGTCAGATACGGGTCCAGGTCGTCGTCGTCCATGCAAAGCACCGTCACGAGCACGCGTCGCCATTTCCGCTCCGCGATGAACTCCTGTCCGCCCTCGGAGACGGTGTATCCGAGTTCGCGAAAGACGTCTCTGGCCTCCGTCGTCGGTGGGATGCTCGCAGTGGCCATCTACCTCGTCGTTCGCCAGCATCTGTGATAAAGTTTCTCACGATTCCGCGGATCCGGTTATCTGCACTTCAACGCGGCCACTCACGACGTTTTTCGTCGAATCCGCCCGACCGCTTTCGCCCGGTCACTGCCGTCCGGCCGCTCGCGCTCGCTCACTCGTGGGCGGCGTCCCACTCGTCGGGCTTCCGGATGTTGCCGCACTCCGTACACTGGATCCGACCCATCGTGTCCATCGCGGTGTCGAACGACTCGCAGTTCCCGCAGCGGAACCCCCATCGGGACGACCCGGCGGCGTCGGTGAAGACGACGTAGAAGGGTCCCTCGGCGCCCTTCTCGATCATCGTCCGGTCGGTGTACACCCGCTCGCCGTCGGCCGTCGTCGACGCGTCGAGACTCATACCCGTCCGTATCCGACGGAGCCGCTTAAAAGCGCGAGTCGACGGCGGGCGGCCCTCCCGGGAGCGGGCTACGTCCGGAACGACTCGCCGCAGCCGCACTCGGAGACGACGTTCGGGTTCTCGACCTCGAAGCCGGCCGCCTGCAGGCCGTGCTCGTAGTCGAGCTTGCTCCCGCCGATGTAGTTCCGGCTCGCGGGGTCGACGAACACGCGCAGCCCGTGGTGTTCGACGACGAGGTCGTCCTCCTCCGGCTCCGTGTCGAACCGCATCCCGTACGAGAGACCCGCGCAGCCGCCCTGCTGGACGAACAGCCGGAGTCCGGCCTCCTCCGTGTCGAGGTCCTCTCCCTCCAGCAGGGAGAGCGCCTCCTCCGCGGCGTCGGGGGTTACCTCGATCGCCGGGTCGCTCCCAGTGTCGACCGTTTCGGTACTCATGCGAACCCCTTCCGTTCGCACGGTGAAAACCCTGCCGGCGGATCCCCGCTCGGCGTTGCCGCCGACGGTTACGTTCCCGGAGCGAGCCCTCCGACCGCCCCGCCGACGGCTTCGACCGACGGTTTCGCGCCCGCCGCGGGACGAAGGTGACGCCGCGAGACGAGAGGGCCGCCGCCGTGACGACACGGTTTTGACTCGGTAGCGAGTGAACACGGGTATGACGGATTCGTCGCTCCGCGTCGGGCTGTTAGTCGACGGGGAACCCACGACCGAGCAGCGCGCCGCCGCAGAGTGGATCGGCGCCCGCGACGGCGCGGCCGTCGAGGTCGTCCCGTTCGACGCGCTCGACGCGGGCGAGGCGGTCGCCCCGCCGGCGACGCCGGACCCGGGGGACCCGGGGAACGCGGACGGTTCGCGATCGCTCGGCGAGTCGTACCCGGGCGCCGGCGTCGGCGACGGCGCCGGACGGTTCGACGTCCTCTGGTGGCACCGCGACCGCCCGCTCGGCGGCGCGAACCCCCTCGCCGACGCGGCGCCCGCGGTCGAGGCGTTCCTCGCCGCCGGCGGCGGCCTCTGTCTGAGCCTCTACGCGTTCGCGGCGGTCACCGCGCTCTCGGTCGAGTCGGTGCCCCCGGACCGCGTCGGCGACGACGCTCTCGGGGAGCCGACGGGCGTGCTCTGGCGCTCGCTGCACGCCGACCACCTCGCGCTCGACGCGCTCGACGGGCTTCGCCATCCGCTTCGACGACGCGGAACGGTACCCGGGGTCCGCTACGAGCGCGTGCTCCCCGCCGACGGCGAGCCGCTCGCCTCGGCGGTCCGCGGCGGCACCGAGGTCCCGGAGGAGGTGACGGTCGTCTCGTGGCCCGCCGGCGACGGCGCCGTCCTCGGGGTTGGCGCGCCCGTGCTGTTCGCCGACCCGCCGACGGACGAGCGGGACGAGTACGGCCGGGAGCTCGCCGCGACGCGGGACCGGCTGCTCGCGGGCTGTCTCCGGAGCCTCGCGTCGTCCGAGCCGGTTCCGAGCCGCCCGGAGAGCGCCGCCGACGTGCGTCGGCTCCGCGAGCGCGTGGACGAGGCGGGCGAGGACGGCCCCGGCGGCCGTCCCGCGTACCACCTCACGGCGCCCGCGAACTGGCTGAACGACCCGAACGGGCTCATCCGGTGGGACGGGCGGTACCACATCTTCTACCAGTACAACCCCGGCGGCCCGTACCACAACACCATCCACTGGGGCCACGCCGTCAGCGACGACCTGGTCACGTGGCGCGACGAGCCGGTCGCGCTGTCGCCGTCGCCCGACGGCCCCGACCGCGACGGCTGTTGGTCGGGCTGCGCGGTCGACGACGACGGCACGGCGACGATCCTCTACACCGGCGGGCGGGGGCGGGACCAGCTCCCCTGTCTCGCGACGACCGACGACCCCGGCCTCCGCTCGTGGGAGAAGTACGACGGCAACCCCGTCATCGAGGCGCCGCCGGCCGACCTCGACGTCTTGGAGACCGACGACTGGCGCGCGGAGTTCCGCGACCACAACGTCTGGCGCGAGGACGGCACGTGGTACCACCTCGTCGGCACGGGGCTCTCCGACGGCGGGGGCGCCGCGCTGCTGTACACCGCCGACGACCTCCGCGAGTGGACCTACGAGGGACCCCTGCTCGCGGGCGGCCCCGACGCCGGCGCCGTCTGGGAGTGCCCGGAGCTCCTCGACCTGGGCGACCGCCGGCTCCTCCACGTCTCCGACTACGAGAACGTCGTCTACTTCCTCGGGACACTCGAGGACGGCGAGCTCGACGTCGAGTCCGAGGGCCTGCTCGACCACGGCGACTTCTACGCGCCGCAGTCGCTGGCGGACGGCGACCGGACGCTCACGTGGGGGTGGCTTCCGGAGGCCCGCGACGTCGCCGACCAGTGGGACGCCGGGTGGTCCGGCGCGCTGTCGCTCCCGCGGGTGATCGAGCTGGGCGACGACGGCGACCTCCGACAGCGGCCGGCCGCAGAGGTGACCGACCTCCGCGCGGAGCGGATCGCCGACCACCGCGACGTCCGCCTCGCCGACGGCGACCGCCGGCGGCTCGACGCCGCCGGCGAGACGATCGAGATCGACGCGGAGATCGCCTTGGGAGACGCCGAGGCGGTCGAGCTGTCGGTGTTCGAGACGCCGGACCGCGCGGAGCACACGCCGATCCGCTACGAGCGCGACGGCACGCTGACGGTCGACCGGGCGCCGTCGAGCGGCGACTCCGAGGCGTTCACCGACCCGCAGTCGATGTCGGTCCCCCCGTACGACGAGCCGCTGTCGCTGCGGGTCTTCCTCGACCGCTCGGTCGTCGAGATATACGCCAACGGTCGGCACTGCCTGACCAGCCGCGTCTACCCGACCCGCGAGGACGCGGTCGACGTCTCCGCGGTCGCCGAGGGCGGTCGCGCGTCGATCGAGCGACTGACCGCGTGGCGCCTCGACGGCGCGATGGAACCGCCGGAAGGCGAGGCGTCGACCGTCGAAACCGCCGGCGGCGGGGCCGCCAGCGAACGCCGACCGTAGCCGCCTCGGTACTTCCCGAAGGCGAGCCGCCTCGGTACTCCCCGAAGGCGAGCCGCCTCAGTACTCGGTGCGGTACTCGGATGCGAGGTCGGCCTCCGCCTCGGAGACGCTCCCGTCGAAGTCGGCGGGGAGCCCCGACCCGTCCGCCGGCGGAAGCGGCTCGTCCGGGGTCGGGATCCGCCAGGCGTCGAGCGTCCCGAGCAGCCGGGTGCGGTCGCCGTCGACGGCCAGCCGGAGCGTCGGCGCGAGCGTCCCGCCGAACCGGTCCCGCTGTTCGACCTCGGGCAGCTCGGCGATCGCGTCGAGCGAGTCGCCCCCGAAGTCGTGGTAGTTGAGGAAGCTCTGGACCAGCACCTCCTCCGCGTGGGCGAACGCCATCCACGAGTACGCCTGGAACGGCGCCTCCGGCGGGTTCGTCGCGACGAGCCCGCTCCCGTTGAGAGGGCGATACGGCCCCGCGAACGCGTCGGCGACGAAGCCGTACAGCCCGTCGGGCCCCGTCACGCCCGGCGCGAACGTGTGGACGTGGCTGCAGACGAACAGGTAGTAGCGACCGTCCGCGACGACGACGTGGGGGCGTTCGAGCTCCTGGTTCACCTCGACGGCGTCGAGGAGCGGCGGGCGGAGCTCCCACGAGAGCGGGTCGCCCGAGGGGGAGGCGGCGACCCCGACGCAGCCGTTGAACGCCCGCCGCTCGCTCGTCTCGGCGTCGTCGCCCTCGCGCTCCGGCGTCGGGACGTTCGCCTCGAAGAGGAGGTGCGTCTCGCCGGTCGCGGGGTCCTCGAAGAACCACGGGTCGCGGAACGTGTACGTCATCCCCCGCGACTGCGCCTCCGTCTCGTACCACTCGCCGTCCGGCTCCAGCAGCGTCTCGTGGGTCCACGGGCCGTCGAGCTCGACGCCGTCGTCCGTCGCGGCGACCGCGCCGCCGTGCGCGACGGCGATCCGCTGGGTGTAGGTCAGCTCCTCGGCGTCGTCGCGGCCGGCGGCCGTGTAGTAGAGATAGAGGTCGCCGTCGTCGTACAGCGCGGATCCGGCCCACTGGCGCTGCCCGAGCGCGCCGCCGTCGAACACCGGGCCCGCGTCGCGCCAGCGCTCGCCGTCGGCCGAGTAGAAACACCGTATCTCGGCCACGTCGTGGCGGGTGCCCGGGAGCAGATCGGCCGGCGCGGTCAGCGAGAAGGCGAGCCGGTACCCGTCGACGTCGGCGATCTCGCCGTGTCGGTCCCGCAGCAGCCACGTGTCCCAGACGTGGAGGTCGGGGAAGGGGTCGACGGCCGGCGGTCCGGCCGCCGGTGCGACGTTCCCGTGGCGGCGCTCGATCCCCGCGGCCCGCTCGCGGGTCCAGCGCGATCGAGACGGCGAGTCACCTCCGGGGCGCGAATCGTCCATACGAACCGTGCACGACGAACCGAATAAAGCCTTTTCAGTCGCCCCGACTGCGAGGGCGGCGCTCGCCCCCAGACGCCGACGGAGGCGAGCGACGAGGTCGGCACCCGTTCTCCGGTAATAAAACATTTTATTACGGCCGTGGTTGTTCGAGCCATGACCACACGATCGACCGGCCGAACCGGCGAGGACGACCGCGTCCGCGGCGACGGGTGGCGACCGTGAACCGCGCGGAGCTCACCGAGACGCTGGAGGACGCGGGGCTCTCGCCGTACCAGGCGGACGCGTACGTCACGGTCCTCGAACTCGGCGCGGCGCCGGTGACCCGCGTGGCCGAGGCCAGCGGCGTTCCCGACCCGCGCATCTACGACGTGTTGCGAGACCTCGAGAGCGCGGGGTACATCGAGACGTACGAGCAGGAGTCGCTGTACGCCCGCGCGAACGACCTCGACGAGATCACCGACGACCTGCAGTCGCGGGCGAACCGGCTCTCTGCCGCGACCGAGGAGATCGAGCGCCGCTGGAACGAGCCGAGCGTCGAGCGTTCGACGGTGAGCATCGTCACGCGGTTCGAGACGGTGATCAAGAACGCCGACGAGTTCATCCGCGACGCGGAGTCGCAGGTGAACGTCTCGCTCGGCGTCGACGACTTCGAGCGGCTGCGCGGCGCGCTTCGCGAGGCGACCGAGCGCGGCGTCCGCGTCAACCTCTCCATCCACACCCCGGAGGGAGGCGAGGAGGCCCTCCCCGACCCGGCGGAGCTGAGCGACGTCTGCTCGGAGGCGCGCCACCGGCGGCTCCCCTCGCCGTTCGCGGTGATCGTCGACCGGACGAAGACGTGTTTCGCGCCGCACGCGGGGTCGACGAACGAGTACGGCGTGCTCGTCGACGACCGCACGCACAGCTACGTGTTCTACTGGTACTTCCTCACGACGCAGTGGGACACCTGGGAGCCGATCTACTCGTCGATCGGCGACGAGCCGCCGATCGAGTACGTCGACATCCGCTACTGCGTCCGCGACGTCGCGCCGCTCCTCCGGGACGGCGGGACCGTCCGCGTTCGGATCGAAGGGGCCGACACCGAGACTGGCGCGGACAGGGTCGTCGAGGGGACGGTCAACGACGTCATCGTCACCGGTCCGACGGACGCGGCCGACGCCGAGGTCATCGCGAGCTACGGCGGGCAGGTCGCGCTCGTCGTCGAGACCGACGACGGGCTCGTCGAGGTGGGCGGGTGGGGCGCGATGGTCGAGGCCGTCGAGGCCCACCGGATCACCGTCGTCGGCGTCGAGTGACCGGGGCGAACCACCAGCAGAGCTTTGACGGAGATACCCGATCGTCGCGTATGCGTTCGAACCCGACCGAGAGCCCGCCGACCCGCGCTCGTTCGAGCCGTGATCCGCGATGAGCCGGATTGAAACAGAGCGCGATCCGGCTCGGGCGTGGTGGAAGGAGGCGGTGGTGTACCAGATCTACCCGCGGAGCTTCAACGACAGCGACGGCGACGGGATCGGGGATCTGCCGGGGATCACGGAGAAGGTCGACTACTTAGCCGACCTCGGCGTCGACGTGGTGTGGCTGTGCCCTGTCTATGATTCGCCGAACGCGGACAACGGGTACGACATCCGGGACTACCGGTCGATCATGGACGAGTTCGGCACCATGGCCGACTGGGAGGCGCTGCGGGACGCGCTCCACGACCGGGACATCCGGCTCATCATGGACCTGGTCGTCAACCACACCTCCGACGAACACGAGTGGTTCCGGCGCTCCCGCGAGCGCGACGGAACGTACGCGGACTACTACCACTGGCGAGAGGGTCCCCCCGACGAGCCGCCGAACAACTGGGAGTCGATCTTCGGCGGGTCGGCCTGGACGTACGACGAGACGCGCGGGGCGTGGTACCTCCACCTCTTTCACGAGACTCAGCCGGACCTGAACTGGCGGAACCCCCGCGTCCGCGAGGACGTCGAGGCGATGATGCGCTGGTGGCTCGAGAAGGGCATCGACGGGTTCCGGATGGACGCGATCAACTTGCTGTCGAAGGCGGAGGGGTACCCGGACGGCGACCCGGGCTCCGGGCTCGTCGGCGAGGAGCGCTTCTTCAACGGCCCGCGGCTGACGGAGTACCTCGAGGGGCTCGTCGCCGTGCTCGACGAGTACGACGCGATGTCGGTCGCGGAGATGCCGAACACCGACGTCGACACGGCGACGCGGTACCTCGAGGACGGCGCCGGGCTCGGGATGATCTTCCAGTCCGACCACATGGACGTCGACGCGGGGCCGGACGGTATCTGGGACCCGACCGACTGGGGAGAGCTTGACCTCCCCGAGTTCAAGCGGGCGATGAGCCGCTGGCAGACCGGCCTCCGCGGGCGGGGATGGAACTCGGTGTTCCTCGGCAACCACGACCAGCCCCGGATCGTCTCGCGGTTCGGCGACGACGAGGCGTACCGGCGCGAGAGCGCGACCCTGCTGGCCACCCTCCTCATGACGCTCTCCGGGACGCCGTACGTGTATCAGGGCGACGAGATCGGCATGACGAACGACGAGTTCGAGAGCCTCGACGAGATCGACGACGTGGAGACGATCGGGTCGGTCACCGACCTCTTCGAGCGGGGCGTCGCGGACGGCTTCGAGGACGTGCGGGACCTCGTCAACTACTGGAGCCGCGACCACGCGCGGACGCCGATGCAGTGGTCCGACGCGGAGCACGCCGGCTTCACCGACGGGGAGCCGTGGCTCGGCGTCAACGAGAACTACCGCGAGATCAACGTCGAGGCGGACCGGAACCGGGCAGATTCGATCTGGCGCCACTACCGGCGGCTGATCGACCTCAGACACCGGGAGGAGACCCTCGTGTACGGCGACTACGACCTGCTGCTGCCGGACCACCCCCGGATCTACGCGTACACCCGGACGCTGGGCGAGGACGTGATCCTGGTCGTGCTCAACTGGTCGGACGCGACGCCGACGTTCGAGACGACGGCCGTCGACACCGCGGAAGCCGAAGCGCTCGCGAGCAACTACGAGGAACCGCCGGTCGACCCGGCCGGCCGCGAACTCCGATCGTACGAGGCGGCCGTGTATCGGCTCTGATCCCGACGCCGGTAAAAAAAGACCGAACCGCGGGACGCCCGCTCAGTCCGCCTGCACGGCGTCGTCTTCGCCGGTCTCGATCTCCGCGTCGGCCACGACGCCGTGCGAGATCGCGTCGCCGGTCGCGTCGTCGAACAGGTGGATCCGCGAGCGGTCGAACACGATCTCGACGCTCTCCTCCTCGCTGATGTCGGTCGCCGGGTCGACGCTCATCAGCAGCCCCTGCCGCTCCTCGAAGTCGGTCATCCCGTCGTCCTGGTCCGGGTCGAGGATCGGTTTGAGGTAGACGAAGATCTCGTCGCCCATCGGCTCGAGCACGTCGGTCTCGACCGAGAAGGTCCGGCTCGGGTCCACGGCCTCGGCGCTGTTGCTCGTGAGGTAGATGTCCTCCGGCCGGATACCGACGTCCACCGCGTCGCCGGTCGCCACGCCGTCGATCGCCGCGGTGTCGAAGGAGACGGAGTAGCCGTTCGCGTCGAGCGTGTCCTCTCCGACGGTCGCGTCGAAGAAGTTCATCGAGGGCGACCCGATGAACCCCGCGACGAACTTGTTTGCCGGCTGGTTGTAGCAGACCAGCGGCGGGGCGATCTGCTGGAGTTCGCCCTTGTTGAGGACGGCGATGCGGTCGGACATCGTCATCGCCTCCGCCTGGTTGTGGGTGACGTAGATGATCGTGGTGTCCAGCTGCTTGTGGAGCCGCTGGAGCTCGGTCCGCATGTTGACGCGCAGCTTGGCGTCTAAGTTCGCCAGCGGCTCGTCCATCAGGAACACGTCCGGGTCACGGACGATGGCCCGCGCGATCGCGACGCGCTGACGCTGCCCGCCGGACATCTCGCTCGGCATCCGATCGAGCATGCCCTGCATCCGGACGACCCGCGCCGCCTCGTCGACGCGCTCGTCCATCTCCTCTTGGGGGAAGTTCCGCAGCCGGAGCCCGAAGGAGATGTTGTCGTACACGTCCATGTGCGGGAACAGCGCGATGTTCTGGAACACCATCGCGATGCCGCGGTCCTTCGGCGGGAGGTTCGTCACCTCGCGGTCGCCGATCAGGATCTCCCCCGACGTGGGCTTGGTGAGCCCCGCGATCGTCTCGAGCGTCGTGGACTTCCCGCAGCCCGAGGGACCGACGAGGCAGATGAACTCGCCGTCTTTCAGGTCGAGGTTCATGTTGTCGACCGCCGTTACGTCGTCGTACTGTTTCGTGACGTCCGTGAGTTTTACTCGTGACATGTGTTATCACTCCTTGAGCGCGCCCTGCGTGAGGCCGCTGATGATCTTGTCCTGTGCGACGACGACGAGGATCGCGACCGGAACGATCGCGATCAGGCTCGCCGCCGCCTGGAGGTCGTACCGGACGGTGTACTGCGTCTGGAACGCGATGACGCCGTCGACCACCGGCGCCCACTCCGCCGCGCTGTTGCCGGTCATCAGGAACGAGAAGAAGAACTCCGTGTACACCGTGATGAAGGTGAGAATACCGGCGGTCGCGACGCCCGGCGCCGACAGCGGCATGATCACGCGGAACAGCGCGCCGAACCGGGTCGTCCCCTCGACTCGCGCCGCGTCTTCGAGCCCGTCCGGGATCTGACCGTAGAACGTCGTCAGTATGAAGATCGCCAGCGGCATCGTGAACGCGCTGAGCGGCGCGACGACCGCGCCGGGCGTCCCGTATATCTCCACCGGGAGGGTGAAGATACCGAGCATCGGAACCTGCTGGTTGAACGCCCGGAACAGCGGGATGAACAGCGTCGCCGGCGGGAAGAAGCTGAGGACCAGGAGCGCGAACAGGAGCGGCGTCTTCCCGGGGAATCGCAGGCGCCCGAACGCGTACCCGGCGAGGCTCGCGACGAGGAGCACGAACACCGTCACCGTGAACGCGTAGAAGAGGCTGTTGAACATGAACCGCGCGAACGGGACCTGCACGAACACCTGCACGAACGCCGACAGGTCGATCGTCGTCGGGACGAGCGGGATGTCGGTCTGTCCGGGCGGCGCCATCGCGACGTTGAACAGCCAGTACAGCGGGAACAGCGACGTCGTCAACAGGACGCCGCCGAGGAACACCAACATGACGGCGTACGCCTTCTCCGGGTTCCGGATCCAGTCGTCGGCCCACCGCCCGATGGGCGAGTTGTTCTCGTCGTCGCCGCTCGACGCGTCGTCGGAGCCGTCGAACGTTTCAGCGTCTTCGTGGTTGCGTGCGTCGATACTCATGTTATGCTAACCCCAGGCTCTGGTTGCTTTTCCGGATGAATCCGAGGTACACCATGATGAACAGTCCCACCACGATGGCGATCAGGACGCTCACGGCGGCCGCGGACCCGTACTGCGTCGCGGACCCGAACATGAACTGCGTCACGAGACAGGTCATCGACGGGACGGTCGAACAGCCGACGGTGGTCGACTCGATGATGCCGTACACCCGGAGCGCACCCATCGTCCGGAACAGCATCGCGACCATCAGCACCGGGAACACCAGCGGGAACGTGATGTAGCGGAACCGCTGCCACCGCGAGGCCCCCATCACGTCGGCCACCTCGTAGAGGTCTTGGTTGACGCTCTCTAACCCCGCCAGGATGAGCAGGGCCATGAACGCCGACGTCTTCCAGATGTCCGCCACCGTCACGATGACGAACCCGTCGAACGTCGTGTTGAGCGGGAGGCTGGAGAAGATCCCGAGCTGCTGGAGCGGCTCGGTCAACAGGCCGTAGCCGGGCCGGAACAGCAGGAAGAAGATCATCCCCTGGATGACGATCGGGATCGCCCACGGGAGGATGATGAGCAGGCGAACGAGTCGCCGGCCCTTGTACTCGGCTTTCATCAGCATCGCGTAGAGGAAGCCGAGCAGCGTCTCGCCCGTGACGCTCAACACGGCGAACCCGATCGTCATGAACATCGCCTGTTCAAGCATCGGCGTCTGGAACGAGAGGTCGAGGAACGCCGCCGGCGCCAGCGCGTTGGTGTTCGTGAGCAGCGCGATGTAGTTATCGAGCCCGACGAACTCGCCCAGCTCACCGGTGGTTATCTGGTCGGCGAAGAACGACATCCGGATCGCCGAGGCCAGCGGCCAGAACGCGAACAGCAACAGCACGGTGAATCCCGGCACTAACAGCAGATACGCGTACGCCTGTTCGCTCAGGCTCTCCGTCCACGTCGCGATCCTCGTCAGGACGCCGCCCGACCCGTCGGACATCTCCGTCCTGCCCTGTTCAACTGCCACGGCGATCACCACCCCGCCTGACTGCCCGTCGTTGTGGTACGAGCATCGCCCGCCTGTTTTTCGTGCGAATATTTATCATTATTGTATGTTTATTATTTGATCCGATTTCCGAATCCCGAAACGATGCCGGGCAGGGAGGCCGGTCAGCCGAGCGACGTCACCCCGACTGCTCTTCGATCGCGGAGATCTGTTCCTGCATCGCCGACGCCGCCTCCTGGGGCGACTGTTCCTGACGGAGCGCCGCGTTGACCTCGTTGGCGACGATGCTCCGCTGGTTCGGCCACACCGACGTCGTCGGCCGCGGGATCAGGTTCTCCGCCGAGTACTGGAGCGCCTCGAAGTACGGCCCGTAGGTGTCGCTCTCCTCGACGTAGCTGAACAGCTCCGGCTTCGGCGGCATGTAGTTCGCCTCGTCGAACTGAAGTTGTAAGACCGAGTCCTCCCACCATGCCTTGATCACTTCCTTCGCCGCCTCCTTGTTGTCCGTGTACGGGTTCATCGACATGATCCATCCGCCCTGGGCGTGCCAGGAGCCGTTCGGCCCCGCCGGCAGCGGCATCACGCCCAGTTCCATGTCCGACCCCTCGAAGGCGGTCACGGCACCGCCGATCGAGTAGGTCCAGTTGCGCTGCGTGACCGCGCTCCCGGCCTCGAAGGTGCTCTTCGTGTCGGGCTCGATCCAGCCGGCCACCTCCGGGGGAGAGACACCGGCGATGTCCATCGGGGAGCTCCCCGCGCCGTGGATGATGTCAACCGCCGCCTCGATCCCGTCGATCGCCTCCTCCGAGTCGAGGGTGACGGGTCGGTCGCCGATCGGCCCGAAGAGGTTGTCCTGCCCCCCGAAGAAGGCGCCGCCCATGCTCGTGAGGAACTCGTTGAACGTACAGCAGGCGAGCCCGATGTAGTTGTTCCCCTGCCAGACGTGGCCGTAATCCACGTCCGAGGTCTTCGCCTCGGAGACGATCTGCGAGAACTCCGCCCACGTCGGGGGATCGGTCTGCCAGGTCTCGAAGTCCGAGTCGCCGTAGCCGGCGTTCCGCAGCAGGTCCTTCCGGTAGGTGATGACCGGGTAGTCCGGGAACACCGGGACCGAGTAGAGGTCGCCGGTCTCCGGGTGCGTCCCCGTGTCGATCATCGACTGGACGCCCTCCTCTCTGACGCGGGCGATGAACTCCTCGTCCATCTCCTCCTCCAGGTTGACGAGGTCGTCGCGGACGATGAACGGGATCGTCCACCCGTTGTCCGTCAACACCAGGTCCGGGTCCGACTCCTCCGCGTTGATCGCGGTCCGGAGCTGCTGCTGCTTGCTCCCGGAGTCTGACGGGGGCACGACCATCTCGACACTGATATCATCGGACAGCCCCGCTTCGTGGAGCGCCTCTTCGAACCCGATGTCCTTGTACTCCGCCCCCGAGAAGACGGTGACCGTGTTGTCGCCGCTGCCGCTGCCGCCGCCGCCGCTGCCGCCGTCACCCCCCCCGCCGGTACAACCCGCGAGACCGGCCGCTCCCACCGCACCAGTCGCCGCGAGGTACTGCCGCCGCGAGACGCCGTTCGGAGTGCTATCTTCAGACATCATCTGCCTATAAGGAACAATCATTAATATAATTGGGGGTATTTACAACAGGGGATGTTAACGATAATAGTCGTGTCGCGTTCGGACCGGAGGACGCCCATACGTCCCGTTCGCAGCAGTTTTCGGTCGGACTGGAGCGCCGCGAGCGACCGCTCGCCCGCGCTCGCCGGGCGACCGCCCGGATCCGGGATCGGCGCGGCGACGAACGCCCCGGGCGACCGTAGGCTTGATAACGCGGTGGTCGGAACTCCGTGCGAATGAGTCTCGCGACCGCCATCGACCCGCGACGTCCGGAGCACACCGGCGAGAACCGATGTTGGCCCTGTACGGTCGTCAACGTCGCGCTCGTCGCCGTCGCCGCGGCGGCGGTATCGCTCGTCAGCGCGCCGGCCGGGGCCGTCGTCGCCGTCGCCGGCCTCGCGCTCGTCTGGCTGCGCGGATACGTGGTGCCGGGAACGCCGCGCTTCGCGCCGCGGCTCGTGGCCCCGATCCCCGGTAGCGACGCGCTGTTCCACGACGCGGCCGCCACCGACGGCGGCGACCGCGCGCCGGACGGGGAGGGCGGCTCGCTCGATCCGGCGGAGGTCGACGGCGAGGCGCTCCTCGACCGACTCCTCGCCGAGGGCGTCCTCGAAGCCGACGGCGACGCCGTGGCGCCGACCGCCGCGTACCGCGAGCGGTGGCGCGCTGAGATGGACCGGCTCCGGGCCGAGGACACCGAGTCGCTCGCGGCGATCGCTCGGGAGATCTCCCCGGCGACCGCGGCCCGAGCCGTCAGCGAGGACGGCGACGAGTGGGTCGCGCTCTCGCCGCCCGACGGGAACACCATCGACGAGACGTGGCTCCGCCGCCCGGTCGCGATCGCCGAGATCGCGGGCTACCGCGCCGCCGGCGAGTTCCTCTCGGACGAGTCGTTCCGGCTCGCGGCGGCCCGGACGAACCGGATGTTCCTCGAGGCCTGCCCGGACTGCGGGAGCGACCTGGAACGCGGGGTCGACCTCCCCTGCTGCGGCGGCTACACCGGTCCGGGCGAGGAGCCCGCCGAGACGCTCGCCTGTCCGGCCTGCGGAGTCCGGCTCTACACCTTCCCGCGGGAGTAGCGGTCCCACCTGTCCGGGAGCGGCGGTCCCGGTTGGTTTTTTCACGCTCGTGAGCGGACGGCGTCTATGGAGTCCGACCGCGTTCCGGACCGACGGTGGTGGAAGGAGGCGGTGGTGTACCAGATCTACCCGCGGAGCTTCAACGACAGCGACGGCGACGGGATCGGTGATCTGCCGGGGATCACGGAGAAGGTCGGCTACCTCGACGACCTCGGCGTCGACGTGGTGTGGCTGTGTCCGGTGTACGACTCGCCGAACGCGGACAACGGGTACGACATCCGGGACTATCGCGCGATCATGGACGAGTTCGGCACCATGGCCGACTGGGAGGACCTCCGGGACGCGCTCCACGACCGGGACATCCGGCTCATCATGGACCTGGTCGTCAACCACACCTCCGACGAACACGAGTGGTTCCGGCGCTCCCGTCGGCGTGAGGGGGAGTACGCGGACTACTACTGGTGGCGCGAGGGCCGCGACGCGGACGCGGTCGACTGGGAGTCGGACCGCGGGCCGGACGGCGAGGCGCCGCCCAACGCCTGGCGGTCGCTGTTCGGCGGGCCGGCGTGGTCGTACGACGACCGCCGGGGGGAGTGGTACCTCCACCTCTTCGACCGCAAACAGCCGGACCTGAACTGGCGGAACCCCCGCGTCCGCGAGGAGGTGTTCGACCTGATGAGCTGGTGGCTCGAGCGGGGCATCGACGGCTTCCGGATGGACGTGATCAACCTCGTCTCCAAGCCGGACGGGCTGCCGAACGACTTCGACGACCCGCTCAACGGGACGCTGAGCCGGGTGCCGAACGGACCGCGCGTCCACGAGTACCTCGCGGAGATGAACGACCGAGTCCTGGACCGGGACCTCCTCACGGTGGGCGAGATGGTCGGTCCGCAGCTTCCGATGGAACACGCCCGCCGCTACCTCGACCCCGACGAGGGCGGCCTCTCGATGCTGTTCCACTTCGAACACATGACGCTCGACCGGGGCGAGCGGGTCTGGGAGCGCGAGGAGTGGGACCTCTCGGAGCTCAAGGCCGTGTTCGACCGGTGGGACGAGGGGCTGCGCGAGACCGGGTGGAACGCGCTGTACCTCAACAACCACGACCAGCCGCGGATGGTGTCGCGGTTCGGCGACGACGGCGAGTACAGACGCGAGAGCGCGACCCTGCTCGCGACGCTGCTGCACACGCTCCGGGGGACCCCGTACGTCTACCAGGGCGAGGAGCTGGGGATGACGAACTACCCGTTCGAGTCGATCGAGGAGCTCCGCGACGTCGACACCCTCAACCCATTGCGGCAGGCCGTCGAGGACGGGGAGGTGGCGTCGTTCGACGCCGTCAAGGCGGGGATCCGGGCGAACTCGCGGGACAACGCGCGAACGCCGATGCAGTGGTCCGCGGCCGAGAACGCCGACTTCACCGACGGGGAACCGTGGATCGGCGTCAACCCGAACCGCGACGAGATCAACGTCGACCGCGAGCGCGCGGACGACGGATCGGTGTGGCGCTACTACCGCGACCTCGTCGACCTCCGCGAGGAACACGACGTCCTCGCGTACGGCGACTACGAGCCGCTGTTCCCGGACGACGACGAGGTGTGGGTCTACACTCGGACGCTCGCGACCGGCGACGGCGAGGAGCGCCTCCTCGTCGCGCTGAATTTCACCGGAGACGACCGCGACGTGCGCCTCCCGACGGGGGTCGCGAGCGAGGGGGGCACCCTGCTGATCGGGAACTACCGCGGAGAGGGGACGGCCGACGCGGCGCGGGAGTTCGCCGCCGGAGAGCTGCGCCTCAGGCCCTGGGAGGCGCGCGTGTCTCGCGTCGCTGAGTGACCGGACGCCAACGTCACCGGCCGACCGAAATCGCCTCCCGGCTCTCCGGAGCGGGGCCCGACTGCCCTCGCGGTCGAGGCCGCCCTCAGTCGCCGTCGCCCGCCCGGCGCTCGGCGGGTTCCGTCGCGGCGGCGGGCGAGGGGCCCGACCGCTCGACGCTGGCACTCTCGGGGCCCGGACCGGCGGTCGGCGTGACCGTCACGTCGCGTTTGGGGTACGGGATCTCGATGTCGGCGTCGCCCAGCGCCTTGTACAGCGCGCGGTTGAGCTCGTGCTGCGCGCGGCGGCGCCGCGTCGGCCCGTTGACCCAACAGAGGATCTCGTACCGGAGCGCCGAGTCGCCGAACGAGCGGAGCCGGGCCCGCGGCTTCGGCGAGTCGAGGACGAGCGGCTCGGCCTGCACGACCTCGACCGCGAGCGCCTCGAACTCGTCGACGTCGGTCCCGTAGGCGACGCCGATCGGGACCCGGACGCGGCGCCGGCGCTGCGGCGCGGACTCGTTCGTCACCTTCGCGGCGTTGAGCGCGGCGTTGGGCACCGTCACGAGCACCTCGTCGCGGGTGAGCAGCGTCGTCGAGCGCACGCCCACCTTGATCACCGTCCCGGCGGTGCCGTCGTCGAGGACGATGTAGTCGCCGATCTTGTACGTGTCGTCGAAGTAGAGCGCGATCCCGCCGAAGAAGTTCGCGACCGTGTCCTTCGCGGCGAAGCCGACCGCGATGCCGGCGACCCCCGCGGCGCCGAGCAGGGGCGTGATCTCGATCCCCCACAGCCACAGCAGCGAGCCGACGCTCCCGACGAGCACCGCGAGCGTCCAGACGTTCGAGAACACGGGGGCGAAGTCGAACCGGCCGCCCTCGGCGTTGACCGCGGCGACGACCCGGTTCACGACGGTGTTGGCCCCGTACGCCCACACGAGGACGATGACCGACAGCGACGGCCGACCGAAGACCGCGTCGAGCAGCCCCGGGCTCACGACCACCGACGACCGGACCGCCGGCACCTGCGTGAGCACGTACACCCCGGCGAGCGCCGCGGTGACGACGAGCGGCGGGCGGAGCGAGGCGACGACGATGTCGTCGTACCCGGAGTCGGTGGTCGCGACGTACCGGCGAGCGACCCGGAGGACGGCGAACTCCATCCCCACGGCGGCGACGACGGAGACCAGGAGGACCGCGACCGTCGCCTCGACGGCGGTGAGGCCCTCGAACAGCGTCAGCGGGGAGGGGAACATACCGTTCGGAGGCGAGGCCGCGAGATAACCGTTTCTGCGGGGTCGGTCCCCTACTCGAACCGCTTCCGGACGCTCTCGGCGTGCGCCTCCAACCCCTCCGCCTCCGCGAGCGTCGTGACCGTCTCCGAGAGATCGGCGAGCGCGTCGCGGTCGAGCCGCTGGACCGTCGACGACCGGAGGAAGGTGTCGACGGAGAGCCCCCCGTAGCGCTTCGCGCCGCCGTTCGTCGGCAGCACGTGGTTCGTCCCGGTCGCGTAGTCGCCGGCGGCCACGGGGGAGTACGGCCCGAGGAAGACGGAGCCGGCGTTGGTGATCCGGTCTAAGAGGGCCTCGTCGTCGTCGGCGACGATCGAGAGGTGCTCGGCGGCGTACTCCTCGGCGAACAGCACCGCCTCGGGCATCGACCGGGCGCACAGGACGCCGGAGGCGTCGTTGTCGAGGGCGGCCCGGATCGTCTCCTCGCGCTCGCGGCCCGCGGCCTGGTCGTCGACCGCCTCGGCGACCGCGGCGGCGAGGTCGGCGTCGGCGGTGACGGCGACCACGGAGGCGTTCGGGTCGTGCTCGGCCTGCGCGACGAGGTCGGCCGCGACGAGGTCGGGGTCGGCCGTCTCGTCGGCGAGCACGAGCACCTCGCTCGGCCCCGCGAGGAAGTCGATCTCGACGTCGCCCTGGACGACCGCCTTCGCGGCGGTGACCCACTTGTTACCGGGCCCCACCACCTTCTGCGCGCTCGTCACCGTCTCGGTGCCGTACGCGAGCGCGGCGATCGCCTGCGCGCCGCCGACCTGGTACACCGCGTCGGCGCCCGCCTCGTGGACCGCCGCGAGGGTGACCCGGTTCAGCTGCTCGGCCGGCGGGGTCGCGACGGCGACGTGGTCGACGCCGGCGACCGTCGCCGGGATGACCCCCATCAGCGCGCTGGAGGGGTAGGCGGCCGCGCCGCCCGGCACGTACACCCCCCCGCGGTCGATCGGCCGGAACCGGCGGCCCAGTTCCCGGCCGCCGAACTCGTCGCGCCAGTCCTCGGGGCGCTGCCGCTCGTGGAACTCGCGCACGTTGGCGGCGGCCTCGCGGACCGCGTCGAGCACCGGGTCGCCCGCGTCGTCGAGCTCGGCGTGCGCGCGCTCGGCGTCGTCGGTGACGTCGATGTTGCCGACGGTGACGCCGTCGAACTCCTCGGCGAACTCCCGGAGCGCCACGTCGCCCTCCGCGCGCACCCTGTCGACGATCTCCGTCACGTCGTCGCGGACCGCGTCGACGCCGGCGTCGCGCTCGAAGAAGGCGCGCCGCTCGGCCGGCGAGAGGTCGGCGACGGTTCGTACGTCCATACGCTCCCTCCGAGCCGCGGTCAAAAGGGCGTTCCGACTCGGCGCACGGGGCGGGAGCGACCGGAGCGCGCTACCGGCTCACTCCAGCCGCCGGATCCCGGTCACGTCGAGCGTCGCGAGGACGACGAGGACCGCCAGCAGCCCCGCGGCGGCGAAGAGGATCGGCGCCGACAGCGCCACGGCCACCTCGTAGGGCGCGAGGAGGCGGGTCGTGCCGCGGACGACGAACGAGCAGAAGACGAGCCCGAACGCGAAAAGCGCGAGGCCGACGAAGCGGGAGCGGTTCATGCGGGCGGTTCGCCTCCCCGGTCAGTCCGACTGCGCGACGCCCGGACCGTGCGGTCCGTGCTCGCGGCGGTCGGGGGCGCCGTCGAAGCCGCGGCACATCTCGTGGAACACCGCTTCGGGGTCCTTGTTCCACTGCCACTTCCAGCGCGTCCGGACGAGCAGCGAGATCTTGCGGGCGAAGGAGAGCTCCGGCGTCGTCGACACCGTGTCGTACCCCAGGTTCCGGACGAGCCGGTGGTGGTCCGCGTACAGCACCGCCGCGAGCAACACCGCCAGCTGGCAGTCCTCGGGGAGGTACTTGATCCCCGCGACCCCCTCCTCGTAGAGCCGCTCCGTCCGGGCGAGCTCCTCGCGGATCGCGGCCGCGACATTCGCGTCGAACTCCAGATCGAGGATCTGCTCCTCGCTCACCCCGTGTCGCCGGAGGGTCTCCAGCGGGAGGTACACCCGGTCGCGCTCGACGACGTCCTCGCGGACGTCGCGGATGAAGTTCGTCATCTGGAACGCCTCGCCGAGTTTGGTCGCGTGCGGGAGCGCCGCGGCCTCGGTCTCCGCATCGAGGTCCATGATCGCCGTCATCATCCGTCCGACCGCGGCGGCGGAGCCGTCCATGTACGCCTCCAGCTCCTCGTACGTCTCGTAGCGGTCGGTGTCGATGTCGCTCTCCATCGCGTCGACGAACGATCGGACGTCCTCGTCGGCGATCCCGTGTTCCGCCTTGACCTCGGCGAACGCCTCCAACACGGGGTCGTCCGTCGGCTCCTCGCCGAGGGCGGTCCGCCGGAGGCGGTCGAGCTCGGCGCGCTGTTCGGCCGGCGGCGCGGTGTCCTCGGCGTCGACGACCTCGTCGGCGATACGGAAGAAGCCGTACAGCACGTACGTGGCGTGGCGGATCCGCTTCGGGAGCAGCCGGGTGGCGACGTGGAAGGTCTTGCCCGTTCGACGCTGGATCCGCTTGCTCCGGACAACCTGAGTGTGCTCTACCATGGTGACCCCTGACGGTCGGCGAGGAGGGTCGAGAGCGGGTCGCCGGTCATAACGAAAAAGTCGGCCTCCAAGAACATAACAGTTCGCACATCCATTGTTGTTTTCATGTTGGTCTTCGTTGATTCCGTGGCGATTCGAGAGACGGGAAGTTGACGTATTTCCCCAGAGAACTCGGGGACGGCGGCGCCTCGAGTTCAGTAGAAGGTGTCGCTGCAGTCGTACACGACCCCGTGGGCCGGACAGACGTACTTGCAGTGTCTGTGGTACATCGGGGTCTCACAGAGCGGGCACGGTCGACCGCCGGAACCGGCGATCGTCTCCCCTCCCGTTCCCCGATCCCCGTCGCCCTCGCTCATACGGTTCGCTACGGTCGCCGGGGGCATAACCGATTCCCCTCCGCGCCGCGAGACCGCCTCTCGCGGCCGCCCCGGATCCGCCGTAAGTATCACCGTCCCTGACCAGTCAGGTCGCGGCCAGCGAGTCGTACACCGACCGCGCGACGCGCTCCTCGCCGAACGGGAGCGTCAGCACGCCGCCCCACCCGTCGTCGGTGAGCGCGCTCACAGTCGGCTCGTCCAGTTCGACCCGCCGGACCTCGGTCCCGTCGAGCGTCATCGTCACGACGAACCGCTCCGGCTCGTCGACCGCGCCCGACGCGGCCAGTCGCTCTTGGAAGGCGTCGACCCCGTCGTCGCCGAGGGCGACGTACACGAGGTACTCGCCGTCGTCGTCGAAGACGCCCTCCACCTCGTCGAGGTCGCTCGCGCCGAACAGCCGCCGGTCGTCCTCGCCGTCCCGGAGCAGCCGCGCCTCGAACGGGGCGTCCGGATCGACGTCGACCGCGCCGGCCGGGCCGCCGCTCTCGTCGTCGCCGGCCGTACCGCCGCCGACCGGGTCGTCCTCGATCGATCCGGTGCCGCCCGAGCCGTCGCCCTCGCCGTCCGTCACCGCGGTCGCGCCGGCGAAGCCGACGGCGCCGACCGCGCACGCGGCCCCCGCCCCGGCGAGCATTCCGCGTCGAGAGAGTTCCATACGCGACCGTTCCCGTCGGGGGTCAAAAGGGTTACACGCCGATTCACGCGGCTGATAACGACGCGCGGAGCGCGTTCGAGGCCGCCGCGACGCCCCTGTCGTGCTCTTTCGCGACGCCCCTGTCGTGTCCCTTCGTGACGCCCCGGCCGGCTCACGCCTTCGCGAACGCGACCGCCTCTCGCGTCGTCGTCTCGCCGAACAGCCAGTCCGCGTGGTCGACGGCGTACTCGCGGTGGTCCTCGGTGATGTACCCCAGCGCGTCCTCGACGACGACTGGCCGGTAGTCGCGGAGCCCCGCGCTGCCGGCCGTGTGGAGGACGCAGACGTTCGCGAGCGTCCCGCAGATCAGCAGGTCGCGTATCCCGTGGGCGTCGAGGTACCCCTCTAAGTCGGTCCGATAGAAGGCGTCGTAGGTGTGCTTCTCGACGACGTGGTCGGTCTCGCGCACGTCGAGCCCCCGGACGAGCTCGGCGTCCCACGACCCCTCGACGACGTGTTCGCCCCAGCGGTCGAACTCGTCGTAGTAGTGCGTCTCCTCGAACTGCTCCGGCGGGTGGACGTCGCGGGTGTAGACGACGCTCGCGCCGGCGTCGCGCGCCCGCTCGACCAGCGCCGTCACCGGCCCGATCGCCGCCTCGCTCGGCTCGGCGTAGAGGCTCCCGTCCGGGTGGCAGAACCCGTTCTGCATGTCGACGACGATCACCGCGGTCTCGGTCGGGTCGTACGGCATGTGCGGGGGTTGGTGACGCGGATTCAAAAAGCCGAAGCCGGAGCGAACGGGACGACGTCGTCTCGACCGCCCGACTCACCACCGTCGACCGACCGAGGCCCCGACTCACTCCCGGTGCGCACGAACGAACGCGCGTCGCAGAACGGTCAGGAGCACGTACGTCTCGTACTTCTGCGTCTGACAGTGCTCGCAGGGCTGCATGTCGGCGACGATCTCGTCGATGGCGTCGTCGTACCCGTCAGTGAGCGTTGCGAGCGCGTCCGTGATCTGGGGCTGAACGGCGTCGACCATCTCCTCGACCGCGGCGTCGGCCGACTCCGGGAGCGAGTACGAGAGGACGATCGTGTTCGCGTGGTAGTACTTCGTCGTCCCCCCGCGGCCCTCCTCGAAGCGGACGACGTCGACGAGGCCGGCGTCCCGCAACTCGTTGATGTGGTGTCGGACCGTGTTCTCGGTCCGGTCGACGCCGCGATCGGCGAGGCTCCCGTGCACCTCGCTCGCGGTCAGCGCCTCCTCGGACAGAATGTCGAGGATCATCGCCCGCATCGGTTCGTCGATCGCGTCCGAGACCCGCGTGTCCCGCACCGCGATATCGTCGAGGCGGTGATCGGTACCGGAGTTGCTCATACCGGAACCGAGCGCGAGCACGCGTGAAAAAACGGCGGGATGCGCGCGACGCCGACGCCTCTCGACGAACCGGGACTCGAATGACCCGCGAGGGTGAAAGCCCTAGACGACCCGTTTGACCGTTCCAACGGCCTATATACGAATTCAAACATATCATCTAAAAAATTCTTATTGGAGTACGGGAACTACCTCAAACCGTGATGAGCGACACAACGCAGTTCCGCGTCCTGGACTTCGACTGTCCGAGCTGTGCGAGCACCGTCGAACGCGCCCTCTCGAACGTCGACGGCGTCGAAGATGTCGAGGTGCACTACTCGACCGGTCGCGTCGAGGTCGAGTACGACGCCGGCGTCGCTGACCCCGACGCCTTCGTACAGACCATCGAAAAACAGGGCTACACGCCCCAGAACACCTGAATATATGAACGGGCAAACGATCACGCGGTACTACCGGAACCACCGGAAGGCCATCGTCACCGCGACGAGCGGCCTGCTCTACGGCGGCGGCTGGAGTCTGGGCTACCTCACGAGCTTCGACGCCGCGAGCGCCGCCGTCCTCGTCCTCGCGACGATCGTGGGCGGCTACGACATCGCCAAGACCGCCTACCACGAGGTCGCCAACCGGACGCTCGGCATCAAGACGCTGGTGACGCTGGCCGCCGTCGGTGCCGTCGTCATCGGGGAGTACTGGGAGGCCGCGGCCGTGGTCTTCCTGTTCAGCCTCGGCAGCTACCTCGAGGGCCGGACGATGCGGAAGACTCGGACGGCACTCCAGGAGCTGTTGGAGATGACGCCCGACACGGCGACTGTACGCCGGGACGGGGAGCTCCGAGAGGTCCCCGCCCGCGAGGTCGAGGAGGGCGAGGTCGTCGTCGTGAAGCCGGGCGGGAAGGTTCCGGTCGACGGTGACGTCGTCGACGGCGAGAGCGCCGTCAATCAGGCGCCGGTCACCGGCGAGAGCGCGCCCGTTCACAAGGCCGACGGCGACGAGGTGTACGCCGGGACGGTCAATCAAGAGGGTGCGCTAGAAATCCGGACGACGGGCGCGGGCTCGGACACGACGCTCGAACGCATCATCCGCCGCGTCGAGGAGGCACAGGAGGCCCAGTCGCCGACGGAGAGCCTCATCGACCGGTTCGCGAAGTACTACACCCCGGCCGTCATCGCCCTCGCTATCGGCGCGTACGCGGTCACGCAGAACGCGATCCTGTCGCTGACCCTGTTGGTCATCGGCTGTCCGGGCGCGCTCGTCATCGGGCCGCCGGTCAGCATCGTCTCGGCCATCGGGAACGCCGCCCGGTCGGGCGTGCTGATGAAGGGCGGCGAACACCTCGAACGGGCCGGCAAGATCGACCTCGTCGCCTTCGACAAGACGGGGACGCTCACGAAGGGGGAGACCCGCGTGGCGGCTTCGCCGCCACGGCATGACGAGGGCGGCAAAGCCGCCCTCGCCGTCGCCGACGTCGAGGGGTTCGGTGTCGCCGACGACGAGGTGCTCGCGCTCGCCGCGACCGCCGAGAAGAAGAGCGAGCACCACCTCGCCGACGCCATCGTCGACGCGGCCCGCGAGCGCCCGACCGCTGCGACGGACGGCGGAGCGACGGTCGTCCAGGCGGACGATACGGACGCCAGCCTCCAGTCGGTCCCCGATCCGGACGACTTCGACGTGGTCGCCGGCAAGGGGGTCGTCGCCCATGCCGGTGGCCGGGAAGTTGTCGTCGGCAACCGCGCACTGCTGGCCGACCGCGACGTCGACGTCCCCGATCAGGTCGCCGAGTACGTCCGCGAGCGCGAGGGGCGCGGCGAGACGGTCGTCCACGTCGTGCGAGACGGAAGCGTCATCGGCGCGATCGCGATGCGCGACGAGCTCCGAGAGGCCGCCCCCGGCGTCGTCGCGGCGCTCCGGGCCGCCGGCATCGAGACGATGATGCTCACCGGCGACAACGAGCGGACGGCCGCCGCCGTTGCCGAGGAGGTCGGCATCGACGACTACCGCGCCGAACTGCTCCCCGAGGACAAGCAGTCCGTCATCGAGGCGCTTCAGGACGAGGGCCACGTCGTCGCGATGGTCGGCGACGGCATCAACGACGCGCCGTCGCTGGCGACCGCCGACGTCGGTATCGCGATGGGCGCGGCCGGGACGGACACCGCCATCGAGACGGCGGACATGGCGTTGATGGCCGACGACCTCGAACGCATCCCGTACGCGGTCACACTGAGCAAGGCGACGCGTCGGAACGTCCTCGAGAACGTCGGGATCGCGGTGCTGACCGTGACCGTCCTCCTCGCGGGCGTGCTCACGAGCTACGTCACGCTCGCCGCCGGGATGCTGGTCCACGAGGCCAGCGTCCTCCTCGTCATCCTCAACGGGATGCGGCTGCTCCGGCACTGACCAGCAGATACGACGACCACCACTACCACCATGACAACGAATTCGACTGCGACCGACGCGATCCAGAGCGGAACCGACTGGCAGGCCGACTACGACGCCGACCCGATCGAAATCCGCGACCCCGTTGCGGAGGCCCTCGGCGTCCTCGGACCGGGCGACCCGTTCGTCATCACCTATCGAGACGCGGTGAAAGCGGCGGGACACTCCTGTCCGACCGCCTCGGGCGCCTATCGGATCGCCCAGCTCGGGCTCGACGCCCTGTATCCCGACGGCTATCCGGTCCGGAGCGAGATCGAGGTGCGAGCGGCCGGCCCGCGGGACGACGCCGCGTACGGCGTGATGAGCCGCATCATCTCGTACGTGACCGGCGCGACCGAGGACGACGGCTTCGGCGGGCTCGCCGGCGGCTACGGCGGCCGCCGCGATCTCCTGCGCTTCGGTGCGTTCGATCCGGACACCCCGGACCCGACGTTCCGCTTCCGGCGAACCGACACTGACGAGACCGTCGAAGTGACGTACCAGGTCGCCGAGGTTCCCGACGGCGGACCCCCGATCGGGAACCTTCAGGAAATACTCGACGGGTCGGCGAGCGACCGGCAGCGGGCGGCCTTCGCCGACGCCTGGCACCGCCGCGTGCAGGTCGTCCTCAGCGATGACTCGCTGTTCACCGTCGACGCCGTGTAGCTCCAGAGGGAGGATTCGTCCGCTCCGTCGCGGGGTGCGCCGGTACCCGATCGGGTCTTCTGCACCGACAAACTACTTATCCGGTCGGTCGTAATCGCCCCTATGCGACGGGTTCTCACCCTCTCGGTCGTCGTCGCCGCGATCGCCCTCCTCTCGCTCGGGGTCGGCGGGGTCGCCGCCGGTCCGGTCGCCGAAAGCGTCGCCGCCGGCCCCGCTGACGTCGTCGCCGGCGGCGCCCCGGCCAGCGCGACGGCCGCCGAGTGCGACGCGGGCGACGGCACCGATGTCGTCGGCTGCTGGAACGGGACCCACTACGAGGAGGAGCTGTCCTTCAACCAGAGCGACGGGCTCAACGAGTCGGAGCTGGAGGCCCTGACGCACCTGACGATGGCGCGGGTCGAGCACATCCGCGAGCGGCCGTTCCGGGAGGACGTGCCCGTCGAGACGGTCACCCGAGAGGAGTTCATGAACGGCTCGGCCGGCGGGAACAACTCCAGCGAGTCGTTCCGCCGCTGGAACGACCAGGTGTGGGAGGCGCTGTTCGTCGTCGGCGAGGACGAGAACGCGAACGACGAGATCGACGCCGTGTTCGGCGGCGCCGTCTCCGGCTTCTACTCGCCGGCCCAGGACCGGATCGTCCTCGTCGTCGCCGAGGGCGAGGAGACGCGGATCGACCCCTCCACGCTGGCGCACGAGCTGGTCCACGGGATGCAAGACCAGTACCACGACCTCACGCGGCCCCGCTACGCCGGCGCCACGCAGGACGGCGACCTCGCGGTCGACGGGATCGTCGAGGGGGAGGCCGTCCACATCGAGGAGCGCTACGCCGCTCGCTGCGCGGCCAACTGGACCTGTCTCGACGCGCCCGCCGCCGGCGGCGGGGGCGGGGGGTCGGCGGCCGACTTCAACTTCGGCATCCTCCAGACCGTGCTTCAGCCGTACTCCGACGGCGCGCTCTACGTCGAGGAACTGGTCGAGGAGGGCGGCTGGGAGGCCGTCAACGAGACGATGACCGAGCCGCCCGGGAGCACCGCCGAGGTGATCCACCGGACCCCCGACTACGAGACCCGCGAGGTCGCCTTCGAGGACACGGCGACCGGCGACTGGGAGACGTACCCCGACCAGGGGGTCGACGGCGCCGAGACGACCGGCGAGGCGTCGATGTTCGTCATGTTCTGGTACCAGAGCCTCGAGTACGGCTACCCGGTCCTCGAACCCGACGCGAGCGCGGGGGCGAACGTCCGGATCCACACGCGGCCGGACGAGGAGCTCCGGACCCGCGCGAACTACAACTACGCCCACGAGTCGACCGACGGCTGGGCGGGAGACGAGCTCTACCCGTACCGCGCCGGCGAGGGCGACGACGCCCGCGACGGCTACGTCTGGGTGACCGAGTGGCAGACCGCCGCCGACGCCGCGGACTTCCGCGAGACGTACGTCGAGATGATAACCGCCCACGGCGACGGCGAGTACGAGTCGGGGCGGGTGTACGAGATCGACGACGGCGACTTCCCCGGCGCCTACGGCGTCGTCCGAGACGGGACTCGCGTGACGATCGCTCACGCACCGGAGCCCGCCGGCGTGCTCGAACTGCGTCCCGACGCGGACCTCGCGCCGCCCGCCACCGACGAGAGAGACGGCGCTGACGTCAACGGCGACGGGACCGGTTCCGACACCGACGACGGAACCGACACCGGGTCGGACGGCGACGACGCCGACGGCTCGTCCGGTCCGGACGCCTCGACCGGCGACGAGGCGCCCGGGTTCGGCGTCGTCGCCGGCCTCCTCGGGCTGCTGGCGGCGGTGTCGCTGCTCGCGCGCCGGCCGCGGGACTGACCGGGTCGGCGTCGGGGCGTGACCGGCGCACCGGCCGCCGTCGACCGCCGGCGCGAGACCCGGACCGCTTTTGCTCCCGCGCGGGCGTATCCGGTAGTATGACCGAGTTCGACATCGTCGACGCGGCCGCGATCCGCGACGGGCGGGCGACGGACGCGTACTTCGAGCGGACCGAGGCCGCGCTGGAGCACGCCGGGCGGAACCCCCGGGTCGTCGCCGAGGTGACCGCCGACCAGTTCCCCGACGGCGACTTCGAGCTGTTCGCCGGGCTGAAGGACGCGCTCGCGCTGCTGGAGGGCCGAGACGTCGACGTCGACGCGATCCCGGAGGGGCGGCTGTTCGACGGCGGGCCGGTGATGCGGATCGAGGGGCCGTACCTGGCCTTCGCGCGGCTGGAGACCTCGCTCCTGGGCTTCCTCTCGCACGCCTCCGGGATGGCGACCGCCGCGCTCGACTGCCGGATCGCGGCGCCGGACACCTCGGTGCTCTCGTTCGGGGCGCGCCACGTTCACCCCGCGATGACGGCGGCGGTCGAGCGCTCCGCGCTGGTGGGCGGGTTCGACGGCTTCTCGCACGTCGCCGCCGGCGACCTGCTCGGCCGGGAGGCGTCGGGGACGATGCCGCACGCCCTCTCGATCTGCTTCGGCCGCGGGGAGCAGGAGGCCGCGTGGCGCGCCTTCGACGAGGCCGTCGACGAGTCGGTGCCGCGGATCGCCCTCTGTGACACCTACTCCGACGAGGTCGACGAGACGCTCCGGGCGGTCGACGCGCTCGGCGACCGGCTCGACGGCGTCCGGCTCGACACCACCGGCTCGCGCCGCGGCGACTTCCGGCACATCGTCCGGGAGGTCGGGTGGGAGCTCGACGCCCGCGGCCACGGCGACGTCGACGTGTACGTCTCCGGCGGGCTCGGCCCCGCCGACCTCCGCGACCTCCGCGACGTCGTCGACGGGTTCGGCGTGGGCGGCTACGTCTCCAACGCCGACCCGGTCGACTTCGCGCTCGACCTCGTCGCCGTCGACGGCGAACCGGCGGCCAAGCGCGGGAAGCTCTCTGGCGCGAAGGCGGTCTACCGCACCGCCGACGGCGCGCACGCGGTCGGACTGGCGGAGCGCTCCGGTCCCGAGGGCGCCGAGTCGCTCATGGAGCCCGTCGTCCGCGACGGCGAGGTCGTCGCCGGCGACGCGGTCGACCTCGCGGCCGCGACGGAGCGGGCGCTCGCGGACGCGGAGGCGGTCGGCTACGGGGCGGAGTAGCGGTCGGCTACGGGGCGGACGAGTCGAACGCGGCAGAATAGGGTCGCTCTCGGCGGTTACAGCTCCTCGACCGCGCCGCCGTCGGCGCGCTCTCGGAACACCTGCCCCTCGATGAGCGTCACCATCGTGTCGTCGTCCTCCCACGCGGTCGGGGAGAGCTTCGCCTTCCGGCAGGCGCGCGAGAGGAACTCGGCGCCGGACCAGCCGTTCTCGACGGGGACCGTCGGGTAGAGCCAGCCGTGCGCGTTGCCGCCGTCGACGGCGACGCCGTGGGTGCCGATCTTCAGGTCGGCGAGGGGGTCGTTGGTGAGCACCGTGTTCGAGACGACGAACACGGAGACGGTGATGTTGTCGAGCTCCTTCGGCTCCACCTCCGAGCCGCACGAGTCGTCGGAGGCGGCCTTGATCGCGGCCTCGACGATCGCGTGACCGAGCTGGTCGGAGGTCTCCCACGCGCCGGCGCAGCCGCGCAGTCGGCCGCGGCCCCTGGTGGACTCCAATCGAACGAATGCCCCGGTGCGGGCGTAGAACGCCTCGCGCATGCTGCCGGGTTGTTCGCGTTGTCCGTGTCGGACGAACGACTCGACCGCCTCCCGCGCGAGTTCGACCGCTCGTGCACCGTCGTCGTACGACAGCTGAACGGTCTGGGCCTCGGACATACAACTCTATTACGTTGCTGACGACTTGAACGCTTCCCTTGCTAATCTGTCGCATACCGCCCCGTCGAAGCGTCTCGTATTCGTTCGGCGTGTGCTACCGAGTGACGCGATCGTCGAGAGCCGATCGCCGGGGATGCGATCACCGCGACACCGATTCCGACCGCCCCGACCGAATCGCTTATTCGCGGCCGCGGAGTACGTCGGCCCGGACAGAGGGAGCCCGACTCCCGTGCCTCTGGCATGAGGAAAGTCCCCCCACCGGCCGGACGGGCGACCGGGCACACGCCCGGAGTCGGAGACGGCTGGCTCTGGAACAGCAACGACACCCCCCGCCCCGACCCGTGAGTCGAGCGAACCGACCCGCGAGGGAAGGGAGTTAACCCGACGAGGTTCGACGGGCGGGAACGGATGGAACGGCGAATCCTCGCCGGTGCAAGTCCGCGCCATAAGGTAGTCCGGCCACGGCGCGGACGCTCAGCCGAATGTCGGGACGAACCGAAGGGGGCTTACTCCCCTCAGTCCGCTTCTACTCGATAGTCGTGAGTGTTGGCGTTTGAGTTATTATGCGTTGTCTCGGTGATCGCAACGTGGTGACCGCCGCCGACGCTCCAGCCGCTCTCTTATAAATGACTAACCGCGAATCACCGCCGAACACCTCCAAAGCCCCAGTCGCGAGGGCGGCGTACGCTCGCTGCGCTCCTCACTCGGTCGCTCACTACGTTCGCTCCCTCCTTGCGGTGCTTTCGTCGTCATCAGAACGCGCAGCGTTCTGATTGGCTCACGAGAGCTCTGCTCTCGTGAACGCCTACGCCGCCCTCGCGACTGCCCCTTTGAGTCCCGCCCCGCAACGCACAGCACCGCAGCCTCACACCTCCCCAAGCCTCGTCGCTGGCGGCTGGCGCCGCCAGCGACTCCCTCGCGCGTGCTCCTCGCGCCCTGCGGGCGCTCGGAGGCACTCGCCACCGCCTGGTTCGGGTATAAATATCGCGTGGCCGCCGGCAGTACGACTGACTCACGGCGCTCAGTTGCTTAAAAGGGAAGCAGCGCCGCGCTGCCGCCGGCCGCTTCCTGAATCTCGTCGCCGTAGGCGATCGTGATGTACAGGATGGTGAAGATGACGGCGTTGTGGAGGCCGTGGAGCAGCGCCGGGACGACGAGGTTCTCGGTGTACTCGTACACCGCGCCGAAGACGATGCTCGGGAGGAAGAGGATGGCGATGGTCGTGAGCCGGGCGGAGGCGCCGCCGGTCAGCGCCATCACGTGGACGGCCGCGAAGATCGCGGAGGCGATGAGGATCGCGGGGACCGGCGACAGCGCCTCCCGGAGTCGCCCCTGGACGACGCCGCGGTACAGGATCTCCTCGGAGGGGCCGATCACGAGGAACGACGCCGCGATGAGGAGCGGGATGATCGCCGGGTTCTGCATGGCGAGCTCCGCGCTCTGGTTCGAGGCGGCCTCGGTCCCGAGCCGCTGGATCACGATCGAGACGGCCATGATCGTGACGAGGATGAGCGCCCAGCTCCCGACGATCAGGCCGATCTCCTTCAGGCTCGGGCGCCGCACGCCGAGGTAGGCGACGATCCCGGACCGGTCGAGCCCGCGCCACGCGAGGTAGCCGATCGCCAGCCCGCCGAACGCGACGTACTGGCCCAACACCAGCGTGAGCACGAGGCTCGCGGCGAGCGGGAGCCCGCCCGTCACGGCGTTGAGACCGAGCACCACGCCCCCGCTCGCGAGGGCGATCGCGGGGCCGAGGACCCCCAAGAGCAGGGCCGTGGCGATCGCGACGGCGACGGCGCGGCCGCCGGACCCGTCTGTCGCCGTCGACGAGGCGGTGCCGTCGGCGGTCGCCGGCCCGTCGCCGGGCGCGGTCGAGCCGTCCGCCGGCTCGCCGCCGTCGGGAGCGCTCGGCTCGCCGCCGTCGGAAGCCTCCGGCTCCCGTCGATTCCCGTCGTCGCTGGAGGGGTCAGCCATTACCCGGTGTACGAACCGACGCATAATAGGGCTGTTCGTGTCCCCGCTCGCGGTCGCCCGCGGGCCTCCCTCACCGATACAGCAGCTCGTACCAGAGCACGGCGGTCACGGCCCGTCCGTCGCGGAGCCCCTCGTCGACGACGGCCTCGAGCAGGTCGTCGTACGGGACGGTCTCGACCGCGATCGACTCGTTGTGGTCGAGGTCGCGGTCGGCCGTGGGTTCACAGCCCGTCGCGAGGAAGTGGTGGTGGACCGAGTCCGCCATCCCGTTCGTCGGCTCCACCGTCGTCAGGCGCTCGAAGGCGTCGGCCTCGTACCCCGTCTCCTCGGCGAGCTCGCGCGCCGCGGCGCGTTCGAGATCGTCGGCGTCCTCCGGCTCGACCGTCCCGGCGGGGAGCCCGCGGTTGACGCGGTCGACCGCCTGTCGCCACTCGTCGATGACGACGACGTCGCCGTCGGCGGTCAGCGGGAGCACCACGACCGCCGGCGGCTCGTCGACGTAGTGGAACCCGTCGGTCTCCCCGTCGGGGAAGCGCACCTCGTCGCGGCGCACGTCGAATCCGGGACAGCGGTAGTCGATCTCGGTGCCGAGCGTCTCCCACGACAGGTCGTCCATGCGTCGGGGTCGGCGCTCGGGCACCTAAATCCCCTCACTCGGTCGGAGGCTCTCCCCTCCGGGCCCGGACCGCCGCCGCGCCTCGGCTCGCGGCCGCGCCGACGACCCACGCGAGCGTCCCCAGCACGAGGGCCTCGACGCCGACGAAGACGAGCCCGTCGAGCTCGACGAGCGCGGCGACGCGCTCGCCGAGGGACCGCCCCGAGAGGCCCAGCAGGTAGTGGTCCGCGCTGTACCCGAGGAGCGCGCCGTAGACGGTCGCCCACGCCAGCGCCAGCCCGGCCCGTCGGTACGAGAGGACCGCGGCCGCGAGGACGCCGACGAGCGCGGCGTCGCCCGCGAGGAACACGACCCCGCCGGAGATCTCGAAGGCCCCCAGCGCGTAGGCCGCGAAGACGGCGAGGAAGAGCAGCGGCGGGGCGAGGAGCCGATACCGACGCGGCGGGCCGTTCCGATTCGAGCCGAGGAGGACGCGGCGAGCGAGGGACATGCCTCCGGATCGTCGCGGTCGCCTGATAAATCCACGCGCCGGTCGCGACGCCGCGGGGCGGCCCTCGCGAGCGGCGGCGCGGTCGAGCCGCCTCACTCCCACTCGCCGAGCGACGCCTGCCCGTCGCCGCGGTCGCTCGCCGGTCGGTCCCGGGACTCGTCCGTCTCGTCCTCCTCCCCGGCGCTCGGCTCGCCGCCCACCCAGTCGGTGAGCTTCCCGCCGTCGCCGTCGGCGTCAGTCGAGCGCGTCCGGGCCTCGTGGCCGCGATCGCTCGCGGTTCCGCCTCCGTTCCCCGCCCCCTCGCCCGGCTCAAACCCGCCGAGGGTCGCCTGGTCGCTCTCGGCGAAATCGAGGTTGGAGACGCGCACGCCGAGCTTGCGGACCCGGTCGTCGGCGAACTCCGCGAGGAGGTCGAACGCGACCGACTCCACGAGGTCGGGGTCGTCGACCGGGCCGGGGAGGCTCCGCGCCCGGGTGTTGACGTCGTAGGGCGGCTCGACCGCCTTGATCCCGATGGTGCGGTAGAGGCACCCGCGCTCGCGGGCCCGCCGGGCCACGTCGGCCGCGAGCGCCGCCACCGTCTCCCGCTTCGTCTCCTCGTCAGCCGTCGGCGACAGCGACGACTCCCGCGAGAGGCTCTTGGGGAGGCCGGTCGGGGTCACCTCCCGATCGTCGTCGCCGCGGGCGCGCCGGTGGAGCTCCGGGCCGCGCTCGCCAAGCTCCTCGGCCAGCCGGTCGGGGTCGGCGGCGGCGAGGTCGGCGGCGGTCTCGACCCCCATCTCGGCGAGGGTTCGCTCCGTCACCGGGCCGACGCCGTGGATCTCGGCGGTCGACAGCGGCGCGAGGAACGACGCGACCGAGCCGGGCGGGACGACCACGAGCCCGTCCGGCTTGTCGGCGTCGCTGGCGACCTTCGCGGTCGACATGTTCGGCGCGACGCCGACGCTCGCGGGCACCCCGGCCTCGCGCTCGATGCGCTCCTTGACGTGCCGGGCGTACCCCTCCGCGAGGGTCCGCGCCTCGGCGGGGCCGGCCGCGGCGCTCTCTCCCGCCGCGGCGTCCCACGCGGTCCGGTCGGTGACGTCGAGGTACGCCTCGTCGACGCTCACCTCGCGGAGCGTGTCGGCGCAGTCGCGGAGGACGGCCTTCACGTCGCCCGCGACCTCCTTGTAGAAGTCGAGGTCCACGGGGAGGTACCGCCCGGTCTCCTCGGGGTCCGGCGCGTCCGGGTCGTCGGGGTCTGCGTCGACGCGGCGCGGGAGCAGGTCGAGCGCCTCCGAGATCGGCATCGCGCTCTCGACGCCGAACGCGCGGGCCTCGTAGCTCGCGGTCGCGACCGCGCCGATCGTCTCCCCCGCCTCGTACCCCATCCCGACGACCACGGGCTCGCCCGCCAACTCGGGGCGGCGGAGCCGCTCGCAGGAGGCGTAAAAGCAGTCCATGTCCACGTGGAACACGACGCGGTCGCTCCCGTCCGCCTCGTCGGTCGCGGTCCCGGGGAGCGTGCCGCCGGCCATCGCCCGAGGCTCCGCGCCGCGCCGACTTAAGAATCAGCCACGCGCGGCGGCAGTGAAACCGGTCGCTCGCGCGGGCGACCCTCTCGCCCCGGCCCCGACGGTCGCCCCCTGCTCCGTCCTCAGAACTGATACCCGGGTCGGTATTCGTTTATGAGGCGGGCACGTATGGACCGCTATGCCCGAACGGATCGACGTGTTACACGTCGACGACGACCCCTCCGTGCTGGACCTGGCGGAGGCGTACCTCGAACGCGAACTGGAGGCCGTCGCGGTGACGGGCGTCACGTCGGCGTCGGACGCGCTCGACGCGCTCGACGGCGGGCGGTTCGACTGCATCGTCAGCGACTACGACATGCCCGGCACGGACGGGCTGGAGTTCTTCGAGCGGCTCCGCGAGACCGACCGCTCGATCCCGTTCGTGTTGTACACCGGGAAGGGGAGCGAGGAGATCGCGAGTCAGGCGCTCAACGCGGGCGTCACCGGTTACTTCCAGAAGGGCGGGCCCGAGCAGCTCCGCCGGCTCGCGAACCGCGTCCGGCAGGCGGTCGACGATCACCGGACCCGGGAGATCGCGGACCGCTACTCGACGGTCATCGGCGCGCTCGGCTACCCCGTCTACGTCGTCGACGAGACCGGGATCTTCCGGTTCGTCAACGAGCCGTTCGCGGAGTTGACCGGCTACGACCGCGAGGAGATAATCGGCAGCGAGCCGGCGCTCATCAAGGGCGACGAGGCCGTCGCGGAGGCGGAGAATCGGCTCGGGACGACCCTCTCCGGCTCCGGGCCGGACGTCCAGCGGTTCCGGGTGGACATCTCCCCGAAGGAGGGCGAGCCGATCCCCTGCCGGGACCACATGGCGGCGCTCCCGTACGGGGGCGACTGCTTCGAGGGGAGCGTCGGCATCCTTCGCGACGTCTCCGACGAGGTGGAGCGGCGCGAGGAGCTGGAGACGAAGACGCGCGCGCTCGACGAGGCGCCGGTCGGCATCACCATCACCGACCCCGACCGGCCGGACAACCCGATGGTGTACGTCAACGACCGGTTCGTCGAGATGACCGGCTACGACCGCGACGAGGCGGTCGGCGTCAACTGCCGGTTCCTGCAGGGCGCCGACACCGACGAGGCGTCGGTCGCGCGGCTCCGCGAGGCGATCGAGGCCACGGAGCCGACCAGCGTCGAGCTGCTGAACTACCGGAAGGACGGGACCGAGTTCTGGAACCGGGTCAGCATCGCCCCCATCCGCGACGCGGCCGGTCGCGTCTCCGAGTGGGTCGGCTTCCAGGAGGACATCACGGCGTTCAAGGAGCGCGAGGCCGCGCTCGAGCGCCAGAACGAGCGGCTCGACTCCTTCGCGAGCATCGTCTCGCACGACCTCCGGAACCCGCTCAACGTCGCGCAGGGCCGCGTCGACCTGGCCCGGAAGACGGCGGACGAGGGCGCCGAGCACCTCGACGCCGCGGCCGACGCGCTCGACCGCATCGAGTCCATCGTCGAGCACACGCTCACGCTCGCCCGCGAGGGGGAGACCGTCGGCGACCCCGCGCCGGTGTCCGTCGCGGACGTCGCCGCGGACAGCTGGGAGACGGTCGACACCGGCGCCGCCGAGCTGACGATCGAGACCGACCGGGAGGTGCTGGCCGACGCCGACCGGCTCCGGAACCTCTTCGAGAACCTCGTCCGGAACGCCGTGGAACACGGCGGCCCGGACGTGGCGATCCGCGTCGGCGACCTCGACGACGGCTTCTACGTCGCCGACGACGGGCCGGGGATCCCGGACGAGGTCGCCGCCGACCTCTTCGACCCCGGACAGAGCGGCGTCGAGGGCAACACCGGCTTCGGGCTGGCGATCGTCCAGGAGATCGCCAACGCGCACGGCTGGACCGTCGCGGCGACCGAGTCGGCGGCGGGCGGCGCGCGCTTCGAGATCCGCGGGATCGAGCGCCGTCAGCCGCCGGCGGTCGAATCGTAGGGGGCGACCCGGAACCGGATCGACTCCCGCCGTTCGCAAACGCCTTTGTGGTCCCGGCCGAAGCGGAGGGAAATGGGGACGCTCTCCGGCATCGCCGACACCGACCGGCGGGTCATCGTGCTCGCGCTCGCCCGGATGGTCGGGGCCGCCGGCAACTCTTTTCTCATCGTCGTGCTGCCGCTGTACATCGCCAGCGACCTGATCGACGTCAGCGCGCTCCTCGGGACCGAGGTCGGCGTGGGCGCGGCGTCGGTCACGGTGACCGAGCCGCTGCTCATCGGGGTCGTCCTCTCGCTTTTCGGCTTCCTCAACAGCCTCTCGCAGCCGGTGACCGGGCGGCTCTCGGACCGGATCGGGGTTCGGCGCCCCTTCGTGCTGACCGGAATCCTCCTCTTGGGCACCGCCAGCGGGCTGTACACGGTCGCGGACGTCTACTGGCAGCTCGTCGTCCTGCGGGCGATTCAGGGGTTCGGCGCGGCCCTGATCATCCCCGCGACGGTCGCGTTAGTCAACGAGTACGCGTCGGCCGACGCCGACCGCGGCGGCAACTTCGGCGTCTACAACACGTTCCGACTGATCGGCTTCGGCTTCGGCCCGGTGCTCGCCGGCGCCGTCGTCGAGGCCGGCCCGTACGACCTCTCGCCGATCGGGCTCCCCGTGATCGACGGCTTCGACGCCGCCTTCGCCGCCGCCTGCGGCGGGGCGTACCTCAGCTTCGCCCTCGTCTTCCTCCTCGTCCGCGACGCCGCCGAGTCCAGCGAGGCGAGCGACGACCTCTCGATCCGCGTGCGCGGCGAGGACCGCCTGCTCGACCCGGTGTTCGCGCTCGGGCTGGCGACGGTGGCGATGGGGATGTGCATCGCGCTGTACGCGACGCTCCAGAACCAGGTGAACGTCCGGCTCGACCAGGCGCCGGTGTGGTTCGGGCTCCAGTTCGCGGCCGTCACCATCGCGAACGTGCTCCTCCAGGTGCCCGTGGGACAGGCCAGCGACCGGATCGGGCGCCGCCCGTTCCTGCTCGCCGGCTTCGTCCTCCTCGCCCCCACGACGCTGCTGCAGGGGATCGTCACCGACCCGATCCTGATGACGCTCGTCCGGCTGGGGCAGGGGGTCGCCGTCGCGTTCGTCTTCGCGCCGTCGCTCGCGCTCGCGGGCGACCTCGCGCGGGAGGGCGAGTCCGGGACGACGCTGTCGGTGCTCACGATGGGGTTCGGCTTCGGCGTCGCGCTCGGTCCCCTCGCGTCCGGCTGGCTCGTCGGCTTCGGCTTCGTCGTCCCCTTCGCGGTGGGCGCCGGGCTCGCGGTCGTCGCCCTCGCCGCGGTCGTGACGCAGGTCGAGGAGACGCTCGGCGCGAGCGACGGCGCCGGGGCGGTCGCGGCGGACTGAAGCGTATAACCGACCTCGGCTCGAACGGAGGCCCGTGTCGAACGACCGCGTCCGCTGCGTCGACTGCCGCGAGCCCATCGCGAGCGACGCCCGGGTCTGCCCGCACTGCGAGGCGGTCCAGCCGTCGCCGCTCGTCGACGTCGGGGTGGCCGTCGCCGGCGTCTTCGCGTTCGCCTTCGGCCTGCTCCTCGCGATGCTGACGATCGGGACGAGCCGGCTGATCGGCTTCCTGCTGCTCGTCGTCGGCTTCGGCCTCGCCGTCGGCGGCTACACCCGCCACGTCGACCGGCAGGCGGGGCGGCGGGCGCGGTAAAATCGACGCGTTCGGACCGTTCTCCCCGGCGTCGACGTCGCGGTCGCCCGGTCCGGCGCTTTTTAACCGTCGCCGACGAAAAGGCGGGCGTATGCTCACCCCAGTCAACGCCGGCCTCGTCCTCGCCGGACTGCTCCTCGCGTTCGTCGGCGCCGCGGTCTCCGTCTACGCCGTCACGCTGACCGGGCTGCTCGTCGGGGGCGGCGCGGGCTACCTCGCCGCGCCGAGCCTCGTCGGGCTGATCGCGGTCGACGGGCCGGTCCTGACGGGAGTCGCGATCGCGCTCGGCGCCGCGATCGGGGGGTTCCTCGCCTACGCCGGGCTCTCCTTCGCCGTCGTCGGGATCGGCGGGCTCGTCGGCGGCTTCGCCGGCCGGTTCGCGGTCGGGCCGCTGTACGCGGCCGACGCGGCCGGGATCGAGGGGACGCTGCTGCTCGTCGGCGCGACGCTCGCGGGCGTCGCGGTCGGCGCGCTGTTCGGATTCGTCCTGAGCCGGACGACGCTCGTCGTCTCGACGGCGTTCATCGGCGCGGCGTTCGCGTCGCGGTCGATCACCCCGTCGACGCTGGACGCGGCCGCCGCCGGGCCGTCGGTCGAGCCGCTCCTGTTCGACGTCGCCGCGCCGGTCTTCGTGGCCGTCTTCGCCCTCGGCGCGCTCTCGCAGCTCGGGCTGTTCCGGTTCGGCTACGTGACGAAGCTGGTCGGGCTCCTCCCCGGCGCGCGGCGGTGGACCGCGGACGACGACCGGAAGGCGAAGGGCGCCTGAGTCGGGCTCTCGCCGGTCCCCCCGTCTCCCCCTACTCGTCCCCGTACTCGTAGAACCCGCGTCCCGTCTTCTTCCCGAGGTCGCCGGCTTCCACCTTGCGCTTGACGAGGTACGCCGGCTTGTAGCGGTCGCCGAGCTCGGCGTGGAGCGTCTCGCTGGCGTCTAACACGACGTCGAGCCCGATGTGGTCGGCGAGCTCTAAGGGCCCCATCGGGACGTTCGTCCCGAGCTTCATCCCGCGGTCGATGTCGGCCTTCTCGGCGACGCCCTCGTCGTAGGCGCGGACGCCCTCGTTGATCCACGGCATCAGGATCCGGTTCGTGACGAAGCCGGGCTTGTCGTCTGACTCCCACGTCTCCTTCCCGAGGGCCGCGGCGAACGCGTGCGCGAACTCGGCGACCGCGTCCGCGGTGCGCTCCCCGACGACGACCTCCACGCCGTCCATGATCGGCACCGGGTTCATGAAGTGGAGCCCGACCACGTCGCTCGCGCGGTCCGTGGCGCTCGCGATGGTCGTGATCGACAGCGTCGAGGTGTTCGTCGCGAGGACGACGTCGTCGTCGGTGGCCTCGTCGAGGTCGGCGAACACGTCGCGTTTCACGTCCATGTCCTCGACCGCGGCCTCGACGACGACGTCCGCGGCCGCGAGGTCGGCGAGGTCGGTGGTGCCCGCGATCCGGTCGCGGACCGCCGCCGGCTCCTCGTCGAGGGCCCCCTTCGCCGCCAGCCGGTCGAGGCTGTCCGCGACGCTGTCGAGGCCGCGCTCGACGTACTCGTCCTCGATGTCGCGCATCACGACCTCGTAGCCGGCGGTCGCGGCGACCTGCGCGATCCCGTTGCCCATCGTGCCGGCCCCCACGACGCCGACGACGTCGATGTCGGATAGCTCCCGCATGGAGGTCGCTGTCGCGCCGCGGCTGGTAAGTATTGCGGCTCCGCGAGCGCGGCGAGTCGGGTCCGTAACCGCGGCGTGTCGACTCCGCGACCGGAGCGTGTCGGCTCCGAGGCGGATACCGTCGCGCCCGGTCGCCGTTCGTTGCGAACGAGCGATAATTAACTATTTGAGTAGTAAGTCTATATTCCCTGAACCCGTTCCAGAGCGGAGAGAAACGCTCGGAACCCGTCGAATCCGTTTCTTTACGTCCGCCGAAACGACCATAGCGTTTTTTATCGATGTAACGGGAGTACGAACTGATGCTTCCTCACGCCGCCGACAACATCTCGCGGGACGGCAAGTCGCTGATCCTCGCGTACGACCACGGACTCGAACACGGGCCGGTCGACTTCGAACCGAACCCCGACACGGCGGACCCCGAGCGGATCTTCGAGCTCGCCACCCACGAGGCGGTCACCGCGCTGGCCGTCCAGAAGGGGATCGCCGAGGCGTACTACCCCGACTACGAGGACGAGGTGAACCTCCTGTTGAAGCTCAACGGGACCTCGAACCTCTGGATGGGCGAGCCGAACAGCGCGGTCAACTGCACGGCGGAATACGCCGCCGGACTCGGCGCCGACGCGATCGGGTTCACGGTGTACGGCGGGTCGAACCACGAGATCGAGATGGCCGAGGAGTTCCGGGAGGCGCAGGAGGGCGCCCGCGAGCACGACATGGGGGTCGTCATGTGGTCGTACCCCCGCGGGCAGGGGCTCCGCAACGACGGGAGCCCGGACGTCATCTCGTACGGCGCGCGGCTCGGCTTGGAGCTCGGCGCCGACGTGGTGAAGGTGAAGTACCCCGGCTCACCCGAGGCGATGGGCGACGCCGTCGAGATGGCCGGCCCCGCCAACGTCGTGATGTCCGGCGGGACGATGCGCGATGACAAGGAGTTCCTCCGGAACGTCTCGAACGCCATCGACGCGGGCGCGACCGGGATCGCCGTCGGCCGGAACGTCTTCCAGCGCGACGACCCCGAACGCATCCTCGACGCGCTGGAGGCCGTGGTCTTCCGGGAGGCCGACCCGGCCGAGGCGCTGGCCGTCGCCGAGAGCGACGACTGATGACCGACACGGAGCCCGCCGCCGGGGACGACCCGGACCCGACCGTCGAGGCCGTCTTCGACGCGGTCGCCGAGACGGCCCCCGAGATCCGCGCCGCGCTGCCCGGTCGCCGCGTCGAGAGCGGGACCGACAACCCCTCGGGCGAGAGCGTCCTGGCCGGGGACCTGTACGCCGACGAGCTGCTCGGCGAGGCGCTCACCGCGATCGACGGCGTCGGCTCGTTCGTCAGCGAGGAGCGCGAGGCCGCCGTCGACGCCGGCGGCGCGGTCGGGAGCGACGCCGACGGCGGCCCCTACGCGGTCGCGATCGACCCCCTCGACGGCTCCTCGAACCTCCGGTCGAACAACGCGATGGGCACCGTCGTCGGGATCTACGACGCCCCGCTGCCCGCGACCGGGCGCGACCTCGTCGCCGCCGGCTACGTCCTCTACGGCCCGATCACGACGATGGTCGTCGCCGACGACGCCGGCGTTCGCGAGGAGGTGGTCGAGGCGGACTCCGAGGGGTCGGTCACCCGCTCGGTCGTCGAGGACGACCTGCGGCTCCCCGACGCCCCCCTCGTCTACGGGTTCGGCGGGCGCGTTCCCGACTGGCCCGACGACTTCACCGCCTTCGCGCGCGAGATCGAAGACGAGCTGAAGCTCCGGTACGGCGGCGCCATGGTCGGCGACGTGAACCAGGTGCTCACCTACGGCGGGATCTTCGCGTACCCCGCCCTCGTCGACGCGCCGGACGGGAAGCTCCGGCTCTCCTTCGAGGCGAACCCGATCGCCTACATCGTCGAGCGCGCGGGCGGGGCCGCCACCGACGGCGACATCGACATCCTCGACGTCGAGCCCGAGGGCGTGCACGACCGCGTGCCGCTGTACGTCGGCAACGAGGAACTCGTCGAGCGGCTGAAGGCGGCGCTCGACTGACTCACGCCGTCGAATCGGGTCCGGTCCGGCCGGACCCGCATGGAAAACTGTTTAGGATCTACCGCAAATCTTGCGCCCATGAAAGTCCACGTCGGCGCGGCGGCGACGCCGGAGGAGGCCGAGGCGATCGCGAAGTCGCTCGCCGAACACCTCGGCGTCGACGTCGACGTCCACGTCGGCGAGAGCGCGGAGCCCGCCGCAAGCGCCGCACCCCCCGAGACGGCGTACCCCCTCGACGACGACCTCGGCCCCACCGACCGCGAGCGCGCCCTGCAAGCGGAGATCGACGACATCCTGGAGGGCGGACCGGAGAAGTACCGCGAGCGGCTCCCCGAGCAGGGGAAGCTGTTCGTCCGCGACCGGCTCGACCTCTGGTTCGGCGGCGAGGGCGGGACGCGCGGCGCGGGCGACGCGACCGACGGCGATCCCGCGGGACTCCACTTCGAGGACGGGAAGTTCGCCGCGTTCGACGACTGGCACCCGAACGCGCCCGGGCGGGCCGGTCGGGGCGGCGATGGCGGAGACGACAGCGACGGCGAGGGCAACGAGGCCGACGGCGACCGCCTCCCCGCCGACGGCCTGCTCACCGGCGCCGCCGAGTTCGAGGGGCGCGACGTCCACTTCATGGCCAACGACTTCACCGTGAAGGCGGGGTCGATGGCGGCGAAGGGCGTCGAGAAGTTCCTCCGGATGCAACAGCGGGCCCTGAAGACGGGCAAGCCCGTGCTCTACCTGATGGACTCCTCGGGCGGGCGGATCGACCAGCAGACCGGCTTCTTCGCCAACCGCGAGGGGATCGGGAAGTACTACTACAACCACTCGATGCTCTCCGGCGCCGTACCGCAGGTCTGCGTGCTGTACGGCCCCTGTATCGCCGGCGCCGCCTACACGCCCGTCTTCGCCGACTTCACGGTGATGGTCGAGGGGATGTCCGCGATGGCGATCGCCTCGCCGCGAATGGTGAAGATGGTCACCGGCGAGGAGATCGAGATGGCGGAGCTGGGCGGGCCCCGCGTCCACGCCGAGGAGTCCGGCTCCGCGGACCTCGTCGCCCGCGACGAGGAGCACGCCCGCGAGCTCGTCGCCGACCTGATCGGCTACCTCCCGGATCGGGCCGGCGAGAAGCCCCCGCAACGGGAGACGAAGCCGCCGAAGCTCCCGCCCGAGGGGATCGACGAGCTGATCCCCGAGTCGCCGAACCGCGCGTACGACGCCCGCGACCTGCTCGACCGGATCGCCGACGCGGAGTCCGTCTTCGAGCTGAAGGAGGGGTACGGCCCGGAGATACTCACGGCGTTCTGCCGGATCGACGGGCGTCCCGTCGGCGTCGTCGCCAACCAGCCGACGGAGCGCTCGGGCGCGATCTTCCCCGACGCCGCGGAGAAGGCCGCCGAGTTCATCTGGACCTGCGACGCCTACGAGATCCCCCTGTTGTACCTCTGTGACACGCCGGGGTTCATGGCCGGCTCGGGGGTCGAGAAGGACGCGATCTTAGAGAAGGGGAAGAAGATGATCTACGCCACCTCCTCGGCGACGGTGCCGAAACAGACCGTCGTCGTCCGGAAGGCGTACGGCGCGGGGATCTACGCGATGGGCGGGCCCGCCTACGACCCCGAGAGCGTGATCGGGCTCCCCTCCGGCGAGATCGCGATCATGGGTCCTGAGGCCGCGATCAACGCCGTCTACGCCCGGAAGCTCGCCGAGATCGACGACCCCGAGGAGCGCGCCGAGACCGAGGCGCGGCTCCGCGAAGAGTACCGCGAGGACATCGACGTCCACCGGATGGCCAGCGAGGTCGTCATCGACGAGATCGTCCCCCCGTCGACGCTCCGCGAGGAGCTCGCGGCCCGGTTCGCGTTCTACGAGGACGTGGAGAAGGAGCTGCCGGACAAGAAACACGGGACCGTTCTCTGAGGGGACGGCAGGACGACACGGCGGACGTTCGGGCGATCCGACGGTCCGGCGACGCGGCTGACCGCTACAGCGCCGCGGCCAACTCGGGACCGAGGAGGTCGGCCGCGCCCCCGATACCCAGCGCCACGGCGACGCCGACCGCGAGCAGCGCGCCGACGTACGCGGCCGAGCCGACGAGCGACGCGGCGGCGAACCGCGGGGCGGAGACCGACGAGGCGTTCGCGGTCGGGACCGCGAGCCACCCGCGCGTGCCGGGGACCGCGTTGGAGGCGGCGACCGCGGGGAGTCCCCACCGGTCGAACCAGCGGGTCGCGCCGTCGAGGCCCCCCTCGCCGATCGGAACGAGGGGAAGCGACGTGGGGTCGACGTCGAACCGGCGGACGGCCGCGAAGACGACCGACTGGCCGACGGTGGCGCCGATCACCGCCGCGGCGAACACCGGCAGGACCGCGACCGCCTCGACGCCGACGGCGACCACGGCGGTCACGAACAGCGTCCGCGCGGGGAGCACCTTCCCGACGAGCGCGCCCTCGAGCGCGAACACGGCGAACACCGCGACGGCCCCGTAGCTGTCGACGAGGGCGAGCGCGGTCGCGACGTCGAGGTCGAACACGACCTCCCTCGGCCGGCCACGCGTAAAGCCCTTACACCGTGAGCACTGCTCGCAGGTCCCATAGTAGCACCTCATCGGATCTCTCTGATCTCGGTGCGCCGGATCGAGGCCGAACGACCGGGGGGTGGGTATTTATCGATAGCACGCGCAGGTGTCGTCCATGATAGACGTCGGTCGCAAGGCGCCGGACTTCATCGCCCCCGCGGTCACCGGCGGGACGGCCGCGGAGCTGGAGCTGTTCCGGCTGGTCGACGGTCACGACGCGGTCGCGCTCTGCTTCGCTCCGGCGAACTTCGTCCCCACTTGCACGGCCGAGTTCGCCGCGGTGCGGGACGCGGGCTGGCACGGCCGCGACGACCTCGCCGTCGTCGCGCTCACCGGCGACTCGCTGTACGCGGGGTTCGCCTACGCCGACCGGTTCGACCTCCCCTTCCCCGTCGTCTCGGACTTCCACGGCGGCGTCGCCGACTCGTACGACCTGCTCGCCGAGTCGTGGGAGGGCCACTCGGACATCCCGCGCCGCGCGACGGTCGTGATCGGGGGGGACTGGACCGTCCGGTTCGCCGAGGCGACGACGGACGCGCTCGACCGCCCGGCGCCCTCTCCCGTCCAGAACGCGACCGCGGCGCTCCGCGACCTCGGCGTCGACGTCGACCGGCCGCGGGTGAACTACGACGGGCCGTGGTGAGGTCGGGCGACGAGCGGTGAGGAGTCCGCCGGCGGTCGCCGGGGTTATTTGACGCCCGCGCGCCGACGTTCCTTCATGGAAGGCGACTTCGCGGAGTACCTCGACGAGTTCACGCGCCGGGACTGGGAGACGCTCGATCCGGAGTCCGTCGCGGACCCGGTTCGGATCGCCGTCGTCGGCCTCGGCTGGTTCGCCCGCGACTGGGCGCTGCCGGGAATCGCCCGATCGCCCTACACGGAAGCGACCGTCGTCACGGACGTCGACGCCGACGCGGTCGAGGCGGTCGCCGCCGAGCGCGACGTGACCGGTGTCACCCCCGAGGAGCTCCGGTCCGGCGCGGTCGCGGACGCGTACGACGCGGTGTACGTCGCGACGCCGAACGCGACCCACCTCGAGTACGTCCGGGCCGCCGCGGCGCAGGGGAAGGCGGTCCTCTGCGAGAAGCCGCTGGAGGCGACGCCGGATCGCGCGCGCCGGCTCGTGGCCGCGTGCGAGGACGCCGGCGTCTCCCTGATGGTCGGCTACCGGATGCAGACCGACCCCGCCGTCCGGCGGCTGCGCGACCTCCTCGACGCGGGCGTCGCCGGCGACGTGGTTCACGTCCACGCGACGATGTCGCAGACGATGCTCGGCGAGCTCGGCGGCGACGCCGACCAGTGGCGGCTCGACCCGGAGCTGTCCGGGGGCGGCGCGCTCATGGACCTCGGCGTCTACCCGATCAACACCACCCGGTTCGTGCTCGGCGCCGACCCGGTGCGCGTGTCGGGGCGGACCCGCTCGGTCCACGAGGCGTTCGCCGAGGTGGACGAGCACGCCACCTTCCGGCTGGAGTTCCCCGACGGCGTCGACGCGATGTGCTCGGTGAGCCAGAACGCCCAGCACGCGAGCCGGCTGGAGGTCACCGGCACGGAGGCGAGGCTGATACTCGATCCGGCGTTCTACGAGCGCGAGGACCGCGGGTTCGCCGTCGTCCGCGACGGCACCCGCGTGGACGTCGACTTCGACCAGGTCCACCAGATCGAAGAGGAGTTCGCCTACTTCGGCCACCAGCTGCTCGCGGGCGAGTCGTTCCACGCCGACGGCGCACACGCCCTCGCGGACGTGCGCGCGCTCGACGGCATCTACGAGTCGGCCGAGACGGGGCGGCCGGTGACGCTCGGCGACGACGCCGCCTGAGGCCGAGCGATCGCTACTGCTCGATCCCGTACACGTCGCTCGTCCAGTCGCGGGCCGGCGTGTCGTACACCGGCTCGTCGCGGTCGCGATCGTCGAGCCGCCGCCGGTCGGCCGCGTCGAGCTCCCAGTCCAGGTCGGCGTTCGCTCGGACGTGAGCCGGCGTCGACGACCGCGGGAGCGGGACCACGCCGCGGTCGACCGCCCACCGCAACACGACCTGCGCGGGGCTCTTGTCGTACGTCTCGGCGAGCTCGGCGACGACATCGTCGCCGAACACGTCCGTCCGCGCGAGCGGCGCCGCGGCCTCAACCACGGTGTCGGTCTCGCGGCAGTAGTCGACGAGGTCGGGGCGCTGGAAGTAGGGGTGGAACTCGATCTGGTTGACCGCGATCGGCACGTCCGAAATGTGGTGCGCGCAGCTCAGCTGGTAGGCGCTGAAGTTCGACACCCCCACGTCGCGCACGAGCCCTCGATCGCGGAGCTCCGCCATCGCCCGGAGCGTCTCACGTAGCGAGATGGCGGGATTGGGCCAGTGGATGAGGTATAAGTCGAGGTAGTCGGTGCCGAGCCGGTCGAGCGACGCCTCGCACGACTCGATCACCGACTCGTAGTTGAGGTTCTTCGCGAGCACCTTCGAGGTGAGGAAGGCGTCGTCGCGGTCGTACTCCGCGAGGACGTCGCCGATGACGTCCTCGTTGTGGTACCCCTCGGCGGTGTCGATGTGCGCGTAGCCGGCGTCGAGCGCCGCGCGGACGCTCTCTGCCGTCTGGTCGCCGAGGTCGTACGTGCCCAGTCCGAGCGCCGGTAACTCGGCGCCGCTCGGGAGCGTCTTCGTTGGAACGGTCACACGCACGGGTTCGGCGGATCGCCGATTGAAACTACCGGTCGGGGAACCCCGGCACCGTTGGATCCTCAGCGGTCGCGCGACGGTATTTAAGAACAATGAGCTGCGACGACTGTTTATAAACAATGACGCGGTGGCGTGCGCCTGCGAGCGGCCGCCACCGGCGGCCGCGAGCCAGCACGCGCGAGGGAGTCGCGAACGAAGTGAGCGACGAGGCTGGGGAGGCGTGAGGTGCGGTGCGGAGCGGGTGGGGATTTGACGGCGTTCACCGCGCTGACAACGGTTTATAAGCGAGCGGTTGAGCTCAAATCACCCGGTGATTTTGCTCACTTCGTTCGCAAAATGCACCGGCCGAGACTCCCCGCGAGCAGCGCGAGCGGGGAGTCAGGGCGGTGCACGACTGCAAGGAGTGCACCGGCCGAGATTTGAACTAATGAAAGACGGTCGGCTCGCTTCGCTCGCCGCTGCGTCTTTCTGAGTTCAAATCACTCGGAGATTTCTCTCACTTCGTTCGAGAAATGCACCGGCCGAGACTCCCCGCGAGCAGCGCGAGCGGGGAGTCAGGGCGGTGCACGACTGCAAGGAGTGCACCGGCC
>NZ_MWTG01000011.1:0-2965 GCF_059752555.1 Halorubrum sp. B52 | reverse complement strand
CCGATAACGGGACTCACGGCACGGTCGTCCGAGTTGAACAGGTTGCTTGGTTTCATAGTTTGAACCCAGCGGTCCACCGACGAAACGATCCTCTCGTTCCGATCGGTTAGCTGGTTACTCTCTAATTAACGGAGCCTACATATGAACTTACTGGCACAAATATCAACGGCGAAAATTAGGTGAACAAGGTCAAATCCGTTGACGTGTGAATGATGCGTATGGAGCCCACGGCACCGTCCCTCGCGCGAACATACAGCGATCGTATGTATCCGGATCCGTGGGAGAAAGTCCTCGACTACCGGCGTGTACAGGAGTATGCCGCGGAACATCCGAAACACGGTCGGACCCGCGTTGGTAACGCCCTCGATCTACCACCGGGGCGCGTTCGCGGATGGCTCGATGACGGGATGCCCGACCCGGTCCGCGGGATTCATACCGCGATCGACTACGGCTGGCTCGATCCCGACCCTGACGACGACATGGCGGCGGGGTTGGTCAACCTCCTCGCTCACATCCTCGCTGGCGGCAGCGTCACGAATGAAACGTTCGCCCCCGCAGTGGCGACCGGCCAACGCGTCGGACTTGACGAGATTGAAGCGGCTTTTGAGCGTGTTGGCGTTGAGACGGCCATCCGCCACGCGACCACCGATAACCGCGCCACCGAGGTGATTCCTCTGGCCGACGGCTCAGTCCTCGGTCGGTGCCTCTATACGATGGGCGCCCCGGCTGGCGAAAAAGTGGATCTCGACAAGTTCCCGTCGGTTGTCTGGGATGTTCCGCCGTCGGTTCGGCGGTCGTTCGCTCGGATCTACATCGACCACCGGGCGAGGATCTATCCGGAGAAACGCACGGTGGTAATTCAAGAAGAGCGGTCGAGAAACTACCTAGAAGGGTTACACGAGTTCCTGTCGACCGTGACCGGTGAGTCGGTGACCCTCGGCGACCGCAACGTAACGATCTCGGCCGACGCGGTCCGGGAGCTGGATATCACGTAGCTACTCCAGATCGTCAGCTGTGAGCTCGCCGGCGAGGTACGCGCGACCGCGTTTTGAGATCCGATAATATCCCGAGTCAACCGGTTCGACGAGTCCGGCCTCCCCGAGTTTCCCGATCCGTCGAGAGACCCAATTCCGAGTGTATTCGAGGTTCTTCGCGATGACGGCGGGCGTCAGGATGAGATCCGACTCGTCGAGGAGCTCCAAGATCCGATCGTCGGTCTGATTCATCCAATCGACCCGCGGGCGCATACGTCTCAGTCGAACGGCCATATATAACGAATACCGATACGTCTCGGAATGAATCTTAATTCGTGTTTGATAGAACACGATTCGATGGGTTAAATTTAACTCGCGGCCGTTCTTCGCGGAGGCTACGGAAGCATTCGCGGACCCGTCGCTCCCGATGGGTCCATTCGTTCGCAAAAGCGGACCCCGCTGCTGGAGACAGCGGGTCCGCGTGGGCTTCCGTGGGTGAGCACGAAAGCCATGTATTCGCACCACGCTGGGGGTCTAAAACCTCCCGACGGTCAAGGAGAATCGCCGACCGCAACACAAACCACCGGAGGGCGCCGAGACCAGTTTCACTTTCAGTCCCCGTATCTGGATTCGGATTTTAATACACCCGTCCATCGGTGCGAAGCGATGGTCCCGAAAGAAGTTGTGCGGATCGAAGACCGGCAGGACAGGTGGCGGTACGTGTGTCCGAACGGCCACCGCTCGTGGGAGCCTACTAATCACCACTTCTGGTGTCAATACTGCGCGCGTAGCGACGACGCCGACGGTGTGTTCCACGAGCTGCTCGATAAGAAGACCGGCGCGAAACTCGAACGTGACCGCGTCCGACTCGTGACTCCGGTCGGCCCATACGATCGCGATCTCGACGAAGAGGAGGGATCCGCGTGAGCGACGATCTCGAACCGCTCCCGCCGCAGGAAGGGGTCGATATGTACCTCGAAAGCCGCAGCGAGGAGCTCGCAGACCACACGCGACAAAACCACAAGTACCGACTCAAGCCGTTCGTCGAGTTCTGCGACGAGCGCGAGATCGAGAACCTCAACGACCTGAACGGCCGCGAGATCCTCCGATACTTCAATCGGCGGAAGGGGTCTGTGAAGAACGTCACCCTGAAGAATCACCTCGCGACTCTCCGTGTTGCGCTCGACTTTTGGGCCGGGATCGACGCCGTGAGCGACGGGCTCCGGGAGTCGGTTCCGATGCCGAACCTGAGCGACGAGGAGGAAGTGAACGACGACGTGCTCCGTGCCGACCGTGCTCGCGAGGTGATCGACGCGCTCGACACGTTCCGTTACGCGAGCCGGGACCACCTGATATTCCTGTTGCTGTGGGAGACCGGGATGCGCTCGGGCGCGCTGTATGGGCTCGACGTGGAGGATTACGATCACGACGAGCCGGCGATCCAGATCCGTCACCGCGCCCCGTCAACGCCGCTTAAGAACGGTGACCGCGGTGAGCGGGACGTGTGGCTCCGCCCCGAAGTCGCCGCGGTCCTCGACGATTATCTCGCGACGACGCGCGAGGACACGATCGACGACGAGGGCCGTCGCCCGCTGTTCACCTCTCGGTACGGCCGGCTGTCGAAGACGTCGATCCGGGAGACGATCTACCGGGTCACCCGTCCCTGCGTTTGGGGGTCGTGTCCGCACGATCGCGTCGTTTCGGAGTGTGAAGCGACGGATCAGAAGACCGCGAGCAAGTGTCCGTCGACAGTCTCGGCGCACCCGCTTCGGAAGGGAGCGATATCGAGGGATTTGAACGAGGGACACCCGCGCGAGGTGGTGAGTGACCGCATGGACGTGACGCAGGACGTGCTTGAGAAACACTACGACAAACGGTCGGAGCGGGAGCGCATGGAAGTTCGCCGCCGTATCATCCGTGAGGTGAAGGGATGATCGCTTCGCCGTCGGCCGATCCCAGCGCGCGGGTCGATCGACCCCCCGCGAGTCCAT
>NZ_MWTG01000010.1:0-250531 GCF_059752555.1 Halorubrum sp. B52 | reverse complement strand
GGAACCGCGGTTCGCCGCCTGCCCATTCATCCGGGGCGATTGCCCCACCCGTTTTCAATCGACGCCGAGCGCGAGCCAGCAGGACGCGCTCCTCACACCACCGCACCCCGACGAGTGCGATACGACCGCTAGGCTTAAACGCTCGACAGCGGTACCTTCGAGTAGCGCCAAGGTGGCAGAGTCTGGTCAGACGCAGCGGCCTGCAGAGCCGCCCAACGCCGGTTCAAATCCGGCCCTTGGCTTCAGTTCGTCACGAACGCCGAGCCGCGCGGCGACACCGGCCGCGTCGAGCTCGGTCGTCGCGGTCACTGTACCGCGGTCTCGGCGCTCGCCGTCACCGAAACTCGGTGAGGCTACCGCAAACAGAACGTATAGAGCGGTCGGCGTCGTCCCCGTTCCACGTGGACGACCTGACTCGAACCGGACGCACCGCTCCCTCGAGGGGTACGTCGCGTCGCGCGAGCTCCCGGCCGAGGTATCGAACGCGGAGCCGCGGCGCCCGGCGGGGTGAACCGTGAGCGACGACGCCTCGTACGATCTCGACGCCGGGCCGGATCCGGCGGACTACGCGTCGGCGACGCCTGAGCCCGCGTGTGCGGGCGACGATGAACGCGTAGTGCACGCCGTCGGCGTCGGCCCGGGGAATCCGGAGTACCTCGTTCCGCGGGCGGAGCGGGCGATCCGGGCGGCCGACGCGGTCGTCGGCTTCGAGACGGTCGTCGACCTCGTACGGGATCGCACGGACGCCGACTGCCTGACGTGCGGTTACCGCGACGAGGCGGCCGCGCTGGCGACGTTCGCAGAGCGGGTCGCCGCCGGCGAACGAGGAACGGCGGTGCTGATGGGCGATCCGAACCACTCGGGCTACCAGTTCGTCGGGAAGGTCGAGCGCGCGCTCGACGAGGCGACCGCCGGCTCGATCGACCTCCGCGTCGTTCCCGGGGTCTCCTCGCTGCAGGTCGCGGCGAGCCGGGCCCGCACGCCGATGGAGGACGCGACGTTCGTCACGCTCCACAAGAGCGGCGACATCGGCGACGACCTCTCCCGGCTCCGACGCGACGCCGGCGAGCGGCACTTGCTCGTGCTCCCTCGGCCGTTCGACTGGATGCCCGGCGACGTCGCCCGCGATCTGCTCAACCACGGCTGCGAGCGGTCCGACGTCGCGCTCGTCTGCGAGCGGCTCACCCGCGACGACGAGGCGATCACCCGGACGACCGTCGGCGAGCTCGCGAGCCGCGCCGGCGGCACCGGGCGGTCGGAGACGCCGTTCTCGGACCTGTCCGTGCTCGTCGTTCGCCGGTAGCTCCGGGGCGGAGCGGTGGCGCGGTTCGGTCGCTCCGAGAGCCCGGCTTAGTAACCGTTATACACGGGGTGACCCATGCTGAAACCATGCAACGACGCGCTGTGGCCGTGTACGTCGCGCTCTTCGTGCTGATCGCGGGGGGAGCGGGTGTCCTCACCGCGACGGCCGATAGCCCCGAGATCGGCTTCGAGAACCCCGATGTCGAGGTTTCGCAGAACGAGACGATCGAGGTCGACGGGGAGTCGTACACCCTCACCGGGATCTCGGAGGACGAGGGGACGCTCGTCGCTACCCTCGAACAGGAGGAGTCGGCACAGCTCTCGGAGGCGTGGGCGAACGAGTCGACCGTCGAGCTCGGCGACCGGGAGTGGCGCGTGGAGATCTCCGGCGAGGAGCCGAGCGAGTTCACGCTCGTGGAAGTGCTCGACCGGCAGGCGATCCTTGAGAACGACCCGCAGGCGGATAACGAGACCGTCGAGCGCGACGACGGGGAGTACGTCGTCGTCACCGAGGACGGCGAGTCGACGCTCGTCCCGGCCGGGGAGTACTTCCCGGCCCCCGAGGAGCGCTCGTACGCCACGGGCGACTCCTTCGAGTACGGCGACCGGACCGTGACAGTCGACAACGTCACGGCGGAGCAGGCGGTGCTCGTCTGGGAGGGGACCCAGACGCAGACAATCGAGGCCGCCGACGAGGGAATGGTCACGATCGGCGAGACGCAGTTCGTCGCACACTTCCCGGACGACTCGACGCTGCAGCTGTCGAGCGACATCGAGGGATACGAGGCGCAGGTCGCGCAGATCGATCAGTTCCAGCAGTACAACAGCGGGTTGACGCGCGTGCTGGTCCTCGCGTTCCTCTCCTCGCTGCTCCTGCTCGGGGCGGCGTTCATCCCGTCGCGGTACTGATCGGGACTCGCTCGCCGCTCCGATTCGGACGCGCCTCGCAGCCTTCGTTTTTCACTCGCTCCGGTCCGTCCCTCGTCGTCCGTGAGGCGAGACGCCGACCGACACGGTATAAGCGTCGCGCTCGTCGTGTGGGACATGAGTTCGACCGCCGAGAAGGTCCGACAGCTCGCCCCGCACTGGGCCGCGATGTTCCTCCTGATGATCGCCGTGCTCGCGCTCGTCGAGCGGACCGTCGGGGAGATCGGACTCGTCCCCTCGGTGGCGTTGGTGATCGCCGTCGCGATCGGCTACCCGTACGTCGTCAGGGCGATCGGCGTCGCGCCGCCGATCTGGCGGCGCCCCTGACCCGCCCCGCTCTCGCCTTCCGCGTCACTCGTCGGGAGCGTCGCGGAGCGCGGACGTCACTCCCAATCGATAGGCGCCGGCGCCGGCACCGAGGACGAATGCGACGACCGCGCTGACGGCGATCCAGAGCGTGTTCGGGTGTTCGAGTCCGGAGTGAAGCAGTATCTCCATGGGCGTCGATCCGCCGGTGGTCAGGTAAATCGATCGCTTCGCCCGCGAGCGTCCCGACCGACTCGACCGTTCCGCGCCGATAACACCGATGTCAGTCGATCACCCGGCGGTCCCTTTCGTTTTTATACGTGTTCGTCTCGTACGACCGGTATGAGCGACGAAAGCGCGGCTCCGGTCACGACGGAGCTCCCGGACGCACCGTTCCACACCAGCGGCACCGATCACATCACGGTCTGGGGGAGCAACGAGGCCGACACGATCGCCTTCTACCGCGACCTGCTCGGGATGCCGCTCGTCCTCCGCCAGCCGAACCTCGACGACCCGTCGCAGACGCACCTGTTCTTCGACACCGGAGACGGCCGCATCCTGACGTTCTTCGTGAGCGACGACCGCCCCTCGGCCCGCGGCCAGCGCGCCGGCACCGGCGCGGTCCACCACCTCTGTTTCAGCGTCGAGCCCGACGAGTACGAGGACATCATGGAAGCGCTCGAGGAGGCCGGCAAGGGGTACAACGTGTTCGACCGGGGGATCTTCCACTCCATCTACACCCAGGACAACAACGGGCTCGTCATCGAGCTCTCCGCCGACAAGTACGAGATCCCGGACGATCGCAAGGGCGAGGTGCTCGCGACCGCCCAGCGGCTCCGCGAGGAGGACGGCGCCGACTTCGCGCAGGACCGCCACATGAAGGGCGCCTTAGAGGAGCTCGGCCTCCCGGTGACAAAGCACGACCTGCCCGACGCGGACGCGGGCGTCGGCGTATGAGCGGGCGCACCCCGCACGCGGGGGACGACCCCCACGCCGACGAGGAGCTGGTGACGGCCGGGACGCCGGTCGACGAGGCCGACGCCGCCGTCGTCCTCGTTCACGGTCGCGGCGCGACCGCCCGCAGCATCGTCGGCTTCGGCGAGGAGGTCGCCGGCGACGGCGACGTGGCACTCCTCGCCCCGCAGGCGGCCGTCAACACCTGGTACCCGAACTCCTTCCTCGCGCCCGTCGCGGACAACGAGCCCGGGCGGAGCTCCGGGCTCCGCGCCGTCGGCCGCGCGGTCGACGAGGCGACGGACGCGGGGATCCCGACCGAGCGCGTCCTCGTCGCCGGCTTCTCGCAGGGCGCCTGCCTCGCGAGCGAGTTCGTCGCGCGGAATCCGACTCGGTACGGCGGGCTCGCGGTCCTGAGCGGCGGCCTGATCGGCGAGTCGGTCGACGTCGACGACTACGTCTCCGGCGCCGCGGCCGCGGTCGACGGCGACCCCGCCGAGGCGCTCGGCGGGACGCCGGCGTTCCTCGGCTGCAGCGACGTCGACCCGCACATCCCGGAGGAGCGCGTCCGCGAGACGACCGCGGTGTTCGAGGCGCTCGGCGCCGACGTCGACGAGCGGATCTACGAGGGGATGGGCCACGGCATCAACGAGGAGGAGACGGAGGCCGTCGCCGCGTTGGTGGCGTCGCTGTCGTAGGGGCGGTGGGGCGGGCGAGCCCGCGCCTCACGCCAGCCAGTCGTCCGGCTTGGTGTCGTAGTCGACCTCGTCGGCCTCGATCCGCTCGCGGATCTCCGGGTCGAGGTCGTGTTCGGTCACCTCGCCGCCGTCGTACTGGAAGCGCACGCCGACCTCCTCGCCCTCCGGCTCGGCCCCCCGGCGCTTCGCCCGGCGGATCGCCTCGTCGGAGTACTCGACGCGGATCGTCGCGAGGTTCACGGGGCGGCCCCACAGCTCGAAGACGCGCTTCAGCGTCTCCTTCGCCGACTCCTCGTCGAGCGCGACCCCGTTGAACCGGTGGCCGAGCAGGAGCTCGCCCCGGTTCCGGAAGTTGCCGTCGAGCACGACGACCGTCGGCTTCCCGAAGTTCGTGAACTGCAGGAGGAGCTTCCGGCGCACGTCGTCGGCGTCGACGCTGGCGACGCGGTGCTCCCCGGCCGCCCGGCTGTACTCGTAGGTGAAGTAGTTCCCCTCGCGGACGAACTCGTCCGTGAGGAACGCGTCGATGAACGTCACGTCGTTGTGGCTCTCGCGGATCTCCAGCATTCGGTCCCACCCGGCCGTCCGGTCGACGTCGGCGAGCGCCTCGTCGACGGTCGCGTACCGGTCGACCTCGAACATGTACCGGGCGCGCTCCGTCAGCGTCTCCCGCGAGACGTCGCGCAGCGCCCCCCGATGCTCCGGCCGCGAGAGGACGTAGTGACGCTCCGCGAGCCCCTCGCGGGTGAGGAGCTTCCACGGGTACCGCTCGACGTCCGGGCCGGCGTCGGGATCGACCTCGCCGTCGCCGGCCCCCGTCCGCTCCTCGTCCCGGGCCGAGAGCGCCCGGTCGACCGCCTCGGCGTCCACCCGCGGGTCGCCGTCGGCGGCGAGCTCGGCCAGTTCGTCGAGCGTCGCCGGGCCGGCGGCGGCGATCGCGGGATGGGGTTCGAGCGCCTCGGCGACCTCGTCGAGGTCGATCCGCGAGTGGAAGTTCTCCGGCGTCACGCCCTCGACGCGGAGCAGCCGGTCGATCACGTCGCGGCGGGCGGTCCGCAGCTCGACGTGGGTCCACAGCTCGAAGCCGAGCTTGTAGGGGTTGAGCCCGGGCGAGCCGAGCACCCGCGCCATGTGGTCCGCGTAGGTGAGGAACTCGTCGGGGCCGGCGAACCCCTCGCCGCCCATCATGACGGACTCCCAGTAGGTCGCCCACCCCTCGTTCATCACCTTCGTCGACTTCTGGCCCGCGAAGTAGTACGCCTCCTCGCGGATCGCGTCGATGACGGTCGTCTCCCACGGCTCGCGGTCGACCGCCTTCCCGCTCTCGGGGTCGTAGCGCTTCCCGTGGTCGCGAAGGAACGCGAGCACGTCCGGGCGCGGCTCCTCCGGCTCGACCCCCTCGCCGTGCTCCTCGAGCCACTCGTCGTCGAACACGTCGCGGCGCACCTCCTCGGAGAGATCGAGCTCCGCGATCCGCTCTTCGACCGCCGCGAGCGGGTCGTCGTCGGGGTCGTTCACGTCCTCCGCGACCCCCGGCTCCGCGACCGACCGGGCGGCGTCGACCGGGTTGTGCTGGTCGATCGTGTCCTCTAACGCGGTCACGGCGTCGATTAGTCGCTCGACCTCGTCGCGGTCGACGTCGGGCCGGTCGGCGATCGCGGCGATCCGGTCGGCGTTGCGCTCCAGCCGCGCCGCGGCGTTCGGCCCGCCCTCGCCGCGGTCGGCGTACAGCCCGAACCAGCCGTTGTTCGCGAAGAAGTCGGCGTGCGCCTCGACGTGGGTGATGACGGCCTTCTGGTCGGCCGTCGAGTTGGACTCCTGGAGGAACGCGTGGCTCGGGTCGTCGTTGTTGACGATCTCGAACGCCTTTCCGAGCCCGTGGCGGTCCTTCTTGCGCTGGCGCTCGTAGTTCATCCCCCAGCGCCAGTGGGGGTAGCGCCGCTGGAAGCCGCCGTAGGCGATCAGCTCGTTCATCTCGTCGTGGCCGACGACCCAGTACCGGACCGGGTACGGCTCCAGTCCGAGCCGCTCTGCGAGCTCTCGGGCCTCCGCGGCGGGCTCGTCGAGCGACGCCGCCTCGCGCTTCGACTCGACGCGCTCGTCCCTCATCGGCGCTCACCCCCTCGGCCGTCCGGGCTCCCGCCGCCGGCGGCGTCGCCGTCCCCCGACGACTCGGTGCTGAGGATCTCGTAGATGGCGTCGGTGACGTCGTCGGGCTCCGAGACGCGCGCGACCGCGACGTTGTCGGCGTCGCCGAGCGCGTCCTCCACCTCGTCGGCGTGGCGCGCGTTCGGCGCGGCGCCGCCGGGCTGGGTCTCCACGTACGCGTGGAGGTTGGCGTCGATCGACTCCATCAGCGGGATCACCGAGTCGGTCGTGTCGCTGCCGGAGTTCTCCGAGTCGCCGGCCGCGAACACGTAGCGGTTCCACTCGCTGAACGGGTACTCCTCTAAGATCTCCGCGACCAGCTCGTAGGCGCTGGAGATCCGGGTGCCGCCGCCGGACTGGATCCCGAAGAACTCCCCGCGGTCGACCTCCCACGCCTCCGCGTCGTGGACCACGTACCGGAACTCCGCGGCGTCGTACTTCCCCGTCAGGTACCAGTCCATCGGGGTGAAGACGCGCTCGACCAGCTCGCGTTTCGTCTCGCACATCGAGCCGGAGGCGTCCCGCACGTTGACGACGACGACGTTGCGCTCGCGCTTCTCGATCACCTCCGGGTGGCGGAACCGCTCGTCCTCCCGGCGGAAGGGGACGCTGTCGAGCCCCTCTCGGCGGATCCGGTGGCTCACGGGCTCGCGGTCGACCTCGTCGTCGAGCGCCTCGAAGCTCTCCCAGCGGTCGAGCGCCGTCACGGGCTCGCCGCGCTCCTCGGCGAGGGTCGCCGCGGCGTCGGCGATCCACGCCCGCGAGACGGGGACGCCCCCGTCGCGCGCCCAGGCGAAGACGTCGTCGACGTCGGCGCCGGCGACGAACAGCCCCTCGCGGACGTACTCCTCGTCGAAGTCGGTCGCGAGGTAGCGCTTCAGGCCGCGCTTGAAGAACTCGTCGACGTCGAGGGTCCCGCGCGGGCCGGCGCGCGCGGTGTCGGTGAAGTCGCCCTCCACCTCCTCGACGACGCGTTTTCCCTTCGGCTCGAGGTCGAGCCCGAGCTCCTCGTCGAGCTCTCGCGCGAACTCCTCGGGGTCCATCTCGTAATATTCGTGCTCGCCGCCCTCCTCGCCGGGGTCGCCCTCCTCGTCGCCGTCGCCGGGCTCGGGGTCGACCGGCTGGCCTGGCTGCGGCTGTCCGCCCCGCGCCTGTCCGACGCCGCCGGCCTCGCGCCTGTCGTACTCGAACTCGGGGAGGTCGACGATCTTCACGGGGATCCGGACCTGATCGGGGCCCGAGCGCCCGAGGTCGCCGTGGCTGATGAACTCCGCGAGGTCCTCGCGGCGCTGCTCGCCGACCTCGCGGAAGCGCTCGCGGTCGTCGGTCAGTCCCACGCCACATCACCCCCGTTCCCGTCGCGGCCGCCCCGCCGCCCCTCGCCGTCCCCGCCGTCGGCGGCGAGGTCGGCCCACTCGTCGCGGGCGTCGCGCATCACGGCGCGGCTGGTCAGCTCGGCCGACGCGGGGCTGTACCCGCGGTCGACGAGCCGGTCGACCGTCGCCGCCTTCACGCGCTCCGTCTCGGTGTCGGCCGGCGGGTCGGCCCACTCGGCCGGGTCGAGCTCCGGGAAGCGCCGCTTCAGGTCGGCCAGGTCGTTCGCGTCGAGCACCTCGCGCAGCTCGGGGATCTCCCGGAGCTCGACATCCTCGACGCTGAACTCGTCGCCGCGGTTCCGCCACGCGTACCGGGTGAGCGCCCGGATCACGCGCTCGCGACGGAACTCGGCGACCTCCCGCGTCGGGTCGGTGCCGTAGTAGTCGTCCTCGTCGAACCGCCCGAGCGTCTCCGTCTCGAACACCTTCATCGCGAGGGCGTCGGGCTCCTCGGGACCCCGCTCCGTCTCCACCGGCTCGTCGGCGTCCCAGGCGTACACGTGCTCGACGTACTCCGCGACCGTCTCCTCCGAGACGGTCGCCTCCGCGAGCGCGGCGTCGATCACGTCGGCGCGCTGGCGCTCGCGGACGCGCTCGGCGACCGGCGTCTTCCGGCTCTCGAACTCCGCGACCTCCGACCGGGAGAACAGCGGCGCCGCCGAGAGCCCGTCGGCCATCGCGTCGAGCACGTCCGTCGGGGTGACGACGCACTCGACCGGCAGCTCCGGGTGGCTCCGGTCGGCGTCCGCCCCCAGCAGGTCGGCGACGACGTCGCGGGTGTACGTCACCGGGATCCCGTTGCGGCCGTCGCCGTCGCCGACGTCGACGTCGGCGATCGTCAGCCGCTCGTCGTCGCCGTCGGCCGCCTCGCGTCGGATCTCCCCCGTCTCGTACAGCTCCGCCTTCTCGATCAGCCCGAGGTCGGCCGGGAAGTCCTCCGCGTCGAGCCGGGTGACGACGGCGTACAGCGCCGCCGCCCCGACCGCGTGGGGCGCGAGCTCGCGCTCGGTGACCGTCCCGTCGTCGTCCCGGACGTCGATCGTCAGGGCCGCGGCGCCGGGCTCGTCCGCCGGATCGCGCTCGGGGTCGCCCGCGGGACCGTTCCCGAGCCCGATCGTCCCGCCTTCCGGCTCGCCCTCCGCCTCGTTCACCCCGTCGACGGTCGGCACGCCGCGCACGCCGCCGACCTCGCGGCGCAGCAGCTCCGCCTCCAGCCGGCGGTTCGTCAGGTAACGGAACTCGTGGCGGGTGAGCCGGCGCTTCAGCGCCTTCAGCGGGTCGGCGCCCTCGCGGTCGGCGTGGCGGTCGAGCTCGGCGTCGAGGTCGGGGTTCGAGATGACGATCAGCTGGGTGTCTAGGTCCATCCCGATCCCCTTGTCGAGCTTCACGCGGCGCTCGTCGGGGACGTTGAGCAGCCGCCGGAGCAGGTCGGCGTGCTGGCTGGCGTCCTCGACGACGGTGGCGACGCCGTTCCCCTGCGAGAGCACGCCGTCGTAGCTGAACGCCTGCGGGTTCTTCCGCCCGCGCGAGTCGAGCTCGCGGAGCATCCCGCCCATCCACGAGCCGACGAGCCGCTCCTTCGGCGTGCCGTCGTCCTCGGCGTGGAGCACGCCGATCCCCTCGCCGACGTCGACGACGTAGCTCGTCACGCGGAGGTGGTCGCGGTCGGTGATCGCCGAGAACAGGTCCCGGCGGCCCTCGTCGCGGTACGCCGACTCCAGGTGGTCGTACGCCTCGCGGCTGAACGGGTCGAGGTCGACGTCGGCCGCGATCGGATAGGCGTCCTCGTCGACGGCCTCGGCGATCGACTCCCGGACGTCCTCGGGGAACACGGAGAGGGGATGCGCCTGCACCGGGCTGCGGTACCACGCCGACGCGTCGCCGCCGTCGCCGTACGAGAGGCCGTCCCCCGGCCCGCCGATCCCGCCGCCGGCTCCGGTGACGTTCCACTCGACGGTGTAGCGGCGCCCGGCCTCGGTCTTCGAGAACTCTCGGAGGCCGTTCACGAGGCACCGCTTGAACTCCGACTTCCCGGTCGCGGTGGGGCCGTCGATCCAGACGATGCTCTCGTCGTTCCCCCGGCCCGCCGCCGCGGCCCGGAGGTCGTCGACGAACGCGTTGAGCGCGGCGGTGTTGCCGAGGACCGCGTGCTCGCCGTCGTTGAACGGGTCGTCGAAGAAGCGGTACCGCTCCAGCCGCTCGCCGCGCTCGCGGACCTCGCGGGTGCCCTCCGACTCGATCGCCGCGAGGACGTACTGCGCCCCGGAGGCGGCGGCGACGGGGTTCTCCAGCACGCGGTCGACGTACTCGTCGAGGCTCATCGGCGGGTCGTACGCGCCCCGCAGGGTCTCGTCGGCCGCCCGGACGAACGCCTCGCCGTCGGATCGGTCGCGCTCGCTCATCTCAGCCCCCGCCGTCCTCGATCTCCGAGCGGGCGACGGCGGCGCCCGCGTACTCCAACACCTCCGCCGCGCCGTCCTCGGAGTAGCCCCTGTCCACGAGGGCGTCGACCCAGGCGCTGCGCTCCTCGTCGTCGAGGTCGGTCGCCGAGACCAGCGCGGAGAAGTTGATGTTGTGCTTCTTGTCCTCCCACAGCTTGCGCTCTAACGCGCGCCGGAGGCGGTCGTTCTCCTGCGGGTCGAAGCCGCGCCCCTCGCGGGCGCGCCGGGAGACCCAGTTCGACACCTCCTGCCGGAAGTCGTCCTTCCGGTCCGAGGGGACGTCGAGCTGCTCTTCGACCGCCCGCATGAACGTCTCGTCGGGCTCCGTCTCGCGTCCGGTGAGCTCGTCGTCGACGGTGTCGTCGTCGATGTACGCCATCACGTGGTCCATGTACTTCTCGCCCTGCCGGCGGAGCTCGTCGACGTCGTACGCTAACGCGTGTCGGACGTCCTCGATGGCGCGCTCGCGGTACTCCTCGCGGACGGTCTCGAGGAGGCGCTCGTAGCGGTCGAGGTCGTCGGCCGCGATGGAGCCGTGACCGCCGAGGTTCGCCTCGAAGTGGTCGAAGACGGACAGCGGCGAGAGGTAGCCGCGCTCGCGGTGGGTGGCGTCCATGATCGCCTCGGCGATCTCGTCGCCGATGAAGCGGGCGGAGACGCCGTCCATCCCCTCGCTCACGTCGGCCTCCTCGCTGGCGTCCTCGCGGAGCTTCCGGCGGTCGATCTCTTCGTCCTCCAGCTCCCCGTTGTACACCTTCGCCTTGTCGAGGAGGCTCACCGTCTCGTCGGTCGGCTCCTCTAACCGCGTGAGCACCCCGAAGAGCCCGGCCATCTCCAGCGCGTGCGGCTCGACGTGGACGTTGGGCACGTCGGCGTTGTCGAGCATCTTCTCGTAGATCTTCGCCTCGCTGTCGTACTCCAACACGTAGGGGTAGTCGATCCGCTTGGTGCGGTCGTTGAACGCCTCCATCTTCTCGTCGCCCGTCTTCTCGCGGTACTCCGGCATGTTCGTCCGGCCGACGATCACCTGATCGATGTCGATCCGGGGGTTGTTCTTCGGCTTGATCGTCGACTCCTGGGAGGCGTGCAGGAAGTCGTAGAGGAACTCCCGCTGCAGCTTTAACAGCTCCTCGCCGGAGAACAGCCCGCGGTTGGCGTTACAGAACGCGCCGGCGTAGTCGAACGCGCGCGGGTCGGACTCGCCGTAGACGGCCAGCTTCGCGTAGTTGACGTCGCCGGTGAGCTCCGTCTCGTCCTGGTTCTTCTTGTCTTTCGGCTCGAACGTCTCGATGCACTCCCGGCGGTTCTCGTCGGCGACGAGCCGGACGACCTCGACGTGCTCGTCGAGCACGCGCTCCAAGTCGTCGTCGTAGTGCGCGAGCAGCTCGTTCAGGTAGAACTCCGAGGCCGGGTCCGGATGCTGGTCGTTCCGGAGGGTGTAGGGGGCGTCGAGCCGCTCGTTGATCTCGTCGATCACCGCCTGGCGCTGCGGGCGCGGGAGGAGCACGAGCGGGTCCTGGTTCATCGGCGAGCGCACCGTATCGTCGCCCGGATCCTGATCGTCGATCACCGAGCAGAGGTCGACCCAGCGGAAGGTGTACATCCGGCCGGCCTCCTCGCGCGTGTACGCCTCGAAGTACCGGCGGGTGAGCCAGTCGAAGTGCGACTTCCCGGAGCCGACGGGTCCCAAGAGGAGCTTGATCCGTTTTTCGGGCCCGAGCCCGCGGGCGCCGGACTTCACCTTGTTGACGAACTCGTGGATCGCCTCGTGGACCTCGCGGCCGTAGAAGACGTTCTCCCCGTCGTGGAGGGGGTCGTCCGCGGCGAGCGAGTACTCCATCACTCCCCGTTCCTCGTCGTACCGCGTGCCGTAGTGGTCGAACATGTCGGCGACCCGCTGGTGGGCGTTCCGCGCGATGCGCGGCTCCTCGTACAGCGCGTCGAGGTACCAGTCGAACGAGCGGGGCTCCCGGAGGTCGTCCGGGACGTTCGTCCGGTACTCCTCGCTGAGCCGTTCGAGCGTGTGTCGTTCTGTCATCGTATCACGTCTCTCGGACGGGCGAGGGGCCGACGACCGGGCCGCGCGGCCGCGCGGCTCTCCGTGCCGGAACGACGGCTCATCGAGCCGCGAACGCCACTGTCGTCGAGGGGACCCGCCGCGGGTCGCCGTTTCGCCCGTAACCGAGGCTATATGTATGGGAGGGATTCTCACTCATAAGTGTGTCGGCCGTTCACACGAGACACTGGTTCGCGGATCCGCCCCCGGCTTGCGATTTCGACCCGCTTAACTCCCCGAAATCAGCGTGTAGCGGTCATAAAACGGGGGTGTGCGCGCTCGGGACCGAATCCGGCCGTCCGGGGCCCCTCCCGGCCCGATCGGGAACCGGAAACGTCGCCCCCGGAGCGGGGTCTTTTGCCGGTCGCCCCCTCACGGCCGGTGTGACGTTCAGCATCTGCGTTCGCGAGCGGTACACCGACGACGACGGCGACGACCAGGTCCGCTACGGTGTGGCGGTGACAACCCGGCTGCCGGGGGTCGGCACGCTGTGTCCGTTCGCGTCGGCGGACGGGGCGGTGGCGACGCAGTCGCTCGTCAACGTCGAGCTCGGGCGGAAGGGGATCGAGTACCTCGGCGACGGCCTCGCGGTCGACGACGCGCTGGAGGCCCTCCTGAACGCCGACGACGGGAAGCCGCAGCGCCAGCTCCACGGCGTCGACGCCGACGGGACGTTCGCGTTCTCCGGCGACGAGTGCCGCGACTGGTACGGCCACGTCGTCGGCGAGAACTACACCGTCGCCGGCAACCTCCTGACGGGCGAGGAGGTGATCGACGACACCGCGGCCGCCTACGAGTCCGACGCCCACGGCGACGCCCCGCTCGCGGAGCGGCTGATCGACGCGCTCGCGGCGGGTCACGCCGCCGGCGGCGACAAGCGGGAGGACCTGGCGGTCCAGTCCGCGGCGCTCAAGGTGTGCACCACGGACGAAGAGACGGACGACCCGTACTACGACGACCTCCGCGTCGACGCGAGCGAGACGCCGGTCGCCGACCTCCGCGAGACGTACGAGACGGCGAAGCGCGGCTACGAGGCGGTCCTGGAGAAGTACGCCGACGAGCTGGACGAGAGCGGCGGCGACGGAGACGAGTAGCGCCTCGCGGGGGCCGATCCCCGCCCCCTACAGCGACAGTCGCGTCAGGATCGGCAGGTGGTCCGACGGGTACCGCCCCCGGTCGTCGCGGTCGGCGAGCGTGGCGAACGCCGCGACGTCGACCCCCGGCGAGACGAGCGCGTGGTCGATCCGCCGACCGTCGATCAGCCGCGCGAAGTCGGTGAGGCTCGTCTCCGGCCCGTGTCGGAGGTCGGTGACCGCGGCGGCGTCGCGGAGCGCGATCCGGTCGTCGACCGCGTTCTCTCCGGTCCCGGACGCCCCGGCGTCCGCCTCCGGGTCGTCTCCGAGGAGGATCCGGTGCGGGTCCGACCCCGGCGTGCAGTTGAGGTCGCCGACGAGGACGACCGGGGGCGATCCGCCGGGCTCGCCCGCGCCGGCGACTTCTCCGGCCAGCTCCGGCACCCGCTCGCGGAGGAGCCGCGCGGACTCGCGCCGCGCGGCCGCGCTGACGTGGTCGAAGTGCGTGTTGACCACGAGGAGCGCGGCGTCGCCGTCGACGGCGCGGACCCGCGCCCACGTCGCGATCCGCGGGTGGGCGGCGTCCCAGCCGACCGACTGCCGGTCGGGGGTCTCGGAGAGCCAGAACGTGTCGCTGTCGACGATCTCCCAGCGGCCCGCTCGCACCGCGATCGGACACCCCTCGCCCTCGCCGCCCGTCCCCCGGCCCCGTCCGACGAACTCGTAGCTCGGGAGCCGCTCGCGGAGGTCCCGACGCTGGTCGGGAAGCGGCTCCTGAAAGGCGGCGACGTCCGGGCGGTGGAAGCGGACGAGCCGCGCGACCGCGTCGCGGCGGTCGTGCCAGGCGTCGTGGTGATCGCCTCGGTTGGCGTAGCGGACGTTGTAGCTCAGCACCCGGATCGCGGTCATTGTCGCTGGAGTCGTGGGCGAGGCGATTAAAAGGGTGGGAACGGGACGCCGGTTCGACTCCTCTTCCGACGCGCGGCCTACGCCGAGAACTCGTACAGCTCGTCGCCGACGTGGTGGATCGATTCGACGACCTTCCCGCTGTCGCCGACCATCTCGTCGCCGTCGACCATCGCGCGGCCGACCGCGAGGACCTTCTCGTGGGTCTCCTCGGCGACCACGACGAGGTCGCCCTCGCGGATCTCCGGGTCGGCCTCGACGATGCCGGGGCGCATCACGTCGGCGCCGTCGGAGACGAACGAGATGGCGCCCGCGTCGACCGTGACGATCCCGGTCTCCGGCTCGTAATCGTTCGCGCCGCGGACGGTCAGGAACGGCTCGTCGTCGTCGACGTAGAAGACGGCCGGCTCGCCGTCGACCAGGACGAGCTCGTAACCCGCGTCCACGAACTCCACGAGCTCGAAGGTGTCGCCGTCGATGTCGACGCCGAGGTGGTCGGCGACCGCCTCGCGGATCGCCGCGATGTCGTCGCTCCGGAGGTGGTGCCGCGATTTCACTTCCATGGGCGCCCAGTCGACCGCTCGGCCGATAAATGGTCCGCTCCGCGGCGTGGCGCGACGCGAGCCGCCGCTTCCGCCGCGCGGTCCCGACCCCGGCGCGCTCTCCCGCTCCCCGCCCGTGGGACTCTCACGCGGTTGGACCGATCAAAACGGCCTTATGCCACCTCTCCATATCGGTTCGTATGCTCAACCCGCTCATTGCGAACGTCGCGAACGCGCCCGCGATCGTTCTCGGGGCGCTCGCGACGCTGACCGTCCTCTTCGTCAGCAGTCTGAAGGGAACGGGATGGGAGCCCACGACCGACATCTCGGACGAGGTCCTCGAACGCCGCGCGTCCGCGGTCCCCGAGACCGACTTCCCGGAGCCCGGGAACCGCGCCATCGGCGGCGGCGGTGGCGGCGGCGCCATCCCCGCGGGCGGCGCCGAGGGCGAGGAGGGCGAACTGGAGGACGGCAGCGCGGCCAGCGCCGGTCCCGCCGACGTGGAGGAGGTCGAGCACTTCGAGGTCGAGTTCGTCAAGCAGGGCGAGACGGTCGAGCTCTCGAACGACCAGCCCATCCTCGATCAGGGCGAAGACCAGGGGTGGGACCTCCCGTACGCCTGCCGGCAGGGCCAGTGCGTCTCGTGTGCCGGCCGCATCGCGGACGGCCCCTCCGAGGACTTCGTCGAGCACGACAACCAGCAGATGCTCGAGGAGGCCGAGCTCGACGACGGCTACACCCTGACCTGCGTCGCGTACCCCCGCGACTCCTTCAGCATCGAGACGGGCGAGGCGCCGTAGCCCGCCGCGCGCCGCGGTCGCCGCTCCGCTTCCGATTTTCACGCGATTGCCGCCCGCTCGCGACACCCTTTTTCGCGTCTCGACCGAACGATCGGTATGGCAGTCACCACGGTCCTCGGCGGCGTCGTCGCGCTCCTCGTCGCGCTCGCGGCCGCGCTCGTCTACCGCGACGCCGCGCGCGTCGGCGTCGACCTCGGATCGCCGCCGCTGTGGGCCGCCCTCGTCGTCGTCACCTCCGGCGCCGCCCTGATCACCTTCCTGCTCGTCCCCGACGCGCCGCTCCCCGGCGTGCTCGTGTTGGTCGCGCTCGGGCCACTTCTCTACCTCCTCGAACGCGACGACTCCATGCACGGCGACGACCCCGCCGACCCGACCCGCCTCCCGAGCGAGTCGGAGCCCGCGGACGACTCCGAGGAGTGAGCCGCGAGTAACCGGTTCCGGTTTCTCCGTGCCGTTTCCGCCGGATCGACGGTGACACAGTTCGTTCCGTTGTTTCAACCTGCTCGGAAACCGCAAGCTTCCATAGGCTCGGGTGCTAACCCTCGACAATGAGCGACGAGAGCCTCGCGGACCGAGTCGAAGAGTGGATGGTCGGACAGATGCCGATCATCCAGATGCACGGCGGCACGAGCGTCGTGCGCGAGGCGGACCCCGAGACCGGCGAGGTCGTCGTCGAGCTCGGCGGCACCTGCTCCGGCTGCGGCATCTCGAACATCACGGCCGACAACATCCGCCGCGACCTGATCATGGACTTCGACGAGGTTGACAACGTGACGGTGCGCACCGCCTCCTCCGGCGACCAGGGCGCCTCCACCGTCGAGGGCGGCCGCGGCGGCGAGCTGAAACACGAGACCGAATCCGCGAACCACTTCTGAGGCGCCGGCCGGGGGGTTCCGCTCCCCGGCCGCACTCCCTTCTCGGCTCTCGTTCCGACGCTCCGCCCGGGCGGCGTCTCCCGCCCTCGTTACAGCGCGTTCTCCAGCGCGGACGCGACGCTCCGCGCCTTCTCCGCCAGCGGCGCCGGCACGTCGCCGGCCGCCTCCGCGTCCCGAAGCTCGTCGTCGTCGACGCGCTCGACCGTGCCGTCCGGACGCTTCACCACGTCGACGTGGAGGTCCACGTAGCGCGCGGCGCCCGGGAACACCTCGACCGGGGTACAGACGTTGACGTAGGTGCCCCGCACCGTCCCGTCGCGCCCGCGGTAGGTGGTCGGATACCACCACCGACCCTCCTTCAGGCTCGTCTCGGCCACGTCGCCCGCCTCGCGCGGGGTGCCGAGCCCGTCGTAGGTGCCGCCGCCGGTCATCTCGCGCTCGACCGCGACCGAGCCGTCGGCGTCGACCCCCGTCACCGTCGCCTCGCCGAGCGCGAACAGCCGGCCGTCGGGCTTCCCGTGGTCGATCCGGATCGCCTCGCCCTCGCTCGGCCCGAACGCGTCGGTCACGACGCCGAACGGGAACGCGGCGTCCGGGTCGGGGTCACAGAGGGCCTCCGCGAGGTCGACGCCGGCCGAGGCGTCGGCCGACCCCGCCTTCACCCGGTGGTGGCCCGGCATCGTCGCCGTCGCCTCGCGGCGCCGGTCGTCGAGCGCGAACCGGCTCTCGCGGCCGAACCACACCCAGGCGCCCGCGTTCGGCGACGCCACCGGCTCGTCGCGGACGAGCGCCGCGTCGTCGAGGACGCCGATTCCGCCGGCGGCGTCGACCGCGTCGTCGAGCCCCTCGGCGGCCGCGACGGCGCGCTCCAGCCCGGCCTCCAGCGCCTCGGTCCCGGCGTCGACCGCGGGCGGCTTCCAGACCGCCCGCCACCCGTCGGGCGGCTCCAGCCCGAGGAGATCGAGCATCCCCGCCAGCTCCCGAGCGGCCTCGTCGTTCCGGACGTCGACGCGGGTGCCCGAGCCCGGTTCGAGCGCGACGAGCCCCCCGCCGGCGCGCAGCGACCCGCCGAGCTCGGGGCGGCGGTCCGTCCACGGCGCCGCGGACTCGTCGACGCGCACTCGGACCGGATCGCCGGTCTCGACCCGGTCGTCGACGCTCCCGTACGGGAGGTACCCCTCGGCGGTCGCCGCGTCGCTCCCCTCGCTGTCGTCGGCTCCCGCGCCGACGCGGAGCCGCACCACCGCCCCGCCGCCGAGCGTCTCGGTCACCTCGCCGTCGAGGACGGTTCCGGGCGGCGTCGGGTCGGTCCACGTCAGCGCGTCGAGCCCCACGCCGCCGAGGCGCTCGCGGAGCGATCCGACCGCCTCGGGGTCGCCGTGGACGCCGACGCCCTGCCGGTCCGCCGTCGTCTCGATCCGGACGTCCGGCGGCTCGTCCCCGAACGCCGCGTCGAAGCGCCGGCGGATCGGCGGCGACGCGTCGACGACCTCGCGGCCCGCGTCGAGCAGGAGCCGCGTCAGCGCCGTGGCGTAGATGCCCCGGACGCGGACGGCGGCGGTCACAGCTCCTCCGGGTCGCGCGCGAAGCGCACCCGGTCGTGGATCGTCCCGCCGAGCGAGAGCTCGACGAGGACGGGCCGTTCGTCCCCGCCGTCGCGTTCGGTCGACCGCAACACACGCCCGCCCTCGACCGGGACGCCCCACCCGTCGAGAGAGAGGTAGCCGCGGAGGTCGCTCCCGTGGGTGAAGACCTCGACGTCCGCGGCCGGGTGTTTCTGCGTCTCGCTCGTGCTGTGGGCCAGCTCCATGTCGGAGTGGTACGGGCCGTCGTCGGCGAAAAAGTCCCGAAGCCGGTCGGCGTCCGCGGCGACCAGCTCGGCGACGCGGTCGGAGGCGTCGGCGATCGCGTCCGCGTCGAGCCCCGCCTCGCGGAGCGCCCGCTGGGTCCGTCGGTCGAAGTGCATACCGCCCCTTCGGGCGCCGCGGTTTCAACTCCATCGCCTCGTCTCGGGCGCGCCGGGGTCGGCGGCGACGCCGGCCCGACCTCCCGAGCCGGTCGCTCGAGCGGGGCCGTCCGGCCACGGCTTAAGTTACCCCGGGACGAATCGGGGCGTATGCCATCCCGGTCGGACCCGGTCAAGTCGCGCTCCGACGACGACCGCGACCTCTACGACGTCGCCACGTGGGAGGAGCGCACGTCACTCGACGGGCTCTCGGTCGCGCTGCACTGGCTCATCACACGGTCCGCGAAGGCGCTGGTCGTGCTCGTCGCCCTCCTCGCGCTGCTCGCCATCCTCGGGTCGTTCGGCCTCGGCCTCGTCTTCGACCCCGCGGTCGCGATGCTCGTCGGGCTCTCGGCGGTCCCGGCGTTCGGCCTCGCCGCGTACGTGTACGTCTCGGACGTCACGACCGCGGAGCCGCTCTCGCTGCTGGTGGCGACGTTCCTGCTGTCGATCCTCACGGCGACGTTCGCCGCGCTGCTCAACAGCTACGCACAGCCCCTCTTCTCGCCGCTCGGGTTCCCCGGGCTCGTCCTCTTCTTCTTCGTCATCGTCGGCCCCGTCGAGGAGACGGTGAAGCTGCTCGCCGTCCGGCTGTACGCGTACACCGACGACCGGTTCGACGCCGTCGTCGACGGCGCGGTGTACGGGGCGATCGCCGGCCTCGGCTTCGCGGTCATCGAGAACCTCGTGTACATCGCCCGGACGGTCGAGATGTCGGAGCTGACCCTCGGGCTCGCCGTCCTCGGCGCGGGCGACGGGATCGCGGCGCTGCGCGCGCTCGCGGGGCCGGGCCACGTCGTCTACTCGGCGTTCGCGGGCTACTACCTCGGCCTCGCGAAGTTCAACCCGGAGAACAGCGGCCCGATCGTCGTCAAGGGGCTCGTCATCGCCGCCGCGATCCACGGGCTGTACAACACCCTCGTCGGTCCGGTCACCTCGGTGATCCCCGCGCTCACGCCCATCCCGCGGCTCCCGGCGCTGTTCCTCTTCGTCCTCCTCTTTCAGGGGGCGTTCGGCTACGTCCTCCTCCGGAAGATCCGGCGCTACCGGGACGCGTACCTGGAGACGCGGGACGCGGTCGGCCCGGACGTCGAGCCGGAGCTCACGGAGTTCGAGGAGTAAACTACCCTACCCTACTCGCTCGCGGCGTTGCCGTTCGCTTCGTTGAGGGTGGGGCTTTCGCGTGGACTCCCGTTCTGGCCATCGCTGGCAGGCTCGTAATCGCCGTTCACGTTCAACGTCCCGCGATTCAAGCGCACGTTTACGGGTGCGCCTCCGCCCGACGACGTTTGCGCCGAGCGGAGATGCTTCAGGCCGATATTCTTCGCCGCGTTGTAGTCTGCGTGCGGTGAGTATCCGCACTTGAGACACGCAAACACGTTCTGTCCGTTCGAGGTAGGGCGGTTGTCCTCGTGAGTGAACCCGCACTTCGAACACCGCTGACTCGTGTACGCAGGACTTACTTGTTCGACCGAGACATCGACGATTTCGGCTTTGTACTCGACGTACTCGAACAAGCGTCGGAACGCCCATGCGTGGAACTTCTTGGCGTTCGGCATCCGATCACGAATTCCCGTCAGGTTCTCGAATGCGATCACGTCACAGTCGTGTTCGATGGCTTCTGCAACGAGCTCTTTCGAGACGGTGTGCAAGAAATGGTCGTAGCGTCCCGTCTCAGTGCGTCCGATCGACTGGATGGTTTCGTGAGCGGCCCGTGTCCCACGCTGGTGGAGCGACCCGCGTCGCTTCTCGAACTCGCGGTGCCAGTGGTTCAACTCCGAGCCGTTCCAGAATGTCCCCGTTGACGTGACAGCGACGTTTTCGATGCCGAGGTCAACGCCGAGGACTGTGTTGTGCTCGGCGTTGCCTTCGTCGGCAGTCTCGGACTCCATGTCCGCCTTTGTGCGGACGTGGAGGTAGAACTCGCCGTCGCGGTAGTGGAGTTCTGCACCCGTCACGTCGTAGTCGTCGTTGAACAAATACTCCGAGTGAGGCGTCTCGCGGTCCTCGTCGGGGAGAATGTATCTAGCGGTGATACGTCCCTCAACGGTCGAGAGCGTCGCGTGGTCGTCGTTGAACGTGGCACACCGTTTGTCATAGACGAGCGTCGGAGCGGAGAAGCGCGGCTTTCCCGCGTAGTCGCCCTGTTTCCAGCGGGCGATGGCGCTCTGGACAGCGTCAGCAGCCTTGTTGCGGGCGTTCTGGACGAGGTTCGCTTGAAGTCGCGTCTCGGCTCGCACGTCGTCGTAGGTCTCGCGTTGGAGTTGGGCTTTGCTCGTGGTCTTGTACTCGCCTTGCCACGCGTGGTCGACGACGTAGTTGGCGGCCCACAGGAACTCGGAGATGGTTTCGTGGAGAAGGGCAGCGTCGCTGTCGGCCACATTAAGCTTGACAGGGATGGTGCGGCGGACCTCCATCCGTACTTCAGATGTATTCTTTACTTTTTATATTAATAACGGTTCGGTGGGAGCCGGTCAGCCATCGAACGAGGAGCGTGCTATCCCATGTCGATTTCCTCCCCGACCTACTCGCTCCCTGCGGTCGCTCCTCAAGGTCATGGGCTCCATCTTGAATTGTGCTGACCCGGTGCGGGTTTAAAACCGGTCACCCCGGCGGCGACTCGACCTTCGACCGGTCGCCCGTGCCGCCGGTGAGCGCGCTCGCGAGCGCCCCCTTCACGACGACCTCGTCGCCGAGGTCCGTGAGCCGGACCTCCGGGACGTTGATGAACACCATGTCGGAGAGCTTCTCGCGGATCGGGTCCAGCACCCGCTCGGGGTTGTTGAGCGCGACCGCGCCGCCGACGCTCACGACGAGCGGGGCGTACGCGTGGATCACGTTGGCGACGCCCATGGCGTTCCAGTGGGCCACTTGGTCGATCACGTGGTCGGCGAAGACGTCCTCGCCCGCCGCCTCGAACACGTCGACCGCGGAGAAGTCCGGGTCCTCGATAGGGAGCGACGTCTCGATCGGGTCCTCCGCGTGAAGCTCGCGGGCGTACTTCGGGATGTTGTTGCCGGAGCAGTACCCCTCCCAGTGGCCGTCGAGGCCGCACCCGCAGGTCATGAAGCCGTGCGGGTCGACGGTCATGTGGCCGACCTCGCCGGCGTTGCCGTCCCACCCCGAGAGCACGTTGCCGTCGACGGCGACCCCCGCGCCGATCCCCGAGGAGATCGTGAGGTACACCATGTCGTCGGGGTTGCGCTCGGCGTGGAACCGCTCGCCGATGACGCCGGCGACGGTGTCGTTGTGGAGGTGGATCTCGTCGGTGCCGAGCAGCTGCGAGACGGGCCCGACGAGCGGGATGCGCTCGACGGTGTCCGGGAGGTTCGCCGGTCCCTGGACGACCCCGGCCGCGAGGTCGAGGGGGCCGATCGAACCGATCCCGGCCGCGGCGACCTCGGTCGGGTCGATCTCGGCGGCCGCGCACGCGCCCCGAACGACGCTCAGCACGGCCTCGGTCACGGCGATCCCGTTCGGACCGCGGGGGGTCCCCTGCTCGTCCGATCCGAGTATCGCCGCCGTGCCGTCGCCGACGACCGCCCGGACGTTCGTCGCCCCGAGGTCGACGCCCACGTAATACATCGGCTAGAAGCGCGGACCGGTGTCACTTAAGCGGGACGCTTCTCGAGGCGATTCGCCGCGACCGGAGCGCGACGGTGGCGGTGAGACGCCCCGACCGCCGCGCGGAGGAGCGACGCTCACTCAGGCGGCGACTTCCCGCACGAAGGTCACCGGGCACGGGGCCGAGAGGATGACGTCCTGGGCGACGCTGCCGAAGACGGCCTTGCCGGTCGGCGACCGGCTCCGTCCGCCGACCACCACGCGGTCGGCCCCGACGGCCGAGGCCGCCTCGACGACCTCGTTCGCGTGGTCGCCAACCGCGCCGCGGATCGAGTAGGCGACGCCCGCGTCGCCGAGCGCCCTCGCGAGCGCTCGCATCGTCGTGTGTCGCTCGGCGACCGCGTCCGGAGTCGACCCCTCGCTCTCCGGGTTCACGCCCAGCTTCGAGCGGACCCCGTCGAACTCCTCGTCGGTGAACACGTGGGTCAACACGACCTCCGCGCCCGCGGGCTCGGCGACCGCGATGGCCTCCTTCGCGAGCTGCTCGGTTCGCTTCTCGTCTTCGGTACCGACCGCCAGTAGCACTGTTTCTATGCTCATACTTCTCTTTCGCCGTCGGCCGGGATAAGCCTGTCGGAGTTTTAACTCAGTTTTGAATTAATTTTCCTACGATCGATCCTGACGGTTCTCGCTCCCGTCTGCGTCGCTCTCGGGCTCCGTTCCGGTCGGATCCGTTCCGGTCGGCTCCGCCTCGCGCGCCTCCGACTCCGCCGGCGGATCGACGAACAGCGGCTCACCGGCCGGGCGGCCGTAGTCGACGATCCAGTACCGGCCGCGGTACGCGCCGACGTTCTCCGGCTTGAGCTCGTCGAAGTGGAACCGTTCGCGGTGCGGCATCAGCGCCCGCCGGACGCGGTTGAGCGCCTCCTCGCGGACCGACTCGTCCGGGGGGACCTCCGCCTGCGGCATGACGATCCAGTCGCCGTCGGCGTCGCCGTCGAGGACGGGGAGGAACGGGTGCGACTCGACCGCCGACCAGATCCGGCGCTCCCGGCGGTTCTGCGGGCGCCCGTCGCCCATCTCCGCCGAGGGACCGTACCGCGCCAGCTTCGCGACGAGGGGGCCGCCGGCGGTCGCCTCCGCGTTCTCGCGCTCGGTCACCCCCTCGCGGACCGACGCGGGGACCGCGATGGCGACGCGGCCCGTCCCAACCCCGAGGATCTCAGCCGCCGGCTCCGACCGCGCTCCGTCGCCCTCGGCGAGCGCGTCGAGGTCGGCTCGCAGCCCGTCGAGGACCTCGCACTCCCCCGGTGCGAGCTCGCGGAAGTAGGTCATCTCCTCGCCCGCCGGCCACGACCACGTCCGGCCCGCGTACTCCCACTCCGTCTCCGCGACGGCGACGCGGTCGAGCGCGCTCCGGCGGGCCGCCCGCAGGCGACGGGCCGCGGTCGACAGCCGGTCGGCGACCGCGGGCGGGATCGGGTCCTGTCGCATTCGGTCTCCCTTCCCGGCCGGTCGCCAATAGCCTGTCGTCGGTCGGGGGCGCTCGCCTCTCGTCTCATCCGCTTCCCGGCGAAACCTCCTTGCCGCGCGCTCCCGACGCTCGACCGTGAGCACGCTGTTCGTCAGACACGGGACGACCGAGTGGAACGAGGCGGGCCGGATCCAGGGGTGGGCGCCGGTCGGGCTCTCCGACCGCGGGCGCGAGGAGGCCGCGACGGTCGCCGACGCCATCGCCGAACGTCACGCGGTCGACGCGGTCGTCGCCTCGGACCTCGCGCGGACCGTCGAGACCGCCGAACCGGTCGCCGCGGCGGCCGGCGTCGACGTGGAGACCGACCCGCGGCTCCGCGAGCGCGACTTCGGCGTCTTTCAGGGGCTCCCGTCCGACGACTTCTTCGAGCGCTTCCCCGACTTCGACCTGCTGGAGAGCGGGCGGGCGGCGGCCGAGCGCGCCCCGGAGAGCGGCGAGAGCTGGCTCGCCGTCCGCGATCGAGTGCTCGACGCGGCCGCGGACCTGCGCGCCCGCGAGGGGACCGTGGTGGCCGTCACCCACGTGAACCCGATCCGGCTCGTCGTCGGCGAGCGCCGCGAGCTCTCGGTCGTCGAGTCGCTCACGGAGCTTTCGACCGGCAACTGCTCGGTGACCGAGATCGACGGGAGCGGCGCGGTCGCCCGCGAGGACGACCGCTCGTACAAATAGCGTCGGCGGTCGGGGCCCGGCTCAGTAGTCGGGCGCGTCGTCCTCGACCTCGCGCTTCAGCGAGTCGCGGCGGGACTTCGCGTCGCGGCCCGTCGCCTCCAGCAGGAACTCGTTCTTCGCGTCGACCGCGTCGGCGGCGGCGTCGGCGTTCCCCTCGGCGATGACGTCCTCCGCGGGACGCTCCTCGAAGTGGACCGCGAGCTTGTCCTTCTTGCTCCCGTACTCGGCGGCGCCGGCCACGATCCGCTCGAAGACGGGGTTGTCGGGGTCCTCGACGACGTACAGCTCGTGGCCCTGCCACTCCTCCGTACCGGAAATCTCGCCGAAGTAGTCCTCGACGGAGCCTTTCAGGTCGGGCATGCGGTCGTCCAGATGCTCGCCGCGGCGCATCTTGTACTCCTTCATGCCGCGACCGTTCGACAGGGGGGCGTAAACCAGTTTCGTCACGGGGTCTCCAGCCCGTTGAGCGATCCCGTCGGCCGATCAGACCGGGCGCTCGGTGACGTAGCCGCGCTTGCACTCGGGGCAGATGTCGCCCGCGCGCATCGAGTTTCCGTCCGCGTCGCGGGTCATCCCGCACTCGGGGCAGTGGTACTCCGTCGGCGTCTCGGAGGTCGACGTCTGCAGGTCGGGGGTCTCGGCGCGGGTGATCCCCGAGCCCGCGTCGGCCGGCTCCGCCTCGTCGTCCCGCGGTTCGACCGTCCCGTCGACCTCGTCGGCGTCCCGGTCCGGGGCCTCGACGTACTCCGCGTCTCCGTCCTCCGCGGCCGGCTCGGCCGCCTCGGGGGTGAGGCCGCCGCCGAACTCGACGCCGCCCGCGTCGCCGTCGCCGATCTCAGCGCTGAACCCCTCGTCCTCCCCGCGCTGCTCGGGCCACGCCGTCGCCGACGTCTCCGGCTCGTCCGCCTCGTCGACCTCCGGCCACGCCCCGCGCTCGCGGTCGGCCGCCGGCTCCTCCTCGTCGAGGATCACCCCGTCGTCCGTCGCCGCGTCCCGCTCGTCGTCTCCCGGCGACTCCGCGGTCTCGACCTCGGGGTACTCCGCGTACTCCTCGCCGCCCCCGAGCGACCCCGCATCGTCGTCCGGCCCCGACTCGAGGAGCTCCGCGCCCTCGTCGTCCGGGGTCTCGTCGGCGGCGTCCGCCGCGGCGCCCTCGTCGTCCGCGTCCGCGGCGTCGCCTTCGGGAAGGTCGTCGGCCGCCGCGGTCGGTCCGTCGTCGATGATCACGGCGTCGTCGACGTCGTCGGTCGCGTCGACGGTCGGGCCCGCCCCGTCCGCTCCCTCGTCCGTCGGCGCGGCGCCCGTCGAGACGGCGTCCGGGCCGACTCCGTCCGTCGGACCGCGGTCGTCGTCGGCGTTCGGCGTGGTCGCGGTCGGGTCGGTCTCCGCCGTTCCGGCGCCCGCGGCGGCCTCGTCGGTCAGTTGCTCCATCGTCGTGACCTCGGTGTTCTCGCTCACGACCTGCGTCTCACCGCAGCGAGCGCAGGTCTTCACCTCGGTGACTGTCGTGACGACCTCGTTCCCGTCCTCCTCGCGCTCGCGCCGTAGTTCGGGCTCGTCGAAGTCGTGCCCGAGCAGACACCTGAGTCCCATTATGTCCGTCCTGCGGTGCCGAGGGTAAAAAACGCCCCGTCCGGCGTCTGACGCCCGGCGCACGCCCGTCCCGGCCGCGCGTCGGTCGCGCGGGCGACGGCTCGGGGGCCGCCGTCGCCCGACCGCGGTACCCAGACTCTTTGTGGATCGGTCCCGTACCTTCGATCGTCTATGCCGACCGTATCTTACCAGGGAGAGGAGATCGAGTGCGAGAAGGGCGCCGTGTTGCGCGACGTGTTGGCGGAGGCCGGCCTCTCCGTGTACAACGGCAAGATGAAACAGCTCAACTGCCGGGGCGCGGGGTCGTGCGGCTCCTGTGCGGTCCAGGTCGACGGCGAGGTGAGCGAGCCCGGCAAGAAGGAGAAGGCTCGCCTCTGGTTCCCGCCGCACCACCCCAGCCACGACGTCCGCCTCGCCTGTCAGACGAAGGTCGAGGGCGACGTCGAGGTGCGGAAGGGCCGCGGGCTCTTCGGTCAGCACATCTGATTCGGCCGTCTCCCTCTTTTAACGCCGATACCTCGACGCTATCGGCGCCGCCGCTCGTCGTCGCCGGCCGGACCGATCGGCGGCGGCGACGCTCGGTGTCGTGATAAGAACCCGCGTCGGACGTGAGTCCGGAAGCGGGCAAAAGTCTCGTTGTCGCGTGTCAGAGTCGCGTTCGGCGTCAGCCGGACCGACCCACCTTATCGGATCGGCTTACTGCCGAACGACGTTGGACGCGCGCGGCCCCTTGGGCGAGGACTCGATGTCGAACTCGAGCTCCTGGCCCTCTTCGAGGTCCGGCCCTTCGACGTCTTCCATGTGGAAGAACACGTCGTCGTCAGCGTCGTCAGTCTCAATAAATCCGTAGCCGCCAGTGTCGTTGAAGAAATCAACCTTTCCGGTCGCCATTGCATCCTAACGGACGCCCCGTTCGGGGATAAGGATTGCGAGTGTACAGTTACCACGGCTGTAGGCGAACGATCGCCGCGGCTATCGGCGATTATCGAGACGATCGGTGGCCGTACTTCCGAAGATATCGGATCGAACCGACCGATCCGTCGCTTCTCCGGTTTCAGTCGTCGCCGGAGGGACGTTTATTGTCGCCCGCCGCGATCGGTCCGTCGTGTTCCGGTCGCTCAGAGAGAACGGGCCGGCGCTGCTCGTCCCCGCCGCGTGGACCGTCGCCGCCGCGACGGTTCTCGGCGTCGTCTCGACGCGCGCGCTGTTCGTCGCCCACGTCGTCATGAGCGCCCTGCTCGTCGCCTTCGTCGTCGCCTCGTGGCGCGATATGGCGACCGGCGTGCTCCGGGCGTGGAAGCTCGTGATCTTAGCGGGCACGCCCGCCACGCTCGCGGGCGTCGCGGGGTTCCTCGCGCTCGGCGGGCCCGGGATCCCGCCGGACGCCCTGCTTGCCGTCTCGCTGTACGGCTGGGCGCTCCTCCCCGCGGCCGGGTTCGCGTACACCGGCCGCCGCGTCGGGGCGGGCGCCCGGGTCTACGACGCCGGCGTCGCCTGCTGCGTCGCCGGCGCGGTCGCGATCGCGGTCGCGCCCTCGGCGACGTGGACGGCGGTCGGGATCGGCGTCGTCGGCGTCGGCCAGACCGCCGGCATCCTCGACGCCACGCTGCGCTACTGAGGGGTCGGCCCCGGGACCACCGCCCGTGTTCCGTGCGATCGCCCCACAATACCTAAGCCTCCGGTCCGTAGCGCTCGCATGATCGACGCCGGCCCGGTCTACCTCGCGATCGCGGGGGCGCTGCTGCTCGTCGCGTTGGGGCTCGGACTCCGCGTGCTCCGGGAGATCGTCCGCGAGGGGCGCGACCGGCGGCGGCGTCGGCGGGCCGGCGAGGTGGAGACGTACACGGACGACGAGGAGTACGGGCGGGGACCGCCGGCCCCCGCCGCCGACGACCGTGGCGATGCGGAAGGGCCGGACGGCGACCCGGACGACCGCGGCGACCCGGACGACCGCGGCGACCCGACCGCGACGTGCCCCCAGTGCGGCGCGGCCAACGAGTCGGAGTTCAGCTACTGCCGGCGCTGCGCGGCGCCGCTCCGGCCCGGCGCCTAGCTCACCGCTCGGTCACCGCCCCGTCTCGACTTCCGCGTCGCTCCCGGACTCGGCATCCGGGAGCGTGTGCCACCACGCCCACAGCACCAGCGCGGCCTGCAACGGAAGCCGCGCCCACGCGGCAGCCCGCGCGACGTCCGCGAGCCGCTCGGGGACGAACTCGGTCGCGGCGTCGTCGGTCGCCACGTAGACGTTCGCCGGGAAGACGGCGACCAGCAGCGCGACGATCCCCCACGCCGACGCGCGTCTCGTTCGCTCGAACTGCATCCCGAGCCCGAGGAGTATCTCGGCGATCCCGGAGAGGTAGACGAGCATCTTCGGATGCGGAAACTCCGGCGGGACGGCCCGGGCGAACGAGTCCGGTGCGAGGAAGTGCACTGCGCCGGCGACGACGTAGTTCGCGCCCATCGCGCGGCGCAGGGGCCGCTTCCGTCGCGCGAGCGGACCGGTGCGGTCGGCGGAGCCGTCGAGGTCGGTGTCGGCGTCACCCGTCATCCGAAGGGGTAACGACGGCCGGCTAATGAGGGTTCGCCCGGCTTCGAACGACGTCGCTTTCTCGCCGATTCGCTCCGCTCGCGGACGCGGAATACGCCGACTCGCCGATTTGTACTCGCCGCACGTCGCCAGTGACCGTTATCTACTTCCTACCGGCGCCGCGCATACCGATTTCGCGACCGGTCGGAGCGCGACCGGTTGAACCCGGCCGTCGGATCATACCTATATTGTCACGAGCCTTATACGTGGGTGACTACTGTCCCTTGCCGCTCTCGGAGCGATCTAATTCGACGGTGACACGCGTCTGCGAGTGATCTCCGTGCCGAGTTTGCAGCAGAGTTACACAGTAGATCGGCATCTAATGACAACAAATAGAAACAACGAATCGAGCCGGACCGTTCCCATCTCGCGGCGCAGCGTCCTCCGCGCGACGGGCGCGGCCGGCGCGCTCGCGGTCGGGGGATCCGGTCTGCCGCTCTTCACCGGGATCGCCGCCGCCGACGAGCACCTCATCGAGACCTGCGGCGGCGAGGTCGACGTCGTCGTCGCGCTCGACTATTCGGGCTCGATACGGTCCGCCGGCACCTGGGGCGACATCCAGAGCGGCGTGGACAGCTTCCTCGGCGTCGTCCCGGCCGACGTCCAGCTGGGTCTCGTCACGTTCGGTGACGCCCCCGCCGCGTTCGAGTACGGGACGGGGAACCTCCTGGACTTCGCGACCGCGGGCAACGTCTCGGCGGTTCAGGCCGGCGTGCCCGCGAGCACCCCGCCCGGGGAGAACGCGACGCACATGCCCGGCGCGCTGGACTTCTCCAACGCGATCCTCGAGCAGGAGGGCCGCGGCGGGAAGGAAATTGTCGTTCTGATCACCGACGGCGGGCCGAACTACGAGAACGGCGTCGTCGGCGACGGCGCCGCGCCGCCCGCAGACGACACGACGTTCCCCTACGGGACGTTCGAGTACACCGGCGGGTCGACGGGCGGCGAGAACGGCATCGCCGGCGAACCCGGTGAACTGACCGAGACCACCGCCACCGCGACCGCGATCAAGAACGCCGGTCGCCGCGTCATCGCCGTCGGCGTCGGCGAGAACGTCGCCGGCTTCGACGGCTATCTCCGGGACGAGATCGCCAGCAGCACCGACGACTTCGTCGCGGTCCAGGACGCGTCGAACCTGGGTTCGGAGCTGGAAGCGCTCATCAGCGAGGTCTGCGAGGAGTGCGTCGACTGCTCCGTCGACGGTCAGCTCGCGAAGTACGAGTTCGCCTGCGTCGAGACCGATCCCGACACCGGCGAGTGCATCGCGTACGACTTCGTTCCGGAGGGGGACGCCGACGACAACGTCGCGTACACCGCCGGCTCTTTCGAGAGCAAGGAGGACGAGGCGTTCGAGCCGATGACCGCCTCCTTCGACACGGAGTACTGCGAGCTCTACGCGCTGGTCAAGAGCGGCCGGGAGCTGGAAGTGCAGTCCTTCGAGGGGATCGACGGGAGCGTCACGGTCGAAACCGCGAACGACGGGAAGTTCGCGATCAGCTTCGTGGCGTTCTACTGCACCGAGGCGGCGGCGCTCGAGGCGCTGGAGAGCTTCCCGTCCCGCGGCGGGCGGTAGTCGATAGCGTCGTCGCGTGACGGCCACGCGACGCGGCGGTTCTCGGGTTTTCGATGACGGAGTGGTACGCATGCCGATCGCGCTGAAAAGGAATGCCGCCTCCCCGATTTGAACTCGCCGAGACGCTCGCCTCACTTCGTTCGGGCTCGCGACTCGTCTGCTCAAATCGGGTCGGGAACATTTTCACTGTTCACGGTTCAGTCGCTTCGCTCCCTCACGAGTTCGCAGGAAAATGCCGCCTCCCCGATTTGAAACGCGTGAGACTCCCTGCGGTCGTCTCACTGTTCCCCGCTCGCTGCGCTCGCGGGGACGGGGGACAGCTCGATCTTCAGTCAACGCTTACGAACTTGGTCCGCACAAAAAACTATGCCGCCTCCCCGATTTGAACGGGGGACAGCTCGATCTTCAGTCGAGTGCTCTCCCAGTCTGAGCTAAGGCGGCTCGCACTCGGACCAACGCCGATTCGAGACAAAAGGATTTCGAAAGGCGGCGGTCCGATCGCCTCGCCGCCTCGGCGTGCGCGACTCGGCCCGCCCCGGAGGGCACCTGGAACTCCCTCACGCCCGGCTCCGGCTCCGGGATCCTCGCGGTCGAGTTCTACGACGCCCGCGCGGGTACCCTGATCGACACGAACGGGAAGGCCTTCGCCACTGACGACGGCACGACGTGGGAGGCGTTCGGCATCGAGGGCGCCGACACCACCTTCGCCGGGCTCGACGCCGGCGCCCCCGACGACGTGACCGTGGTCGGCGGGAGCGGCCCCCTCTATGTCTACGACCGAGTCGAGTGGCGCTCGGACCGGATCGCCGAGAACGACCTCCTCGACGTGATCACGAGCGACGCCGGCGGCGTCGCGGTCGGCGGGAGCGGCACCGTCGCCGAGCGCGAGGACGGCGTCTGGACCGTGGTCGACACGCCCTCCGGGCAGAACCTCCGCGCCGTCGCGGCGTTCGACGGCGACCGCGACTACGCCGTCGGCGCCAGCGGGACGGTGCTGGAGCGGTAGCGGCGAGAAGTAACGATATGGGACCGCCCGGATTCGAACCTCGGTCGCTCCACTCCGTTTCGCTCCCTGCTTCGAATCCGGCTCACAGCCGCGGCGCTCGCGGTGTTGCTCGCGCCGCGAAAGTGGGACCGCCCGGATTCGAACCGGAACCGAACGTGCTCGCTCCTCCATCGCTACGCGCGCTCGGTAGGGTTCGAATCCGCTCCACTGCTGCTGCTCGCGACGGTGCTCGCAGCAGCAGGATGGGACCGCCCGGATTCGAACCGGGGTCACGGGCACCCAAGGCCCGGAGTATACCACTAACCCACGGTCCCGCGCCTATACGTACCCGCATCGGCCGGTAAAGCGTTTCGTTGCGCGGTCGGGCCGCGTTCGGTCGCCCCGCCGTGCCGGTCGCCCTGCGGCGACCCCGCCTCACTCCTCGTCGTCGCGCAGTTCGAGGTCGGCGACGATCTGGTACGGGTCCGTTCCCTTCCGGATCGCGTCGAGGATGAAGAACGCCTCGTCGGGCGCGAGGAAGTGCCGCGTGACGCCGCGGCCCAGCGGCGTCGGCTCGAAGCCGTCGATGAACTCCCACTCCAGCAGCTTCCCGATCGCGTGTTTCGTCGGCACCTCGCCGATCATCCGGTCGTTGAGTCGCTTGGCCTTCTTGCCCGCGACGACGACGTTCGCCAGCGTCTCCTCGACGGCGGCCGCCTCGTCGTAGTGGGTCGCGACGTCCTCCATCTCCCCCTTGAGCAGGGTGAAGGCGACCTCGTCCTCGGTGCGGTCCATGGAGTTGTGGTAGACGCCGTCGGGCTCGACGAGGAGGTAGACGCGCCCGCGGTCGTGGTAGTCCGGGCGCCCGGCGCGCCCGAGCATCTGCGAGAACTCCTGGACCGAGAGCCACTCGATCCCCATCGCCAGCGAGTCGAAGATCACCTGCGAGGCGGGGAAGTCGACGCCGGCGGCGAGCGCCGCGGTGGTGACGACCGCGGAGAGGTCCTGGTTCCCGAACTGGCGTTCCACCTTCTTCCGGCGCTTGTAGTCGAGCCCGGCGTGGTACGGCGCGGAGTCGTACCGGAGCTTCCGGCTGATCTCGTGGCAGCGCCGCCGGGAGTTCGTGAAGACGATCGTCTGGCCGCGGTACCCCTTCGACGACTTCGTGTCGAACTCCCGCTTGACCAGCTTGTCGGCGATCTGCGCCTTCTCGCGGCTGTCCGCGAAGGTGACGTGGCGCTCGATCGGGACGGGACGCTCCTCGTACTCGATGAGCGTCGCCCGGAGCTTCTCGGCGAGCCACTCCGGGTTCCCGACGGTCGCGGAGAGGTAGACGAACTGCGTGCCGCCGTACCCCTCGTGGGTCGCCATCCGCTCCTCGCTGTAGTACTTCAGCCGGGAGATGAGCCCGTCGAGCCGGTGGCCCCGCTCGCCCTCCTTCAGCGTGTGGACCTCGTCGATGACGACGGTGCCGACGTCGCCGAGGTCCTTCCCGGTCCGGAGCGCGTGGTCGATCCCCTCGTAGGTGCCGACGATCACGTCGGCGTTCGGGTCGAAGCGGTTGCCGTCGTCGTTCACCCGCGAGGAGCCGACGCGGATAGAGACGTTCAGCCGGTCGCCGTAGCGGTCCCTGAAGTCCTCGTGCTTCTGGTTGGCGAGCGCGACGAGGGGAACCAAGAAGAGGAGCTTCCCCTCTCCCTTCAGCGCCCGGTCGATTCCGGTCAGCTCGCCCACGAGGGTCTTCCCGGTCGCGGTCGCGCTCACGACGAGCTGGTCGTCGCCGTCGAGGAGGCCGTTCCGCACCGAGAGGCTCTGGACCGGGAGCAGCTCCTCGAAGCGGCCCCGGAGGTGCGCGGAGAGGTCCGGGTGGAGGTCGAGGTCCTCGGTGCGCACGGGGCTCACGTCGTCGACGTTGGCGGAGACCTCGTCGTACTTCGTGAGGTCGGGGTCGAGCCCGCCCTGCAGGAGGTTGACGATCCGGTCCAAGTCTCCGGACTCGTACAGCAGCTCCTCCAACCGCTCCTCGGCGGCGCCGGTGAACTCGCCTTTGTACGAGAGCTCCCGCTCCAGCTCCCTGCGGGCGCAGTCGCGGCAGATCAGCTCGTCGTTGTGCTCGACCGCGCTCTCGCTCGTGATCGGGCCGTATCGGCCGTCGTTCGCGCAGCGCCGGCAGGTCCGGACGGCCGTCGCCTCCAGCTGGTAGCCGTCGAGCATCGCCTCCAGCCGCTTCCGGTTCTCCGGCGACGTCTGCTCGGAGATGCGGATCCGGTCGGCCGCGCGGGCGAGGTCGACGAACTCGCCGGGCTGGCGGGGGTGGTCCTCGCCGTCGCGGACCACGCGGAACTTCCCCGGGCGCGGGCCCGCGGAGGTCTCCTTGAGCTCGAGCCGCCCGCGGAGCACCCGGTTCCCGTCCCGGTTCGCGACGACGGTGTAGTCGCTCCGCGCCTCGTGGAGGAACAGCGTCTCGACCTCGGCCAACTGCTGTGACACTGCCCGTCGGTACGCGAGGAAGGTATTTCAGGGGTTCGGCTCGCCGTGCGGCGGGTTCGCGGCGTCGCGCTTCGACGTCGGCCGCGTCGCTCGCGGCCGCGAGAACCGCGCCTCGAAAAGGGTCGGTGGGTTACGAGACGAGGAGCTCCTCGCCGCGGTCGACCGTGATCCGGCACGGGGGCGAGAGCTTGTTGTACGCGCGGCGGAACGCCTCCTTCACCGCGGGCGCCTGCTCGACGTCGCAGTACGCGGTGAAGACGACGTCGTCCGCGTTCAGGCGGGCGGCCGTCCCGACCGGCTTGCCGAACGCCTGCCGCATCCCGTCAGAGACGCGGTCCGCGCCGGCGCCGGTCGCCTGCTTGTTCTCCCGGATGACCTGGTGGGGGAACTTGCGGAGGGTCATCTTGTAGTTGCCCTCGCCGAGCTCCTTGATCAGGTGGCGGTTCGCCGAGAGGCGCGCGCTCTCCAGCGAGCCGTGGCGGATCTGGAGCTCCTCCTCGACGCGGAGGCTGATCTGGACGGGGTAGTCGTCGGGCTCCGAGGAGAGGTCGCCCATGTTGTGCTGGGCGATCTTCGAGCCGGGGATCCCGGTGATGTATTCGCGGCGGGTGTACGACGGCTTGTCGATCGTCCGATACATAGAGGCGGGTTTGTCAGACATGGCTACTTGCCCGATGTAGCCCGCGCTGCGGCGATAAACCCTTCGATACCGCGGCGTTGTCGCCGCGTTTCGCGGCCCTCACCGCCTCACTCCTCGGGCGTCGGTCCGAGCGCGACGTGGTCGAACCCCCGGTCCGCCAGCCGCTCGGCGGCCCGGTCCGTGACCGAGGGCGCGACGAGGACGCCGCGAACGACGGGGTCGGTCCCGTCGTCGTTGCTGTCGCCGTCGCCGTTGCTGTCCCCGTCCCCGTCGCCGTCTCCCTCCGATCCCGCCGCCCTCAGCTCCTCGCGGAGCGCCCGCACGTACCGCGCGAGCTGGCCGACCGCGTCCGGGCCGACGCGCCGGCGCTTCAGTTCGACGACGACGGGGGTGCCGTCGGCGTCGACGCCGAACACGTCCATCGGACCGGCGCTGGAGGGGCGCTCGGTCTCCCGGGGTTCGAACCCCGGCTCGACGAGTTCGGGACGCTCTAGGATTCGGGTCCGGAGGTCCTCCTCGCTGCCGTGCAGGGTGAGGTCTCGCCCGCCGGTGACCGCCATCGCGGAGAGCTGGTGGACCCGCTCGAACCGCACCGTGAGCGTCTCGTCGGGATTCGTTCGGGTCGAGCGCACCCGGAGCCGCCCCTCGCGGACCGCGGCGCGGTGCTCCGACCCCGGCGGCTGCCAGTTGACGGGCTGGCGGCCCTCGTCGGTGTGCACGAGGGCGGCCCCGTCGGGCTTCAACACGAGCAGCCGGTCGCCCGCGCCGAGGTCGGAGGCGGCGCGGCCCTCGTATCTGACCGTACAGCGCCCGAAGACGCTGATCAGGTCGCCGCGCTCGAAGGCGTCCTCGAGCTCCCAGAGGGCCTCGCGGTGGCTCGGGTCGTGGACGCTCGTGACTGTCACTACTACTCGTACGTGGTTGTCGCTCAAAAAGGAAGCGCGGTCGATTGTTTATAAATGGTCGGGAGTGGATCGGTGGAGAACGTCTCCAAAGCCCCAGCCGCGAGGACTCGCGCGCATTGCTGCGCTCCTCGCTCGCGTTGCTCGCTGCGGTGCTTGCTGCAGCGTGCTTCGTCCTCGCGGCTGCCCCTTTGAGTCCCGCCCGCACGGCACCGCACCTCACGCCTCCCCAGCCTCGCGGCTCACGGCTCGCGGCTTCGCCGCTCGCGTTCGCCGCGTCCCTCGCACGCGCTCCTCGTGGCCTGTCGGCCACTCGGAGGCGCGCGCCACCGCACAAATCTGATTATAAACGCCGCCGCCGCGTTACGTCCCGTGCTCCCAGCTGTCCATGTACTCGCGCTGCTCGTCGGTGAGCGCGTCGTGTTCGACGCCCTCGGCGGCGAGCTTGATCTCGGCGACCTCGCGGTCGAGCGCATCCGGCACGTCGTGGACGCCGGGCTCGTAGCTCTCGCCGTTCTCCGCGAGCTCGCGGACGACGACCGCCTGGACGCCGAAGCTCTGGTCCATCACCTCGACCGGGTGGCCGAGCGAGATGGGCGCGGCGAGGTTGACGAGCCGGCCCTCGGCGAGCACGTTCAGGACGCGGCCGTCCGCCAGCTCGAACCCCTCGACGCCGTCGCGGACCTCGTAGCGGTCGACGGCGAGGTCGTCGAGGTCCTCTAAGTTCACCTCCACGTCGAAGTGACCGGCGTTCGCGAGGAGGACGCCGTCCTCCATTCGCTCGAAGTGCTCGCGGGTGATCACGTCGCGGTTCCCCGTCGTCGTGATGAACACGTCGCCCTTCTCGGCGGCCTCGGCCATCGGGAGGACCTCGTACCCCTCCATGTGCGCTTCGAGGGCCTTCCGCGGGTCGACCTCGCAGACGATGACGTTCGCGTTCTGGCCGGACGCCTTCTTCGCGACGCCCTTCCCGCACTGGCCGTAGCCGCCGACGACGACGTTCTTGCCGGCCCACGAGAGGTTCGTCGTCATCGCGATGGTCGCCAGCGACGACTCTCCCGTCCCGTGGACGTTGTCGAACAGCTGCTTCATCGGCGTGTCGTTCACCGCGAAGACGGGATAGTTGAGCTCCCCGTCGGCGTCCATCGCGCGCAGGCGGTGGACGCCCGTGGTCGTCTCCTCGGCGCCGCCGACGATGGAGTCGATGAGGTCGGGGTACTCCTCGTGGACGAGCTTCACCATGTCCATCCCGTCGTCGACGGTGATGGTGGGGTCGTGGGCGATACAGGCGTGCATCGCGTCGTAGTACTCGTCGTCGTCGACGCCCCGGACCGCGTAGGAGGTGATCGACTCGTGGGTGTCGAGCGCGGCCGACACGTCGTCGTGGGTCGACAGCGGGTTACACCCGGTGATCGCGACCTCGGCGCCGCCGTCGGCGAGCAGCTCGACGAGGTTCGCCGTCTTCGCCTCGACGTGCATCGCCATCGCGATCGTCTCGCCGGCGAGCGGCTGCTCGTTCACGAACTCCTCGCGGAGCGCGTTCAAAATTGGCATATGCTGGAGCGCCCAGTCCATCTTCCGGCGCCCCTCCTCTCGGGCCGCTTCGACGTCCGAGAGGTGCTTCGACACCGGCGGATACGCGGTTTCGCTCATGTCACTCGGTTCGCTCACGGCGCACTAAACCCTGCCGACACCGGGTCGCGTCGAGAAAAACAGAAACGGAAACCGCGCCGCCCGCGCGTCGGTTACGACTTCGGTCGTCCGTCAGTTACGGCGGGCCGTTGCCGTTGCCGTTACCGGGGCCGCCCGCGCTGTCGTCGTCATCGCCCTCGTCGTCATCGCTCTCGTCGCCTTCGTCCTCGTCGTCACCGTCGTCTCCGTCCTCGGCCTCTTCCTCTTCGTCCGTGTCGACCTCCTCGCCGTCGTCGCCGTCGTCGCCGTTACCGGCGTGGCTCGGAGGGCCCTGTTCGCCGTCGTTACCGTTGCCCTGGCCCGCGCGGTCCGGCGCGTTGCCGTTCCCGTTACCGGGCGCGTCGCTCTCGTTCTCGGCGCTGTCGTTACCCGCGTCGTCCGGGCCGCCGGGGCCGCCCGCGTGGTCCGGCGCGTTACCCGGGTTGTTCTCCGTCACGAAGTCCGAGACCGCGTCGCCGATGCCGCCCTCGCGGTCGCCGATCTGCTCGATGAACTCGCGGACGAGCTGTCCGAACGGCCGGTCCTCCGCGGCCTCATCGCCGGTCGTCAGGTCGACCGTCGTCGAGACGGTGTCGTTCTCGTACTCGGCGGTCACGTCGACCGTGACGTTCTCCTCGGCGGCGTCGAGGGTGACGGTGCCGTTCTCGTCGGTCTCGTAGCTGCCCTCGCCCTCGTAGGTGACGTTCTGACCGTCGGCGGTCGTGACGTTCACCGAGGCGTTCTCGGCGGCCTCGCCGTCGTCGGTGACCGTGACGACGGGCTCACCGTCGGTGTTCGACACGTCGAGCGCGAGTCCCTCGGCGGGGGCCTCGAGGTCGACCGTCGTCGAGACGGAGTCGTTCTCGTACTCGGCGGTCACGTCGATCGCGACGTCCTCCGCGGCGGCCGGCAGCGACACCGTGCCGTTCGCGTCGGTGGTGTAGTCGCCCTCGCCGTCGTAGGTGGCGTTCTCGTCGGCGGTCGTGACGTTCACCGAGGCGTTCTCGACCGCGGTGTCGTTGTCGGTGACCGTGACGACGGGCTCGCCGTCGGTGTCGTCGACGGCGACTTCGAGCCCATCGGGCGCCTCGAGCAGGACCTCGTCAGCGGACGCGGTCTCGTTATCGGAGGCGGCGGTCACGTTCACCGTCACGTCCTCCTCGGGAGCGGGGAGATCGACGGTCCCGTTCGCGTCCGTCTCGTACTCGCCCGCCCCGCCGTACGACTCGTTCTCCGCGTCGACCACGCTCACGTCGACCGTGGCGTTCTCGACCGCGGTGTCGTTCTCGGTCACCGTGACTGTCGATGTCCCGTCCGCTTCTTGCTCGACGGCCACCTCGAGGTGTCCGTCGGCGGCAGCGACGCCGGTCATCGCGCCGAGCGCGACGACCGCGACCAGTAGGATTGCTGTCGTGCGTCCTTTCATGTCCACTCGGGTCCAGCCGCCCTTACCACATAAAAAGAGAACTCGGTTAAGCCGGATTTAACCAAATTGTGGCCGGGTTTCAGACGCTGCAACGGTCGTTTCGGGATCGAGCGGGGTTTCGACCGTTAATCGATCCGAATCAACGTGGTCCGGGCTCGAAGCAAGCGGATCCGCGGCTCGGGCGCGCTCCGAGCGCGACCGCTCGTCGCCGGTTACCCGTCGACGCGATCGACGAGGTCGGCGGCGGCGCTCGCGGCGCGTTCCTGAACCGCCTCGGCGTCGAGCGTCAGGACCTCGCGGTCGCGCATGAGGACCTCGCCGTCGCAGACCGTGTGGCGCACGTCGCTCCCGCGCGCCGCGTACGCGAGATGCGAGACCGGGTCGTGGACCGGCGTCAGGTGCGGCGCGTCGAGGTCGACGACGGCGAGGTCCGCTGCCGCCCCCGGCTCGATCCGGCCGCCGGGGAGCCCGAGCGCGTCGGCACCCGCCGCGGTCGCCATCTCCACGACGGCCTCGGCCGGGACCGCCGCTGCGTCGTCCGCGGCGAGCTTCCCGAGCATCGCGGCGTCGCGCATCTCGTCGAAGACGTCGAGGTCGTTGTTCGAGGCCGCCCCGTCGGTGCCGAGTGCGACCGTGACGCCCGCCTCGCGGAGCCGCTGGACGGGCGCCATCCCGCTGGCGAGCTTCATATTCGAGGCCGGGCAGTGGACGACCGCGGTCCCCGCGTCTGCGAGCCGGCCGATCTCGGAGCCCTCGAGGTGGACGCCGTGCGCGAAGAAGTCGTCCGGGCCGAGCGCGTCGAGGTCGGCCGCGTACGCGATCGGGCGCTCGCCGCGCTCGTCAACGATGGGGTCGACCTCGTCGGTGGTCTCGTTCGCGTGGAGGTGGACCGGAACGCCCGCCTCGCGCGCCTCGGCGACCCCCTCGCGCAGGTACTCCTCGCCGACGGTCGTCAGCGAGTGCGGCATGAAGGCGGTCCGGATCCGCCCGCCGGCGGCGCCGTCGAACTCGCGGGCGACCGCGAGGCTCTCCGCGACGTCGGCGCGGGCGTCGGCCTCGTCCTTCCCGACCGTCACGACGCCGTGGCCGAGCCGCGCGCGCAGGCCGGCGCGGTCGACGACGTCGGCGACCCGGTCCATCGCGAAGTACATGTCCGCGAACGCGGTCGTCCCCGAGCGGATCATCTCCAGCGCCCCGAGCGCGGCGCCGGCCTCGACGTCGTCGGGCGTCAGCTCCGCCTCCGCCGGCCAGACGTCCTCCCGGAGCCACGCGTCCAGCGGCTTGTCGTCGGCGTACCCGCGGAGCAGCGTCATCGCGACGTGGGTGTGCGCGTTGACGAGCCCGGGGATCACGAGCGACCCCGTCGCGTCGAGGGTCTCGTCGGCGTCGGGAACCTCCCCGGCGTTCGCTCCCGTCTCGTCGGTCGCCGCGTCGTCACCCACCGCGAGGATCGTCCCCGCGTCGCGGTCGATCGTCACGTCGGCCTCGGTCACGGAGCCGTCCGGGCGGAGGACGCGGCCGCCCGTCACGCGAAGCGCGTTCATACTGACGGATTCAGCCCCCCGAACCAAACGGCTTCGGTTCGGGTGCGGCGAGACGGGTCACGACCTCGGGGCCGGGAGCGCGATCGGAGCCGACCGTCCCGCGCCTCCGAAGCCCCTTAGGCCGCTCCCGCCGCAGTGCGAGCATGGCAACCGACGCCCAGCAGGCGTGTTTCGAGGCCGGCATCAAGTTCGGATCCCTCTACCACCAGTTCGCCGGGACGCCCGTCAGCCCGTCGAGCGCGCGGAGCCTGGAGGCCGCGATGGCGGAGTCGATCGAGAACCAGCCGTTCTGCGAGTCGGTGACCGTCGCCATCCACGACGACCGCGTCGCCGACGCGATCGACCACGAGAACGGCTACACCGAACTCACCGGCTCGCTGATGGACGTCGAGATGCGGATCGAACACGAGGGAGTGACGGTCCGCACCCGGATGGAGATGCGCGACGGCTACCCGCTGATGGAGATCGTGTCGGTCGAGGGCGACTGAGCCGCGTCGCTCCCCGACCCACCCGCCCCCGTCGCCTCACTCCGCCGGGTCCACGTCCCGGATGGTCCCCACGCCCTTGCTCGACCCCTCGCGGAAGACGAACCGCTGGCCCTCCTCGACGAGGTACGGCCGGAACTTGAACCGGACCCGCGTCCGGCCGGTGTCGCCGGGGAGGAGCCGCCCCCCCTCGGGCGCGAAGACGGCCGCCTCGGAGACGGTCTCGACGTGGACGACCGGCTCGTACCCCTCCTGAATCCGAGTCGGGTGGTTCAGCACCATCACCTCGGCCTCGAACTCGCGGATCGGGTCGGGGTCGCTCCCGCGCGGCACGAGGGCCATCCCGCGCTCGATCTCCTCCTCGTCGACGCCCTTCAGCGCGATGCCGACGATCCGGCCGGCGGTCGCCTTGTCGACCCGGTGGTAGTGCATCTCGATCGAGCGCGCCTCCACCTCGCGGAAGGAGCCGTCCGCCATCGGGCCGAGCAGGAGCTCGTCGCCGGCCTCCACGGTGCCGGAGTTGACCGTGCCGGACGCGACCGCGCCGACGCCGGTCACCTTGTAGCTCCGGTCGACGTACATCCGGAACTCCGCGCGCTCCGGTGTCGCCCGCTTCGGGAGGGTCTCGAACAGCCGGTCGAGCGTCTCGACCCCCTCCTTCGTCACCGCGCTGGTGCGGAGGAGGGGGACGACGCCGTCGCCGACCTCCGCGACCGCCGCGTCGATCCCGTGGCGGTCGACGAGCAGCGGGGTCTGCCCGGCGTCCCGCAGCATCGACTCGACCTCGCGCTCGACCTCGGCGAGGCGCTCGTCGCTCACGGCGTCCGCCTTCGTGATCGCGACGATCGTCGGCAGCTCGGTCGCGAGCAGGATGCCGAGGTGCTCGCGGGTCGTCTTCGTCGGCCCGTCGTCGGCGGCGACGACTAAGAGTCCGTAGTCGAGCTTCTGGCCGACGAGGCCGCGGATCGTCGTCCGGAGCCACGGCTCGTGGCCGACCGTGTCGACGAACGAGACCAGCCGGTCGGCCTCCTCGACGATGCGGGCGCGGTCGGACTTGCGGTGCGGGTTGTCCATCCGGACCGGCTCGTCGCCGCCGTCCTCGAAGCCGTAGACCGCGTACGAGAGGTCGGCGGAGAGCCCCCGCTCGACCTCGTGGGGCTGGACGTCGAGGAAGCCGCGCGTGCCGCCCTGCCCGTCGTCGGCCCGCCCCGTGACGAGGGTGCCGACGAGCGTCGACTTCCCGTGGTCGACGTGGCCGGCCGTGCCCACCACGAGGTGGTCGTCGTCCGTCTCGAACATCCCGCCGTCGCGGAGGGTGGCGAGCCCGACGAGCCCGGCGTCCGCTCCGTTCCCGTCGGTGCCGGCGCTCCACGTCTCGGCGTCGGCGATGTGGGCGTCGGCCTCGTCGGCCAGCAGCGAGAGGACGTCCATCGTCTCGGAGAAGGCCTCCGGCGCGATCCCGGCCAGCCCGCCGTCGTCGGTGACGCCGAGGACGTACGTCGCCTCGCCGTCCCCGGAGAGCACCCGGTGACGGAGCTGGGCCACGAGCGACTCCATCCGACCCTCGGCTAAGTGGACCTCGCGGGTCAGTCGCTCCTTGAACTCTATCGCCCCGCCGTCGCGCTCGCCGCGCTCGATGGCCCGCCGGAGGGCGGACCGGTCAGCGCTCATACCGGTTCGTAGGCGACAGCCGGGCTTAACGGTTTTCGTGCGATCCGTCCCCACGTCACGCGATCGGTACCGAGCGCTCGGGAGAACTCCCGAGCGGTGCGGGTCGCCCCGGCGTGCGGGTGCCGCGATCGGTCACTCCCCGGTCAGGTCGACGTAGGTCCGGCGGACCGTCACGGGCGTCACGTCGGCGACGTCGGCCGCCTCCCGCTGCGTGCAGTCGGCGTCCAGCTCGCGGGCCGCCGTGTACAGGCAGGCGGCGGCGACGCCGACCGGGTTGCGGCCGTTGGCGATCCCCTCGCTCACGGCGCGCTCAGCGAGCTCGCCCGCGCGGCGCTCCACGTCGGCCGAGCAGCCGAGGTCGCTCGCGAACCGCGGGAGGTACTCCGCGGGTCCGGTCGGGCCGATCGGGAGCCCGAGCTCGCGGTTCATCGCGTCGAAGGCGGCTTGATGCTCGTCCTCGGTCGCCTTCGCCTCGGCGCAGACCTCCCCGACGGTCCGGGCGACGTCCGCGGTGCGGCAGGCGACGTAGACGCAGGCGGCCGAAAAGCCCTCCAGCGACCGGCCGCGCAGCAGGCTCTCGTCCTGCGCGGAGTCGAACAGCGCGCAGGCCGTGTCTCGGACGCTGTCGGGGAGCTCCAAGACGCCGGTCAGCCGGCGGATCTCGGTGTACGCGTACACCTTGTTGCGGTCCCGCTTGGTCGAGATCTGCGCGCGGTTGTGCTGCGTCCGCATCCGAGCGAGCCGCCGGCGCTTGCGCCCCTTCACGCGGGTCGACCGGCCGATCTCCGTCGAGAGCCCGCGGTCGTGCCGGGAGCGCGTCAGCGGCGCGCCGGTGCGTTTGGGGTTCGCGTCGTCGTCGTCGAACGATCGCCACTCCGGGCCGTGGTCGATCCGGTCGGCCTCGACGACGAGCCCGCAGTCGGCGCAGACGCGCTCGGCGGAGTCGACGCGGGTCCGGCCGCCGCACTCGGGGCACTCGTCGACGGCGGTCGCCGTCTCCTCGGCGGTCGCGGTCCCCGCCGTTCCCTCCGTGTCTGTCGTCTCCGCGGAGCGATCGGTCGTCTCGGTGCGGTGCGAACGGGCGCGGGTCGAGCGTGCCTGACTCATCACACGTCGAACTCGGGCCCGATCCCTTACTTAAACCCGGGAGAATTCGGGGTCGATCGCCCGGGTCGGCGCGCTCGAACCGACCGGTAACCGGTCGGTGATATCGGCGCTCGTCACGCCGCAGTACGGTGGTTTTAACCACCCGAGCGAGCTACCCGTTCGCATGACGCTGTCGGAGATCGCGGACGGGCTGGAGGTGACCGCGAGCCAGCGCGAGCGCGGGGTCGCCGTCGCCGACGACACGGAGACGCCGCTCGTCGACCGGCTCGCGGCGCACGCGGACGACCTGCCGTGTACCCCGGCCGCGACCGCGACGCTGGTCGACGCGTACACGGCCGGGCGGAGCGTCGGCGACGCCGCCCGCGAGGCCGGCGTGACGCCGATGACGGGCGCGAAGGCGCTGCACAGCTGCGGCGTCGAGGGCGTCTGCCCGCTCGCCCCGAGCCGCCGGAGCGTCGTCCGCGACTGGCTCGACGGTCGGATCGCGCGCAGCGAGGCGGTCGCGCTCGCCGGCGGCGACGGGGCCGACTTCGCGCTCGCGACGTACGTCGAGACCCACGAGCCGGTCCCCGCGGTCGCCGAGGCCGTCGACGCGCACGTCGCGGGCTCCGCGCCGCTCGGCGACGGCCTCCGAGGTGACGGCGACGCCCTCGGCGGCGCGCTGGGGTCGCCAGACGGGCTGCGCTGACCGTCTCGACCGGCCGCGGCTCCGTTTCTCGCCGTCCGTCCGACCGTTTCAGGACCGAATCCGATCGACCAGTCCCGGCTCCTCGAACTCGATCCCGAGCGACGCGTCGAACGCGCGCTCGTACGTCTCCGCCAGCGCCTCGACGTACGCGCCGGTCCCCGCCGCCGCCGCGGGAGCGTTACGGACCGCGGGGTCGACGGCGGGGAGCCGGGCGTCGGCGGCCGTCTCGGCCTGGTCGCGCTCGGCGTCGGAGCCGCCGGCGCGGGCCACCGCTATCGTCCCGTCGACGCTCCCGCCGACGTCTGCGACCCGGCCGCGGAGCCGCTGGAGCGCGTCGCGGCCGTGCGCCGTCGCGGGGGTCACCGCCTCGACGCGGTCGGCGGCCGTCACCGCCGCGACCGCCTCGTTCGACCCGACGGGGGCGGCGTCGACGACCACGGCGTCGTACGCGGTCGCTGCCTCGCCGATCCGTCCCTCCAGCTTCCGCGCGGCCTCCGCCGTCTTCGCGCGGGCGACGCGCTCGAACGGCGCGCGGGCCGGCACCGCGTCGGCGCGCCCCGGAAGGGCAGACGCGTCGCCGTCTCCCGCCTCTCCCTCGTCGGCACCCTCACCGCCTCCGACGGGGTACGTCGCCGCCGACAGCGACGCGTCGGTCTCGTCGGTGAGCAGCGCCGTGAGGTCGGTGCCGATCCGGCCCGCGACGTGCTCGGAGAGCCCCTGCGTCGTGAACGCGGCGTCGATCACGGCCACGTCGCGGCCGTCGCGAGCGCCCAGCGCGGCCAGCTCGACGGCGGTTCGCGTCGTCCCCGCGCCGCCGGTCGCCCCGACGAGCGCGAGCGTCGTCGCCTGCATGCGCTCCGCTACTCGGGGTTTCGCTGTTAACTCTGTTGCACGGCGGTCGCCGGCGCGGTTCCCTCGCCCGAGGGGAGCGTCGCCGACCCCGACCGCTCACTCCGCGATCGCGTCGGCGACGGCGTCCAGTTCGTCGTCGGAGAGGTCCGGCCGCTTCCCGCCGACGGCGTGGAGCGGCGCGCCGCCGTCGCCCTCGAACCGCGGGATGACGTGGACGTGGACGTGCGGGACCTCCTGGCCGGCCGCCTCGCCGTCGTTGATCCCGACGTTGGCGCCGTCGGCGTCGACCGCGGCCTGGACCTTCGGGGTGAGCTCGGTCACGACCGCGAACAGCTCGCTCGCGAGGTCGCCGTCGAGGTCGCCCACGTGCTGCGCGTGCGACTTCGGTATCACGAGGGTGTGGCCGCGCGCGAGCGGGTTGGCGTCGAGGAACGCCAGCACGTCGTCGGTCTCGTGGACGGTCCGCGCCGGGATGTCGCCGGCGGCGATCGAACAGAAGATGCAGTCGTCGGACATGTTCGAGGGGTCGGCGGCGCGGCCCATCAAGGTTTCCCGGGGCGGCGGTCCTCCCCTTCTGACTCCGGCCGCGACCTACTCCTCCGCGTCGGGGAACGGCACGTCGATCAGGTCGCCGTCGTCGGGGAGGACGACGTCGCCGTCGAACGCCTCCCGCGCCTCCCGGCGGATCGGCGAGGCGTCGGCGGCGTACCGCGAGGAGATGTGGACGAGCGCCAGCCGCTTCGCGTCGGCGCGCGCGGCGATCTCTCCGGCCTCGCGCCCGGTCGAGTGGGCCGTGTCGCGGGCGCGGTCGGCCATGTCGTCGGCGAAGGTCGCGTCGTGGACGAGGAGGTCGGCGCCGGCGGCGGCCTCGACCGTCCGCTCTCGCGGGCGCGTGTCGGCGGTGTAGACGAGCGTCCGCCCGGGCCGCGGCGGGCCGACGACCTGCGCCGGCTCGACGACCGTCCCGTCCTCCGCCTCGACGGGTTCGCCGGCGTGGAGCCGGCCGAACTTCGGGCCGACGGGGACGCCGAGCTCCTCCGCCTTCGGGCGGTCGAACCGGCCGGGCCGGTCGTCCTCGTCGAGGACGTACCCCTGCGAGACGGTCCGGTGTTCCGTCTCGAACGCGCGGACCGCGTAGCCGTCGGCGTCGAGTGCGACCTCGCCGGGCGCGGCCTCCTCGATGCGCACCCGGAACGCGGGGTCGTGGCCGACCGCGTGGACCAACTCGTGGAGGTCGTCCGCCGTCCCCGGCGGGCAGTGGACCGTCAGCGGCGCCGCCCGGTCGTTGAACCCGAGCGTCTGGACTAAGCCCGGGATCCCGAGCACGTGGTCGCCGTGGAGGTGCGAGACGAACACGTGGTCGATCCCGAACCCGGTGCCGTGCCGCATCATGCCGCGCTGGGTCCCCTCGCCGCAGTCGAAGAGGAGGCGGTCGCCCTCGCGGTTGACGAACAGCGCGCTCGGCGCGCGCTCGGTGGTCGGGACGGCGCCGCCCGTGCCGAGGAACGTGACGCGAAGGGACATGCTCGCACGTCGGTGCGGCGGTTGTAAACCGGTATCGATGACGACGCGGCCCGCGCGGCGACACGCACATGTGCCCGCCGCCCCGAGCGCGCCCATGCACGACTCGATCGCCGCGCTGGTCGAACGGGAGGGATGGCGCGCCGAGGGCGACGCCGCGCGCGTCCACTACGACGGGGGCGGCGGGGACCGGGTCGCGGTGGAGTTCTACGCGGACGCCGAGCGCGTCCTCTACTGGACGGTGCCGGCCGCCGGGTCGGACGCTTCCACCGAACCGGACCCGTCCGCCGAATCCGACGGGAGCGCCGCCACGGCGGTCCCCGTTCCCCGCGAGCGGATTCCGGACCCCCTCCGCCGGCGCATCCGAGAGGACCTCGACGCCGCCGGCGTCGACCCGTCAGTCGAGCGTCGCGAGGTGTGAGGGGCCGCCGCGCTCGAGGGAGTACCCGACGAGCGAAACGCGGTCGTTGACGCCCGATACCGGAGATTTCCGCCGATATGTTTCGATTCGAAGGAAACCTATTTGCGGCGCGATACGATATGAAACGGTAATGAGTAGCGTCGAATGGGAGGAAGACGACCCCTTCGAGGAACAACGGGACAAGATCGAGAACCCGATGAAACGCCTGTTCCTCGCGTACGGTCGCGACTACCTCCCGCAGGTCTCCGTCGGTATCCTCGCCAGCGTCTTCGCGCGGCTCTTGGATCTCCTCCCGCCGCTGATGCTCGGGATCGCCCTCGACGCGATCTTCCGCGGCGAGGCGCCGTTCAACGAGCAGATCCCGCTCGTGTTGCTGCCGGACGCGTGGCTCCCGACCGCGCAGACCGATCAGTTCTGGTTCACGATCGCCGTCCTCGTCGGCGCGTTCACCTTCGGCGCGGCGTTCCACTGGCTCCGGAACTGGGGGTTCAACGCGTTCGCGCAGAACATCCAGCACGACGTCCGGACGGACACCTACGACAAGATGCAGCGGCTGAACATGGAGTTCTTCTCGGACAAGCAGACCGGGGAGATGATGTCCATCCTCTCGAACGACGTGAACCGCTTGGAGCGGTTCCTCAACGACGGGATGAACTCCGTGTTCCGCCTGTCCGTGATGGTGGTCGGGATCAGCGTTCTGCTGTTCTGGATCAACTGGCAGCTCGCCTTGGTCGCGCTGCTCCCGGTCCCGATCATCGCCGGGTTCACCTACCTGTTCATCAAGACCATCCAGCCGAAGTACGCTGAGGTGCGGTCGACGGTCGGCAAGATGAACTCCCGGCTGGAGAACAACCTCGGCGGCATCCAGGTGATCAAGTCGTCGAACACCGAGCCGTACGAGTCCGACCGCGTCGACGACGTCTCGATGGACTACTTCGGCGCCAACTGGGACGCGATCACGACCCGGATCAAGTTCTTCCCGGCGCTCCGCGTGCTCGCCGGCATCGGTTTCGTCCTCACGTTCGTCGTCGGCGGCCTCTGGGTGTTTCAGGGCCCGCCCGGCCCGTTCTCCGGCGAGCTCTCCGAGGGGATGTTCGTCGTCTTCATCCTCTACACCCAGCGGTTCATCTGGCCGATGGCGCAGTTCGGGCAGATCATCAACATGTACCAGCGCGCCCGCGCCTCCTCCGCGCGGATCTTCGGCCTGATGGACGAGCCCTCGCGGCTCGCCGAGGACCCGGACGCCGAGGAGCTGGTCGTCGGCGACGGCGACGTCGTCTACGACGACGTGAGCTTCGGCTACGACGAGGAGACGATCGTCTCCGACGTCGACTTCGCGGTCGAGGGCGGCGAGACGCTCGCGCTGGTGGGGCCGACCGGCGCCGGGAAGTCCACGGTGCTCAAGCTCCTGCTCCGGATGTACGACGTCGACGACGGCGCCATCCGGATCGACGGGCAGGACGTCCGCGACGTGACGCTCAAATCGCTCCGCCGGTCGATCGGCTACGTCGGCCAGTCGTCGTATCTGTTCTACGGCACCGTCCGCGAGAACATCACGTACGGCACGTTCGACGCGACCGACGAGGAGGTCCGCGAGGCCGCGCGGGCCGCGGAGGCCCACGAGTTCATCGAGAACCTCCCGGACGGCTACGACACGATGGTCGGCGAGCGCGGCGTGAAGCTCTCCGGCGGGCAGCGCCAGCGCGTCACCATCGCGCGGGCGGTCCTCAAGGACCCCGACATCCTCATCCTCGACGAGGCGACCTCCGACGTCGACACCGAGACTGAGATGCTGATCCAGCGCTCGCTCGACCGGCTCACGGCCGACCGGACGACGTTCGCGATCGCGCACCGGCTCTCCACGATCAAGGACGCCGACACCATCCTCGTGTTGGAGGGCGGCGAGGTCGTCGAGCGCGGGACCCACGGCGAGCTGCTCGACAACGGGGGGCTGTACGCCCACCTCTGGGGCGTGCAGGCCGGCGAGATCGACGAGCTCCCGCAGGAGTTCATCGACCGCGCCCAGGAGCGCACCGCGCGCCTGATCGAGGACGCGGAGACCGACGACGACTGAGGGCCGCGCCGGCGCGTCCGGCTTCTCCCCTCGGGCCGCTCACGTCGACAGCCGGCTCCAGTCGTCCGCGCCGTCGCCCTCGCTCTCCTCCCCGCGTTCGCCCGCGGTCGGTGCCTCCCCCCTCGGCTCCTCGCCCAGCGCGTCGAGGATCGCGTCGCGCACCTCGCGCGGCTCGTGGAACCGCGTCCGCTCGCACCGCTCCAGCGTCGTTTCGAGCCGCTCGCCCCCGCTCCCGGTCTCCAGCTCGAAGCCGCCGTACTGCTCGACCAGCTCCCCGACCGACACCGGATAGGCGTGTTCGCGAAGCGCCCGCTTCAGCGGTCCGAACGTCACCCCCGCTGTCCGACCCTGTTCATCGTTCTCATTGCCCATGAGGTGACTGTCACCGCGGATCGGAATAATTCCCCGTGTCGACTCGCGGTCCGTTCGCGGTCGATCCCCCGTCCGATCGTCGGCTATACGGCGCGTCCCGTCGAAGGGACCGCATGCGACTCGCTGACGCCACTTGGACCGACGTGCGCGACGCCGACGTCGACGTCGCGTTCGTCCCCGTCGGCAGCACCGAACAGCACGGCCCCCACGCGCCGCTCGGGACCGACACCCTCGACGCCGTCGCGGTCGCGGAGGCGGGCGCGGCGGCGTACGGGGGTACGGGGGATCGAGACGAGGGGACCGCCGAAGCCGCGGTCGCCCCGCCGATCCCCGTCGGCGTCGCCGAGGAGCACCGCGCGTTCGACGGGACGATGTGGGTTTCGCCGGACGCCTTCCGCGCGTACGTTCGCGAAGCGGCCGAATCGCTGCCGCACCACGGAATCGACCGGGTCGTGTTCGTCAACGGGCACGGCGGCAACGTCGAGGCGCTCGCGGAGGTCGCCCGCCGGTTCTCCCGCGACGGCGCCCACGACGGCTACGCCGTCGCGTTCACCTGGTTCGAGGCGGTCGGCGAGCACGCGGGCGACATGGGCCACGCCGGCCCGCTGGAGACGGCGCTGCTGCGCGCGACGAACCCCGACCTCGTCCGCGAGGACCGCGTCGCGGCCGCGAGCGAGGGGGCCGCCGACCGCTGGGGCGAGTGGGTCTCGGGGGTGAACCTCGCGCACGACTCGGACGAGTTCACGGAGAACGGCGTCGTCGGCGACCCGACCGCCGGCGACGCCGAGCGCGGCGAGGAGCTCCTGACCCTCGCGAGCGACGCGCTGGCGGAGTTGGCGGCGGCGGTCGTCGAGCGGGAGTCAATTTAAAAAGCGACCCGCCGTCGGTCGTCAGCGCGCCGGGGTCGCTTCCTCGGGGATAGCGTAGGGCTGGCCGCACCCGTGTATCTCTAACGTGCAGCCGGGACAGGCGGTATGCTTCTCCCGGCGGTGCGCGACCGACTGTCGCTGTCGTTGTGGATCCGCCTCCAAGCGCTCCCGCAGCTCGTCTGGCAGTTCGCTGAACTCCACGACGGCGCTTCCGCAGACGGGACACTCCATACGACGAATAACCCACCGAATACTAAAGAGACGTTGGTACCCGACAGTTCCCCCGTTCAGCACACTACTCGTATCAGCGTATGCTCGGCCCGTCGTAGGGGACGTTGCTCCCCCCGTACTGGTGGAACTGGCTCTGAACGAACCTCTCGCTACGGATTTCGACGGGCCAACGGAGCGGAATGTCGACTACTCGTCGTCCTCGTCGTCGGCTTCCGCCGCGTCCTGCAGGGCGCCGCGGATCGCGGGGATCGTCCCCGTGAGCGAGGCGACCTCCTCGGCGGCGCTCTCGATGTCGCCGACGAGCGACTCCAGCTCCTCGATCTCCGCTTTCAAATCCTCGGCGTCCTCGAAGGCGTCGGCGCGCTCGCCGAGCACGTACGCCTTCTTCGCCGACCGGACGGAGTCGATCGCGTCGCCGACGTTGAGGGCGGATTTGAGCCCGTTGAGGGCGCCGAGCACGTTGTCCGCGTCCGTCTCCCACACGTCGTCCGGGTCCGGGAGCTCGGCCCGAGCGGCCGCGAGGTGCTCTCGGACCTCGGCGCGGGTCTCCTCGGCCGCCTCGCCGAACAGGTCGTCGTCGTCGAACGTGGACTGGCTCATACCGGAGTCGTCGGGCCGACGCCTTTTAAAAACGCGCCCGAAAGCGGAAGTGAAATCTCCGACGACGGGGCGTCAGGGTCGCGGTCCGGTGCGGGACGGCGTTCAGTTCCGCTTCGGGCGGCGATACACTCCCCGTCCGGGAGGCCATCCGTCACACTCGGTTCCACGGCGCCTCGTCGAAGTCGACGACGCGCTCGCCGCGGTCGAGCGCGTCGATCCGCTCGACGTCCTCGCGGTCGAGGTCGAGGTCGCGGGCCGCCCAGTTCGCCTCGACGTGGTCGAAGCTCGCGGCCTTCGGGATCGGCGCGACCCGCTCCTTCGAGAGGAGCCACGCGAGGCTCACCTGCGCCGGGCTCGCGTCGTGTTTCGCGGCGACCTCTCGCAGCACGTCCACGTCGGCGACGCGGTTGCGAGCGATCGGCGAGTACGCGACGAGCCAATGATCGCGCTCGACCGCGATCTCGCGGAGCTCCTCCTGCTGGAGCAGCGGGTGGCACTCGACCTGGTGGGCGAACACGTCGTGGTCGAGCCGGTCGATCGCTTCCTCCAACTGGTCGGGCCGGAAGTTCGAGAGCCCGATCCGGTCGATTACGCCCTCGTCGACGAGGGCGTCGAGGGCGGGGAGCGTCTCCTCGGGGTCGTAGGTGTGTATCGGCCAGTGGACGTACAGCAGATCGATCGAGTCGACGCCGAGCCGGTCGCGGCTCACCCGCGCCGTCGCGACCGCGTCGTCGTACGAGAGGTTGTCCGTCGAGAGCTTCGTCGCGACGAACAGGTCGTCGCGGTCGACGTCGGTGCGGTCGATCCCCGTCCCGACCGACGCCTCGTTGTCGTACCCCTGCGCCGTGTCGACGTGGCGGTAGCCCGTCTCGACCGCGTGGGCGACCCCGGCGACGCACTCCTCGCCGCGGGCCAGCCTGTACGTCCCGTATCCGAGCCGATCGAACGCGTCCGACATACGTAGTCGGGAGCCGGAGCCCCCGTCAACGTACCGGTCCCGCCCGCTCCCGTCGGTCTCTCCCCTCCCGGGAATCCCGACCGGTAATTATCCCCCGACGACGAGTCGGTATCGGTATGTCGACAAAAGAAGTCTCACTGCGGAGCACGATCGGCGGCGTCTCGGTGGAGGGGAGACTCCACACGCTCAGCGTCTGGTTCATCCTCGCGCTGCGTCTGATGATCGGGCTGGCGTTCTTCCAGAGCGGCCTCGATAAGGTCCTGAGCGGGGAGTTCAGCGCGTCCGGCTACCTCCTGAACGCCCCGGCCGGGAACGGGAGTCCGGCCGCCGGGCTGTTCACCGCGATGGGCGAGACCGCGTGGTTCGTCGAGTTCGTGAACGTCGCGGTGCCGTGGGGGGAACTCCTCATCGGTCTCGGAGTGATCGTCGGCCTGCTCACGCGGTTCGCCGCATTCTGGGGCGCGTTCATGATGGTGCTGTTCTACCTCGGGAACTGGGACATCGGCCACGGCTACATCAACGGCGACTTCGCGTACATGCTCGTGTTCCTCTCGGTCGCCGCCTTCGGCGCCGGGCGCATCCTCGGGCTCGACGCCTACGTCGAGCAGTACGAGGTCGGCGGCGAGCCGCTCGTCGAGCGGTACCCCTGGACGCGCTACCTCCTCGGCTGACCGCCGCCTTCGGCCGAGATCGCGCCGCACAGGGTTTTCAGAACTGATATTTTCATCCCAGTCATTAATGTCGCCGTTTCCCTGGCGATCGGTACATCATGCAAGAGGGACCGTTCTCCGGCGTCCGGTCGAGCTACGGCGCGAAACTCGCGCTGTCGCTGATCGGCGTCACGGGGATCTCAGTCGCGTACGGGGCGGTCGTCTACCTCCGAACGGAGGGCGTCGGGGCGATCGGCGCGGAGATCCGCTCCGGCCTCGTCGGGATGACGCTGCTGACGGTGATCGGGCTCGCGCTCATCGGCGTCACGGTCGGGTCGAACACGGTCATCTCGCTGCGCCAGCTCACGGCGAAGGCGGAGCGCATGGCCGACGGAGACCTCGACGTGACGCTCGAGACGGGGCGGACCGACGAGATCGGCCGGCTGTTCGAGGCGTTCGACGCCATGCGCGGCTCGCTCCGCGCCGAGATCGACGACGCGGAGACCGCCCGCCGTGAGGCCGAGGAGGCCCGCCGGGAGGCGACCGAGCGCGCCGAGACGGTCGAGCGCAAGGCGAGCGAGTACGAATCGGCCATGCGGGCGCTCGCCGACGGCGACCTGACGCGGCGCGTCGACCCCGAGAGCGACAGCGAGGCGATGGCCCGCGTCGGCGCCGCGTTCAACGAGATGGCCGACGAGCTGGAGGGGACGGTGGCGTCGGTCGCGACGGTCGCCGAGGACACCGCCGACGTCGCGGGCACCGTCGACGACCGCACGGAGAGCCTGCGGGCGACGACCGGGACCGTGAGCGAGGCGGTCGAGGAGATCGCCGCGGGGGCGCGCACCCAGCGCGACGACCTCCGGGCGGCGACCGACGAGGCGGAGAACCTCGCGTCGTCGGCCGAGGAGGTCGCCGCCACCGTCTCCGACGTGGCCGAGACCGCGGAGCACGCCGCGGGCGTCGGCGAGGAGGGCCGCGAGGCCGCCGAGGAGGCGCTCGCGGAGATGGACGCGGTCGAGGAGACGACCGCGGAGACGACCGCCGAGGTCGAGGCGCTGGCCGCGGAGGTCGAGGAGATCGGCGAGGTGGTCGACACCATCTCGGAGATCGCCGAGCAGACGAACCTGCTCGCGCTCAACGCGTCGATCGAGGCGGCCCGGTCCGGCGCGGAGGGCGCCGGCTTCGCGGTCGTCGCCGAGGAGGTGAAGGCGCTGGCCGAGGAGACCCAGGAGTCGGCCAGCGAGATCGAGGCTCGGATCCACTCCGTACAGGAGCGCGCGGAGACGGGCGCGAACGCGATGGAGCGCACCGAAGAGCGGATCTCCGCCGGCGTCGAGACCGTCGAGACGTCGATCGACGCCCTGGAGCGCCTCGCGGAGGCCTCCGAGCGCACCGACACCAGCATGACCGAGATCACCCGCGCCACGGAGACGCAGGCCGACTCCGTGGACGCGGTCGTCGGCCACGTCGAGGACGTCTCCGCGATCAGCGCGCAGACGGCCGGCGCGGCCGGCGACGTCACCGGCGCGGTCGACGAGCAGGAGCGCACCCTCGGGGCGGTCGAGACCGCCGCCGAGTCGCTCTCCGACCGCGCGGGCCGCCTGCGCGACGCCGTCGGCGGCTTCGAGTTCGCGGCCGACGACGCGCTCGGGGGCGATTCGGGCGCTCCGGGCGGGTCCGCCACGGCGGTCTCCGACGGGGGGACCGCGGGCGACGGTGCCGACGCCGAAACGGGCGGGCGCGGGAGCAACTCCGACACCGCCTTCGACTTCTCGCACGGGGAGCGTGCCGACGGCGCCGCCGGGGAGGGGGTGAACTGAGATGCTCGCCGACACGACGATATGGGCGTGGCTCGGGGTCCTCGCGATGGGCGCGGGGACGGTGCCGCCGCTGTGGGCGTGGCTCTCGGGGTCGTCCGAGACCGGCGAGTCGCACGCGCGGTACTACGCCACCCTCGCCGGCGTCACCGGCGTCGCGGCGCTCGCGTACCTCGCGATGGCGCTCGGGCTGGGCACGGTGGCGACGCCCGGCGGCGACCTCCCGGTCGCGCGCTACCTCGACTGGCTGATCACGACCCCGCTGCTGTTGCTGTACCTCGGCCTGCTCGCGCACCCGTCGCGCGGGCTGCTCGCCGGGCTGATCGCGGTCGACGTGGTGATCATCGCCGGCGGGACCGCGGCGGTCGTCACCGCCGGGACGCTCTCGTGGGCCCTGTTCGGCGTCGCCGCGACGGCGTACGCCGCGCTCGTCTACGGCCTGCTCGTCGTGCTCCCGCGCTCGGCGTCGGCCGAGGGCGACCGCGTCCGCGCCGTCTTCGGGACGCTCCGGAACATCACGGTCGTCCTCTGGACGCTGTACCCGGTCGTCTGGGTGCTGGCGCCCACCGGCCTCGGGCTCCTGACGGCCTCCACGGAGATGCTCGTGTTCGTCTACCTCGACGTCGTCTCGAAGGTCGGCTTCGTCGTCGTCGCGGTCGCGGGCGCGGACGCGCTCGACGGCCTCGGTGCGGACGCTCGCGGCCGCGACGCGCCCGCCGGCGGCGCGCTCGACGCGGACGAACCGACGGCGTCGCTCGGCGACGACTGAGCCTCGCCCGCCGTTTCTCTCCGATCTCTCCCCAGCTACTCCTCCCCGTCGGCGACGAGGTCCTCGTACCGCGCGCCGGTCTGTTTCAGCGTCTCCGTCGAGTAGAGCCGCTCGTGGGGGACGGGGAGGTGGTCGGCCGCCAGCTCGTCGATCTTCGCGTCGACCGCCTCGGCCTCGCGCCCGTGGATCATCGTGAACAGGTTGTACTCCCACCCCTGTTCGGGGCGGCGCGGGCGGTGGTAACACAGCGTGACGTACGGGAGGCTCCCGACCGCCTCGCCGCGCTCGTCGAGCTCGTCGTCTGGCACGTCCCAGACCACCATGCAGTTGTTCGTGAACCCGGTGACGACGTGGTTGACGACGCAACCGATTCGCTTGATGCAGCCGTCCGCGAGCAGGCGATCGACCGCCGCGAGGACGTCGTCGATGGGGGCGCCGATCTCGTCCGCCACGTCGGCGTAGGGGGTCGCCGACAGCGGGAAGCCGTCCTGGATCGCGAGGAGGAGGTCGGCCTCGAGCGCCGAGAGGTCGCCGCGGGCATCCTCTGAGATGCGGGTGGCGGAGACCGCCGTCTCGTCGAGGGATTCTCTCGCGAACCGGTCGGCGTTGACGACGGGGAACTCCAGGTCGATGTAGTAGTCCGTGAGCATCGGGAGCGCCAGCACCTCGCAGCCGGTCCGCTCCTCGATCTCCGCGAGGATCTCGTCCCGGCGCTCCCGCGAGCCCGCGGTGACGACGAACCACTGGTTCCACGCGTGGTCGCGGCGGTAGTTGTGGTTCACCTGTCGGTAGCCGTTGATCACCTCGGCGACCTCGTCGAACCGCTCCTCGGGCGCTCGCACCGCCGCCAGTGTCGACGAGCCGATGACGGGCGGGTTGAGCACCGCCCCGAACCGCCGGAACACGCCCCGCTCCCGGAGGTCGCGGACGCGGTCGAGGACCTCGTCGGCGTCGACGTCGACGCCCGTCTCGGCGGCGATCTCCCGGGCGACCCGCTCGAACGGGCGCGGCTCGACGGGGAAGCCGCTCTGGTACTCGTCGACGAGCGCGGCGTCGACCGCGTCGACGTCGGCCCGCCAGTCGGCGTCCAGACTCATTACGTCGGGTTGGAGCCGCGCGTACCTACGGGTTTCGGAGGGGGTCAGCGGTTCCGGAGAGTCGGCGGGTCGGAGGGCAGGCGGTTCCGGGCGGGCCGAGTCAGTCGTCAGCGGGGGCCTGCCCCGACGACGGCGCGAACGCCCGGGCGCTCTCCTCTAACTGCGCCGCCGAGCAGCCGCCGATCGTGGCGGCCTGTTCGAGCGTCAGCGTGCGGGCGCGATACAGCGTGAGCGCGGTGGCGACGGATTTGGACGTCATCGGGTACGCTTCTCTAACGGATAGACGAACATATAGTTCTAACGCTTTTTGCACCCCAGTACAATTCTTCTGAGAATAGAAATTGGACGATACGATTCTAAACTGGCATAGAAAGCTCTAATCGATCTATTGTATTATGCGAACGGTTGGCACGCAACCGGCGCGAGGGATTCCGTCGCCGGCCTCCGCGGCTCGCGCGCGCCTTCCGAGCCCGGTCCGGCTCGCCGCGCCCGGGCCTGCCCCGTCGCGCGCGCGCTCGCCGCGGCCGTCCGCGAGCGGTCCGTTCCCGTCGGACGGGAGCCGAGCGAGGGACTTTTCGTTCGAGGACCCGAACGGCGCGTATGGCTCAGGCGACCCAGGAGTTCGGCGACTGGCCCCTCAAGCGGCTGATGACCGAGGTCTGCGGCTCCGGCCACAAGTCGGCCGACGACCTGACGCGCGCGCAGGCGACCGAGGCGTTCGAGCGCATCCTCGCGGGCGAGCCCGACCCGACGACGCTCGGGGCGTTCTGGCTCGCGAACCGCTGGAAGCGGAACACGCCCGAGGAGCTCGGGGCGTACGTCGACGTGATGTGCGAGCGCGTCGAGTACGTCGAGCCCGACGCCGACCCCGTCGACTGCGGCGCCAACTACGACGGGAAGGGGCGCTCCGCGATCCTCGGCGTCGCCGCCGGCGTCGTCGCGGCCGCGGCCGGGACGCCCGTCGTCGTGCACTCGGGCGACCGCGTCCCCACGCAGAAGCAGGACGCCTACAAGCACGTCTTAGACGAGCTCGGCGTCCACACCGAGCTGACGCCCGGCGACTCCGCCGACATGGTCGACGAGACCGGCTTCGGCTTCTACTACCAGCCGGCGTTCAACCCCGCGATCGACGACCTGTTCGACCGCCGGGACATGATGGGGGTCCGGACGTTCGTCAACACGATCGAGACGCTGGCGAACCCCGCGGGCGCGTCCGTCCACCTCGGCTCCTTCTACCACCTCGCGTTCGCGAAGAAGGTGGTCGACACGTTCGTCGAAAGCGAGTTCCACGACCTCGACCGCGTCCTGATGTTCCAGGGGATGGAGGGGTACGACGACGTGCGCCCCGGCTACACCAAGGTCGCCGAGTGGGACGCGGCCGGCGACGCGGAAGGAGGAGCCGACGGCGACGAGGCCGGCAGCGAGGGGGCCTCCTTCGACGACTTCGAGATCGAGACCGCCGAGTACGGGATGGACTTAGAGGAGGCGGACCTCGCCGTCGACGACGTGGCCGCGGAGTCGGCCGCCATCACCGAGGACGTCCTGGCCGGCGAGCGCGACGGCGCCTTCGCCGACGCGGTCGCGGTCAACGCCGCGCTCCGGATCTACGCCCGCGAGGACGCCGACTCGATCGAGGAGGGACTGGAGACCGCCCGCGAGGCCGTCGACGACGGCTCCGCGCTGGCCGTGCTCGAGGAGCTGCGGGCGTTCTGACCGCGGCGGCGACCCGTCTTTTCCGACGATCGGTCGGAGTTTTGGGCGTAATTTGGGCCGGAGTTCGGAAAGCCCACTTAGGCGTTCGTGACCAACTCGCACGTGCACAGAACACCATGACACACGACGCCACCTCACACGAGGAGAGTCCCCGCCATGCCCACGTGTGAACACTGCGACGCGCACGTCTCGGACCGGTTCGCCCGCGTGTTCTCCGACGCGCGCGGCCGGATCCACGCGTGCCCGAACTGCTCGGCCAACGCCGGTATCGCGGAGGTCACGAAACGACGGGCGCACGACGCCTGAGCCCCGGTCCCGATTTTCGCGGCCCCCGCCGACGCGCCTACCGCTCCGGGGCCGGCGGCATCGACCGCTTGTGAGCGCTGCGCTCGTGGAGCTCGACGACGCGGTCGACGGCTTCGAGCGGTACGCCGAGCTCGCGGGCCGTCGCCGCCCGGGAGAGCCCGCCGTCGACGTGGACGGCGAGGACCGCGTCGACGGTGTCGTAGTCCAGCCCCATCTCCTCGGCGTCCGTCTGGCCCTCCCACATCCCCGCGGTCGGCTCCTGCATCACGAGGTCGCGCGGGACGCCGACGTGCGCCGCCAGCTGGCGGACCTGCTGTTTGTAGAGGTTCCCGATCGGGTTGCAGTCGACCGCCTGGTCGCCGTACTTCGTGAAGTAGCCGGTCATCCCCTCCGCGCGGTTCCCCGTTCCGAGCACCACTCGGTTCTCCGCGTTGGCGACGAGGTAGTTGAGGACCGCGCGGGTCCGGACGTACACGTTCCCCGCCGCCGTCTGATCGGTCGCGGCCTCCGGAAACGCGTCGAAGAGGGACTCCGCGATCGGCTGGATCTCGACCACGTCGTACTCGATCCCGAGCTCGCGGGCGACGCGCTCGGCGTCGCTCATCACGTCCGGGTCGTTCACCTCCGAGGGCATCGTGATCCCGTGGAGCCCCTCCTCGCCGAGCGCCTCGACGGCGAGGTGGGCGGTCAGCGTCGAGTCGATCCCGCCCGAGAGACCGAGGACGGCGCCCTCCGCGCCGGCGTCGTCGACGACGTCCCGAATGAACGAAACGACGCGCGCGCGGGTCGCCTCCAGCTCCGACTCCGAGAGCCGGAGGTCGAGCGGCGGGTCGTCCGACAGCAACACCGACTGCTCCGAGGTCCGGTTCATGGAGGGAGGCAGGGGCCGAGACGACTAATACCTCCGCTTCTCGCCCGTGATCTGGACGTTCGTCGGGTTTCGGAGACCGCTCCCGGTCGGGCCGCCCCCTACAGTAGCCCCTCCCGGTCGGCGAGCAGCAGCCCCTCCAGCGTCGCGTCGTTCGTCGGGGGGTCGCGGGCGACCGCCAGCGCCTCCTCGACCGGCACCGCGCGCGGCGAGAGGAACTCGTTGCTGTCGTGGTCGACGTCGACAGGCTCGAGCCCCTCGGCGAACACGTAGCCGCGCTTGTGGCGGAGCACGCCCGTCGAACACCACACCTCCTGGAGCAGCGACGTCGACGACGGCGCGAAGCCGGTCTCCTCGGCCAGCTCCCGCGCCCCGGCCGCGGTGTACGACTCGCCGCGTTCGACGATCCCGGCGGGCAGCTCCAGCTGGGTGTTCCGGACCGTCGGGCGGTACTGCTCGACGAACAGCACGTCGCCGTCGGCGACCGCGACCACGACCGTCGCGGGCGACAGCTCCGCCCAGTAGTACTTCTTCTCCGACCCGTCCGGCTGCTCGACGCGGTCGTACCCGCCGACGAACCAGCCGGCGTCGTACTCGACGGCGACCTCCCGCACCGGCCACTCCGGCTCGCCCGGCAGCGAGTGGTTGCGGCCGTCGGCGAAGGCCGGGAGGTCGCGGAGGTCGGCGGCGGGCGCGTCTCCCCCGCCGCCCGATCGCTCCCCGTCGTCGCTCACGGCCGCACCACCTCCACGCGGTAGACGGTTCCCTCGTACCGCACGCGCACCCCATCGTCCGTCGCGGCCTCGGGAGTCTGCCGCGCGAGGGCGTCCATCTCGTCGAACGGCGTGTGGGTGAACCACTCTTTGATCCCGTAGGAGTCGGACCGGTACGGGTCGGAGCGGCCGTCGTCGCTCGTTAGCGCGCTCGTCAGAAACGGCCACCGTCGCTCGGAGACGTTGTTCGCGTCCACGGCCGGCTCGTCGGTCTCGATCGGCTCGGCGGTCAGGTAGTAGGGGTCGCCGCTGCCGAGGTAGCTCGGGAGGGCCCCTAACGCGAGCAGGGCGACGACGACCAGCGCGATGGCGACGAGGAGGTTCCGGGTGACCCGGCGCATGGTCGACGTTGGCGCCGCCGGGGAATACCGGTTTCGACCGCGCCGATGCCCTTTACTCGTCGACGCCCCTCCCCTCCCCCATGGAGTTTCGGTTCGAGCTGGCCTTATGCGCCGCGCTCGAATCGCCGGACCGGGTCGTCGCCCGCCAGCTCGGCGCGGGGGTCACGAACCCCGGCGGGCGGATCGTCGACGTCTGCGTGGTAGAGCCCGGCCCGGGGTTCGACCGGCGGGCGGCGATCGCGTCCGAGCGGATCCCGGACCCCGCGATCGAGGCCGCGGTCGGTCCCGGCGAGGCGGTCCCCGTCGCGGACGCGTTCGACCTCCCGCCCGAGCGCGCGGCCGCGGTCGTCGAGCGCGCGGTCGAGGTCGGCTACCTCGAGCGCGAGCGCCGCGACGGGCGCCCGGTCGTGCGCGCGACCGCCCGCTACCCCGACGACTGGATCGGCTCGCTGACCGCGATCGAGAACAAGCCGGACCTCGGGACGCCGGGCGACCTGGCGGCCCAACTGCGGTACGACGTCGCGCTCGGGCTGTTCGACGAGGCGATCCTCGCCACCGCCTCGTACGTCACCCGCGCGCACCTCAACCGGATCCCCGACCCGGTCGGAGTCTGGCGGTTCGACCCCGACACGGGCGAGCGCGAGGTGGTCCGGGAGCCCGCCCCCCTCGACCCCGGCGCGCCCGGCGTCGAGATCCGCGACGAGCGGTCGCTCCGGACCGACGTTGCGCTCGTCGATCCGGACGCGCTGGCCCGTAAGCGGCGCCGGATCGCGGAGCGCGCGTACGGGAAGGGGTGGCGACCGTCGCCTCCGGGGTGCGCGCACGCGACGGGAACCGCCGACGGCCGGCCGTACTGCGAGCGGTTCGACCGCGTGGTCGACCCGGGTCGCGACTGCGGCGCGGGCTGTGACGCGTACGACCCCGCCGATCCGCCGGCGGTCGACCGCGACGGGCTCCGGGCCGCGCGGACCGCGTGGGTGGCCGACCCCGACGGCACCGGGCCGCGCCGGCAGTCGGGGCTCTCGCGGTTCCGCTAGCCGGCGTCGACGCTCGCTGTGGGAATCCTTATACCCCGAGCGACGGACTCACACGTATGGACGACATCGAAGACGTGTTCGTCGCGCGGCTGATGACGAGCGAGCTCCACACGGTAACGCCGGACACGCTGGTCGAGGACGCGGCCGCCGTGCTGCTCGACAACGACATCAGCTCGGCGCTGGTCGTCGACGACGACGGCGCGCTGGTCGGTATCCTCACCACGACCGACTTCGTCGACATCGTCGCGAAGAGCCAGCCGAAAGCGGAGACGACCGTCGAGCGGTACATGACGCGAGACCCGATCACGGCCGGCGCGCAGGACTCCGTCTCGGCGGTGGCCTCGCTCATGGTCGAGCACGGCTTCCACCACGTGCCCGTCGTCGACGGCGACACGCCGATCGGGATCATCACGACCTCCGACTTCGCCGCGTACGTCTCCTCGCCGGAGACGGCGTCGCCGTAGGTCTCGTCCGCTTCTCGCGGTCGACCCGCCGCCGCGTCCGCGACGCCGACAAGTGACGCCCCTTTCTGTGGGGTATTACCGGGGCCTCCCGTATCCGCGTCCATGCCCGACCGCCTGCATCTCAACCTCTTCACCATGGCCTCCGTCGAGCACGTCTCGCCGGGGTCGTGGACCTACCCCGGCGACCGGTCGCCGGAGTACACCGACCGGGAGTACTGGACCGAGGTCGCGAGGACCGCCGAGCGAGGCGGCTTCGACGCGGTGTTCTTCGCCGACGTGCGCGGGATCTACGACGTGTACGGCGACGACCGCCACACCGCGGTGGAGAAGGCGGTCCAGACCCCCGCGAGCGACCCGCAGCTCGTCGTCCCCGCGATGGCCGAGGTCACCGAGGACCTCGGCTTCGCCGTGACGCGCTCGACGACGTACACCCACCCGTACCAGCTCGCGCGGGAGTTCTCCACGCTCGACCACCTCACCGACGGGCGGGTGGCGATCAACGTCGTCACCTCCTACCTGCAGTCGGCGGCCGAGAACCTCGGGCTCGACGAGCGGATGGACAAGGAGACGCGCTACGACCGCGCCGACGAGTTCCTCGACGTCTGTTACAAGCTGTGGGAGGAGTCGTGGGACGACGACGCGGTCGAAATCGATCGCGAGGCGGGGCGGTACACCGACCCCGAGAAGGTCTCGGCGATCGACCACGAGGGCGAGCACTTCTCCGTGCCCGGCCCCCACGGCTGCGAGCCCTCGCCGCAGCGGACCCCCGTCGTCTACCAGGCCGGATCCTCCGACCGCGGGCGGGAGTTCGCGGCCGCGAACGCCGAGGCCGTCTTCGCCAGCCAGCCGACCGAGGCGGGCGTCCGGGAGTACATCGAGGACGTGAAGTCGCGCGCGGCCGACCGCGGCCGCGACCCCGAGAGCCTGAAGTTCTTCATCGGCGTCGTCCCCGTCGTCGGCGAGACGCAGGCGCTCGCGGAGGCGAAGTACGAGGAGTACAAGCGCCACGTCGACGTCGAGGCGACGCTCGCGCTCCTCTCGGGCTTCCTCGACATGGACCTCTCGGAGCTCGACCCCGACCAGAAGGTCGAGCACATCGAGACGGACGCGATCCAGGGGACGATGAACGCGTTCACGAAGGCCCAGCCGGACCGCGAGTGGACCGTCCGCGAGGTCGCGGAGTTCTGCGGGCTCGGCACCACTTCACCGAAGATCGTCGGCACCCCCGAGGAGATCGCCGACGAGTTAGCGTACTGGCACGAGGAGGTCGGCGTTCACGGGTTCAACGTGAAGGAGGTCGTCCGCCCCGACTCGCTGACGGACTTCGTCGACCTCGTCGTCCCGGAGCTGCGCGAGCGCGGGCTCGTCCCCGACCCGGACGAGGGCGGTGCGCGCTCCGGCGGCACCCTCCGCGAACGACTGCTCGGCGAGGGGCAGGCCCGGCTCCGCGCCGACCACCCGGCGAGGAAGTAGCTGACCTCCCGCTCGCGTCGGGCGATTCCGGACCGACTTCATCGGATCCGAATCCGACAGCGCTGCCGCCCCCGCTACGCTTAAGTACGTTCCACCGCTTGTTTCGCGTGACGCTTCGCTTGGAGGGCCGAAGCGTCAGCGGGGACCTACTGAACGGCACGCCCGTGCCACCTTTTCCCGGCACGGGCGTGCCGTTCGTCCTTTCACACCGACGAGCGACCGCTTCTCAGAGATTCTCCGACTGATACGACCCATCGTACGTCCCGTCGTGGTCGGCCTCGGCGAGCACCAGCTGGGCGATCAGCGCTCCCGGCTCGATCTCGATCGCGTGGCCGGCGTCGAGGCGGCCCTCGCCGACGCCCTCGTAGCCGGCGTCCCAGACGGCGGTGTCGAGGGTACAGGAGTTCCGCAGCAGCGTCGACCGCGGGAGCACGAACCCGACCCGCTCGCTGGGGATCCGCACCGGCTCGCCGTACCGGACCACGTACGTTCCGGGGTCCAGCCGGTACGCTCCGTCCTCGATCGGCACCGCCTCGCGCTCGCCCACGCGCTTCCCGTCGCGACCGATCCGTCCGGGGGTCGTCTGCTCGAATATCTCCCCGACCGTGAGGTCGACGCCGTTCGGCTGTCGCTGCGCGTCGTCGAGGTCGGCGTCGCCGGCTTCCAGCGCCGCCGCGACCGTCGCTCCCGAGTCGAACATGCCCGAACGAATCCGCGGGCGAGACTAAACGGTGTCGCACGCCGTCGCGGTGCGGACCGACCCCCTCCCGGTCGCCGTGAGACCCGGATAATTCGGCCGATACGGCCTTTATGAGCCTTATACTCTCGTTACGACTATTGCTCCCACGGGGAACGGTATCTCGCCGATCTCCCGCCAAGAATTGCCGGTGAGACGGATCCTACACGGTCGATCTTTCGGGAAACTCGCGGGTTTTATATCCACGGGAGAGCGACGTGCGGATGATATGGGACAAACGATTACGGAGAAGATCCTCGGTGACCACCTCGTCGAGGGCGAGCTGACGCCCGGCGAGGAGATCGGCATCGAGATCGACCAGGTGCTGACCCAGGACACGACTGGGACGATGGTGTGGCTCCAGTTCGAGGCGCTGGACCTCGACGAGGTCCAGACGGAGCTCGCCGCGCAGTACTGCGACCACCAGACGTACCAGTTCGACTTCAAGAACACCGACGACCACCGGTTCCTCCGCTCGGCGGCCGGCACGTACGGCGCCTACTTCTCGCGGCCCGGCAACGGCATCTGCCACCAGGTCCACAAGGAGAACTTCGCCGCGCCCGGTAAGACGCTGCTCGGCTCCGACTCGCACACGCCGACCCCCGGCGGGCTCGGCCAGCTCGCGATCGGCGCGGGCGGGCTCGACATCGCCGTCGCGATGGGCGGCGGCCCCTACTACGTCGAGATGCCGGAAGTCGTCAACGTCCACCTCGAAGGGGAGCTCCCCGAGTGGGCGACCGCGAAGGACATCGCGCTGCACCTCCTCGGCGAGCTGACCGTCAAGGGCGGCGTCGGCAAGATCTTCGAGTACACCGGCCCCGGCGCCGAGAACCTCTCGATCCCCGAGCGGACCACGATCACCAACCTCGGCACCGAGCTCGGCGCCACTTCCTCGATCTTCGCCACCGACGAGAAGACGAAAGACTGGCTCGCGCGCCAGGACCGCGAGGAGGAGTACGTCGACCTCCAGCCCGACGACGACGCGGAGTACGCGGAGACGATCGAGGTCGACCTCTCCGGCCTCGAGCCGCTCGTGGCCGCCCCGTCGATGCCCGACAACGTCGCGCCCGTCAGCGAGTACGAGGGCACCGACGTCGAGCAGGTCATCATCGGCTCCTGTACCAACGGCGCCTACGAGGACATCCTCCCCAGCGCGAAGATGCTGGAGGGCCGCGAGGTCGCCAAGCAGACCGAGATGATCGTCGCGCCCGGCTCCAAGCAGGCCTCCGAGATGCTGGCCCGCGAGGGCTGGACCGCGGAGATGATGGCGGCCGGCGTCAACTTCTCCGAGGCGACCTGCGGCGCGTGTATCGGCATCGGTCACGTGCCCGCCTCCGACTCCGTCTCGCTGCGCACCTTCAACCGCAACTTCGAGGGCCGCTCGGGCATCGAGGACGACTCCGTCTTCCTCTGCTCGCCCGAGGTCGCCACCGCGGCGGCCATCACCGGCGAGATCGTCGACCCGCGTGACCTCGCGGACGACCTCGGCGACCTCGAAGAGCCCGGTTTCGAGATGGGAACGAAGTACGGCCCCGGCATGGGCGAGTCCGACTCCGACATCATCTCGCCCGACGAGGCGATCGACGACGGCCTCGTCAAGGGCCCGAACATCGGCGACGTGCCGCTCAAGGACGGGATCGACGTGGACGGCGGCGAGGCGCTCCTCAAGATGGAGGACAACATCACCACCGACCACATCATCCCGGCGACGGCGGACATCCTGAAGTTCCGCTCGAACATCGAGAAGCTCTCCGAGTTCACGCTCTCGCGCGTCGACGACACCTTCGCGCAGCGCTCGCTCGACGCCGACGGCGGCGTCCTCGTCGCCGGCGAGAACTACGGGCAGGGCTCCTCGCGCGAGCACGCGGCCCTCTGTCCGATGTACCTCGGCATCGAGGCCGTCTTCGCGCAGAGCTTCGCCCGCATCCACAAGGCGAACCTGTTCAACTTCGGCATCGTCCCGCTGGCGATCGACGCGGAGACGTACGAGAAGATCGAGCAGGGCGACGACCTCGCGATCGTCGACGACGTGCCCGCGGGCGTCCGCTCCGGCCAGGAGGAGTTCACCGTGAGCGTCAACGGCGAGTGGGAGTTCACCGCCGACCTCGACGCCTCCGAGCGCGAGCGCGACATCCTCGCGGCCGGCGGCAAGCTCTCGTGGGTCAAACAGCAGCACTCGGACGGCGGCTCCGGCGCGGCGCCGGCCGACGACTGAGGCGGCTCGCGGCCCCGCGGCTCTCTCTGCGTTTCTTCTCTTCCGGTTCTTCTCTCCGCTTTCGCGCGCTCACCGATGCGGAGCGGAGGCGCCGTCGCTCTCGGCGGACGGCGTCGAAACCGACGGCGCCGTCGCTCGCGCGGACGGTTCGGTCGGAAAAACGCGACCCGTCGGTTCGCTCGTCGAACCGGCGTCAGCGGGCCGCGGCGGCGACGCGCTCGCGCTCCTCCTTCTGCGAGATGGAGTAGGAGCGGTCGGCGTCGTAGTCGGCCGCGGCGATCAGCTCGTTGGCGAGCGCCTCGGCGGCGGCGGTGCTCGACTTGTACGTCGCGCTGGCGACGCCGTCGGAGATGAACAGCAGCGCCTGGTCGACGCGGCGCTGGGGGGCGACGTCGACGGCCTTGGGGACGGAGATGCCGCCGTACTTCAGGCGGACGGTCTCCTCCCGCGGCGCGGCGTTCTCCACGGCCGTCACGAGGACCTGTACCGGGTTCTCCTCGGTCCGGTCGTGGACGATGTCGAAGGCGTCGCGGACGATCCGCGTCGCCTGCTGTTTCTTGCCCGTGTTCTCGTCGGTCTGCATCAGGCGGTTGATCAGCCGCTCGACCAGGGAGATCTCGGACTTCTTGAACTGCTTCGACGCGTGGCGGCCCATGGTGTGGGCGATGGGCGTCACGGTCATGTACCGCTTCGTCGAGGGGTCCTCGTAGGCGATCTCGGTGACGTCCCAGACGCCGAACAGCTCGGCGTTCTCGTTGGCGGCCTCGCTGGCGGCGGGCGCGTCCGGCTCCGGCTCGTCGGCGGCGACGTCCTCGTCGGACGGCGCCTCGGTCTCCTCACCGCTCATCTGACGGGCTTCTCCGCGTTTCCGCGAACCAGTTCGATCATCGAGACGCCGTTGACCTTCTCGACCTTGTAGTTGACGCCGGAGAGGTCGCCCATCGCTCGACCCTTGGCCCCGCCGATCCCGGCGATCGTGACCTCGTCGTGCTCGTCGATGAACGAGATGGCGCCGTCACCGGGACAGAACGCGGTGACCTGCTTCCCGTTCTTGATGAGCTGGACGCGGACGCACTTTCGGATCGCCGAGTTCGGCTGCTTTGCCTCGATCCCGACCTTCTCCAAGACGATCCCGCGAGCCTGCGGGGCGCCCTCGAGGGGGTCGGACTTCTTCTTGAGCCCGCGCTCTCGCCGAGCGTACTCGGAGTCGGACCAGCGGCGCTTCTGCCGGTCCTGCTTGAGCTTACGGGCCGCGTATTTGCCGTTCGCCATCGTACGTCTACTTCCGAACGGAGCTACTTAAGCGTCGTCTTTCGACGCGACGAAACGGCCTCAGATCGTCCGAGCGGTACCTCTCGTCCGTTCTGAGAGTGTTTCTCGTGAGAAGAAGATCAAAACGACCGCCGCTCGTCACCGCTGAGCCGGTAAGCCGGCGCGAGCGCCCGTCGTTCGTCGCCGGCCGCGGGCCGCCGTCGCCGCCGGTCGCCCTCACTCGCTCGTCGCCTCGCGGGCCTCGGCGACCCAGTCGGGCTCGGCGATCTCCGCGCCGGGATCGCGGTAGTCGATGTCGACGTCGACCGTCGCCTCTCCCTCGTCGTGTTCGCCGGCCCACGACTGTTCGAGCCCCGGGACGACGCCGGACTCGTACACGTGCGCCGTCGCCGACGCGGTCTCGACGGTCTCGGGGATGTTCCGGTCGCCGTCGAACTCGTCGGCGGCGAACCGGGCGGTCGCCTCGCCGCGGACCTCGCCTTCCCCGTCGCTCGTCGGATTCCACTGACTCAGGCCCTGGTACCGCGTCTCGCCGGTCTCCGTCTCGCCCTCGACGCGGATCCCCGTCAGCGCCTCCTGTCGCATCGACTCCTCCAGTTCGGCCTCGGAGCGGTCCACCGACTGCCGGTCGTACCGCGTCTCGTCGCCGACCCGCTGGCGGAACAGCAGCTCGCCGTCGGCGACGTACAGCTCCGTGACCTCCGTCTCCGACGTCTCCGTCAGCTCCTGTCTCACGTACTGACGACCGTTCGCGAGGTCGTAGCTCGACTCGTACTCCTGCGACGGGAGCCACGGCGTCGGCTCCCCGTCTCCGTCGTGGCTCGTCTCGGCCGTCGAGAACAGCGTGAAGCCGCCCGCGTCGACGAACGCCTGCGTGTGCGACTCGGCGAGCGCGTCGAGCGCGAGCCCGTCGCCGTCGCGCCACTCCGCGTCGGCGAACGGGCGCTCGGGGCCGTCGGAGCTGTCGGAGCCGTCGCCGCCGTCGTCGCCGGAACAGCCGGCGATCCCGACCGCGGCTGCGGTTCCGAGACTCGCGAGGACGCGTCTGCGGTTCATGGGTTCAAAAGCGAGTCCGTCGGCAAAAGCGCGCGGATTCCGGCTCAGGTCAGCTGCACGTCGTCGATGTCGTGGTGACGCTTCGCCAGCGTCCGGGCCGTCTCGATGTTGACTCCGTCGGCGCCGATGGCGACACCGCGGTCCGGCTCCGGCACCTCGACGTACGCGACGCGGTCGTTCTGCTCCGAGATCGTCACGGCGTTGACTGCCGCGGGCGCGAGCGCGCTCGCGACGAACGCCTCCGGCGTGTCCGCGTCCTCCACCAGCTCGACGGACTTGCCGAGCCGCCGCTCCGCCTCCTCGACGGTCTCGCCCGCCTGTCCGATCGCGGCGGCCATCTCGCCGGCCGGCACGAGGAACACGAGCCGGTCGCCCTCCACGAGGCAGTCCTTCGGCGCGACCCCGGTCAGCTCGTCGAAGCGACCGATGTAGCGCCGCGCCTCGTCGGAGAGCTCGACGTACATCAGTCGTCGCCCACGACGCGCGACCCCATCCGCAGGTCGACGTCGCCGGTGCCGAGCGAGATCGGTTTGCCGGCGATGACGTTCTCGATGACGCCGTCGAGCTCGTCGTACTCGCCGTGGATCGCGGCGTCGAGCAGGTGGTTGACCGTCACCTCGAACGCCGCGCGCGCGAGCACGGAGTCCTTCGACCCCGAGATGCCGTGGCGGCCGATCGACTCGATCTCGCCGTTGTTCGTCATGATGTCGGCCACTAACATCAGGTGGCGGACGTTCACGTCGTCGAGCCCCTGCTCTTCGAGCGTGTTCTTCGTCTCGTCGATGATCGTCTCGCGGGCCGCCTCGACGCCGAGGTTGCGGTAGATCTCGTGGATGTTGTTACACGTCGTCCGCGAGGCGTCGACGCCCTCGATGTCGAGGGTGTCGCCGAACGCCGACCCCTCGGTGTAGAGGACGAACTCCTCCTCGCCGTCGATCTCCTCTTTCCGGATGACGACGCGCTCGATCTCCTCGATCCCCTTGAACACGATCTCGCGGAGCCGCTCGACGAGCTGGAGCAGCTCGCGGTAGCTCGGCTCTCCCGGACCGAACTCGATGACGGTGCCCGACTGCCGGGCGTCGACGCCGAGCGAGTCCTCGATCGTCTCGGCGATGATCTCGGCGACCTCGGAGGGATCGGAGTGGGTCGGCCACCGCTCGAGGAGGGTGTCGTCGTTCAGGTCGATGCGCACCAGCATGTCGGCGACGTTCGTCGACACGTCGCCGAGCGCGAGGATGCGCGTCGCCTCGATGGACCAGACGACCTCGTGGGCCTTCTCGCGGTCCGTCGCGTACTCGCCCTCGAGGTGGACGGTCATCATCGGCGTGTCCGGCGTCTTCCGGGCGTCCACCAGCTCGATGAGCCGGGGGAGCCCCTGGGTGACGTCGATCTCCGCGACGCCGGCGTAGTGGAACGTGTTCATCGTCATCTGCGTCCCGGGCTCGCCGATCGACTGCGCGGAGACGGTGCCGACGGGGTCGAGCGGGTCCACGCGCGTCTCGCGGTACCGGTTCTCGACGCCCGTCGCGACCTCGGTGGCCTGCTCGACGGTGATCTCGCCGGCCTCCTCGGCCTTCCGTTCGAGCGCCTCGTACACCTCGCTCTTGAGGCGGCTGGGCAGCTCGGTCGCCTCCACGACCGCCTCCATGTCGTCGGTGACGTGGTCGTACTCAGTCATCCGACTCCACCCCCGAGGCCTTGTTCAGGCCGGGCCCCGCGTGCTCCGACAGGTTCGTCGGCGGCGTGCGCTCGCCGAGGAACCGCTCCTTCTCGTCGTCGGAGTCGAACTCCGAGTCGACGACGCGGTCGACGATGTCGTCGACGTCGATGCCGTCGCCCTCTCCCGAGGACACCTTCACCGGCGAGGTGCCGTCCTCGCCGAACTCGAACTGGACGATCCGGCCCGAGGTGTCCCGGACCGTGCCGTCGTACTGCGCCTCCAGCTCGGAGAGCGCGTTGATGAGGCGGCGCTGCAGGTAGCCGGACTTGGAGGTCCGGACCGCCGTGTCGACCAGTCCCTCGCGGCCGCCCATCGCGTGGAAGAAGAACTCCTCGGGCGTGAGCCCGCCGCGGTAGGAGTTCTCCACGAAGCCGTGCGCCTCCGCGGAGAGGTCGTTCTCCTTGTAGTGCGAGAGCGTCCGGTCCTCGTAGCCGCGGTTGATGCGCTCTCCCCGAACCGCCTGCTGGCCGACGGAGCCGGCCATCTGCGTCAGGTTCAGCATCGAGCCACGCGCGCCGGAGCGGGCCATCACGACCGCGGGGTTGTCGTCGCCGAAGTGCTGGTCGGCGATCTCCCCGGCCGAGTCGCGGGCCTTCCCGAGCGTCTGCATGATCTTCATCTCCAGCGTCTCGTCGACGCCGCGGCCGGGAAGCGACTCCAGCTCACCGGCCTCGTACGTCGAGATCAGCTCCTGGACCCGCTCGTAGGCGCTGTCGATCGCGTCGTCGACCTGCTCTTCGGCCTCCGGCGGGATCGACTCGTCGTCGATCCCGATCGAGAAGCCGAAGTGCATGATCGCGCGCATCGCCAGCGACGCGATCTCGTTGATGAACACGCGCGAGCGCGTCTCGCCGTACTCCTTCGTGAGGGTGTCGACGACCTCGCCGCCGAACGCGCCGACCGCGTCCTCGTCGATCGTCCCCTCGATCAGCTGGCCGTTCTCGATGACGACGTCGTCGCCGGTCGACGACGAGAAGCGCAGGGTGAGGTCGTCGGGCAGCAGCTCGGAGAACAGCGTCCGACCGGTCCAGAACTCGCGGCCGTCGTCGTCGACGCCGTCCGCCTCGGGCAGCTCGTCCACTCGGGTCGCCCGGAGCAGGTCGAGCGCCTGCGTCTCGGTGAACTCGGGGTTCGAGTGCGTGAGCAGGTACGTCCCGGAGATGTGGTCCTGGATCGCGCCGATGATGTTCCCGCCGAACCGCGGCGAGAGGATCTGCTCTTGGACGCGCATGAGGACGCGGGCCTCGGCGCGGGCCTCCTCGTTCTGGAGCGCGTGCATGTTCATCTCGTCGCCGTCGAAGTCGGCGTTGTACGGCGGACAGACGACGGTGTTGAGCCGGAACGTCTTGTACGGCATCACCACGACCTCGTGGGCCATGATGGACATCCGGTGCAGCGAGGGCTGCCGGTTGAAGATCACGATGTCGCCGTCGACGAGGTGGCGGTTGACCTCCCAGTCGGCCTCGACCTTCTCGGCGAGCTCCTCGCAGTTCTTCTCGGTCACCTTCAGGCGACGTCCGTCGGGACGACGCACGTAGTTCGCGCCGGGGTGCGCCTCCGGGCCGTTCCGGACGTACTGGCGCGCCTCTTCGACGTTACGCTCGGTGACGTTGAGCGTCTGGGTCATCTCCTTCGCGACGCGGTCCGGGACGCCGACCTCGTTCAGCGAGAGGGTCGGGTCCGGCGAGATGACGGTCCGGGCGGAGAAGTTGACGCGCTTGCCGGACAGCGAGCCGCGGAAGCGGCCCTCCTTCCCCTTCAGCCGCTGGCTGAGGGTCTTGAGAGGCCGTCCGGAGCGGTGTCGCGCCGGCGGCGTCCCGCTGATCTCGTTGTCGACGAACGTGGTGACGTGGTACTGGAGCAGCTCCCAGAGGTCCTCGATGATCAGCTGCGGGGCGCCCGCCTCGCGGTTCTCCATGAACCGCTGGTTGATCCGGATGATGTCGACCAGCTTGTGCGTGAGGTCGTCCTCGGAGCGCTGGCCGTTGTCGAGCGTGATGGAGGGGCGCGTGGTCACCGGCGGGACGGGGAGGACCGTCAGGATCATCCACTCCGGCCGGGAGTCCTCCGCGTCGATGCCGAGGACCTCTAAGTCCTCGTTCGGGATGTCCTCGAACCAGTCGCGGACGTCCGAGGGCATCAGCTTGTTCATGTCCTCCTCCGTGAGGTCGACGTCGAGCGCCTTCTCGATGGCGCGGCGGTCCTCCTTGCGCGGGCGGAACTCGCCGGCCATGATCTCGTTGATCCGGTCTAAGGCGATGTCGGTCTCCTCGGCGAGCTCCTGCGGCGAGGTGCCCGGGTCGTCCTCCTCCTCGTCGGGCTGCATCGCGGCCGCGATGCGCTCGGAGTAGTCGCCCGAGAGCACGTCCTGGACCTCGTAGTAGGTGGTCGGCTTCTCGTGTTTGATGTCCGCCTGCGGCTCGCCGCAGAACGGGCAGGTCGACGCCTTCCGGGCCTGCCGGACGGCGGCCTTCAGCACGTCGTGCTCGTCGTCGCCGAGTTCCTTCGCGCGCTCGTAGCGGTCGCGGAACTCGTCGCGCTGCGCCTCGTCCAAGGCGAGCCGACCGCACTCCCGGCACGTCGAGCGGAGCAGCCGCCGGATGAGCTTCGTGAAGCCCACGTGGATGACGGGCGCGGCCAGCTCGATGTGGCCGAAGTGGCCGTTACAGGAGCCGGAGTGGGAGCCGCAGGTCCGGCACTCCAGGCCGGGGTCGATGACGCCCAGCCGCGGGTCCATCAGCCCCATGTCGATCGGGTAGCCGTCGTCGTCGTACGTGTCGGCCGTGATAACCTTCGTCGCCGACATGTCCCGGTACGTCTCCGGGTCCATGAGGCCGAAGTCGATGCCGCCGAGCACTTTCGGTGTTTGCATTGACATTTAAATAGCGTCCTCCAGTTCGAGCTTCGGTCGGATGCCGAGCGCGATCATCTCGTCGAGGAGGAGCTTGAACGCGTAGCTCACCTCGAGCTCGTGGATGTCGTCCTCGTCGCCCGTGACCGGGTCGTACACGCGGCGCTGCTCGCGGTCCTCGACGGCGACGAGCCCCGTCTCCGCGGAGACGTGGACCGTCTCGGCGTCGGACGACTCCAGCAGCCGCTCGTTGAGCACCATCGACGCGCCGTGGCCGATGATCGTGTCGCGCTCCATCTCTCCGACGCGCAGGCCGCCCTCGCGGGCCCGCCCCTCGGTCGGCTGGCGCGTGAGCACCTGGACCGGCCCGCGCGAGCGGGCGTGGAGCTTGTTCGACACCATGTGGTACAGCTTGTGGTAGAAGATCGTCCCGACGAAGATCTCCGCGTCGATCTTCTCGCCGGTGACGCCGGAGTACATGACCTCCTTGCCGGAGGACTTGAAGCCGTGCTCCTCGAGCCCCCCGCGGAGCTCCTCCTCGTCTTCGCCCTGGAACGGCGTGCCGTCGACGCGCGAGCCGCGCAGCGAGCCGACCTTGCCGCCAAGCATCTCCAGCACGTGGCCGACCGTCATCCGCGACGGCAGCGCGTGCGGGTTCATCACGAGGTCGGGGACGACCCCCTCCTCGGTGAACGGCATGTCCTCCTGCGGGGCGAGGTGGCCGACGACGCCCTTCTGGCCGTGTCGCGACGCGAACTTGTCGCCCAGCTCGGGGACGCGCTGGTCGCGCACCTTCACCTTCGAGAGCTTGGAGCCGTCCTCGCCCTCCATCAGCGTCACCGTGTCGACGACGCCCGACTCGCCCGAGCGCATCGTGACCGAGGTCTCCCGGCGCTTCTGCGGGGAGAGCCCGCCCATGTCGTCCGGCTCCTCGAGGAAGCGCGGCGGACTGGTCTTGCCGAGCAGCACCGAGGACTCGTCCACCTTCGTCTCCGGGTTGACGAGGCCGTCCTCGTCGAGGTGGGTGTACGCGTCCTCGCCGCGCGCGCCGCGGACGTCCTGGTCGGGAATCTCGAAGCGGTCCTCCTGGCCGCCGGGGTACCGGCGCTCCTCGCCCTCGTAGGTCCGGAAGAAGTGCGAGCGGGTGAGCGCGCGGTCGACGGAGCCCTGGTTCATCACCAGCGCGTCCTCGATGTTGAACCCCTCGTAGGACATCACGGCGACGACGAAGTTCTGCGCCGCCGGCCGCTTGTCGAAGCTGATCTGGTCGGACGTCTGCGTCTTCACCATCGCCAGCTGCGGGTAGTGCAGCAGGTGCTGGCGCGTGTCCGGCCGGATCCGGTAGTTGGCGGAGGGAAGTCCGAGCGACTGCTTCATCATCCCCGCGCCCATCGTGATCCGCGGGCTCGCGTTGTGCTCGGGGTACGGGATCATCCCCGCGCCGATACCGAACACGAGCTGCGGGTCGATCTCGAGGTGCGTGTGGTCCTCGGTCACGTCCTCCTCGTCGACGGCGACGAGGATGTCCTCCTCCTCCTCGGCGTCGATGAACTCGACGTAGCCGCGGTCGATGAGGTCGTCGAACTCGACGTCGCCGCGCTCGAGCGCCTCGACCTCCTCGTCGCCCAGCAGGGGCTCGCCGTTCTCGACGACGATCAGCGGTCGGCGGGCCCGCCCCGCGTCCGCGTTGACGATCACTTCCTGGGTCCGGTCTCTGACCGAGACGTTCACCATGTCGGAGACGTCGCCTCGGCGGCGCGCCTCGCGGATCTGTTCGGCGAGGGCCTCGGGGTCCGGATGGGTCCCGACGAGGCTCCCGTTGACGTACACCTTCGCTTCGCGTTCTGCCTGTGCCATGTTAGTCGTCCGCCGTCTGTCGTTCGACGCCCTCGATGCCGGGAATTCCCTCGACACCCATCGACGCCAGTTCTCGTTTCAGCCCCTGTTCGTCCTCGACCGTCTGCGACAGCTCCATCGACTGCGCGAAGTTCTTCACAAGCCCGCAGTTCGGGCCCTCCGGCGTCTCGGAGGGACAGATGCGACCCCACTGGGTCGCGTGGAGGTCCCGCGCCTCGAAGTGCGGCTGCGACCGCGACAGCGGCGAGCGCAGGCGCCGCAGGTGCGAGAGCACGCCCATGTAGTCCGTCCGGTCGACGAGCTGGGAGACGCCCGAGCGGCCGCCCACCCAGTTCCCCGTCGCGATCGGGTGTTCGAGCCGCTCGGTCAGCACGTCCGAGCGGACGACCGTGTTGACGGTGAGCTGCCGGTTCCGCATGTTCGCGCGCTCCAGCTGGTACTTCACGTCGCGCGCCAGCTTGTTCAGGGCGGTCCGGAACAGGTCGCGCATCAGGTCGCCGGAGACCTTCAGGCGCTTGTTGGCGTAGTGGTCCTTGTCGTCGGACTCGCGGCGGTCCAAGGCGAGCTCGAAGCACGCCTCGGCCATCCGGCAGAGGTAGTACGCCTTGTTGATCCGCACGTCCTCCTCCTCGACGCCCTCCTCGTGGAGGTGCGGGAGCAGGTAGCGGTCGATGACGTAGTTCGCCCGCTTGAGCTGGTAGTTCTTCCCCTGGCCGGAGGCGACGCGCTCGCCGAGGGTCTCGATGGCCTCCTCGGTCGTCTGCACCTCCGCCTCCTCTAAGTTCTCCAGCATGAACTTCACGATCTCGGGGTCGTCCGAGACGCGGTGGACGATCTCCTCGTCCGACTCTAAGCCGAGCGCGCGGACGAGCGTCACGAAGTCGATCGAGCCCGAAACGGACGGGAACGACACTTCGAGCAGCCCCTCGCGGTTGCGCTCGCACAGCACCAGCGCGCGGTAGCCGCGGCGCTGGGAGAACGTCTTGGCGACCTGGATCTCGTCGCCGTACTTCGAGTCGTACTCCGCGAGGATCTTGTTCGGCGCCAGGTCCTCCGAGGTCATCAGCACGCGCTCGGAGCCGTTGACGATGAAGTAGCCGCCGGGGTCGACGGGGTCCTCGCCGATGTCGATGAGCTCCTCGTCGGAGAAGCCGGCCATGTTACACTTGTCCGAGCCGACCATGATCGGCATCCGGCCGACCTTCGTCTCGGTCGTGTCGACGACCTGCTCCGGCTCGTCCTCGCCGCCGCGGACGATGGACATCTCCATGAAGACGGGCGCCGAGTAAGTGATGTTCCGGAGCCGCGCCTCCTGGGGGTACAGCAGCTCCTCGGAGCCGTCGGCCTCGCGGACGCGCGGGGTGACCATCCGCACGTCGCCGAGCTCGACGTAGACGGGCTCTTGGCCCTCCTTGTCGCCGATGTCGGTCTCGATCGTCTCCTTCTCGTCGACGACCTCCTGCATGCCGCGGTCCAGGAAGTTGTTGAACGAGCGGAAGTGATGTTCGGCGAGCCGTTCGTCCGAGAAGTACTCGCGTGAGACCACGCGTCGGTCTTGCCTGTTCATGAGACGACTAATCGGTACACGACCGCTTCCTCGGTCGTGCGGGAGTTTCGAACGATCTTCACCACGTCGCCGACCTCGGCCTCGTCGGGGATCGCGGGATCCGTGCGTTTGATCTTCGGTAGGTTCGTCCGTTTCACGTCGTACTCCGCCAGAACCTCGTCGACCTCGTCGTCGTCGAGGAGGACGTGATCCGGGACGAGTTCGTGTTGGCTTACGTCTACCATGGGTGGTGGTTATTGAAAGAAGCTATCACGAGATACTACAGATCGCTATATGGGCCAGCGGCATAAGACTTGCCAACCGACTCCGCCGCGCGCGGCTCACGACGACGGGGGCGTGCGATACTCACACTCATGCGGGTATCGTACAAAAGACTACCGCCGCGATCGGCGACGAGGTCGGCCGTCTCTCCCCTGTCACCCGTCCCCACCGTCGCCGGCGATGACAAGCCTTATTTGCCAGACAGGGGTACCAATGACTGCGACAAGCCCGGATGGTGTAGTGGCCCATCATACGACCCTGTCACGGTCGTGACGCGGGTTCAAATCCCGCTCCGGGCGTCCCCCTGTTCGGGGCTTTTGTCGCTGTTTGCCCGGATGGTGTAGTGGCCCATCATACGACCCTGTCACGGTCGTGACGCGGGTTCAAATCCCGCTCCGGGCGCTTCTGTCGTCGCCGACTACGAGCGAGGAGCGAAGCGACGAGCGAGTCCGGCGACGACGAACTCAGACAGAAGGATTTGAACCCTATCAGTCGCGCGCAGCGACCGACGGGAGCGAGCACGTCTGATCCCGGTTCAAATCCCGCTCCGGGCGTTTTCGACGAACAACACGGCGAGCGCAGCGAGCCGTTCGTCGAAAACGATCGCTGAGGGTTTGAATCAGGGAGTGAAGCGAGTGAAACGAGCGGAACGACTGTGGTTCAAATCCCGCTCCGGGCGTTTCTGTCGTCGCCAATCGACGAGCGGAGCGGTCGGAGCGTCGATTCGGTCGTACCCTCACCGCGGGCGACCGTCGCGGTCGACCCCCGCCTACAGGTCGAGCAGCTCCCGCAGCTCCGCCACCCGCGTCTCCGTCTTCGCGTCCGGCTCCTCGTCGTCGGTGACCGGGGTTCGCCCGTCGTACGTCTCGTGAACCATCGAGACGCCCTCGGCGAGGGTGTCGAGCCCGTAGCCGCCTTCGAGCACGTAGGCCTCCGCCGCGCCGACGTCGTCGGCGACCGACCGGATCCGATCGGTCATCATCGCGTACCCCTCCGAGGAGACGCGCATCCGCGAGATCGGGTCGTGGCGGTGGGCGTCGAACCCCGCGGAGACGATCAGCAGATCGGGGTCGAACCGGTCGATCGCCGGCCCGATCGCCTCGTCGATGGCGTAGCGGTAGTCGGCGTCGCCGGCGCCGGCGGCCAGCGGGAGGTTCACCGTGGCCCCCTCCCCCTCGCCGCGGCCGGTCTCCTCGAGGTCGCCGGTGTCCGGGTAGAGCCCGTCCTCGTGGATCGACGAGTAGAGCACGTCGCCCCGGTCGTAGAACACGTCCTGCGTGCCGTTCCCGTGGTGGACGTCCCAGTCGAAGATCGCGACCCGGTCCGCGTCGCCCTCGTCGAGGACGGTCTGGGCCGCGACGGCGGCGTTGTTGAAGAAGCAGAACCCCATCGCGTCGTCGGGGACCGCGTGGTGGCCCGGCGGGCGGCCGAGCGCGAAGGGGGTGTCGCGGCCGTCGGCCCCGTCGAGCGCCGACCGGGCCGCCCACTGCGCGAGGCCGGCGGCGGTGAGCGCGGCGTCCCACGTCCCCTCGCTCGCGACGGTGTCGGGGTCCCAGCTCCCGCCCCCGTCGTCGACGAACGACTCGAGCTCGTCCACGTACTCGGCGTCGTGGACGGCGACGACCGCCGCGCGGGTCGCCGGGTCCGCCTCAGTGTACTCGACGCCGTGCCGCTTGGCGAGGCCGCGGCGGATCGCGCGCAGTCGGTCCGGGTTCTCCGGGTGTCGCTCCCCCGTGTCGTGCGCGAGACACCGCTCGCTGTAGCCGAATCGCATCTACTCGAACAGCGCGAAGTACGTCTCGATGTCCTCGGCCTGTACGGTCCGCCGGTCGGCGTGTCGCGCGAGCGTCGCGGCCGCGCTCGCGACGTTGTCGGCGTAGTCCTCGAGGATGTCGGCCAGCGCGATCCGGGCGTCGACGCCGACCCGGTATCGGTCGTCGATCCGGAGCCGCGCGATCCGGTCGATGGGCGCGACGGGCAGGGTGAGCTCCTCGCGAGCGATCACCTGTTCGACGCCGAAGTCGGAGGCCATCAGCGTCTTCCGCCCGTCCTCGGTTGCCCGTTCGGCCGCGTCGATCGCCAGCTCCGCGCCGTGCGACTGGATGCGGCGCGCCAGCTCCTCGGCGGCGTCGGCGCTGACCCGGAGCTCCCCGGCGTTCCGCCGGATGATCCCGTCGACCGGCGCGAACGGCAACTCGACACTCATACACACAGTCGCGTCCGTGTACCGTATAACGCTTTCCGTTACCGGCGTCTCCGCGCCCGAGCGCTGGCGTCGCGGCTACTCGACGCGTCGCTCCCGCCGTCGACCGCCACTTCGGCGGTCGACCATCCCCTCGTCGCGCCGCCGTCCGATCAGAACACGTCGTCGGCGTCGATCGTCCCGTCGCGCTCCGTCCCGCGGACCGTGATCTCCTCGCCGAGCCGCAGGCTCGCGTCCGTCTCGACGCTCTTCGTGCGCTGGCCGTCGTCCAGCACGACGGGATCGCCGGTCTGGACGACCGTCCCGGTGAACTCGACCTCCTCGGCCGAGCGCTCCGCCGTCGCGGCCGCGGCGCCGCCGGACCCGGCGCTTCCGCCGCCGTCTCCGGTGGTCTCGCCCGAGACGGCCTCGGCGGCCGCCTTCTGTCCGTCCTCGGCGAAGGCGCCGAGTCCGGTGTCCTCCGCGCCGCGGTCGCCGCTCCCGCCGTCGGCGCTCGACGCTCCGCCCGCCGTCTCCGCCCCCTCGTCGAGGACGGTGACCGTCGAGCGCCAGTTCGCCGACGCCTCGAGGTCGTCCTGCCAGCCGTCCTGGATCTCCACGTCGGTGAAGACGACGCGGTCGGCTAGGTCGATGTCGCGGTCGGCCTTGTCGCCCCACAGGGCGACCCGGATCTCGCCGGTCTCGTCTTTGATCCGGACGTTCCGCACCTGTCCCTCGCTGCCGTCGTCCCGGTCGAACGTGCGCACCGGGTCCGTCTCGATGACGCCGCCGCCGACGTCGACCGTCTCGCCGATCTCCAGGTCGGCGATGTCGGTCGTCTCGGGGACGTACTCGACGTCCTCGTCGACGCGCTCGACGGTGCCGCGGTCGCCGACGTGGAGCTCCAAGTCGCCGTCGCGCTCGCGGACGTAGCCGTCGCCGACCTCGACGACCTCGCCGGCCTCGAACTCGTCGGCGAGGTCGGCCTTGCCGTCCCACAGCGTGACGCGCACGCGGCCCGTCTCGTCGCCGACGGTGAGGTTGGCCACGCGTCCCTCACTACCGTCGTCGCGGTCGAACGTCCGGACCGAGTCGGTGTCGAGCACCTGTCCGACGAGGTCGACGTCGGAGGCGCCGAGCGAGAGGTCCTCGACGCGATAGGTGTCGAGCACCTGCACGTCGACCTCGGCGTCCTCGTCCGGTTCGACCTTGTCGGCGCTCACTTCCAGCCCGCTGTACCCCTCCTTCGGGCGGCCCATGACGCGGAGCACCTGGCCGACCTCCAGCTCCTCGACGGCCGCCGCGGCCATGTCGTCCCAGAGGGCGACCCGCACGGATCCGGAGGCGTCCGCGACGTCGACGTTGCAGACGCGCCCCTCCTCGGCGTCCTCCTCGTCGCGCTCGAAGGTCCGGATCTCGCCGATGGAGGTCACCTTCCCGAGGAACTTCACGTCGTTCATCCCCGGCTCGATGTCGGCGATCGTGTCGGCCTCCTCGTCGCGCAGCTCGTGGGCGATCAGCATCGCGGCCGTCTCCTCGTCGGCGAGCCCGCCCATCTGCTCGACCTTGTCCTCGACGGCCGCCTCGAACTCCTCGAACTCGACGTCGGTGTCGAGGTCCCCGTAGACGTCCTCTATCACTCCCATACGCGTACCTCCTCGGTTGTCGAGTCCGCGGATAAGCGTTGTCCTTGCCGGGGTCTCGCGGCCGAACGCGCGCCCGTCGCCGGTCCGGTTCGGGCCGCGGTCGCCGGTCGGGTCCGCGGCGTCGCCGTCGCGGAGCGGAGTTCAGTCATACGGGTCCATCGGTCCCCTCGATACAAAAGGTGTGCAATCCGTGCGCGATCGTCTGTCCCCGGACCGCGTCGCGTGCGACCTTCCGCCACGCGGCCTCCGGACCGTAACCGTCTTAAGTTCCACCGCGGTACGTTTGCTTGAGTCCTGGTAGGGTAGTGGACTATCCTCTTGGCTTGCGGAGCCAGGGACCGGAGTTCAAATCTCCGTCAGGACGCTCACTTTGCGACTACCTCACTTCGTTCGGTAGCCGCGGCGTTCGCGTCCTGACGTGCCCTGCGCTCGGTTCCCTCGCGCAGGACTCCGTCAGGACGTTTTCGGACACACCAAACGGCGAGCATCGCGAGCCGTGCGTGAATTCCACGCTCTACCCCCTATTCATTCACGATTTAGAAGGGGCGGTGGCGCGTGCCTCCGAGCGCCCACCGGGCGCGAGGAGCACGCGCGAGGGACGCGGCGACCGTAGGGAGCCGCGAGGCTGGGGAGGCGTGAGGCTGTGCGGTGCTGGGCGGGGTGGGACTCAAAGGGGCAGCCACGAGGACGACGCACGGCGACGCAAGGACCGCAGACCGTGAGCGAAGCGACCGGTCGAGGACCGCAGCGAGCCGCGCGAGTCCTCGTGGCTGGGGCTTTGGAGGTGTTCGTCATCGGCCTCCAAGCAACTGCGTATAGCCGAGCGGCTGGGGCTTTGGAGGTGTTCACCGTCCAGTCTCCGATCGCGTAGTACCGAGCGGCTGGGGCTTTGGAGCTACTCACCGCACCAACATCGACCATTTATAAACAGGCGAAGCCGTCGAGGAACGATCCCTCGCTGGAAACTGGTTATAAACGACCGAGCGCCGGTCCGACGCTCCTCGCCCTCGCTCCGCGAACGGACGGAGCCTCCCGGTCGGTGTCTTAATCGTGCGGGTGGAACCGCTCCATCGCGCGCCTGACCGCGTCCGTGTCGCCGATGAAGGTGACGTGGTCGCCGTACTCCAGCACGCTGTCGGCCGACGGCACGTGGTTCTCCCCGTTCCGGCTGACGACGGCGACGAAGGTGCCGTCGGGGATCTCCGCGTTGAGGTCGCGGATCGTCTTCCCGGTGAGGTGCTCCGCGGTCACCTCCACCTCTTGGACGTCGTGGCTGTCGCCGAGCTCGTTCATCCAGTGGGTGATCGCCGGCCGCTCGATCTCGTCGTCGATGGCCACCGCGGTCGCCGTCGGCGAGTCGATCCCCTTCACGCCGATGCTCTCGAAGGCGTCGACGTTGTCCGGCTCGTTCACCCGCGAGTACACCGACTCCACGTCGAACTTCGTGATCGCGAGCTGGCACGCGAGGAGGTTGATGTCGTCGTCGCCGGTCACCGTGATCAGCCGCTTGGCGTCCTCGATCCCCGCCTCGCGCAGCGTCTCCGTGTCGCTGCCGTCGCCCTCGTACACGGTGAACCCGTCCGAGCGCGCCCGCTCGACCACCTCGTCGTCGATCTCGACGATGACGACGTACTCACCCCGCCGCTCCAGTCGTGTGGCGAGCGCCCGGCCGACCCGGCCCCCGCCGATGATTATCGTGCGCATTGGTGACACTCCGAGAACGTCGCCGATCTGCCGCGCGAGCCCGGCCTCGACCGCGACCGTCGCGAAGATGACGGCGAACACCGTCCCGACCAGCAGCTCGCCCTGCGCCACGCTCCCCGCCAGCTCCAGCTCGATCGCGAACAGCGTGGCCACGCTCGCCGGGATGATCCCCCGCGGTCCCACGCCGGCGATGAACAGCCGCTCCGGCCGGGTGAACCGTTCGACGCCGGCGGTGGCGATGAGCGCCCCGAGCGGCCGGAGCACGAGCATGACCACGAGCACGAGCGCGACGGCGCCGACGCCGAGCGCCGCGACCGCCTCGATGTCGATCAGCGCGGCCAGCGAGATGAACACGAACGAGAGGACGACGAGCGTCGTGTTCTCCGCGAACCGCTCGATCTCCTCTCTGTTGTCGATGTCGAGGTTCCCGAGCAGGATGCCGCTCGTCGCGGCCGCCGCGATGCCCGCCTCGGCCGCGACCGCCTCGGCGGCCGCGAACGCTCCGACCGCCGCCGCCAACACGAGGAACTGGGACGCCTGCACGTCGCGCTCGGGGACGAACTCGCTGTCGAGCAGGTAGTAGATGATCACCGTCGCGAGCACCCCGGCGCCCACGCCGACGCCGAGCCGCTCGGCGAACGAGAGGAGGGTCGCCGGGACCCCGAGGTCGTCGAGCAGCAGCGTCTCGAAGATCACGACGGCGACGATGGCGGCGGTCACGTCGTTGACGATCCCCTCGGTCTCCAACGCGGTCGCGACGTGGTCCCTGACGCGGACGACGTTGAGTATCGGCGTGATCACGGTCGGACCCGTCGCCACGAGCAGCGCCCCGATGAGCAGCGCGATCTCCCAGTCCGCCCCCTCGAAGAACCGGACCGCGACCGCCGTCCCGAGGAACATCACGAGGGTGCTGACCGTCACCAGTCGGAGCGACACCGTGGACGCGCCGCGGATCCGGTCGATCCGCAGGGCGAACGCCCCTTCGAAGACGATGATCGCGACGCTGAGTCCGACGATGATCTCGAGGCCGTCCCCGAACGTCTCGAGGGTCACGAGCCCCAACACCTCGGGCCCCATCACGACCCCGATGAGGAGGTAGAAAATGACGCTCGGCACCTTCAGACGGTGAGCGACCAGTTGGACGACGAGTCCCGACACGAGGATCGCCGCGATGACCGGCAACAGGCTGGACACGTCTACCGCTCGTACGCCCGCCGCCCTCCTTAGTGTACTGGTGGCGTCGCGTCGGAGCGGTCGTCCGTTGCGAATGAGATAACCGGAACGAATACTCCCGGACCGCCGAATCACGCCATTGATCCGCACACTCGGACAACTATTAACTCGGTTCCTCATCTGCGTGAGTGTACGCCCGAGCGGACTCCCCCGCCGGGCGCCCCCGCCATGACCGTCCGCGACCCCATTCCGACGTTCGCCCCCCTCCGGAGCGTCGGGAAGCGGGTCCGCGGACCGGTCGCCGCTCGGCTCGACGCCGTCGCCGCGTGACCCCGACGCGGGGACGGTCGGCCCCCGCCCGTCGAGGCGAGCGCCGTCTTCTCTCCCGTCTCCCGACGCTCCAGCCGCGTTACCGTGGACCCGGTAGCTCAAGCGGCAGAGCCTCGGGATGAGGAATCGACTCCCTCCCGGGTCCGTATGGCAGCCCCACCCTGCCGCCGCGCGACCGACGTCGCGCTCCGGGTGGCGGTCCCCCGCGACGCCGCGGGCGACCTCCACGCCGGGGTCCGATCGAAGCTCGACGGTCGCGACGGCGTCGACGTCGAACGCGTCGACGTCGTCGACCTCCGCCCCCGCCTCAACGACCTCGCGGTCGAGGTCGACGCCTCGGTCCGGCTCGCGCCGGACGTCGAGGTCGCCGACCTCACCGACGTCGTCGGGGTCTCGGAGGCCCGTCCGCGCGAGCGGACGGCGACCGGACGCGACCGGTGACCGCTCTCGGGCAGCGACCGCCCGCGGGCGGCGGTCGGCCCCCGACGGGCGCGACGCGGTCCCCGACCGACGAACAGCACCCGGCCGCGGCGCGAGGCCCTCGCGCCACCCGCTCGAATCCCACCATGAGACGAGACCGATCCCGATCCGGACGCACCGCACACCCCGACCCGTACGCGGGCCCCGACCCGTCAGCCCCTCTCCCGTCGGCGCGGGCGATGGCCGTCTTCGCGGCGCTCCCCGTCGCGGTCGTCGCGGTCGCCTCCTTCCCGGTCGCGGCCGCGATCGCACTGGCCCTCTTCGCCGGCGTCGTCGCCGGCGCGGCGCTCGGGCGCCGGTACCCGGGCGCCGTCGACCGGACGCTGCCGGTCCCCGGCGGCGACTCGGCGTCCGCCGCCGGCGACCGGTAACCCGCGTCGGTCGCGGTCGAAGTCCCCGTTGACGCTTCTCTCACTCCTCGACGTGGCCCCACCCGATCGCCGTCGCCCGCGTCGCGACTCTCGCTTTTTTACGTCGCCGTCGCCGAGGCTCGCACGTGACCGACAGAGACTCCGGCGTCCGCGACGGCGCGGCCGACGACGGCGGGGAAGGCGACCGCGGAGGCGACCTCGAGGGCGCCCCCTCGGTCTCCGCCGCCGTCGCCGCCGGCGCCGCCCTGTTCAACGAGGGACACGTCCTCGCGGCCCACGACCCGTGGGAGGCGGCGTGGCTCCCGCTCGACGAGGGCGACGACGAGCGCCTGCTCCACGGGCTGATCGCGGCCGCGGCGGCCACTCACCACGCGACCGAGCGGAACTGGTCCGGCGCGGCCGGATGCGCCGCCAACGCGGTCCGGTACCTCGGCGGCCTCGACGCGGGGACGACTCGCGGCGCCGACGAGGGGGTTCGCGGCGTCGACGTCGCGACCGTTCGGGAGTGGTGCCGACGGCTCGCGGCCGATCCCGAGACGATCGAGCGCGTCGGGCTGCCGCCGATCCGCGTCGGCGGCGCGGCACCGCGGTTCGCCGACCTGGACCTCGCGGCCGCGCTGCTCGCGGCGCCCGCGCTCGCCGAGGCGGTCGACCACGCCGACGAGGAGACGTTCGAGACCGCGGCGGCGCTTGCGCGCGAGGAGCGCGGCACCGGGCGGACGCGGTTCGCGGAGCTCCTCTTCGCGTTCCTCCGCGAGCCCGACGCCCGCCCGCAGGTGGCCGCGCGGCTCGCGGACCACGTGGAACTGGCGGAAAGAAAGCGACGCGACGTCGACGACCTGTTTTAAATCCAGAGACCGGTCAGGCGCCGTCCGTCGGGGTGTCCGGGTCCGAGGGGAAGTTCGGCTCCTCGGTGACCGAGTAGTCGGTTCCCTCGCCGGGGTCGCTCCCGTCGCCGGAGTCGCCCTCGTCCCGGTCCGCGTCCTTCGGCTCCCCTTCGAAGGTGTAGTTCGCGGAGTTGTCGGCGGGGTCGTAGCCGAGCGCCTCGCGGGCGCGCTCGATGGAGTAGTAGCGTCGGTCGTTGTTCGAGATGCCGTAGACGATCTCGTAGCCGTAGTCGGCCCGCAGACACCGGTCGAACAGGTGCGCGCAGTCGCGGTGCGAGAGCCACATCGCCTGCCCGCGCTCGTACTCCCGCGGGGGATGGTCCTTCGTGAGGTTCCCGATGCGCACGCAGACGACGCTCATCCCGTGTTCGTCGTGGTAGAAGCGCCCGAGCGCCTCGCCGGTCGCCTTCGAGACGCCGTAGAGGTTCCCGGGGCGGGGGAGCTCGGTCCCGTCCAGCCGGTAGTCGTCGTCCGGGCGGTAGAGGTCCGGAGTCCGGTCGTCGGTCTCGTAGCCGCCGACGGCGTGGTTCGAGGAGGCGAACGCGAACTTCTCGACGCCCTCGTCGACGGCCGCGCGCATCACGACCTGCGTCCCGTCGATGTTGTTGCGGAGCACGGAGTCCCACGGGGCCGTCTTCCGGGGGTCGCCGGCGAGGTGGATCACGGCGCCGACGCCCCGCATCGCCTCCCGGACCCCCCGCTCGTCGGTGATGTCAGCGACGTACCGGTCGGCGTCGGTGACCCCGTCCGGCACCTTCGCCGCCGGGAGCGGCTCCCTGTCGAGGAGTCGCCACTCGTAGTCGTCGCCGATGCCGCGGAGGATGGCCTGCCCCACCCGTCCGCCGGCGCCCGTCAGCAGGACCGGCTCGTCCATTCGGTCGTACGTGGGCGGGAGACGGGCATATAACACACGGTTCGGCCACGCACCGGTCGATCGCGGCCGAACGCGCCTCCGCGGCGCGAAAACGAGGCGACGTCGAGACCGAGACGAGTCCCGGCTACAGCTTCTTCCGCGAGATCGAGACGCCCGTCGGCGTGACCACGATCTGGTCGTCGCCCTTCTGGACGATGTCGCCGTCGACCTCCTGGGCGACCTGCCGCAGCTCGTCGATGATGTGTTCGATCGTGCGGTCCGACGTGGAGTGGCGGGTGATGTCGGCGATGACGAAGTCGCCGTCGTAGACGGCGTCTTTGATCGGGATGACGTCGCTCTGGTCGCCGATCTCCGCGATGTGTACCTGCATCCCCGTGTCCGCGTGCGCCTCGGCGAAGTCGTCGAGGTCGAGCTCGACGTAGTCGTCGACGGAACGGTTCCCGCCCCCGCCGAGGATCTTGCTCATGATGCCCATACACACCACACGACGAGGTCGGACATTAGTTCTTACGTCAGACGCACCCGGCGCGTCGGTCGTCGGCGACTCTCGTCGCGCGGGTCGTCAGCGGTCCCCGTCGAGTCGCTCCTGCCACTCCTGCACTCGCGCGAGCAGCTCCACAGGCGCGGTCGCCGCGACGTCGACGTCGCTCAGCTCCTCGATCACGGCGCGGGTCTCGGGGTCGAGGCCGTCGGCTTCGCCGGTTCCAGCGGTCCTCGCCGCCCCGCCCACTTCGCCCGCTCCGCCCGCCGTCGACTCCGGGCCCCTCCCGTTTCGAGCTCCTCCGGAGTCGGGGGCGTCGGACGCCGCCGACCCGGCGTCGCCCTCGCCCGCGAACGACCCGGACGAGAGGTCGAAGACGACCTGCTTCGTGCCCTCGCCGCTCCCGGTTCCGTCCCCCGCGCCGCCGCTTCCGGCCCTCTCGCCGCCGCTCTCGGCCCCCTCGCCGCCGCCCCGCGACCCCTTCGCCTCGATCGCCTTCTCCTCGCGGAGCCGGTCGAGCACCTCGTCGGCGCGCCCGACGACCGGCTCGGGGACCCCGGCGAGGTCGGCGACGTGGACCCCGTACGACCGGTTCGTCGGCCCGTCGCGGACCGTCCGGAGGAACGTCACCTCGCCGTCCCGCTCGTCGACGGCGACGTGGACGTTGGCGACCCGCGGGAGGTGGTCCGCCAGCGCCGTCAGCTCGTGGTAGTGCGTGGCGAAGAGGGTGCGCGCGCGCACCTCGTTGTGGAGGTACTCGGTCGCGGCCCACGCGATGGAGATCCCGTCGTAGGTGGCCGTGCCGCGGCCGACCTCGTCGAGGATGACGAGGGAGTCCGCGGTCGCCGAGTGGAGGATGTTCGACAGCTCCTGCATCTCGACCATGAACGTCGAGCGCCCCTGCGCCAGCTCGTCGAGCGCGCCGACGCGGGTGTAGATCCCGTCGACGAGCCCGACCTCGGCGGCGCGGGCGGGGACGAACGACCCCGCCTGCGCGAGCAGCTGAATGAGGGCGGCCTGCCGCATGTACGTCGACTTCCCGCTCATGTTCGGGCCGGTGACGATGAGGAAGCCGCGCTCGTCGTCGAGCCGGAGGTCGTTCGGCACGAAGTCGGTCGTCCGCTCGACGACGGGGTGGCGCCCGGCCTCGACCCGGAGCCGGCGCTCGTCGGTCAGATCGGGGCGAGTCCAGTCGTTGCCGGCGGCGTGGGTCGCCAGCGACGCGAGCGCGTCGACCTCGGCGACGACCCGCCCGACGTCCTGGAGCAGCTCGGCGTCGCTGGCGACGCGCTCGCGCAGCTCCTCGAACAGCTCGTACTCCAGCTCGCCGCGGGCCTCCTCCAGCCGGAGCACCTCCCGCTCCCGCTCCGCCAGCTCGTCGGTGACGAACCGCTTGGAGTTCTTCAGCGTCTTGATCTCGCGGTAGTGCTCCGGCACCTGGTCGGCGACCGACTTCCCGACCTGGATGTAGTAGCCGTCCGTCTTGTTGCGGTCGACCGTGACGTGGCTGAGCCCGTACTGGCGCTTCTCCCGCTCCGCGAGCGTGTCGAGCCACTCCGTCGCCTCCTCGTGGCTCGCGATCAGCTCGTCGAGCTCGTCGTCGTACCCCTTCCGGAGCAGCCCCCCCTGCGTCTTCGCCTTCGGGGGGTCGTCGGCGAGCGCGTCGGCGAGCTCGCCGTGGAGGGCGCGGGCGCGCTCCCGGTCGAGGTCCTCCAGCACCGCCGCGACCGGAGACTCCGCGAGCGCGGTCCCCTCGACGGCGTCGACCATCGCCGGCACCAGCGCGAGGGTGTCCCGGACCGAGAGGAGTTCGCGTGCGCCCGCGCTCCCGCTCGTCGCCCGCGCGGCCAGCCGCTCGAGGTCGTACGCCTCGCCGAGCGTCTCCCGCAGGCGGTCGCGCGCGAGCGCCGCCGACGCGAGCGCCTCGACCGCGTCGAGCCGGCGGTCGAGCCGCGCGCGGTCCCGTCGCGGTCGGGTGAGCCACTCGCGGAGCAGCCGACCGCCGGCCGCGGTGACGGTGTGGTCGACCGTCTCGAACAGCGACCCCTCGCCGTCGCCGCGCATCGTCTCCGTGAGCTCGAGGTTGCGCTGGGTCGTCGCGTCGACGTCGACGTGGTCGCCGTCGCCGTACGCCGTCAGCCGGGTCATCGACGCGAGCACGCCGGCGCCGGTCTCCTCGACGTAGCCGAGGGTCGCGCCGGCCGCGCGCAGCGCGAGGTCGGAATCTATCCCGACGCTGTCGGCGGTCTCTCGACCGAACTGCTCGCGGACCGCGTGTGTCGCCCGCCCCGGCGCGAACGCCTCCGCGTCGAACAGCGACACCGATCCGGAGAGGTCCTCCCGGACCGCGCCGAGCAGCCGGTCGTCGTTGCGGACGCGGGGGCCGGGGAGCACCTCCGCGGGGTCGAACCGGTACAGCTCCGCCCGGAGGTCGCTCTCGTCGTCGACCTCGGTGACGAGGAACCGGCCCGTGGTGACGTCGGCGAGCGCGAGGCCGTAGGGGCCGCCCGCGTCGTCGCTCTCGACGCTCGTCTCCGGGGCGCCCGCCGATCCGCCGCCGTCGTCCTCGCGAACGACCGCGGCGAGGTACCGCGCGTCGTCGTCGGCCGTCTCCAGCAGGGTGCCCGGCGTGACGACGCGGGTGATCTCGCGGGCGTGGCCGTCGTCGGTCTCGTACTGGTCGGCGACGGCGACCCGGTAGCCGCGCTCGACGAGCGCCTTCACGTAGGGCGTCAGCTCCGAGAGCGGAACGCCCGCCATCGGATACGACGAGCCGTGCGAGGACTTCTGTGACACCGTCAGGTCGAGCTCGTCGGCGACCAGCTCGGCGTCGTCCGCGAAGAACTCGTAGAAGTCGCCGCACTGCATCGCGAGGACGTCCGCGTCGGTCTCCGCCTTGAGATCGAGGAACTCCCCGACGATCCCCGTTGGCATACGTCCGTACTCCCGCCGTGGGCGGGTAAAACCCTACGGGTGTGGCCCGTCGAACGCCTACCCGACCCGGTTCCGACGCGTCACCGTCCGGTGGACGACCCCGGAAACGGCGAAGAGCGCCGCGAAGAGGACCGCGTACGCGTACCCGGAGACGGACGCGAACGGGACGGTCCCGATCCACGCCGCGCCGCCGAGCAGCCCGCAGACGACCGCGAGGCCGACGTAGTACTCGCTCCACAGGATCTCGTTCTCGGAGACGACTTCGAGGTACACCTCCAGCCGGCGGCTCTCCTCGGTCAGGGAGACGATCCCCCTGTCGGGCTCGTACGCGATGAAGCCGCTCTTGGCCAGCTTCGGGAGGTGCGACTGGTGGAGCGCGGTGTACACGCGTTTCCGCTGTTTGTACGTCACTTCGACGGGGTCGACCTCGTTCTCCCACGCCGCCAGCTGCTCGGCGATGTCTCTCACGCGGGCGTCGTCCCCGTGCTCTTTCAGATAGATGATCACGTTCCGTCGCCGCCGGTTGCTCAACGCCGTGAATATCTCGTCGCGCGAGGGCCCGGCGTCCTCGCTCGGTGCCTCTTCTGTGACCGCGAGTTGGGGTGTCATGGCTCTCTTGCGGTGGAACTTCTCTGAATGGGGATTGACACCGAGGAGCATATAATTTTCCATTATATTTATATTTCATATCCAACTAAAAACGACGCACTGAGGCTTGACACGCCAGTTATCAACGTCTTAATCGCCCGGCTCCGGGGCGAATATCGTTCTCTCAGCGTTTTTGCGCTCGAACGGACCGCGGCGCCCCGGTTCTCGCGGTCCGCCCGAAGACACCGATCGCGGCTTCACGGTGAGCGGCCGCAGCCTCGCGGCGGCACCCCGTCTCGGACCGGTCCGCCGGCGGTAGGAGCTGCATACATACGACCGTTCGGCGCCACGATCCACCAATGACGACTCCACGCGACACGATCGTCTCGGAAACTCCACGCGACACGACCGTTTCGGAACCGCCGTCGCATCGGGCCGGGATCAGCTCTCTCAATCGCTTCCGCCGCCCGGAGTACACCGGCGAAAACCGGTGTCTCCCCTGCACGGCCGTCAACGTCGTCGTCGCCGCGATCGTCGCCGTCGCCGTCGGCGGACTGCTCACGGTCGGGGTCGGCGCGGCGGTCCTCCTCGCCTCCCTCGCGGCGATCTGGCTCCGCGGCTACCTCGTTCCGGGGACGCCCGAGCTCACCAAGCGGTACCTCCCCGAGCGCGTCCTGCGGCTGTTCGGAAAGGGTCGGGCGGCCGCGCCGCCGGCCGACGTCGACGCGGAGTCGTACCTGCTGTCGGCCGACGTCCTCGTCGAGACGCCGGACGGGACCGACCTCTCCTTCGCCCCGTGGTTCGCGTCCGCGTGGCACGGCGCCGTCGACGGGATGCGCCTCGACGCGGGCGTCGCCGTCGCCGACGCGGGGGCCGCGGCCGAGCCCGGGGAGACCGACGTGACCGACACCCCCGGCGATGATGCCGACCTGGCGGCGCTCGCGTCGCTCACCGGCGTCGACGCCGAGTCGCTCTCGCTCGACTGGCGCGGCGGGACCGCCTTCGCGTTCGCCGACGGCGAGCGCATCGGCCACTGGGAGTCCCGCGCCGCGTTCCTCGCCGACGCCGCCGCTGACCGCGTGCTGACCGACCGCGTCGACGGCTGGACGGACCTCCCGCTCGCGGCGCGGAGCGGCGTGCTCGGCGCGCTTCGGCTGTTCGTCGAGGAGTGCCCCGCCTGCGAGGGACCGGTGAGCTTCGAGGAGCGCGTCGTCGAGTCCTGCTGTACGAGCTACGATGTGATCGCCGGCCGCTGTGCCGCCTGCAACGCGCGGCTGTTCGAGTTGAACCTGCCGCCGTCGCTCGCGGCCGAATAATACGTCGTGACTAGTCGTTCCGCGGTGAACACCGCCAAAGCCCCAGCCGCGAGGCGCTTCGCGCCTCTGGCAGCCGGCGGCGTTGCCGCCGGCGACTGCCCCTTTGAGTCCCACCCTGTACCGCACAGCGACCGCACCTCACACCTCCCCAGCCTCGTCGGCCACTCTTCGCTTCGCTCCGAGTGGCCGACTCCAGCGAGAGACCTCCGGTCTCTCTGGCAGCCGGCGGCGACGCCGCCGGCGACCTCGCACGCGCTGACTCGCGGCCGCCGGGGGCGGCCGCTCGCAGGCGCGCGCCGCAGAAGTCAGACTGCTTCGGATAGACAGGTAGATCGCAGAACTCGGGGTTCGTCTCAGCTTCGGCGCCGCGAGCGCAGGCCGTTGCGTCCGATCCGGAGCTGCCGGAGCACGGAGAAGCGGTTGAGCCACAGTTGGTAGGCGCTCGCGGCGGCGAACAGCGCGAGCGCGACGCTCGTCAGCAGGATCGGATCGACCGCGGAGACGAGCGGGGCGCCGAGCAGCGCCGCGAGCAAGACGGTCAGCGACGCGACGCCGAGCGCGCGATACAGCTCCGACCACGTCACCCCGCCCTTGGCGACGATCTCGGTATACAGGGAGACGTCCCGCGCGTGCCGCGACAGCTCGATCGTCTGCGTCTCCCGGTCGTACTCGATGACGCCCAGCTCCTCCAGCTTCGGCAGGTGCGTCTGGACGAGCGAGGTGTACACGCTCTCGCGACACCGCGTCGGCGGCGGGCTCTCGCCCGTCTCGCGGCCCGCCACCAGCGTCGACAGCTCGTGGACCGTCACCACGCCGCCGACGCTCTCGAGCTGCTCGAGGGCGCGCCGACGGCGCTCGTTCGCGAGGATGGCGTACACCTGCTCTGCCGGAAGGACGTCGTTTCGGAGTTTCATGGATGCGGGTCCGACGCTCCGCGCGACGCGGAGATCGGTCGTTGGCGCTACATCTTCCCTCGGGGGGATAGATATGCGCTCGCTACCCCCGTTCGGTCCTCGTCGCGTGGTACCTCGAACCGATATTCGACTCCTCGAAACCGATAGCCCGCGAGCCCGTGGACGCCGCCCTCTCGCTCCGATCGCCCCCGATCTCACGTCCGAAGCGGCACGCGTCCCGTACCGCCCGCCGCGGTCGAAGTATGGGGTTCATGTCGCCGATTTTGCCCGAAGTAGGATCGCCGAACCGCCGATCGAACGCGGCGTTTGACCGCGCGAACCGTCCGTTCCACCGGATCGAACTGATCGTTCGACGGTGACGTGGCTGCGCGTAACTAGGTGGGTATCCCTCGGAGGGGGAAGTAACCGATTCGGCTACTCGACGCGGTCGGAGGGCGAGTCGGCGAGAACCATGAACCCGGACACCAACGACACGATCGGACTCTCGCGGCGCAAGCTGCTCGCCGGCCTCGGGGCCGTCGGCGTGGCCTCCGCGGGCGCGGGACTCGGCACCACGGCGTACTTCAACGACACGGAGACGTTCGAGGGCAACACGCTCACCGCGGGCGAGCTCGATCTCAAGCTCGACTACAAGTCGACGTACCTCGGCGGTCCCGGCCGCCTGGATGACATTCGAGCGATGGGGTACGGCCCCAACGACGAGACTCTTGCGCAAGATCTCGGTGACGGCCGGTACCTGCTCGGACAGGCGCCCAGCCCCGCGGACATGCAGGCGTGGGAGGACCTCGTTATGGACGACGACTTCGACTTCTGCTCGCCCGAGGCGGACGAGTACCTCGTCAACGGCGACGGGATCCCGGTGTTCACGCTCGAAGACGTGAAGCCCGGCGACTCCGGCGAAGTCACGATCAGCATCCACATCTGTGACAACCCCGCGTACCTCTACCTCGCGGGCGAGCTGACCGAGAACGCTGAGAACGGTCAGTCCGAGCCCGAACTGGCAGCCGAGGGCGAGGACGCCGACGGGCTCGGCGAGCTCGCCGACGCCATCGAGGTCTGCGTCTGGTACGACGAGGACTGCGACAACGTGTACGAGCCCACCGGCACGGGCCAGCAGAACGAGCTTGAAGTGGCGCTCGTCAGCGACGTCTCGGGCTCGATGGGCGGCTCCATCGGCGACCTCCAGGCCGCCGCGAACGGGTTCGTCGACAATCTCTCCGCACCGGACGAGGCCGCCGCGATCTCGTTCAACAGCTCCGCGTCGCTTGACCAGGAGCTGACCACGAACTACCAGGCCGTCAAGGACGCCATCAACGCTTACAGCGACGGTGGCGGCACGAGCATTGATCAGGGTATCGACGTGGGTGCGGACGAGCTCCTCAACGGGAGCAACGCCACCCCCGGCGCCTCGAAGGTGATGATCCTGCTGAGCGACGGGAACTCCAGCGCCAGCGCCGCGACCACCGCGGCGAACGACGCGAAGAACGCGGGCATCCGCATCTTCACGATCGCGCTCGGGAGCGCGAACACCTCGCTGCTCCAGAGCCTCGCGAGTTCGCCGGACGACGCCTTCGTCGCGCCCGACCCGGCCGACCTCGACACCGTTTACGCCGAGATCGCGCAGATCGTCTTGGCGGGCGAACAGAAGATCATCTCCGGTTCGATGACCGACGTCTTCGCGCAGCTCTCCGAGGGGTTCGCGCTCGACGGCAACCGCCAGGAGGACGGCCGGCAGCCATACCCCGGCGCGACCACCCAGTGCATCGGCTTCGAGTGGACGCTCCCCGCCGACGTCGGCAACGAGATCCAGACCGACTCCGTCGGCTTCGACATCGCCGTCTACGCCGAGCAGTCGCGGCACAACGACGACCCCAACGTCGCGTTCAACGGGACCGACGTGAACAGCACCAGCGTGTAGCTCCTCGGAGCCACGCGCTTCCCCCGGGCGACACTCGCCCGGTTCCCGATTCGGCGCCCCGCGGGGGCGGCCGACGCGGCGGTTCGCGACCGCCGTCGGGAGTTCCCCACTGGGGATGATACACAATGAACGACGACACAATCGGACTCTCGCGGCGCAAGATGCTGGTCGGACTCGGGGCGGTCGGCGTCGCCTCCGCCGGCGCGGGACTGGGCACGACGGCGTACTTCAACGACACCGAGTCATTCGAGAACAACACGCTCACGGCCGGCGAGCTGGATCTGTTCGTCGACTACGAGGCCTCCTACGACAGCGACGGCGCGGTCGAGAATCTCGCGGACAGCGCGGCCGGCACGCAGGACGGCGAACCCGCCGGCATGTTCTACGACCTCGACGACGTGAAGCCGGGCGACTCCGGGCACGTGGAGTTCTGCTTCCGGATCGTCGACAACCCCTCGTACGTGTGGGCGTGCGGTGACCTCTCGCAGGCCGAGAACGGCAGGAACGAACCCGAGATGGCCGTCGACGACACGCCCGACCAGGGCGAGCTCGGCGACGCGATCGAGGCGCGGCTCGTCTACTGCGAGCGCGTCGAGGGCGAGGTCGTGGAGGGCGACGAGATCGTCTCCGGCTCGCTCGTCGACGTCGTCGCGGCCATCTCCGGCGGCGCGGCCCTCGACGGCGAGGGCGTCCCCGGCGTGGCTCCCGGCGACCAGGCGGAGTACGCCGATGTCGTCGAAGACGGTGACGACTCGTACATCACCGGCCCGTGCGTCTGCCTGTTCTGGGAGATCCCGACGCCGGTCGGCAACGAGATCCAGTCCGACTCGCTGACGATGGAGTTCGAGTTCCACGCGGTCCAGTCGCGCCACAACGACGGCACGGCGAACCCGTGCGTCCCCACCGTCACGACCCGGACCGGTGACGGCTTCGCCAAGCTGCAGGAGTTCGCCACGGAACAGGAGACCTCCTTCGCCCGCGGCCGCTACGGCAACAACGGCCCCTCGGGCTCCTGGGAGGTCGCGGTCGGCCCCGACGTCGGGAGCGCCGACACGGCCAACTACGTCTGGGACGGTCAGCCCGTTCCGTTCACTTACACCTACGACGGCGCCGGGAACGCCTCGTTCACCGTCGACGGCGTGAACGTCGCCAGCGGAATCCCCGCACCCAGCGGCAAGCTCGCCATCACGACGAAGGCCGACGAGGCGACCGTCTCCGTGACGAACCTCACGCTCGACCTGGACGGCGTCCCGGTCACCCTCAGCGGTCCCGACGCGATCTCGGCGTCCAACGACGACGGTGGTCCCGACCGCGAGATCACCTACCTCGTGTTCGACACCGACGCGGCCGACGTCGCGAACCAGTTCACCATCAGCGGCGACGTGTCCGGCGTCGTGCAGGGCGACTACGCCGGCGCCGAGGAGGGCGTCGCCTTCGACATCAGCGTCGAGTAACCCGCGGACAGAACGCGTGGCGTCCGCCCGGGATTCCGGGCGTTCTGCGACGTATCCGACCGCTGCGATCGCGGTCCCCCACGTGGCGTACGACGGTTCGACTCCGTCGGTGGGACTTCCCCTCGGGGAATCACAATCATGGCAGACAACGACAAAATCGACACAATCGGACTCTCGCGGCGCAAGATGCTGGTCGGACTCGGGGCCGTCGGCGTGGCCTCCGCGGGCGCGGGCCTCGGAACGACGGCGTACTTCAACGACACCGAGTCGTTCGAGAACAACACCCTGACGGCCGGCGAACTCGACCTGTTCGTCCACGTCGACTACTCCGAGGACCAGGGCAGCTACGCGCAGTACTCGACGGATCCGGGAACGTTCATCAACGGAAACGTGGTGGGCGGCGAAGAGGGGGGAGAACCCCTCAGTATCCAGGTCTCCGACCTGAAGCCCGGCGACTCCGGCGAGGGCGAGTTCTGCTTCTCGATCGTCGACAACCCGGCGTACATGTGGATGTGCGGCGAGCTGACCGCGAACGACGAGAACGGACAGAGCGAGCCCGAGACGGAGGCCGACGAGACCGGCAGTGACCCCGGCGAGGGCATGGGCGAACTCGCTGACGCGATGGAAGTGACCGTCTCGTACTGCACCCCTGACGGCGACGGCGGCACCGCCGTCGGCGACGAGATCGTCTCCGGATCGCTGGCCGACGTGATGCTCGCGCTCCGCGCGGGCGTCCCGCTATCGGGCGACGGCGACGCGAGCGCGCCGCTCGCGGACCGCCCCGCCTTCGAGGGCGTCGACGAGCCGTTCGTCGACGGGGTACCGAACGCCGCCGAGCAGTGCGTCTGCTTCGAGTGGGTCGTCCCCACGAGCGTCGGGAACGAGATCCAGACGGACTCGGTCGCCTTCGACTTCGAGTTCTACGCGGAGCAGTCGCGGCACAACGACGGGACGAACAACCCCTGCGTGGAGTTCGACACCGTCCTGACCACGGACTCCGGGCCGGGCGTCGACCGCGACGGCGACGGACAGGCCGAGGCGGAGGGGAGCTGGCTCACCGCGCGGGTGAGCAGCGGTCCGACCACGGTCGTGCAGGTGGAGCTGGACGGCGACGTGTACGGCTCGGGGGCCGGCGAGTGGCCGAACAACCCGAACTCCTACGTCGTCGAGGCCAACTTCGACGTCGACGTCGACGGGCTCGGTGAGAGCCCGAACGACGACTTCCGGTTCGGCTTCGGCGGCGCGAACGCCGGCGCCCGCGTCGGCGGCGTCGGGAACAGCACGAGCGGCGCGAGCGGCCCCGGCGGGTACATCCGCCGGAATATCGGAACGGGCGGAAACAACAACCGCTTCGACACCGCCGCGGAGGACGCGCCCGGCTTCCTCGCGGTCGAGAGCGGCGACCAGCTGACCTACACGTTCGTCATCGACTGGACGAGCGGGCTGCCGTCGCTGTCGAGCGTTCCGACCCAGTTCACCGTCAACGAGGTCTTCGCCGGCGACGGCGGCGAGGGCGTCGCGGCGACGCCGAACAGCTCGAACGACGGCCGCGGGACCATCGACAACGTGACCGACGCGTCGGGGGTCATCAACGTCTGACCGGCGCGAGGCCGCGGCGGGCGCCGTGACGCCCGTCCGAACGACCACCACCCATTCCGGACCCGCGCGGGCGGCCGGAACGGCGGTTCGACTCCGCCGGTGGGACTTCCCCTCGGGGAATTACACTCATGAACGACAAGGAAAACATCGACACGATCGGACTCTCGCGGCGCTCGATCCTCGCCGGTCTCGGCGCGGTCGGACTGGCGTCCGCCGGCGCGGGCTTGGGCACCACGGCGTACTTCAACGACACGGAGTCGTTCGACGGCAACACGCTCACCGCCGGCCAGCTCGACCTCTTGGTCGACTGGCAGCAGACGTACGACTTCGGCGAGGGCCACACCTTCGTCAGCGCGCACCCGGACCACGACGGCGACGGCGAGCAGTCGATCGCGGCCGACAACGACGCCGGCCAGATCCGCTACAGCGACTTCCCGGACGAGGACGACGAGGACAGCAACGGGGCGAATCTCCCGGTCCTGGACTGCGAGACCATCCCGCCGCTGTCGGAGGCCGACTTCGGCACGGACCCCGTCACGGGCGAGGCGATGGAGACGCTCGTGCAGTTCTCCGACGTGAAGCCCGGCGACTCCGGCGAGATCACCTTCTCGCTGCACCTCTGTGACAACCCCGGCTACATCTGGATGCAGGCGGGCAACGTCAGCGACGAGGGCGGCGCTCACACTGAACCGGAGAAGATCGTCGACCCGGAGAACCTCGGCGACCTCGGCGACGCGATCCGGGCGACGCTCTGGTACGACGAGGACTGCGACAACGTGTACGACGGCGCGGAGCCGGTCGACATCATGCTGACGCTGGACTTCTCCGGCTCGATGCTGTACGACCAGTACGGCGGCGTCGTCAACGACGACGACATCACCGTCGGCGGCACCACCTACGACGAGACGACCAAGATCGACCTCGTCGAGCTCGGCACCCGCCAGTTCGTCGACTACCTGGAGTCGCAGAACTCCGACGTGCAGGTCGGCGTCGCGTACTTCGACGGCGAGGGGAGCGACGACTCCGAGCCCCGGACCGGCGTCTTACAGGCCCTGACCGGCGACCTCTCGGTCGTCGACGGCGCGCTCTCGGGGCTGCGACAGAAGCTCGCGAACGTCGTGAGCGGCGGCGCGGGATCCACCCCCTCGGACGGCGACGGCGACCCCGACCCGTTCTCCAACGCGAACGGCATCGCGACGGGCACGTACATCGGCGAGGGCGTCGACGACGCGCAGGACGAGCTCGCCGCCAACGGTCGCGCCGGCGCCGAGAAGCGCAATATCGTGCTCTCCGACGGCGAGTCGTTCAACGGCGACGGGAGCACGCAGTTCTCCTCGCCGACCGGCGCCGCGGACGACGCTCGATCGGCCTCGCCGGCCCCCGCCACCAGCGTCTACACGATCTCGGTCGGCAGCGCGAACGACGGCGTGCTCCAGTCGATGGCCGGTCCGGCCGGCGGATCGGGCGGCGACCCGGCGTTCTTCAACGACGTCGACGACCCGCTCAACGTCCCGACCGTCTTCGGCAGCCTCGCGGCCCAGACCGCACAGGAGAAGGTCATCATGGACGACTCCCTCGGCAACGTCCTCGCGGCGCTCGCGGACGGGAACGGCGTTCCGCTCGACGGCAACCGCGCGACGCCGTACGACGAACTCGGCGACGACCCCGACGACCCGGACCGCGACGCGTTCCGCGGCGACGGCGTGATGCACTGCGTCGCGCTCTCGTGGGAGCTCCCGATCGACGTGGGCAACGAGGCCCAGGGCGACACCCTCGGCTTCGACCTCGGCTTCTACACCGAGCAGGCGCGCCACAACGACGGCTCCGGACCGGAGCAGCCCGCCTGATACGGGCGAACTCCGGGCCGACCCGATCGACGTCGGTCGGGATCGGCGACCGGCCGCCTCGCCGGTCGACGGCGCGGTAGGCCCCGCGGACCGGACGGGTAGGCCCCGCGGACCGGACGGGTATCCCGTCCGGACGGGCGGGTAGGTCGCGCATACATACACTCGCCGGACGCGTGGCGAAGCACATCGACGAACGGCCGTTCGGAGCCGCGAACACACAGCATGACACGAAAAGAGACACAATTCACGCGGCGGGAGGCGCTTGCGGGCATCGGAGCCGTCGGCTTCGCGACCCTCGGCGCCGCCGGCGGCCGGTCGACGGGCAGCTGGAACGAGTACTCCGACTACACGTACGCGCAGTCCGACACGCCGTGGAACGTCGTGGTCGGCTGGCGCCGGACCGAGAACGGCTCGGTCGTCGACGCGAGCCCGACCGACGCCGCGGACGTCGAGGCCGGCGTCCGGCTCGTCGACCTGAACAACGCGCTCCCCGGCGACAGCGGGACCGCGAGCGTCGGGCTCCGGCTCGACGACCCCGCGGGGCTCGTCCCCGACGGCGTCCGCGTGTGGCTCAGGCTCGTCCCGCGCGTCGGGAGCGACCCGGCGAGCGCCGCGCTCGCCGAGCGCGTCTCGCTCGACCTCCGGTACGACACCGGCGTCTTAGGCATCGGCGGCTGCGCCGGCGCCGAGAGCGGCTTCGCGGCCTACGGCGAGCGGATCGCCGCCGGCCCCCTCGCGTCGTTCGACGGGAGCGCCCTCGCGTCGGGCGTCGAGCTGACCCCCGGCGGCTTCGGAGACGGGTGCCTCGCGCCCGACGAGCGGCGCTGTCTCGCCTTCTCGTGGGCGTTCGACGCCGACGGCGGCAACGCCGGACAGGGCGGCACCGTCGACTTCGACCTCTCGTTCGCCGCGGTCGCGTGCGGCGACGAGGAGAACCCCTTCCTGACGGCGCCCGGCGACGACGGGGGGCAGTCGTGACCCCCGGACGCGACGGCGGGCGCCGTCCGAGCGGCCTGAGCCGTCGCCAGCTGCTCACCGGGATCGGCGGCGTCGGCGCCGTCGGCATGGCCAGCGGGCTCGGGACGGGCGCGTACCTCTCCGACCGCGCGACCTTCGGCGGCAACGCCCTCGGCGCGGGCGGGGTCGAGCTGACGGTGGACGGCGACGTCACCGACGGCGCCGTGGAGCTCGGCGTCTCCGGCATCGAGCCCGGGGACGCGGGAACCGAGCGGTTCGCCGTCGGCGTGCGGACGAATCCCGTTCGGGTCTGGCTCGCCGCCGACTGCCCCGCCCCGGACGACGTCCTCGCGGACGCGCTCGAAGTCGACGTTCGCGTCGACGGCGACGCCGTGTCGGGCGGTCAGGGGGTCCTGGCCGACGTCCAACGCGCACTCGCCGACGGGGAGCGGATCGACGTCGGCTGCCTCGACCCCGGAGACGCCCTCGACGTGGCTGTCGGCTGGCGGCTCCCGGGCGACGCGGTCGACGCGCTCGCGGGGACCGACGCCGCGCTCGCGTTCCGCCTCTACGCGGAGCAGTGCCGGCACGTCTCGGAGGCGGACGCCGCCGCGTCGAACCCCTTCGCGGGCCTGACGTGCGACGAGCCCGGGGACGACTGCCCGGCGTGCGTCGAGTTCGGCAAGGCTGACGACGTCGAGGCCGCGCTCGCGGTCGGCGACGTCCTCCCGCTCGTCGAGCTCCCCGACGGCACGGAACCGCATTCGATCGAGGTCACCGCGGTCGAGACGAAGGCGGACGGCGAGGCGGTCGGCGCCGCGTTCGCGCTGATCGACGCGGACGGCAACCCCGGTCCGGACCTCTGCGCCGTCGAAATCAAGGGCGGTCAGGAGACCGTGCGGTACGAGATCGATCCCGTCGGACCCGACACGGGAGAGGTCCTGTTCGCGCCCGAGCGGGACGGAAAGGACGGAAACTACGGGATCAGCCACATCGTCGTCTTCGTCTGTGCCGCTGACGGCGATGCGGGCGGGAACGGCGGCCGGAACGGCCGCAATAGCGGCGAGGGCGGCAACGGCGACGGCGAGGAGGATATCTGATGAACAACCCACTCACATTACCAAACGTTAAAAAAGCGGCAAACGTGCTCGGTATCGTCGTGTTGATCGCCCTCGTGGCGCCGTTCGCGGTGTTCGCGGCCCCCGAGGTCGTGGGCGCCGACGAGAGCTTCGTCGTGCTCACGGCGAGCATGACGCCCGCGATCGCCCCGGGCGACGTCGTGATCGTCGCCGAGCGCGACCCGGCCGCGATCGCCGCCGGCGACGTGATCACCTTCTCCCGCGGCACGAGCGACGTGCCCGTGACGCACCGGGTGATCGACGTCGTCGCGGCCGACGGCGGCGTCGCCTTCGAGACGATGGGCGACGCCAACGAGGGCCCCGATCCGGGGCTCGTGCCGGGGACCAACCTCATCGGCGAGGTGGTGTTCGCGATCCCGTACATCGGGTACGTGATCCAGTTCGCCGGCACCCGGGCCGGGTTCGTCGCGCTCGTGGTGCTCCCGTTCGGGCTCCTCGCGGCCGGCGAGCTGTGGTCGATCGTCCGCGGCGCCGACGGAGATGCGTCGCCCGAGTCGTCGGCGGTGACCGCCGCGCCGGCGGACGCCGCGGAAGCGGGCGCCGAGGGCGCTCCGGCCGTCGCGGCCGACCCCCCGTCAGACGAGTCCGGCGCCGGGACCGGTTCCGGCGGCGTGTCGGTCGCGTCCGTCGGCGGAGCGACCGCCGTGTTGGTCGGATTCGCGCCGTACGCCGCGTACGTCGCGTTCCAGCTCCGGACCGCGGTCTCGATCGCGGTCGCGGTCGCGGTGACGACGCTGCTGCTCGGCGCGCTCGCGGTCTGGGTCCCGGCGAGCGGCGTGCTCGACCGGAAATCGACCGACGGCGACGCTAGGGCGGACGCCTCGCGCGCGTCGTCTCCCCGCCCGGAGGACGTCGCCGCGCCGGTCGACGGCGCGGGGGAGGGGGACTGATGAGCGCCGAGCGCCCCCTCGCCGCGATGGTCGTCGCCGCGCTGGTGGTGTGGGCCGTCGCCTTCGGCGGCGGCTACACCGTCGCCGTGTTCACCTCCTCCGCGGAGGTGAGCGTGGGCTTCGAGACGAACGAGAGCTTCGTGTCGGACGAGCGCCTCCCCTCGGCCGGACCGACGGCCGTCACCGCCGTCGGCGGCTCGAACGTCGCGGACGACGGCGACGAGTCGGACGGGCTGAACGAGTCGAGCGGGGTCAACGACTCGGGAGGAGTCGACGAGTCGAGCGGGCTGAACGAATCCGACGGCGATCCCGACGCCGACGAACGGGGACCGACTGACCCCGTCAACAACGGAAGCAACGAGTCTGCACCCACCGACCTCGGCGACACGGAGAGCGAACCCGACGGCGAGGAGGTGCCCGAATCGTCTGCCGGCGAGGAGGGGCCCGAAGCGTCTGACGACGAGGGCGAGACCGACGCCGGCGGGAGCACCGAAACGGGAGCCGAACCGCCCGCCGACGGCGGAGACGAGGCCGACGCCGCGTCCGGCGAAGGCGATGACGTCGCCGGCGACGACGGCGACGACTCCGACGGCGACGACCCCGACGGGGAGTCCCCCGAGTCGCCGTCCGACGAAGCGTGACCGTGACTCCGCTACCGCCCCCCCGGGGCCGCACCCGCCGGAGCGGGGCCGTCGCTCACCCCGGCGGTCGTTCCCGCCCCGGAACGAAGCTCATGGTCCTGCTGCTGTCGACCGCGCTGCTGCTCCTCCTGCTCGCGTTCGGGCTCCTTCGCGGGATCGGCTGAGGCCGTTCGGAGTCCGGACTCGTGCCGCCCCGAACCGAGGCACGGAACTCACGTGACGGGCCGGAGTCGCCGGCGCGTTCTCGCGATCCGGGCCCGCCCGTCGCAGTTATACGCGGGGTCGCCGAACGTCCGAACGAGCGATGGTCGCACTCGACGCGTTCGCGTTCGTCTTCGTCGCCGGCCTGCTCACGGCGCTCGCGACCGGGATCGGCGCGCTGCCCTTCTTCCTGTTCGACTCGATCAGCGACCGCGGGAACGTGGCGCTGTGGGGGTTCTCCTCGGGGATCATGGTCTCCGCGTCGCTGTTCGGGCTCGTCCGGGAGGGGCTCGCCGAGGGGACGCCCGTCGAGATCGGGATCGGACTGGCCGCGGGCGTCGTCCTGGTCGTCGTCGCGCACGACGTGCTCCTCGACGCCGAGATCGACCCGCGGGAGTACGAGGAGGCGGACTTCAAGAAGCTCGTGTTGATCCTCGGCGTGCTGACCGTCCACAGCTTCCCCGAGGGGGTCGCCGTCGGCGTCTCGTTCGCGGACCTCGGTCTGGCGGGCGGGACCGAGCTGTTCGGCTTCACCGTCCCGCTGCTCGCGGTGTTCATGACGCTCGCGATCTCGATCCACAACGTCCCGGAGGGGACCGCGATCTCGATCCCGCTGCGGGCGATGGGCGTCTCGCGGTGGAAGATGGTCTGGTGGGCGGTGTTCTCCAGCCTCCCGCAACCGATCGGGGCGGTCCTCGCCTTCGCGTTCGTCCGGTACGCCCGCGAGTTCCTCCCGTACGGCTTCGGGTTCGCCGCCGGCGCGATGATCTACCTCGTCGCCACCGAGTTCGTCCCGGAGGCGCTGGCGGCCGGCACCGAGCTCCCCCGCGGCGGGAAGCCCGTGCTCGCGGCCGGGATCGCGGCCGGCGCCGCGCTGATGACGCCGCTCGCGTTCGTCTGAGCGCGTCCCGGTTCCCCCGCTTCACGCTCCGTCGTCGAACACGGTCGGGTTCACCGCGCCCGGCCCCTCACCCACGTCGTAGCCGCGACGGATCGCCGGCGTCATCTCGCCGACCGCGCCGGTGACGGCCTCCCGCAGGGGCCCTCCGCGCGCCAACCGGGCCGCGATCGCGCTCGATAACGCGCAGCCGGAGCCGTGCGTCGCCTCGGTCGCGGCGCGGGGGTTCTCGAAGCGGACGACGGTCGGATCGGCGGCGGCCTCGTCGTCTCCGCTCTCGCTTTCGCCGCCGCTCCCGCCCGCGTCTCCGATCACGAGCGTGTCGACGACGGTCTCGCCGTCGAGGTGGCCGCCCTTCACGAGCGCGGCGCCGGCGCCCCGACCGACGAGTTCCCGGCCGGCCGCCGCGGCGTCCGCCGGCGTCTCGACCGGCTGGTCGACCAGGACCGCCGCCTCGTCGGCGTTGGGGGTGACGAGCGTCGCGCGCTCGATCAGCCCCTCGTAGGCCGCCTCGGCCGCGGGCGAGAGCAGCCGGTCGCCGGTCGCCGCGACCATCACCGGGTCGACGACGGTCGGGGCCGGGCAGCGGGCGAGCAGCCCGGCCGCGGTCTCGACGATCGGCGCCGTGGCCAGCATCCCGGTCTTCACCGCCCCGACGTCGAAGTCCTCGACCACGGCGTCGTACTGGCTCGCGACGTGGTCGGCCGGGACCGCGTGGACGTCCTCGACGCCCCGCGTGTTCTGCGCCGTCGTCGCCGTCACGACCGCGGTCCCGAAGACGCCGTGGGCCGTCATCGCCTTCAGGTCCGCCTGGATCCCCGCCCCGCCGCCGCTGTCGCTGCCGGCGATCGTCAGCGCGACGGGCGGCGAGACGGCGTCGTGGTCTCGCGTCATACGTTGGTGGTACCACTAGATTATACTAAGTCGTGGCGATCGCCGCCGCCGAACGGCCTTTGACGCTCGCCGTCGAACCCGGGGTATGTCGAACGCTCACTCCAACGACGCGACCGACGGCGATCCGGCCGACGACGCGACCGAGTCGATCACCGTCTACTCGGACTACGTCTGTCCGTTCTGCTACCTCGGGCGACAGTCGCTCGCCGAGTACCGGGAGACGCGCGAGGAGCCGCTCGCGGTCGACTGGCACCCGTTCGACCTCCGGGCGGGCAAGCGCAACCCCGACGGCACGATCGACCACGACGTCGACGACGGGAAGGGCGACGACTACTACGCGCAGGCCCGCGAGAACGTCCGCCGGCTCCAGGAGCAGTACGACGTCGAGATGGTCCAGGAGATCGCGACCGACGTCGACTCGCTGCCCGCGCAGCTCGTCTCCGTGCACGTGAAAGAGACCGCCCCCGAGGCGTGGCCCGCCTTCGACGACGCGGTGTTCGCGGCGCTGTGGCGGGAGGGGCGCGACATCGGCGACCGCGAGGTGCTCGTCGACGTCGCGGAAGACGTCGAGGGGCTCGACGCCGACGTGGTCGACGCCGCGCTCGGCGACGAGGACCTCCGCGAGCGCGTGACGGCGATGTTCGACGCGGCGCGGCAGCGGGGGATCACCGGCGTGCCGACGTTCGCCTTCGACGGCCACGCCGCCCGCGGCGCGGTGCCGCCGGAGCAGCTCGAACGGCTCGTCGAGGGCGCCTGAGCCAGCTAGGTCCCGACCGTGGCGTCGCCGTCGGTTCCGCCGTCGCTCTCTTCCTCCTCGTCGACGATCCGGCACGAGAGGTAGACGGCGCCGAGCGCGAGCGCGATCCCGCCGATCACGTCGGTGAGCCAGTGGATCCCGAGGTACATCGTCGCGATCACCACCGACGTCGAGATCCACAGCGCGACCGGCGTCCACCGCGGGTACTCCTCGCGCGTCAGGACGGCGAACGCCGCGACGGTCACCGACAGCGACGTGTGCAGCGAGGGGAAGACGTTCGCGGCCTCGTTCACCTCGCTCGTCAGCGCCGTGAACTCGGGGTTGTACGTGAAAAGCAGGGACCGCCCGACGTCCAGGTTCCGCGGTCCGTGCGCGAACACGACCGTGTATATCGCGAGCCCGATCGAGTAGTTGAGCGCGTACGCGACGACGAGCCGCCGCAGCGTCCTCGTCCGCGGGAGCGCCAGGTACGCGAGGAGGGGGAACGAGAGCAGGAACGCGTACCCGTACACGTACACCGACGAGAAGTACATCGTCAGCTCGGGCGTGGCGTACGTCTGCTGTATCCACTCGATGAAGTCGCCCTCGACCGCGTAGATCAGGCCCGTCAACCGCAGACCGAACAGCTCCGAGACCGTCTGGAGCGAGCTCCGGCCGACCGCGCTCGCGAGCAGGACCGCGCCGAGCGCGGCGAGCTCCCGCCGCGCGTCTCTCAGGCGCGACGCGGCGTCGTCGCGGAGCCCCCGAAGCCGACTCGGGCCGATTATCACCGCCGCGGCGACGAGCGTTCCCCCGCCGACCCACAGGACGAGCGAGCCGAGGACCGACAGGAGCCAGTTCATTCTCCCCGCGACAGCAGCCGCCCCTCCTCGTCGAACCGATACCCCACGTCGCGGAACAGCTCCTTCGCCTCGTCGGCGTCGAGCGACCCCGAATCCCCGACGAACGGGTACACCGGGTCCGTCTCTCGGTCGTCCCACTTCAGGTCCGGTGGCACCCACTCGGGCGAGGCCGCCAGCGGCGACGCCGCCGGCTCGGCGTACCCGCTGAACGCCTCGCGGACGAGCGTCTCCTTGTCGATCAGCGAGGCGAGCACGGCCCGGAAGCGCGGGTTCGACAGCGGCGCCCGCCGGGCGTTGTACCCGACGTGGTAGAACCCGCCCGAGCGCCCGGTCACGAGCCGCGTGTCGGCCTGGCGTCCGATCCGAGGCACCGCGTCCGGACCGAGGTTCGAGACCGTCGCGTCCGCGAGCCCGTCGCCGACCGCCGCCACCGCGGCGATGTCCGAGGGCGACACCTCGATCCGCAGCCGATCGAAGGCCGGCTTCCCGCGGAACCGCTCCGGGACCCCCGCCGCGGGGTCGGTCCCCCCCTCCGTCGAGTCCGCGCGGGCGAGGAAGTGGTCCGGGTTCCGATCGAAGACGACCGACTCCTCCGCCGTCGCCTCGACGAACCGTATCGGACCGCTCCCGACCGGGTCCTCGTTGTTCGACACCACCGCCTCGGTCGTCTCCACGTCGAACTCGAAGCCGGCGATCGTCGCGACGCCGGTCCGCTCCGACCAGACGTGTTCCGGGAGGACCGGGACCTGCAGCGCCCGGATCGCGACCGCGTCGTTCACGTCGCCGATCGCGAGCTCGACCCGCCCGTCGCCGACGACGCTCGCCGACCGGACGACGGAGCTCCGGCCGCGGAACCGCGGCGTCGGTACCTCCGTATCGAGGGACCCCAACGAGGTGTCGCGGAGGAACTCGTAGGTGAACGCCACGTCGCCCGCGGTCACCGGTTCGCCGTCGTGCCACCGGGCGTCCCGGATGTCGACGACGAGCGTCTCCTCGTCGATCCGTTCCCACCCCGACGCGAGCCACGGGACGGTCTCTCCGCGGTCGACGAGCGCGAGCTGGTCGTACAACAGCGACGTGAACGTCCCCTCGCGTCGGTACTCGGCCGCGATCGGGTTCCAGTTCTCCGTGATCTGGTCGTCCGTCGTGACGAGCCGGAGCGTGGCGTCGCCGTCGGCGGTCTCCCCGTCCGCGGTGGCGTTCTCGGTGGCCCCCGCGTCGCCGTCGTCCGCGGTCGCGTTCGTCGCCGCCGTCCCGTCGGTCGATCCCGCGTACTCCAGGTCCAGCAGGGCGCCGGCCGAAAGCGGCTGTCGGTTCGTCCACCCCGAGAACCGCCCCTCGCGGACCGCGGTGAGGGGGTCGGGAAACGCGACGACGGTGAACGGCTGCAGCTCGCACAGCGAGCGCTGGAGCTCGGCCACGACCTCGGGCCGCTCCTCCGTCACCCGCCGCTGGCGTTCGAGCTGTTCGTCGACGCCGTTGACGTCGGCGAATCCGAACGGGTTCTGGCGGCCGGCCTCGGCGACGAACCGCGAGTGGGCGAACGCGTACATCGCGTCCGGGTCGAACGGGTCCGACTCCAGGAACCGGCCGACGTAGACGTCGAAGTCCTGGTTGATGAGCACCTTCCGCCAGAGGTCGGTCCGGCTCAGGGTGTTGATCCGGGCGTCGATCCCCACGGCGTTCAGGTTCTCGGCGAGGTGCCTCGCGATCCGGATCGCGTTCGGATCCCTGTCGGCCGGCGCCGAGTCGATCTGCAGCGTGAGCTGCGCGGGCCTGTTGCGGCCCGCGAGGTTACGGGTCCGACCGAGACAGCCGGCGCTCAGGGCCCCCAGACCGATCCCCGCGAGCGCCTCCCGCCGGCTGACGTGCCCGTTCATTCGTCCCTTGCTGTTTCGGCGCCGATGTATATCTCTTCTGTGGTGGCCTCGCGCCGCATCGTCCGGCCGACCGGGTGTCTCGACCCCGATTCCGGCTCCGATCGCCTCAGATCACGTCCGCGAGCGGGAGCGCCAGCCCGACCGCCCACGCGAGGAGCCCCGCGGCGAGAACGGGGCGGTCGTCCGCCGCACGTCCGATCGCGACCACGCCGAGCGCCGCGAGCAGCGCCATTCGGTGAACGATGAGGTCGGGCGGGACCGCGACGCCGAGCGCGGCGAAGTCGAGGACGAACCCCGCCCCCAGTCCGACGACGACGCCGAGCGCGGCCGCCGCCGGATCGCACTCGCGCGACCGGGCGACGACGAGACCCGGCAGGCCGACGGCGAGGACGAGGTACAGCGGGCCGGCGATCGCCTTCGGCGGAAGGCTCGGGTACGCGAGCTCCAGCGCGACCCCGCCGGTCCGGACGCCGACGACGACGGCGGCGAGCGCGACCCCGAGCACCGCGGCGTCGGCGTGTCTCGCCGCCTCTCGGCGGCTCCGCCGCGCCAGATCGACGGCAGCCGCCCGGGTCCGGCGCCGGAGCAGGGCGCCGGCGACGGTCACGAGCGACGCCAGCTCGATCACCGAGATCCAGCCGTCGCTCCAGCCGCCTTCGATCCCGCGGTACTCGCGGCGCACCTCGGCGTCGACCTCGCCGTGGATGAACTCGTCCTCCAGCCGGACCGCCGGGTCGTCGATCCCGGGCACGGTGTGGCGGAGCCGGAACCAGTCGTAGTACTCCTCGTGGGCCTGTATCGCGGTGTACTCCCCGTCGGGGGACTCGTACGCGCGGACGTGGTCGCGCACGCCGAGATACGCCCCGTCGTGGAGTTCGAACGTCTCCGTCAGCCAGACCCCGCCGTCGGGCCCCTCGACGTAGCTGTACCGCGTCGAGCTGCGCGCGTCGGCCCAGTCGCGCTCGACGAACTCCCGCACCCGCTCGGTGTCGGCGGTCGTCTCCGACTCGACGCCCTCGGTCTCCTCCCAGTCGGTCTCTGGTCCCCCCTCGATCGCCGCGCGCGTCGTCTCCGCGTCGGCGTGGAACAGGACGTTGATCGCGAGCGTCCGCCCCGAGACGGACGGGCTCCGGCTCGTGTACGGCCACAGCCGGTAGTCGCCGTCGACCGCGATGAGCGACTCCTCGGGGACCGTCGCCGCCGGCTCCTCCGCGGGCGGCCCGGAGAAGACGCCGAAGACGCCGGATAGCGCCAGCCCGACCGCGACCACGACGAGGAGCCCGACGACGACCGTCGTCCGCTTCATGCCCGGCCCGAGGGGACCCGTCTAAAAACGCCTTCGGGTGGGGCCGGCGCGGTTCGTGCTCCCCCGCACCGGCCGCGACCGGCCTCACCAGGTCTCCACGAACCCGTCGCGCACGTCCTCGGCGCAGCCCTCGCAGTCGGGGTGGTCGGCGTCGAAACACGAGGGGCGTCCCTCGGCGTCGACCGCGACCGCCCGCCGCTCCGCGTGCCGCCGGCAGACGATCCGGGCGCGCCCGTCCCCGTCGGTCGGGAGGTCGTACCGCTCCGCCCCGCTGGCGTCGCCGTCGGGGTCGTCTCTCCCCTCGGAGTACGCCCGCTTCGCCTCCTCGAACTGCTTGCCCGCCTTGCGGAGCTGCTGGCGGATGACGCGTTCGAGTCGGTCGTCCATGGGGGTCGTACCGGCGCGCGGAATATAGGTCCGTTGGCGATACGGGGTTACTCGGTCCGCGGGCGGCGGACCCGTCGTGAGGGGTTCGTCACTCGTCGCCGTCGCGGTAGGCTCCGTAGACGGCCCAGTCGCCCGCTTATGAATACCCGACTGCAGATCGACAGTGAACACGTCCAAAGCCCCGCGACTGCCCCTTTGAGTTCCCGCCCCGCACCGCAACCGCACCGCCGGAAGACGGTCCTGCTCGCTCACTGCGTTCGCTGTGCGGGCTGCGACTTCCGTGCTCCCGCTCACTTCGCTCGCGGGACCGCAGCCTCACGCCTCCCCAGCCTCGGCGGACGGCCCGGCGCGGGCGACGCCGCGCCGGCCGCCGCCTCCCTCGCGCTCGGTTCGCGCCCTCACGGGCGCTCACCGGCGCGCCACCGCCTCGCTTATTTCTCTTCGACCTCGACACGTGCGGACGCTTCACGCGGTATCGTTCCACTTGAAACGGCGCCCGCGCACGGCTGACGGTCGTCTGACGCAGACGGGTGCAGATGGACCCGAACCGCCGGAAGAAGCCCGTCAGCGCCTCGGAGACGACCACTTTCACCGCGGTTGCGGGATTTTTAATACCGTGAGGAACCAACCGTCGTACGCCTCCCATTGAAACACGACCGGAGGCGGAGACACCCCATGAGCGAACTGCGACAGGAAGCGGAAGCGATAGCGGAACAGTTCTCGGACCACCTAGACGTGGACGCCGACGAGGTCGAGGAGCGGCTGGAGAACCTCGTCAACGAGTACCGCGTCCCCCTCGACGAGGCGCGCCGGAGCGTCACCAACAGCTACCTCGAAGACGCCGGGATGGAGCGCGACGAGCTCGGCCGCGGCGGCAGCGAGTCCGTCTTGGTCGACGAGATCGACGAGGACGAGCAGTGGGTCGACTTACGTGTGAAGCTCGTCGACCTCTGGGAGCCCCGCAGCGACTCGATCTCGCAGGTGGGCCTCCTCGGCGACGAGTCGGGCACGATCAAGTTCGTCGCCTTCGAGACCTCCGATCTCCCCGAGCTGACGGAGGGGCAGGCGTACGAGCTCTCGAACGTCGTCACCGACGAGTACGAGGGCAGCTACTCGGTGAAGCTCAACCGGACGACCGGCATCACCGAGATCGACGAGGAGATCGAGATCGGCGACAACGCCGACACCGTCGAGGGCGCCCTCGTGGACATCCAGTCCGGCTCCGGGCTGATCAAGCGCTGCCCCGAGGACGACTGCACGCGCGTCCTCCAGAACGGGCGCTGCTCCGAGCACGGCCAGGTCGAGGGCGAGTTCGACCTCCGGATCAAGGGCGTCCTCGACGACGGCGAGACCGTCACCGAGGTCATCTTCGACCGCGAGGCCACCGAGGAGCTCACCGGGATGGGCCTCGAAGAGGCCAAGGACATGGCGATGGACGCGCTCGACACCACCGTCGTCGCCGAGGAGATGGCCGACGACGTGCTCGGGCGGTACTACCGCGTCACCGGGCCCACCTTCGGCCGGTACGTCCTGGTCGACGAGATGGAAGACCCCGGCGCCGTCGACGTTGAAAGCGCGCTGATCGAAGCGAGGTCGATTTAAATGAGCCAATCCGCACCCACCCGAGAGGTCGCCCGGCGCGTGTTCGCGAGCGAGTTCAACGACGCCGGCTACACGTTCACCGAGTCCGACGACGAGCGCGCCCCCGTCTACGCGCTGCTGCCGACGGGCGAGTCCTCGAACCGCGTGTTCTTCGTCGGCACCCTCACGGAGAAGGAGGACGTCGGCGAGGACAGCGAGTACTGGCGCGGCCGCATCGTCGACCCGACGGGCACGTTCTTCGTGTACGCCGGCCAGTACCAGCCCGAGGCCGCCTCCAAGCTCCGCGACCTGGAGCCGCCCGCCTACGTCGCAGTCGTGGGGAAGCCCCGGACGTACGAGACCGACGACGGTACCGTTCGGGTCTCCGTCCGCCCCGAGTCGATCACCGAGGTCGACGCCGCCACCCGCGACCGCTGGGTCGCCGAGACGGCCACGCGGACGATCGAGCGCGTCGCCGCGTTCGACGACGACGGGAACGAGTACGCGCGGATGGCCCGCGAGGAGTACGACCTCGACCCCGAGACGTACAAGGCCGCCGCGCTGTCGGCGCTGGAGGACCTCGACGCCGACGGCGACGACGAGCTCGCCGGCGGCGACGCGGACGAGGGCTCCGCCGACGGCGCCGCTGCCGGCGACGCGACGGATCCGGCCGGGACGCCGGAGCCCTGAGCGACGCCGACCGATCCGCGTATTGATCGGGCGCTTAACGTCCACGAAACCCGCTATTCCCCCTTTTCGTGCCACCGTCTGACAAACGCTTAAGTGGATAGCCCGACCACCGTTCCGGTAATGGGCAACAAGAACAAGACGATCTCGTTCCGCGTCAACGAGGACGCGTTCGAGGCGCTCCGCGACATCGCCGAGGAGCGGGACATCTCGCTGTCGGCGGTGTTCCGGGACTACGTGGACACGCTCGTTGCCCACGACGGACAGGTCCGCGCCGTCCCGGAGGCGGAGCTCGAGAGCATGGGCGAGCCGGGCGAGTCGTTCCCGCCGCGCGTCGAGGTTCCCAAGAGCTTCATCCGCGAGCACGAGCGGCTGGAGCTGGAGGCCGACCACCTCCGCGAGCAGCTGGACGAGTACAAGCGGTACGTCAATCACCTCCGCGAGCAGCTCGACGACGACGAGGAGGACGTGATCCAGTTAGAGGACCTCGACGACGAGCGCGACGAGCGCGGCGAGCGCGACGAACCCTCCTTCCGGCTCGGGTGATCGGACGCCCCGACGGCCGCGGTTCCGTCCCGATCTGTTCCGCCGAGCCACGGCTCCACCCTCCGGTCGAGTCGCGACTCCGCCTCCGCCGCGGACCCGATACTCGGGAAACCTTCCCGTTTGTCCGTTACTGTTCGCGGAAACCGCCGAGCCGACGAAAATATTGCCGGCTCGGCGCGAGTTGTTCAAAAACGTCCGGTTCTCTCGGAATCTGATGGACAGTTTCTCATCGCGTCCACCGATTTCTGGGTATACTAAACTACGTACGAAAACGATATTACCCGGGCGCCGAACCGTTCGGGCATGAACAGGTGGGTCCGACCGTGAGCGTATTCGACAGGGCGTACGACGATCCGGTCCGCGTGCTCGACGAGGACGGCGAGGTCGTCGGCGACGTCCCCGACCTCGGCGACGAGGAGCTCGTCGACATGTACCGGCACATGCGGCTCGCCCGACACTTCGACGGCCGGGCGGTGAGCCTCCAGCGGCAGGGGCGGATGGGGACGTACCCGCCGCTGTCGGGACAGGAGGGCGCGCAGATCGGCTCCGCGACGGCGCTCGCCGAGGGCGACTGGATGGTCCCCTCGTACCGCGAGCACGGCGCGGCGCTGGTCCACGGGCTCCCGCTGAAACAGACGCTCCTCTACTGGATGGGTCACGAGGCCGGCAACAAGGCGCCAGAGGACGTCAACGTCTTCCCGGTCGCCGTCCCCATCGCCTCGCAGGTGCCCCACGCCACGGGCGCGTCGTGGGCCGCGAAGCTCCGCGGCACCGACGAGGCGTTCCTCTGTTACTTCGGCGACGGCGCGACGAGCGAGGGCGACTTCCACGAGGGGGTCAACTTCGCCGGCGTCTTCGACACGCCGACCGTCTTCTTCTGTAACAACAACCAGTGGGCGATCTCCGTGCCCCGCGAGCGGCAGACCCGGAGCGCGACGCTGGCGCAGAAGGCCGAGGCGTACGGGATCGACGGCGTGCAGGTCGACGGGATGGACCCGCTCGCGGTGTACGCCGTCACGGCGGCCGCCCTCGAGAAGGCGCGCGACCCGGAGCCCGACCGGCCGCGCCCGACGCTGATCGAGGCGATCCAGTATCGGTTCGGCGCGCACACGACCGCCGACGACCCCACCGTCTACCGCGACGACGACGAGGTCGAGCGCTGGAAGGCGAAGGACCCGATCCCGCGGCTAGAGACCTACCTCCGGTCGGAGGGGGTCCTCGACGACGAGCGGGTCGCCGAGATCGAGAGCGCGGTCGAGGATCGCGTCGCCGACGCGATCGACGAGGCGGAGTCGGCCGCCCGGCCCGAGCCGAGCGAGCTGTTCGAGCACGCCTACGCGGATATCCCGCCCGAACTGGAGCGGCAGTACGAGCGGTTCGAGGCGTTCCGCGAGACCCACGGCGACGAGGCGTTCCTGGAGGAGTAAATGAGCGACACACAGAATCTCACCGTCGTACAGGCGGTACGTGACGGGTTGTACAGCGAGATGCGCGAGGACGACGACGTCCTCGTGCTCGGCCAGGACGTCGGGAAGAACGGCGGCGTCTTCCGGGCGACCGAGGGGCTCTACGACGAGTTCGGCGGCGACCGCGTCGTCGACACCCCGCTCGCGGAGTCGGGCATCGTCGGCGCCGCGGTCGGCATGGCCGCGATGGGGCTCCGCCCGGTCCCCGAGATCCAGTTCTCCGGGTTCATGTACCCCGGCTTCGACCAGATCGTCTCGCACATGGCCCGGTTCCGCGCCCGGAGCCGGAGCCGCTTTTCCCTCCCCATGACGCTGCGCGCCCCCTACGGCGGGGGGATCCGCGCGCCTGAGCACCACTCCGAGTCGAAGGAAGCGTTCTACGCGCACGAGGCCGGGCTGAAGGTCGTCATCCCCTCGACGCCGTACGACGCGAAGGGGCTGCTCGCGGCGTCGATCCGCGACCCCGACCCGGTGATCTTCCTCGAACCGAAGCTCATCTACCGCGCGTTCCGCGAGGAGGTCCCCGAGGAGCCGTACACGGTCCCGATCGGCGAGGCCGCCACTCGACGCGAGGGCGACGACGTGGCCGTGTTCACTTACGGCGCCATGACGCGCCCGACGCTGGAGGCCGCGGACAACCTCGCGGAGGAGGGGATCGAGTGCGAGGTCGTCGACCTCCGCACCGTCTCCCCGCTCGACCGCGAGGCGATCGTCGACGCCTTCGAGCGCACCGGCCGCGCCGTCGTCGTCCACGAGGCCCCCAAGACGGGCGGGCTCGCGGGGGAGATCACGGCGATCATCCAGGAAGAGGCGCTGCTGTACCAGGAGGCGCCCGTGAAGCGCGTCACCGGGTTCGACGTCCCCTACCCGCTGTACGCGCTGGAGGACTACTACCTCCCGACCGCGGCGCGCATCGAGGAGGGAATCCTGGAGGCGGTCGAGTTTTAAGATGGCTCCCGCGGAGATCCATCCCATGACAGTCGCGGAGGTCGAGGCATGACCGTCGAGGAGTTCAGGCTGCCGGACGTCGGCGAGGGCGTCGCGGAGGGCGAGCTGGTGTCGTGGCTCGTCGCCCCCGGCGACCGCGTCGAGGAGGACCAACCGGTCGCGGAGGTCGAGACCGACAAGGCGCTCGTCGAGGTCCCGTCGCGCTACGACGGGACCGTCGAGGAGCTGTTCGTCGAGGAGGGGGAGATGGTCCCGGTCGGCGACGTGATCATCTCGTTCCGCGTCGACGAGGACGGGGCGGAGGCGGACGCGGACGACTCCGGCTCCGCCGACGAAGGGGACGTCGACGAGACGAGCCCCGACGCGGGCGAACCGGAGCCGGCCGCGGCGGACGACGCCGTCGAGTCGGAGCCGGCGACCTCGTCCGGCCGAACCTTCGCGCCCCCGTCGGCCCGCCGGGTCGCCCGCGAACTGGGCGTCGACGTCGCGGCCGTCGACGGGAGCGGTCCCGGCGGTCGCGTCACCGAGGCCGACGTGCGGGCGCACGCTGCCGGGGACGCCGCCCCCGCGACCGACGCGGACGACGCCGGATCCGACGAGTCGCCCGCTCCCACCCCGGCCGACGTCGACTTCGACGACCGGCAGTCGGTCGTGGACGCGCGCGGCGACGACGGCGCCGCAGAGCCCTCGGCGACCGCCACTTCCGACGCGGCGCCGGAGCCGGCCGGTCGCGACACGACGCTCGCGACGCCCGCGACGCGGAAGGCGGCTCGCGACCTCGGCGTCGACGTCGACGACGTGCCGACCGACGAGACCCGCGACGGCGAGGCGTTCGTCACGGGCGAGGACGTGCGGGCGTACGCGGACGCGCTGGAGTCGGCGACGACGGCCGAATCGGCGCCCGAACCGGAGCCGGTCGACGTGGACGAGACGGCGGCCGCGACCGCCGACGCGACCGCTGGCGACACGTCGACGGCGAGCGCGTCCGCCGCCGGCGAGGAAACGACTCCCGGCGACGAGACCGTCCCCTACCGCGGGGTGCGCCGCACCATCGGGAAGCAGATGGAGCGGTCGAAGTTCACCGCTCCGCACGTCACCCACCACGACACCGCCGAGGTCGCCGCCCTCGTCGAGGCGCGCGAGGAGCTGAAGCCGAGGGCCGAGGAGCGGGGGGTGAACCTCACCTACATGCCGTTCGTGATGAAGGCGATCGTCGCGGGGCTGAAAGAGCACCCGTACCTCAACAGCGAGCTGCGCGAGGACGACGAGGAGATCGTGCTGAAGAAGGAGTACAACCTCGGGATCGCGGTCGCGACCGACGCCGGGCTGATGGTCCCGGTCGTCGACGACGTCGACGAGAAGGGGCTCTTCGAGCTGGCCGCGGAGGTGCGCGACCTCGCGACGCGCGCCCGGGACCGGTCGCTCAAGCCGGCCGAGATGAAGGGGAGCACGTTCACCGTCACCAACTTCGGCGCCATCGGCGGAGAGTTCGCCACGCCGATCATCAACTACCCGGAGACGGCCATTCTGGGGCTCGGCGCCATCGAGGAGCGGCCGGTCGTCCGTGACGGCGAGGTCGTCCCGGCGCCGACCCTCCCGCTGTCGCTGTCGATCGACCACCGCGTCGTCGACGGCGCGGTCGCCGCGCGGTTCGCGAACACCGTAATGGAACACCTTGAACACCCGCTGCTACTGTTGACTCGATAATGGTCGTCGGAGACATCGCAACCGGAACGGAGGTACTGGTGATCGGCGGCGGACCGGGCGGCTACGTCGCCGCCATCCGCGCCGCACAGGAGGGGCTCGACGCGACCCTCGTCGAGCGGGACGCCTACGGCGGCGTCTGCCTGAACCGCGGCTGTATCCCCTCGAAGGCGCTGATCACGGGGAGCGGGCTCGCCCACGAGGCCGGCAACGCGGAGTTCATGGGCGTTCACGCCGACCCCGCCGTCGACATGGGGAAGATGGTCGAGTGGAAGGACGGCGTGGTCGACCAGTTGACGAGCGGCGTCGAGAAGCTCTGTAAGGCGAACGGCGTCAACCTCGTCCCCGGAACCGCGTCCTTCGTCGACGAGCACACCGCGCGCGTCGCCCACGGCGGCGAGGGGCAGGGCTCCGAGTCGATCGAGTTCGAGCACGCGGTCGTCGCCACCGGCTCGCGACCGGTCCAGATCCCCGGCTTCGACTTCGCGGAAGACCACGTCTGGAGCTCCGCCGAGGCGCTCGACGCGGACACGGTCCCGGACCGGATCGGGATCGTCGGCGGCGGCTACATCGGGATGGAGCTGGCGACGACGTACGCGAAGCTCGGCGCCGAGGTGACCGTCGTCGAGATGCTCGACGACATCCTCCAGCCGTACGAGGACGACGTGAAGCGGATCGTCCGCAAGCGCGCCGAGGAGCTCGGCGTGGAGTTCCACTTCGGCGAGGGCGCGAGCGGGTGGTCCGAGGCCGCCGACGGCGGCTACCGCCTCCACACCGAGACGGAAGAGGGCGAGGAGTCGACGTACGGCGTCGATAAAATCCTCGTCGCGGTCGGCCGCCAATCGGTGACGGACGGGCTCGACCCGGAGAACGCCGGGATCGAGACGGACGACCGCGGGTTCATCGAGACGGACGACCGAACCCGCACCGCGGTCGAGCATATTCACGCCGTCGGCGACGTCGCCGGCGAGCCGATGCTCGCGCACGCGGCCTCGAACGAGGGGATCGTCGCCGCCGAGGTGATCGCGGGCGAGCCCGCGGCGCTCGACCAGCAGGCGATCCCCGCGGCCGTCTTCACCGACCCCGAGATCGGGACGGTAGGCCTGACCGAGGCGGAGGCCGAGGCGGAGGGGTTCGACCCGGTCGTCGGCGAGATGCCGTTCAACGCCTCCGGCCGCGCGATGACGACGGGCCACACCGACGGGTTCGTCCGGCTCGTCGCCGACGAGGAGACCGGCTTCGTGCTCGGCGGGCAGATCGTCGGGCCGGAGGCCTCCGAGCTGGTCGCCGAGGTCGCGCTCGCGATCGAGATGGGCGCGACGCTGGAGGACGTGGCGGCGACGGTCCACACGCACCCCACGCTCGCGGAGGCGGTGATGGAGGCCGCGGAGAACGCCCGCGGGCAGGCGATCCACACGCTGAACCGGTAGCCGTTCGTCGCTCGCGCTCGCTCGGTTTCCCTACGCGGACGCGTCGTAGCCCGCCTCATCCACCGCGGCCACGAGCGCGTCCGGGTCGGCGTCGCCCTCGACGGTCGCGGACTCGCTCTCGCGGTCGGCGGTCGCGCGCTCGACGCCCGCGACGCCCTCCAATGCTTCCTCGACGCTCTGCTCGCAGTGGTCACACGACATTCCTTCGACGGTGAGCGTTCGGCTCATGGCACCCGATCGTACGTGTGGGGGACGTTTTTCGCTTGTCGCTTCTCGACTGCGGCTGAATCGACCGATCGACTTTGGAATCCGAAGCGGAACGGGGCAACGGTCTTGTGTCGCGAGGTCGTCGTGTGGGGCATGCGCGACCTCGACGAGACGGACTTGGAGATCCTGTCGCTGTTGGCCGAAGACGCCCGGCGCCCGTTCAGCGAGATCGGGGAGCGCGTGGGGCTGTCGGGGCCGGCGGTCTCCGACCGCGTCACCCGACTGGAAGAGACCGGCGTCATCGAGGGGTTCACGGTCGACGTCGACCGCACGAAGCTCCGGGCGGGCGTCCCCGTGTTGGTGGACGTGGAACTGCCGCCGAGCCGTCCGGAAGCGCTCGGCGCGGCGCGGGACCGGGCGCGAGACGCCGACGCCGTCGAGCACGTGTTCGTCACGGCCGAGGGCGACCTCCGCGTGTACGGTCGGGTCGAGGGGCGGAACGTGCGGGAGTGGGTGCAGGGGCTGTTCGAGGGGGTCGCCGTCGAGGAGTACGCGGTCACGCTGGTCGACGAGTTCGAGTGGACGCCGTCGATCGAGGGCGTGGAGTTCGCGCTGACCTGCGCGGAGTGTTCCAACACCGTCGACAGCGAGGGCGAGACGGCGCGGATCGACGGCGACGTCTACCACTTCTGCTGTCCGTCCTGCCTGTCGCGGTTCCGAGAGCGATACCAGCGGCTGGAGGAAGGGGTATAATCTGGCGGATCGGCCGTTTGTGAGCTGCTTTCGTCGAAGATCATCTCCAAAGCCCCAGCCGCACAGCACGGCAACCGCAGCCTCACGCCTCCCCAGCCTCGCCGCGGCCGCCGCCGGCGGCCGCGGGCTCCCTCGCGCGTGCGACTCGCGCCCTTCGGGCGCTCGTCGGCACGCGCCACCGCCTTCTATTCGTTTGCGATATCGTCGATCGCTGCGATATCTCCTCCTCTGTTTCTCGTCTCCTCGGTCTCTCGGAGTCGGCGGTCGCTTTGGAATCGAAGATTTCGGACCGCTCGAAGCCGCGATCTCGAAGCAGAAAACCGCCTAAGGGAGGGACACGTATTGATACACACGCCAACGAGAACAGCCCATCTGGACGTCACGGGGATGTCCTGTGCCAACTGCTCGGCGACGATCGAGGACGCCCTCGCGGACCTCGACGGGGTAGTCTCGGCGAACGCCAACTACGCCACCGACGAGGGGTCCGTCGAGTACGACCCCGAGGAGGTGTCGCTCGGCGAGATCTACGCGGCGATCGAGTCCGCGGGCTACGGCGCGGTCAGCGAGACCGTCACCGTCGCGATCACGGACATGTCCTGTGCGAACTGCGCGGAGACCAACGCGGAGGCCCTCGAGTCGACGCCGGGGGTGATCGAGGCCGACGTGAACTACGCGACCGACGAGGCGCAGGTGCGGTACAACCCCGCGGACGCCTCCCGGTCCGACCTCTACGACGCGATCGAGTCGGCGGGCTACTCCCCGGTTCGGGAGGGGGGCGGCGGCGACGCGGGAGAATCCGGAGGGAACGCGAGCGAGAGCGGCGACGCCGAGCAGGACGCCCGCGACGCGGCTCGCGAAGAGGAGATCCGCAAACAGCTCCGCCTGACCCTCTTCGGGGCCGCGCTCGCGGCGCCGCTGCTCCTGTTCATGGCCGACCACCTGCTGCTCGACGGGGCGCTGTTCCCGGAGACCGTCTTCGGCGTCTCGGTCGGGTGGGTGCAGTTCCTGCTCGCGACGCCCGTACAGATCGTTCTGGGGCGCCCGTTCTACGAGAACTCCTACAAGGCGCTGGTGAGGAACGGGCGCGCCAACATGGACGTGCTGATCGCGCTCGGCTCCACGACCGCGTACGCCTACTCGGTCGCGGTCCTCGCCGGGGTCGTCGCCGGCAGCCTCTACTTCGACACGGCGGCGCTCATCCTCGTGTTCATCACGCTCGGCAACTACCTCGAGGCCCGCTCGAAGGGCCGGGCCGGCGAGGCGCTCCGGAAGCTCCTGGAGATGGAGGCCGATCAGGCCACCCTCGTCGACGAGGACGGGAACGAGGAGGAGGTCCCCGTCGACGAGGTCGAGGTCGGCGACCGGATGAAGGTCCGCCCGGGCGAGAAGATCCCGACCGACGGCGTCGTCGTCGACGGGCAGAGCGCGGTCGACGAGTCGATGGTGACCGGCGAGTCCGTCCCGGTCGAGAAGGGCGAGGGCGACGAGGTGATCGGCTCGACGATCAACGAAAACGGCGTGCTCGTCGTCGAGGCGACCAAGGTCGGCGCCGACACCGCCCTGCAGGGGATCGTCCGGACCGTCAAGGAGGCGCAGTCGCGCCAGCCCGACATCCAGAACCTCGCCGACCGCATCTCCGCGTACTTCGTCCCGGCGGTCATCGTCAACGCCCTGCTGTGGGGGACCGTCTGGTACCTCTTCCCCGAGGCGCTCGCCGGCTTCGTGAACGCCCTCCCGCTGTGGGGGCTCGTCGCGGGCGGCCCCGCGGTCGCCGGCGGCGCGGTCTCCGTCGCCGAGTTCGCGATCGTCGTGTTCGCCTCGTCCGTGCTCATCGCCTGCCCCTGCGCGCTGGGGCTGGCGACTCCGGCCGCGACGATGGTCGGCACCACCATCGGCGCGGGCCACGGCGTCCTGTTCAAGGGCGGCGACGTGCTCGAACGCGCCAAGGACGTCGACACCGTCGTCTTCGACAAGACGGGGACGCTCACCGAGGGCGAGATGGAGCTGACCGACGTGGTCGCGTTCGACCGCGACGGGGAGCCCGTCACCGACGGCGGCGCGGCGCGGCCGTTGGAGTCCGGTGACGGCGACTCCCCGGATCCGGCCCCGGACGCCGACTCCGCGGCTCCGGACGCCGACCGCGACGCCGAAAGCGAGGTGCTCCGGCTCGCCGCCATCGCCGAGCGCGGCAGCGAGCACCCCCTCGCCCGCGCCATCGTCGAGGGCGCTCGCGAGCGCGGCCTGGAGGTGCCCGAGCCCGACGAGTTCGAGAACGTCCCCGGACAGGGGGTCCGCGCGACGGTCGAGGGCGACGTGATCCTGGTCGGCAACCGCAAGCTGTTAGACGACGAGGGGATCGACGCCTCGCCCGCGGCCGAGACCATGGAGCGCCTCGAAGACGAGGGGAAGACGGCGATGCTCGTCGCTCGCGTGCCCGCTGGCACGAACGCCGGCGACCTGATCGGCGTCGTCGCCGACGCGGACACGGTCAAGGAGAGCGCGGCGGACGCCGTGACGGCCCTCCGCGACCGCGGGATCGACGTGATGATGATCACCGGCGACAACGAGCGCACCGCCCGGGCCGTCGCCGAGCAGGTGGGTATCGACCCCGAGAACGTCCGGGCGAGCGTCCTGCCGGAGGACAAGTCCGACGCCGTCGAGGCGATTCAGGACGAGGGCCGACAGGCGATGATGGTCGGCGACGGCGTCAACGACGCGCCGGCGCTCGCGGTCGCGCACGTCGGCACCGCCATCGGGAGCGGCACCGACGTGGCGATCGAGGCCGCGGACGTGACGCTGATGCGCGACGACCCGCTCGACGTGGTGAAGGCGATCCGCGTCTCGGACGCGACCCTCCAGAAGATCAAACAGAACCTCGTCTGGGCGCTCGGCTACAACACGCTCATGATCCCGCTCGCCTCGCTCGGCCTGCTCCAGCCCGCGCTGGCCGCGGGGGCGATGGCGCTCTCCAGCGTGAGCGTGCTGACGAACAGCCTGCTGTTCCGGCGATACGAGCCCGACCGCGACTACCGGCTGCTCGGTCGGTTCCGGTAGTCGCCGTCGCGTCTCTCGCTCGAGGCGCCGCCGACCGCCGCGACTGCCCGCCCCGCATTCCGCGTCTTTCGGACCGCTCCGAGCGCGCGTTCGACAGCGGCGCGGCTCGACCGAATCGTCGATTCTCGGAGGCCCACCGGGAGCCATTCGAGCGTCGCGGTCCCGCGTTTCCGACGGAGAGCGGGGAGGGAGGCTCGTCGGTACGACCCCGTCCTCACGGACGCGCTAGAAGTTCCACTGCCACGAATACGAATCGTCCGTCGCGTTCGTGGAGTTGGTGACCGTGCCGTTCGACGCGGTGGTCGTCGAGTTCGTCGAGTTCGTGGACGTCTCCTTCGTCGACGTCGCCGGGGACCCGCTCTCGGCGGTGACCGTCCCGCTGGTCAGGTCGCCCAGCGGTGCCTGGATGGCGTAACTCGGCGTCTCGACCTGAATCGTGCTCTGCGCGCCGACCTGCACGAACTTGAGTTCGAGCGTGTAGGAGCCGTCGGATCCGATCTCGGTCGCCTCGACCTGATCGGTCTCGGGGTGGAACGCCCACGCCGTCTCGCCGGCGTCGAATCGACTGGTCTCCCCCTCGATCGTCCGGACCGTGTAGTCGCGGTTCGTGTCGGAGCCGGCGAGCGGGTAGTTCCGGTCGAGCCATCCCTGGTACCCCTCGTCGATGGCGTACACGTTCTCGAACCCGGCTTCCAGCAGCGACGCCGCACGGAGCGACGACAGGTGGTGGGGGCAGTGGCAGTACGTCACGACCCGGTCTGACTTGTCCCAGTCGGCGGTGGGGTCCAACCGTCGGCCGTCGGGTGCGGGACTGAGGACCGATCCGAAGATGTGCGAGACTTCGTACCCGGTCTCACTGCGAGCGTCGGCGAAGCGCGCCTCCTGACGTGCGTACCAATAGTACGCGTCCTCGACGGGAACGAGCGGCACTTCGGCGGTCTCGCCGTTGACGTCTCGCGTCAGCGTGTCGTAGGCGCTCGTGTCGATGTCCCGCTCCTCCGGCACGGCGTCGAACTCCGGCGGGTATCCGTTCGACGGCTCCGTGAGTTCCGGCAGGTCGTCGCCCTCGCGGGGGCCGCGGATCTGGTCTTCCGGCGTGTCGGTCGACGACTGGTTGGTCGTCGTCGTGTTGTTCGAGGCGGGTGCCGTCGTGTTCTCGGACTCTGACCCGCCCGAACAACCGGCGAGTCCGACGAGCGCTGCCGCACCGGTCGCGTGGAGGAACCGTCTCCGGCTGGACTGTCGTTCTGTCATCAACGAGCCATTGCGGCCTACTGGTGTTTATTATAAACAAAGTAAGCCTCTCAGACCCGTGACCCGCCGCTCGGGTGGCTCAGCGGGTGCGGCGTCCACCGACGGAAAGCGGGGTCAGGCCGTCTGTTTCACGTAGCTCTGCTCCCAGCGACGCCGGTTTCTCACCGCCTCACGGCCCTCCTCTGTCACCGAGTACTCGTTTGCTCGCCCGTTCTTACTCCCTTTGTCGATGAGGTCGTCGTCGGCGAGTTCGTCCAAGTTCGTATACACCCGTCCTTTGACGAGGTTTCGGTTCTGGGTCCGTTCGAGCTCGGACTTGATCGCCGTCCCCGACGAGTCGGACATGCCACTCACGACGAAAAGCAAGTCACGTTGGATTGCCGTCAGTTCGTGTACGTCCATGCGTTGGGTACACTCGCCCTCCCTACATGAACTACCCAGACCGTTGTCTCACTAAAGAGACCCTAGTACCGTGAAACGATCGGGATTCCCATCGCCGGCTGTCCTACCAACTGGATAGTAATGTGGGAACGGGCCGAGGGTCGATACGGGCCGTCTCGTTCCGTCCCCTCTCGGAAAGTGACGGCCTGTACTGTCGGTCTGCTTGGGTATGGGTTACCACCGCGTGGGTGCAGTTGAGGGGGCGGCCAGCCCGCTCCCGCTCTTCTGTTACTGATACCATAGTAATGCCCGGCGCGGGCGTGGTCGAGACCATGTTCGGAACCAGCGGGATCCGTGGAGCGGTCGGTGACGACGTTACAGCGTCTCTGGCCCTCTCCGTCGGCCGCGCACTCGGGAGCGAAGGGTACGACACGGTCGTCGTTGGACGTGACGTTCGGGAGAGCGGACCGATGCTCGAACAGGCGCTCACGGCGGGTCTTCGAGAGACCGGAGCAGATGTCGTCCGCGTCGGAACCCACCCCACGCCGACGGTCGCCCGCGCCGCAGGGTGGTTCGATGCCGACGCGAGCGTCGTCGTGACCGCCTCGCACAACCCGTCGTCGGACAACGGTCTTAAGCTGTGGACCGAATCCGGACGCGCCTTCGGTGCCGACGAGCGAGACGCCGTCGCCCGACGGGTCGAGCAAGGCGACTACGACCTCGCCGCGTGGGACGAGGTCGGCGGCCAGCGACAGCGCGCTATCGGAGATCGACACCGGGAGGAGCTCCGCGAGAGCGTCGACCTCTCGGAGCCGTGTTCGGTCGTCGTCGACGTCGGGAACGGCACGGGCCGGATCACGGCGGACGTGCTCACCGATCTCGGGTGTACGGTCTCGACGCTGAACGGCCAACGCGACGGCCGGTTCCCGGGGCGGCCGAGCGAGCCGACGGAGGCGACCTGTCACGCGCTCGAAACGCACGTCGCCGAAACCGACGCCGACCTCGGGATCGCGCACGACGGCGACGCCGACCGGATGATGGCCGTCGACGACGACGGGGACTTCGTCGAGGGGGACTCCCTCCTCGCGCTGTTCGGTCGCGAAGCCGCTGCCGAAGGCGAACTGATCGCGGTCCCGGTGAACACGAGCCTCGCCGTCGACGACGCCGTCAACTCTGTCGGCGCCGACGCCGTTCGAACGCGCGTCGGCGACGTGTACGTCGCCGAAGCGTGCGCCGAGCCGACCGTCGTCTTCGGCGGCGAACCGTCTGGAGCGTGGATCTGGGGCGACGAGACGCCCTGCCCCGACGGTCCGCTCGCGGCGTGCAAACTCGTCGAACTCGTCTCGAAGCGCGGGCCGCTGTCCGAACTCGTCGCCGCGACCGACACCTACCCGCTCCGCCGAGAGAGCATCGAGGTGAACGACAAGGCTCGCGTCCTCGAACGAGTCGGAGCGAGCGTTCGCGACGAGTACGACGACATCGACGACCGCGACGGCGTCCGCGTCGCCACAGACGACGGCTGGTTCCTCGTCCGCGCGAGCGGGACACAGCCGCTCGTCAGAGTCACGGCGGAGGCGCGGACCGAGGCGAACGCGGACGGACTGTTCGACGACGCGATCGACCGCGTCGAGGCGGCGAGAGCGGTAATTGAAGCGTAGGGGGTAGTCGAAGCGCGGGCGGCAGCGGCGTCGGCGGTAGTCGAAGCGCAAGCGGCAGTCGAAGCGCCGGACCGGCGCTCCGGCATCGCTGATTTTTCTCCGGGTCGACGGCAGAGACCGAGAGTGAGTCTCTCGTTCACAGCTCACACGAGTACTTGAATGCTGTCGATATGAAGCGAGAACATTCTCGGTTTAGAGAACGTCATCAGATCCAGAAGATAATGGATACCCAACTCACTCGTCGTCATTTTCTTGGCGCTACGATAGGATCCTCTCTGGTCGGTGCGGCAGCCACGTCATCCGCTGAAGCGGCGTTCGTCCCGGGCGAGGTCGGGACGGCACCGTATCTCCCGGATCGGCTCTACCCCACGATGGGAACCGACGAGACGAACCCCACGCTGACCGTGTACGTCAACTTCCTCTCCGACGCCTCGCAGTACTTCGTCCAGCACAACCTCGAGAAGATCGTTCGCGAGTACGTCCGGCCGGGCCTCCTCAACGTCGAACTTCGGTTCCTCTCGTACCGCCCCGACGCCGTCGACACGTACCTTGTCGGGGACGACGAGGGCGAGGCCCGCGCCGCCCGCGCCGCACACGGCGTCTGGCTGGTCGAACCGGAGAACTTCTGGGAGTTCTTCGAGTTCATGTACTGGAACTACACGACCAAGACGTACACGCACGCCCGGTTGGAGTCGTACATGGGCCTCGGAGGCGTCCGAAACACGATGAAGATCGCCAACCGCGCCTACGAGGACCGTTACGACGGTCTCGTGCGCTCTGCGACCGACGAGGCCGTCCGATACGGCATCTCTGACGTCCCGCGGGTCCGCCTCCTCCGCGATCACAAGCACGGCAACTACGCCGACATCCTGGGCTGGATTCGCACGCGTCTCGACAGAGTCAACGAAGGGAGCGTCCGCACCCACTCGCTCCTTCCGGGGACCAAGTACGAGACGCCGGTGCACGTCATCGACTCGGGGAAACCGGGTCCGACGGCGTTCGTCGTCGGTGGGGTCCACGGCGACGAGCCGCAAGGGTACATCAGCGCCGGGGAGATGACGCGCCTTCGCCCGACGGGCGGCAAACTCGTCGTCGTCCCCGAGGCGAACCGGCGGGCCATCGAACGGCACGCCCGGCACACCGAGGACGGAGATCTGAACCGACAGTTCCCGACCGGGTCGACCCCGGAGAGTAAACTGGCCCGAGCGCTCTGGTCGGAGCTCGTCGCGCACGACCCGGACGTCGTCGTCGACCTCCACAGTTCGAGCGGGATCTACAAGCACGACGGGAAGGTCGGACAGGCCGTCTTCCCGACTCGTGCCACGCCGGAAAACGCCGTGGACGCGTGCGCCCGGGTCGACGACCACTACGTCGACCTCTCGGAGTACCCGTCGTACTACGACTTCGACTGCGGGAACTCGCTCGACGGGTCGCGACCGCTCCTCATCCACAAGGTGTACGGTGACCTGCATCTCCCCGGATACCTCGTCGAGACGACGCGCAAAGGGACCTACATCGAGGACCAGGTGGTGTGGGGAACCGCCGCCGCGGAAGCGTTGCTCTGGCGGCACGGCTTCCTGTTCGGGTGAGCCGTCGCTACCACAGTACTAAACGCTCCCGCAACTGACGTTTCGGCCCCGATAGACGCTTATTTTGCGTATAATAAACCGCGTCATTCGACTACGCCTGGGCATGCAAGCGATCGTTCTCGCGGCGGGCAAAGGCACTCGAATGCGGCCGTTGTCGAACGAGGTCCCCAAACCGATGCTGTCGGTCGCCGGCCAACCGATCACCGCCCACACCGCCGAGGCGGCGGTCGAGGCCGGTGCCGACGAACTCGTCTTCGTCGTCGGATACGGCGGAGAGACCGTCCGGGACTACTTCGGATCGTCGTATCGCGGCGTCCCCGTCTCGTACGTCGTCCAAGACGAACAGCAGGGAACCGCCGACGCCGTCCACGCCACCAAAGAACACATCGACGGCCCCTTCTCGGTGCTCTACGGCGACAACCTCTACGACCCCGAGGGGATCGACAGGCTGTTCGACGCCGCGCCGAGTATCGCCTCGATTCGGGTCCCGAACCCCTCGAACTACGGCGTCCTGAACGTCTCCGACGGCGCGGTGACGAACATCGTGGAGAAGCCCGACGCTCCGCAGAACGACCTCGTGAACGCCGGCGCGTACGTCTTTCCCGAGGAAGCACGCGACATGCTCGACGTGTCGCCGAGTGAGCGCGGCGAACGCGAACTCACCGACGTGCTCGACCGAGTCATCTCGGAGTACACCGTCTCACCCGTCACCCTCGACCGCTGGATGGACGTCGGCCGGCCGTGGGAGCTACTCGAAGCGAACGAGTGGAAGCTCGGAACGTTCGACCGCCGCGTCGACGGCGAGGTGAGCGACGACGCGACGATTCAGGGACCCGTCGTCGTCGAGGACGGCGCGACCGTTCGCGGCGGCAGCGTCATCGAGGGACCGGCGTACGTCTCGAAGGGGGCGTCCGTCGGACCGAACGCCTACGTCCGGGGGAGCACGTTCATCGCCCCCGACGTCCACATCGGCCACGCCGTCGAGATCAAAAACAGCGTCGTCCTGGAGAACACGAACGTCGGGCACCTCTCGTACGTCGGCGACAGCGTCGTCGGCCGGAACGCGAACTTCGGTGCCGGCACCAACGTCGCGAACCTCCGCCACGACGACGAGGACGTCGAACTCACGGTCAAAGGCGAGCGCGTCTCGACGGGCCGCAAGAAGTTCGGCGTCGTCGTGGGTGACGGCGTGAAGACCGGCATCAACACCGGTCTCAACGCCGGTGTGACACTGTCGGAGGGCGCTCGAACCACCCCCGGCGAGATCGTGGCGCACGACAAGTGACGCCGACGTGACCGAGTGACCCGCACCGCTGAAACGGGTGTCCGTCTGCCGACCACCGCCCCTCCTCCGCTCGGCGCTCGACGAACCGCACTCGACGCGGCGCTTTCCGTTGACGAGCCACCTGCGAGGCACGGACCGGATCGATCGGGCGACTCCGCGGCCTCCATCGACAACTGACAAGCCTCGTGTGCCGCATTTCGAGCCCGCATTCGACGCTCTTACGAGTAGTTGCTGCGGGTTCAACAGCGGTTCGGCTCCTCCCCGGGATTCACGGCACAGTGAACCAGGCGCGGTCAGACGAGCCGTCGACGCGAGCGGCTACAGACAGCACTCGACCCGTCGACAGCGACCGCATGGCGTCAGTTCGGACAACCGCGGCCGACACCCAAATCGACCAGCCGGCTCAGGGCTCCGTGGGAATCTTCGGCGGCGGACACAGCACGTCGTTCGGTGTGAGGAGGTTCTCATCGACGGACGAGTTCATCCATTTGGTGATGTCGTTGATGCGGAGTTTGACCCTCACCGGTAGTTCGTGGATACTCGGATAGCCGGGGAACAGTTTGCGATCGAGCTCGTTTTCGGCGTACTGGGCGTCCATGTCCGGCCACGGCGAACTGAACGGGTCGATAACCGGCATCTTCCGCCGCAGGAACTTCTCGACCTGATTCTTCCGGAACGAGTGGTGTGGCCGGTCCGGCGGGCGGTGACGGAAGATGTCCGGGTTCAGTTTCCGCACCGCTTTCTTCATCGTCTTCGTGTTGCGTTTTTCGGGCGGCGTCTTCAGGTGCCAGTCGATGAGTTCGGCGTCGGCGGCGACGAACGACTCGATGTAGTTGTCGGCCAGCTCGAAGTGGAACGGAAGCGTCGGCTGGTTCTGGATGCCGATGAGCGCGATGCTATCGTAGACGTTGTCGTAGCGGTCCGACCATTTGTCGAACTGCTCGTCGACCACGTCGTCGATCAGGTCCATGCTCGTGTCGAACTCCTCGTAGCACTCGGGGAAGATGTGGTCGCACGCAGGGTGATAGCCGAACTTCGAGGAGAGTACCTCCGTCGGGTTCGGGTTCGGGTTGAGCCCCTGAAGCGGGAACCTGTTCCCGAAGAACTCGATGGCGTTCCGTGGGAGGAAGTGGCCACGAAGGAACGTGTCGAAGAACAACCCGTGGAAGATGGTGTCGACGTCCATCTTCTCGTCACACCCCGCATGGTGGACGTGGACCGATTCGCGGGTCCCCATGGAGTACTCGATGACGTCCTCGTCCACGTTGAGGTAGTCGTCGTCCGCGATGAGCGTCTTGTGGTCGGCTCCGTACTGATCGGCGATGTCACGTGCAACTTCGACCTCTGGATGGTCGGGTTCCCCGAGCGTGTAACAGATATCGATTCCCGGGTGTTGGGCGACGATCGTGCGAGAGTCGTACCCCCCACTCAGGAGGAGCCCCGTCTTCCCCGGGTAGTTCGACCGGCGGGCGATTGCACGCTCGATACGGTCGGCGAGCTCGTCGACGTAGTCGAACGTCTCCGGGTCTGCCGGGTCGTAGACGAACCGAGACAGCGTTCCCGCCTCCTCCCCCGTGATGTAGCCGTCGAACGGGATCGTACTGAGGCGGTCGAACACGGTTCGCTCGTCGACGACGACGCCCATGTGGGCGAATTCGAGCAAGCCGCGCCTGTCGACGTCCGTGTTCGGAACCGCCGAGAGCACGCGTTGCGGGTTCGTTCCGAAGACCCGACCGTCGGGCGTGTCCGCGTAGAAGCACTGCCACGTCCGTGCCGGGTCGGTGGCGACGATCGCCTCGTCGTCGAGTTCGACGAACGCCAGGAACGACCCGTTGAGCTCGGCGAACGCGTCGGTGCCGACCTCCTCGTATCGATCCAGGGTGTACTCGGCGACCTGGGTCGAAACGCCGTCCGGGGGAAATATCTCCCCCCAGAGGATACAGTGACCGCGCTCGTCGCTGTGGATGGCCGACCGACCGGGGAACCCGATTGCCGGATCTCGGATCGCGACAGTCGCGCTCTCGCCGTCGGCGACCCGGTCGAAGCTCGGCCGCGACGCTAACTCGTTGAACGCGCCGTCGTCGTCGAGTACGCCAAACAGTTCCTTGTTCATCGTTCGTAGGGACGATTGAAAATCGGTGTCATTCGACGGTGACGCTCTTCGCGAGGTTACGCGGTTTGTCGATGGCCCGATCCAGCTCGGTCGCGCAGTGGTACGACAGCAGCTGCAGCTGAACGTTCGCCAGGAGGTTCGAACAGACGGAGTGCAGGTCGGGCACGTAGAGGTGTTCGTCGGCGGTGTCGACGATGCCGTGGTCGGGCGGCGAGACGGCGACGATCGATGCGCCTCGCGCCTGGGCTTCCTTCGCGTTCGTCACCGTCTTCTCGTTGTCCTCGGCACAGACCGCGAACACCGGCGTCTTCTCAGTGACGAGCGCCAGGGGGCCGTGTTTGAGTTCGCCGGAAGCGAACCCCTCGGCGTGTTCGTAGGTGATCTCCTTGAACTTCAGCGCGCCCTCCTTCGCGACCGAACAGCCGAGGCCGCGGCCGATGAAGAAGTAGGACTCGCTGTGGAGGAACTCCCGCGCCAATCGGGAGGTGTCACTCGACTGGAGAATGTTCTCGACCTCGTCAGGCAGCTCCATGAGGTCCGCCACGAGTTCGTCCGCGTCCTCGACCCGATTCCCGCTCTCGTTAACGCGAGCGAGGTGCTGACTGAGCATCGTGAGCAGCACGGCCTGCGACGAGAACGTCTTCGTCGCCGCGACGCCGATCTCGGGCCCCGCGCGGATGTACAGGGCCTCGTCCGCCTCCCGCGCCGCCGTCGATTGGACGACGTTCGTCACTGCGAGCGTCTCGACGCCCGCCTCGTTGGCCTGCCAGAGCGCACCGAGCGTGTCGGCCGTCTCGCCGCTCTGGGTGACGGCGACGAAGAGTCTGTTCCCCGGCGGCGTACCGGTGTTGGCGTCGTACTCGCTGGCACGGATCGCTCGCGCGGAGACGTCACAGCGGTTCAGCAGGCTCGCCCCGAAGAGGGCGGCGTGGTACGAGGTACCACATCCGACGAGGTGGACGGTGTCGATGTCGGAGAGGTCCTTGTCGATGTCGAGGTCCGTGGTACCGGCGTCGGTGTCGAGACGGCCCTCGACGGTCTTCTGAAGCGAGGTCGGTTGGCTGTGGATCTCCTTCAGCATGAAGTGGTCGTACTGGCCCTTGCCCGTCTCCTCGGGTTGCCAGTCGACCTGCTCGATCTCGTGTTGGGCCGTCTGATCGTTCTCGTCGATGAAGTTGACCCGCTCCTCTCGGACTTCGATGGTGTCGCCGTCCTCGAGGTAGACGACCTCGTCCGTGTGGTCGAGGAACGCCGGAACGTCGCTTGCGAGGTAGTAACTCTCCTCCTCGACACCGAGGACGAGTGGCGACCCTCGGCGGGCGGCGAAGATGGAGTCGATGCCGTCAACGATCACCGCGATGGCGTAGCTCCCCTCTAGTTCGTCTATCGTCTGCTCGAACGCGCTGAGCGCTTCGTTCCCTCGGTCGAGGTAGTACGCGATGAGGTTGGGGATGACCTCGGTGTCGGTGTCGCTCGTGAACTCGTACCCCTCCTCGATCAGCCGCTCCTTGATGGACTCGTAGTTCTCGATGATGCCGTTGTGAACGGCGGCGACGCGGTCTGAACCGTCCGTGTGCGGATGTGCGTTCTCGTCGCTCGGCGGACCGTGAGTACTCCACCGAGTGTGGCCGATACCGAGGTTCGCTTTGGATCCCTCGCCGTCGATGGTCTCCTTGAGGTCCGAGACGCGGCCCGAGCACTTCCAGACGTCGAGTCCGGACCCGTTCTTCACCGCGACCCCCGCCGAATCGTAGCCGCGGTATTCGAGCTTCTCGAGGCCGGTCACGATCGGGTTCAGCACTCGCTCGTCCCCGATGTGGGCGATGATGCCACACATATCAGCGCACCTCCCTACGGGCGGGGGCGCGGCGGTCTGTACGACCGGTCTCTGCATTCGAACTGGTCGGTGTGGTCTGGTTCGTCGCAGCCGAACGTTGAGTCTGGCGTTTCATGGTTATCGGGGTCCGCGGGCGGACGGGTTGCCCCTGACAAACCCCATGCGCTGAGAGCCCCATTACTATAGATGCGCTAAGGGACGATACGGCTGACAACCGAGGACTCATCGGCGCCGAGTCGAGCGGTTTCCGGACGGATCCCGTCCGCGCTCCGTTGTTCCCCGTTTAGGCACGACGTCAGATGCGAGAACGCCTTCCAGCACGCCTTACACGACCGATAATAATGACGTTCACGCCCGGGTAGTCTGTATGGACGACAACCCGGTGAGCAGACGACGGTTGCTCGGACTATCAGCGATCGCCGCGGTGCCGGCACTGAGCGGCTGTGCGAGCGTCGTCGATGATACCGACTCGGAGCCCGAACGAACGGCGACGAACGCCTCGGCGCCACAGAACGCCGCGACGAACGCGACCGAGAGCGATGCCGCGACCGAAAACGGGACCGCGACCGACGAGCAAGTGGCCCCGGGCGACCGGCCGGAGACGATCTCCGAACCGGACATCGACGTGCCGAGCAGCTCCCTCCTCGAAGAGCGCCCGCGTCAGCGATATCCGACGCTGGGGACCGCCGACACGACGGTCACCCTCTACGGGAACTGGAAGTGCCCGTACACGCAGGAGTTCGTCAACGAACAGTTCGACGACCTCGTCGACGACTTCGTCGCCACCGGCGACGTCTCCGTCGAGTTCCGAAACGTGGCGTACGTAGACGGCGAACCGTATCTCGGCGAGGACGCGCCGAGAGCGACCGAGGCGGGCCTCGCCGTCTGGGACATCGACCCGTCGTCGTTCTGGGACTACTTCGCGTACGTCTTCGCCAACCAGCCGCAGGAGCGATTCGAGTGGGCGACGACCGACAACCTCGTTCGCTTCGCCGAGCGCGCGGACGTCGACGGACTCGACCAGATCCGACAGGCCATTCGCTCCCGAACGTACAATCGGAGCGTCGAACAGTCCGCCGAACGCGCCGACGGACTCGAGATCACGACCGTTCCGCGCGTCGCCTACGGCGACTCCGTGACGGCACCGACCGTCGACCCCGAGTCGACCCGCGAGCAGTTCGAACGGGCGGCCGACGGGGCGTCGGGATCCGGCGACGACTCGTCCGGCGGTAACGGCACCGCGATCGACGGAACCTAGACGCGGTCGCGGACTCCAACGAACCCGAGCAGTCGGACGAGAGCCGCTTCGCGGAGGCAACTCCCGTGTTTTCGCACCGTTTCCAGCCGCAGGCGCTCAGCGGTTGACGCGTGTTCCGTGCCGACCGTCGCGGGCGGATGAGGCAGACCCAGCGCGGCTCCCGTCGCGCTTCAACTGCGACCCCCGTCGCTGTCGGTCCCGTCTCGGTCGGATTCTCCTCGACCCGTCCGGAAACCCCGCCGAAGAACACGCCGACCCCGAGTAGACGGTCGACCGTCCCTCGCGGGGCGTCGCCGCAACGCGAGGAACGCACCGCGTGGCATCGTCGTCAACGGCGGTTCGACCGTCCGTCGAGACGCGCTGACCGATCCGCGCTTCGTGTTCCGCACGACGACCGTCCGTCGGCGCGACGGGGACGCAAGATACGAGAAGAGCGGCCGCGGTCGATCAGGACCCGGGCAGCGTGCAGACGGTGACCTGCCCGTTCGCGTAGACGTGGTTGGTCGTCGACGGACAGATGTCCGTCTTCGACGGGTTGAGGTTCGTTGCCGCCTCGGTCTGACTGTTCATGAAGTACGAGGCGCTCTCGGACTGGTAGTCCCGGTACACCGAAGTCCCTTGGGGCACCGGCCGTCCCGCCTCCGCGGGGAGCGGTTCGGCCGGATGCGCGTCTGTTCGTTCCCACACTGTCCCGTACGGCAAGTCGGTGTAGATCTCGCCTCCTTCGTCGGTCGGACGGGCGTTGCCGTACGTGTCGACCGCGGCGAGCTCCTGGTCGGTGTACGAGAGCCGTTCGTGTTGGTCCGAGAACACCGGACTGTCCATCGCGCCGTCGTTCGACATGACCATCACGTTCGGGTAGATCAGCACGAGCATGAGCAGGACGACGCCGGCGACCTTGAGCGACGTTCGGTTCGCGAGGTGACGGAACCCGAGGACGCCGACGATGGCGAGGAGCGCGTAGAGGAACCCGATCCAGCGGCCCGGCACGAAGCTCTCGATACCGAACAGCGGGAGGCCGAGGACGACGAACAGCATCGCGACGATGGCACCGACGAAGGTGTACGTCGTCTGTGTCGCACGCGACCGCTTGAGGACGGTGAGACACCCCAAGACGCCTGCGAAGATCAGCAGGAGGAATCCCGCTTCGGTGACGTACGTCGACATCTGCGAGAGGAGCGTCTGCCCGCCGCCGCCGGCGACGCCGGAGGCGCCCTCGGACCCCCCGCTCCCGCTGACACCGGTCAGGAACCCGGCGTTGAACAAGTTCACGTAGAGGTAGCTGAGGACGGTCTCGAGGAAGGTGTCGCCCTTGTACGGGGTCAGCGACCACGTGAAGACGATGAGCCCGAGGTTGAACCCCACGAGACCGATGAGGTTCACCGGGTTCGACCCCCCGCCAGTGAACGACAGGGCGTCCGGTTCCTCGGTGAAGAAGCTGAACTGGAGCAGTATCTGCGCGGCGAGCCCCGCGAAGAGCAACACTAGCATGATGAACGACGACACCTGGTGCGTGAGGATGATGGCGGTGCTAAATAGCACGAGCAGACCGAAATCGCGCCATCGCTCGCTGGCGTGGGTGATCCGCACGAGACTGTACATGCACGCGAGGAAGAACACGAGTCCCATGCTCGTCGGGATGAGGTGGATTCCCCATCGGATGACCTGGTCGCCCATCGCGTAGAGCGCCGCCGCCGCGAGCGCCCACCGGAGCGGCACGAGCAGGCGGGCCGTGCCGTAGACGAACAGCGGAATGAGCGGCATCACGACGCCGAGGGAGAGGTACAGCGCGTTCCGCAGCGACAGGCCTAACAGATTGGTGGACGTCGCGGCGAGCAGATGGTACAGCGGCGACGCGTAGTACTTGATCTCGCTGATGGCCGACAGCGAGTCGGTCCGGAGTATCGTCTCGACGAACGTCGTGTGCGACCAGATGTCGATGCCGACGTACCCCGTCGTGGTGTAGAGCGCGGCGAACCGGACGACGAACGAGAACACGATGACCTGCGCGAGGAACACTCCCGGGCGCAGCTCCTCGTCCGGTGCGAGCAGTATCTGCCCGAGGAGCAGGACCCCGACGACGCCGCCGACGTCCATGAACAGGACGCTTCGCTGACCCTGTAACGCGGCCAAGAAGACCATCGCGGCGAGGCCGAGGAAGACGCCGACGGAGAGCAGTCTCGTCGCTGACGGCGTCAGCGTCGGGAGTCCGTCAGTTGTCCGGGTCCCGCGGGCCGCCGCGAGATAGAGGAGACAGCCGACCCCCAATATCGGCGGGAGCGTCACGATGAATATCTGTGACGACAGGAACCGCAGGGGGAACATCCCGAGGGCGAGCACCAGGCCGACGATCGCTACCAGTACGTCGAGTTCTGCCTGTCGTAACCGTCCGTGTATCGATGAAATCGGATTCATGTGTCGAGGTGTGAGTGCCGAGTCAGGGAATGCCGACTCGGCGGGTCGTTAGATTGTTGTCGGGCTCTTCTCGGGGCGGAAGACGATCTCCTGCCAGTCGTGGGTGACGTGCGTCCCCCAATCGACGGTGACCTCCGGGAGGTCCCAGCCGAGTGCGTGCTGCACGCTCTGTGAGGGGATGTTCGCGCCTGCACCGACACACGCAGTGACGGACTCGGAGAGGTGCGGGTTGACCCCGACGAGCTTCGGCGTGCCGTCGGCGGCGTGCTTGAACCGGACGTTGGCGCTGTACTCTACGTCGAGGAGCGCACAGACTTGGCGCGCGTTCTCGATGAGTTTCGGCGCCTCTTCGACCGTCCCCGTGTACGAGCGTCTGGCATCTATTTGATCGTGAGAACGAGAGACCGTGACCGGAACGTCGTCTTCGCGGGCGACGACGTCGACACTGTACTCTTCGCCCGGCAGATACTCCATCACGACGAGATCCGGAAACGGTTCCGTCTCCTCGAAAACCGGGAGGACGCCGTCCAGTGTGCTCACCATGTCGTTCGGTTGCGTATCCAGCAGGACGTTGGAGCGGTCCGCCTCCGAGTCGAGGACGCGCACCTCGTCGCCGGCGGGGCGCTTGAAGCAGACGCGCCGATCGGGGTATCCGAGCGCGCGAACCGCGTCGACGAACTCGTCACAGGTCGAGACGCGGTAGAACTCCGGCGTGATGTGATGGCCATGTCGAACGAGATGGTCGTACAGTCGCCCGGTGTCCATCGCGGTGGACAACGTCCCGGGATCCGAGACCATCACCTCGATACCCTCGCTCTCGAATCTGGGCTTCGCCTCGGAGAGCGACCGGAGGTCCGTCGGCTGGAGCGGGAACACCACGTCGACGTCCTCACGCCGCGCGACGTCAATCACGTCCGGGATGAAGTCGTCGCCCGCGGAGACGGTCTCCGCGGTGTCGACGAGGGGGAATCCGCTCGCGTCGGGGATCGTTTCGACGCCGACGATGTGAGGATCGAACGCATCGGTCCGGCGGACGGCCTTGATGATGCCCAAAGCACCGGGCGTGCCGGCACCCGTCACCATCACGGTCACGTCCCGCTCCCGACCGGAACGTCGAGCTGTATCTGGTAGCGTCATCAGGAGAGTACGGGCGCCATAGGCCCCTTATTATATAGCCGATAAATGTGCTCTCCCGTCGAAATTCGACCGTATAGCCGGATCGGGGTCTCCGTGCGTGGCCGCACGCTCAGCGCGACGGGCCGGACGGGCACTCCCCGACCTCGACTCCCGGTGGGACTCGGTCCGTCGACGACCCGCCCGGACTCACACGGGACGACTCGCTCACGCCCGGGACGACTCGCTCACGCCCGGGACGACTCGCTCACGCCCGGGACGACGAACGCGAGAACAGAGACGACGCCGCCGGCGACGCGCGTCCGATCGCGACGAGTCGTTCCGACCGTCGTTCGGTCGTTCGACCGGTGACGCATCACGTCCGGAGAACGGCGGATCCGAAGCTACTCTGCGGCCGAGAGCACTCGATCGACGACGACGTCCGTCGCGTCGGTCTTCTGTTCGAGGAGGTCCCGGCGGCGCTGCTCCCAGTCGATCTCCGGCGACTCGAGGATGCCGACTGCCCGACTCGCGGCGCGTTCGTTCCGACGCTCACCGTGATACCCGAACAGCAGGTCGTGCGCCGAGAGGTCACGCATGAGGCCGGGGTTCGCACTGTGGACGTACACCGACGGCGTGCCGAGGACGGCACTCTCGGACGCCATCGTCCCGCTCTCTCCGACGAAGAGGTCGGCGTACGCGAGAACGTGATGGATGAGATTCGGGTCGATGTCGATACCGTACCCGTCGAGCCCCGGGGGGAGTGCGTCGTCCTCGGCCGAGACGAGGACTTCCGCCCCCGTCTCCTCGAGGCGATCGACCAGTTCCGTGAGATCGGCGAGTCCCTCGTCGCCGACGTCGTGCGCCGCGCCCCAACTGACCAACCGAAGGACCGCGTAGGTGTCGTCGGCGTCGACGGGGAGTTCGTCGAGCACGGACGGATCCGGGTCGAACCGGTCGGGGTGGAGGTAGGCGAGCTCGTGGTAACTCGGGTATCGGTACTGGTTGGGGCCGGCGTCGTCGAGATAACAGTCGGGCGTCGCGATCTCGTCCGCGAAGGGGAACGTCAACCGATTCGACAGCGTCGCGTGCTCGGTGTCGGTGAAGATGACGCTGTCCGCGTCGATCAGCTTCGCGACGTGTGCGGCCTCGATACCGCCGATCGCCGTCATCACGTCGGGGCCGATCGCTCTCGCGTCGCGGTACAGGCGGTACTCGATCGCGAGCGTCGACACCGCCGTGCCGGCCAGCGACCCACCGCGAGACCCGACGACCTCGTAGTCGATGTCGTATCCGTTCAGGAGCGACAACGCGACGTCCTTGTCGAGCGCGCGGACGTGGACCTCGTGGCCGAGTTCCTCCAGCTCCTCGATGGCGTGCTTGAAGAAGTGGACGTGCGCAGGATGCTGAACCGTGATGAGGACATCCATGTCAATCACTCACAGCTGTGCGTAGTGGAACCCGTGCTCGGCGGCCTCGGTGGCGTCGAACACGTCCGCCACGTCGACCATGATCGGGTCGGAATCGAGATCCGACGCCATCGACTCGAGTTCGTAGTCGGTGAACTCCTCGTGGGCCGTCGCGACGACGACTCCGTCGTAGGCCGCGAGGTCGACCGATTCGGTCACCTCGATGTCGAAGACGTCCCGTGACTCGTCCGGGTTCGCGTGCGGGTCGTACCCCACGCAGTCGATGTCGAACTCGTCTAGCTTCTCTATCATCGATCCGACTTCGGAACTGCGGATGTCGCCGACACCGGGTTTGTAGGCGAGACCCAGGACTAACAGGCGCGTGTCCTGCAGGACCCGACCGGCGTCGTTGATCGTCTTGACCGTCTTGCGGGCGGCGTGTACGGGGACGTACTCGTTGATCTCGCGCGCCTGCAACACGAGCTTCGGCGAGAACCCGTCCCGCTTCGACTGATAGGTGAGGTAGAACGGGTCGACGGGGATGCAGTGCCCGCCGACGAACCCGGGCGAGTACTCGTCGTGGAAGTTCCACTTGGTCCCGGACGCCTCGAGAACGTCTTTCGTCGTCAGCCCCATGTGATCGCAGGCGATGGCCAGCTCGTTGATCAGGGCGATGTTCATGTCCCGCTGGACGTTCTCGATGACCTTCGACGCCTCCGCGGTCTCGATGTCCGGGGCCCGATGGATACCGGCGTCGACGATGCTCCCGTAGAGGTCGGCGAGGTCCTCGCGGACCTCCTCCGTGTTCGCTCCGACGACCTTGACCACGTCGCTGACGCCCCGCCCGGTGTCGCCGGGCGAGGCGCGCTCCGGCGAGTAGCCGACGAAGACGTCCTCGCCGACGGTGAACTCCGACTCGGACTCGAGGGCCGGGGCGAGGACGGACTCCGTCGCGCCGGGGTAGACCGTCGACTCGAGGACGACGGTCGTTCCGGGCGAGACGTGTCTGCCGATGGTCTCGGCGGCCGACTCCACGTACTGAAGGTTCGGGTTCTCCATGCTGTCGACCGGCGTCGGCACCGTCACGATGACGTAGTCCGCCTCCCAGATCCGCGACTCGGCGGTCGTGAACGTCACGTCGGAGCTCGCGACGCCCTCGTCGGTGACGTCCCCGGTCGGGTCGATCCCGGCGTCGAGATCGGCGACCTTGTCCGGGTCCACGTCGTAGCCGATGACCGACTTCCCGGCGTCGTCGAACTCGATGGCCAACGGCAGGCCGACGTAGCCCAGCCCGACGACGCAGACGGTCTCAGTCATGGAGACCGATTCCTCGGTAGGCGACGTCCTCGTCGTCGCGGTACTCGGTCGCGGCCTGTCGCCCGTCGACGAACACGACCGGGCGGGAGTCGACGCCGAGCTCCGGGACGTCGAGGTAGTCGAACGACTCGTGAGCGGTCACGAGGACGACGGCGTCCACCGACAGGTCGTGGCCGTTCACGTCACCGACGATGGTCGCGCCCGCGTCCTCGAAGACGGCGGTGTCGTCGAGAATCGGGTCGCTCGCGAACACGCCAGCGCCCGCGTCGTCGAGATGCTCGATGACGGGGAGCGCCGGCGTCTTGCGAATCTCCTCGACGCCGGCCCGGTAGGTCAGTCCGAGGACGAGGACGGAGGCGTCTTCCGGGTCGACGCCGCGCGCCCGCAGCTCGTCGAGCGCCGTCTGTGCGGTGACGTGCGGCATCTCGTCGTTCACGTCGCGAGCGGTCCGCATGAGGGGCGCCTCGGTCTCGAACTGCTTGATCAGGAACTGCGGATAGTAGGGGATGCAGTGGCCGCCGACGCCGGCGCCCGGCGTGTGGATCTCACAGAAGGGCTGGGTGTTGGCCACGTCGATGGCCTCGGTGACGTCGATCCCGAACTCGTCGGCGTGGGTCGCGAGCTCGTTCGCGAGGGCGATGTTGACGTCGCGGTAGACGCCTTCGAACACCTTGACCGCTTCCGCCGTCGTCGTGTCCGAGACGGTGATGACCTCGTTCGAGGAGATCTGGTCGTAGATGAGCGCCGCGGCGCGGGCACTCTCGGCGTCGGCACCGCCGACGACTTTCGGGTACGCGCCGCGGATGTCCTCGAGCGCGCGCCCGGAGGAGGTCCGCTCGGGACAGAACGCGAGGCCGAACTCGCCCAGCGAGAGGCCGCTTTCGGCCTCGAGCTGGGGGAGGAGGACGTCGCGACAGGAACGCGGCGGAAGCGTCGACTCGAAGATGACGAGGTCGCCCTCGTCGAGCCCCCTGCCGATGGCCTCGGTCACCGCCTCGATGACCGAGAGGTCCGGGCGGTCGTCCTCGTCGACGAGCGTCGGGACGATGACCACGTGGACGGCCGCCGCTTCGGCGACTTCGCGGGGTTCGGTGCTCGCGGTGAGCGCGCCGTCCGCGACGAGGTCCTCCACGAGGTCCCCGAGACCGGGCTCACCGACGATGTGGCTTCGTCCGCCGTTGATCTCGCGGACGACGTCGCCGTCGATGTCCGCACCGGTCACGTTGCCGGTGGTGTCGGCGTAGACCGAGGCGAGCGGGAGGCCCATCTTGCCGAGTCCGTAGACGCCGACCGGGACGTCACCGGAGGTGAGTGCAGCGATCTGTTCGTCTTCGGAGCGAGTCGAGCCGTAGAGGTTAGTCAGGGCTGTTTGTGAGCTCATATCGAGTTCTCTGCTTGCAGTTTCGGCGGCAGCCGACGGTGGTCAGCGGGCGTTCCGACGGCCAGCGTCTCCGACGGTACGTCTTCGGTGACGACCGCCCCGGCGGCGACGAACGCGTCCTCGCCGACGGTCACGTCGGGGAGCACGGTCGCGTTGCCGCCGACGGAGACGCCGTCCTCGAGCGTCGGGCCGACCATCTCGACGTCCTGGCGGACCGGATACGGGTCGTTCGTCAGCACCGAGCCGGGGCCGACGAAGACGTCGTTGCCGATGCGGGTGTCGGTGGGCACGTAGACGCGGCTCTGGAGGCTGACGTTCGAGCCGACGACTGAGGTCCCGTCGACGACGGTCTTGGTGCCGACGACCACGTCGTCGCCGAGTCGGGTGTCCTCCCGCACGAGCGCGTCGTGGCCCGTGACGAATCCGTCACCGATCTCGACGTCGCTGTAGATGACGGTTCCGGAGCGAATCGTCGCGTCGTCCCCGATGACCGTCCGCTCGGGGTCATCACCGGCGGGATAGCCGATGGTAACGTCGTCGTCGATCTCACACCCGGTTCCCGTGACGTACGAGTTCATGGCCCTGTCGAGTCGACGGCCGCCTCGGTCCCGTCCGGACTCGACCCGTCGTCGGTCGAGCGGAGGGTGGTAGCGAGTACGAGCAGTGCGACGAGCAACGCGGCGAATTTGATTCTGGTACGCATCTGTGTATCACTCCGCGGACCGCCGTAGCCCGCGACTCGAACTACCGGTCACACGAGAGAGCCATTATTATCGGGACAGTAAGGCCCAGAGCGCCCGTGAGCGTGCCACATTGGGGGTTTCGTAGGGCGAATTCCACCGAGACGCCGCCGGGCGACTCGTCGAAATATCGGCGTATCGCTCGCTTCACGGGGGTACGCCCGGTGTTTAGATACCGTCCTTATCGGCTCCGTAAGGGCTGTATTCGCCGTGTTTCGGGTGTGAACGATCTCGGCCATTTTTGAGGTGGGCACGACAAGCCGCGGTCGATGAACACGTCTCACCCCCGGTGGACACTCGACTTGCTCCTCGTCGTCGTGGGCGCGGTGACCGCACTCGCGGTCATCCTTCTCGGCGTGCCGGGGTCGATCCTCCGAAGCCTCTTCGTCGTCCCGCTCATCGTCCTCTACCCGGGATACGCGGTCCTCGCGGCCGTCTTCCCGGAGCGACGTTCGGACGTCGAATCCGATAGGATGGACGCCGACCAGGCGTTGACGCGCCCGACAACGCACACCGCGGGCCTCCTCTTCTCGGTCCGGCTGGCCCTCGCGGCGGCGTTGAGCCTCGCTATCGTCGGCGGCATCGCGCTGATCACGAACTTCCTCGGACTCGGCTTCGCCGCGCCGATCACCGGCGTGGGCGCGTTCGCGGTGACGATGCTGTTCACCGCCGTCGCCATCGTGCGGCGAGCGACGCTCCCGAGAGAAACGCGCGCCGGCCTCCCCTCCCTCGCCGTCGCGCTGGGAAGCCTGCCGGACGCGGTTGGCGACACCAGATCACCGCTCTCCGGCGGGTCTCGCGGGTCGTCGATCTCGCTCGTCGTCCACGTGCTCGTCGTCGTGAGCGTCCTCCTGTTCCTCAGCAGCGTGGGCTTCGCCATGGTCGAGACGCAGTCTCCCGACGCGGAGTTCACCGAAGCGTACCTCGTGACCGAGAACGGGTCCGAGTACGACGCCGGCGGGTATCCGCAGCAGCTCACGCGGGGTGAACCCACCCAGACGACGCTCGCTATCGCGAACCACGAACACCAGACCCAGAGGTACACCGTGGTCAGTGAACTCCAGCGGTTAGACAGAACCGCCAACGGGTCGCGAGTCGTCGAGAAGCGCGAGCTCTGGCGGGCGCAACAGTCGGTCGAAGACGGGGAGACGGCGTACCTCCAGCGCGACGTGACGCCCACGATGTCGGGCGACTCGCTCCGGCTCGTATTCCACGTCTACCGGGGTGAGGCCCCCGAGAACCCGACTCGCCAGAACGCCTACCGGACCGTCCAACTGGTCGTCGCCGTCGGCGACGGCGACGGCGGTACGCCGTCGATTCGGTCGCCGCCGACTGGGGGCGCGAGCGCCTGATGTGGCCGTGGGAACACCTGATCTTCGGCTACGTCTGGTACTCCGTCCTGCATCGGATCGCCTGGGGAAAGCCTATCAGCGACACCGAAGGGCTGACTCTCGCGCTGGCGACGCAGGCGCCTGACCTCGTCGACAAGACGCTGTCGTGGACGCTCGGCGCCGTCCCGTCGGGGTACGGTCCCGCACACTCGGTGCTGATCGGCCTTCCGGTCGCGGCCCTCGTCGCGGGCGCGCTGTGGACGCGGAACCGGGCGCGCGTCGCGGCCGCGTTCCTCCTGCCCTACGGCTCGCACCTCGCCGGTGACGCCCTCGCTCTCCGAGCGAACGGCCCGAACCTCGGACGCCTCCTCTGGCCCGTCGTGACGTTCGACGCCTACGAGACTCGCCTCGGGTTTATCGAACGCTTCGCGACCTACTTCGGGTCGTTCGTCGCGCAGATGACGGACCCGGAGAACCTCGTGTTGGTCCTAGGATACGCCGGGGTTTTCGCGTGCGTCGTCGTCCTCTGGGTGCTCGACGGGACGCCCGGGATTCGTCGAGTTCGACGGATCGTCGACGCGGGCCGCTGATTCCGCGCCGTCGCCCCCGACATATCGTAACATACGCGCCTCGATGCGAGAATCGACATGGGCATATGTATTTCAATCCGCATTTTCCAGCTGAATAGTGCGATAAACCCCGAAAATACTCAATAGGCGGGCTCAGTCAGATCCACCCGATGCGCAAGACGAGCGTAGATGGAGACGGAGAGAGACTACTAACGCGTCGGCGAGCAGTACAGGGGATCGGAGGGGTACTCGGGGCGCTCTCGTTCGCGGGAACCGCGACCGCCGAGGACGACTGGATAAACGTCGTCGAGGAGGGAGCGGATCCGACGGGAGGGGAGTCTATCAACCCGGTCTTAGACGAGATACCGTTCGACGACGGGACGACGCTGTATTTCCCGGAGGGGGAATACCTGATGGACGACACCGTCCGCCACGTCGGCTTCCGTGGGTTCGACCTTCGCGGCGACAACGCGACCATCGTCCCGGCGGCCGACTACGACGGGCAGTGGCTGTTCAAACTGGGGACGTTCGACCAGCCGGGGGAGGACCTCTACGTCGAGGGGTTCGACTTCGACTTCACGGCCGACGACACCGGTCTGCGAGCACTGCAGGCACAGGTCAGCGACGATCTGCTCGTCGAGGACCTCGAAGTGCGCGGGGAACACGACAGCGGAAACAAAGGCCCGTTCCTCTTCGATATCACCGACCCGTCCGGTATCGGAACCATCGCGAACGTCCGGATACCGGACGGGGGCGAGTTCTCGGCGAACACGTCGGGAGACATCAACGTGGGGCCGACGGGGATCATCGTCACCTCGCACCACGACGGCAAAATCTGGGTTCGCGACTGTGAGGTCGGCCCGTGGCCGGATAACGGCCTCTACTGTTCGACTGAGGGCGGACGGGTCGTCGTCGACGGAGGTCTCTTCAAGAACAGTAACATCGCGAGCATCCGCCTCTCGGGTGACTACAGTTCGATCCACGACGCCACGGTCATCGTCGACGATCGACGCGACAGCGACGCGAACCAGCGCGGGATCCGCCTCGACGGCGGGAAATACAACTGGATAGAGAACACGGACGTTCATCTGACGGACCCCAACGGCCATGCGATCAGCGTTCTGAACGACGTCGAGTGGGCGCGAATTCAGAACTCGCGGGTCGTCGTCGACGGCGACGTCCCCACGAAGGCGGTTTCCGTCTCGCCTCACGCGGGGAAGATCGACATCATCGGTACCGAGATCGAGTTCAACGCGCCCGGCCAAGCGCTCCACGTCCAAGGGTCCAGCAGTGCGGGCGCCGATCCGGTGTACGTCCTACAATCGAGCGTCACGGGGAGTGGTGACGGCTCCAACGGTCGCCACGCCGTCCGTATCGAGCGGGGTAACGGGACGTTCGATCGGTTCGACGTCGAGCAGACGGGCGACGACTACCGACGCGGTATCAAGGTCACGGGCGACGGCTGTACCTTCCGCTGGGGCGACCTCGAGACGACGCACATTCCGATCGTCAACGACGCCGACGGGACGAGGTTCCGCGGGATCACCGCGCGGTCGCTCGGCGACTACGAGGGGATGAAGATCCTCGACGGCTGCTCGGGCGTCGACATCGTCGAATCCACACTCTACAACGGCGTCTGGGAGTCCGGTACCGTCGACGTCGACTACGACGGCAACTGGTTCCTCTAATCGGCTCCGGTCGGTACCCGACGCGTACGCGGAGCGCTCTCCGGTCCGCCACCGACAACAGCGTTACCGCCGACCGACGGGGCCTTTCACGGGTCCAGCGTCGCTTCGATGAGCCGGTCGATCGCTCGACGGAGACGCTGTGACACACCCGATTTTGAGATGTCGAGCTCGTCGGCGATTTCCTCCTGTGAGACGTTTCGAGGGACCTGAAAGTAGCCGTTTCGGTAGGCGACGAGCAGCGCTTTGTGCTGTCCCGGTGGGAGCGCCGTCTCGGCACCGATATCCGTCTCTCGAGCGACGTGAAGTCGTTTGACGCGAAACGTGATCCCGTGGTCGTGATAATGGGACTGTATTCGGTGCAGCGTCGAGTGAGCGGGAACGTGCATCAGGATGTTCCAATCCCCATCGGCGTGCCGAGTGGAGATGACGTGTACGCCCATCTCAGTCGTCTCCGGGGGAAGGAGCGGGACTCCGCCCTCGAAGAGGACTTTGAACCGGTTTTCGTCGCCGATCGTTCCGATATACTCCGCTTCCGTCACCGTGGGATCACGCTCCAACTCGGTCCTCAGCCGCTCGATGTCGCTTCCCGCAACGTCGCTCTCCTCGACGGCGACGAACGCGCAGTCCCATCCGAGTCCCTGCGTCGGTTGGAACGCCAGTGTCACCGGACCCTGATGCGACGCGGTGAACGAGGATAAGATCAGTCGAGAGTCTTCGAGACGCACCTCGAGACATATCGGATGCGAAACGCCCTCACGTCTCTCGGTCATCGATACGTCGTCGTCACCGAGGTAGACGGGTTATTATGTAGATAGTAAGACCGCGAAGCTGACATGCCGGAGATTCGTGACTACTCGCCGTCAGTTCGGCACGACACACTACGATGCCTATAATAACGTCCAGTAAGCGCCAACTGACTGATAGCGCACCACTCAAATGTACAAAGACAACTCGATCGCCGTCGTCGTGCCGGCGTACAACGAAGAGGGATATGTCGGAGCCGTCATCGACACGATGCCCTCGTTCGTCGACATCGCGTACGTCATCGACGACGGATCCACCGACGGGACGTGGAACGAGATCGTTGAATCTGCCGACGCGTTCAACGCCGACCACACCCCCGAATCGCCGGCCTACGACGATGTCATCGTTCCCATCCAACACGACGAGAATCGCGGCGTCGGCGGGGCACTCAAGACGGGCTACCTCCGGGCGCTCGAGGACGGAGTCGATATCACCGCGGTCCTCGGCGGCGACGGGCAGATGGACCCCAACGAGCTCGCGAAGTACCTCGACCCCATCGCCGAAGGCGACGCCGACTACTCGAAAGGCAACCGCTTCATGAAGAGCGACGACCTGGCGGCCATGCCGAGCTTCCGCCTCGTCGGTAACTCCGTGCTCTCGTACCTGACGAAGATTTCGAGCGGGTACTGGAAGACGATGGACCCGCAGAACGGGTACACCGCCATCTCCCACGAGGCGCTGAGGGAGGCAGACATCGAGAGCATGTACGAATACTACGGGTACTGCAACGACCTGCTCGTCAAACTCAACACGGAGAACCTCCGCGTCGCCGACGTCGCGTGTTCGGCCGAGTACCTGTACGACGACGACTGGAAGAGCCACATCGACTACGGCGAGTACATCCCGCGCGTCTCGGGGATGCTGCTCCAGAACTACTTCTGGCGGGTGAAAAACAAGTACATGCTCCGCGACTTCCACCCGCTGGCGGCGTTCTACCTCCTCGGAACCGCCGTCTCGGGCATCTCGGCCCTCGGCCTCGCCGGCTCGGGGCTCTCCGGCGACGGCGACGGGCCGTCCGGCACCGGCAGTTGGGCCATCGGACTCCTCTTCGGTGCCGCGTTCCTCCTCCTCGGAACGGTCTTCGACCACGACGATAATCAGGCGCTCGAGATGCAGGTAGACGACGACACGTACGACACGACGGTTCCCACCGAGTAACCGTCACGGCCGATCGAATCTCAGGAATTAAAGACTGTCTGTATTTAAAGAATGTCCATTTGAAGAGAAAGAGGGTGACCGGGGGAGCCCGTTCACTCCTAGGTGAAGGAAAATATCTCAGCGTCCGGATCGCCCCGCGAGGGGGACGACACCGCCGGCTCGAAGATCACCAGACGAAGCTATCTGTTCGGCGCGGTCGGCGCGCTCGCGGTCGGGGGAACGCTCACGAAACCCGTGGCCAGCGTCCAAGCAAGCACGATGACAGTCGACGTTCCGCAGGCGTATCTCGACCGGTTCTCCAGCGTGGTGAACGTCGTCGAGGCCGGTGCGGACCCGACCGGGGGCGTCCCGATCGACGACACTCTCTCGGACGCCGTCGGCGACGACACCCTACTCGTCTTCCCGGAGGGGCGGTACCTGATGAACGAGCAACTCAGGGAGACCGGGTTCGACAACCTCGGGTTCTACGGCCCGAACGCCACGATCAGCCACGGGCGAATCGACGCGATCGACGGCAACCTGGTCACCGCGGGCGCGTTCTCCGGGGCGGCTCGGCTCTTCCGGCTCGGCGTCATCTACTCGCCCGGTCGCGACCTCCTCTTCGAGGGCTTCACCTTCGATTTCACGGGCGCGCAGTCGGGGATCCGCGCCATCGAGGCGTACGTCACCGACGGGCTCGAAGTCCGAGACGTCACTATCGAGGGACAGCACGACACCGGCACGCTCGGTCCGGCGCTGTTCAGCGTGACCGCGGCGAACGGACGCGGACTCGTCGAACGGTTCCGCGCGCCGGACGGCGGCGCGTACTCCGAAGACACCATCGGCGACATCAACCTCGGCCCGACGGGGATGCTCATCGATCCGTACAGCGCGGGGACGCTCCGCGTCGTGGACTGCGAACTCGGCCGGTTCCCGGACAACGGGCTGTACGCCTCGGGTGCGCACGGGACGGTTCACGTCGAGGGCGGAACCTACAAGAACAGCTCCGTCTCCTCGATCCGCATCAAGGGGTACCAAAGCAGTATTCGCGACGCCACGGTCGTCATCGACGAGATGGTCCCGGGAATCAGTCAACGCGGCATTCGGCTCGACGAGGGGTCCGACCTCCGCGTCGAGAACACCCACATCGAGGTCACCGGCCCGGCAGAGAACGCCATCCTCGTCCTCGACGACGTCGAGACGGCGACGATTCAGAACTGTTCCATCACGTTGAACGACGACGGCGGGTGTTCTCGCGGCATCCAGGTGACCGACGATTCCGGCAGCGTCGACGTCCTCGACACGACCATCGACATCCACGGGTCGAACTTCGCGGTGTTCATCCAGGGTAACAACACCCCGGAAGACTCGATGGTCCTGTTGCGGAACGTCACCATCACCGGGCCTGCACCGGGGAACGCCCAACGAGAGGCGCTTCGCGTCGAGCGCGCGAACGGCCGTTTCGAGAACTTGACTATCGACCAACCCGGAGACAGCTACCGTCGCTGCGTCGAGGTTCTGGCCGACGACAACCTGTTCGTTGGCGGGACCTACGAGGCGACGCACCACCCCTTCATCAACTCGGGGAGTCGGACGCGGTTCGACGAGATCACGGCCCGATCCTACAGCGGTCGGCAAGCCATCAAACTGTACGCGGACGGCACCGACGTGATCGTCACGGACTCCGTCTTCTACGGCGGATACATCGATAAGGGGGCGGAAGGCTTCATCGTCGACAACACCGAGATGCCGCCCGCCTGAGGCGGCTCTCGGCTTACCTACACGATAAGAAAGAGCCCGGCGCGGACACGTGAGGCCATGGACCGGGACCGACTGGCCGACAAGAACCTCCTCGTCGTCTCGCACGGGTACAAACACTTCGTCAAGTCACAGGTCGACGTGCTCGCGGAGTACTTCGACACGGTCACCGTCTGTGTCCGGTACAACTGGTTCGCGGACGTGGCTTCACGGCTCCCGGGTGACAGCGGAGACGGATTCGGCAAAGACTCGAAGATCGCCCGGTCGGACGTCCCGGAAAACGTCCACGTCGTCGAGACGCCCCTCTTGTATCTCCCCGTCGACTTCCACCGCGACCACTTCCTCGGACAGCAACACGCCCGGAAGGTTCGAACGGAGCTCGAGAGCCACCCGGTCTCGTTCGACCTGATCCACTGCCACATGTCGTGGACGTCGGGGTACGTCGGCGCGCGCCTGAAAGAGGAGTTCGACGTCCCGTACCTCCTCACCGTTCACGCGAATCGCAACTGGTTCCAAGAACAGCTGGACTCCGACAACGACCGACTGACACGGGCGTGGACCGACGCCGATCGACTGATCCGCGTCAACCGACGCGATCGCTCGAAACTCGAACCGTACAACGACGACGTCGTCCACGTTCCGAACGGGTACGACACGGACATCTTCGAGCGGGTTCCGACCGAATCGGCGCGCGAGCGGCTCGGTATCGGCGGCGACACGCCGGTCGTGTTCGCCCTCGGGACGCTGAAGCCGCGGAAGGGGTTCCAACACCTCATGCGCGCGATGACGCGAGTCCGAGACGCCGAGACGAACGCCAGACTCGTCATCGGCGGGCAGGGCGGGATGCGCGACGAACTCGAATCGCTCGCCGAGGAACTCGGCATCGCCGACCGGACGGAGCTCCTCGGCTACGTCGAGTCGGAGACGCTGAACGACTGGATGAACGCCGCCGACCTGATGGTCCTCCCGAGTTACAGCGAGAGTTTCGGCGTCGTTCAACTGGAAGCGATGGCCTGCGGAACGCCGGTCGTCGCAACGGAAAACGGCGGCAGTGAAGAGGTCATCACGAGCGACGACTACGGACTGCTCGTCGAGGGGCCTGAGTCACACGACGAACTCGCCGACGCCGTCCTCGAGGCGTTGGACCGGGACTGGGACGCCGACGCCATCGAGGCCTACGCGAACGAGTTCACGTGGGAGAACGTCTGCGAGGAGATCGCGGACCTCTACGTCGAGGTCCTCGAAGAGCGGCGAACTGATCCGATTCCGGCGGGGCACTGAGGGTCTGCGTCGACGTGATTAGGGCGAAGCCCCCGTGAAGACTCGGTCGTTGATAGAGGCCCCTTGCGAGCCACAGCGGACCGGTTCAGCGGGGCACCCGACTCGTTCTAGCTCTCTTTGGAGTGAATCGATCGGCCGTAGCTCCGCGCACTGCCCGCCACGTTAGCACATCGCACGATCTATGCTGTCCGTTCGACTCTCCTCTGCCGGTTTTCACGTTCGACTGCAACTGTCACCCCGTCTTTATCTGAGGAATAATAACCCGTCCACCCGAGCAAACGGCACTCGGAATAATGACAGACATTCCACGTCGATCGGTCCTCGAAGCCGCTGGTAGTGCTGTCGGTACAGCCCTCTTCGCTACGGGCAGTTTCTCTGCCCTCGCACAGGCGAGTGACGAATCCACGGAAGACGGGCCCGCAGCCGACACTCCCGGTTGGCCGATGCGGCGAGGTAACGGCGCGCAAACCGGGTACGCCACCGCTGCTGCTGTCGGTCCATCGGTAACGACGCGATTCTACACGCCGGAATCGACCAATCCGTCCGATCCGACCGAACTGGCCGTCGGTGACGGACACGTGTTCACGACCGAACTTCTCGACGACGTCTCGGGTCGAAGCCGACTCGTTGCCTACGACAAGGAGTCTGGTGAACAGGTGTGGGAGCACGTCCCGCCGTCACGTGGCGATGACGCGACAGCCAGTGGAGTCGGCCGAGTGCTCGACGCACCAGTGGTCAGTGATGGCACGGTCATCGTCGCGAGTGACGGGTCGAACAACGATGGCGAATGGGAATACGGCGGGGTGTTCGCGTTCGATACCCAGACGGGCGCCCTCGAGTGGAAGAATCAAGACGATTACAACTGGCGGAATCCACTGGTCGCAGACGGGACCCTCGTTGCACAGAATCTGGAGAACAACAACGTGAACGCCTTCGATGCTGAGTCGGGGGAGCAGCTGTGGGTGCGCCAAACTGACCTGACCACGACGACTTTGTTCGCGGTTCGAAACGAGACGGTCTACGCCCGTCTGGAAGGACCCGATTCCCGCTATCTCGTGGGCTTATCCGTGGCAGATGGGTCCGAACAGTGGCGTCACGAACTCCCTGCAGACGTCGCCGCAGCGCAGCGACCCGGCAACGCGCCTGACGCAGCCGTCCACGACGAGACGATCTACTACGCGACCCAAACCGAACACGAAAACGCCCTCGTCGCCCAGTCGCTCGCAGACGGGAGCGTCAAGTGGAATTGCTCGCTCACTCGGTCGTGTGGCGACCCCCGTGACACGCTCAGTGAGCTCGTCGTGGCCGACGGCTCTGTCTACGCCTTCACGACAGTCGACTCCTCCGTGGACGCCGCGATCTCTGCATCGCTGTGGTCGGTCGACACGGCGTCAGGAACGCGCGAGTGGGTCTGGACCTCACCCTACCCCCTCTACGGGTCTCCAACGGCCACGGACGGCCACGTGTACCTCGGGACGGACGCCCCGCTTACCGAAGACGCGTCAGGTCGCTACTACGACGTCGCACCGATCAGCGAGTATCCGACGGTCGTCGCCGTTGACACCGCAGACGGAGAGGTGTCTTGGGCGTACGCCGAACCGCCAGAAAGCGGTGGAGAGGACGAACTGTTCGCCCAAACACCCGTCGTGACCGATCATGGAATCTACGTGAAAGCAACCGGAGATGACCGTGATTCGTCGACGAGAGTGTTATCGCTCGCGGCGACTGACGACGAAATCGGCCCAAACCACCGTCCGAAACGACTGTAGCATTCCGCCTGCGCTCTAACTCGACTGAAACCACGGCGTCCCGCTGGTGGGGGGCCACGACGAGAGAAGCCAGTTCCTCGCCGTCGTGGGACGCCCCGTCAGGAACGCCGACCTGTCGCTATACGTTGCCGTGACGCTCTCGGTTGTGGTTGCCATCGTCGTCAATGACAACGTTGTGGTAGTGTTCTCGGTCGTGCTGTTCTCTGTCGTAGTGTTCTCGGTCGTGGTGGTGTTTTCAGTCGTGCTGTTTTCCGTCGTACTATTTTCCGTCGTAGTGTTCTCGGTCGTGGTACTGTTTTCCGTCGTACTGTTTTCCGTCGTACTGTTTTCGGTCGTATTGCTGTCTTCAGTCGTGCTGTTTTCGGTCGTATTGCTGTCTTCAGTCGTGCTGTTTTCGGTCGTATTGCTGTCTTCAGTCGTGCTGTTTTCGGTCGTACTGTCCTCGGTCGTACTGTCCTCAGTCGAACTGTCGTCCTCGGTCGTACTGCCGTCCTCGGTCGTGGTTGGCGGATCGTCCGTCGATGAGTCTCCGCTCTGATCCGTCGAACCGTCGGAGGTGTTCGACGGCGAGTCCGTGGTCTGCGTCTCGTTCGTCGACGACGGCGCGTCGGTGACCGGTTCGGTGTTGTTCACATCCGGGATCGGCGAGTCGCCGTCGATGGACGGCCTCACGTCAATGCCGGGCACGCCCGCCGCGAGCACGACCCCGGAAATCGAGAGGAGGATACCGAGGACGAGGAGGGCGCGTTGAAGTGTGTCCGCGTGTCGGTCGGTCCACGACGTGGTCCTCCGCGAGCGCCTCCCGACCCCGCCGGGGCCGCCGTCGCTCGCGAGGGCGGCGGATGCGCGCGACCCTATGGGGTCCGGGAGCGACCCCATCACGTCCAGCACCTCGTCGACCCCGACGGCGCCGACCAGGAACGCCGTCGTCACGAAGACGAGGAACCCGATCGGGGGGACGACCGCCAACGCGACGAGGCTGTTCTCGAGCGTCACCGAGAGGAGGTAGATGGGGACGATCGCGATGGCTCCCGTCGCCAACACCCGACCGACTCGCGCGTCCGAGAACGGTTTAAATCCGAGGTGACGGGCGCTGAGGAGGTTGAACACCGGCAACGACGAGTAGCCGACAGTCGTCGCGACCGCCGCCCCGAGAATTCCGTATCGGGGGATGAGAATCGCGTTGAGGCCGAGGTTCAGAAGCGCTGCGGCCCCGGTCGCCGCGATGAGCGGTTTCATGTCCGCCTTCGCGTGACTGATGGCGAGGATCGGTCTGACGATGGCGAATCCGATCGTCCCGGGGAGGAGAATGAGGAGCGGCGTGACGACCGGCATCGCCCCGTCACCGAGATACAGCGGGACGAAGTCCTTCGCGAGCGCCCCGAGCCCGATCGACAACAGCACGACGACGAGCATCCCGTACCGGGTGACTCGCGACGCGATCTCGTTTATCTGGTCGATGCGGCCCTTCGCCCAGAGGTCCGAGACGGACTGGATGAGCATCGACTGAATGGACCGCGGGATCACCCAGAGGAACTGAGTGATGACCAGCGCGGACTTGTAGTAGCCGACCTGCGTCTCGGTGACGACCGAAGCGAGCATCAACACGTCGACGTGGTACATCGACGTGAGGAACAGCATGTAGACCACCGAGAGGTGGTTGAAGCTGAACAGCTCCCTCGTCGGGAACCCGCCCGGCGACCTGGTGACGACACCGCGGAGCGAGATGTTGGTTCGAAGCCACCACAGCGCGAGCAGGGCGACGAGGCCGTTGACGACGATGAGGCCGACCATCATCCCCCCGATCTCGAAGCCGAGGAAGGCGATTCCGATGAGCGCGATCCGCGAACCGACCTTGTTGAATACGCGCAGCGGTTCCGAGAGATGTTCCTGCTTGAGGCCCATCAGCGACCGGCGAGAGAACTCGCGGAACTGCGTCGCGATAGTCAGTCCCGCCAGGCCGTAGAAGCCGACGACGTACTGCTCACCGAGGTGCTGGGTAACGAGACCGAAGCGCGCCGCGCCGGCGAACGCCAGCGCAGTCAGCACCGCGAGGAGCGTCCCGAGGCGGAAGTAGTAGCCGAAGACGTGCGTCTTCCAGTTCCGAATCGAGCGCTCCTCGGAGAGGAACTTGCGGGCGCCGCTGTTGATGCCCGAACTCATCAGAATGGTCGAGATACCGAACACCGCCGTGAGGGTGCTGTAGCGTCCGTAGAGTTCGAACCCGAGGGTCGTGATGAGAATCGGGGTGAGCACCACCGACGACAGCACGATGAAGATACGCCCGCCCACGACGGAGAGGAACGCCGTGACCATGTTCCGACTCACGGTCGATGCCCCCGCTCGTCGCGCTCGACGAGTGACATCGGCCGTTCGAGACGCCTCTCTCGGTGGTGTCTCGGGTACTGGTCACGTGCTGTCCGGTGGCTCGTATACATTGACAACGGAGCGATCTCAGTCAGACGGTTCGATCGCGATCGTGACCGAGTCGCCGTTCTTGAGGTAGTACTCGTTCGGGTCGACCGACTCACCGTTCACCTTCACGGTGGCCGCTCCGTCTTCGCCGTCGAAGGCGTACGCCGTCCCGTTGTAGGTGATGGCGTCGTCGCTCACGTTGATGCCTTCGAGCGTCGACATCGCGTAGCCGACCGTGACGTGCGCGGAGTGCGCGTGCCACGGGCTGGCGTGTCCGCCTTCGAAGTGGAAGTGGTCGTTGTGGCCGGCCTGCTGATACTTGTCACGACTGAAGTCGAGCTCCTCACCGTCGACGGTGAAGTCGATACTCCCGTGGACGTGGAGGTCCTCCGGCGGGATGTACTCGCCCGGCGTGGTGACGTCCGCGTCGTCAGTCACGACGAGAACCCAGATCTTGTCGCCGTCTTCGAGCGTGTACTCCTCGGGGTCGACTTCGTGGCTGCCGACGCGGTAGCTGATCTTCGTCCCGTCAGTGGACTCCTCGTAGGTCTCTCCGTCGTAGGTGAGCGTCGACTCCTCGGCCTCGACGCCGGCGGCCCCGAGCGCCTCCGAGAGCGTCACGCTCTCGTTCGTGTACCAGGTGTCTCTGTCGGCCATGTTGATGGCGTCCTCGCCCTCAGCGTTCGCCGAGAGGTCGACGCGTTCCTCGCCGACCATCGCGGCCATTTCTCCGGTGTACTCCGCCTCAATAGAGGTCGACGCGTTCGAGTCGGACTCGTTCTCGTGGCTGTGCGAGTCGCCGTCCGATTCGTTCGATCCCGTCGTCGTCTCCGACGTGTCTGTCGTGTTCGTCGTGTTCGAATCGGCCGTCTCAGCCGCCCCTTCGCCGGCCGAGTCGGGTGTTGCCGTTCCCGTATCGCCGCCCGGGAGACCCGCACAGCCCGCGGTCGCCACCAGCAGTCCGACGATGAGCGCCATACTCGCGCGTTTCAGTGTCCGCGATTGCCGTTCCATATCCGGTTCGTTCATCACAATGCCCCTCCGTTATTATCGACCTGGTAGCCCCGACTTATCGGACCGGTAAAGCGGCGGGCGCGAGCGCGGGCGAGTCCGCTCAATGCGTCTCGTTCGGACGCTCGGAGGTCGTTTCGGCGTTCTGCGAGCGAGTTGTCACGCTCGCAGTCGCGCCGACGGTGCTCACGCCCGCTTCACCGCTGACCCTCGGGGCCGTGACTGCGGAGAGCAGTTCGTCGACCAGTCGCGTCCGGTCGACGCCGTCCACCGTCGCCTCCGCGGCCGGAACGAGACGGTGTGCGATGGTCGAGTGGGCGACGTCCGTTACGTCGTCCGGGACGACGAACTCGCGCCCCCGCACTGCGGCCGTCGCCCGGGCGGCTTCGAAGAGGTGCTGGCACCCGCGCGGGGAGACGCCGACGGCGACACGCTCGTCAGAGCGAGTCTGCTGGACGATGTCAACGATGTACTGCTTGATTTCGTCGTCGACGCGAATCCGCTCCGGGACCCGTTGCATCACGAGGACGCTCCCCTTCGAGAGGACCGTCGAGACGGACGGCGTCTGTTCGTCCCGAGCGTCGCGTCGGTCGAGTAACGTCAGCTCCGCCTCGTCGTCGGGATAGCTGAGGGTGTCCTTGATCAGGAAGCGATCCTTCTGCGCCTCCGAGAGCGGGAACGTTTCCTCGCCCTGTTCGACGCGGTTCCGTGTGGCGATGACGACAAACGGTTCGGGAAGCGGATGCGTCTCACCGTCGACCGTCACCTGCCCCTCGGCCATCGCTTCGAGGAGCGCGCCCTGCGTCTTCGGTGGGGCGCGGGTAATCCCGTCGGCGAGGACGACGTTCGCGAACACCGGTCCCTCGCTGAACTCGGCCGATCCGTCGCGTTCGCCGCCGACGTGCGTCCCGGTCACGTCGGCGGGGAGGAGGTCGGGCGTGAACCGGATCCGCGAAAACGAGAGGCCCAGCGCGGTCGCGAACCCCCGTGCGGTCAGCGTCTTTCCACTCCCCGGTACGCCCTCGAGGAGCACGTGTCCCCGTGAGAGTACGCCTGTGAGGATCCGTCGGAGGACGGCGCGGTCAACGACGACGGCACGAGATACCTCGTCGAGGACGCGCGTACTCTGCGTTTGTAACTCGGTGGTGTCCATATCCCCCCGCTCGGTCCGTCCGACTATTATTATCGGAGCGATAAGCCGCCGGCCGTCGTCCGCGTTACCGGAGCGATAATAAAGCACTCTCCGTGACGAGTCTCACTCGATTCTCGATGCCTACTGTGAGCGTCATTATCCCCACGTACAACCGAGCGGACGTCCTGCCACGGTCCATCGACAGCGCGCTCGACCAGACGTTGGAGGACGTCGAGGTCGTCGTCGTCGACGACGCCTCCGACGACGACACGGCGTCCGTCGTGAACGAATACGACGACTCGCGTCTAACCTACCTCGAACACGAGACGAATCGAGGCGGCAGCGCCGCCCGAAACACCGGCATCGAAGCCGCGACTGGCGATTATATCGCGCTCCTCGACTCGGACGACGTGTGGGCACCAACGAAACTCGAACAGCAGGTAGAGACGATAGAACGGCGGTCCGACGAGTGGGTCGCCGCCTACTGCGGAACGACCGTCGTCAACGATGAGGACGCGGCTCCCGGGTGGGAACGCCTCAAGTCGTTCTTCGGAGGGCACAGCTCGAGAGAGGGCGCAGAGGGCGGCGAAGAGCTCGTAAAGGATGTGCTCATGGAGAACCTCCACACCAGCGCCGGGTCGACGCTCATCGTCGAGTCGGACGTCGTGGACCGGATCGACGGGTTCGACGAATCGTTCGACCGGTATCAGGACACCGAGTTCCTCATCCGCGTGCTCAAGCAGGGGAAGTTGGCTTACGTCGACGAACCGCTCTTACGGCGCTACCCGTCGGGCGGTCCGAGCGCCGGTGCCGTCAGGGAGGCGAACAGACACTTTCTCCGGACGTTCGCCGACGACGTCGTCGAACTGGAGACCGAGGGGTACGACGTGACCGGCACCCACCACTACACCCTCGCGTCGCTGTATCTGCGAGAAGGCCGGTTCGACACCGGGCTCTCGTTCCTCCGCGCCGGGACGACGCCGTCGCCGAGTCAGCTCCCGAGCCTCTGTTTCAACGCGCTCAAAGGCGTCCAGACGCGACTCGACGCCTGAAAACGGGCGGTCGGAGGCCTCTCGGCGGGACCCCCGAGAGACGGACGCGGCCGTCGGCCGCCGTCACTCGTCGAACGGCGACCCGAACCCCTCGGGCATCGACCCCTTCTCGGCGACGACGTTCTGTCGCCCCACGCTGACCTTCTCGATCGTCCCCTCGTCGGCCATCTGAGAGAGCAGTCGGCTCACCTTCGATTTGGACCAACTGGTCTCCTCGACGATGACGCTCTGATACACCCACCCGTCGTTCTCGCGGAGGATCTGGAGGACTCTGTCCTCGTCAGTCAGTACCGGCTCCGACGACCCCTGACGTTCCGCGCGGTCGAACCCCGGTGCGACCGCTGGCTCGTCTGTATCGCGTTCGGCGGACGCCCCGTCGTCGGCGGACGCCCCTCCCGCCCCGAGCCACGAGGGAACGTCCCGGTCGACCCGGTGCCGCCACGAGGGCCAGGCCCAGCGCGCCGTGACCGCGAAGATACCGAAGAGCGTCAGCCCCGCGAACAGGAGCATCGGCGTGGTGCGGCCGTCGGCCGGGTCCGTCCCCAGCCGCACCTCCAACCCGTCGTTCAGTCCGTCGCCGTCGGTGTCCACCTTCGTCGGGTCGATCCCGTGCGCGTACTCGTAGGCGTCTGACAGGCCGTCGCCGTCCGTGTCGGCGTCCGGGTCCTTCGGCGCCAATCCGCGTTCCACCTCGACGCCGTCGGGAATCCCGTCGTTATCGGTGTCCGGGTCCGTCGGGTCGAGCGATCTCGATAGCTCGGTCGCGTCGGACAGGTTGTCGTCGTCGGTGTCGGCCGACGTCGGCGACGTGCCGTAGTTGTTCACCTCGGCCCCGTCGCTGAGGCTGTCCCTGTCGGTGTCCATCAGGAGCATCGAGGTGTTGTGCGACAGCTCCTCTGCGTTCGAGAGCTTGTCGCCGTCGATGTCGCCGTCCTTCTCGACGACCCTGATGCGTATCGTGTCGGAGCCGACCGGCTCGGACTCGCCCGGAGAGCCGGGCCAGAGGACGACGGTGACGTTCTGCGTCTCCCGAAACGCCGAGAGGTCGGCGAGGTCCATCGTCACCGTTCGGTCCCCTGACGCGGCTCTCTGGTTGTCGCAGACGATCTGCGCACCGGTCTCGTTCTGCACGCAGACCTTGTAGAGCTCCGACCCGTTAGAGGGGGGGACCGTCACCCGCAGGCCGTTGGGTTCCGACTCCCAGAGGTACGCGGACCCGTTGGCGCCTTCGACCGGAACCGGGTCGGTGAACTCGGCTTGGACGATCGTCCCGTTCTGCTGTGCGACCGGTGCCGCGGTGACGGACGCGGGGGCGACGATCGTGACGAGGACGAACGCGGCCATCACCAACAGGGCTCGGGTCTGAGACATCATTACGACGAATGTGGCTCTGTGCGGGTGTCGCCACTCGGACAGTGGTGTGGAGTTACCCCGCAATCGAGTGTCCCGCCTTTTCGGTCCGGTCGGGAGCGCACAGTTATATTCATCAGATCCAACAGTGTGGTATATCACTGAATCACGCTAACCCATATTAATCTCACGGAGGGCGGATCCGGCGACCTCCGGTGGTCGTACTGGGTACTCACCGCGCTAAAGCGCTCACATGCCCACTACGCACCGCAAGCGGCGGTTACATCGGGACAGTCGGCGCCTGTCCGGGCGTCTGGTGTGGAAAGCGTTATTCGTCGGCCGCGGCGCCGGAGTCGTCGAGAACTTGCCAGAACGAGAGCGCGGTGTACACGCTCATGACCGCGAGGGCGACGAACAGGTGCGGAACGGAACTGATAGCGGGGACCCCCAGACCCGACGCACCGATCAGGAGCGCGCTCACGCCCGACACGCCGAGGTAGTACGTCCCCCACGCGTGCTCCGACTCGTCGGCGTCGGCGTCGGACTCGTCGTCGTCTCCCGGCTGTTCGAGGTGGGCGATGAGCTTCTGGGCGGCGGGGTTCTTCTCGACGATACCTCGGCTCTGGTTGTAGTCGATGATCCCCTCTTTGTCGAGTTTCGGGAGATGCGCCTGGTACAGTGCGATGTACACGCGCTGCCGCTGATCGGACATCAGCGCCTGCACCGTCGTGTCGTGCTCCCACGCGGCGACCTGCTCCGCGATGTCGCGCATCTGGACCGGGCCCTCGCGGCCGCGCAGATACTCGAGGACGTTCCGGCGGCGCTCGTTCTGGAGGAGGTGATAGATCTCGTCAGCGTCGAGCGCCGTCGTCTCTTCCTCCGCTTGCGGTTCGAGCAGCGAGTCGTCGGGGACGTCTACTTGGGCAGTCATCGTCGCTCGTACCATCACGGAGGGACCAAATAAACCGGTGAGATAGTTCCGGATTTTCCAAATGTTTTCGGCTGTTTACGCCCGGCTCTAAGGTATTTCATTTCCGTTTCCACGACTGTTTCACACTGTTTCAACCCCCCAAATCGCAAGACGGGGGCATTGTTGGGTTTTCAACAACCGTCAGACATCGTCGGATCGAAAATCGGCTTAATTCGGATTGTTGCAGCCGGTTACGTCGGTTCACGCCGCCGATCGGCGACGGTCAGTCCGCGTCGGCAGAAATGTTCGGGCTATCGGCCGATCCCGACTGCGCCGCGCTGTCCAGCGATTTCGTCAATTTCAGCACGCGGAGCCCCTGCTTTCCGTCCACGACGGGGTCTTCTCCCGTCTCGGCGGCGTGCGCGAACGAGCTGAGTTCGCTCTTCAGGGGTTCGACCTGTTCGACGGTGAGCGTCTCGACGAAGTTCTCGTGTCGGTGGCGCACGAAGGAGTCGTCGTCGATGTGCGCCGGCACCGACGAGCGGTGGATTTCGATACTCTGGTCGATGTAGTCGACCTTGACGCGGCACTCCTCCGCTGAGATGGTGAGTCCGCGGACCTTCTCTTGGGTGACGCGGCTCGTGGTGAGAGACGCAGTCACGCCGGAGTCGAATCGGAGGGTTGCGTTGGCGTAGCGGCAGTCGGGGGTGCCGACCGAACTGTACGAGTCGACGTCGCCGTCGACGATGTCGAGCACGATGTCGAGGTCGTGGATCATCAGATCCATGATGACCGAGTCGTCGATGGCGCGGTCTATCGGCGGCCCGACCCGTTCGGTCGACACCGCGTAGATGTTCAACTCGTCCACGAGGTCACGAAGCGTCTGGACCGCGGGGTTGAACCGTTCGATGTGGCCGACCTGTAACGTGAGGTCGCGCTCGTCCGCGATGTCGATGAGCTCTTGGCCCTTCTCGGGGTCGGCGACGAACGGTTTCTCCACGAGCACGTCCACGTCGGCTTCGAGCGCGCGCTTCGCGTTCTCGTAGTGGAACTGGGTCGGCACGGCGACGGAGACGACGTCGACGACGTCGAGGAGATCGGCCATCGACCGCGAAGTCGTCCCGTACTCCGCGGCGACGTCCGCCGCGTTGTCGTCGTCCACGTCGAAGACGCCGACGAGGTCCGTCTCCTCGAGTTCGTCGTAGACGCGGGCGTGGTTCTGCCCCATGCTGCCGACGCCGACGACGCCCGCGCGGACGGGGTCGTCAGTCATTGGACACCTCCATCGTCGTCCGCGCGGGGTCGGTCGGCGGCTCGACGGTCACCTCGTCGCGGAGGACGCTCCCGACTCGTTCGACTTCCTCCTCGTCGAGTGCCGGATGCACTGGGAGTGACAGCGCCTGATCAGCGACGCGCTCCGCGGCCGGGGCACTCACGTCGAGTGCGTCATATGCGGGTTGGTCGTGGATACATCGCGGGTAGTACACTCCGCTTCCGATCCCGTGTTCGTCGAGCCGCTCGGCGACCGAATCGCGGTTGCCGACGCGGATCGTGTACTGGTGGTAGGAGTGCCCACAGCCGTCGGGACTCACCGGTGTGACGGCGTTCGTCTCCGCGAGCAGTTCGTCGAGTCTCGCCGCGTTCTCACGGCGGCGCTCGACGAACCCGGGCAGCCGTTCGAGTTGCGCCCGCCCCATCGCGGCGGCGATGCTCGTCATTCGGAAATTGTGTCCGAGCGAGACGTGTCGATACCCGTCGGTCTCGCGGCCGTGATTGATGAAACTCGCCGCGGCGTCGGCGACCTGTTGGTCGTCGGTGACGACCATGCCGCCCTCGCCCGTGGTCATGTTCTTCGTCGGGTAAAACGAGAAACACGCGGCGTCGCCGAGCGACCCGACCGGGCTGTCGTGGTACGTCGCCCCGTGGGCCTGTGCGGCGTCTTCGACGATGGCCACGTCGTGCTCGTCCGCGAGTTCGCGCAACCGGTCCATCGGAGCCGGGAGGCCGTAGAGGTGGACGACGACCATCGCGTCGACGCGTCCATCGAGTGCCTCGAGCTTCGCCTCGACGCGTTCGGGGTCGAGGTTGAACGTCTCGGGATCGACGTCCGCGAACACCGGCGTGGCGCCCGCGAACCGAATGGCGTTCGCCGTCGCGACGAACGAGAACGGCGTGGTGAGCACCGTGTCACCGGGCCCGACACCGACCGCTTCGAGCGCCGCGTGGAGCGCCGTGGTGCCGTTCGACGTCGCGACGGCCTCGTCGGCGTCGCAGTAGTCCGCGAACTCGGCTTCGAACTCGCGAACTTCGGGACCGTCGGCGATCATCCCGGACTCGACGACCGACTCGATGCGCGAGACCTCTTCGTCGCCCAGGATCGGATTGGCGATGTTGACGTCTCCGCTCATAGACGCCTCCCGTCGCCGTCGTTCGTCGCGCTCATGCCGTCTTCGGACGGTCGCTCGCATCCGTCGTGGAATAGGTGTGATCCTCTCATAGCTTCGCGTGCGGTCCCGCTCCCGCTGTCGGGTTCCAAGTCCTATGCGGCAATTATTATGGGTCAGATAAGGGTCTCGGAGGCTAACAAGGGGAAATATCCCGAATCAGGCCCCAGCGCCACCACGGGTTTTATTTTTATAGATCCCATAGTTCCTCCCGTCAATGGTACCCCCTTGGTCGCCGACCGGCTCGGACGACCTCGAAGAGGGGTCGGGGCCAAGGCTCGACGACAGACCCGACCTCGGCGGCGTCTCCGAGCCGCTGCGCCGGGACACCATCGTCTCGATCGTCGACGAACGCCCTCAGACCCCCGTTACGATCGGTGAGCTGACCACCGCCCTCTCGGAGTGGTTCGAGGAGGAGACCGACGGAATGGTCCCCACCGACGAGGAGATCCACAGCGTCCTCTACGACTTCGACCTCCCGCACCTCGACTCGGCCGGCCGACTCGAATTCGAACGAGAGACCGGTCAGGTGTTCTCGTCGCGTGCCGCCGACGCCCTGACCGCGGACGAGACCGACGACGCGACCGCCGACAGCGGGGCGCGCCGACCCACCTTTGCGACTGAACGGACCGACGATAGTCGCACGGCGATGCGGTCCATCGGAGACGGCGAGGTATCGGGCGAACGGGCCGTCGAACTGGGGGTGCTCCTCTTCGGCGTCGCCGGCGTCGCCCTCGCCGTCTCAAGCCTCAACCCGTTCGGTACGTCCACCTCGCTCATTCCCGCGGCACTCGTCGTGCTCTTCTTCGGCCGTCGAGCACTCGCGCGCGACTGACGGGCGGGTACGGTGACGGTCCGCCCCGATCGCGTCGCGCTTCCCGTCCGTAACGGCAGTCCGCACCCCGGCGGAGCTACGCGTACGCCGGAGAGGGACCCCAAGACTCCCGTCGCTGACTCTCCCGGAGCGCTTACACACCTGATAAATAAATGTCGGTGCATCGATTGGCACTCATGGTCATTCAGGGATCGACAGGCGGTACCGACACCTCACGACGGCGCACCGGAGGCGATGCGTAAACCGATGTTCACCGGTCAGTTCGCGCCGGTCAGCGCGGCGTTCGTCGCACTGGCGCTCGTCTCCTCGGGACTGGGCCACTCGGAATACTTCGACGTCTCGATGGTTCGCGCACGGCAGTTCGTCTCCCTGTTCATGTTCTGCGGGACCGTGTCGCTCGCACTGTAACCGACTCGGTCACCGCCGTCGACGCTGCGCCCGGGGAGCGAACGCGAGTCCCGGCATCGGTTCGGTCGCGGTCCGCCTCCGTCACCGACCCGGACCGCGCTCTCGCGCTCGCGGCGATGCCCGCCGTCACTCCAGTCGCTGTTTGACGATGCTCCCGACGACTTTGTTGTGTGCGGTGCGAAGGTGTTGAGACAGCGTTGCCGCCGACACGTTCAGTTGGTTCGAGAGCTCCGTCCCGTCCGTATCGCGTGGCCACTCGTAGTAGCCGGCCTGATACGCCGTCTCCAGCACCTCGGCCTGCCGACCAGTCAGTTCGTCTGCGACCAGCGTCGCGAGACGCTCTGCCTCGTCCTCCGGCGAGACGGGGCGCTTGGCGATCACTTCGAGGTCCGGGTACAGCTCGCGGAACCGCTCGATGACCGAACGGATGTTCGTTTCCGTGGGGAACCGAGCGTCGATGGAGACCGTATCGCCCTCGACGACGACCTCGCCGACGCGACCGCCGTAGACGGCGACGGTCTGCATGAGGGGCGCGGTGTCCGTACTGATCGCGAGCGACCCGTTCGCCGCGTGGTCGCTGAGGACCTCGGCGGAACGGACCCGCTCGTTCTCCTCCAAGACCTCGGCGACGTCGGCGGGATCGATGCCTTCCGTACGGATGTACTGCCGGAACGCCCCGTCGCCCGTCTCGACCGAACTGGTGAGCGTCACGCGGCCGTCAGTGCCCTGCGTGAGGTCGGTGAAATCCGAGAGGCTCTCGGTCAGCTCCATCGATATCTCGGTCATCGACTCTTCGACGAGCGCCTGCTTCCGGTCGACGGCGTTGAGGGCGTATCCGACCATCTCTCCGAGTTCGGCGAGCAGTCGCTTTTCGCGCTCGTCGAACGCCTCGGCCTCGCCGCTGTAGACGCAGAGGACGCCGTAGGGGACGCCGCCGTACTCGATGGGGATCGACGCGCTCGATTCGAACCCGTTTTCGAGCGCGTCCTCGCGCCACGGGCCGAACGCCGGGTTGTCGGCGATCCGCTGGACGACCGAGATGGTCCCGGACTCGAGTGACCGTCCGACCGGACCGGCCCCGCGCTCGCCGTCGATCCTCACGTCGAGGCCGTCCACGTACTCCGTCTCGTCTCCGGCCCACTCGATGGGAGTGACCACGTTGCGGGCGTGGTCGCTCTCGCCGATCCACGCCAGTTCGTACCGCTCGTCGTCCGCGAGCCGCTCACAGACCGCGGTACGGATCTCCTCGCGACTCCGCGCCTGAACGAGCGCCCGGTCGATGTCGCGAACGACGGCGTTGATTCGGTTCAGCGTGACGAGTTCGTCGCGCTGGTGTTCGAGCTCACGCCGCCGCTCCCGCTGCTCGGTCATGTCCCGGATGACTGCAACGAACCCGTACACGTCACCGCCGTCCTCGTCGGTGATCGCCCGAAGGACCACGCGGCCCCAAAACGGGCGGCCGTCGCTGGTCTGTACCCACCCCTCGTCGTACGACTCGCCGGAGAGGGACGCTTCGGTCAGGTGTGACTCGGAGAGGCAGCTGTCGTCCCTATCGGCAGGGGCGAACGACGAGAGGTGTCTTCCGGTCGCTTCGTCCGCATCGTATCCGGTGATGACCTCCGCACCGTCGTTCCAGCTTTCGATACGCCCCTCGCGGTTCACGGTGAAGATGGCGTATCCGGAGACGTGCTCGACGAGCGACTGGAACCGGCCTTCCTCCCACTTGAGGCGGTCCTTCGTGTTTCGCTTCTCCGTCACGTCACTGACGAACCCGGCGAGACGCGTCCCGTCTCGCGTCTCGACGCGGCGCCCGCGCTCCCAGACCCACCGGGTCGTGCCGTCGCGGCGGGCGATCCGGTAGTTCACCTCGAACGTGTCGCCGTCTTCGAGTTGCGATCGGATCGACTCCCGGGCGTTCCGTCGGTCTCGCGGGTCCACGACCGTATCGCCCCACGAAACGGTCGACTGGATCTCTCCGGCGCCGTACCCAGTGAGCGACTCGACGGTTCCGGCGACGAAGTCCATCTCCCATTCGCTGTCGTCTCGGCACCGATACGCCATCCCCGGGAAGCTCTCGAGGAGCGACTCGCGGATCCATTCGGTCTCGGCCAGCGATCGCTCCGCGGCCGCCTCTTCGGTGACGTCCTCGAAGACGTGAGCGGTTCCGCCCTCGAACCTGCCGACCTCGACCGGTTCCGCCTCGTGTTCGAGCACCCGTTCCTCCCGGTCGTAACTCTCGGTGACCCGGGCGGTACGGCCCTCCGGTCGGTCGTCGCTCGTCGACTCGGCGCCTGAGAGACGCCGCGTGAACTGCTCGGCGTCGGCGAGCACCGACGCGAGACGGTGTTCGACGAACAGCTCGTTGTCGCTGCCGACGATGTCGACGGGGTCGATGCCGACGTACTCGGCGAACGAGTCGTTCACCCACACGATGTCGTCGTCGGCATCGACGACGTACGCTCCCGCGTCGACCTGTTCGAGGGTGTGGGCGACCGATCGCCACTTTTGACGACGGAACAGGTTCTCGACGGCGCACTCGATCGTCTCGGCCACGTGACCGAACAACGACTCGCACGCGTACGCGCCGAGACGCTCCTCGACAGAGAACGTCGCGACGCCGTAGAACTGGCTCCCGGTGACGAGCGGAACGAACACTAACTCGTCACCGGCGATATCCGACCGCTCCGCGTTCGTCTGTGCGGTCGACACTCGCGTGACGTCGCGGCGGTCGACGGCGTCGACGAACCCGCCCGGGAGCTCCGGACCGAACTCGAGGTTCCCGACGCCGTCCTGTCGGTCCGCCGCAGGCTCCCCGGTTTCGACCTCATCGATCCGAACGGCGCGGATCCCGTCGACACGGTGGAAGCGATCGGTCAGTCGGCTCTGGAAGTCGGCGAGGCTCGACGCGTTCGTTCCCAGTTTCGACACGTCGGTGAGGACGTCGTCGAACCGCTCTCGAACCGCGAGTCGCGCGCGTTCGCGTTCGAGTTCGGCTCGCCGGTCGTGCTCGTCGGTCACGTCACGGAAGTAGACGGTGAGGCCGGACTCCGAGGGATACGCCCGGACGGAGAACCACGTCTCCAACGGCTCGAAGTACTCCTCGAACGAGACGGGTTCCTGCGCTTCGACCGCTCGGCGGTACTCCCGGTAGAACGTCGTGTTGCGGGCCTCTGGGAACTCGTCCCACACCGCCTCGCCGAGGAGATTTTCCTCCTCGGCGTCCAGCACCTCCTCCGCGCGATCGTTGAGATGCGTGAACCGCCATCGGTCGTCAAGCGCGAAGACCGCGTCCGTCATTCGTCCGAGGACCGTTTCCTTCGAATCCTGTGGAACAGTTGTCTGAGATGTCATCGGTGTCTCTGTTACCCCCGGTCGCTGTCCCCGACGCGTACCCGCAACGCGCATCGAGGTCAGTCCCGAAACGAGCAGCGCAAATACTGATACGCGTCCATTTCTCGAAGGAACCTAATTACTTTGGGATCGAATCGCCCCTCAACGGCAACGTGGCGTGTCGGAGGGCGGTCAGTTCTCCCGGTTCTGCGGCAGGAGAACGAGCTTCCCGGTTCCCTCTCGTCGTCGCTCGATCCGCCCCTGAGTCTCCATCCGACAGAGCGTTCGACTGATCGTCGAGTCCGTCCAGCGGGTGCGTTCGACCAACGCCGACTGTTCGACCACGCCGCCTTCGACGATGAGGACTTGGAGGGTGCGGCGCTCGGGATTGAGGAGTTCGGGGTCGACACCCACCAGCGGATGGTCGGCGTCCGTCGCGGAGACGCGGGATTCGACATTCGTTCGACCGGAGTCCGAGCCGGCAGCCACCGCAGACCGCTCGTCCGACTGCGTACCGAGAGCGGCGGACGACCTGCGGGACTCCGCACCGGCGGACCGTGTCGCTGCAGCGTTCGTTTCGACGACCGTCCAGAGGGAGAGCACGACGGCGGTGAGCGCACGCTTGAGCGTCGAGAGAACCGGCGTACGCGGTGACGACCGTTGGTTGGATGAAGACTCATCCTCGATCCGATCGGGGTAGAGGAGGGACGAATGAGCTTCGTCGTCGGTTCGTTTCGGCATATCGGTAATACCGCCTTCACGGTGTTGGGTCTTCCACCAACTATGTTTGGGATGCCCCGGAAGGGCGGGACGACCTCGCAGTGGAGACGCGCTCGACAGCCTCACGGACCACCGGCCGGTACGTCGGTACGGGGCGGACGGTGAGAACGAACGGCGACGAGGACGGACCGCCCCGGTCACGGGTGGTTATGTCCCGTTCGTGCGGCGGTCGATGAGCCGGTCTCCGACGGCGACGCTCACGACGCCGAGGACGCACCCGGCGGCGACGTCGACGGCCCAGTGGATTCCGAGATACATCGTCGCGAAGGCGACCATGGCCGCGAGGATCGGGGCGACGACCGCCCACACGGGATACGTCCTCCGCGTCCGCAGGGCAACGATGGCCGTCGTCACCGACAGCGAGGTGTGGAGCGAGGGGAAGACGTTCGTGTTCACGTTCACTTCGCCGGTGAGGATCTGCGTCTGCGGGTACGTCGCGTAGAGGAGCGAGTCGACGTGCTCCGGGAGGAGGTTTCGCGGCCCGTACGAGATGAACAGGATGTAGCAGGTCAGCCCGATCACGTAGTTCGCCGCGTACGCCACCGCGGTGAGTTTCAGCGGTCGCCGGTCGTCCGAGAAGAGGTAGGCCACGAACGGGAACGAGAGCAGGAAGACGTACCCGGAGAGGTACACCGTCGAGAAGACGGCAGTGAGCGCGGGCGTCGCCAGCGACTGGACGTGTCCGACGAAGTCGCCTTCGACAGCGTAGATGAGGCCGGTCACGTTCCACCCAATGGCCCACGAGACCGCCGGACCGACGTCACGAGCGACCTTGTTTACGACGAGTACCACGGCGAGCAACCCGAGGTACGGCGCGGCGTCTCGAACGCGCTCACGGACGGTGCCGACGCTGAGCCGAAGCCGAGTCGGACCGACGACGAGGAGCGTCGCACCGAGGAGCGCGAGCGCCGCTCCACTGAGGACAGCTCCCAGTATCGACAGCAGGGGCGAGGCGTTCATTCGTCTATCAGAAGCTCGCCGTCAGACGAATACGTGTACCCGGCGTCAGAGAACGTCGACTTCGCTCTTTTGACGTCGAGGGAATCGGTCCCCCGTTCGCCGAGGAACTGGACTTCGGCGAGCGAGTCGTCCCACTCGTCGCCCTCGGGCGCGTACCGCGTCGTCCCGAGCGGAGACACGACCCGTGTCGCCTCGCCGTCGAACAGCGTTTCAACGAGGGACGACCGGTCCACGAGTCGGGCGACCGCCCGTCTGAACCCGGCATCGTCGAACGGCGGCCTTCGGTGATTGTAGCCGACGTGATAGCACCACTGCGGTTCTCCGGTTTCCACGGCGAGTTCGTCGTCTTCCCTCGCCTTCTTCGCCGCTCCGGGGGACAGCGAGTTCGCCGACGCGTCGAGGGTGCCATCCGACAGCAGTTCGACGACGGCTCCACCGGACGGGAGGACGGTGAACTCCAGCGCGTCGAACGAGAAGCCGCCGTCGAACTCGACGAGCGACTCGCCGACAGTCCCGGTCGAGAGGAAGTGCGACTCGAACGGTTCCATCGAGAGCGACTCTCCCGGGGCCGCCTCGGTCACCCGAAGCGGGCCGCTTCCGACCGGATCGAGGTTCTTCCGCTCGAGTGCCTCCGTGCGGTCGCTACCGTCTATCCGGACCGCTTTCGTCCGGCGCGCGTACTGCTCCCAGACGTGTTTCGGGAGTATCGGGACCGACAACGCGCGCTTGGCGACCGACTCGTCCACGTCGCCAAACTCGAGCGTCAGCTCGTGCGACGACTGCGTGGTGATCTCGTTGACGAGCGACGTGCGGCCACGGTACCGCGGCGACGGGACCGGTCGGTCGAGCGACCCGAGAGCGGTATCGGAGAGGAGGTCGAACGTGAACGCCACGTCGGATGCGGTTACCAACCTCCCATCGTGCCACTCGACGCCCCCGCGGAGGTCGACGGACAGCGCGTTGGAGTCGCCCGCGTGCCACGTCCACGACGAGGCCATCCACGGTCGAACGGCTCCGTTGTACGTCCGGCCGAGCGAATCGTAGATGAGCCGAACGATCGATCTGCCGGCCCGGAACGACGCGGATAACGGGTTCAGGTTCTCGGTCGGTCGCGCGTCGGTCAGCGCCATCCGAAGTCGGGTTTCCGAAGTCGACGTCGCCGTCGTCGACGTCGTCGCGGTCGAATCTGAGTCGACCGTTCGGGCCGAGAGGTACGACAAGGCGCTGTGCGGCGGTACGCTGCCGGGCCATTCGACCCGATCAGGGCGACTCGCCCACGTCGAGTCTGGGACTGCGATGGGGGTGAACGGCTGGTTCTCGACGAGGCGGGATTGGATCTCACGTAGCGTCGAGGTCCGAGCTGTTCCGCGTTCGGTCCGCTGCCGCTTCAGTAGTTTGTCGAGCGGTCGGTCCTCGGTGCCGAATGGATTCTGCCACCCGCCGTCGGGTGCAAATCGGGAGTGCAGGGCCGGACGAAGAAAATCCGGGTCTCGACGGAGCGGGAGGCGGTAGACGTACATCTCGAAGTTGTGGTTCGTGAGGACCGACTGGCGGAGTTGCTCGCGACTCATTGGGACGACGGTAGCACCGATCCCGACCTGTTGGAGTTGCGTCGCTAGGTATCGCGCGAGTTTCATCGCTGCCGCGTCCCCGTCGGCAGGAACTGTCTTGATTCGTACTGAGAGCGGTCGCTGTTCGTCGCGGGAGGCTGCGGTCTCGACCCGCCGAGTACACCCACCCGTCAGCCCGACACCGGCGAGCGCCAGAAGCGACCGTCTACTGAGTTTGAGAGATGACATCTTCGAAGGGGGCAACCGTTGCAATACGCCCTGAAGTAGGACGGAAGACGTTATTACTCGGGACCTAAGCGTCCGCTATCGAATCGGAGAGGCCACCCACTAAGCCGACCCAGGAGCGCGTCGACTGCGGCCCGCCTCGATCAAGGGAATCCGCGACCGAACATCTCAGCGCCCGAAGTGCGACTCGAGAGTGAGATCGCCCAGAACACTCCCGGAGAAGGCCCGCTGACGAATGGACTACCACTCGTGTTTACAGTGAGTGCGTTGCGCTCATTGCCCCGGTGCCGGTCCTGCACGACCGATCGGATGGCCCTTTACTGAGCCTACCGATCGGGAGCGTCAGCCCATCCAGCAGTACGGAAATCTCGCGGTTTCGTCCGCTCGTCCCGTCGTTCAATCACAGAAGCTCAAGATCGAGTAGTAACTAGAGCGGGTCACCGCGAGTCGACGGCAATTCCGTCAAAACTGACTCCTCTCCTGGCACTGCAGTCTGGCACCGAATGCTATTTTGATATCGCTAAATACGGTTTATTCGGTCTCGATCAGCCTACCGGGCAGTCGCCGGACACGGTCGTCACGCTGCCTCTGTCGTGGTGTCTGCCCATCTTAGCCACTCGGCCGCCGATCGAGCGCCTTTTTCCCCGTCGAATCCTCGCTCAGAACATGGCCGACGAGTTCGACCCCGAGAAGTTCGAGGACAAGTACGTCCACTACTTCCAGGAGCTCCAGCGCGCGTACAAGAACGCGTTCAACCACATGAACGAGCGCCACGACTCCCAGCTGATCCACGGGATCGACCAGACGATCCTCAACGAGTCCGAGCCGTTCTACGAGGACGGCGAGTTCTACGTCGAGCTCCCCGAGAACCCGCGCGACCGGCTGGAGGGCGTCCTCGTCGATGATGAGACGTTCGAGGAGACGCTCGAGGAGTACGTCGAGCGGATCGAGACCGAGCTCCACCGGACGTTTCAGGTCGACCGGCCGGAGTAGCGATCGCCACCGGCTCGTCGCCCGAAACGTCGGTTCTCGCGGTTCGAGTCCGGTCGAACCAAAGGCATAAGCCCGCCGACCGCCAATTCGCTGGCATGAGCACGGACACTGCCGACGGGGAAAACGAGCTCCGCGAGCGGATCACGAACTTCCTGCGGCGCAACTTCCCGCAGATCCAGATGCACGGCGGGAGCGCCGCGATCAGCCACCTCGACCGCGAGAACGGCGAGGTCACGATCCAACTCGGCGGCGCCTGCTCCGGCTGCGGGATCTCGCCGATGACGATCCAGGCGATCAAGTCCCGGATGGTCAAGGAGATCCCGGAGATCGAGACGGTCCACGCCGACACCGGCATGGACTCCGGCGCCGACGGCGACCTCGGTGGGACCAGCAGCGGCGGCATGTCGCCGTCGTTCCCCGGCGAGACGACCGACGACGACGGCGACGACGAAGGCCCGCAGGCCCCGTTCTGAACCGCCCCCGGTAGCTCTCGATTCTCCGTTTTATCCCGATTTCGACGCCGTAGCGGCGCGTCTCTCGATCTTCCGCCGTGGCGCCGTCGTCCGTGCGTAAACTAGATGCCGCTATATTAATTCTGTCAAAGGCCGGTCGCGCTCACCGCGACTGAAGCCTTTTTGCCCCCGGCCACCGTGGACGGTTCCTATGCACCACCGGGAAGTCGAGACGACGGCGGAGTACGTGGCTCGATTCGAGACCGGCACCGACTGGCGCGAGGAGATCGAGGACCTCGCCCGCGCGGAGGACGTTGAGGCGGGCTGGTTCACGGCGCTCGGCGCCGTGCAGGACGCGGACGTCTGGTTCTACGACCAGGAGGACACCGAGTACCAGTCGGTGACCTTCGACGAGCCGCTGGAGGTCGCCGCCTGCGTCGGCAACGTCTCGCTGCTCGACGGCGAGGTGTTCGCGCACACCCACGCCGTGCTGTCGCGGCCGAGCGGACAGGCGCTCGCCGGCCACCTCGACTCCGGGACCGTCTGGGCGGGCGAGTGTCACCTGCGCGCGTTCGACGAGCCGCTGGAGCGGTCGCACGACCCGACGACCGACCTCGACTTATGGCTGTGAGGCGGCTCTCGCGGCGATGAGGCCGGACGACGAGCGCTACTTCGCCCGGATCGAAGACCGGCTCGACGAGGCGTTGGAGCTCGCGGAGACGGCGAAGGGGCAGGGGTACGACCCGGAGCCGGAGGTCGAGATCCCCGTCGCCCGCGACATGGCCGACCGGGTCGAGAACATCCTCGGCATCGACGGCGTCGCGGAGCGCGTCCGCGAGCTGGAGGGGGAGATGTCCCGCGAGGAGGCGGCCTTAGAGCTCGTCACCGACTTCGTCGAGGGGACCGTCGGCGACTACGACTCCCGCGCCGGGAAGGTCGAGGGCGCGGTCCGGACCGCGGTCGCCCTGCTCACTGAGGGCGTCGTCGCCGCGCCGATCGAAGGGATCGACCGCGTCGAACTGCTGGAGAACGACGACGGCACCGAGTTCGTCAACGTCTACTACGCGGGTCCGATCCGGTCGGCGGGGGGGACCGCGCAGGCGCTCTCCGTCCTCGTCGCCGACTACGCCCGGTCGCTGCTGGGCATCGACGAGTACAAGCCGCGCGACGTGGAGGTCGAGCGCTACGCCGAGGAGATCGCCCTCTACGACAAGGAGACCGGACTCCAGTACACGCCGAAGGACAAGGAGTCGAAGTTCATCGCGGAGCACATCCCCATCATGCTCGACGGGGAGGCGACGAGCGACGAGGAGGTCTCCGGGTTCCGCGACCTCGAACGCGTCGACACCAACTCCGCGCGCGGCGGGATGTGCCTCGTCGCCGCCGAGGGGATCGCGCTGAAGGCGCCGAAGATACAGCGGTACACCCGCGATCTCGACGAGGTCGACTGGCCGTGGCTCCAGGACCTGATCGACGGGACGATCGGGAAGGACGGCTCCGGCGAGAGCGACGCGGCGGGGTCGGACGGCGAGTCGCCGGACTCGGCGGACGGCTCGGGGAGCGACGCGAGCGAGGCCGAGGTCGACGAGAGCGAGTCCGAGTCCGGGGCGGACGAGCCCGACGGCCCGCCCCGCGCGAAGCCCTCCCAGAAGTTCCTCCGCGACCTGATCGCGGGCCGGCCCGTGTTCACCCACCCGAGCGAGGCGGGCGGGTTCCGGCTCCGGTACGGTCGCGCGCGCAACCACGGGTTCGCGACCGGCGGCGTCCACCCGGCGACGATGCACCTCGTCGACGACTTCCTCGCGGCCGGCACGCAGATCAAGACGGAGCGGCCGGGGAAGGCCCACGGGGTCGTCCCCGTCGACTCCATCGAGGGGCCGACGGTCCGGCTCGCCAACGGCGAGGTCCGGCGCATCGACGATCCGGAGGAGGCGAAGGCGGTGCGCAACGGCGTGGAGAAGGTGCTCGACTTAGGCGAGTACCTCGTCAACTACGGCGAGTTCGTCGAGAACAACCACCCGCTCGCGCCCGCCTCCTACGTGTACGAGTGGTGGGTGAAGGAGTTCGCCGACGCCGGCGCCGACGTGCAGGCGATGCGGGACGACCCCCACGTCGACCTCGAACGCCCCGACGTCGACGAGGCGCTCGCGTGGGCGCGCGAGTACGAGTGCCCGCTCCACCCCGAGTACACCTACCTCTGGCACGACGTGTCGGTCGGGGCGTTCGAGGCCCTCGCCGGCGCGGTCGCCGCCGGCGACGTGGTCGAGGGCGTCCTCGCGATCGAGCGCACCGAGACGACGCAAACGGCCTTGGAGGCGCTGCTGGTCGAGCACACCGCCACGCCCGACGCGCTCCGGATCCCCACGTGGCGCCCGCTCGCGCGGTCGCTCGGGGTCGATGACGGCCTCCGGAAGACGTGGGACGAGGGCGACCTCTCGGCGGCGGCCCGCGAGTGGGACGGCGGCGAGAACGCCGTGAAGGCCGTCAACGAGGTCGCGCCGTTCGAGGTCCGCGAGCGCGCGCCGACCCGGATCGGCAACCGAATGGGCCGGCCCGAGAAGTCGGAGAGCCGCGACCTCTCCCCGGCGGTCCACACCCTGTTCCCGATCAACGAGGCCGGCGGCCCCCAGCGCGACGTCGCCGAGGCCGCGAGCGTGATGGACGACTCGGGCCACCGCGGTCGGCTGGAGCTCCAGGTCTCGGACCGGCTCTGTCCCGAGTGCGACGAGCACACCTACACAGCCAGGTGCCCCGACTGCGAGGTCCACACCGAGCCCCACTACGAGTGTAACGACTGCGGCACCGTCTGCGAGCCCGACGAGGCCGGCCGCGTCGAGTGCCCGCGCTGCGAGTGGGAGGTGCGGGCGGCGACGTACCAGGAGGTCGACCTCAACGACGCGTACCGCTCCGCGCTGGCGAACGTCGGCGAGCGCGAGGCGTCCTTCGAGATCCTGAAGGGGGTCCAGGGGCTCACCTCGCGGAACAAGACGCCCGAGCCGATGGAGAAAGGCATCCTCCGCGCGAAGAACGGCGTCACGTCGTTCAAGGACGGCACCGTCCGGTACGACATGACGGACCTCCCGGTCACGTCGGTCCGGCCCGAGGAGCTCGACGTCACTGCCGACCACCTCCGCGAGATCGGCTACGAGACCGACATCGACGGCGAGCCGCTGCGCCACGACGACCAGCTCGTGGAGCTCCGGGTGCAGGACATCGTCCTCTCGGACGGCGCCGCCGAGCACATGCTGCGAACCGCCGACTTCGTCGACGACCTCCTCGAGCAGTTCTACGGGCTCCCCCGCTTCTACGAGGTGAACGAGCGCGACGACCTCGTCGGCGAGCTCGTCTTCGGGATGGCGCCCCACACGAGCGCGGCAACTGTCGGTAGAGTGGTAGGATTTACGTCGGCCGCGGTAGGGTACGCTCATCCGTACTTTCACGCCGCCAAGCGTCGGAACTGCTTCCATCCGGAGACGAAGATATGGTTCGAGGACGAGACGGGTAGCCTCCGACACGACGGGATCGAGGACTTCGTCGAGACGTACCTCGATCAGTCCGAGGTCGAGTTCGACGACTTCGGGACGGCGATAGGCGAACTGGAAGGCGTCGACGGAGACCTCCGGGTACCGGCGTTGACTGCTGGCGGAGAACGGGTGTTCAGACCGATCGAAGCGGTTAGCAAACATCCCGCTCCCGATCACATGATAGAGGTCCGCACGGAATCCGGGCGGTGCATAACGGTTACGCCGGATCACGGCGTTCACGTCTACGACTCGGGGCATGACGAGATCGTCAGCAAAGACGCCGGAGACGTCGACACCACCGACGAACTGGTCGTCCCTGATTCGATCGAGCGCGACGAAGCCGATCAGAAGTCACAGCGATTCGATCTACTAGCCGAATTGATTCAATCAGAGGAGGTTCCGACCGACCGCCTGATGATCAAGGGGTTGGAAAAAGACCGGCTGTACGAGCTGTTCGAGGAGACGTTCGCAGACGACTGGGACGGGAGATTCTATCCGCTCCAGAGCATGACCGAGGTGTTCGGGACCAACAAAAAGACGCTGAGCAACTACCTGTACCGGGAAAGCTTCCCCGTGTCGTATATCGAGCGATGCTTCTCCTCGCTCGATGATCTCCTCGCGTTCGTCCCCGACGACGTGACGCTCGGGATGAAACGGGACCGAACCGAAATCGATCGATTCGTCGAGCTCAACGACCGCGTCGCGACGTTGCTCGGCTACTACGCCGCGGAGGGGTTCGCTCGCGAACAGGACACCCCAAAGGGGACGATCCACCAGACGACGATATGTGGGACCGAATCGGAGGCGCGGGAGTTCTTCCTCGACGTTCTGCGCGACGAGTTCGGGGTTGACCCCTACGAGGAGAACCACGCGAAGGTGACCGTGTCCGGCCGTCTGCTCCGCGTTTTCTTCGATTCGGTTCTCGATGCCGGGGTTCACGCGGACACGAAACGCGTTCCCGCTCCCATATTCGATGCGCCTGATGAGAGTGTCGGCGCGTATCTGAGCGGATACTTCAGCGGTGACGGCACTATCGATGCGGAATCGCTCCGTATCACGGCGACGACGGTAAGCGAGGAACTCCGGGAAGACCTGCTTGCACTTCTCAGGCGACTTGGCGTTCACGCGACCGTCGCTCGACCGGAACGCGTTCGACTTCACGACAAGTTCCCCGAGTTTTACGACGAAAACGACGCGAGCCTGACCGCACAGGCGTACGTCATCTCTGTCTCTTCGGACGACGCGGTGCGTTTCTCCGAGACCGCCGGATTCCACCTCTCTCGAAAGTCCGATCAGTTGGAGACGAACGTCTCGTCGATCGACCCGTACGCCTCCGCGGTTTCGGACGGGGGAGTCGGCGATTATCTCGTAGAGAGTGTCGACGACGTCGAGATCGTCGAGAGCGATACCGACCACGTCTACTGTCTCACCGTTGAGGACACTCACTCGCTGATAGCGAACGATCTGTCGGTCGATCAGTGCGACGGCGACGAGGATTGCGTGATGCTCCTCATGGACGGACTCCTCAACTTCTCGAAAGAATTTCTCCCCGACCAACGCGGCGGGCGCATGGACGCGCCCCTCGTGATGTCCTCGCGGATCGACCCCTCGGAGATCGACGACGAGGCGCACAACATGGACATCGTGCGCGAGTACCCGCGCGAGTTCTACGAGGCGACGCTGGATCTGACGGACCCGGAGGAGCTGGAGGACCGCATCCAGCTCGGCGAGGACACGCTCGGGACCGACGGGGAGTACCACGGGTTCGACCACACCCACGACACGACCGACATCGCGATGGGGCCGGACCTCTCGGCGTACAAGACGCTCGGCGACATGATGGAGAAGATGGACGCGCAGCTGGAGCTGGCCCGGAAGATCCGCGCGGTCGACGAGACGGACGTGGCCGAGCGCGTCATCGAGTACCACTTCCTGCCGGACATCATCGGGAACCTCCGGGCGTTCTCGCGGCAGGAGACGCGGTGTCTCGACTGCGGCGAGAAGTACCGCCGGATGCCGCTCTCGGGGGACTGCCGCGAGTGCGGCGGGCGGGTGAACCTCACCGTCCACCAGGGGTCGGTGAACAAGTACGTCGACACGGCGATCGAGGTCGCCGACCGGTTCGGCTGTCGGCCCTACACGAAACAGCGGCTGAAGGTGTTAGAGGAGTCGCTCGAATCGATCTTCGAGGACGACACCAACAAGCAGTCCGGCATCGCCGACTTCATGTGAGGCGTCACGGCCGCGGCACGCGTGCCGTCGCGGCGCGGGACGCGACGGGGCGACGGGGCGACCGGTCCCGCCGGGAAGGGGGATTCCCGGCGGCGGACCGGGGGATAGGTTCCGACAGGGGTCTCGGGATGACTTCCAGACGGGTGTGCCTCTCACAGAGCGGGCTGGAAGTCACCTCAGGCTTGCGCACTCGCACGCTTGTTTATGTGGCATGGTATGGCATGGGATTATACCGGGACCGTCACGGCACCGGTCGTTCCCTCAGCCGTCGGTCCGCGCCTCCTCGACGACCCGCGTGAACTCGCGGGCGGTCTCGGTGATCGCCTCGTAGTCACCGCGGTCGGCGGCGTCGTAGTCGACGAGGGCGCCGCCGGCGCCGACCGCGAACGCGCCGGCCTCGACGTAGTCGCCGGCGTTGTCGGGACCGACGCCGCCGGTCGGCATCATCGGGATCTGACCGAGCGGACCCTTCATCGCCCCGAGGTGAGCCGGGCCGACGGTCTTCGCGGGGAACACCTTCACGAAGTCGGCGCCGGCCTCGTAGCCGCGGATCGCCTCCGTCGGAGTCATCACGCCGGGCGCGGTGACGGCGCCGTAGCGGTTGCACGTCTCGATCACGTCCTCGTGGAGGCTCGGCGAGACGACGAACTCCGCGCCGGCCATCAGGGTCGTCCGGGCGGTCTCGCTGTCGAGGACGGTGCCGGTGCCGACGACGACCTCGTCGCCGAACGACCCCGTCACCTCTCCGAGCTTCCCGGCGACGTCGGGTGTGTCCGCGGTGATCTCGACGGCGGTGACCCCGCCCTCGCGGAGCGCCTCCGTGATCTCGATGAGCTGGTCGGCCTCGACCCCGCGCAGCACCGCGACGACGCCGGTGTCGGCGAGCCGTGAGAGCGTCTCGTTCATACGCCTCCGTTTCCGACGATCGCTTAAATAGACCCGGATGCACGCGGAGGGCGCTCGTCCGTGTCAGATTCGCCCGTGATCTCTCACCGTCCGTGTCAGAGCCGACCGTGACATCCCCGCTCATGACTCCCCGATCGTGCGACCGATCGACACGAAATCACCGGCGATCGGGGTCGATCCCCGGGGAAACGGCCGCGGAGAAACACTACCCTTTTGACCCTGCTATCGGTAACAAGCGGTATAATGGGCCGACGCAAGAAGATCGTTCAAGAGTGCGAGCGGCTGATGGACACTCCGGAGAACATCCGGAACATCGCCATCGCCGCCCACGTCGACCACGGGAAGACGACGCTCTCCGACAACCTGCTGGCCGGTGCCGGCATGATCTCCCAGGACACCGCGGGCGAGCAGCTCGCGATGGACACGAAGGAGGACGAACAGGAGCGTGGCATCACCATCGACGCGGCGAACGTCTCGATGACCCACGAGTACGAGGACACCAACCACCTCGTCAACCTCATCGACACCCCGGGTCACGTGGACTTCGGGGGCGACGTCACCCGCGCGATGCGCGCGGTCGACGGCGCGCTGGTGGTCGTCGACGCCGTCGAGGGCGCGATGCCTCAGACCGAGACGGTGCTCCGGCAGGCGCTCCGCGAGGGCGTGAAGCCGGCGCTGTTCATCAACAAGGTCGACCGCCTCATCTCCGAGCTGCAGGAGGGCCCCCAGGAGATGCAGGAGCGGCTGATGTCCGTCATCGCCGACGTCAACGAGCTCATCCGCGGGATGGCCGAGAACATGGACGACATCCCCGAGGACTGGACTGTCTCCGTCGAGGACGGCACGGTCGGGTTCGGCTCCGCGCTGTACAAGTGGGGCGTCTCCATGCCGTCGATGCAGCGGACCGGCATGGACTTCGGCGACATCATGGACCTCGAACAGAACGACAAGCGCGACGAGCTCCACGAGCGGACGCCGCTGTCGGACGTCGTGCTCGACATGGTCTGCGAGCACTTCCCGAACCCGGTCGACGCCCAGCCCCGCCGCGTCCCGCGCATCTGGCGCGGCGACCCCGAGTCCGACCTGGCCGACACGATGCGACTGGTCGACGAGGACGGCGAGGTCGTCTTCATGGTCACCGACATCTCGATGGACCCGCACGCGGGCGAGATCGCGACGGGCCGCGTCTTCTCCGGCACGCTGGAGAAGGGCCAGGAGCTGTACGTCTCCGGCACCGCGGGCAAGAACCGCATCCAGAGCGTCGGCCTCTTCATGGGGTCGGAGCGCGAGGAGGTGGAGCACGTCCCGGCCGGTAACATCGCCTCGGTCACCGGCCTCCGTGACGCCATCGCCGGCTCCACCGTCTCCTCCGTGGAGATGACGCCGTTCGAGTCGATCGAGCACATCTCCGAGCCGGTCATCACGAAGTCCGTCGAGGCCCAGAACATGGACGACCTGCCGAAGCTCATCGAGACGCTCCAGCAGGTCGCGAAGGAGGACCCGACGATCCAGATCGAGATCAACGAGGACACGGGCGAGCACCTCATCAGCGGGCAGGGCGAGCTCCACCTCGAAGTGATCACCCAGCGGATCCGCGACAACCAGGGGATCCCGGTCATCACCGGCGAGCCGATCGTCGTCTTCCGCGAACAGCCCCAGGAGGCGTCCCGCGAGGTCGAGGGCGTCTCGCCGAACCGCCACAACAAGTTCTACATCACCGTCCAGCCGATGTCCCAGGACATCGTCGACGCCATCCAGCTCGGCGAGGTCTCGATGGACATGCCCGAACTGGAGCGCCGCGAGGCGCTCCAGGAGGCCGGCATGGACAAGGACACCTCCCAGAACGTCGAGGACATCCACCGGACCAACATCCTCATCGACGACACGAAGGGGATTCAGCACCTCAACGAGACGATGGAGCTCGTCCTCGAAGGGCTCCAGGAGGCGCTCGACGACGGGCCGCTCGCCGCCGAGCCGGTCCAGGGGTCGCTGTTCCGCCTGCACGACGCGAAGCTCCACGAGGACACCATCCACCGCGGGCCCGCGCAGGTCATCCCCGCCGTCCGCGACGCGGTCCACCGCGCGCTGATCGACGGCGAGGTCCGCCTGCTCGAGCCGATTCAGGACGTCCGGATCGACGTCCCCTCGGAGCACATGGGCGCGGCGTCCGGCGAGATCCAGGGTCGCCGCGGCCGCGTCGACGACATGTACCAGGAGGGCGACCTGATGGTCGTCGAAGGCATCGCGCCCGTCGAGGAGATGATCGGCTTCTCCTCCGACATCCGCTCGGCCACCGAGGGCCGCGCCTCGTGGAACACGGAGAACGCGGGCTTCCGCGTCCTCGTCGACAACCTCCAGCGCGAGAAGATCATGGAGATCCGCGAGCGCAAGGGGATGAAGCTCGAACTGCCGCAGTCGATCGACTACTTCTGAGTCGACGACGCGGTCCGCGGTCGCGGCTTTCTGCGGTTTAGCGTCTCTCCTTCCACGCGTCCGATTCCGGCTCCGTCGGTCCCCTTCCCGTCACCCGTGCCGTGAGTTCACACGGACGGGAGCGAGGCAACGCCTGCCATCGCCGAAGGCTTATACCGGATCCCCCGACTCCTTTCGGGTATGCAGACGGGCACGACTCCCGCTCGGCGCATCGCGACGGAGCCAGCAAGCGACCGCTCCGCGCCGCCGACAGGACCGTGCCGGACGGCGACCGCGGCGCCGACCGCGACCTCGCCGACGGCGGCCGTCGGTGTCGACCCGGCCTCTGTCGATCCCGCGCGTCCCGCGGAGGTGGCGGCGTGAGCGACGCCCACGACGGCGTCGACGGCCGGTCCGACGACGACGCCAGCCCCGACGACGACGACGCCACCCCGGACGGCGGCCACGCCTCGACGACGCCCTCGACGCACACGGTGCGGCTCGAGCTCGTCGACGAGCCGGGGCAGCTGCTCGCCGCGCTCCGGCCGATCGCCGACAACGGCGGGAACCTCCTCTCTATCTACCACGAGCGGGGGAACAAGACGCCCCGCGGGCGGATCCCGGTCGAGGTCGACTTCGAGGCGACCCAGGAGCGCTTCGAGGGGATCGTCGAGGCGCTCCGGACCGAGGGCGTGAACGTGATGCAGGCCGGGACGGAGCGGTACGCCGAGGAGGTGACGCTGCTCTTATTCGGCCACCTCATCGACACCGACCTCTCCGACACGCTCTCGCGGATCGAGGCCTGCGCGTCGGCGTCGGTCGCCGACGTGTCGCTGGCGGCGCCGCAGGGCACCGAGGACGTGTCGAGCGCCCGGCTCCGCCTGGAGGCCCGCGCCGGCGAGACCGAGGCCGCGCTCGCGGCGGTCCGGGAGCTGGCCGAGGAGAAGGAGCTGCGCCTCGTCGAGCCGCTCACGGGGGTGGAGGCGTGAGACTCGCCGTCATCGGTGCGGGCGCCGTCGGCCGCTCCGTCGTCGAGCTCGCGGGCGAGTACGGCCACGAGGTCGTCGCGGTCGCGGACTCCTCGACGGCGGCCGTCGCTGACGGGGTGGGCGGTCGGAACGACGGCGTCGACCCCGACGCGGTTGTGGCCCGGAAGGCCGAGCGCGGGATCGTCGGCGACGACGACCCCGCGGACGCGCTGGCGGCCGACTACGACGTCCTCGTCGAGGCGACGCCGACGACGCTGGGCGACGCGGAGCCCGGCTTCTCGCACGTGACTCGCGCGCTGGAGCGCGACCGCCACGCCGTGCTCGCGAACAAGGGGCCGGTCGCGGAGCGGTTCGGCGACCTCCGGCGGGCCGTCGACGACAGCGCCGGCGAGATCCGGTTCGAGGCCACCGTCGGAGGCGCCATTCCGGCGGTCTCGACCGTCGAGGACATCGAGCCGGGGCACGTCACGGCGGTGCGCGGCGTGCTCAACGGCACGGCGAACTTCATCCTCACGCGGATGGCCGCCGAGGGGCTCGACTACGAGCACGTGCTCGCGGAGGCGCAGGACCTCGGCGTCGCCGAGGCCGACCCCTCCTTCGACGTCGAGGGGACCGACGCGGCGCTGAAGTGCGTCATCCTCGCGAACGTGCTCTCGTTCGGCGCGGCCGACGACCCGGCCGACGCCCGGGAGTTCACGCTCGACGACGCCGACGTGGCGGGGATCCGCGACGTGCCCGGCTCGGCGCTCCGGCTCGCCGCCGAGGACGGCCGGACGGTCCGGCTCATCGGCGAGGCGACCGGCGAGACGGTCCGGGTCGCCCCGCGGCTCGTCCCCGAGAACGGGACGCTCGCGGTCTCCGGGACGCAGAACATCGTCCAGATCGAGACCTCGCACGCCGGGCGGCTCAACATCTCGGGACGCGGCGCCGGCGGCCCGGAGACCGCGAGCGCGGTGCTCGGCGACGTCGGGCGGCTGGAGTAGCCGGCACGGCGACGCTCTCGGTGCGGCGGATCTCTCGGGTCGCCGCGGGGCTCTGTGTGTCGCGCTGTCGTGCCCCTCGTTGTCGAGAATCGCCCGACTGCGGCGCGATACTCTGTGGTCCGTATCGAAACCGTTTTAGTGGAATCAACCGAAACTTACTCACAGAGCGCCTTAGCGCGTGATTACCCCATGAGTGACAAACCGCACCAGAACCTGGCCATTATCGGCCACGTCGACCACGGCAAGAGCACGCTCGTGGGTCGCCTCCTCTTCGAGACGGGGAGCGTCCCCGAGCACGTAATCGAGCAGCACCGCGAGGAAGCCGAAGAGAAGGGCAAGGGCGGCTTCGAGTTCGCCTACGTGATGGACAACCTCGCCGAGGAGCGCGAGCGCGGCGTCACGATCGACATCGCCCACCAGGAGTTCGACACGGACAACTACTACTTCACCATCGTCGACTGCCCGGGCCACCGTGACTTCGTGAAGAACATGATCACGGGCGCCTCGCAGGCCGACAACGCGGTGCTCGTCGTCGCGGCCGACGACGGCGTCGCGCCCCAGACCCGAGAGCACGTGTTCCTGGCCCGCACGCTGGGCATCAACGAGCTCATCATCGGCGTCAACAAGATGGACCTGGTCGACTACCAGGAGTCCACCTACGACGAGGTCATCGAGGAGGTCAAGAACCTGCTCAACCAGGTCCGCTTCGCGACCGACGACACGACCTTCGTGCCGATCTCCGCGTTCGAGGGCGACAACGTCGCCGAGGCGTCCGACAACACGCCTTGGTACGACGGCCCCACCCTGCTGGAGTCGCTCAACGACCTGCCGGAGTCCGAGCCGCCGACGGACGCGCCGCTCCGACTCCCCATCCAGGACGTCTACACCATCTCCGGCATCGGGACCGTCCCCGTGGGACGCGTCGAGACCGGGATCCTCAACACCGGCGACAACGTCTCCTTCCAGCCGTCCGACGTGGGCGGCGAAGTGAAGACGGTCGAGATGCACCACGAGGAAGTGCCCAAGGCCGAGCCCGGTGACAACGTCGGGTTCAACGTCCGCGGCATCGGCAAGGACGACATCCGTCGCGGCGACGTCTGTGGCCCCGCCGACGACCCGCCGAGCGTCGCCGAGACGTTCAAGGCGCAGGTCGTCGTCATGCAGCACCCGTCGGTCATCACGGCCGGGTACACGCCCGTCTTCCACGCCCACACGGCGCAGGTCGCCTGTACGATCGAGTCGATCGACCAGAAGATCGACCCGTCGTCCGGCGAGGTCGCCGAGGAGAACCCGGACTTCATCAAGTCCGGCGACGCCGCGGTCGTCACCGTGCGCCCCCAGAAACCGCTCAGCATCGAGCCGTCCGGCGAGATCCCGGAACTCGGCAGCTTCGCCATCCGCGACATGGGTCAGACCATCGCGGCCGGCAAGGTGCTCGAAGTCAACGAGCGATAATCGATGCAGCAGGCACGCGTCCGCCTCGCCGGCACGAGCCCCGAGGACCTCGACGACATCTGCGACGACGTCCGCGAGATCGCGGACTCGACGGGGGTCGCCCTGTCGGGCCCGATCCCGCTGCCGACGAAGACGCTCGAGATCCCGTCGCGAAAGTCCCCGGACGGTGAGGGGACGGCGACGTGGGAGCACTGGGAGATGCGCGTCCACAAGCGTCTGATCGACATCGACGCCGACGAGCGCGCGCTCCGCCAGCTCATGCGCGTCCAAGTGCCGAACGACGTCAGCATCGAGATCGTTCTCGAAGACTAAGCGCTAGGGCGTATTTCGCTCTCTCCGTATTTTCCACCGTCGCCAGCGGCGGCGTCGCGGTTTCCTCTCCGCTCGCGTTACCGAACGTCGAGCAGTCCGACCCGTCCCGAGAGGAGGCCGCAGAACGCGCCGACGGCGTGAGCGATCAGCGCGACGCCGGGCGCCGCGGTCGTCGCGGTGAGCGCGACGGCGGCGAGCCCGAACAGCGCGAACTGCGCGCGCGGCGGGAGCCGCAGTCGGTCGAACAGCGTCGCGGTAACGACGTTGCCCGCGAGCAGGTAGCCGCCGAGCGCGAACACCGCGCCGCTCAGTCCCAACACGGCGGTCGGGGGGCCGACCAGCCCGCCGACCGTCACCTGCGCGATCCCGGCCAGCCCCCCGGTCGTCACCACGAACGCGTGGAACCGCGGTCGCGTCGTCCGGCGCTCGACGAGCGGGCCGACGAGGAGCAGCGCGAGCGCGTTCGCCAGCAGGTGACCGATCGACCCGTGCGCGTACACGCTGGTGACGACCGTCCAGGGCGCCAGCGACAGCGGGGTCGACAGCGCGAACAGCCCCGCGAGGCCGACGAGGCGCAGCGCCCCTTGCACGGCCCCGACGATCGCCGCGATCGCGAGCGTTTCGAAGGTGGCGCGCATCGAGGGCACGTTCGCGGTGGACCGACTTAAGCGCGGTCGCACCGGCCGGGTCGCGCCGGCCGAGTCGCCGGTCAGATCACGTCGTCGGGGGCGTGAGTCGCCGCCATCCGCTCGGCCTCCGCCGCGTATCGCTCGCGGTCGGCGGGGTCGTCGACGCTCCCGACGTTCGCCGGGGCGGCGTCGACCGCGGCGGTGGTGTCCCGGACGTCGGAGAAGGAGGTGAGCGCGCGCTCCTTTCGGAAGTACCGCTCGCCGTCGGGCGTGGCGTAGGTGAGGATCACCATGTTCTGCTCGTCGTCGGAGTACGTCCGCTCGACGAGCCACATTCGCACGGTGTCTGTCATGTGCGATATTTCGATTTCCGCACAAAAACGGCTTTCGCTGGTTGGCACCCGCCGGGAGCGGTGCGGTCCGTCCCCGTGACGGCGCCCCTCCCCGTTCGCCGAACCGTCAGCGTTATATGTTTTAGGGCAGCCTAAATCAACGTATGACCGTCGAACGGCGCCTCGAACGCCCGCGGACCGGTGCGATAGCCGGCCGCCCCCGATCGCCCCGTCGAGGGGAGTCGCGTCCGTGACGGGGAGCGGCCTCCAGGCGCGCCTCCGCGCCGGACTCTCGCGCGGGCGACTCACCGCCTTCGGGACGCTCCTCGTCCTCGGACTCGGCGCGGCGATCCTCGCCCGCGGTCTCGACGCGGACGCGGTCGTCGCGGCGGTGACGGCGGCTGATCCGACGCTCCTCGCCGTCGCGCTCGGCGCCTACCTGCTCTCGTGGCCGCTCAGGGGGCGGCGGTACGGCGACGTGCTCGCGGCGATGGGCCGGCGCTGCCGGACCGGCTTCCTCACCGCGACCGTGTTCGCCAGCCAGACCGCGAACCTCGCCGTTCCGGCGCGGGCCGGGGACGGCGTCCGTGCGTACCTGCTCAAGGAGCGCCGGGACGTGCCGTACCCGACCGGCGTCGCCTCGCTGGCCGTCGAGCGCGCGTTCGACCTCGTGGCGATCGGCGTCCTCGGGGGCGTCGCGCTCGCGCTCCTGTTCCTGACCGGCCGGTCGCCCGGTTCGGGCGAGTCCGTCGGCGCCGTCGCGCCCTCGACCGCGCTCGCGGCCGCCGCCGGCATCGCCGCCGTCGCCGCGGGCCTCTCGGTCGCGACCGTCGCGGTCGCCCGGAGCGACCGGCGGTTCGGGTCCGCGCTCCGCACCCGGGCGGCGGGGTCGCGACTCGCGGGGGCCGTCGACGCCGCCGTCCGGTTCGGCGCGTCCGTCCGCGTCGTCGCCGCCGATCCCCGGCGCCTCGGCGCGGTGTTCCTCTGGAGCCTCGCGGTCTGGGCGCTGGACGTCCTCACGGCGGTGCTCGTGCTCGCCGCGCTCACGGGCGGGGTCGGCGGGACGGCCCCGGCGACGACGCTGCTCGTCGTCGGGACGCTCGCGGTCAGCGTCGGCAACCTCGCGAAGGTGCTCCCGCTCTCGCAGGGCGGGATCGGGCTGTACGAGGCGGCGTTCACCGGACTCGTCGTGAGCGCGACGGGACTGCCCGTCGAGACCGCGCTCGCGGCGGCGATCCTCGACCACGCGCTGAAGAACGCCGTCACGCTCGCGGGCGGCGGCCTCGCCGCACTCGCGCTCGGCCTCTCGCCCACGGCCGGCCCCGCTGGAGACGGGGAGCCGACGCCCTCGGTGCAGGCCGACGGGGGGAGCGTCGTCGGGGAGTCCGGGACGGAAGGCGCCGCCGGCCCCGACGTGGAGAGCACCGGCGACGCGGCGTCGAACGCGACCGATGAGAGCGGGTCGTCGCGTCCCGGACCGCCAGGTTTTTAGGTTGGCCTAAAAACATCGGAGTATGGAAGAACGCCGCTCAGCCGCCGCGAGCGGGGACATCTGCGTGATCGTCCCCACGATCCGGGAGTACGAGTGCCTCCGCGCGTACGTCGCGAACGCACGGGAGCACGGGTTCGACGTCTCCCGGCTCCACTTCGTGCTCGTCACCGAGGACTTCTGCGACGTCGAGGAGATGCGCGCCATGCTCGACGACCTCGACGTCTCCGGCGAGGTGTTCGACGGCACCCGCCGCGAGGAGTGGTACGAGGCCAACGACGTCGCGGAGTACGGCCACGTCGTCCCGGCCGCGAGCCACGCCGAGACGAGCTTCGGGCTGTTGTACATGTGGGCCGACGACGCCTTCGACTACGGCCTCTTCATCGACGACGACACGCTCCCGCACGACGACGAGGACTACTTCGGCCGTCACATGGAGAACCTCGCGCTCGAGGGCGAGGTCGAGTCCGTCGGCTCCGACGAAAGCTGGGTGAACGTGCTCTATCAGAACGCCGACGAGCACGGACTCTACCCCCGCGGCTACCCGTACTCGGCGATGGACGAGACGGTCGAGACGGGCACCGCCGAAGTCGAGTCCGGCGAGGTCGTCGCCTCGCAGGGGCTGTGGACGAACGTCCCGGACCTCGACGCGGTCCGGATCCTGATGGACGGCGACCTGGAGGGGCAGGCGCAGACGCGGACGACCGCCGACGACTTCGGCGGCGACTTCGTCGCCGCGCGCGGCAACTACCTCACCGTCTGCTCGATGAACCTCGCGTTCCGCCGCGAGGTGATCCCCGCCTTCTACCAGATGCCGATGGACGACAACGAGTGGGACGTGGGCCGCTTCGACGACATCTGGTCGGGCGTCTTCCTCAAGCGGGCCTGCGACGTGCTGGACAAGCGGATCTACAACGGTCGCCCGCTGTGCGAGCACAACAAGGCCGCGCGCTCGACGTTCGACGACCTCGCGAACGAGGTGGCGGGGTTGGAGCTGAACGAACACGTCTGGGAAGTCGTCGACGAGGAGGGGGGCGACGCCGACTCGTTCGCGGCGGCGTTCGCGGAGATGGCCGACGCGCTCGCGGAAGGCGATTTCTCCGAGTGGAACAACGGCGCGTTCCTCAACCACTGCGGGGAGTACATGAGCGACTGGCTCGACTGCCTCGACGCGATTCAGCGCACGCCGGCGCCCGCGGACGACTGAACCGACACGATTAAAAGTATTTAGGCAAGCCTAAAACACATGACGAACCACGAATCTAACGGACGCGACGTTCGGCGACGCCGGTTCCTCGCGGCGGCGAGCGCGGTCGGCGCGGCGGGGATCGCCGGTTGCATGGGCGACGACGAGGGCGACGGCGGTGACGGCGGTGACGGCGGACCGGCGGTCGGCCAGATCGGGTCCGGTCGCCAGGGCCGCGGGGCCCCCGGCGGGACGCCGATGGCCGAGATGCCCCCGCTGGAGGGCGAACTCACCGTCTACTCCGGGCGGGGCGAGTTCCTCGTCGGCGAGCTCGTCAGCTACATCGACGGGCTGTACGACGACCTCGACCTGACCGTTCGGTACGGCGGCTCCACCGACCTCGTGAACCAGATCGCCAACGAGGGCGAGGGGTCGCCGGCCGACGTGTTCTACTCGGTCAACGCCGGCGCGCTCGGCGCGCTCGCCGACGAGGGGCGCACGCAGGCGATCCCGGACGACATCGCCGGGCTGGTCCGCGAGGAGTTCCGGACCGACCAGTGGGTCGGCACCTCCGGGCGCGCCCGGACCGTCCCGTACAACACCGACGAGTTCTCCGAGGACGACCTCCCGGACGACATCATGGCGTACCCCGAGGAGTTCGAGGGCGACCTCGGCTGGGCGCCGTCGTACGGCTCCGCGCAGGCGTTCATCACCGCGATGCGGATCCTCGAGGGCGAGGAGGCCACTCGCGAGTGGCTCGAGGCGATGGTCGAGCGCGGCGCCTCGACGTACCCGGACGAGTTCGTCACCTGCCAGGAGATCGCCGACGGCGAGATCGACGCCGCGTTCACGAACCACTACTACATCCAGCGCGTGCTCGACGGGAACCCGGACGCGCCCATCGCCACCGCGTTCACCGAGGGCGACGCGGGCGCGGTGTTCAACGTCGCCGGCGCCGCGGTCGTCGACAGCGCCGCCGACGCCGACCTCGCCGCGAACTTCGTCCGGCACCTGCTGTCCGCGGAGGCGCAGGACTACTTCGCGCGGTCCACCTTCGAGTACCCGCTGATCCCCGACGTCGAGCCGATCGGCGACCTCCCGACGATCGACGAGCTCGACGTCCCGGATATCGACCTGTCGCAGCTGTCGAACCTCGAACCGACGATCGACCTCATGCGCGAGGCCGGCGTCGAGATCTGAGCTCGCCCGCCGCCCGTGGCAGTCCTTCCCCCGTTCGCCCGTCCCCGTCGGCTCGCGACGCGTCTCCGAGAGCGGCTCGCCCGCGCCGACCGAGTGACGCTCGCGGCGGCCCTCGTCTCCGTCTCTGCCGGCGTCCTGACGTTCGCGATCGCCGCCACCGTCTTCTCGCACCACTCGGTGAACCACGACGAGGGGGTCTACCTCACGCAGGCCGCGCTCCTCCTCGCCGGCCAGCTGGAGTTCCACGCCGGCCCGCTCGCCGACGCCTTCCACCCGTGGTTCTTCATCGAGGACGGCGGCCGGCTCTACCCGAAGTACAACCCCGTGCCCGCGGCGACGTTCGCGATCTCATTGGCCTTATTCGGCGAGCCGCGCGTGACGCTCGCGGCGGTCGCCGCCGGCAACGCCGCCTTGGTGTATCTGCTCGGGTCGCTGGCGTTCGGGCGCCGCGCCGGGCTCGCCGCCGCCGTCCTCTTCGCCGCGTCGCCGATGGCGATCGCGACCTCCGCGGTGTTCCTCCCGTACGCGCCGACGACGTTCTTCAACCTGGTCTTCGCGGTCGCGTACCTCCGGAGCGTCCGGGACCGGTCGCTCGCGGCCGCGGGGGTCGCGGGCGCCGCGATCGGGATCGCCTTCTTCGCGCGGCCGTACACCGCGGTGCTGTTCGCCGCGCCGTTCATCTGTCACGCGCTGTGGCGGGTCGGGCGGGGGGTCGCGAGCGACGGCCTCCGCGGGCTTCCCGACCCCGTCTGCCGCCACGGACTGACCGCCTTCTTCGGCACCCTCTTCGTCGGGGTCACGCTCGCGTACAACGTCCGGATGACGGGGTCGCCGCTCGTCTTTCCGTACCAGGTGTTCGCGCCGATGGACGGCCCCGGGTTCGGCGAGCGGCGCATCCTCGGCCACTCCGTCGACTACACGCTCGCGCTGGCGCTGGAGTCGAACCGGTACGCGATCCAGGAGCTCGCAACTCGGTGGTTCGTCGCCGGCCCGCTCGGGACGCTCGCGGCGCTCGTCGGGGGTGCGATCGCGCTCCGGCGGTGTCGCACGCGCGGCGACCCCCGTGCGCTCGCGGCGGCCGCCGACGGCGGGGGCGGGACCGTCGACGCTTCCGGATCGCCCGGCTTCCGGCGGACGGCCGTTCTGCTCCTCGTCGGGATCGCGGTCTCGGTCGTCGTCGGGAACCTGTTCTTCTGGGGGACTCACAACGCGCTCGCCGACCTCTCGGACCCGACCGACGGGCTCGCGTCGCTGTTCGGCCCCTTCTACCACTTCGACCTGCTGGTGCCGCTGTCGGTCTTCGGGGGGCTCGCCGTCGCCGCCGGGGCGCGGGCGGTGGCCGCCGCTCGCGACCGACTGGTCGCCCGGGGCTCCGCGTCGTCGGTCGGGTCTGCCCGGGCCGCGCGCGTCGCGGTCGCGGTCGTCGTCGCGGTCGCGGTCGTCGTCGCCGGCGTCGCCGCCGCGGACGCGGCCGCCGAGCCGATCGAGCGGAACGCCGCGATCGACGCGAAGTACGAGGCCGCGTACGCGCCGTTCGACGAGACGGCGTTCGAGAACGGGCTCGTATTCGTTCCCACGCCGTACGGCGAGTGGCAGAACCACCCGTTCCAGTACCTCCGGAACGGCCCCGGACTCGACGGCGAGGTCGTGTACGCGCTCGACCGCGACCCGGTCGAGGACTTCGCGGTGCTCGACGCGTACCCGGACCGGACGCTGTACCGCTACGCCTACCGCGGCGTCTGGGCCCCGAGCCCGGACGCCCGCGTCACGCCGAAGCTGGAGCCGCTGGACGTGCGGGGCGGGGAGCGGATCGACGCCGAGACGACCGTCGGCGTCCCGGACCGCGTCGCTCGCGCGCGGGTTCGCGTCGACCCGCGGCGGGGCGCCCCGGGCGGTCCGGACCGCGCCGCCTACACGGTGGCGGATCCGGGAGAGTCGATCGCGGTCGACTGGACGGTGACGCCTGAGGGCGTCCGACTGCCCGGCGCGGGGGACTCGGGCGAGCCCGTCCCCTTCGACCCCGAGGGCGACGTGGTCGCCGTGACGGTGACGCTCGTCGACCCCGCGGGCGCGACGTACACCTACCGGCAGGAGGTGACGGTTCGGGTGACGGACGGGGGTGAGGGCGTCGAGGCCGTCTGGCCGCCCGAGCGCTCGACCTGCCGGCTCGTCACGGAGTGCGGGAACGAGGGGACGTACCTCCCCGACGAGTCGGGCGTTCACCCGGAGTGGGTCGTCTTCGAGACGGAGGCCGAAGCGAGCGAATAGGACGCGGATCGCGCTGAAGACAGTAGTGCCGTGGTGGCGGTTGTAGATCCCCCGTCCGCTCGTGGGGACCTGGTCGCCTGCTCCGGAAGGGCCTCCAAAGACCCAGCCGCTCGCTTATAATTAGTTGCTGTCGAACTGGCGGCGCACACCTCCAAAGCCCCAGCCGTGAGGCGGGCGCACGCTCGTTGCGCTCCTCGCTCGGTCGCCACCGCTCCCTCGCTGCGGTGCTTACGTCGTCATCGGAACGCTCCGCGTTCTGATTGGCTCACGAGAGCTCTGCTCTCGTGAACGCCTGCGCCCGCCTCACGGCTGCCCCTTTGAGTCCCGCCCCGCACCGCCGGAAGACGTTCCTGCTCGCTTCGCTGCGCGGGCTGTGACTTCCGTGCTCCCGCTCGCTTCGCTCGCGGGACCGCAACCGCACCTCACACCTCCCCAGCCTCGTCGCTGGCACCCTCCGCTTCGCTCCGGGAGCCAGCGACTCCCTCGCGCGTGCGATTCGCGGCCTGACGGCCGCTCACCGGCACGCGCCACCGCCGTGTCCATTTATAAATAATCGGCGCCGTCGCTCGGGGTCGTAAAAAACGTCGCCGGCGGCGGCCCACTGTGCCCACAGTGTACGTCCGGACCGCCGTCCGACGACCGTGTCGGGGGCGAAGCGCCCTCAGAAGCGCCGCAGCTGCTCCTCGAGACAGACGGTGACGATCGACTTCGCGATGGCGGCGCCGCCGCCGATCGGGTCGAGCTTCGTCTCGCCGAGGCGCTCGGCGTACCGGATCGGGCGCTCGCGGACGTCGTGGCCGCGCATCAGCGGGCGGATCAGGAGCTCCGCGGAGAGTCCGGTGTTCTCGGTCCAGCCGATCTCCTCGACGACCTCGCGGCGGTACGCGCGCATCCCCGTGGTGGTGTCGTGGACGCGGTCGCCCATCAGGAGGCTCGCGAGCGCCGCGAACGCGTGGTTCCCGAGGCGGTTGAACGCCGGCATCGCGTCGGCGCCGTGGTAGAGCCGGTCGCCGCTCACCACGTCCGCGCCGTCGTTGATCTCCGCGAGGAACTCCGGCAGCGCCTCCATCGGGTAGGTGTCGTCGCAGTCGGCCGTGACGACCACCGGGCGGTCGGGCGTCAGGATCGCCTCCCGCACCGCGACGCCGTACCCCTGCGGCTCCTGTTCGACGACGCGCGCGCCGTGCTCCCGAGCGATCTCCGCCGTCCGGTCGGAGGAGCCGTCGACGCAGACGACCTCGGCCTTCCCGTCGGTGACCTCGTCGACGTCCTCGAGCACCGTCGCGATCGCCTCCTCCTCGTTGTACGTCCCCATCACGACGCTCAGGTCGTCGAAGGTGTACGGTTCGCCGGTATCGTCAGAACTGACGGCGGCGTCGTCGGATGCGGTCTCGTCGGTCTCGTCCCGATCGACGACGGCCGCGGAGCCGTTCGTCACGTGTGCTGAATCGCTCATTACCCGCATCTCCGTTCGCACGCACTTGAGTTTTTAGGTTTACCTAAAATAGTGCCGGCCGGCAGTCATTTCCCGCTGCCGAGCCACTCGGCGACGTCGTCCCCGACGCGGAGGGCGAGCGCGGCGATGGTGAGCGTGGGGTTCATCGCCCCGCTCGTGGGGAAGACGGAGCTGGAGGCGATCCAGCAGTTCGACAGGTCGTGGGTCCGGCAGCGCGCGTCGACGACGCCCGTCTCGGGGTCGTCGCTCATGCGGGTCGTTCCCATGTGGTGGTAGGCGGGGCCGGTCGTGTCCGGCCCGGCGACCCACTCGACGTCGGCGCCGAGCTCCTCTAAGATCTCGACCTGGATCTCGTTCGCCCGTTCGATCGTGTCGAGCGCGCGCTCGCCGACGGTCCACTCGATCCGCGGGACCGGGTTGCCGCGGTCGTCGGTGCGGTCGTCGGCGAGCGTCACGCGGCTGTCGGCGTCGGGGAGCTGTTCGACGAGCCCGCCCATCGCGACGTGGTTCCCGTACCCGTCGCGCAGTCGCTCCAAGAGGGAGTCGCCCCAGTCGTCGCCCGACAGCGCCATCTCGACGGGCGAGGGACCGGCGTAGTTGAAGAACTCCAGCTTGAACGGCGCCTGCTCGGCGTCGGCCTCGTCGTAGAACTGGTCGCAGGCGCTCGTGTAGAAGCCGACGTGGTTCTGGCGCGTCGGCTCGTCGAGGGTCCCGCCCGCGCCGGCGAACAGGTGGTCCATGAAGAACTCCCCGACGTGGCCGCTCCGGTTCGCGAGCCCGTCCGGGTAGCGGTCGGACGCGGAGAGGAGGAGGAGCCGCGGCGTCTCCACGCCGCCGCAGGCGACGACGAACGCGTCGGCCTCCTGCCTGTGCTCTTCGCCGTCCGGCGTCGCGTACACCGCCGCGGTCACTCTGTCGTCGCCGTCGTGGTCGAGCCGCTGGACGGGGGCGCGGTCGATCACGGTCGCGCCCCGCTCCTCCGCGCGCTCGGTATGGACCGTCGCGTCGTATTTCGCGCCGCTCGGACAGACGGGCTGGCAGGTGCCGTAGCCGACGCAGGGCGACCGCCCCTCGTACGGCTCGGAGTTGCGGGCGTTCGGCACGGAGTGCATGTCGATCCCGAGCGACTCGCAGGCCTCGGCGAACAGCGAGTCGCTGTAGGAGGGCTCGAACGCGGGCATCGGGTGCGGCTCCTCTCGGGGCGGCGCGTACGGGTTGTCCGAGGCGCCCGCGACGCCGAGCTCGCGCTCGGCCTCCGCGTAGTACGGCCGCAGGTCGGCGTACTCTACTGGCCAGTCGGGACCGACCCCTCGGGCGGACCCCGAGTTGAAGTCGTCCTCGTGGAGCCGCATCACCATCCCCTGCCAGTGGAGCGTCGACCCGCCGACGCCCTTCACGCGGGCGTGGTTCAGCGGGTAGAACCAGTCGCCGGCGTTCTCGTGGGCGTCGCGCGCGCCGCCGACGCCCCACACGTCCGGCCGGTCGTAGGAGGGGCGGATCGCCCGCTCCTGACGCGCCAGCCGGTCCGCGGGGTCGAACCGCGGTCCCGCGTCGAGCACCACGACCTCGCGGTCGCCGGCCAGCCGGTCGGCGACGAGCGCCCCCGCCGGCCCCGCGCCGACGACGCAGACGTCGGCGTCCGGGACCGGTGTGCGGTCGACGTCGCGCCCCCCGTCGCCGGCGTCCGACCGCCCGTCACCGACGCTCTCGGCGCCGCTCACGGCGGCCCTCGCTGGTAGCTCTCCGCGCCGCCGGGGTGTCCCTGCGGGTTCTCGATCCCCACGAGCTCGCCGCCGGTCGGCGAGGCGTACAGCGCGAGGAGGAGCTCGTTGACGACGTAGTACCGCACCCGCTCCGCCGCCGACCCGTTCGGGTCCTCCTCGGCGGTGTCGGCGCCGAGCTCGCGGAGCAGTCGGTCCCGGTCCGCCGCCGAGAGGTCGGCGACGGGGGCGTCGTACCACGACCGCGCCGCCGACTCGACCTCGGCGACCGCGGCCCGGATCCCTTCCCCGTGGGCGGACCCGTCGAGACGGCCGTCGAGGAACGCGTCGACGAACGCCTCGACGCCGGCGACCGACTCCGGGTAGACGACCCCCGCGACCGCGGTCATCGCCTCGCAGACCGCCTCGTCGTCGGGGAGATCCTCGTTGCCGGGGGTCTCCCCGTCGTCGGCCTCTCCCGGTCTCTCCCCGCCGTCGCCCGCCCGACGGACGCCGAGCGCGACGCCGCCCGTCGCGCCGATCGCGGCCAGCGCGGCCGCCGCGTCGCGTCGCGTCAGTTCCATGGAAGATTTTAGGTTCCCCTAAATTCTTATATCCGTCGGAGCGCGCTCGCCGCGATCGGAACCCCTAACGGCGGGCGCGGTAACGCTCGGACAGAGCGACCCCGCCTCCCGCACCATGACCCTGCGACACTGGCTCCGAGACCGCCTCACCGACGGCGACGGACGGCTCCCGATCGGGCTGACGCTGCTGTGTGCGGCGATCGCCGCGACGCTCGTGTTCCCGCTGGCGTGGCTCGTCATCGAGGCGGCCGCCGTCGAGCGCGGCCGGGCGATCGACCTCCTGTTCAGCGCGGGGACCGCAGACGTGCTCGTCAACAGCCTGCTGCTGATGGGCGGCGTCACCGTCTTCTCTATCGTTCTCGGCGTCCCGCTCGCGTACCTCACCGCCCGGACCGACCTCCCGTTCCGCCGCTTCTGGTCCGTCGCCGTCGCGCTCCCGCTCGTCGTTCCGAGCTACGTCGGCGCCTTCTCGTTCGTCTCCGCGTTCGGACCGCAGGGGGAGTTCCACACCGTGCTCGCACCGCTGGGCGTCGAGCGGGTGCCCGACATCCACGGGCTCTTCGGCTCGATCCTCGTCATCACGCTGTACACGTACCCGTACGTCTACCTGACGACCCGCGCCGCGCTGCTGTCGTTCGACACGACGCTGCTGGAGGCCGCCCGGACGCTGAACCACGGTCGGCTCTCGGCGTTCCGCCGGGTGACGCTCCCGACCATCCGCCCCGCGATCGCCGCCGGGTCGCTGCTGGCGGCGCTGTACGCGGTCTCGGACTTCGGGACGCCGTCGATCATGCGTCTTCCCGTGTTCACCCGCCAGATCTACGTCGAGTACAACGCGTTCGGCCGCGACTACGCCGCGCTGCTCTCCCTCCAGCTGCTCGTCGTCGTGGTCCTCGTGCTCGCGCTGGAGTGGGCCGTCCGCTCCGACCGCGAGACGAGCGGCGACGACGCCGGCCGGACAGAGGACCGGGTGTCGCTCGGGTGGCTCCGCTGGCCGGCGACGCTGCTGCCGGCCGGCGTCTCCGGGTTCGCGCTGCTCGTCCCCCTCTGGATCCTCGCGCTGTGGCTGGTCAGGTCGGAGTCCGGCCGCCGCCCCTCGATGACGTTCGAGCCGGTGCAAGTGCTCAACTCCGTGTCGGTCTCCGCGGCGGCGGCTGTCGCCGCCGCGCTCGCGGCGATCCCGGTCGCGTACTTCGCGGCGAACCACGACTCGCCGCTCGCGACCGTCTTCGAGCGCGCCACGTACGTCGGGTTCGCCGTCCCCGGCATCGTGCTCGCGCTGGCGCTCGTCTACTTCGGTTCCGGCTACGTGCCGTGGCTCTACCAGACGCTGCCGCTCTTGGTGTTCGCGTACGTGGTCCGCTTCCTCCCGCAGGCCGTCGGGTCGGCCCGCACGTCGATCCTCCAGGTCGACCGGCGGCTCGTCGAGGCGGGACGCACGCTCGGCGAGTCGCCGAGCGGGGCGTTCAGGCGCGTGACGTTCCCGCTCGTGCGGTCGGGCGTCGTCGCCGGCGCCGCCCTCGTCTTCCTCACGACGATGAAGGAGCTCCCGGTCACGCTCGTGCTCCGCCCGTCCGGGTTCGAGACGATCGTCACGCAGATCTGGCGCGCGCAGGCGACGGCGCTGTACCAGTACGCGGTCGTCCCGACCCTCATCCTGCTCGTCATCTCCGGCCTCTCGATGGTCGTCATCCTCGCGCAGGAGGGCCGCGAGGAGGGGCTCTGAGCGGCGGCGAGGGAGGGTTCTCGCTCCGGGGCCGACCGCCGGCCCCGCCGACCGGAACCCCACACGTATTACTCGATCCCCCGTCAGGGAGGCGTATGGACCTCTCCGACTCGACTGCACTCGTCACCGGCGGCGCGGGGCTCGTCGGGAGCCACCTCGCGGCCCGGCTCCTCGACCGCGGCGCGACGGTTCGCGTCGCCGACGACCTCTCGAAGGGGACCCGCGATCGGGTCCCCGACGGCGCCGACTTCGTCGAGGCCGACCTCACCGACCCCGGCGACGTCGCCGAGGCGGTCACGGGCGACCTCGACGTCGTCTTCCACTTCGCCGCGTACACCGACACGAACTACGACGACGACCGGGAGCTGTTCGAGGAGAACACGGCGATGACGTACAACGTCTTGGAGCGCATGCACGAGGTCGACGTCGACCGGCTCGCCTTCACCTCCTCGTCGACGGTGTACGGCGAGGCACCGCGCCCGACGCCGGAGGACCACGGCCCCCTGGAGCCCATCTCCATCTACGGCTCCTCGAAGCTCGCCGACGAGGCGCTGATCTCGACGCACGCCCACTCGTACGGGGTGCGGTCGTGGGTGTTCCGCTTCGCGAACATCGTCGGCCCGCACCAGCGCGGCAACGTGATCCCCGACTTCATCCAGAAGCTCGACGCCGACCCGACCGAGTTAGAGATCCTCGGCGACGGTCGACAGGAGAAGTCGTACATGCACGTCTCCGAATGCGTCGACGCGATCCAGTACGTCGTCGAGCACGCCGACGAGGACCTGAACGTCTACAACCTCGGCACGCGGACGACCACGTCGGTCACCGACATCGCCGACATCGTCGCCGACGAGATGGGCGTCGACCCCGACTACGCGTACACCGGCGGCGACCGCGGCTGGACCGGGGACGTGCCGAAGATGCGTCTCTCCATCGAGCGGCTCGTCGACCTCGGCTGGGAGCCCGCGATCGAGAGCGACGCGGCGGTGCGGCGGAGCGCTCGGGAGCTTATCGACGAGATCGTGGAATAGGGAGCGGTCGTTTCGGCTCTGCCGAAATATTTAGCTTCTGAGGATTTGTCGAGAGTATGCTGAACACAGCGCGCGTATCTCGGACGGAGTTTCCTTCAGATTCAATCTGATCGACTCGGTCAATACAGGTCAAGCATATGATGGATTTTGAGTGTGCGGGGACGGACCGTCATCGGGAGCCATCCGCACGATACCACCGACGAGGGCAGTATGGTGATCATCGCGGGTGGCGGTGGAGCGGGCGGTCGTCGGTGGCGGCCGGGAAACCCGCCGGCGGCACTGAGAGTTCCGTTGGCGGAGACCGAGACGACAAAGCTTGCGACACAGTCAGGCGAACGTCGGAGTCTCGACGCTGCCTTCCATCCTCAATAGAGCGAGAATCACGGGATCTAATCAGTCGATAATACTGAGATTATTTCAGTTTTCCTGTATTGTCACATTTTCGAAAACTATCGTACAGTCCTCAACGGTAACACCGCCAACGTTGATTCCACCTCCGTTCCCACCTCCCCCGATAATGCCCTTCGCAATTCCTGCCCCCGTCTCAATTATCCTTTTCCATCCAGCACCCGCTATTCTTATCTGGTCAGGATCCCCGTACCCCTCAGTCGTGATATCTACGTCGACATGAGTTTCCTCTGAATCTTCTTCGCGAAGATCGGATCGGGCAGTCAATCTAATTGACGCAGTGGGCTCACGGGTGGATTGTAACCCAAGGACAGATCTCTGACCGATTGGAGAATCCGGGAACTCCGGCCATGTGGGACCAGGCGATATTGGGCCCGGCCACGTTGGTCCAGGCGATCCCGGTCCCGGCCACGTTGGTCCAGGCGATCCCGGTCCCGGCCACGTTGGTCCAGGCGATCCCGGTCCCGGCCACGTTGGTCCAGACGACCCCGGCCCCGGCCACAGCCACTCGTTGGAAGACATGGACGGATTCAGCCCACCCCATGGAGGATTAAGTCTCCATTCGTCTCCGCAGTCCGTTCCGAACCACATTTTTTCGAAGAGTTCGCGAACTTCCTTTTGCGAAAGCTCTTGGAGCGATTCGTATAATTCCTGATCCGTGTCTGGTTCGGTTGATTCCATCACGACTTTGATCATTGTTAGTTACATACATAGATTCATCGTATGATAACTTTGCAGCGTGTGATAAATCCGCACGATCTGAACTGAATGCACGGCCCGACCAGGGGCCCAACGTGCTACGGTCAACCGGTGGTGACCGATACATGACCTGTACTGATCACAACTAGGTCAGAATATATCTACTCAAGGCAGATCTGTCCCATGTGAGTCGACTTCGATGTGACAGGGTGGGTACTGACGAGCGAGCGGTGTCCTGTTTCGTGGACCGTCCCGCCTCGATCAGGATTCAGCAGTGACTCGATAACCCGACCATCGAGCGTGGTGCGTGAGGGCACAACCGTTTTGACGGTCCTGAGCGTGCCTCTATTATGGGGTGTGTTAACGTGAAACATCATAATGAAGACTCATCGATCGCCGACATAGCGTATCTCACACGGTCCGACCACCGTGTCTCGACGCTCGCCGCGCTGACGGAGCGTCCGAAGAGCTGCTCCGAACTGTGCGAGTTGACCGGGGTTTCGTCGTCCACGATGCGTCGGACGCTGGACCAATTCACCGACCGGCTCTGGATCCGCAAAGACGAGTATCAGTACGTCGCGACACGCCTCGGGGAGGCTATCGCATCCGGGATGGGGGATCTGCTCGAACTGGTCGAAACCGAGCGAACGTTACGGGACATCTGGCACTGGCTCCCTGACGAGATCGGAGAGTTCCCGTTCGAGACGTGGTCGGAGCTGACAATAACCGTCGCTGAACCCGATACGCCTTATGAGCCGGTGAAACGACTCGCGTCGCTTCTCCGGGAGATGACTACCGTGCGGTTCCTCCACCCGGAGGTTGCACTGATGGATCTGTGTTTCGACGTGCTCTACCGACTGGTCCGCGAGGGCGTAGACATGACGTTGATCGACCGACCGGAGTGTCACGCATACTTTCTTTCGACGTATCCGAATCGCAGTTCAGAAATGGTGCGACAGGACAATTTCACGATCTTGGAACACGATGAGCTTCCGCCGTACGGAGTCGGTCTGCTCGACGAACGCGTTACGATCAGTTGTTACGAGCGAGACAGTGGAACGGTCTGTGCACTGATCGATACCGACGCACCGGTGGTCCGCGAATGGGCGACATCCGTCTACGACGCCTACTCGTCCAGTGCACGGTCCGCCGAATCATAGATGACAGACAAGTGCAATTTTTTTTAGCAACGCGATGGAGCGTGCTCATATTCCTGTGGGCGAGAACATGGGATTGATCGAGATGTCGTGGACCCGGTGAGCGGTAGATTGCAACTGGTGGTCGGTTTTGCAGTAGGTGGAAGACCGGCTGAGACTGCCGAATTCCCACGAAATAGCTACAATATTCACGGGGACGTACCGACTCTGGCCGGGAGGAGATTCGAACGTTTCTACCCCGGCGGAGAAACCGATGACCGACGAACAACAACTATCGCACGGTATCGACCTGGGAACTCTCGAAGGGTTCGCCGAACACGCAGCCGAGAATCCCGAAGCCGTTCAGCTCGGCCTCGGGGCGTCCGCGACCTACGAGGGGACGGCCGCGCACAGCCTGGCGAAGATCGATAGCTACGACCTCGGCGGCGAGACCGTCGCTCGCGAGACGCGTGAATACACCGTCCCGTACGGCGCCTGGAAGGAGGTGCTGGACGCCGGTGGGTGGGTCGGCGCGACCGATCGGATCGAACCGATCGAAGCGGCACTGTCCGCGCTCGCCGCCTGTATCAACGTCGGCATCAGCATCAATGCCGCCGCAAACGGTGTCGACATCGACCAGCTCCGGACGCGCGTCCGGACCGACTTCGATCCGGCGGTCCTATTCAGTCTGGCCGAACTCAAGGAGGCCGACTCGGTCTACGAGAACCTGACCGCTGAGATCGAAATCGAGGGGGAGGACGTGGACGACGACCTGGTCGATGAGTGGGCCCGACGAGCACCCGTCTACACGCTCGTCTCGCTCGCCCAAGATGTCCAGCTAACGGTGAACACGCCGGCCGAGGCGGCGGCCGACGACTGACGGGGTTGACCCGAACGCCGGAATCACCCTGTGTGAAACGCATTGAGCAGCAGTGAAAAGCATCTCGCCGGCGACCTCGACGCGCTCCTCGTGGCCGCTATCAACGGCTACTCGGGGGCGCACGCCACCGCAGCCTCGCGCACGTTCCGTCCGTCGTCCTCCCGCGCGCCGCTTCGGAAGGGCCTTTTAGGCCGACCGACGAACGGACGGTATGTTCAGGCAGTTCCGGTCGGAGGTCGAGGCGGCGCTCTCGGACGCGCTCGCCACGCTCGACCTCCCGACCGACGACCTCGGCATCGAACGCCCGCCCGACGACATGGACGCGACGCTCGCCTCCAGCGTCGCCTTCCGGCTCGCGGGCGAGGTCGGCGACGCGCCGCCGAACGTCGCGAGCGAGGTCGCCGCCGCGGTCGACGTCGCCGGCTACGACTACCTCGATTCGGTCGACACGGCCGGGCCGTACGTCAACTTCCACGCGGGCGAGCGCTACCTCGTCGACGCGCTCGACGCGGCCGCCGCCGACGCGGGCTACGGCGCGCTCCCCGACCGGGAGACCTCGGTCGTCGTCGAGCACACGAGCGCGAACCCCACCGGCCCGGTCCACGTCGGCCGCGCGCGCAACCCGATCGTCGGGGACGCGGTCGCGAACCTCATGGAGTACGCCGGCTACGACGTCGACCGCCACTACTACGTCAACGACGCGGGCCGCCAGATGGCGGTGTTCACGTGGGCGTACGAGCGGTTCGACGAGTCGGATCTCGACGAGGAGCCCGCCCGCGACCGCGCCGAGTACGACCTCGTCCGCTACTACCGGAAGGGGAACGCGTTCCTGGAGGAGGCCGACCCCGACGACGTCGAGGCCGCGGAGGAGGAGATCGCCGCGATCCTGCAGGGGCTCGAGGTCGGCGACGAGGCGACGTACGAGCGCGTCGGCGAGGTCGTCGACGCCGTGCTCGGCGGGATGAAGGAGTGTCTCGCGCGGCTCCCGGCGGAGTTCGACGAGTTCGTCAAGGAGACGCGGTTCATGCGCGACGGCTCCACCGACGACATCGCCGCGCGGCTGAAAGAGACCGATCAGGCCGTCTACGAGGAGGACGCCTGGCAGCTGGAGCTCGACGAGTGGGGGATCGAGAAGAACCTCGTCTTCCTGCGCTCGGACGACACGAGCCTCTACACCACCCGCGACCTGGCCCACCACGAGTGGAAGTTCGACAACTACGACCGCGCCGTCACCGTGCTCGGCGAGGACCACAAGCTGCAGGCCGACCAGCTCGACGCGACCTTAGAGCTCCTCGGCAACGACACCGACCGGCTCGGCCACGTCATCTACTCGTACGTCAACCTCCCCGACGGGAAGATGTCCACCCGACGCGGGACCGGCGTGATGCTCGACGACCTGCTGGACGAGGCGATCGACCGCGCCCGCGAGGCGGTCGAGAGCCGGATGGACGACCGCATCCGCGACGACGACCTCACCGACGAGGACGTCGAGCGCATCGCCCACCAGGTCGGCATCGGCGCGGTTCGGTACGACATCGTCTCGAAACAGCCCGCGAAGGCGATCACCTTCGAGTGGGAGGACGCGCTCGACTTCGAGGCGCAGTCGGCCCCGTTCGTCCAGTACGTCCACGCGCGCTGCGCCGGGATCCTCGACGAGGCCGCGGCCGAAGGCGTCGACGTGCCGGGCGTGACGGGCGGCGCCGGCGGCTCCGAGAGCGCGGTCGACCCCGACGCCCTCGACGTCGACGCCGCGGTCTTCGACACGGAGGCGGAGCGCGAGCTCCTCCGCGAGGTCGCCCGCTTCCCCGCCGTCATCGAGGAGGCCGCCGACGACTTGGAGCCGCACACGGTGGCGACGTTCACCCGCGAGTTCGCCGACGCGTACAACGCCTTCTACCGGGAGTGTCCGGTCGTCACGGCCGAGAACGACGAGCTCCGCGCCGCGCGCGTCGCGCTCGTCGCGGCCGCGAAGCACACGATGGCGAACGCGCTCGACGTGCTCGGAGTCGAGGCGCCCGAGTCGATGTAGGAGCGGGGCGATCGGTTCGGTCATTCGGTTCTTTTTGATCGAAGTGGTGTCGTCGTTGGTGCGGTGAACACTTCCAAAGCCCAAGTCGCTCGGCTGTACGCAGTTGCCAACACTCCGGTGAACACTTCCAAAGCCCCAGTCGCGAGGACTCGATGGGCTCGCTGCGCTCCTCAGTCGCTCGTTTCACTCGCTCCCTGTGGTGCTTGCGTCGCCCGTCTTCGTCCTCACGACTGCCCCTTTGAGTCCCGCCCGACCGCAACCACCCCGCTCCTCACGCCTCCCCAGCCTCGTCGGTCGCCCTCCGCGTTGCTCCGGGTGACCGACTCCCTCGCGCGACGCCGCTCGCGGGCCTTCGGCCCGCTCACGGGCGCGCGCCACCGCTCATCAGTATAACTACTCACGCGTTCGACGATCCGTGCGACTCGGTACCGCCGCTCTAACGGGGAGGTCAAAGCTTACTTACACGCACGCCGCCGTAGTTCGGGTAATGAGTAGCGACGCCCAAGCGGCGAGCGAGGACCGACGGAAGTACGAGTTCCGGAAGGTCATCGAGGAGCTCAAGGACTTCGAGGGCTCCGGCACGCAGCTCGTCACTATCTACATTCCCGAGGACCGGCAGATCTCCGACGTGGTGGCCCACGTCACCCAGGAACACAGCGAGGCGTCCAACATCAAGTCCAAGCAGACCCGGACGGCCGTGCAGGACGCGCTCACGTCGATCAAGGACCGCCTCCGCTACTACGACACCTTCCCGCCCGAGAACGGGATCGTGATCTTCTCGGGGGCGATCGACGCCGGCGGCGGCCAGACCGACATGGTCACCCGGACGCTGGAGTCGCCGCCCCAGCCCGTCGAGTCGTTCCGCTACCACTGCGACTCCGAGTTCCTCACCGAGCCGCTCGAGCACATGCTGGAGGACTCCGGGCTGTTCGGGCTCATCGTCTTAGACCGCCGCGAGGCCAACGTCGGCTGGCTGAAGGGCAAGCGCATCGAGCCCGTCAAGTCGGCCTCCTCGCTCGTCCCCGGCAAACAGCGGAAAGGGGGCCAGTCCGCGCAGCGGTTCGCCCGCCTCCGGCTGGAAGCGATCGACAACTTCTATCAGGAGGTCGCGGGGATGGCCAACGACCTGTTCGTCGACAAGCGTCACGAGCTCGACGGCATCCTCGTCGGCGGCCCCTCGCCGACGAAAGACGAGTTCCTCGACGGCGACTACCTCCACCACGAGCTCCAGGACAAGGTGCTCGGCAAGTTCGACGTGGCGTACACCGACGAGTCCGGGCTGAAGGACCTCGTCGACAACGCCAGCGAGGCGCTCGCCGACCAGGAGATCGTCGAGGACAAACGCCACATGGAGGAGTTCTTCGAGAAGCTCCACACCGGCGAGGAGGCGACGTACGGCTTCGAGCAGACCCGGCGGAACCTGATCATGGGCTCGGTCGACCGGCTGCTCATCTCCGAGGACCTCCGCTCCGACGTCGTCGTCTACGAGTGCCCGAACGGCCACGAGGAGTACGAGGTGATCGACTCGCGGCACTCCACTCCGGACCACGAGTGCTCCGAGTGCGGCGAGCCGGCCGACGTCGACGAGCGCGACGACGTCATCGAACACCTGATGAACATCGCCGAGCAGCGCGGGACGGACACGAAGTTCATCTCCACGGACTTCGAGAAGGGCGAACAGCTGATGGACGCGTTCGGCGGCATCGCGGGAATTCTGCGGTACTCCACGGGCGTCTAAATCGACCGCCCCGACGACGGGGACGCGTCTCCCGCCTCACTCCGACTCGACCGGCGCCATCGCGACTTCCAGGCACGCGCAGGCGTCGGTCTCGGGGTCGAAGCAGTCCGGACACTCCGGCTGTCGGTCGATGATCGTGTCGAGCCGCTCGGCGACGGTGTCGTCGATGACGGCCTCCAGCTCGCGGGCCTCCGCGCGGAACTCCTCGACGCCGAGCACGTTCGCGAGGAAGCGCTCGATGATACAGTAGGTCTGGAGCGCGTCTCGCGCTCGGATGATCCCGTCGTCGGTGAGCCGGACCCCCTTGTACTTCTCGTGTTCGGCGAGCCCGCGCTCCTCCAGCTTGCCGATCATCTCGTTCGCGCTCGCCGGGCTCACGTCGAGGGCGTCGGCTATCGACCCCGTCGAGGCCGGGCCGTCCTCCTGCTCCTGTACGACGTATATCGTTTTGAGGTACTGGTCTGCGGTGTTCACGGCTCTCCTCCGTCGGGGACCGTCGTCGGTTCGATGCGTCGGTTCATCGTCGCTCCATGACCTCCGTGACCTCGCTGACGCCCTCGGCCTCCTCCTCCCGGATCGTCCGCAGCGTCTCCAGGAGGCGTTCCCGGTCGATCGAGAACTCCGCGTCGGACGCCTCGATCGCCTCGATGAGGTCGTCGTAGAACTTGTAGGCCGTCTCCTCGTTACACAGCTGATCGTACAGGATCCCGTCGAAGTCCTCGGGCTTGGTCCGGCCGTAGCGGGCGTCGACGAGCGACTCGATCTCGTCGAACGGGACGCTGTCGACCCCGAGCCCGGCGATGAGCGACTCCAACCGCTCGCGGTGGTCGGCGGACTCCTCGGCCGCGTCCGCGAGCAGCGCCTCGATCTCGTCGTCGAGATCGGCTTCGACGCCTCGATAGTGGTGATGCGCCCGCGCCTCGACCACCTCCTCCAACACGATTCCGATCTGCAGCAGCCGGGCGAGCTGGTCGTCGGAGGCGATCCGCTGGCTCACGCTCACGGCCACCACCCGTCACCGCTCGATACGCCCGTTCGCATACATTCGCATTCGGGCGCAGGCCGACTTAAGGTGTTCCCCTTCAGCCGGGGGTCGTTCGGACGGGCCCGCACGGCGGGAGGGCGGTCGACCGCCTATATCCCGAGCCAGTCGCTGTTCCGGACCCGGTGTCCCTCTCGCCGAGAGACCTTCGCCGCCTGTCGACGGATCCCTCGCGAGGTCGGGAGCTTCCCCTTCTCGCGGATCCGCTCGACGACCCAGTCGCGGACCTCCGCGATCGCCTCGTCGTCGTCGTCGGGGCTGACCCGCTTCAGTTCTTGGAAGGTCCGCTCGTAGGCGTCGTACTGCGAGCCGTCGAGCTCCTCGTTCGGCAGCGCCTCGCTGGCCTCGACGATCCGCTTCATCGCCGCGGCGACGGTGGGTCGCTGTATCCGAACGCGGACGCGGTCAGGGGAGTCGAACACCGCTCGGTCCGTGTCCGGGACCAGCTGCTCGACGGTGTACCGCTCCGCCGGGGAGGCGATCTCGCGGTCGCCGATCCTCGAGACGATCTCAGCCCCTGTGGTCGGGAACTCCAGCCGTTCGAGCTCGGTCTCGACTTCTCCGAGATCCGCGGTGTCGAGCTCCGGTTCGGGCTCGTCGCCGCGTTCCAGCTCCGCGTCGACGTCGCGCCGTCGCTGTCGGTTCTCCTCGTCCCGGGCTTGGTCCTCCCGTCCCGCTTTGTCGTCTGCCATTCTCCCGTCTACGGCTCCCGACCGTATAGTCCTGTAGGTAGTATGAAATTATAACAGTCTCGAAATAATGAACGTCCGCACCCCGCTATCCGTTCCGGGCCTCCGCCTCGTGCTCGTCGATCACCGACCGCAGCCGCCGGGCGAGCGCCCCCTCGACGCTCCGCACTCGCTTCTCGTCCGGGTCGTACTCGACGAGACCGGCGGCCTCCAGCTTGGGTAGGTCGACGTGATGCAGCCCGATTCGGATCCGCCGCCGCTCGGCGTCCGTCGTCGTCCCCTCGCGTCGAGACTCGTCCCGAATGTCGTCGACGAGCGCGTCGAGCTCGGAAGCGCCGTCGTCGTCCCGGCGCAGCGACCGGAGGACCGCCCGTCGCCGTCCGTCGGCGATCGCAGACAGGACCCCGTCCGGGTCGAAACGCTCCGCACCGATCGAACGCTCGCGTTCCGGCTCGCCTTTCGTCACGCGATATCTCCGATCCGTGGACGTGTCGCTCTCTGTGAATTTCGCACGACAGGCCTACTCTCGTCACTCGTATTTCGCTTCCCCATGGTACACCATGTCTGCCATCATATCGCGAGGCGGAGAGAGACGAGATTCAGCGCTCGGTGTCGACGACCGGGAGCGTGTGCGTGACGAGCGCCGCGATGGCGCGTCGGAGGCGCTCGGTGACGGCCTGGTCGGAGATGCCGAGCTCGTCGGCGAGCTCCTTCGTCGTGCACCCTCTCGGGATGTCGTAGTATCCCGCCCGGACCGCGAGCGTGAGCGCCTCGAACTGCGGTTCGGTGATCCCGTACCACGGCTGTACGTCCGGTTCCGAAGGTTCGTACACGCGGGTCACTTCCAGGTTGATCCCGGCCTCCTCGCAGTCGGTCGAGAACGCGCTGAGCGACTCTTGGCTCGGGAATCGGACCTCGAACGTCCACGTCGACGGAGCCCCGACGCCGTCCAGGATCTGGCCCCCGCTCGCCTGCACCGCCTCGATGAGGTCGTCCCGGTTCGCGTCCCATTCCAGCGTGAACAGCGTGCGGTCCTCGAACTCCTCGACCGGCGTGGCCGCCTCGACGGTCGGGTGACGCCGGACCCCGTCCACGAACGAGTCGCGCGAGGCGTCGTGGATCCAGAACAGCGGGACGGTGGCCCCTCCGAGGGGGACGAGCGTCTCGAGTTCGACGGTGGAGTTCCCCTCGACCGCGAGTATCCGTCCGAGTTCGAAGCTCCCGGACGACACCCGGAACTCCACGATCACACTCATTAATCGATTCCGAATGAGTAGTTCTCGATCCCCGTATAAAGAAGAGGGCCATGGTATACCATGTTCGCGCTGAGCGTGACGTTCGAACCCCGTTCCGTCAGGCGGTCGGGTGCTTGGCACACCATACTCGCGGGTTATCTCCGTTTGGACCGATCGGCCCGTATGGCCACGGTCATGCAGTTCACGAGCCCGGCGGACGAGTTCCCGCTGGGGACGGTGTTCGAGAACCTACCGGAGGTGACAGTGGAGTTGGAGCGACTCATTCCGGACGAGTCGCTCATCATCCCGTACTTCTGGGTGCGCGGTGCGCGCGCGTCAGACATCGAAGCCGCCTTCGACGCGCATCGGGGCGTCGTGAGCATCGAGCTCATCGACGACGTCGACGGCGAGTATCTCATGCGCGCGGAGTGGAACGACGACTACTACGGCGTCCTGAACGCCCTCGCGCACGCCAACATCGTCGTGCTCTCGGGTATCGGCACCAAGGAGGGGTGGCAGTTCGAGGTCCGCGGGGAGAGCCGCGACCGGATCGGCGAGTTCCGAACGGACTGCCAGGCTCACGACATCCCGATCGAGATCACCGCCGTCCACTCGCTGTTACCGGTGCAGGGAGCCGGGTACGAGCTCACGGACACGCAGCGAGAGGCGCTGGTGTTGGCGTACGAGATGGGGCACTTCGACTCGCCGCGGACGGCGTCGCTGGAGGAGGTCGCGGCGGAGCTCGGGATCTCGCAACAGTCGCTGTCCTCCCGGCTCAGACGCGGCCACCGCCGACTGATCGCGAAGACGCTGATCACGCCGTGACGCGTCGCCGCTCGCTTCGGGATCCGGCGACGCCGAGGATCGCCCGTTCCCTATAAATACCTTCTGTACTATCAGTAGTACACTTGAACCGACGCAGACCGTTACACCGTTATATGTCCGTCAGAGACGCCGGAACAATTCTCGAGTCGTTCGTTTTCCGTCCGGGGTCGGAGACGTATCTGGCACGGTACGACCGGATGAAGACCTCGGCCAGTACGGCGGTCATCGCGACCCTCGCAGAGATTTTGGACGTCGACCCGACCGAGATGGACCCGCTGTTTCAATCGATCGACGTCGAGTCGCTCGACGCGCTTTTCAGGGGTTCGACCGACGGCGACGTTCGCGTCACCTCCACGGTCGCGGGACGCGAGGTCACCGTCACCGACGACGCGGTGATCGCGAACCGCACGCTCGACGACGACGGCAGCACCGGGAGCGAGGGGCTCCAGTCCGCGTGAGCTCCGAGGACGAGACGACGTCGGACGAGGCGGGATTCCGCACCGAACTGCGGGCGCTGCTTCGCCGCGCGCACCGGACGGGCGTCGACGTCGAGGGCGGGTGGGAGTGCCGAAACGGCGCGGAACACCCCGACTGGGACGTCATCGTCGCCGAGGTCGAGAAGCCGGGCGGCTCCGAGTGACGGGATCTATCTCGGCGAAAAAGCGGCGACTCCGCCTACCGGAGCCGCTGGAGGACGAGCTCCTGAACGTCGTCGCGGAACTCGTCGACCGCGATCTCCTCTAACACGGGGACGAAGAAGCCCTCGACGAGCATGTTCCGCGCCGTGCGGGAGTCGATCGAGCGGCTCTCGAGGTAGAACAGGTCCTCGGCGTCGACCTGCCCGACCGTCGCGGAGTGCGACGCCTCGGTGTCGTGGTTGTGGATGATCAGCTTCGGCGACGCGTCGGCCTCGGCGTCGTCCGACAGCATCAGCGTGTTCTCGCGCTGGTAGCTGGACGTGTTCCACGCGTCCTCGCCGACGTCCTGGACGCCCTCGTAGACGGAGCGGGCCACGTCGTCGAGCACGCCGCGCGTGACCAGGTCGGCCGTCGTGTGCTCGGCCTGGTGCCAGACGCGGGCGTTCAGGTCGAAGTGCTGGTCGTCGGTGCCGAAGAACGTCCCGACGATCTGACTCTCGGAGCCGTCACCGTTCAGCTCGGTCTCGACGTCGGAGCGGGTGAGCTTCGAGCCGAAGTTGCTCTCGATCCAGTCGACCGTCGCGTACGCGTCCGTCTCGCCGCGCTTCAGCGAGTAGGTGTACGAGTCGTCGTCGAGGTTCTGGAGCGAGCCGAACTGGACGTTCGAGTTCTCGCCCGCGGCGATCTCGACGAGGTTCGAGAAGTAGCGGTCGCCGTCGACCTCGCTGTCACCGCTCTCGATCGACTCGAGGATCGTCACCGAGGACGACTCCTCGGCGACGACGAGCGTCTGGCTGAACAGCGAGCGGGAGTTCATCTCCGCGCGCACCGTCACGTCCTCGACGTCGACGCCCTCGGGGACGTAGACGAACGTGCCGGTGGTAAAGAGCGCGACCGAAAGCGCCGTGAGGTAGTTGTGCTCGGGGTCGAGCACCGAGCCGAAGTTCGCCTCGATGACGTCGCCGTACTCGTCGAACGCCTCGGTGAAGGGGAGGACGACGACCTCGTCGTCGCCGGCCGCCCGCTCCGTGGTGTCCGACTGGTTCAGCGGGTCGACGAGCGACTCGAAGTCCAGCGACTCCAGGTCGGTCCAGCGGCGGCCGGGCGTCTGGATGACGTCGGGCAGGTCCGCCGTCTCCAGCGCGGCGAGCGCGTTCAGACGGGTCTCGAGGAGCCACTCGGGCTCGTCGCGTTCGTCGGCGATGCGTCGTACCGTGTCCTCCGAGAGGCTCTCGATTGCTTTCGTGCTCATGTTATCCGAGCGAGCCCTCCATCTCCAGCTCGACGAGCCGGTTGAGCTCGACGGCGTACTCGATGGGCAGCTCCTCCGTGATGGGCTCGATGAAGCCCGAAACGATCATCTGCTTGGCGTCGTCGTCGTCGAGGCCGCGCGACTGCAGGTAGAAGATGTCCTCGTCGCCGATCTTCCCGACGGTCGCCTCGTGGGCGACGTCGACCTTCGACTCGTTGATCTCCATGTACGGCATCGTGTCCGACGTCGACTCGTTGTCGAACATCAGCGCGTCGCACTCCACGGCGGTCGAGGAGTTCTCGGCGCCGTCCGCGATGTGAACGAGGCCGCGGTAGTTGGTGCGGCCGCCGTCCTTCGCGATCGACTTCGACTCGACGGTCGACTTGGTGTCCGGCGCGTTGTGGTACACCTTCGCGCCGGTGTCGATGTCCTGGCCCTCGCCCGCGAAGGCGATGGTGATGTGGTTGTCGGAGGCGCCGCGCCCCTTCAGGATCGTCGAGGGGTACAGCATCGTCGCCTTCGACCCCATCGACCCCGAGATCCACTCCATGCGCCCGCCCTTCTCGGCGATGGCGCGCTTCGTGTTCAGGTTGTACGTGTTCTTCGACCAGTTCTGCACCGTGGAGTACTGGACGTGCGCGTCCTCCCCGACGAACACCTCGACGCCGCCGGAGTGGAGGTTGAACGCCGAGTACTTCGGCGCGGAACAGCCCTCGATGTAGTGGACCTCGGAGCCCTCCTCGGCGATGATGAGCGTGTGCTCGAACTGGCCCATCCCCTCGGAGTTCATCCGGAAGTACGCCTGCACCGGCATGTCGACGGTGGTGTTCTCCGGCACGTAGACGAACGAGCCGCCGGACCAGATGGCGCCGTGGAGCGCCGCGAACTTGTTGTCGCTCGGCGGGACGCACTTCGTCATGAAGTGCTCGCGGACGAGCTCCTCGTGCTCCTGGACGGCCTCGTCCATGTTACAGAAGATGACGCCCTTCTCCTCCCAGCGCTCCTGCATGTTCTGGTAGACGACCTCCGACTCGTACTGCGCGCCGACGCCGGAGAGCGCGTTCTTCTCGGCCTCCGGGATGCCCAGCTTGTCGAAGGTGTCTTTGATCTCGTCCGGGAGCTCCGTCCAGTCGTCCACGCCGGCGCGGACGTCGACGTCCGGCCGGATGTACGGGATGATCTCGTCGACGTCGACCTCGCTCAGGTCCGGTTGCCCGGGCCAGTCGGTCGGCATCGGCATCTCCTGGAACTGCTCGAGCGCGCGCAGGCGCCGCTCCAGCATCCACTCCGGTTCGTCCTTGTCCTCCGAGATGACGCGGACCGTCTCCTCGGTGAGGCCCTTCTCGGTCTGGAAGGCGGACTTCTCCTCCTTCTTGAACTCGAAGCGGGCCTCGGTGTCTGTCTCTTTGAGGTCGTCTTGCTGTGAACTCATGATAATGTCTTACGTGCTCCCCCGTTTATTCCTGTTGCGTGACCATTTGTGGTTACGCCGTCTCGAACGCGTCCTCGCGGACCCAGTCGTACCCCTTGTCCTCGAGCTTCTCGGCGAGCTCCGCGCCGCCGCTCTTGACGACCTGTCCGTCTAACATTACGTGGACGTGGTCGGGCTCGACGTAGTCTAAGATTCGCTGGTAGTGGGTGATCTGGAGGACGCCCGTGCCCTGCTCGTCGCGGAGCGCGTTGATGCCCTCGGAGACGTCCTGGAGCCGGTCGATGTCGAGCCCGGAGTCGATCTCGTCGAGCACGGCGATCGCGGGCTCTAACATCGCGGCCTGCAGGACCTCGTTCTGCTTCTTCTCGCCGCCGGAGAAGCCGGCGTTGAGGTAGCGCTGCATGAACTTCTCGTCCATGTCGAGCAGCTCCATCTTCTCCGAGAGGATCTGCTGGAACTCGGCGACGCCGATCTCGCCGTCGTCAGCGGGACCCTCCATCGGGGAGGTCTCGTACCCCTCGTCGTCCTCGTCGGCGTCGGCCTCCTCGGCGTCCTCGTCCTCGAACAGCTCCTCGCGCTCGTCCGCCTTCGCGTTGAGCGCCTGCCGGAGGAAGTTCGTCATGGTGACGCCCTCGATCTCCGCCGGGTACTGGAAGCCGAGGAAGATGCCGAGCGCGGCGCGCTCGTTCGGCTCCAGCTCCAGCAGCTCCCAGTGGTAGTCCTCGTCGTCGAGGTCGGCGTCGACGTCGGCGAGGTCCTCCTCGTCGAGGTGGAGCAGTATCTCGCCGTCGGTGACCTCGTACGCCGGGTGGCCGGCGATGACCTTCGCGAGCGTCGACTTCCCGGAGCCGTTCGGCCCCATCAGCGCGTGGATGTCGCCGGACTCGACGGTCAGATCGACCCCGCGAAGGATGCGTTCGCCGCCCTCTTCCGCCACTCGTGCGTGAAGATCGTTGATTTCGAGAGTAGCCATGTGTATTCTCGTGCCTCGTACGTTGACGGTGGTGGTTGAGGGGGTTAATGGTTACGACTTTCCCTGCCAAAACTCTCGAATTCAGTAAGAATTTTTCTAACGATCGAAAACTCCTTTCCCCGAAACGATTCGCCTACATGAACGAGCCGAGTCCGGTCTGTTCCTGGCCGGTCTTGACCTCCTCCCAGGACATCCCGAGCGCCTCGATGACGCGTTCGATGGGTCCCTTCAGCGTCTTGTCCAGCATCTTCTCCCAGTCGACCTCGAACTCGTCGGGGACCTGGTCGGCGTACTCGAAGCAGATCACGTCGGGGTCGCGCTTGAACTCCCCGTACAGGTGGTCGCGCTGCGGGTCGAGCCCCTCCTCTTCTTCCATCCGCTCCCAGAAGTCGGGGTGGACCTTCTCGATGTAGAGCCGCTTCGGCTTCGATCCGCTCCCGAAGTTGGTCCCAAGCATGAGGTTCGCGTACTTGGCGCCCCGGACCTGCGCGGTCGGGGTGTCGTAGGCGTCCAGCTTCTTGCCGATCCCGCCCGGAATCCCGATCTCGTCGAGATCGACGTCGCCGTCGAGCACGCGCGCGATGACGTCGACGAGGTACTCTTTCACCTCCTCCATGTCCTCGTCGATGTCGTCGCCCGTCACGATCGTCTCGATGACGTTCTGCTGGACCTCCTTCGTAATCTGAGCGATGTCGGAGCGCTTGTACTCGAAGCCGGTGATGTCGATGTCGTCGACGTCTTTCCCCTCCTTCCAGATGATGTGGCCGGCGTATCGCTTCTTCTTGCCCGCCTGGAAGAACCGTCGGTAGAGCTTCTCGAACTCGATCTGGAAGCGGTGGAACTCTGCGTTCAGCTCGTCGCGCGCGAAGTCGTCGTAGCGCTCGTTGATGTGGTCCTCTATCTCGAAGGAGGTCTCGATCGCTTCCTCCTTAGACATGTCAGACAACGAAAGCATGACGCTGTCGGTGTCGCCGTAGGCGACTTCGTAGTCGAGCTCGTTAGCCGCCTCTTCGGTGAAGTCGATGACTTCCCGACCGGTCGCCGTGACGGCCGCTGCGCCCTCTTTGTCGTAGAGCCGGAACCGATCCCACCCCGTCACGCCATATAACGACTGCCCGACAAATTGGAACTTCCCGTTCCGTCCCGCGAAGAGCGTGTGGTTGTCCTCGACGGTCACGCAGTAGACGCCGTCTTCGGCCTCGCTCCGCGATCCGCTCCGATGCATCCGCAGCGTGTTCTTCGCGTCTTCCGTCACGTAGATCCGCCAGCTCCCGCCGTCACGGTTGTAGCTCGCAGTCAAGCCGAGGTGTGTGCACAGTCGGAGCACGTCGTCACGGAGCCGGTTGCTGGAGGTCGTGTACCGCCACGATCCCGACTGTCGATCCCCGTCGCCGTCGATCAGCGTTTCCAAGAAGCGGCGCTTCTGTGTCCGGGTCGCATCGAACACGATGTCCGGAATCCGTTTCTCGGAACTGTCGCCGCCGCAGATCTCTCGGAGCAGATCTCCGAGAAGCTCCGACGTGAACTGATACGCGCGGTCGTCGACGTAGCAGTCGAACCCCATCCCGTCGAGCAGTTCGCCGATGCTCGCGTGATGGCCGCCCCCGTCGGCGATGGCGTTCTGTGCGATCTTCACCGTCGTCGCGGAGCCCCGGTGATTCTCACCGAACGTCTTCTCCTCTGAGGTGTACACGTTTCCTTCGGTGACGTACCAGGCGAGCAGACCGAGGAAATCGTCGCCGTCGTAGGTCCGCGGGATCCACTTCCGGCCGGACTCGCGGTGAACGAAACTCGTCTCGCACACCGACTCGACGTACTCGCGGTGTTCCTCGAACTCCTCTGCCGTGAACACGTAGCCGGTCTGGCCGACGTCCGCTTTCGGGACACGCCGCGGCGTCCAGCCCAGCTCGGCGGTGAACGTGTGGCCGTGGACGCTCGGTCGGACCCACACCTCGTACTCGCCGTCGACGAGTTCGGTCAGATCGACCTCGTCGATCCGGTCGCCGTCCGGTCCCTCCCAATCGTGTGGCAGTTCGTAGTTCGTCGCCCGGTCGAGGTCGCCCGCCTCCACGAAACCGTACCCGTCTTCGGTGATCCCGTTCGTCTCGTTCTTTCGGACGAGCATCCGGTGGTTCGGCGTCACGCGAAAGTCGATCTTCGAGGTCTCGACGTCAACGAGTTCGCCCCGATAATCAGGGTACGCGTGGGTCTCCTCGACGGTCTTGATTTCCATTTCCTCGGTGTTCGGATCGAGGGAGTACACTTCGTCGCCGACATCGAGGTCCGTGATCGACCGCACGCCGTCGGGGGTCACGACCTCGGTATCCGGCGTGAAGCAGTTCATAATAACCTTTACAGAAGCCTGCTGTCGGTCGTACTGCTCGTACGGCTCGGTGCCGGGGTCGTGGTCGTTCCGGAGCGCCTTCTTCTCCTCGCGCTCGGAGAGGAGCTCGTCGACCATCTCGCGCATGATCCCGTCCGGCTCCTTCTGAAAGTGGGTCCCGTTGGGCGCGACGTACGTCTCGCCGTCGTACGCGTCGGGATCGACTTTCGTCTCCGGTCCGGCGTTGATCGTCACCATGCACATCGGGTAGAGGCTCTTTAAGTCCTGGACCGTCACCATCTCCTTGACGCCCGTGATCGGGTCGAAGACGGCGCCGCCCTCGAAATCCTCCGACTCTTGCTGGCCCTTCGTCGGGAGCGCGAACTTCCCGAACGCCTTGTGGAGGACGTACATGTCGACGGTGTCGCCGGGGGTCGGCGCGTCTTCGATCTTACAGCCGACGAAGGTACGCACCTCGTCCCAGAAGGCGATCACGTCCTGTTTCCGGTCGATCTCGACGCACAGCTCCACGTCGCGGATGCTGTACTCCAAGAGGCGCTCGGGGTCCTGCTCCCAGAGGTCGCCGATGTCGCCCGTGTACCGCTCCTTGCCGACGCCGAGCTCGCGCTCGCCGACCGCGTCGAGCCGGTACGACTCCAGCTCCGTGAACATCGTCCGCTTGTACGCGTACAGCAGGTCGAAGACGACTCGGCCCTTGATGTCGGGGCCGCCCCAGCCGGAGCGCCACACCTCCCCGATCCGGGAGAGCCGGTCGACGGAGAGGTCGTACTCGCTGCCGTCGTCGAGCACCTCCATCCGATCGAGGACGTACGGCGCGTCGAAGTCCTCGAAGTTCCACCCCGTCAGGAGGTCGGGGTCGGTGTCGTCGATGTAGTCGACGAACGCGTCGAGCATCGCGGCCTCCTCCTCGAACGTGCGGACTCTAAAATCGATCTCCCCGCCGTCGCCGACGATCCCCTCGTAGTCGGGGAGGTCCTCGGGCGGCGGGATCTCGGCCTCGGGGGCGTCGTACAGCCAGACGACGTACTCGTCGTCGTACGAGTCGTGGCTCGTGAGACAGATGATCGGCTCCTCGCCGTCCTCGGGGAAGCCGCGCCGGTCATCGACCTCGATGTCGAAGGTGTTCACGCGGAGGTCGGCGTCGACCTCGGCCGGCTCCAGCTGTCCCTCGTGGACCTGCATCGTCCCGGAGCCGTCGTCGAGCCGGCGCTCCTCGACCCGCATCCCGCCGTTGATCCCGTTGTCGATCAGGAAGCGGTTCGGGAAGAGGATGTCCGCCTCGAAGCTGGTCTCGAAGTCGTCGCGGATGTTCCCGACGTCGCGCGGCGTGCGAGTGACGATCCGGGTGAGCGGCTCGCCGCGGATGCTCTCGTACGGCTCGCCGTCCGGGCCCTCCTCGCGCGTCCCGATCACGACGTCGTACGCCTCGACGGGGTCGCGGTCGAGGTCGGCGGTGGGGACGTAGAAGTACGGCTCGACGCCCAGCACGCGGACGTGCTCGCGGACGTCGTCCTCGCCGTCGCCGTCGACGTTCTCGGCCGGCCGCCGGCCGAAGACGTGGACGACGGGGTACTCGTCGCTCCCGTACCCCTCCACGGCGTAGTCGATCTGGGTGATCATCAGCTCGACGGTCCCGGTCGACTCCGGGAACTTCGCCTCGTCGACGTCGACGACGTCGCTGACGTGCCCCCGTCCGCCGCCGGCGACGGCCGCCGCCTCCTGCGCGGCGAGGTCCTCTCGTTCGGCCTCCGCGCCGTCGCCCGTCCCGTCGCCGGCGTCCCCGGCAGACGAGAAGTCCGACAGCCCCGACTGAGTCATATCGGTCCTTCGGCGGCACCGGGCTAAAAAACTCGGCTTTCGGGTGCGGCGAGGACTCCCGCCACGGAAAGGCATTTAATGTGTGATTACTTACCACGCTCTATGTCTTCGGACCCACGTTCGGAACCCGAGGTGGCTCGCCCGGCCGGTCGCGACGCGGTCGACACCGAGGTGGAGGTGTACGAGGACGACGGGAGCGTGGTGCTTTTCGACGCCGCGAACCCCCTCGCGTGGGTCGAAGCGAGCCGAACGGTTCGGCTCGCCGACGCGGTCTGAGGCGGCGCGAACGGACGGAACTCCTTTGCCCCGTCCCCGCGTACGGCAGGTCGTGTTCAGCCTCGACGAGGACGACGAGGGCGAGGTCTCCTTCGGCGAGAGCTCCGACGCCGAGCGGGAGATGACGCCGGACATCCCGAAGGCGCCCTCGGTGAAGACGTTCGACGACGGCGGCGACTTCGAGGGCGCGAGCGACGTCGACTCTGACACGCTCCGCGCGTTCGTCGCCGCCGTGATCTACGCGAACGCGGCGGTGCTCCTCGTCGCGCTCGGCCCGATGGTGTGGTTCTTCGAGGGGTGGTCGCGGGTCGGACCGGTCCTCCTCGTCGCCGGGCTCCTCGCCGGCGTTCGGACCTACCAGACGTACCGCGCGTGGAAGCGCTCGCGGGACGAGGCGGCCGAAGGCGAGGCCGATTCGGCCGACACCGAGTCCGTTTCCGACGATGGCGAATCCGTTTCCGACGACGACCGCCTCTCCGACGACGACCGTCCCTCCGACGACGACCGTCCCTCCGACGACGACCGCGACCTCGCGCTCCCGGAAGCGTAATGCCGCCGGGACACGCTCTTCCGTCCATGCAGACGGTCCGCGACGCCGACGGCGACACGTACCTCCTCGTGAAGCGCTCGGCGGAGTCGAGCCGAGTCCGCGACCCGACCACGGGCGCGGAGCGATACGTCGACAACGACGAACTCAGCGTCGTCGACGGCGAGTCGCCGCTGGCGACCGCGGCCTCCGGAATCCCCGCGTCGGTCCGCAAAGCGATTCGCGCGGTCCACGACGACCGGTCGCTCGGCCTGCTCGCCGTGGTCGTCGACGAGGGGCCGCTCCCCGTGATCGAGCTACTCGACGCGACCGACCTGTGCGAGTCCGACCTTCACGGAACGGTCACGGAACTCCGCGCGGCCGGTCTGATCGACGAGGTCGACGTCGACGGCCGGCGGGGATACGCCGCGACGGACGACGCGAGCGAGGCGATCGCACTCCTGCGGGGCGGGTCGACCGGAAGCGATGAGACGGAGCACGACCGCCCTGCGGACAGCTGAATCAGTCGTCTGCGAGCGACGCGACGTCGAGCTCGGCGGCGTCCGCGCGGCGGGCCGTCGAGCGGTTCGAGCGCGGCTCCTTCTCGACGGTGACCAGCTCGTCGGCGGCGCCCACCAGCTCGTCGTCGTGGCTGACGATGAGGATCTGCTCGACGCCGAAGCCCCGCATCTCCTCGACGAGGCGGACGAGCCGGGAGACGTGTCCTGAGTCGAGGAAGACGGTCGGCTCGTCGAGGATGAGCGGCGGGGTCGGCGCCGCGCCCTCGATCCCCTCCGAGAGCAGCCGGTAGATCGCGCATCGCAGCGAGAGGTTGAACAGGGCGCGCTCGCCGCCGGAGAGCTGTCCGGGGTCGAGCGCCTCGCCGTCCTTCTGGTAGACGGTGAGCGCGTACTCGCCGTCGAGCTCGATGTGCGAGTAGGCATCGTTGCCGTACACCAGGTCGAACGTCTCGTTGAGGGTGCGCTCCAGCTCTGTGACGTTGCGCTGGCGAAGCTCCGCGCGGAGGTCCCCGTACATCGCCTCCAGCTCGCTCGTCTCCTCGTGGAGCCCCTCGAGCGCCTCGACGGTCGCGGCCAGCTCCTCGCGCTCCGTACGGAGGTTCTCCAACTCCCGTATCTCCCCGTTGACGCTGCCGATCGCGTTCTCCAGTTCCGTCCGCCGCTCCGCGAGCCGATCCAGCTCCCCCTCGACGCGTTCGAGGTACTCCTCGGCCTCCCGCTTCCGCTTTTTCGCCTCGTCGACCGCTGCGTCGTCGACCGCGGCCGCGAGCTCGTCGCGCCGCTCGCGCTTGTCCGCGAGCCGGTCGCGGCGCTCGTCGTTCAGCTCCGCGAGGGTCTCCCGCTTCTCGCGGCGGCGCTCGATCGCCGACTCCGTCTCCGCGATCGCCTCGACCCGCTCTTCGACCGCGTCCACCGCCTCCCGCGCGTCGTCGACCTCGGTGAGCGCCTCCTCGAGCTCCGCTACCCGGTCTGCGGCCGTCTCGGCCTGTTCGCGCTTCTCCGCGGCGACTTCGCGGGTCTCCTCGGCCTCCCCGCTCTTCTCCGTCGCGGCCTCCCGCTTCTCCGCCGCGGCCTCTCGCTTCCGCTCCGCCTCCGCCCGCTTCTCCTCGACCCGTTCCCCGAGCATCTCGACCGTCTCGTCGATCTCGTCGAGCCGGTCCGCGGCCTTCGCGAGCCCGTCCAGCGCCTCGATCCGGTCGTCGAATTCCGTCTCGCGCTCGCGGGCCGCCTCGAGTTCGGCCTCGAGCTCGTCGACGCGCTCCCGGTCCCCCTCGATCCCGGTCGCGTGCGGCGAGTCCTCGACGGGCTGGCCGCACTCGGGGCACTTGCCGGCCGCGAGCAGCTCCTCGGCCTCGTCGACTCGCTCGCGGGCGTTCTTCAGTTCCGCTGACAGCTCCGCGATCCGCTCGCGGACCTCGCCGCGTCGCTCCCGGAGCGCCTCGCGCTCGTCGGCGACGTCGTCGCGGTCGACGTCGGCGGTCGCGAACCGCTCGCGGAGGTCCTCCGCCTCCTCACGAAGCTCCTCGATCGAGGACTCGCGCTCGTCGGCCTCCTCGGCGGCCGCGTCGGCTTCCTCGGCGAGGTCGTCGGCCTCGTCCTCCAGCTCCGCGGCGCGCTCGGCGAGGTCGTCGGCCTTCCCGGCGAGGTTCGTCGCCTGATTTCGGAACGCCTCGGCGCTCACCCGCTCCTCGTCGAGCTCCTCGCGGAGCTCCGCCTCGCGGTCGTCGAGCGCCTCGCGGCGGGCCGCGACGGCCTCTTCGTCGGCCGCGTCGAGGCCGGCCTCGTCGAGCCGGCCGTCGATCGCGGCCTCGGTCTCGTCGATCCGCTCGCGGGCCTCCCGGATCGCGTCGCGGTGTTCGTCGCGTTCCCGCTCGGCGTCCCGGATCGCCTCCTCGATCTCGTCAATCTCCGCCTCGACCGACTCCAGCTCCTCGCGCTTCTCCGCGTGGGTCGAGAGCGTCTCCGCGGCGGCCTCTCGCGTCTCCCTCGCCCGCTCGCGCTGGTCCTCGTAGCGGTCGATCTCCTCGGTGACCTCGGAGAGCTCGCTCTCGAGCCCGTTGAGCCGCTCGTGGAGGTCGCGCTCCTCCTTCGCCGCGATCTGATCGTCGAGCTGGTCGAGCCGCCCGCGGCGGTTCTCCAGCACGTCCTCGACGCCGAGCCGGGCGTCCCCGGCGCGCTCGCGGTACTCCTCTAGCTTCCCGAGCTGGAGCAGGTCGTCGATGGTGTCCTGCCGCTCCCGCGGGGTGGCGTCGATCAGCTCGTTCACCTCGCCCTGTCGCACGTACGCGCAGCCGACGAACGCCTCGGCGTCCATCCGGAGTAGCTCGGTGACGAACTCGCGTACGGCCCGCGCGCCGTCGCGGGCCACGTCGGTCCCGTCGGTCGCTTCGAGCGTGCACTGGTGATCGATCCGGTCGTCGTACACCCGGAGCCGCCGCTCGATCCGGTACGGCGTCCCGTCGTGGGTGAACCACAGCTCGACCTCCGTCTCCTCCTCGCCCTTCGTGACGACGTCGTCGAGGGTGCCGTCGAGCGCCTTCGACCCGTACAGCGCGAAGAAGCAGGCCTCAAGCAGCGACGACTTGCCGCTGCCGTTGAGCCCGTGGATGACCGTGACGCCCTTCGTCAGCCGGAGGTCGGCGTCGCCGTACGGCTTGAAGTTCGAGAGGCGGATTCGGTCGAAGTTCACAGGTAGTCCTCCATGGACACTTGTCCGTCGGTCCCGGGCGTCTCGGGGGTCGGTTCGTCGTCCCCGGTTTCGGTCGCTCCGTCGGGACTGTCTTCTTCGTCCTCGGTTTCGACCTCTTCGTCCCCGGCTTCCTGACCGTCGTCTTCGGTCTCGGCGTCGGCGTTCTCGTCCTCGGCATCAACGTCCCCGTCCTCGATGTCGCTCTCCTCGTCCTCGCCGCCCGCGAACGCGTCGAGGTCGTCGATCCGCTCCTCGACTCGGCCCTTCACCGTCTCTCGGACGTTGCTGTCGGGGAGCGTGTCGGCGCGGACCGCCTCGTCGACGTCGCGGGCGGCCTCGGAGAGGGCCATCTCCTCGATCCGCTCCCGCACGGCGTCCTCGGGGTCGGCGAAGCTCACGTCGACCTCGGCGTCGGTCTCGACCTCGCGGCGGTCGGTGACCCGGGCGATGAGCGCCCCCTCCTCGGTCGCGAACTCCTCGATCGCGGCCGGGGTGACGGGGTCGCCGTCGCCGGTCACGCTCACGAGGACGACGGCGTCACCGAGGTCGTGTTGGCGGACGCGCTCGCGGACCCGCGCCGCGCCCTCGCCCTCGCGGAGGTCGACGTCAACGAAGACGAACGGGCGCGTGTCGAGCGCGCGCCGGCGGATCTCCACGCGGTCGTCGCCCCCGGCGTCGTCGGCGTCGAACGTCACGAGGTTGTAGCCGCGTCCCTCTCGCTCGCTCGCGCTCGCGCGCTCGGTGGATCCGGGGTAGGTGACCCACGTGTCGTTCACCTCGGCGACGTCGGGCGTGTGGTTGTCGCCGAGGAGCATCGCGTCGAAGTCGACGTCGCTCTCCGCGAGCACTTCTTCGGTGTCCCAGTCGGCGTAGCCGAACGGCTCGAAGAGGCCGTGCGCGACGAGGGCGGCGTAGTCGGCGTCGTGGTCGGCGAACGCGTAGTCGAGGGCGTCCCGGCGGGAGACGGGGACGTGGTCGAGCCCGTAGAAGGCCGTGTCGCCGACGACCGTCGGCCCGTCGTCGAGCCGGGTCGCGAGCCCCAGCCGCTCGAACAGGTCCAGCCACTGGCCGCCCCGCGTCGACTCGTGGTTCCCGACGACCGCGAGGAAGGGGATCCCGGCGTCGTCGAGCCGTCGGAGCACGGAGATCGTGCCCATCAGGTCGTCGAGCTCGGGCCGTCGGTCGTGGAAGAGGTCGCCCGCGTGGACCACCGCGTCGACGTCGCCGTCGACCGCGTCGTCGACCACGGCCGCGAAGGCGTCGAGGAAGTCCTGTCGTCGGACCGGCGAGTGGTACTGCGCGTACCCGATGTGGGTGTCGCCGGTGTGGATCACCCGCGTCATCTGCCCGGCTCTTGGCCGGTGTCGGGTTTAGGGGTTCCGGGGGCGGGGCGGAAGTGGTCGGCGGCCGGCGTCGCCTCGTCTCGGTCGCCGTCGGTCGATCCGCGGTCGCCGCCGGCCGACCCGCGGCCGCCGGCCGCCGCCTCTCGAAACTCCCGGTAGGTCGCGAGCGCGGCGCGACCGCGTTCGGCCGCGGTCTCGTTCCCGTCGCGCTCCGCGGCCGTGACCGCCTCCGACAGCCGGTCGAGCCCGACCGAGTCGACGAAGGCGGCGGCGCGACGCAGGTCGGTTCGCGCGGCCTCGGCCTCGTCGATCACGGCGACGTACGGCCGGGTCGCGGTGTCGGTGCGCGTCGCCAGCGCGGTCAGCGCCCGTTTGACGGCGGCGGTCGAGACCATGGCGCCCCTGCGTCGGTATCGCGGATAAGGAGGGGGATCCCGGTCGGCGGCCGTCGACGATTTGTCTGCGTCCGCCTCCCCCTCGCCGACTCACACCGCGAGCGTGTACAGCCGCTTCCGGGCGTCGGTGAAGGAGAACCGCGAGTCGACCACGTCCTCCTCCTCCAGCCGCGAGAGCGCGTACCTGACGGTCCGGGGCGGAAGCAGCGTCTCCTCGGCGAGCTCGCTCTGCGTCAGCGTGTCGTTGTAGTCGAGGACCTTGGCCACGAGCTTCGCGCTCGGGGGGAGATCGCGGACGGCGCTCCAGCGGTCCGTGACGTCCTCGTCGGCGGTGACGGCGTCGGTGGTGCTCATGCGTACCTACCCATATCTCATGCCGTTAGATAATATTTACTATCCTATTTAATTACTACTAGGAATTACTTCGTCGGTTCGTCTCGCTCTACTCTCCCCCACCCGAAACCTCTTACGCGCGAGACGCCTTATTACGGACAATGACTGACACCGTCGACGACGTCGAGATGCCCTACGAGGGGTCGGCGTCGAGACAGGAGAAGATCGAGTCCCTCCAGGAGGAGCTCGACGTGCTGGAGTCGCAGAACGAGGAGATGCGCGACAAGCTCCTCGACGCGAACGCGGAGAACAACAAGTACCAGCAGAAGCTCGAGCGGCTCACCCACGAGAACAAGAAGCTGAAGCAGTCCCCGCTGTTCGTGGCGACCGTCCAGGAGATCACGCCCGACGGGGCCGTGATCAAACAGCACGGCAACAACCAGGAGGCGCTCACGGAGATCACCGCGGAGATGCGCGAGAAGCTCGACCCCGACGACCGGGTCGCGGTCAACAACTCCCTCTCGGTCGTGAAGAAGCTGGAGAAGGAGACCGACGTCCGCGCCCGCGTGATGCAGGTCGAGCACTCCCCGGACGTCACCTACGCCGACATCGGCGGGCTCGAAGACCAGATGCAGGAGGTCCGCGAGACCGTCGAGATGCCCCTCGAACACCCCGACATGTTCGAGGACGTCGGGATCACGCCGCCGAGCGGCGTCCTGCTGTACGGCCCGCCGGGCACGGGGAAGACGATGCTCGCGAAGGCCGTCGCCAACGAGACGGACGCGACGTTCATCAAGATGGCCGGCTCCGAGCTCGTCCACAAGTTCATCGGCGAGGGCGCGAAGCTCGTCCGCGACCTGTTCGAAGTCGCCCGCGAGAACCAGCCCGCCGTCCTCTTCATCGACGAGATCGACGCGATCGCCTCGAAGCGGACGGACTCGAAGACCTCCGGCGACGCCGAGGTCCAGCGCACGATGATGCAGCTGCTCTCCGAGATGGACGGCTTCGACGAGCGCGGCGAGGTCCGCATCATCGCCGCGACCAACCGCTTCGACATGCTCGACCCCGCCATCCTCCGCCCTGGCCGGTTCGACCGCCTCATCGAGGTGCCCAAGCCGAACACCGACGGCCGCGAGATCATCTTCCAGATCCACACCCGGAAGATGAACCTCGCGAGCGACATCGACTTCGACGAGCTCGCCGAGATGACCCCCGACGCATCCGGCGCCGACATCAAGGCCATCTGCACCGAGGCCGGGATGTTCGCCATCCGCGACGACCGCACCGAGGTCACGCTCGACGACTTCCTCGAGGCCCACGAGAAGCTCCAGCAGGACGACGAGAGCGGCGCCGACGACTCGCTCGCGTTCGCCTGAGATTCGGGCGCTCGCAGGCCGTTTTCCCGCAGCTACAGGCCCCGCACGATCAGGTACGGCACCGCGAACAGCAGGAGGAATATCAGTCCGGTCGCGAGCGCGTAGCCGACGCCGACGCCCGCGAGCGCGCGCCAGCCGTCGTCGGTCGGGAGATCGAGCTTCATACCGCTCACTCCGCGGCCCGACAATTAAAAACTGGCACCGGACGCCGGATCTCTCTCCGCTCCCCGGCGTCGGTCACACGTCGCCGGCCATCGCTCGGAACAGCGCCTCGGCCAGCTCGTCCCGGTCGACCGTCTTCGGCCCCTCGTCGCCGGTCGGGTCGATCCGCGGCGCGACGGTCCCGCCGCCCATCCGCGAGTGACCGCCGCCGTCGCCGTTCTCGACGTCCGCGAGCACCGACTCGATCGCGTTGCCCATGTGGACCCGGTCGTCCCGAGAGCGCCCGGAGAGGTGGACCGTCCCGTCCCGCTCGCCGATCACCACGACGGCGCTGACGCCCTCGAGCTGGATCAGCTCGTCGGCCGCCTGCGGGATCGCGTCGACGTTGTTCACGCCGCCCACGTCGGCCACCGCGAACGAGCCCTCGACCCGGCGCCCGGCGATGGCGCGCGCCTTCACCTCCAACACCTCCGCGTCGACCGCGGGGTTGGCGATGCGGTCGAGGCGGTCCTGATCGACGCCGGGGTACACGTACGCGGCGGCCGCGAAGTCCGGCTCGCTCGCGCCGACGGTGAGGTGTTTCGTGTCGGAGAGGATCCCGTACAGCAGCCCGGTCGCGGTGTCCGTCGGGAGGGTGAGGTCGCTGTCGGTCTCGCTCGCGTGCTTGTCCGGCGGGACCGGGGTCGCGTCGTTCTCCTTGAAGTACTCGGCGACGACGGAGGCAGTCGCGCCGTAGTCGGTGCGGACGTCGGTGAACCGTTCTCCCGCGCCGTCGCCGGGGTGGTGGTCGACGACCGCGACCGGGAGCACGCCGTCCGCGCCGGCGAACCCCCGCGGCTCGTTGTGGTCGACCAGTACGACCGACTCCGCGGCGAGGTCGCTCACGTGCTCGATCGTCTCGAGCTCCAGGTCGAGCACCGTTCGGAACGCGCGGTTCTCCTGATGGCGGATCTGTCCGGGATACTGCACCGTCGCGTCGACGCCGACCTGCGAGGCGAGCGACGCGACGCCGAGGGCGGACGACATCGCGTCCGGGTCGGGGTTCGGGTGCATCAGCACCGTGATCTCGTCTTGGTCGGCGAGCAGCCGACGGAACCGGACTCCGGTCGTCCAGCGGGCGCGGAACAGGAGGTATCCCCCGGCGACCGCGACGAGCGCGACGACGACCGCGACCGCCGTCAGCTCCGGGTTCTCTCGAGCGAGCGTCCCCGCCTGCGAGAGCCGCTCGTCGGTCGCGCTCAGGCTCCACATGTGTCCCCGAGACTCCCTCCCCCCACATGAAGGTTCGTTACTGTTCCGACCGACCGACGACGTCGGGATCGGGGGTCGCTTACTCCTCGGTCGCGCGGAACGACCGAACCGCGTCGCGGTATCCCTCTCGGAACGTCGGGTAGGCGAACTCGTAGCCGAGCGCGCGCAGGCGGTCGTTCGAACAGCGCTTGCTCGTTCGGATCCGCCGTTCCGCGGCCGCGGAGAGGTCGCCGGCCGCGATCCGCTCGGCCTTCGACCGCTTCTCCGGCCGCGGCACGCCGCACTCGTCGGCGAGCCAGTCGGCGAACGCGTGTTTGTCGACCGGCTCGTCGTCGACGACGACGACGGCCTCGCCGCGCGCGCGGTCCGCCTCGAGGAGGTACCGTATCGCCCCCGCGGCGTCGTCGCGGTGAACCATGTTGAGGTACCCCGCGGTGACGGGCCCCTGGATGTACCGCTCCAGCCGATACCGGTCCGGTCCGTACAGCCCCGCGAACCGGGCGACGGTCCCGTCGATCCCGGCGTCGTCGCCCGCCTCGAGCGCGATCCGTTCCGCCTCGGCGAGGACTCGCGTCTTCTCCGTGGTCGGGTCGATCGGCGTCTCCTCGTCGACCCACGCGCCGTCGTGGTCGCCGTACACGCCAGTCGAGGAGGTGTAGACGAGCCTGTCCGGCGGCGACGGCCGCGCGGCGTACGCCTCGACCACGTTCCGGAGGCCGTCGACGTACACCTCGCGGGCCGCGTCGGCGCCGCGACCGCCCGAGCTGGCAGCGAAGACGACGGCGTCCGCGTCGGGCAGCGCGTCGAGCGACGCCGGGTCGGTCGCGTCCGCGCGGGCCGCGTCGACGGCGCCGTCGATCTGTTCTCCGATCTCCTCGATGGCGTCGATCCCGGCGTCCGACCGCCGCACGCCCGTCACCGCGTGTCCCCGCTCGGCGAGCTGCGCCGCCAATTGGAGGCCGACGTAGCCGCAGCCGACGACGACGACCCTCATCGCTTGCGCCGCTCGATGACCGCCATGACCTCCGCGAGCTGTGCCAGCGTCATTCCGGCGCGTCCCTCGAGAGCCTGTTGGACCTCCTGTCCGGTGAGGTCCGCGTCGATCGCCGCCGCGATGGTGTCGACGTCGAGCACGGCCGTCGCCATCCCCATCAGCAGGTGGTCGCGCAGCTCCGCGACGAGCGCGTCGGCGTCGCGGTCGGCGGTCACCGCGACGATCGCCGCCGCGTCGGTCACGCTGAGCCCCGCGGCGTCGCCCGCGGCGGCCGCCTCGACGGCCGGCTCGTCGACGCCGGTCTCGTCGACGACGCGCTCGCACCCGGCCTCGGTCACCGACTCGCGCACCATCGCCTCGAACGCCGCGAGCAACGCGGCCGGGGTCACCTCGTCCCCGTCCGCGTCGGTGCTCTCGCCGGCGTCGGGGGCCCTGCCCGCGTCGACGCCGGACGCCGTCCCGTCCTCGACGACCTCGTGAAACATGGTCGCCCTCGGTCGGCGCCTCTCAAAACGGCTGCGGTCGACTCACGGGGTCGCGCACGCTTTTTCCCCTCCGTCAGACGCTCCCGCCGCGCCCGGACAGGGCCACCCGGCCGAGCGCTCGTCACGGACTCCGTCGACGTCGCCGACTCCCGGCGGGCCGGCGGGCACCGCGACCGCGACGACGGTCCCCGTCTCGAATCGGACCGGCTCCGTCGCCCCGAGCCGAACGGTCTCCCCGTCGATCTCGATCGTCACGTCGCCCTCCTGTCGGACGTACTCGAACGGAGCGTCCGGCGTGCCGACGTCGGCGCGCAGCGCGAACCGCGGGTACTCCCCGCGGACCTGCACCCGCCAGGCGTTCACCGTCGTTATCCAGTAGCCGGGCACCGGCGCGACCGGGAGCCCCGCCCCGACGCTCCGGGCGGGCTTCAGCGACCACTCCTCGCCGAGCTCCTCGGCCGCTCTCTCGCTCAGCTCCTTCGTCGCGGCTCCGCCGGCGCGCGCGGCCTCCTTCTCTATCGCTTTCTCCATGCGATCCCTGAGCAGGACCCGCGCGCCCTTCGTCGGCGGTTCGACGACCCGCGTCGGAACCCGAACGTCGTCTCGACCCGCCGCGTTCCGCGTCGCGACGCGGAGGTGCGCGGCCAGCGACGCCTCCGCCGCGGCCGAGAGCGATCCGGCGACGGCGGCCTCGGCGGCGACCCGCTCGGCGTACTCGCCCTCGCCGACCGCGGCCGCCCTGTCGCCGGCCGAGCCGTAGGACGCGGCGGCCTCGTCGACCGCGTCGCGCCGTTCCTCCCGCGACAGCGAGGTCCGGTCCCGAAGTTCGTCCTCCAGCTCGCGGTCGACTTCGCGCAGCGAGCCGTCGATCCGCTCTGCGAGCGCGTCCCGGTCGTTGCGGAGCCCCGGGTCCTCGTTCGCGGCAAGCGCCTCGTCGGCGAGCAGGAGCGCCCGCCCGGCGGTGCCGATCCGGACGGTGTCGCCGGCGCGGAGGATCCGGTCCACGATCCCGCTCGACAGCTCGCCGTACGGAACGGTGGCGTAGTTCACGTTGCGGACGGCGAGCGGCCGCGTCGAGCCGTCCTCCCCGCCTTCCACCCGTTCGCCGTCGACCGTCGTCCGCGGCAGGTACCCCGGCGATCCCCGCGGCGAGAAGGTCACCGCTCCCCCGGGGCCGTCGTCGGCGACCGTGTACGTGCCCGGATCCTTCGCGGCCTCGCGAGCGGCGATCGCCTCGCCGACGGAGGGGCCGCCGAAGGCGTCGTTCACGCCGTCGAGCACGCTGTCAGTCGCGGTCTCGCGATCGGCCGCGGCCGCCTCCAGTTCTTCGATGACGGCGTCGACGTACGCCGCGCGGGCGGCGACCCGCGCCCGATCGGCCGCGCCGTCGTACGTCGCCGGCGCGTCGACGAGCGCCGCTCGCCGGTCGCGGACCGCGTCGGCGAGATCGGCGTACGGCTCCGCCTCGCCCATCGCCGCCGCCTCCATCGACGCGTCGGTCTCGAACTCCCGGACCTCGGCGGCGAGCGCGGCGACGTCCGCCGCCACGCGGTCTCGTCCGACGCCCGACGGCGACCCGTGGACGACCGTCGAGTCGTCGACGTCGCCGCTCCGGACGGCGTCGCGAGCGAGTCGGTCCACCCCGGTCGCCGTGTCGACGTCGAGCGCCGAGCGCGCGGCCGCCGGCGTCTCCCGCAGGTCCCGGGCACCGGTCGCGCTCGCCGCCCCGAACGTCGCAGTGGGCCGGTCCGGTGCGCCGCCTCTCGGCGCGTGCCGCCCCGTCACCGAGACGCGGACTCGGTAGCGGTCCGTCGCCTCGTCGCTCGTGGTCGTCCGATGAACGGTGCGGTCGACGACGCTCCCGTTCGGACCCCGCTCCACGACTTCCCGCTTCCACGTCGCCGTCGCGGCGCGTTCGACCGTCACCTCGCGGGTCGCGTCGCCGAACGAGACCGGCTCCCCGGGGTCGACGGTACCCGCGGGGATTCCCCGCGGCACGTCGCTTCCGGAGACGCCCTCCAGGCGCTCTGACCGCGACGCGTCGACGCGTTCCCACTCGCCGGCCGCCGCGCCGTCCGGAGAGGGTGGCGAGAGCCGCCCGCCGTCCGCGACCTGCGCCGTCGCGGTCTCCACGTCGGCCTCGACCCGGTACGCGCCCCCGATCACCTCGTCGAGGTCGTCGTGGACGCGGGTTGCACCGACGTCCGCCGCGTGTCCGATCGGAACCGGCGCCTCCTCGTCCGTCCGGTCCCGTTTCACCTCGAACGCGTCGTCCTCGCTCGTCTCTCCGTTCGAGTCCCCTCCGGGGCCCGCTCGCGCCGCGGCGGTACCGGTCGGCGTCGGTGCTCCGAGCACCGCGTCGGTCCACGAGGCCTCCTTGACCCCGGTGGGCGCGAGGAGGTCGCTCACCCCGGTTCGCGCCGTCGCCCGCGCGACCCCGCCGCGGGCGTCCGGATCGCTCGTCCCGAAGACGTCCCGCTGGGTCCTGACGAGTCCCGCGTTCGTCGACAGCTCCACGTGTCGGTTCGCGAGGACGTTTTCGACCGGCGCCCCGGCGTACTGGGCGTATCCCCTCGCCCACGTCATCGGATAGAGGCTCGCGGTGAGCTGTCGACCGAGGCCAGGGCCCTCGACCGGGCCCCTGTCCAGCCGCTCCTCGAACCGTTCCGTCCGCTCGTGGGCGGCGAGCGTCGGGACGGCCACCACGACGGTCCTGTCCGCGGTGCGGTTCACGACCGTCCGCCCGTCCCGTGTCGCGGTCGTCGCGACCCCCTCGAAGGTCACGCGGGTCGCGGTCCCGTTCGCCGCCGGCTCGACGCGGACGCGGTCGCGGGCCGCCGCGAGGTCCCCCCGGTCCCGGACCGCCGGCAGCGACGCCGTCGCCGTCACCGACCCGATCTCGGCGTCGACCGCGGAGAGCGCGTCCGCGCCGGCGACCGCGAGCCGGATCCGAAACGCGTCCGCGAAGGCCGACCCCTCGCGCACCGTCCCGGCAGCGGCGCCTCTCTCCGGCGCCCGCGTCACCGGCTCCCGGGCCGCGTCGTGCGCCGCCTCGCGCGCCGCGGCCCGCAGCGCGGCGGTGGCGTCGGCGTCGACGCGCTCGACGGCCCGCTCGACGCTCCGGTCCTCGCCGACGAGTCCCTGGTCCGCGACCCCCGCGGCGTACGCCGTGCTCGTCACGAGCAGCAGCACGCCGATCAGCGCGAACGGGACGCGCGCCCGCTCGTCGACCGTGAACCGCCGTCCGTCGCGAGCGGGCACTCCGTCGCGTCCCGCCACGCTCACCACCTCCTCACGACGATTCGGACGGAGCCGTCCCCCTCGACCGCGTCCGGCGCCGGGTGCGTGACGACCGCCGTCGCCACGTCGGCGTTTCGCGGCGGCTCGGGGCCGACGGAGACCGTGTTCATCCGGTCTGTCGGTCGATCCGTTTCGGTCCACGCCCCGGCGCTCCCGGTGCGCACGGTATCCAGACGGAGCGGTCTCGGCGCGTTTGGCCCGCCCGACACGGCCACCGCGCCGGCCCCTCGCCGCGTCGGTCGGCGACTCGGAGCGCGTCGGTCGGACGTCGACCTCGACGGCCCGCGCTCCCGGTTCGCGGCCGCCGGAACCGTCGCATCGATCCGCGTCCGACCGTCGAGCCCCCCGGCGACCGCCGTCGTCGATCGGGACTCGAACGCGTCCCGGACCGTGTCCTCGCCGCCTCGCGAGGCGCGGTCGCCGTCGCCTCCGCGCCCTGCGACGAGCAGCGCGAGCAGTTCGGCGCGCGTCGCGTGTACCGTCCGGGTGTCGTTCGCCGCCTCGGGCGTCCGGTACTCCACGGTCACCGTCTCGGTCACCAGCCGATCGGCCGTCTCGTCGACGGTCGGCCCGTTCGTCCCCGCGTCCCCGCCGACGCCACCGAGCGCGACGACGCTCGTCGAAACGCAGAGGAGCATGACCGTCACGTCGAGCACGGTGCTCGTCACCGGCGGACCACCACGCGAAGGGTCCCGCGGACGTTCCGCCCCGGACCGACTCGCACGGTCACCGGTCGCTCGGCGACCGCGGTCGCGCCGTCGCCCTCGACCGCCGCACGTTCCGGTGCGTTCGGGCCCGACTCGATCCGCCACGTCCTCCCTTCGGCGCTCACCGTCACCGTCGTCGGATACCGGAACGCGTCGGCGTCGCGGAGCCGGTCCGGCTCGACGACGCCGCCGACGGTCGCCGCCCGCTCGGCCCGGTCGAGGGACGGCTCGGCGCCCGGCCGCTCCCGATCGACCGTCGCGTCGTCGAGCGCGACGGCGTACAGTCCCAGCGCCGCCCCGACGGCCAGCACCGCGACGAGCGCGGCGAGCGGCTCGACCGCGGCGCGGTCCGCTGTCCCGCTCCGGGCGTCGGACGGCTCACCCGACGAGCGTGACATGTACCCCTCCGTAATGCACTCGCCGCACGGTGAGCCGCTCCGGCGCCGGTCGCCACTCGCGGTCGGCGTTGCGCGCGCGCTCCGCCGCCGCGGCCAGCGCGTCGGGGTCGTCGAACGCGGCGTCCGGCGGAACGCCGTCGAGCACCCGCCGGAGCCGGTCGTCGCCGCCCCCGTCCCGTTCGCCGGACGGGACCGGCGTTATCGGCGGGCCGCGGAGCGGCGTCCGGGCGCTTCCGCCGTCTCCGCCGAGAGAGACTGACCGGGGCGTGAGGCGGATACGGTCCGCCGCGATCCCGTGTTCCGCCGTCGCGGGATACTCCCCGTCGGCGACCGTCTCGATCGTGTGCGCGACGCCGGCAGCGTCCGGCGGCGGCGACGCCGGAAGCGTCGCGGCGACGCCGGCCGTCGCGACGCTCACCACGGCGAGGCCGAGCCACGCGTACGTCGCGTCGAGGTGAGTCTCGAACACGGGACGGCTGGCCGCGGCTTGGTATTTAAATGGTCGTCCGGAGCGTGCGGACGCGCTCCGGCCTACAGCAGCGCACCCGCACCGACGAACGCGACGAGGTACGTCACGGTCGCGGTCGGCAGCGCGATCCCCACGCGGTAGGCCACCAGGGTCCGGTCGAAGCCGCGCTCCAGCCCGGTCGCCAACGCGGTGAGCAGCGCCGCGAGGATCAGGACGTAGGCGCCGACGATCCGACCGAGCACCGGGACGGAGAGCGTTCCGGTGCCGGGGCCGGCGGCGGAGCCCGCGGTCGGCTCGGTCACACCTCCGCCTCCGGCGCCGGCGGTACCCCCGCCCCCAACCCCGACCCCGAGCGCGTCCGCGCCGGCGGTCGCTCCGGCGCCCAGCCCGCCGGCGTCGACGGTGTCGATCCCCGTCGCGAGCGCGACCGTCGCCCCGCCGACGAGCGGCGCGAACACCGCGGCGGTGTTCGTCAGCGTCCCGGTCACCGTCGCGAGCTGTCGCCGAGCGTCCGTTTCGAGCGCGCGGAGCTCCTCCAGCTGGTCGGCGAGTTCGAGGAGCACGTCGCCCGCCGGGCTCCCCTCCCGGGCGGCGACGGCGAGCAGGGCGACCGCGCCGCGGACCCGCGGCGACGGGACCGGAACGGCGGGGCCGCCCCGGCCGAGGAACGCTTCCCGGACGCCGACTCGGAGGGTCTCGCTCCGGCGCCCCGCGCGCTCGAACAGCTCGCCGGTCGCGCCGTCGAGCCGCTCGCCGGCGTTCGCGATCGCCGTCTCGACGGCGACGCCCTCGGCCACGTCGCCGCCGATGACCGTCATCGCGTCCGGGAGCCTCCGTTCGACGGCGCGGACCTCGGAGAGCGCCGCCCGCCGGCGTCGTACCCCGACGAGGAGCGCCGCCCCCGCTCCGGTGCCGACGCCGGCCACCGGCGCGGTCCACCCGGCGACCAGTCGTGCGGCGATCGCGGCCGCGGCGACTCCCGAGAGCGTCCCGACCGCCGCGGCGTGTCGCCCCCGCTCCGGCACGTCCGGGTGATCGCCGTCGATCGACGGCGGCGCGAACGCGACCGGTCTCCGCGAGAGCAGCCACGCCGACGCGGCCAGCAGCCCGGCTGGAAGCACGCAGAGGTACAGCCCGGCGACGACGCCGGATCCGACCGGAACGCCGGACGCGGCCGCCGCGGGCAGCAGCGCGATCAGGGCCAACGGGAGGAGCACGCCGAAGGCGTACAGCGCCGAGACGGGGCCGCGAACCTCGCCGACGAACGCCGCGAGCCGGTCGGTCGTCCCGGAGATCGTCGCGTCCAGCGCGCGGTCCAGACAGCGCCCCCGCCGCTCCGCCGGCGCCGACGCGGCCGTCCGGACCAGCGCGGCGGCGCGGTCGATCGCGGGGAACCACGGTCGCCACTCGCGGGCGAACGCCCGGAGCCCGCTCGTCGGCCCGTCCGCGCTCCCGCGCTCGTGGCGCGCCAGTCCGTCGGCGAGCGGTCCGTCTCCGGTGCGGGCGGCGAACCGGACCGCACGTTCCGCCGAGGGGTCCAGCCGCATCCGCAACACGAGCCGGCCGACGAGACCGGGGGCCGCGCCGAGCGCTCGGGTCCGACGAAGCGCGGCGAGCCACACCGGTGCTCGATGGACCGCGTGGGTCGCCGCCAACCCCCCGGCGAGCCCGGCGAGAGCCCCAGGGATCGGCCCGACGAAAGCCGAGAGCGCGACGACGCAGAGGAGACCGACGCCGATCCCGACCCGATACCCGAGCTCGACGACCCGTTCGGCCGAGGCCTCCCAGCCGAGGAACGCGACCGCGCGTCGGAGCTCGGCCGACTCGTCCGCGTCGCCGTCCTCGCTCGGGGGCGCCGTCGGCGAGCCGCCGGTCGGACCGTCGACCGCTCCCGTCATTCGCTCTCACCGCTCGCGGCGACGAACTCGACGTACCGCTCCGGCTCCGTCCGACCGGTGGCGACCGCCTCGCGGATCCGCTCGCCGCGTTCCTCGACGGCCGCCTTGGCCTCAGCGTACGACTCCTCGGTCCCCGCGAGCCGCTCGACGAGCCGGCTCTCGCCGCGGTCTATCCGCCCGGTCGGGGTCAGCCCTCCGGCCGTGCGCTCGAACAGCGGGTCGAACGCGGCGCCGTCTCCGTGACCGACCACCTCGGCGATCGCGTCGACGCGGTGATCGTCGAGGAGGACGATCAGGTCGGTCGCGGCGAACGACGAGGGCGACACGCCGAGATCGGAGACCACCCGCTCCCGGACGGCGGCCGGATCCTCCCCGTGGATCGTTCCGAGCACCGTCTCACCGGCCGCGCCGACGCGCATCGCCTCGTAGAGGGCCTGCGCCTCTTCGCCGCGGACCTCGCCGACGACGATCGCGCCGCCGCCGAGCCGGAGCGCGGTCCGGACGGCGTCGCTCGGCGACGGCTCCGCCCCGTCGCCGACGCGGAGCCGCTGCGCGTCTCGTCCGGCGGTAGTCAGGGCGCCCGCCGGGAGCTCGGGCGTGTCCTCTATCAGGATCGACCGCGTCTCCGCGGGGAGCTCCCACAGGAGCGCGCCGAGCGCGGTCGTCTTCCCGGCGCCGCGCCCGCCGGCCACGAGCCCCGTCACGCCGCGCTCGACGGCGACGGAGAGGAGCCCCGCGGCGGCCGGGGTGACCGTCCCGACGTCCGCGAGCCGCGCGAGGGTCCACGCCTCGGCGTCGCCGCGGCGGAACGCGAACGAGAGCCCGTCGCTGGCGGGGTCGGTCGTCGCGGCCACTCGGACGCGGCCCGCGTCCGTCTCCAGCGTCGCGTCGAGCGTGGGGCTCGCCCGGGAGAATCCCCGCCCGCTGGTCCGCCGGAGCCGGGAGGCCAGCGTGGCGGCCCCCTCGGGCGGGAGCCGCACGTTCGTCCGGCAGCGCTCGCCGTCGACGACGACCCGGAGCGGATTCTCGGTCACCGGCGCCGACAGGGTCGCGTCGCTGACCCGGTCGTCCGCGAACACGTGTTCGAACGCGCCGTAGCCGCGCGTGTGTCGCCGGAGCACCTCGGACAGCGTCGAGACGGGGTCGCCGTCCTCGGCGGCCGCTCGCGCCGCGCGGCCGGGCGCCCGCTCTCCTCCGGTCGGCTCGTCGAGCAACCGACGCTTGGCGTCGTCGAGCCGCTCGACCGCTCCGTCGTCGAGCTCCCGGACCGGCGGCGTGAGGTGGTACGTCCGGAGCGGTCCCGACCCCTCGTACAGCCGGACGGTCGCGCCGGTGTCGAGCTCCCAGCGGTCGGCGAGCGCGGCCCCGGGCGGCGGCGCGGTCGCGACCCGTGCGGCCGCGATACGGGGTCCGACGTGTGGTCGCAACGCGTCTCCGACCCCCCCGGCGCCCTCGACGACCGCCGACAGGCCCGTCTCCGCGGCGATCCGGGCCGGTGGCCCCTCCCGTCCGGCGGCCTCCCGAGCGGCGCCGACCGGATCGCGCGCCACGCGGTCGGCGAGCCGGGTCTCGTGGAACCCGACCCGCTCGCGGAACCGTCCCGCCGCGACGAGACACGCGGCGGCCCGCCCGGCGTACGCCCGTTCGCGTCCCCGGTGTCTGGTCCTGATCACGTCGGCGTCGCGCTCGGCGAGCGCCTCGACGACGGTCGCGAGGCAGTCCGGGCTCTCGGCGAGGTCGCCGCGGCCGGGACACTCCCCGGCGTCGACCGCGAGCACGACCCGGTCGCCGACGCCCGTGCCGACCGGCTCTCGGAACGACGGCTCGCACCGACAGTCGCGCTCGTCGTCGGTCCACGGTAGCGATCGCAGCGACGGCTCGCCGTCGCCGCTCCGCGACAGCGAGGGGAGATCGAGGTTCACGGCGGGCGTGCTCCCGGCATCGTATATAAACGCTCACCCGACCCTGGCGATCCGGACGGTCGGCCCGGCGTCGTCGACGAGGCGGAGCACCAGCCGGCTCTCGCCGCCCGGCCGGAGCGCGATCGCACCGCCGTCGACCGCGACCGCCGCATCGACGCCTCCGGGCGCGATCGGCACGGTCCGCTCGGGTCCGCCGTCGATCCGATAGCGGAGCGCGACGTCCGCCTCCGTGACGCCCGACTCTACGGTCGCCGCCCCGCCGCCACCTCCGGTCTCCACGAGCGCGACGCGGTCGATCGGCGCCGCCCCGAACCCGCTCGGCGCGCGAACGATCACCGTCGTCCGCGCGGCGAGCGACGGGTTCGCGACGCTCACGGAGCCCGCGACGAGGCCGCCGACGGCCCGCTCGATGCGGTCCGTCTCGGCCTCGAGCCGCTCGGCGGCCGTGGTCGTCCGGGCGTCCTCCAGCGCCGGCGTCGCTGCCGCGAGGAGGGCGACGGCGACGAGGACGGTGAGGACGACGCGGATCACGGTTCGCTCTCCGCACTCGCGGTCAGCGCCGCACCCGCGGTCCGCGCCGTATCCCCCGAACCCGTCCCGCGGTCCGCCCTACAGGGACTCACGGAGGCGGTCCAAGGGGCCGTCTCGCCGCGACTCGTTCCCGCCGTCTCCCCCATCGACGTCGTCCCGATCCGCCGGTTCCGGCGCGCGGGGCTCGTCCTCCGGCACGGCGGCGTCGAGGGCGTCCTCGCTCGGCACCGCGTCGGCGGGGAGCCCGTCGCTCGGGCGTTCGGCGGCTCGGTCGGCGTCCTCGCCTCGGCTCGCCCTCGCTAACGCGAGGTCGGCTCGCCGTTCGACTTCGCGGTTGACGGCCCGAACCGATCCCACGTATCCCCGGATCGCCTGCGTGGCGGCCTCCAGCTCCTCGACGCGAGACTCGAGCTCTTCCACGCGCGACTCCAGCGCCTCGCGTTCCGCGGCCGCGGCGGCGCCGTCACCGAGGTCGGCGACCGTCGCGTCGGACGCGGTCAGGGCCCGCTCGACGGCGCCGAGACGTTCGTCGAGCCGGTCTCCGTTGCTCACGTCGCTCGGTCCGCGGGCGACCGCCGTCTCGTCGGCCTCGGCGGTCGTCTCCTCTCTGCGGCCCGACGGCCGGCTTCTCTCGTCGGTGGCGTTCGACATGCTCCCGGTTGGCCTCGATTTCGCACTTAAATCTCGGGGGAAAGCGTAATACGCCGGATTGGTAACCTTCGGATCATGAAGACAGTCCTCCTCGGCGTCGGACAGGCGGGCGGGAAGCTCGCGACCGCTCTCGCGCAGTTCGACGCCGACGCCGGCTACGGCGCGGTGCTGGACGCGCTCGCGGTCAACACGGCCGCGGCGGACCTCGATCCGCTCCCGCTCGACACGGTCCTCGTCGGGCAGTCCAGGGTGAACGGACACGGCGTCGGCGGCGACAACGAGCTGGGCGCCGAGGTGATGGACGAAGACGCCGTCGAGGTGCTGGACGCGCTCGCGCCGAAGGTGACGGCCGAGGCCGAGGCGCTGTTCGTGGTCGCCGGGCTCGGCGGCGGCACCGGCTCGGGCGGCGCGCCCGTCCTCGTCCGCGAGCTGAGCCGCGTGTACGACGTCCCGGTGTACGCGATCGGAATCCTCCCCGGCCGCGACGAGGGGGCGATGTACCAGGTGAACGCGGGGCGGTCGCTGAAGACGCTGGTGCGGGAGGCGGACGCGACGGTCCTGCTCGACAACGACGCGTGGCGCTCCTCGGGGGAGTCGGTGGAGGGAGGTTTCGCCGCGATCAACGAGTCGATGGCGCGGCGCGTCGGCCTCCTCCTGGCCGCCGGCGAGTCGGTCGAGGGCGTCGCCGAGTCGGTCGTCGACACGAGCGAGGTGATCAACACGCTGCGGGCCGGCGGGATGGCGGCCGTCGGGTTCGCTTCGGCCCCGGCCGCCGAGGACGCCGAGGAGAACGTCACGACCGTGATGAGTACGGTCCGAAGCGCGGTGATGACCGGGATGTCGCTCCCGAGCGCGACCGAGGCCGACGCCGCCCTCGTCGCCGTCGCCGGCGACCCGGACCGCATCTCCCGGAAGGGCGCGGAGAAGGCGCGCAAGTGGCTCCAGGAGGAGACGGGGTCGATGCAGGTGCGCGGCGGCGACTTCCCGCTCGACTCCGACCGGATCGCGGCGCTCGTGCTGCTCGCCGGCGTCGAGCGCTCCCGTCGAGTCGAGGCGTTCCTCGAGCGCGCCCGGCAGGCGGTCCGCGACGAGCCGGAAGAGCGGGTCGACCCCGCGTCCGCGTTCGACAACGCCGAGCTCGACGACCTGCTCTGACCGGGGTCGTTCGGCCGCCTTCCGCGTCGTCCGGTGTCGGGGGAAGAGCGTCGCCCGCCAGGGGCCGACGAGGCAGGTTCCGCACCTTTTTGGTGCCGCCCGGTGGAGTCGTTCCCGATGAGCAACCCGTGGGACGACTGGGACCACGTGCTGAAGGTCGATCCCGACAAGGAGCTGCGGGACGGCGAGACCTTCGAGGACGTCTGCCGCACCGGCACCGACGCGATCGAGATCGGCGGGACCCTCGACATCACCGCGGAGAAGATGACGCGCGTCGTCGACGCCGCGGCCGAGTACGACGTCCCGCTGTACCAGGAGCCTTCGAACCCGGGCGTCGTCATCGACTCGCCGGCGCTCGACGGCTACCTGATCCCGACGGTGTTCAACGCCGGCGGCCCCTTCTGGATCACGGGCGCCCACAAGGAGTGGGTCCGCATCGACGACCTCGACTGGGAACGGACGCACACCGAGGCGTACATCGTGCTGAACCCCGAGGCGTCGGTCGCCCAGCTGACCGAGGCCGACTGCGACCTCAGCGCCGACGACGTGTGGGCGTACGCGAAGGTCGCCGAACGGATGTTCGGCCAGGAGATCGTCTACGTCGAGTACTCGGGCACCTTCGGCGACACGGAGAAGGTCGCGGCCGCCCACGACGCGCTCGACGACGCCACCCTCTTCTACGGCGGCGGGATCGGCGACTACGAGTCGGCCAACGAGATGGCCGCCCACAGCGACGTGATCGTCGTCGGCGACCTGCTCCACGACGAGGGCGTCGACGCCGTCCGCGAGACGGTGAAGGGCGCGAAGGACGCCTGAAGCGACCGGTATCGTCCCGTCCCGGAGGCCGGCTACCCCGCGTACCCGTCGACCATGTTCTCGACGTACTTCGCGATCACGTCGACCTCCAGGTGAACCGGGTCGCCGACCGACTTCTCCGAGAGCGTCGTGAGCTCGTAGGTCGTCGGGATGATCGCGACGTCGAACTCGTCGTCGCGCTTCTCGGCGACCGTCAGCGAGATACCGTCGAGCGTCACCGACCCCTTGTCGACGAGGTAGTCGGCGTGGCCCTCGGGGATCGCGAACGCGAACCGCCAGTCCTCGCCGACGCGCTCGATCCCCGTCACCTCGGCGACGGTGTCGACGTGGCCCTGCACGACGTGGCCGTCGAACCGGCCGTCGGCCGGCATCGCGCGCTCGACGTTGACCGCGTCACCCTCGCGGAGCTCCCCGAGGTACGTCTTCGCGACCGTCTCGCTCGCGAGGAACACCTCGAACCAGCCGTCGTCGTCGGTCTCCTCGTCGCCGACCGCGTACTCCTCGACGGTCAGGCAGACGCCGCTGACGCTTATCGACTGGCCGTGGTGGAGGTCGTCGAACCCGTCGACGCCGATCCGAAGTCGGAGCCCGTCGGCGGTCTCGGTCCGGTCGCGGACCGTGCCGGTGCCCTCGACGATGCCGGTGAACATACCGGAACTGGGCGCGCGCGACACATATCGGTTCGGTGTTCGGGCGGCGTTTCGATCGCCTCCCGGCGTCGCCGTCGCGTCGCCGCCGCGTCCCTTTTGAACGCCGGGCGCCAACCCGCTCTCAATGAACCTCGGGCTGATGGACATGATCGGGCTCGCGGCCTCGCTCGTGTTCGCGCTGCCGCTCGCGAACTACGCCGTCGTCCGGCTGTTCGCCGGCGAGGTCGCGCTCGGCGCCGGGCTGCTCGTCGTCGCCGTCGCGATGGTCGTCCTCCCGCAGTACTTCCTCGACCCGGGCCGGATCCTCCGCGGGCTGGTCTCGGGGCTGCTCCCCCGGCAGCTCCGGGGCGAGGACGCCGCCGAGGCGGAAGCGACCGACTCGGCGTCGGAGAAGTGAGCCGCGCCGCGTTCCCTACCGCTCCCGCGGAACGATCCCGAACGGGTACTCCGCGAGGATCTCGTACCCGTCCTCGGTGACGACGACGAGGTCCTCCAGCCGGACGCCCCCCACGTCGGGATCGTAGACGCCGGGCTCTATCGTCACGACGTGACCCGGCCGCAGCTCGCCCGCGCCCGTCAGCGACGGCGACTCGTGGAGGCTCATCCCCACGCCGTGGCCGGTGCCGTGGGTGAACCCGGTCTCTCCCTTGCCGGCGTTCGGGTCGAACCCGTACGCGGCCAGCTCGGCGGCCGCCTCGCCGTGGACGGTCTTGGCCGGGACGCCCGGCTCGACCTCCGCGAGCGCGGCCTCCCGGGCGGCCTCGACCGCGACGTAGGCGCGGCGCTCCCAGCCGCCGTCGCCGTCGACGACGAACGTCCGGGTCATGTCGCCGTAGTAGCCGTCGGGGCCGCGCGGCGAGACGTCGAGCAGCACCGTCTCGCCCGGTCGGATCGTCTCGTCGCCGACGTAGTGGAGGTCCGCCGCCGACGGCCCGGCGCCGATCACGGTGTTGCCGGCGTCGCGGACGCCGCGGGCGGCGAGGACCGCGTTCACCTCGCGGCGGAGCCGCTCGGTCGTCAGCGGGGCGCCCTCCCAGCGAAGGACCGGTCTCCCCGCCTCGGGCTCGTCGGCCTCGCCGTCCGCCGGAACGGTCTCCGGGCCCGCCAGCACGGTCTCGGCGCGAGCCATCCCCGCGGCCGTCGCGCGCTGGACGCGGCGGAGGCGGTCGAGTTCGGCGTCGGTCTTCCGGGCCCGCGCCGCCGTCACCGCGTCGGTCGACGCGAGTTCGTTGCCGGCGCGTTCGAGGTAGACGGCGGCGTCGTGGGGGATCGACGGCGGGACGAGGAGGGAGGGGTCGCCGTCGGATTCGGCGACCATCTCGGCGACCGCCGCGGCCGCGCGCTCCCCGGCGTGGTCGCCGACGCTCTCGGTCCGGACCTCGCGGACGACGCCGTCGTGGAACTCGGCGGCGCCGCTTCCGCCGCTATCGCCGTTTCGAGCCCTCGCGCCGGCGACGAACTCCCGCTCGGCCTGCTCGGCGAACAGGGCGGGGGCACAGCAGACGGCGCGGCCGGCGTCGGGTTCGTCCTCGCCGCCGCTCCCGCCGTCTCCGTCCGGAACCACCACCAGCGCATACGCGCGGTCCGGTCCGGAGAAGCGGGTGAGGTACCGCAGGTCGTCGTCGAAGCGGTCGCCGACGGCGACGAACGCGTCGGCGTCGGCGGCCTCGACCGCCTCGGCGATCGGGGTGAGATCGGTCCGGAGGGGGCGAAGTCGGGCGCCGCCTCCGGCGGGGGCGCCGTCGCCACCGCCCCCCTCGCCCCCGTCGCTCACGGCTCTGGTTCGGGGACCGCCAGCTCGGCCTGAACCTCCTCGACGAGCTCCTCGGGTGTCTCGTCGCGGAGCTCGTTGAACAGCAGGACGCTGATCGGGAGCGTCGGCGCCCCGCCGATGAGGCTCTCCATGATCACGAGTCGCTCGCGGGCGCGGGACATCCCGACGTAGAACACCCGGCGCTCGTTGTCGGTGAGGACGGGGACGGGGCTCGTCGCCTTCGTGAACTCCTCGACGCCGTCGACGTCGGTCGGGTCGTCGATGGAGGCCGCCATCTGCTCGACCACCTTCTCCGTGAGGTCGGTCGCGACGAACACGTGGTCGGCCTCGCGGCCCTTCGCGGAGTGGATCGTGCCGACGCGGACGCGGGTCGGGTCCATCCCCTCGTAGTCGCCGCCGAAGTACGCGCCCATCGACTTCCGCTGGAAGCTCGTCACCTTCCGGACCATGTCGTCGGCGCTCGCGGTGTCCGGCATGAACGGGATGTGGTCGTCGAGCTCGTCCGCCGTCACCTCGATCAGGGAGACGTCGTCGGCGTCGGCCGCCTCCTCGCGGTCGTCGAGGAAGTCGTAGAACTCGTCGCGGTCGTGGGTCCCGAACGCGGAGTCCTGGAGCATGTCGGCGAGCCGGCGGGCCTCCAAGCCGTTCACGGGGTCGCCCGCCTCGGCCTTCTCGATGGCGCTGACGTAGTCCTGCACGCGGTCGGTCCACATCCGACCGTCCGTGAGCATCGTGAACGGGATCCCGTGGTCGATGAACTCGTCGATGAAGTCGAACATCTGGTACCGCGCGCGGAACAGACACATGATGTCGCCCTCGTCGTCCTCGACCGTGTACCGGACGTTCCGGACGAGCTCGATCATCGACGGCGACTGGATCGCCTCGACGGTGCCGCCCTCCTTGCGCGGGTGGAGGTCCTTCTCCTGGCGCTTGTCGATGTGGCGGATCTCCGCGTTGACGACGTTGAGGATCTCCGAGGGGAGCCGGTAGGAGTTCGGGAGGACGACGTCCTCGTCGACGTCGGTGTCGAGGAGGAGATCGGGGTCGGCGCCCTGCCACGCGTAGACGACCTGGTCGTCGTCGCCGGCGATGAGCACCTTCTCCATGTGCGGGCGCCACTCCTGGAAGACGTTGTACTGCAGCGTCGTGATGTCCTGGAACTCGTCGATGATCAGGTAGTCGACGCTGGGGACGAGCGAGCGCTGCGCGACCCGTTCGAGCATGTCGGCGAAGCCGACGAGGTCGTTGTCGCCCTTGTACGCCCGCCACGCGCGGATCGTCTCGGGGATGTCGATCCGGTCGTCGTCGGAGGGCCACGTCGGCGTGTACTTGTTCCCCTTCTGGGCGTTGGGGTCCTCCTCGGGCGGCAGCCGGACCTCCTCGACGTTCCACTGGAAGGGGACGTCGTACCAGTCGGCGACGTCGCGCTCGGTGCGCTGGAGCCACTGGGAGGTGGCGATGATCTTGTTCCCGATCGTCGTCGATCGGGCGGTCCGGCGGCCGGCGCCGCCGTGCTGGTCCTCGAACTCGATGCCGTACTCCTCGCAGAACGCCTCCTTGTCGTCCTCGCCCACGACGTCGCCCCGGGAGAGGTCCAACAGCTCGTACGCCTTCGCGTGCATGGTGCTGACGTTCCCCTGGAGGCTGCGCGGGGAGACGTCGAGCCGCTCCGCGAGGCGCTCGCGGATCTCGGCGGCGGCCGCGCGCGTGTACGAGACGACGAGCACGTCGCGGACGTCGGCGTCGTCGTCTTCGAGGATCCCCTCGACGCGGTCGAGCAGCGCCGTGGTCTTCCCGCTGCCCGGACCGCCGAACAGTCGCGTCACCGTGGGCTCGGTCATTGTGTATCCCTGATCCCGGTTCTCCTTAAACGCCGTGGCTCGGGGTCGTTCCGGTCGAAACGCTACGATCCGTCGCCTGACAGGTCAGTTGCTCCGCGTCGCGCGCGCCTCCCGAACGTCGGCGCCGTCGCGGACGAGGTCCTCGCAGGCGGGGCAGACGCGGGGGCGATCGACCTCGTTCGGGGTGAACACCCGAACGTAATCGGTCGTGACGAACGAACCGCAGTTCTGGCAGGTCGGCATGGTCGTCACTATCGATTGATACTACATAATACTGCCGCCGAGTGTAACCGAAAGAAAACCGCTAACCGCCCGTGCGCCGGCGTCAGCGTCAGGTCGGGCGCCAGTCGCAGACCTCACACCGCGCCGTTCCCTCGGGGTGGAGTGCACCGCACTCCGGACACTGGAGTTTGTTATAGGACCGCTCCCAGCGTACGATCTCGGTCTCGTGGCCGCGATCGGACAGGAACTCGTCGAGCACGTCGTCGTCCGAACTGGGTGCACTACTAGACATGCGTGCTAATGAATGGCACGCGAGTATATATATCTTCCCGTGGTTCTCACTGAACCGTCACATCGACCACGAACGATCGGTTATCCCGTCAGATCGTGTGCACGTCTCTACGTCGGCGTGCTGTGTCGTGTTTATTGTGAACTATTCACGCAGTAAGGCCGCGAGCGGAGCGCGCCGGTGGCGACTGGCGGCGAGTTCGACGGTCGCGGTCGGGCCGGACGCGCGCCCCTCCGCAAGCGACGGACCGACCGCCCCGCCTACCAGGGCTCGTTCTTCAGCCCGAGGAGGTAGGCGCCGACGTTCGTGACCACGTGGAGGACGGGGGTCATGGCGAGGACGACGACGAGGACGGACGGCGTGAACGTCGCCAGCGCCCAGTCGGTGTCGACGACGAAGACAGCCAGCAGCGCCCCGGCGACGAAGTCGAGCTGGTCGAGTCCGGGGAACGCGGCGCCGCGCTCGCGGCCGGAGCGGCGCTTGAGGAAGGAGGCGCCGATGTCGCCGCACATCGCGCCGAACGCGAGCGCGACCGCCGCGGGGAGCGCGAACGTCGGGAGGTCGACGCCGAGGGCGGCGCTCGCGGGGCCGTTGACCGTGTTGAGCGCGAGCGCGAGGACGACGCCGACGAGGGTGCCGACAGCCGTGCCGCGCCACGTCTTCCCGTCGCCGAGCAGGCGCGCCCCACGCCACTCGCGGCCGCCGTCGATGGGGCGGCCGCCGCCGGCGAGCACCGCGGCGTTGTTGGGCACGTACGCGGGCACCATCGCCCAGAACGCCGTCGCCACGAGCGAACCGATCATACGCGGTCCACTCCCGTCGGGAGTATATAAACCACGGATCCGTCTCGCCGACCCACGAGACCCGCGCTTCGACAACAGTGAAGTCGTCGCCGCCCTCAGATCCGGTATGATCCCTCCGATCGCGCGGCGGTTCGTCGCCGGCGAGAGCGTCCCGGAAGCCCTCGACCACGTCCGGGCCTGCAACGAGGACGGTATCGCCGTCGTCGTCAACCTGCTCGGCGAGCACTACGACAGTCCCGCCGACGCGCGCGCCGACGTCGACGCCTACCTCGGGCTGATCGACGACATCGCCGACAGCGGCCTCGACGCCTGCGTCTCGGTGAAGCCCTCCCAGATCGGGCTCGACGTCTCGAGCGACCTGTTCGAGGAGCACTACCGCGAGATCGTCGCTCACGGCCGCGAGCGCGACGTCTTCGTCTGGTGTGACATGGAGGGCGCCGACACCACGGACGCCACGCTCGACGCCTTCGAGTCGATCGCCGCCGACTACCCGTGGAGCGTCGGGCAGTGCGTCCAGTCGAACCTCAAGCGCACCCGCGAGGACCTCGACCGCCTCGTCGACGTACCGGGGAAGATCCGGCTCGTGAAGGGGGCGTACGACGAGCCGGCGTCGATCGCGTACAGAGAGCAGTCGCGCGTCGACGAGGCGTACCGCGAGGACCTCCGGCTCCTCTTCGAGCGCCGGGACCGCGGGGTCGCCGTCGGCAGCCACGACCCCGCGATGATATCGCTGGCCGACCGGCTCTCGCGCGAGCACGGCACCGGCTACGAGGTCCAGATGCTGATGGGCGTCCGCGAGGACGCCCAGCGCGACCTCGCCGCGCAGGGCGTCGACGCGGTCCAGTACGCGCCGTACGGCGACAGGTGGCTCTCCTACTTCTACCGTCGCGTCCGCGAGCGCAGAGAGAACCTGTCGTTCGCCCTGCGGGCGGTCGCGGGTCGGTGAGCCCGCGGCCGGTGTGCTCGTCGCCCGCCTCTCCCCGCCCGCCTCGCCCGGCCCGTCGCCTCGCCTCGCCCGTCTCCCCGCCCGTCGCCTCGCCCGCCGGCCGCTCCGGTAGAAGCCCTCTTAAGGGTCGCCGCCGCATACCCACCCGATAGATGTCCACGTGGAAACGCGACTTCGCCAGCGGGCTCATCGTGTTGGCGCCCCTCCTAGTCCTCCTCCTCGTCATCCAGTGGATCTACCGCTACATCGCCTCGATCCCCCTCATCGAGGGGCTGCAGCCGGCGATCATCCCCGGTCCGCTGGAGCCGATTTCCCGCGTGATCATCGCGCTCGCGGTGTTCGCGACCGTCGTCCTCGCGGTCGGCTACCTCATGCGGACGACGTTCGGACGGATCGCGGAATCCGCCGTCGACGGCGCGATAAACCGGATCCCGGCGCTGCGCGTGGTGTACAACGCCTCCAAGCTCGCGATCGAGACGGCGGTCTCCGGGACGGACGAGCTCCAGAGCCCGGTGTACATCGAGACGTGGCCGGGGATCCGGATGACGGCGTTCCGGACCGGGAAGAAGACCCGCGACGGGAAGATCGTCTTGTTCATGCCGACGGCGCCGAACATCACCACCGGCTTCGTCATCGAGGTCGAGCCGGAGCGCATCGAGGAGACCGGCGAGACCGTCGAGGAGGGGATGACCCGCGTCCTCTCGGCCGGCTTCGCCGAGTCCGCCCACCAGGTCCCCGTTCAGGAGGAGGCCGCTCCCGACGACCGCACCCGGCGGCCGGGCGGCGTCGGCGGCGTCCGCACCGACGGCACCCCCGGAGAGACGGAGCGCCCGTCGACGGACGGCGGGAACGACTGACCGCGGCGCGGCGGCGATTACTTCCGAAGGCGACGAAGCGACGCCGACCGAGAGCGTACCGCCCGCCTACAGGTACGTGAACCAGTCGTCGTGGTCGTCCGTCCGCCGCTCGACGAGGTCGAAGAAGGCGCCCTGGAGCTCCTCGGTCACCGGCCCGCGGGTGCCCGCGCCGATCTCGGTGTCGTCGACGGAGCGGATCGGGGTGACCTCGGCCGCGGAGCCGGTGAAGAACAGCTCGTCGGCGGTGTACAGCTGGCCGCGGGAGATGACGGCCTCGTCGTGGACCTCGTAGCCGCGCTCCTCGGCGAGCGCGATGACGGTGTCGCGGGTGATCCCCTCCAGGATGGACTGGGCCGGCCCGGTGGTGTAGATCTCGCCGTCGTTCACCATAAAGACGTTCTCGCCCGGCCCCTCGGCGACGTTCCCCTCCTTGTTTAAGACGATCGCCTCGACGTAGCCGTTCCGCCGGGCCTCCTCGCCCGCGAGCATGGAGTTGACGTAGAGGCCGGTGGTCTTCACGTTCGTCGGCACCTGCGAGGAGGCGTGTTTCCGCCACGAGGAGACCATCACGTCGACGCCCTCTTCGAGTGCCTCCTCGCCGAGGTACGCGCCCCACGGCCACGCCGCGAGCACGAGGTCGGTCGGGCAGTCCCTCGGCGAGACGCCGAGCGAGTCGTACCCGTAGTAGGCGATCGGGCGGATGTACGCGGAGTCGAGGTCCTGCCGGTCGAGGAGCTCGAGGGTCGCGTCGGTGATCTCCTCGCGGGAGTGCTCGATCTCCATGTCGTACATCTTCGCGGAGTCGAACAGTCGGTCGAGGTGTTCCTCCCACCGGAACACCGCCGGCCCCTGCTCGGTGTCGTAACAGCGGACGCCCTCGAACACGCCGCTCCCGTAGTGGAGCGCGTGGGTCAGAACGTGGGTCGTCGCGTCCTCCCAGTCGAGGAACTCCCCGTTCTTCCAGATCGTGTCGACGTCCATCTCGTCGAATCCCATGGTCGGAGGTTGCGGCCGTCGGTCTTAAATCTGCGACATGCGGAGAACGCGGTCGATTACGAGTCGAATGCTGCCGGAGTCCTCGCTGTTCACTTATATATCGTGGATACTGGGGCGACGGAGAACACCACCAAAGCCCCAGCCGCGAGAGGCACGGACGCTCGCTGCGCTTCTCAGTCAGTCGCTACGCTCCTTCCTTGCGGTGCTTGCGTCGCCTCCGTGCCTCTCGCGGCTGCCCCTTTGAGTCCCACCCCGACCGCAACCGCACCTCACGCCTCCCCAGCCTCGTCGCTGGCGCCCTCGGCGCCAGCGACTCCCTCGCACGCGCACCTCGCGGCCGCCGAGGGCGGCCGCTCGGAGGCGCGCGCCACCGCATCGTTCGCTTATTTAAGCGCCTCGACGAGCGCGGCGCCCTCGACGTAGGGAATCTGTCGCCGGCGGGCGTACGCCTCGGCGTCCGCGGGCGCCAGCGCGGCGCCCGTCTCGTCGTCGAGCATCTCGCAGACCACGGCGGCGGGGGCGGTGCCGACGGCCTCGGCCATCGCGAGTCCGAGCTCCGTGTGGCCGGTCCGGCCGCCGAGCCCGTCGCGGTCGCCCCGGAGCACGTGGACGTGGCCGGGCGCGCGGAACTCCGCCGCGAAGTCCTCGGGGCCGTACCCCGCGGGGTCGGCGTCGACGGCGGCGGCCGCGCCCGCGAGCTCGACGATGGTCCGCGCGCGGTCCTCGTCCGTGATCCCGGTGAACGTCTCGCGGTGGTTCACGGGGAGGGAGAACGAGGAGCGGTCGTCGTAGTCCGGGTCGTCGTCGACCGCGGGGTGGTCGAGCGCGTCGGCGAGGAACGGGAGCCCGAACGCGTCCGCGACGGGGTCCGCGACCGCGACGCAGATCAGCCCGCCGGCGTCGTTGCGCATGTGCGCGACCGCGGCCTCGTCGACGGCGCCGGCCGGGTAGACGATGTCCGTCTCGCCCTCGCGGTCGGCGAAGTCGTGGACGCAGACCGGGTCGCCGGCGCGGAAGGCCGCGAGCGCGCGCTCGACAGACTCGGCCGCGTCGGCGGCCTCCCCGTCGGCGGTCGTTCCGGCCTCGGCCTCGGGGGCGACCTCCGCGTCGCCGTCGGCGTCGACGTCGGCGCGCATCAGGCCGCCTCCGTCCCGGGGGCGTCGGGGTCGGCGGCGTCGTCCGCGCCCTCCGCGGGCTCGTCCGCCCGGCTCGTCGCCGCCACCCGGACTTCGACCTCGTCGCCGTCGTCGAGCGCGAGCGCGTCGCGGAGCCGCTCGGGCGCGATCAGCTCCAGCTGGTCGTCGTCGTGGTGGGTCCGGTCGGGGACGATCGCGTGGACCTCCTCGTAGCGCTCGTCGCCGGCGACGAGGGTGACGCCGTAACACGAGGCCGCGCCGTAGGTGCGGTCCTCGTCCTCCCACGCGTCGATGGGGACCGCGTCGATGCCGGCCATCTCGCCGCGGCGGCGAACGCTCTCCTCGGTCAGGTCGACGTTGAGCGTGCCCGGGAACGGCTCGTAGCCGAGGCGCTCGCGGAACTGCTCGGCGTAGCCGGAGAGGGTGATGTAGTGGCGTCCCTCGCCCATCCCGCCGGTGACGGCGCCGCGGAGGACGAGCTCGACCTCGCTCTCGAACAGCCGGCGGTAGTCGGCGTACTCCGCGCGCAGGGCCGCCTCGCCCGCGTCGGTGACGCGCACCCACTGGCCGTCGCCGACAACGTCGCGCTCGATGTACCCCGCGGATTCGAGGGTCTGCAACCGCCGGGAGGCGGTCTGCGTCGAGGCGTCGAGGCGGTCGCCCAGCGCCGCGCACGACACCTTCGTCTCGGTCAGGCCGCCGACGAGCCCGACGTGTTTCAGGGCCGCGATCGCGGCCGGGTCGGGGTCCGTCGTCGCCGTCGCTTCTGCCATGCTCGGATCTGGGTCGCCCGCACGCAAAAGAGTAACGAATGTGGGATGCGTCTCAAAAACGTTAAACAGGTTAAGAAGTGGAGGTGGGGCGCAAGGGGATCGTTTCGACTGCACGTCGGGCGGGCGGCTATCTAATTCCGTCGGTATCGGCGGTGCTCGTCGCGAGCTGTGACGGGCGTCGTCGCCTGCGAACCACCCGCGTGCGGGTCGTCGAAAGGTAAGGTACAAATACGAACGGCGATTGGTTCCGGGTGCGGGCTCGTAGATCAGCGGCAGATCGCTTCCTTCGCAAGGAAGAGGCCCGGGGTTCAAATCCCCGCGAGTCCATCTGAATTTTACTCGACTCCTCAGGACCGAGGAGCCGGGTCTCAGCCGCTCTCCTCCCGAATCCGTG
>NZ_MWTG01000001.1:0-23785 GCF_059752555.1 Halorubrum sp. B52 | reverse complement strand
GACCGGATCAAGAATGGCGAGGCATTCGTCACGGTAGAGAACACAGGAAGCGGTCCGGAAGCGATAACTGAACTAATCTTCTCCGGGGACGTTCCCAATCCAATTGAGAACCCCAGAGGCAGTGGAATGCACGAAACCGACCGGGTAGTAGTCTCCCCTGGTGAGACGGCCGACCTGTTCAGTAGTTCGTTTCCGTTCGGTACAGAAACTGAGGACGGGATGGGATGCTCCCCAGAAGGGAATAGTGGCCAGTTTACTGTTATCGTTGAGACACGGGTCGGTGGAAATCAGGTCTCAAGCACCTACAACGTTCAATACACTGGTTCCGACGATATGACTGATTGTGAGGTCACGATCACTGAGGTATAACGATGGTCGATCTCATTGATGTCGTCCTTGAGGGTATCAAGGGCGTCGTTGAGTGGTTCATTGGGCTGTTCATGGACGGTCTCAGATCAGGGTATGAAACTCTGACTGAGGGAATGTTCGGGACACCTACTCCAGAGACGAACGGAGCTTTTGTTTTCGGTGAACCAACCAATGCACCCTGGCCAGCGATTCACGATGCTCTCATCGGCGGCGAAATCATGCTGGTTGCCCTCTTGCTCCTCGTGATGAGCGTTCAGGGCCGTCACACGGTTCGGATCTTCAATATTGGAAGTACCTACGAAGCCCGAAAAACGAAGAAGACGGCCTGGGTCGGTGCTTTTCTAATCATTACGTGGTATTGGGTTGGAACTCTTGCACTCTACCTCGTTGACGGATTCACTATCGCCCTGATGCCGGAGCTTTCCTCGGTTACGGAGGCGATGATTGGATTCTTGGAAGTATCCATCACAAACCCCGGACTGGGGCTATTGTTCGCCGTGATTGGTGGAATCTCGATGTGGGCGCTGGAGGCGCTGTTCTACATTCGGATGATTCTGCTGTATGTCTACTTGTACGGAATGCCGATTGCATTTGCACTGGCCTACGGAAACATTCCGGTCGTATCCGATATCGCGATGGGGTTCTGCAAACGGTTTGTCCCGTTGGCTGTCCTCCCGCTCCCGGCAGCGATGGTCCTCAAGGGGTACGACTTGATCTACGGCGGTGGGACTCTCACACCAGGAACAGCGTTCCTCAAATATCTCGTTGCTGCGTCCCTCCCGCTGGTCGCCCTCTACATCACGTGGAAGACGTTCAAATACGCGACCCCGTTGACGGCCAAAGTCGTCGGCGGTGCAACGAAAGGCGCAGCACTCGTTGGCGGTGTCGCCGCTGGAGCCTACGTCGGTGGCGCCGGCGTCGCGACGACCGCCGCTCGGTGGGGGCCGAAAGCCGCCGCTGGCCACGCCGTCGCGCAAAAAGCGGCTGCCCGCGGTGGGCATGGAGGAGACGATGGCGGGACGCCATCGTACCGTCGGACAGAGAATGACCCAGGTGGAGCGACAGCGGAATCAGCGAGTGACGACCGTGGGATGGAGTTTGATCGAGGAATCCACTAACAATGTCAGCAGATCAAGACGCGGCCGCACGGCGCATCATGGATCAGTTCGGCGAGGAGAGTCGCATCCCGTATCTCAATATCGAGGAAGGAGACGTCGGTATGCTCATCGCCTTCCCCATTATTGGGCTGTTTATTGCTGGCCTCACCGGGATCGAGTCGCTTGCCCTCCCGTTCGTCGCTGGCGGGCTTGGCTTTGGCGTTGCCGTCATCTACGTCTCACCAACCCACCTGAACGCTTGGACGTGGACCAAAGACGTCTACCGCTACCTCAAGCGACCTCAGATCACGTTCAGTGCGCCCGCCGAAGCCGACACGAGTACCAACGAGTCAGAGCGCAACGAAGGCGGACTCGCGAACTACACGCCGTTCAAGCCGGACGAGCGGACACAGGACCTCACGAACATCAAGCGGGCGTGGCCGGGTGCTGGTGCCATCCAGCGTGAAGACGGCGCGATGGAGGCGTTCATCGAGATCGATCCGGCCAACATGGACTTCGCGATGTCCGACGACTGGGCGCAGCTGCAAGACGCTGGCGAAGAGTTCGCCAACAAAGAGCTGGACTCGAAGCTCAAACTCCACGCCACAACCCGTTCATTTCCGGTGGAGCAGATCACCGAGACCATTGAGGACCGACTCACCGACGAAGACGTCACGGAGAACCCGATTTTCCGGGAACTCCTCGAAGAATACCGGGAGACACGGCCGAAGGAGATGCGTGACCGGGGCATTCAGCAGGTCCGGTACTACATCGGCGTTGAAGTTAGCCCGATAGAAGTGTACGACCGCTTCCGTGACGAGGGCACCCCCGCCGAGAAGCTGACTCAGTTCCCGGTCATCGGGTTCCTGTTCAACCCGTTCGTCACCCGCCGCGAGGACCTCACCGACGTCGAGCGCCGTGCCCAGATGTTCGAGAAACTCGACAGTCGCGTCAACGACGTTCGCTCCGAACTCATACAACAGGCGTCGGGGTGGTCCGCACGCCGGCTCAGCACGGTCGAGCTGTTCGTCCTGAATATGGACTTCTGGAACGGTCGCGAACACGACTACGATGATGCAGAACGTGTCGTTCGCGACCAATCGGTCATCGGCCACTCGCGCCGGGAGGACCCACACGATGCGTAATGTGATCCTCCAGACTGGTGGTGGCGCGCTTGGCTCCGTCGCCGGGTGGCTCCAGAACCTGACACCAGCAGAGAGTGCAGTACTAGCCCTTGCAGTGGGTCTCGGCCTTGGCGTCGGCAGTAAGTACCTCTGGGACCGCTTCACTGCGGATGATGAACCAGACGTGGACTTCACCGATGTCCTCGACGAGGAGACACTCGAAGAAGGCGAGGCCGAACGCAAGCTCCTCGACGACATCTCCGAGTCACACAAGACGGTGACCGCGCCGGCGGCGATTGAGTGGGAAACGCGAGCCGCACGGGTCGGCGAGCAGTGGACGACGACACTGTACATCGCTAACTATGCCGACTATCCCAACGACGGGTATCTGAGCGACCTCTTCGAGATGACCGACGTGCAGTTCGATCTGACAGCCCACATCACGCCGAAAAATCAGGAGCGGGCCCGGAACGAACTGCAGGACATCGCTGACGACCTTCAGGTGGACGCTGACCTCGAACAGAGTATCCGGAGTGCCTACCTACAGGAACGCGCCAACGAGGCTGCAGCGACGTACAAGGCCGTCGAGAACGGCGCGAACGTCTTCGACCAAGGGATGTTCATCACCGTGCGGGCCGCCGAGAAAGACGACCTCAGAGACGCCGTCCAGACGGTCAAGAGTGCGCTCCGGGACGACCCGGCGAACCTCACGCCGAAGACGGCCATCTGTCGCCAGGATCTCGCCCTCCAGTCCGCCGCGCCCATCGGCGACAACGAGTTCGGCCGGACGTCGATCGCACTCGGCGGCGCCATCGGCGCGTTACTGTCTTCGCCGCACAACGCGACGATACTCGAGGAAGGCGGCGTCGAGTTCGGGATCCACAAGGACAACCAGAGTCCGGTGGTCATCGACCCGTTCGCGCGGGACAACGGCTACGCGATGTTCACCGTCGGCGACACCGGGTCGGGAAAGTCGTTCAGTTCGAAGCAGAACTTCATCCGGTCGATTGAGCAGAGCAAGGACCGCATCGGCATCATCCTCGAACCATTGAACAACTGGGCCGGCGTCTCAGAGGCGCTCGACGCCAAGCGGATCACGGTTGGCGGGACGCTCGGTCTGAATCCGCTGGAAATCCGCGAGACGCCCGAACACGTCCAGCGGGCGATGGGTGAGGACGCGAGCCCGTTCAACGAGAAACTCGACGACGCGATGAGCTTCCTCACGAACTTCTTCGCCCTCCGGGGTATCTCACTGGGAGATCGGCGCACCACGCTCGAACTCGCCCTCAAACGTGCCTACCAGCGCAACGGGATCACCGACGACATCTCGACGCACAGCAATCCGAGTCCGACCATCCGCGAGATGATGGACGTGTTCGAAGATATGGTCGACGACCCCGAGGAGTTCGTCGTCCGGTCCGACGAGGAGGCGGGGAAGATCAAAGAGAACGCAACGTGGCTGCTCGATCAGCTCCGTCCCTTCGAGGACGACGGTCGCCACGCCAACCTCGGCCAAGAGTCCGACTTCGACATTCGGGACGAGAAGGTCATCTACCTCGACCTCGCCCAGCAGGAGGGCAGCGTCGACAGCAGCACGGCGCTGACGATGCAGCTACTCATCTCGCTGGTGTACGAGCGGGCGAAAGTCTCGGAGAAGGAGGTCGTGTTCTACATCGACGAGGCACGCTACATTATGCAGGACGCCGCGAGCCTGGCGTTCCTTGAGACGGTGTTCCGCCACCACCGGCACCACGACCTCTCGATCCGGCTGGTCACGCAGACCGTCGACGAGTTCTTCGAGCACGCCGAATCCGAGGCGATTCTGGACCAGTGTGCGGTCAAGCAGTTCCACCGCCTCGACGGGATGGACGAGGAGTGGGCCGACGAGTTCGGTCTGAACTACGCACAGATGCGGTTCGTCCAGGACGCCGTTCCTGGTAACGAGGACGCCGGCTTCTCCGAGGCGCTGGTGGGCGTCGACGGCGAGTGGCGCGGCATCCAGGTCAAAGCGATGCCCAAAGAGAAGCAAGTCATCGACTTCGAGCCAACCGAGCAACGGCGATCCTCACTCCCTGGGACTGGTGAGAACGCCGTGGACGCGGACGTGCAGGCGTTCCAAGACGAGATTGAACGCCGAGGGACTGACAACGGACAACTCCAATCTGAGCGGACGCCAACAGAGACTGATGGCGGCGAAACGGGAGGTGGCGACGATGCGTGAGTATCTTCGCGTGACGCCAACCTCCGAACGCCTCAATCCGGAGCGTCTGCCGCAGGCACTGGAGAGCCTCCACAAACTGACCTCAACGGACTCGACAGGGCTAGTTGACAAACTCAATCCGCTACATAGCGACACACCGATACAATTCGAATTTCTCGCGCTGAGCGAGGGGGCAGATGACCCCGTCGAATTCTACTACGGTGCCGACGACCATCTGGATACCCTTGAGAAGCGGCTCCAGTCGGTCTATCCCGAGACGTTCGACATCGAGCGTACCGAGGTCGACGTCGCATCCCGACTCGTGCAGCCTGTCGAATTCGACCGAGAGACATTCGTCGAGCAGTATAACTCGGGCGGGCTCAGGTATGAGTTCGGCCCTGACGAGCAATACGAACGTGGCACTGACGACAACAAACAAGCGGGGCCAGCAGACGCCGAATCAGTCGCGGATGGAGGAACAGTCGGTGACCAGTCTGCCGACCACTTCATCGAGATTGGTGATACTGCCCTCGAACTCGCCCCACCAGATGCGATTCCTGAGGATGAGCCACTCACCACGCTTGCCAAACCAACGGTAACATCGGAGGGGACGATACTCGCACGGCCAGCGACCGAATCCGTCTCCCCACTCGGCGTACGGTGGCAAGGGTCGGCGACTCGGAAGCAAGACTGGATGACCTCACTCTTGCCAGTTACTGCCGACGACGAAGCAGAACTCCCAGCCGTCGATCAGCCAGGAGGTGCGCTCGCGTCACTCGTCGACCATCTGATGGAGGCGACAGCACCAGTAGCGTTCCAGGTCGTCTTCCAACGACGCGAGAGCTGGCAGTCCGATGCCGACCTTCGCAAGGAGGACGTCATCGACGGACGAGACACACTCGCTCAGGAAATTATTGGCTCCCTTTTCGAACTCGACGATCAGTCGGAGAGCCGGGACAGAAACCAGCTGAGCGACGCCGTTGCAAAACGTGTCGCGGCAATCGAGGCGAAAAATCCGAAGCGGTCGTTCACCGCGAACATTCGAGCAGTCGGGATTCCATCCGGTAGTGACGGTCACGATGATCTCGATGAGCGAATGCAATCACTGGTCCCGGTATTCGACCCGCTTGATGGACCGTACTACCAGGTTGCGGCCGAACGGGTACGCAACAGCGGCTTCCGGGCAGCCACGAAAGAACGAAACGCCCGAGCGGCGCTGCAGCGGCTCTTGGATCGTGAGATCACGACTGGCCGTGGAAAGACCCGACCGGAGTTCGTCCTGAGCGGCCGAGAACTTGCGCACTTCGTACTCGTCCCCTCCTCGGAACAGCTTACTGTCGAGGGGACACGGGGGACGCGTGCGGAACAGCAGAGTCGGAATCCGTTGCCCCGTCCGCACCAAGACCTCATGAGTGAGTTCCGAGACGGGATGGCAATCGGGTATGCCCTCGACGACACCGGCGAGGCCGAAGACGAGCCGACACACATTCCACCCGGACTGCTGCCCACTCATTACGGCCGGTTCGGAACAACCGGCTCTGGGAAGTCGAAAGCCCTCATCAACGATATGCTGTCGCTGTACGACAACACCGAGGGGCCGACGATCCTCATCATCCCGAAAAACGACGATATGGCCCAGAATTACATGCGGGCTCACGCGCGTCGGTTCGGAATGACCGACCTCGAAGAGAACGTCGTCCACTTCCCGATTCCGGACGTCCTCCCCGGGTTCTCGTTTTTCGATCTCGAACCGTCGATGGAGAGCGGACGGCGCCGCGAAGACGCCGTCCAACGGAAGGCCGACCACTACGAAGAGATTTTGAAGCTCGTGATGGGAACCGACCGCTACGAGCGGGCGACTGTAGCCCCGACTCTCATCAAGACACTCATCAAGGCACTGTTCGACGAGGAATACGGGCGTGAGAACGGGCTATACCGAGCGTCGACGGATTACTTCGCCCACCGACAGCTAGAACACGTCGTCGACCAGCTTTGGGAGGCCGGGCCACCGAACGAGAACATCGGCGACGCCCCACGGTCGAGCGACGAGGAGGTCACCCGGACGATTCGACGGCAGCTCCAGTTAGATCCGAACACCTTCGCAAACGTGATGGGCGGTGTCGGAAACCGCCTTGCGTACATTTCACAGGATACGCACCTGCGGCAGATCTTCAACAATACCGAGAACCAGTTCGACTTTCGGGATGTCCTCGACGAGGATACGGTCATCCTCTTCGACCTCGGCGACCTCCGCGACGACGCCGCCCGGATCATGACCGGCGTGATCCTGACCAATCTCGATGCAGCTCTCAAGGACCGCAAACAGGCCCTCTCCCAGCACTCGGACGACTACGTCGTGAACTTGCTCGTCGACGAGGCAGCGTCGGTCGTGGTCTCCGACATCATGAATGATCTCCTCGAGAAAGGCCGGGGATTCCGGCTCTCTGTTGGCCTGTCGATGCAGTTCCCCGAACAGATGGAGGCTGAAGGTGGGCGGAAGATCTACCTGAATGCTCTGAACAACATCGGCAGTTCACTCATCGGGAAAATCAACGTCGACCGGGAACTGGCGCGAGCGATGGCCCACGAAGAGATGGACCCCGCGGATTTCGCCAATCGGATTCGTTCGTTGCCACGAGGGGAGTGGATCGCCAGCCTGCCAAGCCCGACGTTCGGTGAAACGGGGCCGTATCCGTTCAGTCTCGAACCACTCCCGATTCCACCGGGCCACCCCGAAAGCGAATCTCCACTCACAGCGCGTGAAGAGGAGGAGTTCACTGAGACGCTCTCCTCGATGCACGAGCACATCAGTGACGAACACGGCGTGCCGGCTGCAACAGACGCCTCAACAACGAGAACACCGACCGACGGACACGAGGTGCTCGATATCGGGAGCGATGACCTGGACGTCGCGATTGCGAAGGTGGTTCGGAGTCTGCAGCTTCGAGAGGAGTGCCGCGAGGAGAACGGCTGGGTGGCCGTTGAAGCAGTTGACGACGAACTCAGGCGGCTCTTCGACGACGTCGACGCCGAGCCGCCATCGTATGATGCACTCGCGGACATTCGAGAACGATCACGATACCTCGATACGACCGTCGATATCGACGCCGACGAGCTCCGCATCCGGCTCACTGAAGCCGGAGAGGATGTCTCGACACCCGATACTGGTAGCGTGCAGGCCGCTGGTGGGAGTGTCCACGACGCAGCACTCCTCCAGATCGAAGAAGAGCTCACCGCACTCGGCTTCACTGTCTCGATCCTCGCACAGGATGGCAGCGAGAAACCTGACGCGAGGGCGAGCCACTCCGACGTTGCAGACCGATTCGCCATCGAAGTCGAAACGACGACACCCGAGAATCCCGCAAAGGTGCTCACGAATCTCCGGAAAGCCCAAGAAGCAGGGGATATCCCGCTGTTTGTCGTTCGCCCAGGAAACGACGAAACTGAGTGGGCCGAGCGTGTCGACGGCATTCTCACACCACCCGTCCGTACCCTCCAGAATGGTGAGACACGGTTCTACACGACTGACTCGAATCTCACGTTCAACGGTGGAGCGACCGAAGAAGGTGGAGTGACGGCCGTGCGACCGGCGACCGACGACGAGAACGGGACCCAGAACATCTGGCAGCGTGATGGCGACGAGATCGTCCTTCGTGATACCAGCGGGACGGAACACATCCGCCTCCCGTCGCTTGGAACACTCTCGAAAGATCGTGTTCCAGCCATCTACAGCTACGACCACGCTGCCGACGAGTACGTCGTATACGAGCACGGTGAGCAACACATCTACGAGACGAAATCGGCGTTCGAGGGCGACTGGGTGCGTATCAAGAAGCCATTCGTCCCCGAAGCCGAACTCCAGACACCCGATTATAGCCCCACGTCGTACGCTATCGTCATTCTCCCTGAAGAAGGCAACCCGGTCGTGTACGATACTGACGGTACGTACTCGATGGACACCTTACTCGATACCGTCACCACAAGTGGGTGCGAAGAAACGACAGGAGAACAGGCAGACCATATTCAGCAGGCGCCTCAGCCATCGATTGACGATATTGCTGAGGATCCAGAGGCGGTTGTTGAGCGATTCGCAGAGACACACCTCGTCGAAGATCCGGAAAGCAGAGTAGCCGCCGGAGATGTCTACGAAATCTACGAGCAGTGGGCTGAGGCTCACGGGATTGATACAGATAGCAAACCCTGGTTCGGCCGTCGCCTCGGGAACTATGTCACGTTCGAGCGGAACACAGACAATGAGAACGGCGACTCTGTTCGATACTACGAGGGGCTTGCACTCAAATCAGAATAGATCTGGAGGGGAATACAATGCAATCCACACTCAGCGCCAAATATATCGTAAATGTAAATTTGAGTTTGCATAACAGGAAATGCCTCTCGCGTTACGGAAACATCGAGGCATATCGTCTCCGCAGCACCGAAATCAGCAGACGGAGAGGGGTTACGGCAACCAACCGAAATGCCGTAACACAAGCATTCTGGAGAGATTTTGCTGTATGCACGTATCGGGAGCCTCAGACCCAGGATTTCACTGATTTGAATGATCTGTTACGGCAAAAACCAACTAGGATAGAACGGGGGTTCCCCGTTGGGACCAAGGGATTGGATCGACACGCAGAGCAGCGTGAAGTCTGTGCTGGCTCAGAGCCAGTGAGAGCCATGCGAGGTGCTATGTGAGGATGAGTGAGAGTAGTATCGACGAATCGGAGGCGATTCCGGAGACGCTACGCGAACGGGACCAGTGGGTGTGCTGGCGCGAAGAGGAGCGGGACGGCAAGTCGACGAAGATTCCGGTGACGCCGGGAGGTGGGGGGTTCGCGTCATCAACAGAGTCGGAGACCTGGGCGAGCTTCGAGACAGCGCTCGACTACACCGAGACGGCACACGCCGATGGCGTTGGGTTCGTGTTTACCGACGACGATCCCATCGTCGGTGTCGACCTGGACGACTGCCGTGATCCTGAAACCGGCGACGTCGACGACGCGGCACTAGACATCATCGAGCGCCTCGACTCCTATACGGAGGTGTCACCGTCCGGCACCGGCTATCACGTCCTCATCAGGGGCGAACTTCCCGAGGGGCGGAACCGTCGCGGGAGCATCGAACTGTACGACACGGCACGATTTTTCACCGTCACTGGCGATCACGTCGAGCGGACACCAACGTGCGTCGCACGTCGACAGGACGCGCTCAGAGCGATTCACCGTGAGTACGTTCAGGAGACAGAGCGTGACACGGCAGCAGAGTCCGAACAGCGTGGTAGCGCTGACGACGAGTCACCGACGACCGGTGCAGCCGGCGTTGACGTCGACCTCGAAGACGAGGACCTCCTCGAGAAAGCGCGGAATGCATCGAACGGCGAGAAGTTCGAGCGGCTCTGGAACGGGAACACAGCCGGCTACGACAGCCAGTCCGAGGCCGACATGGCGCTGTGCTGTCTGCTGGCGTTCTGGACCGGCGGCGACCGGACCCAAATGGAGCAGCTGTTCCGCCAGTCGGGATTGATGCGAGAGAAGTGGGACGAGGTCCACTACGCTGATGGGTCGACGTATGGGGAGAAGACCATCGAGCGAGCAATTGCGACTACTTCGGAGTTCTACGACCCGGACGCCGGCGACGATACCGCGGACGAGATCCCCGCCACATCGTCGCCAGACGTCGGCGCTGCTGACTCGGAGCGGAGTCGCGCATATCTCGCCGAGAAGAACCAGATCTTGAGCGACCGCGTCGACGAGCTCGAGGCGACACTCACGGAGAAAACCGAGCGCATCGACGCTCTCGAAGCGGAGGTCAAGCGACTCACTGACGAACTTGCCACCCGTGGCCAGGAGGAGGAGTGCCAGGGCGAGCACGCCGCTACTACGAGTGAGAACAGTAGTGAGTCAGAGTCATCCTCACTGTTGGGTCGGTTATTCGGCGGTCGGTCCAAGTAGCGTTGCGACCGCAGCGGCACGTCTGTCACCCCCGCCAGGGGGCGGCGGGGTACATCACGTGCCCCCGATAGACGATGGCTTCGGAACGTACGACCCAAACGCAGACGGTACAGCAAGCAGCAACCAACTCCGACGGGGAGGCTCCGTGGGCAGACCTCGAGGTGGCGATCCCGAACGACCGCGATCACGCGTCGCTCGTCGCGCTCGTGGAGTGTGCCCTAATCGAGCTGACGCACGAGCACGTGGGGGCAGTCGTCGTCACCCACCAGGTCCGGGGGACAAACCACACGCAGTACGTCGCCGTCGACGACGTCAGCGAGCAGTTCCAAAAGCGGCACTTCGACGCCCGGCTGGGCTGGCACGAGACAACCGTTCCTCGGGAGATCGTTCGCGACGAACTCGTCACCCAGCTCACCCGGTCGGCAGCCTCACAAGCGGAACGCACACGAGAAGCAGCAGCCAGCGAGCCGGACACGTTCACCGTGAAGCCGGTTCAGGAACTCCGGACTCCATAGGCCACACTCTTAACCAACACTCGGGACCAGTTCTGTCGAAGTGTTGGTTAATGACGTTGCCAGAATTTATGCCCTCAACCCACGCCCACCGCCCTATCCCTCCGCGACGTTGCCGTTTTCGAGTACCGCGACCCAGGGTCGGACTGACGCCCTCCGACTGGGCTGTTTATCGGCGCCGGGAGGCGTGCAGCGCGCGAGAGCGTGCGCGGCGTGATTCACCATGGTTGGTCCCGATCCTCACGACGACACGAGTGCCGACCACGAACAGCTCGAAACCGAACTCCTCGCACAGGACCGTGACGCCGCGAGCGTCGCGACCGCGGACGTCGACGACGCAACGGCCCGCAGCCTAGTCGACGACCTCATCGACGCGGACGTCGTCACACCCGTTCCCGAGGATCGCGTTCTCGTTCACGAGCCGAGTGTTACTACCTTCGACTCGACGACGCAATTGGCCGTCTTCCACCGTGGCTGGACGGCCGGCCGCGACGCCGACGCGGAGGCGGAGTAATGCAGCAGACGCTTACAGGGTGTGCGTTCTGCGACGCTCCGCCCAGCACCGAGACTGGCGAGGCCCACACATGGGGGGAAGATGAGCGGGTCACCCACCCCATCTGCGTCGACTGCGCGATCCAGATGGAGCCGGACCCCAACGAGCGCGATCGCTACGCCTGCGATGGCTGTGGGCTCGTCGTCGACGCTCTCGCGGCGCTCACGCGCTTCCGTGTGGAACTCGGCCATCTCGAGGGGCCGCTGCAGCTGTGTGCGCGATGTAGTCCTGGCGGGCCCGCGACGTACTGGACGCACGACCTCGATGAGCATCTCGTTGAGTGAGACATATTGCCGACGCTTACACCGTTTCCATGGAGGACCTCGTTGACGAAGTCGACGTCGCGCTTGACCGCGACTAATGGGGAGTCTCCCTATCCATGGATAGGGAAAGTATCCAATAAGCCGCACCGCTTGGCATTACGCCATAGATTCCGGTATCCCTCGCCGTCAGATCGTCGTCGAAAGACGCTCGATGCGATCAGCGGTTCCCTTGACTGCGTCTTTCTCCTCGAGACGACTCACGATATCCTGTAATTCAACCGTGGTGTAATCGAGTTCCTGCTGGAGGGCAGGCATAGATTTCGGTTCGTCGAGGGCGTGAAGCACTTCGAGTTCCTCGTATACGCGCTCTGTAATCTCCGCGACCGGCTCATGCAGGGGTGTCCTCACGTTGTGTTGCTCGGTGAGATCGGCCAACGCCTCGTTCACGTATGTTACGAATAGCTCTTGATCCAAGAGGTCGATCTGCGCGGCGAGTTCTGCTTCGACGACGTCGAAATCGAGGTCAGTCTGCAGCAGCGAAAACATATCTTCGATATCGTCCACCCGTCCGGCGACCGCCTTGAATAGGAAGATGTCCTCTGGGCTCACGAGTTCGACCACCAAGTTGCTGGGGTTGAGGTACCGCTCGCTACGCTTCCGAATCCCGTCAGAAAGAACCAGTTTATCGATTACCTGCTGGTGAAAGATGTCGATTCGACACCCGTCGTCATTCTCAAGGATTCGCTGAGCACCGAGCGCTTCGTATTCTTCGTCCGGTTCCCGAACGATATCGTAACCAAGTTCGAGCAGTACTGCTTGGAGCTGCCCGAGGTCATCACCGGATGCGACGATGAGATCGATATCCTTGGTAGTGGTCTTGAGATCCTGGAACGCCATTGCCCCACCGCCGATCAAGAAGACAGTGAGCGGGTCGTCTAGCTGCTCGCCGATGCGCTCGAGTTCCGACCGAATGTACGAACTGTCGAATCGCGCCCTCATGCTGACACCCCGTAGTCCTCAGCCAATTCTTGGAACACTTCCCACTCGGGAAGTCGAGATGCCCGCTCCTCACCACTCGTGTCGAGATACGTGAGCAAGTCCTCGACGAGATCGTCGACGCCGTACTTTGTGGCCTGGTCACGCAGTTCGTCACGGTCGACGTCAACGTGGCTGAGCAGGAGAAGACAGTATGACTGGGTACGTGCGCCCGAATCGATCACGAGCATATGACAGCACAGCTTCGCCGGCGAGAGATCATTCATCGTCTCTGAATGGAAATAGTACCGACGGTCGCGGGCCAGAAGGGGCAGGTCGTAGGTCTGGAAACGCTCTGGCCCCGTCGAAAGGAAGTCCTCGGCGGTAATCTCATCTGCGGTCTGGACGAGGAACTCGTCGAGTGACTCCCAGAGAATCGTGTAGGTGTCGGTGTGTTGTTCGACGGTCTGGCGATGGTCGTGATGAACGAGTTCCCGAGCAAGCGTACTCAGTTGTTCGAATCCCTCGTTCAGCACATATGCATCCTCGTCAGTTTCGTAGATGATCCCTCGATGCTGAAGTGGATCGAGGGCGCGATAGACGGTACTTCTGTGAATGTTGGCCCGGCGCGCGAGCTCCATTACGACCCGCGGTGTTTCAAGATAGTAGAGAACGCGGAGCGTCGCACCCGACAACAGTTCAGGCCAGTCGATGTGCGAATACTCTTGGGTGATGTCTGCGAGGAGTTCGAGTGCTTTCGCGTCCGATGGCCGGATCTGCTTTGTTTTCCCTTGTCGACGCGTCTCGACGAGTCCGGTCGCTTCGAGACGATCGACAAGTTCAGACGTGTAGCTGAGACTGCGGTCCAGCTGGGTCGCAAATTCGGAGACTGTCTGCTCACCGTGAAGGACGGTGAGCGCGCGAACCTCGCCTTCGGTAAGCATCTGTTGCGTAGATACGAACCGATATTTAAATAACTTCGCTATCTCGCAACGAGTATGACTGACTCAGCTGAGGTTGCTGGGTGAGCAACACGATGAAGGCCCTCGGCCGTTCACGGGCGGCGCGCCGCCCGTTAGCTCGGGAGAGCCTGCTTTCCCGGTGACCGAGACGGCCTCGCCCTTTCTGAGTCCGCCAGGGCAGTAGTTGGGTCGCTGAGTGTCGCGGCTGGGTGGACAGGTGTGTCCGTTATGGCCCGCACCGCTCGCCGCGTTCCGCCCTCCGCGTCGCTCGCGACCGACCATTCCGGGCGTGCGGGCGCTCTCCGCACCGCCCGCGCCCGTTCCGGGCTAAAATGCATGTGCCCTCGGCGCCAGCGGGTATCCCCGTCGGTTGCGCCCCTTGCGGGCTTTCGCGTTCCAGCGCTTGGTGCCGCCTGCGCTGTCGCGCGCCACACCGCGGCGCGCGTTCTCGGCGACAGTCGCCCTGGACACGGACCCGCACATCGGGCCGGACACGAGCGGGCATATCCCGCTGGCCGCTCGCTCCGGGCGGGTCGGCGCGCGGTGCTGGTTGAGTGGCCTCCCTATGGCGCGCTCTCGCTCGCGCCCCAAGGGGCGCTCGCGAAGGCGCGAGCGAGAGCGCGCAGACGAGTCTGTCGGTCGTTGTCGTCGAGGAAATCCACGATGTTTGAGGCATCGCGGTGTCGGGCGCTGAGCGCCTTCAGGAGCTGAACTCCAATGTCGAGTAAGAACGTCTTCGGTAATGAGGTTTCGGTCGATGAACAGGCTTTCGAGAAACACGATGAAGCGGCGGTCGATGAGGATGGCTTCGAAGTCGTCGACGAGACCCCGGAGTTCCGGGCGACGGTCGACATGGAAGTCCAGGCCAAAGTCGATTCCAACCACCCAGACGCGCGCGTCGAGGAAGGCCCGGATCACATGTTCGGGAAGACCCTCGAACAGGAAGAGCGCATCAAGGCACGAGAGGCCGAGTTGGAACACATCAGTGCCCAGGCAGAACTCAGTCAGCAGGAGGGGCGTGCGAAGCGGACGCGAGACATCGCAGCGAAGCGAAGCGCTGAGCGGCGTGTGAAGTTCCAGAAGCGGGCAGCGAGCGTGAATCCGATGGCTGACCCGGAGCGAGACGATCCTCGTGCAGAGCTCACGCAGGAGCAGTTGGCGGCGGTGAACAAGCAGTCGATGCGACTGGCGGAGAAGCTGGATGGCTGGTCGCGAGCAGCGATTGGCCGGCGGTTGGGTGAAGCCGTCGTCGGTGGGAAAGACCTAACGAGTGCAGTCGTCGGGGTGTTCGAGGAGTTGCAGACGGCGCCTGGGACGGTGATCCCCATTGGGAAGCTCGAGGACGTCAATCGCAAAGAGGTGAGCATCGAGGGTCGAGTGGAAGTACTCTGGGATGCGGACTCGCCGGCCATCGCTCAAGTCGGGCTGATCGCAGACGACAGTGGAAAAACGAAGGTGACGATCTGGGAGAAATCAGATGCGCCGTGGATTGAAGAGGGCGAGCAGGTGCGTATTCACAAGGTAGCCCGGAACTGGTACGAGGGGCGCGTCTCACTGGCTGTCACTGGGTGGACCACCATTATGTTCCCTGAGCGCGGTCGGTGGTGGGAATAGCCGGTCGGCGCACCCCTTTTTTGCTGGTGTGTACGCGGTCACCGCCACCTCCCACCACCTCCACGGTCCGGGCTGCTCACGGCGCTCACGCGCCGTTTCGCGGCCGGGCTTTCGCCACCTCGGCCCATCAGTGTCAGCGCTGTTCCGTGTGGTGTGTATGTGCCCCCTGATGGGTGAGGGGCACTCCGAGAGACGCGATCCGCGTGAGTCCCCTCGTGAGTATCCATGGCAACCAGAGAGATCTACGAAACGACGTTCGACGAAGACGTCCAGACCGACTCGAATGCTACGCAGTGTCCCGAGTGTAACGGGCAAGTTACAACCAACGCGGTTGAAACCGTCTGCGAGGACTGTGGACTCGTCGTCGACGAGCAGCGGATCGACCACGGGCCAGAGTGGCGAGGGTTCGACGACGAACGAGAGCGCACGGGCGCTCCGTTGACGGCAGCACGACACGATCGAGGGTTGTCAACGGAGATCGGTCGCGGGGCCGATGCGAACGGGAACAGCCTCTCCGAACAGAAGCGACGCCGGCTGTTCCGGATGCGCCGTGAACAGACCCGTGGGCGGTTTCAGTCGAAAGCTGAACGCAACCTCGCACACGGGCTTAGTGAAGTCCGCCGGATCAGTAGTACGCTCGAACTATCCGAGACGATCCGTGACCAGGCCTGCCAGCTCTTCCGCAGCGCTCAGAACGAGGAACTCCTGCAGGGCCGGTCGATTGAGGCGATGGCCGCCGCGAGTGTCTACGGAGCGTGTCGGTGTAACGGGCGACCACGAACGCTCGACGACATCACCGAGTCGGCGCGCGTCGAGCAATCGCGGGTGACGAACGCATACACGACGCTGAATACAGAACTCGGCCTACCAGCCCAACCCGTGACGCCCAGTGCGTTCGTCCCGCGGTTGGCGTCGGAGCTCGACGTCTCCGATCAAATCCGGCAGCGGGCTCGGCAGCTGGCGGAAGCATCCGAATCGACCGGAGCAACCACGGGGGTTCGGCCATCCGGGTTCGCCGCAGCCTGTCTGTACAAAGCCGGACGCGAAGACGGGCGGTGGCTCACCCAGTCGGACATCGCTGACGTTGCGAACGTCTCAGTGGTCACCGTGCGGACCCACCGCGACGCGCTGGACGAACTGGCTGTCTAAGGCCCACACTGCTGATTTTCGGTTGTATGTCTGTAGGCTGATTGATGTGAGAGCCATTGTTTAAACCCGAAGACGAAGCATGATACGGCCAGATCACTCTATGACCGACCAGTACGCCGACTACGAAGCCCTCCGACCGCTCGGCGAAGCGACCCACGTTCCCGACGATCAACTCGCCAGTAGTAGTGGTGAGCCCCGGCGGCAGCGCTCCGGTGGCGTCGACGCGGGCTATCCAGACGGCCCGACAGCAGATGCGACCGAGTGCGCTTCCTGTGGAGCGTCGATCCCCGCTGGCCAGTCGAAGTGCCGGTTTTGTCTCACGAACCATCTCGAAGCAGCCGATGATCAGGACACATCGACTGCCGAACGGACTCTCATCCACGTCATCCAGCTGCTCGTCGAGGCGTCGACGTTCTACGGCGCCGTCGGGAAGGGATCTGCTGCGGCTACCCTCCTCGTGAAGGCAGACGATGACCCAGTAGTCGATGACTGCAAGCTAATCTACGATCTCGACGAGGAACCGGCCCCACAGCTTGTCGATCAGTGGCCCTCGCTCCCCTCGGCGACACGGGTCACGTCTGAATGTGGTAATCAGCTGCTCGCGGTTGCTCGTGAGCGGACGGCGTGGACAGAGACGACGCAGTCCTGTCACGACGGCGAGCACGCGACGTTTCTCTACGACGAAACTGGGAGCGCGGTTCGCACCGAAGAGGGGCTTGCAAGCCTTCGTGAGGACGCAGACGACGACTTCTGGCTGGTGCCAGCGATTGCGCTCCAGGAATCCGTTGACAAGACCGATACCGAACAGCCACGACGCGAGCGCCCAAACAGGACTCACCTCGAGTGTCGGGAATGTGATCGGGAGACTAAGCATCGATTCCGCGAATTCGAGGCTGTCCCCGATGATGAGTGGACCGGGCAGCCCATGTGGGAGTGTCAGCGGTGCGGGACACCTCGCTATGGACCCGAACCAGAAGCCGATCAATAGAGACGGAGTCAGTTTAACCAACGGACCTGATATCGACTCGTTCTGTTGGTTAACTAGAGGTCAGTTCGTGATCACTCCCAGACTGCCCCGCTGACTGCCCGCCGGTGTTTTTTCGCGCCGGAAATTGGCGGAGGCGCACACATGGACCCACGAGACACCCCCGGCTATCGACTCCACCGCGCGCTCAGTAGCCTCACCAGTATCGACAGCGACCAATTGGAGCCCGCTGATCAAGAGCGAATTAGCACCGCGACGACGCTCCTCGAGCAGGTGGATGTTCTCACCCAACCGAATACGACGAGGGACGGTGACGTCAACAGAGAATCCTGACAGCTCGATGCATCGGCAGCGCAACGTCATGTGGCCGTCACAGCGTGAGCAGTTGCTCGCCCCCTGAAGGGGTGCGGGGGCGCGAGACAGCTCCCGAGAACAACCGATGGCAACTCTCCAAGCCGCAACGACATCGACCGGCGCGCTCGTAACAGACCCACAGGCCGTCCGCCAGCTCTGTGAGAACCACTGCTTCGGGACGCTCAACTGGGAGGTGGACGACGACGGCGAACTGATCATCTGGGGCTACGATAGCTTCGAAGTGTACGAGGCCCGTGAGAACGGGCTTCCTGACTACGACGGTGGCATCGTCACCCACGAGTTCCTCCGGTCGCTCGCGGAGTATCTCGAACCGGACGAAGAATTCGACATCCAGACAGCCGGATTTACCAAATGCCGATTTCCCGTGCTGGCGAAACGGTACGTCGTCCGCGACGGTGAGGTGCTGTACGCGGACCTCAGTTCCCCCGACCCGATCGACGAGTAGCGTTGTTCGTCCCCCGGGAGGGGTGCGGGGCGATCCAGTCGTGGATCGTTCTGCGAGGTGATTGTTCAATGGGCCACCGCGCACTTGTTGCGTACGAACGAACCGACGGACAGTACACGCTCCATTACTCTCATTGGGGTGCATCAAATCTGAAGCTCAAGCACCGAATCTCGGCTGAGTCGCCGTTCGGTGGCGAAGACACCGACTCCAAGTGGGCGAAACAGCTGCTGGCGGAGTTAGCCGATGGCCTCGAGGCAGATGCCGTCGACGGCTACCTCGCCGGCGAAGACCGACCGTCGACGGTCGTCGAGCCGAAGCCTCGCGCCACCGGGCTCACGCTCGAGGAGATTATCGCTGACCATCTCGACTACCTCCACCATGAGGCGTTTTACGTGGTGTCGACGACGTTCGAGGTGACCGCCTATCGGACGCTGTGGTTCGGGCTCCAGTACGACTCGGAGACGGTCGAACAGGGAGAGACCGTCGGGAACGGCGCGCTCGCGACGGTGCGTTGGTACGACGGCAAGCCGGTCGGCGACGGCCATCTGAAGGGACAGTTCCGGGCACTGAAAGACGTCGTTGGCGACATGCTCGACAAGGGCGTCTTCACGCCGTCAACGGCGAGACAGTATCTGAAACGGAAGCTCGCTGAGCGGGTCGGAGACCGACAGGAGCTGCTCATTCCGACCGGAGAATCACCCTTCGAGACAGCGAGTCTCGGCAAGTCGTAACACCAATCCCTTAGTGGATATCGGGGGACGTCCAAGTATGTCAAATCAGTCTGAAGATGACGTTCGTGTTTGGCTTGTCGAACGGACGTACTCCGATGACGAACAGAACCTGATCATCCTCACCTACGCAACGCCCGATGGCGAACAGTACTATCGGAAGGAGCGGGCGCTAACCTCATTTACCGATGTCCGAGATACGACGGCAGCAGTCGATGCTGAACTCGACAATCTTGGCATGGTCGATGACCCAGACCTCCAGGAACAATACGCGGCCGAAGCGCAGCGAATGCAGGAGGTCCACGACCCGGACGACGTGATCTGATACCCGCCAGTAGACATCACCCCGGACCATGGGTTATGTCGTAGGAGGCCGTACACAGGATATGCGCGAACTCATCTTCGCACTCGAATACGAGCCGGGCTGTAACCGGGTGGCTGACGCTCTCGCCGACCACTCCGACGCCCGCGTCCGCTCGCTCTCGCTGCACGCCACTGCCGAACGTCTCTGGCGGGTCGACCATGCTACCGGAACTCCTGAGGCGCTCGACGCTATCGAGGACGCCTTTCTCACCGGCGACTACTACGCCGACTGTCTGGCGACTGAGGATTGCGGCGCCACACAGACCACCCGCGTCCTCGACCGCACGGACGACGCGCTCATCCTCTACTCAGATTGGGAGCGCACTCCGACCTGCGCCTCAGTCCCCCACATCGCTCGCGACCACCTCGGCGACGGCGTGCTGTTCGAGACTCGTCACGAGGGCCGCCACTACACGTGGCGACTCATCCACTCCGGCGATGGCGACGTGGCGGCGTTCTTCGACGCTCTCAAAGTCGCCGTCGGGGAGTGCGCCCAGATGGAGATGCTCCGCACAGCGGACACAACATCAGCTAGGGGAAGCGACGGAACACCGAGTGGATTGCCTCCAGCCCAAGAGGCTGCTCTCCAGGCCGCCGTCGAACACGGCTATTACGAGTCGCCCCGCGAGGTTGACGTCGGCAAGCTCGCCGAGCATCTCGACGTGCCGCGGTCAACACTCACCTACCGACTCCGTCGGGCGGAAGAACATTTGGCGAAGCAACATGTCGCCGGCGAGCGGGTCACGGAAGAACAGCTGGCATCGTACTGAGGGCCGCAGTTGGAATATTCCAACAAAGACATATCGAACTCCCACTCCTACCGTGACGTGATGACAGAGAATCCGGACGCAGCAGGAGGAACGAGCGGCGGCGGACAGCGACGTGAGCTGACCGCCCGCCTCGCCGTTCCCGAGATGGACTGTCCCTCTTGCGCCCAAAAGGTGAACAAGAGCCTCCAGCGTGTCGACGGCATTACTGACGTCACGCTCCAGCCGACCACCGGCACAGCCAACGTCACGTACGACCCTGATCGGACTAGCGAAGCCGACGTCGTCAAGGCGATTGAAGGCGCCGGCTACGAGGTCGTCGGGGGCTCGGACGCCGAGGGCGATGATGAGGACAACCAGGCGGCCGATGGCGTCGACATCGCACCACCATCGGAGGTCTGGACGAGTCCTCGCGCGAAGAAGACGTGGCTCGGCGCGGCGTTCCTCACCGTCGGGCTCCTCTTCGAGTTCTTCCTCGCAGGACAGAACATCGCCATCGCAAGTGTCCTCGAGTACCCGCTCCACATCGCAGATGTCCTGTTCCTCGGCGCCGTCGCGGCCAGTGGCATCCCGGTCGTCCGTAGCGGGTACTACTCCGCGAAGAACCGGAGTCTGGACATCGACCTGCTAATGGGGACGGCCATCATCGCCGCGACCGGTATCGGCTACTTCGTCGAGGCGGCGACGCTGGCCGTCCTATTCAGCATCGCCGAGCTGCTCGAGGACTATGCGATGGACAGGGCACGGGACTCCCTGCGCGAGCTGATGGAACTCTCGCCCGACGAGGCGACCGTCCTTCGCGATGGTGAGGAAGTCACGGTGCCCGCCGAGGAGGTGGAGGTGGGCGAGACCGTGGTTGTTCGCCCCGGTGACAAGATTCCGCTCGACGGGACGGTCATCGAAGGCGAGAGTGCAGTCGACCAGTCGCCGATCACGGGCGAGAGCGTCCCCGTCGACAAGGCTGCCGGCGACGAAGTGTACGCGGGCAGCATCAACGAGGAAGGATACCTCGAGTTCGAGGCCACTTCGGCCGCCTCGGAGTCGACGCTCTCGCAGATCATCGAGATGGTGCAGGGCGCACAGGCGAAGAAGACCGAGTCCGAGCAGTTCGTCGACCAGTTCGCCGGCTACTACACACCCCTCGTCGTCGTGCTGGCAATCCTGACCGCCGCTATCCCGCCGCTGGTTATCGCTGATCCGGTGTCGGTGGACCTAGCCGGTTACGGGTTCACCTTCGCGGGCGACTGGCAGGCGTGGTTCATTCGGGGGCTTACTCTGCTGGTGATCGCCTGCCCGTGTGCGTTTGTCATCTCGACCCCAGTCTCCGTGGTGTCGGGGATCACCAGTGCCGCGAAGAACGGTGTCCTCATCAAAGGCGGCAACCACCTCGAAGCGATGGGCGAGGTGGACGCCATCGCCCTCGACAAGACTGGTACCCTCACCAAGGGCGAACTCGCGGTCACGGACGTCGTAGCGCTTGGCGGTACGAACGACGAGACGGTACTCCAGCACGCGGCTGCACTCGAGCAGCGAAGCGAACACCCAATCGCCGAGGCGATACTCGAACGCGCCGAAAAGGATGCCGGCGATGACGTGCCGAGTATCGAGAAATTCGAGAGCATCACCGGAAAGGGGATCAGCGCAGACATCGACGGCGAGACGTACTATGCAGGCAAGCCCGCCCTCTTCGAGGAGTTGGGTTTCGACCTGTCGCACGCCCACCTCCGTGCCGACGGCGGCGCAGTCGCCGAAGTGGCCCACGAGCAGTGCGAACGCGAGGACTGTGCCGACCTCGAGGACGGCGCGATCTCGCGGTTCGAGAATGAGGGGAAGACGGTCGTCCTCGTCGGCACGGATACCGAATTGATCGGCATTATCGCCATTGCCGACGAGGTGCGGCCGGCCGCCGAACGGGCGGTCGCACGGCTGCACGAACTCGGCGTCGCGCACGTCGTGATGCTGACCGGCGACAACGAGGGGACGGCCCGTGCGATCGCCGAACAGGTCGGCGTCGACGAGTATCGCGCAGAACTATTGCCCGACGAGAAGGTCGATGCCGTGGAGGCGTTACAGGCGGAGTACGGCGACGTGGCGATGGTCGGCGACGGCATCAACGACGCGCCCGCGCTGGCGACCGCTGAGGTCGGCATCGCGATGGGCGCGGCCGGAACGGACACCGCAATCGAGACCGCCGACATCGCGCTGATGGGCGACGACATCAGCAAGCTGCCGTATCTCTACGGGCTGTCGCACACGGCGAACGGCGTGATCCGCCAGAACATCTGGTCGAGCCTCGGCGTGAAGGCCCTGCTTGCACTCGGCGTCCCGCTGGGACTGGTGAGCGTCGCGGTCGCGGTCATCGTCGGCGACATGGGGATGAGCCTCGGCGTCACCGGGAACGCGATGCGGTTGTCACGAATCGCGCCTGAACGCATGGACAGTAAGACTGGCCAAGAAACGGGTGCCTGAACCCATGAACACTAGCGAGGAAGGCAGTGCCACCTTATGCAGAACTGTACCACTCGTCGAACGCGAGAGCAACGAGCTCTCTGAACCCCTTCGGGCAGGTCCAACTGCTCGAATCCCGTCTCCCGAGAACGGGGACAAGAATAACCGTTACTCCGTTTGAAGTATTCCACAATAATGAACCCCTTCAATGCGATCCGCGAGTTCGAAGCCGATGGAACGACCTACAAGATGGCCGACCTCACCGTCCTCGAAGAGGAAGGCCTCTGTGAACTTGATAAACTCCCGGTTAGCATCCGTGTCATGCTCGAATCCGTCCTCCGAAACGCCGATGGGGAGGACATTACCGAGGACGACATCCGTGACCTCGCTGGCTGGCAACCGGACGTTTCCGACGCCGACATTCCGTTCCAGCCGTCCCGGGTCATCCTCCAGGACCTCACAGGCGTCCCTGCCGTCGTAGACCTCGCGGCGCTCCGGTCGGCCGTCGACCGCAAGGACCGCGACCCAACTCTCGTCGAACCCGAGGTGCCCATCGACCTCGTGATCGACCACAGCGTCCAAGTGGACTACTTCGGTAGCGAGGACGCCTACGAGAAGAACGTCGAACTGGAGTACGAGCGCAACAGCGAACGGTACCGGGCACTGAAGTGGGCGCAAAACGCCTTCGACGACTTCAGCGTCGTCCCACCTGGAACGGGAATTGTTCACCAGGTGAACCTAGAGTATCTCGGGCAGGTCGTCCACGAACGCGAGCAGAACGGCGAGAACTGGCTGCTTCCGGACACGCTCGTCGGCACGGACAGTCACACGCCGATGATCGGCGGCATCGGCGTCGTCGGCTGGGGCGTCGGTGGCATCGAGGCCGAAGCCGCGATGCTCGGCCA